>JAIQFK010000041.1 GCA_020073305.1 Terriglobia bacterium
GTTCCCCATCAGGCAATACCCGGCGATCCCCACCGATGCCCGCCGGCAATGCTGCGCCAACAACTGTAGATACATGGCGCGGTCGGCGTCCTCAAAGAATACGCTTTGCCGCCGGTTCCCGCGTTGCGTTACGTGATGCCAGCATCCCAGCGCCACTACGCGTGCCATTCGTGCCATGGAATGGGATAGTCGGCATCGCCAGGCAAGACTCTCATCGGTTTCGGGGTTTCGTAGCCTGTCCCCGAAACTTTCGTGAATGCCGTGCTCGGTATCAGGGAGTTCCTCGGTGCGACAGTAGCCGATTCCAGCCCGGTACATGAGCTTCGGTTTTGCGGGAAAACTCCCTTCAGGAACTTCTGGGCTTTCGAGCCGTACGGAAAGCTTCGTCATCGATTCGGGCGTCCGTTGACCAAAAAGCACCACGTTCAGCGCCGCAAACATCAAAAATGCTCTCATCTTGTCACGTTCGATTAGCGCCTGTGAAGTCCATACAAGACCAAGTCTTTGATGAAGCTCAGGGACAAAACCAACTCAATCACCCCAATCGCGGTAGAGAGAGATCCACTCCGCCATTCGGAGATAGCCTTATGCCTTGGCAGTTGGCCCACCAACAGAGCAGCTAGAAGGAGCGCTGCCGCTGTGGCGAATATGACCAGGTCTGGCGTTCTGTCAGGACCTTTCGTTTGCGAAAAGAGCGCGCCGAAAAGGAATATCCCGGTCCCGAGGCCGAACAGAAACCTGAATCTCGATTCCCTCCCGCTCTTCCGGTACGCATCGGGTTCCACAGGTTTCTCCACACGTATCTTCGCTCCAGTATCGAGCCGGTCCCGAGCTATTGACACTCCGTGCTCGTTGTTCCGGTGGACAGATTCGGGGACAGGCTACAAAACCCCCAAACTGAGTGGCGTGTCTGTGCTGACCGTCTTGGCTTTCGGGCCGCGTTTCTCGGGTCGCAACCGCCTCCGAAGCCGCGCTTCCAACTCTACTACAGGTGAAAACCCGGTGACAGACGGAACGATTCCCACCAAAAGAGCCTCGCAGAAATCCTCTTTATCTCGGAGCCTGGCTGGCTGAATTACGTTGTCGGACACACCGCCCCGAACTTCACGCGTTCGTGACCCGCGGCGATGAGTGGGCGCCATCCGCGACAACCTCACCGTAAACCTGGATGGCTCGTGCAGCCATCCGAGCCGCGCTGTAATGGCTGCGCACACCCTCCGCGCCCCGCAGCCCTAGTTCCTCTGCCCGCGCCTGGTCGCGCCACAGGGAGTACAGGCCTTCCGCCAGGCTGTCCACGCTGCCGGGCTCGACGAGAATTCCGCCGCCGGTCTTTTCGATCATTTCCGGAAAGACGCCATGGCGCGGTTGGACGATGGGCACTTCATTGGCCATGGCCTCAAGGGCGTAAATGCCCTTCGGCTCGGCATACGGGCCGGGGACTGAGAGAACGCTCAGGCTGCGGAGGAAGTCGATTTTATGCACGCGGTCGAGCGCGCCGCGATAACGGAATTCGTCGCCAAGGCCCCACTGCTTCATCTGCTGCTCGATGCCGTGGAGATAGCCGTGATGCTCGGGGGCAAGATACCCGGCGGCTTCGAGCGTCGCGCCGGAAAAATCCGTTTCACGGCGCAACTTGTGGTAAGCCTCGCACAAAAAATTCAAACCCTTCTCGGGGACGATGCGGGCGAAATATCCGACGGTGAAACAGTTGGTGCCAAAACGGAAACCGGTATCGTGGCCCTTCAGATTGATGCCGAGCGGCACCACGTGCATCTTGCGCTCCGGGATTCCGAGGTAACGGGACATGAACCCGGCGTAATAATCACTCACCGCGATGAAGGCATCTACTGAATCGATCTGCGCGCGGATGAGTTCGAGCGCCTGCGAGCGCCACGGCTCGCCGAGGCCTTCGAGAAACAGATCTTCACCTTGCAGCGTGCAGCAGACCGGCCGCTCGAGCGCCGCCTTGATGGGACCGGCCAGCCCGATGAGCATGGAGTTGGGGAGGTTTACAATGTCGGGGGCCGGTTGGCTGCGCACCCAGCGCATCAGCTTGCCAAACTCCTTGCGCTGACGGCCGTGCTCGCCGCGCAGCATCGAGAGAGTGAGTTCGCCGAGATCGTGCGGGCTGACGGCAATCGAGCGGCGTGAGGCCGCTTTCAGGACCGGCATGGAGTCCCAGATGCCGTCGAGCCATGCCGGCGTCGACCGGAACAGCGACAGATGCTGCTCCAGGTACACGCTGACGCCTCCGAAGAACACGCGTTGACGGCTGACGTTTGGTTCGTCGGTAAGCGTGGGCGTATAGAGGGGCAGCAGCACAACATCATGGCCCTGAGCCAGCAACTCCGCCGCCAGCGCGTTGTCACGCAGACAACTGCCGCAGTACATGGATGCGGCGCCGGCGGTGAACGAGAGAATTCTCATGAAGCCATGGCACGCTGGAACGCGCGGCGCGCGTACAAGTGATCGAACAGGTTGCCCTCGTGCGGCTGGTCCCACTGGATGTGGTTCGTGGGGATAGCGCCGAGGTTCAATCGGCCCACGAACGGCGAAGCCAGCAGCCGGTCGATCAGTTTCTGGTTCTCGGTGATCGCGGTCAACACCAGACTCGGCCCCAGCGCTCTCGGGATCTCGGCTTCATCCACTTCGACCACGCTCGCGAACGGGAACAGAAATTCACGGTTGGCCAGCGGATGCTCCGGATCCGGACAGTGAACGACCGTCGGCAGCAGGTAGCCACAACCCTGGTGCGTAGCCAGCCGGCCAGAGCCGCGCACCTGAGCCGTGACGTCCGTGGCCCCTTCGAGTTGGCTGTCGATCATGTCCGAAATCCGCTCGGCGACGCTTGGATCGGCAAACGGCGCGAGCTGCGCTTCCGGATCTTCGGCATCCCGCGGAACCACACGCGACAACCGTTCGGCGAGCGCCTGGGCAATCTCGGCCCCGTGCGCCGGCACCCACACACCGGATGCGTTGATGCAGGACCGGCCGGAATTTTCGACGATGGAAGTGACCATCACGTCAAGGTATTTTTCCCAGTCGCCCACGGCATCCTGGCCCAGAACGAGCTTGCTATAGCCGGGGCCATGCACTTCGATACGAGAATCACCCTGCCAAAGTTTCGTCGAACCCACGTCCCCGAAGACCATGCCGCGCCCGCACCGCCGCAGGATCTCGCCGCCGCCCGAGTGATCGGCCGGGTAGTAGCAGAAAGCCTCGGGCGGCGCACCGGCGCCAATCAGGGCCTGGATAATGCGATAGGGCGTCCACGGTTCGGCGCTTCCGGGCTTGAGCACCAGGGGTACTTTCAGGGCAAAGGCCGGAATCCACAATGAGTGGACGCCGGGCGAGTTGCTGGGCAACACGACGCCCAGAGAATTGCCACGAGCGAAGAAACTCAATTCCTGCCCGGCGACGGTGCCGAAGCCGCGATCGAGTACCGTGAGATCCAGGTTGCGTGTGAGCCCGCCCAGCACGGCACGCATCTCGGCCATCACCTTGTGGATCTTGTGCATGTTCTTACGGGCGAGAACATAGGGAAGACCCGTGGTGGCCGAAACCTGCTGCACGTAATCGTCGGGCGTCTGCACGCCGTCGCCCAGGGGAAGGGGGCTGTCGAGGAAAAGCTCCGCGGCGTTCTCGCAGATTTTCAGAAGCTCGGCCGACGGAAAATTCGCCAACCTCTGCCGCGTGCCGTCGAGATCGAGCAGATCCCGGCGAATCAGCCCGGCATTCGCCTGGCTGATTTCGACAAACGGCTCGCGCGTGCGGTAATGCGGCACGCGCACCACATCGAGGCTGCGATACGGCTTGCCATAGCGCAAGAGAGGAATGTGCAGCATCAGTACACTCCCTCCACCACCTTCGACTGGAACCGCGAGAACGGCCGCACGTTGCGTACGCCGTCCCACGGATACAATTCGCACGGCGGCTCTCTTTCCGCTTCGTCGCGCTCCAGAAACTGCGGCATGAAAAACTCGCGCGTCAGGGTGGTCAGGCGCACGCGGCCGGTTTCGCCGTAACCCACCACACGATCGGGCTGATCCGGGTCGACGACCTCGATCACCGCCTTGGGCGCGGGTGGATAGTAGATGACAGCAAAATTGTCTTCCGGCACGCGCGGCTTGTGCACCGCCAGACCCATCAGAGTGTTTCCATACGTGGGAGCAAAGTACACGCCGTCGAGTAGTTCCTCCACGGCGAACCGGTGGAATTGCGGCGTCATCTCCGTTCCGCCGCAGAACACGCCCTTGATGCCGATTTTTTTCAGAGACACTTTTTCGCACAACGCTTCAAGCAGCTTGGGTGTGGTGAAGAGGCACTGAATGTTGTCGTGCGCCCGCAGCAGCGTGAGGCCCTGCTCGATCACGTGCTGCTTGTAGCGCTCGGCCATGTCGATTTCGCCCATTTTGATGAGCTTGATGACCCAGCGCGGATCCAGGTCCACCATGAAACAAATGCCGCCACGGTATTGCGCCAGGTGCTCGACCGCGAGGCGCAGCCGCCGCGGACCACTGGGACCGACCATCAGCCAATCGGCTCCGCGCGGGAAGAATTCGTCGGGAAGCGTGGCGCTGAACGCTTCGTAATCGGTGCGGAAATCGTCGATACTGATCCGCGACTTGGGCACGCCCGTTGACCCGCCCGTCTCGAAGATGAACACCGGCCTGTCGGCATAGGCGCGCGGCACCCAGCGGCGCACGGGTCCGCCGCGCAGCCACTCGTCCTGGAAATAGCCAAGCCGGCCGAGATCCTCATAGCCGCGGATTTCACGGCGAGGGTCCCAGTCGAGGCGTTTGGCATAATCCAGCCAGAAGGGGCACCCGGTTGCGGGATCGAAGTGCCACGAGACGATTTCGCGCACCCACGCGTCAAGCGCTTCGCGCGCGGATTTTACTCTTGTATCCAGGGCGGTTGGGATTGTCGGGGTCACGTTTTTTGAGTGTAACGCAGGTGCACGCCTTATCTGGGGGACGGCCAGCTGGGGCGAACGTCGCGGCCGAGTAGTAGAGTTGTTCCATGCGAGTTCTGCTGACCCTGTTCCTATTCGCTAGCTTCTCGCGCGCGGCGGACCAATGGCCCCAGTTCCGCGGACCGCAGTCCAGCGGTGTCGCCGACGATCCACAGGTGCCCGACACCTGGAGCGCCACGCGCAACGTTGTGTGGAAAGGTGAGATTCCCGGGAGCGGCTGGTCCTCGCCCGTCGTATGGGGCGATCGGATTTTCTTGACCTCCGTTATCAGTACCGTGTCGCCTGAAGCGCCCAAGAAAGGCCTTTACTTCGGCGGCAACCGCGAGGCCATTCCGGCCGACGAGCATCGCTGGATGGTTTACGCGGTCGACTGGAAGACCGGCAAGATCGCCTGGGTACGCGAGGTGCATCGCGGCGTGCCGGCGAGTTCCCACCACCTCAAGAACACCTACGCTTCGGAAACGCCCGTCACTGATGGCGAGCGCGTCTACTCATACTTCGGCAACCTGGGTCTTTTCGTTTTCGACATGGACGGCAAACCCGTATGGTCACAGCCCTGGGGGCCGTTTCACACGCGTTATGGATGGGGAACCGCGGCTTCGCCGGTGCTGTACAAGGACCGCATCTACGTAGTCAACGATAACGATGACCGGTCGTTTCTGGCGGCGCTTGATAAACGCACGGGCAAGCAGATCTGGCGAGTCGAGCGCGACGAGGACAGCAACTGGTCGACACCCTATATCTGGGAAAACGATCGCCGCACCGAGATCATTACTTCCGGCACGCGCAAGGTCCGCGCTTACGATCTGGACGGCAAGCTGCTCTGGGAGTTTGGGGGTATGTCATCGATTGTGATTCCGACGCCGTTCGCGCAACACGGCCTCCTGTTCCTCGCTTCTGGTTACGTGGGCGATGCCGTGCGACCGGTATACGCAGTGCGGGCCGGCGCGCGCGGTGACATCAGCCTGAAGGAGGGGGAGGCGAGCAACGAGTACATCGCCTGGTATCAGCGGCAAGCCGGGCCGTATAATCCGTCGCCTCTGGTCTACGGCGACTACTACTACACGCTCCTCGACCGCGGCATTTTCACCTGTCACGATGCACACACGGGCCGTGAGATTTACGGCAAGCAGCGCATCGACCCTGAGGCTGCCGCGTTCACCGCGTCCCCATGGGCCTCAAATGGCAAAATCTTCGCGCTGAGCGAGGACGGCGACACGTTCGTTATCCAGGCTGGCTCCGAGTTCAAGGTGCTTGGAAAGAACTCGCTGGGCGAAATGTGCATGGCGACGCCAGCCATCGCGCGCGGCAGCCTGATCATTCGGACTGCGACGAAGTTATACCGGATCGGGCGAACCGAGTAATTCGCTATCTCAAGCGAAAACACCCGAGCGAGTGCTCATTGCGCAGATACAGCCTGCCATCCGCGAGCGCCGGGTAGGCCCTAATCACAGCCGGGAGCAACTGGGTGCGCGCCAGCGGCTGGAACCCCTTGGGCGATGCTGTTGCAAGCACCAGTTCGCCGTCCTCCCGCACCAGCACCAGGCGGTCGCCGGCCAGCGTCACGGTGCCCGCGCCGAATCCATCCACGTTCCACTGCACTTTGCCGGTCTTGAGTTCCACCGCGCGGAAGCTCTGCCCGTATTCCTGCCTGCCGTGATAGCCGTACAAATAGCCGTCGCGATAAACGCTGGTGGCGTAGTGACTGGAGAGTACGTCATCGGAGGCCCAAAGCTGCTTCACGTCGGAGCCTTGAATCTCGAGCAACGTGGCGCCGGTTCCATAGCTCGCGGAGAGAGACACCAGGTTGCCGGCTGCCACCGGCGCGGCGGCGTTTACGGAGGCATGGCTGCGCGACCGCTAGGGAAACTGAAAGCGAATCTTGCCGGTTGCCGGATCGATGTCCACCAGGCCGCTGCGTGTGAGAAACAGAGCGTGCCGGGCGCCGCCGATGGTCGTGGCCACGGGTGCGGAGTAACCGGCTTCGTCATTGGTCGCCGTCCAAAGAACCCTTCCCGTGGCGGCGTCGAAGGCCACGATGCCTGCTCCATGCGGGCCTCCCACATTCAGGAGCACGCGACCGTCCTCGACCAGCGGCGAGCAGGCCGCGCCGAAAAAGCCCTTGTCTGCTCCAAACTTCTGCTTCGTGTCCACGCTCCAGATGCGTTTGCCGGTCGAAAAATCGAGCGACTGCAACACCCCTTCGGCGCCAAAAGTGTAAATTCTCTCACCGGCTATCGCGGGAGTGGCCCGGGGGCCATCGTCGAAGCCGAAGTCATCGCGGTAATCGGTTGGATATTCGGCCACCCAGACGCGTTTGCCCGTACCGGCGTCCAGGCTTTCCACTAAGGCGCGGTTGTCGCGGCGGTGGAACAGGATGACCCGTCCGCGCGCCACGACAGCCCCACTGAACCCGTGCCCCACATCGATTTTCCAGGCCGTGGCGGGCCCGGATTTGGGGAGGGCGCCCAGCTCCACGCCGGCATAGATCCCGTTGCGCGTGGGCCCCAAAAACTGGGGCCAGTCCTCACCTTGCGCCCGAGTCCACGTCAGAAGAAGAAGCATCCATACGAAACGCATCTATTGTCAGGCTATAGTATAGGGATTTGACTCGCTTCATGCTCCGACTTTTCTCTACCCTTTCCCTGATCCTGTTGCTGGCGGGGAATGCCAGCCCCCAATCCGTGCGCGGATCCATCGCCGGAGTTGTGACTGACGCCTCGCATCAGCCGCTCGCCGGCGCCGCGATCAGCCTGACGGACGACGCAACCAATCGAAAGCGCGCCACGGTCAGCGACCCGCACGGTGAATTCCTGGTTACAGGACTGCCGCCGGGCGGCTATCAATTACTGGTGGAGCACGCTGGTTATCGCGCCTACCGGCAACCGCTCACGCTCGCGCTCGACCAGGAATTCCGCGTCGACGTGCCGCTGCTTGCCGGAAATCGAACCGACGCCATCGTGGTTACCGCGACACGCACCATGGTGCGGACAGATTCCGCGGCGCTCGGCACTGTGATCGAAAACCGCAATATCAAGGGCCTGCCGCTAGACGGGCGGAATTTTTACGAACTGGCGCTGCTGGTTCCCGGTGCGGCGCCGGCGGCTCCCGGCTCGGCTGGCTCGGTCCGCGGGGACCTGGCGTTCAATATCAACGGAGCGCGCGAGGACTCGAACAACTTCCTGCTCGACGGCGTCTACAACGGCGATCCCAAACTCAATACGGTCGGCGTAACGCCGCCCGTCGACGCGATTCAGGAGTTCGAGGTGCTGACCAGCGTGTATGACGCCTCGTTCGGGCGAAATGCCGGCGGCCAGGTGAACGTCGTGCTGAAGTCGGGCACGAACGCGTTCCATGGCAGCGCGTACGAGTTCTTCCGCAATGGGGCGACAGATGCCCGCAACTTCTTCGCACCGTCCGATCAATCCAAACCCCAGTACCAGCGCAACCAGTTTGGGGCGACGCTCGGCGGGCCCATCCGCAAGAACCGCACGTTCTTCTTCGCCGATTACGAAGGCCGGCGCGTGCGCGAAGGAATCACGCAGGTGAGCAACGTGCCCACCCTGGCCGAGCGCGCGGGCGATTTTTCGGCGGACCCGCAGCCGGTGATCAATCCCTTCACCCAGCAGCCGTTTGCGGGCAACAAGATTCCGGGCGCCTTTCAGAATCCGGTGGGCGTAGCGATTGCCGCGCTCTATCCGCTGCCCAACCGCGCGGTTCCAGGCCAGAACTTTGTGTCCTCACCAACCGAGCGCGATCGTGACGACCATTTCGATGTGCGGCTGGACCACCAACTGGCGCGGGGAAGTGATCTCGCCTTCCGCTACAGCTTTGCCGACCGCAGCCTGTTCGAGCCTTTCACGGGCTCCGGGTTCGCCGCCGTGCCGGGCTTTGGCGACAACGTGCCGCGGCGCGCTCAAAACGTCATGCTGAGCGAGACGCACGTGTTCTCGCCGGAAGTCCTCAACGAAATTCGCGCTGGATACAATCGCGTGGCCGCGGGCGTGTTTCAGCAGGACATCGGCCATAGCGTGAACAGCACTCTTGGTCTGCCGGACCTCTCGACCAATCCGCGCGATCTCGGACTGTCCCTGATCTCGGTCACCGGCTTCTCTCCGTTAGGCGATGAGTACAACAACCCACAGCACAGCGCATCCAACATTCTGCAGTTGGTGGATCAGGTCACATACACCCACGGGCGCCATCTGGCGAAGTTTGGGGCCGACATCCGCGATCTGCGCCAGAACGCCTATCGCGATGAGCAGGCGCGCGGGTTCATCAGTTTCCTGGGCCTGATCTCAGGCAACCCGCTGGCGGATTTGCTGCTCGGCCTGCCCACCGATTCGGGCGCCGCACATCTGGACAACGCAGAGCACCTCCGCACGCACAGCGACTATTTCTTTGCCGAGGACACATTTCGTGTGCGGCCGGATCTCACGCTTTCGCTCGGCCTCCGTTACGAATACAACGCTCCGCCGGTCGACGCGCAAAATCGCGCCAACGTATTCGACGTGGCCACGCAATCGCTGGTTCAGGTGGGCACGAACGGGGTTCCCCGCAGCGGTTACGAACCCGACCGCAACAACTGGGCGCCGCGAGTGGGTGTGGCCTGGTCGCCGGGGAACCGCAGCCGCGTGTTTCGCGCCGGTTACGGAATCGATTACGATCAGGGAGCTTTGGCTACCGGCGAAGGCCTGTATTTCAATCCGCCGTACTTCAATTTTCAGGTGTATTTTCCGCTGCCGACCCAGCTATTGTTCGTGAATGATCCGTTTCCGCAGTCGTTTCCGGTGCCTTACCCGTCTTCGGCGTTAGCCTACCAGCGGACTTTTCGGACGCCCTACGTGCAGCAGTGGAATTTCGGGATTCAACAGCAGATCGGGAAGAACCGGGTGGTGGAGATCGCGTACGTAGGCGCGAAAGGGACCAAACTGCTGGGGGCGCGCGATATCAATCAGGCGCTGCCCAGCCCGCAGATGCCGAATCTGCGGCCGAATCCGCGGTTCGCCGACATCGATTATCTGGAGTCGCGCGCGAATTCGACTTACAATAGCTTGCAGACGCGATTTCAGCAGCGGCTGACCACCGGGCTTTCTGTGCTGGCGTCTTACACGTGGTCGAAGTCGATTGACGACGCCTCGAATTTCTTCTCCACCGCGGGCGATGCGAATTTCCCGCAAAACAGCTACGACGTGCGGGCCGAGCGCGCGCGCTCGGACTTCGATGTGCGGCATCGGCTGTCGCTGAGCTACTCGTACGACCTGCCGGGGCATTTCGACCAGCGCTGGCTGCGGAGCCTGCTGGGCGGCTGGCAGACGTTCGGGATTCTGACGTTCCAGAGCGGCCGGCCGTTTACGGTGGCGCTGCTTCCGGATTTCGACAACAGTAATACGGGCATCTCCATTCTGGGTTTCGGGGCGAACAACCGGCCCAACGTGGTGGGCGACCCGCATGTCGGGCATTCAACACCAGATCAGTGGTTCAATACCTCCGCGTTTGCGATTGCGCCTTTCGGCAGTTTCGGGAACGCCGGGCGCAACATTCTCGACGGGCCGTCGCTCCAGACGATTAACCTCTCGCTCGTGAAGAACGCGCGCGTCCGCGAGGGCGTTTCTCTGCAATTCCGCGCCGAGACTTTCAATTTCCTGAATCATCCGAATTTCGATTTGCCGGATATTTTCATCGGTTCGCCCACCTTTGGACACATCCTTTCGGCGGGTGATCCGCGGCACATTCAGTTTGGATTGAAGCTGCTGTTTTGAGCGTGCACAAACCGCTAACGCGGTTCAGGCGTTGTCTGTGGCCCTAACGTTCTCTCGGCGCCTTCTATCAGCGCTCGCTTCTCCTCGGCGGTTAGTCTGGCGGCTGGGTGCATCGGCAGATAGAACCAGAGCGGCATTTCGCCTTGCTTCACCTGAGCAGCAACGTCCTTGGCGTGCCGTTGAGGGCGGTCCCACTCGCTAAAGTTCAGATGCTGGCGCCCGCCGTCCACGTCATTCTGGACAAGCCAGGACACTGGCGCCACGTAGGAATACCAGGGCCACACGGTTTGGTTGCTGTGGCAGTCGAAGCAGGCGCGCCGCATCAATTCTCTGGTCGCTGGCGAGTTCCACGCCGGTTCCTTAGCCGCTGCCGGATTTGTATGGTTTCGCCCGTAAGGGACAAGTTGAATCAAGCCGGCAGCCATCAATAGCAATTTGGAAGCCCTCAGAAACATCTCCCAAGCATACCCCTGGGTCCACTGCGTGGTCCTGGGAAAAAGGCAGTGTTCGCCGCGTAAGATGGATTTCCATGACGATTGCCGGCAAAGTAGCAGTAGTTACGGGCGGTGCGCACGGCATTGGCGCGGCGCTCGCCAAGAAGTTCGCGGCCGAGGGCGCGCGTATGGTGGTTGTGGCGGACATCGACGGCCAGGGCGCGCAGAAGTTGGCTGCCGAGATCCATGGCTTCGCCGTAAGCGTCGACGTGGCGCAAGAGGCCGACGTGCGCCGGTTGGTAGAGGAGACCATCCGGAGGTTCGCGGGGATCGATCTTTTCTGCTCGAATACTGGGATTTTCGCCGATGGTGGAGTGGACACACCGGCCGCCACCTGGAAGCAGATTCTCGACGTCAACGTCATGGCGCACATTTATGCGGCTCGCGCGGTGTTGCCGGGAATGCTCGCTCGCGGGGAAGGCTATCTCCTGCAAACGGTGTCGGCGGCTGGCCTCTTGACTTCCATCGGCTCGGCGCCCTACGCGGTCACCAAACACGCCGCGCTGGCTCTGGCGGAATGGATCGCCATCACGCACGGAGACGAAGGCATCAAAATCTCCGTCATCTGCCCGCAAGGCGTACGCACGAACATGCTCCTGAACGACCCGGAGAATTTTCTGATCGAGGGATCGGTTTCAGCGGAGGAGGTAGCGGAGGCAGCCATTCATGGGATCGCGGAGGAAAGCTTCCTGATCCTGCCCCACCCGGAGGTTGCCGAATATTTTCGTCGCAAGGCGCAGGATTACGATCGCTGGCTGCGCGGCATGCGCCGCTTGCAGCGGCAGGTGCGCACCCGGCGCAAATAGATCGTGCGCCTACGCCCAGTTCCTGTGCTCGATGATGACCTTCGGCTCGTAGGTTTTTCCGCGCGCCAGGCGTTTTTCCTCGCGGCGCGTGGTCCACAAAAGCACCGGGCCAAGCAACCGCGCGGCGGCCTGTGAGATCCAGCCGAACTCCACTGCCAGGTCGCGGCGTAAGGCGTGGATCTGCTGGCTGACGTTTTGATTGGTCTCTCGTAACTGGCGTTCCATGGCCCACAGCATGCCGCTGTAGGCGGTTTTGAGTCCGGCTGCTTCGCGCGCAAACCGCTCGCGGATTCGCCGGTCCGGATGATCCTTGTAGCGCTTCCACCCTTCGAGCGTGGTCCGGCAGATGCGGAACAGGCTTGGCCCATTCAGTTCGAAGTCGCGCCAGAACGCCCGGTCCAGAAACTTCTTGGAATCCTCCCGGGAAATTGCCGCGTGCTCGAAATTGAATTTATCCTGGCCGTGAATGTCGGCCAGGTTCACATCCAGCAGCTTGCCCTGTTGCGACATCTCGCTGTAGAGCGGCGTGCCGGGCACCGGAGTGTACAGCATGAATTGATGAAAATCGGTGCCGTGAGCCACCGCGTATTCGATCTCTTCGCCAATGTTCTCCGGTGTGTGATGCTCCAGACCCACAATGGATGACCCCAGCAGCTTGATCCCGTGGTGGCGCAACTCGCGCGTCAACTGGATGGTATCCGCGTTCTCCAACTTGGCATACGCCGAGTGCGGCGATTCGAGCCCCATCCAGATCCAGGAGACGCCGAGCGAAACCAGCTCCTCCATCGTGTATTTTTGGATGGCGTTGACCGAGGAAAACACATACAGCTCCCAGCTCTTTCCGGCCGCCTGCATGCGCTCGAGCAACTGCATGGCGCGCTTCCGGTAGAGCAGGAAGTTTTCATCCATCATGAAAAACGACCGCACTTTGAGCTTGGCTTCCATGCTGCTCATGACGCGGAACAGCTCATCGCCGGAGTCGTAGAAGTTGAGGAACTTGCCCTTGCCGCCGAAGAAAGCCGAAGTAGTGCAGAAGTTGCAGCCCATCGGACAGCCCACCGACGGGATAACCGTAGCCGCCGTCGCCCCGCGCCTCGAGGGAAGCCGCAAGCCCATCACCCGGTGCCCAAAGGCGGAAACGATTTCCGGATGGCGGATGGGCGCCTCGGGATCTTCGCCCAGATACCGGCGCATCCACGAGATCCCGTCGCCTTTCACGATATGGTCGGCGTCGATGAGGTATTCGATGCCTGGAATCGCGGCCACATGCCCGCCCACCACGATCACGGAATCCGGCGACAGCCGCCGCACCATCCGGCACATCTCGCGAACCTTGCCGATGTTGACGATGATCGACGAAATGCCCACGATGTCGTAGCGGCTTTTGGTGAGTTCCCGCGCAAAATCATCACGCTTCGGGAAATCGAGCACCGTCGAAGGGGCGGAAATATTCTCCTGGATCATCATGATGCCCCAGGATCGATGGAACATGCGTGGCGAAAAGGCGCCCTGCGCCCGCGTCACCTGGTTGTGATACAGCTCCATCGGGTTGATAGTGCGGCTGCCGAACTCGTCATCGCGAGCATACGGGCCAAAAACGGAGGTGAGCAAAATACGGGCATGAGAGCCCTTCGGGTGTGTCGTCATCACAACAGCTTTTCAGGTGTGTATATCCCATTGATCATACCAGACGCGCGGCGTCTTGGCGAGCTTGCCGCGGCGGGATAATCAAACACATGCACAGACGTCAGTTTCTGACGAGCGCGGCCACCGCACTGGCCGCGGGGCGCGCCATGGGCGCGAACGATCGCGTGAGGGTCGGGCTCATCGGCTGCGGCGGGCGCGGACGCTACGTTGCCGGTTTGATGCGGGAAGCTCCGGGCGTGGAGTACGTGGCCGCCGCCGACGTCTACTTGCCGAATGCCGAACGGGCCAGGCAATGGGCGGGCCCCAACGCTCGCGCGTTCCAGGATTTCCGCCAATTGCTCGACCAGAAAGATGTCGACGCCGTACACATCGCCACGCCCGATCACTGGCACGCCATCCCCACTGTGCTCGCCTGCCAGGCGGGCAAAGACGTCTACGTCGAAAAGCCGCTCGCGCATAACGTGCGCGAAGGCCGCGCCATGGTGAATGCCGCGCGCCGCTACAACCGCATCGTGCAGGCCGGCACCCAGCACCGGTCGTCGCCGCACTTTCGCGAAGTCGAACAGATCGTGCAGACGGGCGCGCTGGGCAAAGTGAACTGGGTGCGCGTGTGGAATTACGCCAATATGTTTCCGCAGGGCATCGGACGCGAGCCGGATTCCGATCCGCCCGCGGGGCTCGATTGGGATTTCTACCTGGGGCCGGCGCCGCTTGTACCGTTCAATCGCAAGCGTTTTCTGGTGACGTACCGCTGGTTCTGGGATTACTCCGGCGGCTACATCACGGATTTCGGAACTCACCGCCTGGACACCGTGCAGCAGGTCATGGGCGTGACCGCGCCTCATACCGTTGCAGCCAGCGGCGGCCGCTTCAGCCTGCGTGATGCCGGCGAAATCCCCGACGTGCTGCAAGTGACGTACGAGTATCCCGGCTCCGTCATGAGCTATGAAACCTGCCTGCTCAACGGGCACGGCGTGGGTGGCCGCACTGCGAAGATGAAGTATTACAACGCCAAAGGCGCCGAAGACCGGCCCAACGGAATGGCGTTCTACGGAACCAATGGCGCGCTCTACGCCGACCGCATCAGCTACGAGATTTATCCCGAGCCCAAAAGTCCGCTCGAGCGCAAGCAGATGAACACTACCGATGCCACGCGTTTGCACGCCGCGAATTTCATCGACTGCGTGCGGTCGCGAAAGACGCCCAATGCGGATGTCGAGACCGGCCACCGCTCCACTACGGTCGCGCACCTCGGCAACATCGCCTTTAAAACCGGCAAGAAGCTGCACTGGAATGCCGAAACCGAGGAGTTCACCGGCGACGGCGAGGCGTCGAAGCTGCTGGCGCGCGCGGCGCGCAAACCCTGGGATCTGATTTAGACTGGTTCGATCATGCCAGATGAATTGATCTCGCGGCGGCAGTGGTTCGCGCTTGTGCCGATGAGCGCCGCTGTGCTTGCCGCGCAGCAGCATGCGCACGACATAATGCGCGCCGCCAAACCGGCTGCCCTTACCGTCCTCAGCAGCGAGGAGGCACAGGAGATCGAAGCCATCACCAGCCAGATCATTCCCACCGATGATTCGCCCGGCGCGCGTGAAGCCGGCGTCATTCACTTCATCGACCGCGCGCTCGCCACATTCGATTCCGATAAGCGCGCTCTCTACACCGAGGGGATGAAGCAGACCGAAGCCACCCGCCTCGAACTGTTCCCCAACTCGAAAAGCATCGCCGCGCTTCAGCCCGCCGAGCAGATTCGCCTGCTCGAAGCGATCGACAAGACCGAATTCTTCGACCTCCTCCGCACCCACACTATCCTCGGTTTCTTCGGAAATCCGAGTTATGGCGGCAACCGCGACCTGGTGGGCTGGAAGCTGATCGGCTTCGAAGACCGTTTCCAGTTCTCGCCGCCCTTCGGCTATTACGACGCGGAGCCGCGACAGTGAAGCAGTTTAAGCCCTCGGAAGAGGTTGACTTCCTCGTCATTGGCGCGGGCGCGGCGGGCGGGATCATGGCCAAGGAACTCTCATCCGCCGGCTTCAGTGTCGTCGTCCTGGAACAGGGCCCCTATCTTCGCGAAAAGGATTTTGAGCACGACGAAATCAAGTTCACCCGGCTGGATGCGATGACCAACAACATGAAGCGTCAGCCCCAGACGCTTCGCAAGTCCGGCGCAGAGCCGGCAAAACTACAAGGTCAAAAGTTCCTTCAGTACGGGCGGCAGGTGGGCGGCGGATCGGTGCACTTCACGGCCAACTACTGGCGGCTCTGGGAATCCGACTTCCAGCAGAAAAGCCGGCACGGCAGCGTAGCCGGCGCCACTTTGGCGGATTGGCCCATCACCTACGCGGATCTCGAGCCCTACTACACCAAAGGGGAAGAGGAGTTGGGTGTTTCTGGCCTCGCAGGCGCGAATCCTTTTGAATCCTGGCGTTCCAAGCCCTATCCGCTGCCGCCGCTGCCAGTGAAATCCTCGGGTGTGATTTTCGAGCGAGCCACGAAGCAACTCGGACTGCATCCGTTTCCCGCGCCCATGGCGATTCTCTCCGAACCCTATCGCGGCCGTGGAGCCTGCTTGCATTGCGGTTTCTGCGAAACCTTCGGCTGCGAGGTGCGGGCGAAATCGAGCACTCTCGCCACCGTGATTCCAATGGCGGAGAAAACCGGCCGCTGCGAAATCCGGCCGGATTCCTGTACCCGCAAAATCGAAGTGGACACCAACGGCCGGGTCACAGGCGCAGTTTATTTCGACGCGAACCGCCGCGAAGTTTTTCAGAAGGCCAAAGCCCTCATCCTCTGCGCGAACGGCAGCGAGACGCCGCGGCTGCTGCTCATGTCCAAATCCAGCCGGTTCCCGCAAGGCTTGGCGAACTCGAACGGGCTTGTCGGCAAGAATCTCATGGTCGATGCCGGCTATGAAGCCTTCGGCCTCTTCGAACACCCGCTGAACGAATTCAAAAGCGTGCAGACCACGCGCGCCATCCACGATTTTTACGAGCCCGATCCGAAGCACGGGTATTACGGGGGCGGCGGTATCGACGCGCGTTTTGACTTCTATCCGGCGAGCTTCGCTCTGTCCGGGCTGCCCAAGGACGCGCCGCGCTGGGGCGCAGAGTGGAAAGCCATGGTCGCCAGGAATTTCACACGAACCTTGACATTGCTCGCGCACGCCACCTGCCTGCCGCAGGAGAAGAACAGCATCACGCTCGATCCGGATGTCAAAGACGCCTGGGGCCTGCCGGCAACCCGGGTGACGTTCGACTTTCATCCTGACGACCGGAGCAATATGAAGTTTCTGCTCGAACGGCAGATCGAAATCCTGGAAGCTGCAAAAGCTCAAAAAATCTGGACGGACACCGCTGACCTCGCGTTATTGCCCCACAATCACCTGATGGGCACTTGCCGCATGGGCAACGATCCCAAAACCTCGGTGGTCGACCGCTACCACCGCGCGCACGACGTCCCCAACCTGTTTATGGTGGACGGCAGTAGCTTGGTGACCGCTTGCTGCCAGCCCACGTGCACCATTCAGGCCCTGGCCTATCGCGCCGCGGACCACATCGCCGGCGAAGCTCGCAAGGCCGCAATCTGACGGCGGTTTTTCTCACCGCCGAGTGGCGCTATCTAACGATGTTGAACTACGCCGTCGATCCTTCTCTGCTGGCGCCGCGAGTTCCGCCGGGGACCGAACTGGATGAGTTCGAGGGCAAGGCTATTGTCAGTCTCGTCGGTTTTCGCTTTCTGTCCACAAGGGTATTCGGAATTCCCATCCCGTTTCATCGCGATTTCGACGAGGTGAATCTGCGGTTTTATGTGCGGCGCCGTGAAGCGGACGGAGTGAAGCGCGGCGTGGTCTTCATTCAGGAGTTCGTCCCGCGTGGCGCCATCGCGGCCGCGGCTCGCCTGGTCTATCACGAAAACTACCGGTCGCTCCCGATGACGCACCAGATCGAACAAACGGGCGGCGAACTGAGTGTGCGCTACGCGTGGCGATTGGGAGCACGTTGGAACAGCCTGGGTGTCCACGGCACGGGCTCGCCGCGCGGTATGCGGGAAGGCTCCGAAGAGCAGTTCATCGCCGAGCATTATTGGGGCTATTGCCGGCAGCCCGATGGCGGCACGCTCGAATACCACGTCGAACATCCGCCTTGGCGGGTTTGGGATGTCGCACGGGCTGAGTTCTCAGGAAACGCGGAGGCGCTATACGGCGCCGAATTCGCGGCCGCGCTCGGCAAGCCGCCCGATTCCGTGTTCCTGGCGGAAGGATCGGCGGTGAGAGTTCACCGTGGACGGCGGCTGGACTTGCTATGATGTCACCGAGATTATGCCGGCCGCCGCAAAACCAGCCAAGCCAAGAGCCATTTCGCGTCCCAAAAGCGCCGCGGAGCGCCAGGCGCGCGTCAGCGACATCCTCAAGCGGCTCGATGAGATGTATCCCAACGTCACGTGCGCGCTCGTCCACCGCACGCCCTGGGAGCTGCTCGTAGCGACCATCCTGTCCGCCCAATCCACCGATAAGCTCGTCAACCAGGTGACGCCCGGCCTGTTCAAGAAGTACCCCACCATTCAGGACTTCGCCGCCCTGCGGCCGGAAGTGCTCGCGCACGACATCCACTCGACGGGCTTCTTTAACAACAAGGCAAAGTCGATTGTGGGCGCCGCGAAGAAAATCCTGGCGGACTTCGCCGGGCAAGTCCCGCGCACGATGGAAGAGATGCTGACCATCCCAGGCGCCGCTCGCAAAACCTCCAACGTCGTTCTGGGGACGGCCTATGGAATCGCTTCGGGTGTTGTGGTGGATACGCACGTGCAACGCATTTCCCGCCGGCTCGACCTTACCAGGAACACCGATCCAGTCAAAATCGAGCGCGACCTGGTAAAAATCATTCCCAAGGAAAAGTGGATTCTGTTTTCACACCAGATCATCCACCATGGCCGCGCCCTGTGCACGGCCCGCAAACCGCGCTGCGCCGATTGCAGGCTCGAGCCGCTATGCTACTCGCGCGACAAGACGGTGTAAGGCTAAGCTAGCTTCTCATGCGCAGCAGCATGTACGTGCCCGCCAGCGCGAATAGCACGTCGGGCGACCAGGCCGCCAGGCTCGGCGGCAACTGGTTGGCGTTTCCGATCTGCTCGAAGAGCTGGCCCACGCCCCAATACGCCATGGCGATCCCGATGCTCACGCCGATGCCCGCCATCGCGCCCCGATTGCCCACCAGGAACGCAAAAGGAATCGAAATCATCGCCATGATCAGCGCGAACAGCGGCACCGAGAATTTCTTCTGCAGCTGGACGCGCAGCCGCACGGTGTCGAAGCCGCTCTGTTGCAGGTCGCGGACGTAAGCCCCTAGCTCCTGGAAGTTCATCTGCTTGTCCTGCTCCAGCTTCTTCAGGAAGTATTCGGGCGGCTCCTCCAGCTCCGAAAAGGTCTTCACCTGGAATCGGTCGAATCTGCCGTGAATCTCGCGCACCCAGCCGTTTTGAAAAATCCACGTGCGCATCGACGGCTGCCACTGCGCACGCTCGGCCGAGATCTCGCGGCGGAGATCGAACGTCTTGGGATCCAGTTCGTAAATGCTCACCTCCGCCATGACATTTTGCAGGCTATCGAAATATTTGTAGTAGTAAATCCGAAAACCTCTGCCGAAGATCCACTTGCGCTCCGGGTGCAGATAGGTCTGCACCGCCTTGCCCTTGATCTCGTTTCGCAGCGAGTCTTGTATGCGGTTCGTGTCGGGAAGGTAGTACTGGTCGAAGGCGAACAGACCGGCGCTGAACGCGCCGCTGATGACGAGCACCGGGATGGCCAGCCGGTGCAGGCTGACCCCGCAGGCTTTGAAGGCCGTCACCTCGTTGTGCTTGGTCAGCACTCCAAACGTCACCAGCACCGCCACCAGCACGCTGATGGGCAGCGTGTTGTAAATCAACATGGGCGCCAGGAAGAACAGATAGGTGAACACCTTCGACATGGCGACTCCGTTGCGAATGATGTCGCTCAGCAGCTCGAAGAAGTTGTAAATCTCCGTCATGCCCACGAAGCTCGCCAGCAGGACCGAGAAGTAGAAAACGAAGCTGGTCAGAACGTAGGTGTCCACCAGTTGAGGAACCAGCGGCAGCCAACGCACGCGCCGGTTGTTCCCCGCCGCTCCCGGCGAAACCAGCTTCGGGCGAAGCCGCTCGATTCCGGCGGTGACCCATCCCCGCAGCGTCCCCACCAGGTCGCGGTCCCCGGGCCGCTCCAGCCGCGAAATCAGAATCAACCCCGCCACCATGAACCCCACGTTCGGCAGCCAGATGCCTTCCACCGGCACGGCTCGTTGTTTGGCCAAGCCGATCAGAGTGATGAACGCCAGGAAGTAACAGAAGAACGCCAGAAAAATCCCGGTCACGTATCCGCCGGATTTCCCGCCTTTGCGCGAAGACACCCCCAGCGGAATTCCCACCAACGCGAGCATCAGGCACCCCATCGGCAGCGCCATGCGGCGATGCAGTTCGATGCGCGCTTCAATCCAGTTCGCTCCGGAGCGCGAGTAGCGCTTCAACTCGCTCGTGTTCATTTCGGTGAATGGGCGCACACCGGCTTGCTTGGCAGGCGACGCGTCGAGCGCCTGCTGGCCGCTCGGGTAGAAGCTGTCGTCCGCCACCCCCTCCTTGTCGACTTCGTGCGTGCTGGCGTTCTGCAGCGAGAGCTGGAGCTGGTTGTGCGCCGGATCAGGCATCGCGATGGCCTCTCGAGCCACGGTGATCCGCGGGCCCTGCGCCTTGTCCCGCAGCCCGATGCTGCGCTGCTCGGGCGGCGTCAGGTCGGCCAGAAATACGTTCTTCCAGACCGTCACTGGACCCGCTTTCACGTCGCCCACGTACAGAATCGTGTTGGGAAATTGTTCGTCGAACACGCGCGGCTGGATGTCGGCGGTCAGCTCTTCCGCGCCCAGCGTGTTCACCAGTGCAATGGTCTGCCGGACCGCGCGCGGCGTGACCCACAGCGAGGCGAATCCAGTAACAACCGTGGCCAGCAGCGCAAACGCGAGTACCGGAGGAATCACCGCACGGCTGGAAACACCTGCTGCGCGCATGGCCGTAATCTCGCCATCCGTGGCCAGCCGCCCCAGCCCGATCAGGATCCCGACCAGCACCCCGAAGGGAACGCTTAGCGGCAGCACCGGTGGCAACGCCAGCGCAAAGAGCCAGAGCACCGTTCCGATGCCCGCCGAACTGCGGACCAGCAGCTCGAAATATTTGTCCACACTGCGCAGGAAAATGACGAACGTCGCAAGCAGCGTCCCGAGCAACGCGCTCGAAACGATCTCCCGAAAGACATACCGGCTGAGGATCCGCATCCCTAAAGACTTAGATTACGCTATTGGTGTTGCGGGCGTTCTGGCGTGCCCGCTGGTTTGAGCCAGCCCCATTGGAAGCCGGGGCCCTGCGGGGTTTCAACCTCATGCCATCCCATGCACGCGAGCGTCTGAAGGCCCTCGGGCCGGTTGGCGAAGTCGATCAGGACGGCCGAAAACGCAGGGCCGGAAATGGCAGCCACTTCCTGGAACAGACCCGCTGCATTTGCTCCCAGACGTTTTGCGGCGTGAAACAGCACCGTAATCGACATCAGCGTTTCCCGCACATCGGCGCCGAGATCCGCGATGGCGAACGCTGCCAAACCGGCCTTTACCATCTCTAGCGAACCTTCGCGAAGGCCGACCACCGCGGCGCGGAGGCCGCAACTCCCCAGGCGGTCGGCGATCTCCCGTTTGCGGCGCGCTTCGGCGCTATCCCCGCTTCGGTCCGCCAGACGCGAACGCATGTAGGTTCGTTGTTGCGGGGAACATCCCAGGTACAATTGGCTCACGGCCGCCAGTTTTTCAAAAAGAGGCCCGCGCTCAACCGTGCGAAGGTTGTCCCAGAATCGATCCTCACCGCACTGCAGCAGCTCATGCACCCGCTCGGGGAAGGCGGGGTCCTGCTCCCTTACGGCCTCCTCGATCGCCGGCAAATCCCACGCTTCCTGTTCCTCGCGTCGCAGCCGGTGGTAATCGAGCAGGTTCATGTGCCGTAGTCCTCGCCAACCGGGACGGAGACCTCAAATCCCATTTTATCTGCAGGGACTTTGGTCGGCGATTTTACAGCCTGATCAAGTACGGAGTGAGTTCAGTTGTAACGAGCCGCCGGAAGGTACCCGCGTTCCTTCAATCCCGAGAGCGCCAGACCGTAGCGGCCGCGAACACCTGTCTTTTCAAAGATATGCTTGAGGTGAATCTTGACGGTGCCGGCGCAGATCCCGAGCGCGCGGGCGATCTCTTTGTTCTTCATCCCTTGTTCGACCAGTTCGGCCACTTGCTGCTCCCGGCTAGTGAGGCTCGACCGGCCTGTGCCGTTCGTCTTGTCGGCGCTCTGGAACATGAGTTCGTCCATCCAGGTGTTTCCCGCCGCTACCATTCGCAGGCAATCCAGCAACGCTCGCAAAGTCGCGGTCTTCCTGATCACACCTTGGGCGCCCACCTGTACCAGGCGCAGCGCCTCGGCTTCGTTGATGGCGTTCCCCCACACCACCGCTGCGGTCCGGCGGCCGCTGGCTCGCAGGTTGGCGATCCAGTCCATTACGGGCTGCAGGCCAAAGGATTTGTCGACGATCAATATGGATGGCGACATGTTGCGAACCAGTTCCATGCCGGCCACCATCGAAGTGGCCTCACCAGCCACCGCGAGTTCGTGGTGTTGGGCCATCAAGGCGCGCAGGCCCTCAATGGCAATCGGCTGAGTGTCACAAATGACCACGGTTTTCTTCAAGCTAGCGCTCCTGCTGGGTCCAGGTCCAAGATTTGGGAATAACGAAGCTTTAGTTGGGTAACTCGGCGGGTACTCTCAAGGTTTTCTCTGATTGCGCCGATAAAAAAGTATGGAGTCGCAGCCTGGGCTGCACACCATGCTCCCCTATGTCCCCTAACGGCGCATCTGGCGTTACCTGGAAGCCCTTGCTCATCTGTCCGAATGCGGACCTGGCGCACAAGCTGAGTGCGGTCTGGCGCACCATGGCGCAACCGGAGGTCGTTGAATCACCGAGATACATCGATCGGTCCTCTCTGGGCGCCCTGATCGCCGGCCATGCGGTCACGCTCTGCTTCCTGGACGTGGGTACGGACCGGGAACTGGCGCTCGGCTTGGTTGCGGCGTTGAAAGATCTGCGGGTTCCGGTGGCGGCGTTACACTCGGTCAACGACCCGGACTTGATTCTGAACTGCCTGCGCCAGGGCGCGGCGGAGTTTCTGTATCTTCCGTTTAGCGCGGATCAGATTCGCGCGGCAATGGAGCGGCTGGCGAAGCGCGCCCAAGCCGCGCAGGCCCAAGCCCGTTCGGGTGGCACCGTCTTTTGTCTGATGCGCGGCAAATCGGGCAGTGGAAACACGACCATCGCCTGCAACCTGGCTTTCCAGATTCAGGCTCTCAATTGCCACAAAGTGCTGCTTGCCGACCTGGATCCTCTTACGGGGACCATCGCATTTCTGCTGAAGCTCAACTCGGCCTACAGCTTCGTCCACACCCTTGCGAACTCGAGCCGTATGGACGAGACCCTGTGGAAGGGCATGGTGACCCCCTGTCGCGGTGTGGACGTGTTGCTGTCACCTGAAATCCCTGCCGATCTGGTTTATGAGCCCGCCGATGTGGTTTCTATGGTCAATTACTGGCGGCAGCTTTACGAGTATTCGGTTCTTGACATCCCGGGACCCTACGGCGAGTGGGGGTTGTCGCTGGCCAAGTTATGCGACGAACTGCTGCTGGTGACGACGAACGAGTTGCCGGCCGTTCACGCCACACAGAACACCTTGGCCTGCCTCGAGGATCGGGGCGTCGACAAGTCCAAAATCAAGCTGATCGTCAATCGCTACAACACCGAGATCGGGTTGAGCAGCGAAGCCATCGAAACCGCGCTCGAACTCAAGGTTTACCAGCATCTGCCCAGTGACTTCGAAAGCGTCCAAAAGGCGCTGATCGAGGGGAAATCGATCCCAGCCTCCACCAAAGTAGGGCGTTCCATTGCTGAGCTAGCCGAAAAGCTCACCGGCCGCACCAGCGCTCCCAAAAAACACTCGCTATTCGGCGGCTTGTTTTCTTCCCTTACCAAGATCTGATCCAACTCCAAGCCTGCCGCAGCCGTTGACCGCGCTGCTTTGAGGGCGACTTTCATACGCGCGTTGTCTGTATTGTTATCATGTTCGCTTGTTTGAACTGGATGCGCGCAATGCGGCGGAATACCTCGGCTTACGCGGCGTGGCGTGCGAGGCGCCGCGCATCACCGAGCTGGGCGGCGGCGTTTCCAACACCGTGCTGCTTGTGGAGGCCGGCGCGCGTCGGTTCGTCTTGAAACAGGCGCTGGGCAAGCTGCGGGTCCAGGATGACTGGTTTTCGGATCGCGAGCGCGTGTTTCGTGAGTCGGGCGCCATGCGATGGCTTGCGCCGCACCTGCCGCCGGGCAGCGTTCCTGAAGTCCTTTTTGAGGATCGCGAGAACTGCCTTTTTGCCATGAGCGCGGCGCCACGCGAAGCTCAGACCTGGAAGACGCTGCTGATGCGCGGCGAAGCCGAGGCTCGTGTCGCGGAATCGGTCGCCTGCATGCTCGCCTCGCTCGTTTCGGCAAGCTGGCGCGATCCCGAATCCGAGCGCGTATTCGGCGATCAGACGGTTTTCGACCAGTTGCGCCTCGATCCCTACTACCGCACCACGGCGTCCCGCCACCCCAACCTCCGGCCGCACTTCGACCGGCTCATGCGCGAATCTTCCTCGCGCCGTGTCAGTCTGGTCCACGGCGATTGGAGTCCCAAGAATTTCCTGGTCACTCCGGCTGCGGTCGTGGCCATCGACTTCGAGGTCATCCACTTCGGCGATCCGTCGTTTGACTCCGCATTTCTGCTCAATCATCTGTTGCTGAAGTCCTTTTCCCGGCCCCAATGGAGTGCGGAATTTGCCAGGCTCGCCGCAAGGTTCTGGCAGGTGTATCGTTCCGGTCTGCCGCCCGATTGCGACTGGATCGAGCCGGCCACCCTCGCTCACCTCGGCTGCCTGCTGCTCGCGCGCATCGACGGCAAATCGCCCGCCGAGTACATCACGGATCAGGAGCTGCGGGCGCGCGTGCGCCGGTTCGCGTGCCACCTGATCGGTTCACCGCCCGCACGCGTCGCGGATGTTTTTGCCCAGGCAAGGGGGATCGGGGCATGAGCCTCACTGTCCGCGATATCCGCGCGCTCGAGATTCTGGACTCGCGTGGAAATCCCACCCTCATGGTCGAAGTCGAACTCTCCGATGCCACCGTCGCCTTCGCCAAGGTTCCCTCCGGTGCTTCGACCGGATCGCACGAAGCCATCGAGCTGCGCGACGCCGAACCCGCGCGCTATGCGGGCAAGGGCGTGCGCAAAGCGGTGGAGAACGTGGCGCGCGTACTGGTTCCCGCGCTCCGCGGCGCGGATGCGCAGGATCAGCGGGCGCTCGACCGGCGCATGATCGAGCTGGACGGCACACCGGACAAGTCGCGCCTGGGCGCCAATGCCATCCTGGGCGTCTCGTGCGCGGTCGCGCGTGCCGTGGCCCGCTCGCACCAAATTCCGCTGTGGCGCTATCTTGCGGGCGATCGGCGCGCAGTTCTTCCGGTACCGATGGTTAACATTCTCTCGGGCGGCCTCCACGCGGGCAGGAATTTCGAGTTCCAGGATTTTCTCGCGGTTCCGCTCGGCTTTGCAAAATACGCCGAGGCTCTCGAAGCCGTGGTGGCCGTTCACCGTGCCGCCAGAGCCGTGCTCGAAGAGCGCGGCTATCTTATCACCGGTGTCGCTGACGAGGGCGGTTGGGGCCCTCATCTTCCGGCCAATGAAACGGCGCTCGAGGTGATGCTCGAAGCCATCCACCGCGCCGGGCGCCCCATGGCCATCGCCATCGACGTGGCTGCATCCCATTTTTTCCACAACGGCAAGTATGAGCTGCGAACCGAGGGGCGCTCGCTCGACTCGAACCAGATGGTCGATCTGCTGGTGGGATGGGCGGCGCGCTATCCGATCGTCTCCATCGAGGACGGCTTGGCGGAAGATGACTGGGCCGGTTGGCAGAACCTGACCGCCGCGCTCGGAGCCAAACTGCAGCTCATCGGCGATGACCTGTTCGCAACCAATCCCGCCCGCCTCGAACGCGGCATCCGCGAGCGCGCGGCCAACGCCGTGCTCGTGAAGATGAATCAGATCGGCACGCTCACCGAAACCTTTGCGGTGATCGATCGTGCCCGTGAAGCCGGTTTCCGCGCCGTCATTTCGGCTCGCTCAGGCGAAACCGAGGACGATTTCCTCGCGGACCTCGCAGTTGCATCGGGCGCGGGCCAGATCAAGGTCGGGTCGATCACGCGGTCAGAACGCCTGGCAAAATACAACCGGCTGCTGGAAATCGAAAGCGCCGGCGGCCTGGTTTTCGCGAAGTCGATTTAGATTGTAGGCCCAGACTTGAACTCAAACCCGACCAGGCCAGGCACGCGGCAGTCGGAAATCAGACTATTTCAAGGTCCGGATGAACGCCACGACGTCGTCCACCTGCTTCGCCGAGAGGCTGGACTGGGCCTTCATCTTGCCTTTGCCCTGCGTAATGATCTTCTTCAGGTCGGCGTCGGACTGCGCTTGCACTTCCTTGGACCCGAGAGCGCGCATCTCGACTTTCATCATTTTGGCCATGCCCGGATTGCCCTGTCCTTCCGCTCCATGACAGGCCTTGCAGGATTTGTCGAAGACTTCTTTTCCCTCAGATGGACCCGCGATTGCCGGAACCATGGAAACCGCCAGTAAGAGCGTACCGCTCAGAATGTGTCGTTTCATATGCCTCTATTGTGCCACTGGAAAATGAATCACTGGTGAATGCCGCATTAACGAGTGTTTGGAAACGGTCACTGCACCAGCCTGCTCATACTCAGAAACGTAACTAACTTCTGCGACTCAGTTCTGGCAAACGGCGAGTAGAAGTACCGAAGCGTCGCCGTCACCCGCGTCTGTTTGCCGGCTGGGATTGCGAAAGTAAACGACTCCGTTCGCTTCTCATCGGGAGCCAGCCTCGTGTCGCTCAAGACCTTCGCCGCGCTCATGAAGGCGAGATGCTCTTGCTCGATGGGCGTGCCGTTCTCATCCGCCACCCTGCGGGCATACACGCGGTGCTCTTGAAAGTGCTGCCCGGCGAAGGAATCCGCCTTCACGTCCAAAATCAACTGCCGGAGCGGAGAGCCGGTGGGCACGTAGTGACCCGCGGCCCGGTTGGTGACGACCACCTGCACGCGGACCTGGTCTCCGTCTCGGGAAGCCGAAAGCTGCGCGGATATCGTTTTCGCGAGTTGTTCGAGCGAATGGCTGCCCGGCATCTGGTGCAGGTTAATCGGAGTGTTGGTTTGCATCACTCGTGGATCCACCACGTCGCCTGCCGTGCGGTACATATGGCAGGATTGGCAAGCCTTGCCATCTTTCGCATAGTGGCTGCCCTTCCACTCGGAGTAAGTCGTGAGGACCGGGAAGCCCAGCGTGTTGCGGTATTCGTGGCACGGCGCGCAAATTGCGGCTGACGTGTGGACCTCCGAGTATGCCGTGCCGTGCGCCATCGATTGCGCGTCCTTGATCGGCCCATGCTTGATCATGGAGTATTCGACTAGCGCCCTGGGATTTACGCCCGCCAGCGAGACGTCCTTCACCGAATGGCAATAATCGCAGGTGATGCCTTCCCAACTCACCTTCTGGCGCAGCGAGAGATCGCCTTTGTCCACGGCGATGGGAGCGTGGCACTTCAAGCAGGTGTGGCGTGCCGGCGACCCGAACTTCGTTTCCGCCACCTCCAGGGCGTCCTGAAAAAGCCGGCTCTCCATGGCTTGCGCGTGCGCCGAGAGCTTCCAGGCGCCCAGAATGGCCTGGTGACATCGGCCGCAAAACTCAGCGCTGGTTGGGGATTCCAGGCCCGCCGGCGGCGCCAGCGCCAGCAGGAGCAGCGGCATCACAAGCATGATTCACCTCTCCGTGAGTTGCGAGGTCTTCGCTGTCCGGCCTTCGATGGACCGAATGGCCAACCAGAGTCCAAGCATGGTTAGGGCGATGGCGATCAGCGAGGCCAATAGGCCCAGTCGGCGGTGCGTTCGTTCCTGCAGCGCGCTCACGCCCGTCTGGTAGGTCTCCGCCGCGATCGTCAGGCCCTCCTTGACCGGCTTTTGAACCGCTGCAGCCTGAAAGGCGTGCACCGCCACCGCCGCCTTCACCAAATCCTCCCGGCCCTCGCGCTGCCGCAGGAGCGCTTCGGAGACTTCCATCCCGGATTGCTGCGCGTTTGCCAGGACCTGGTCCGACCGCGCGAGCGCTTTTTCAAGGCTGGTAATCTGCCGCGCCATTTCCGCCGCCGCGATCCCGCCCGCTGACGTGGCGTCGTGACACTGGCTGCAAACCGCATTCGGTCCGGCGAGCATGCCCACGCTCGGCGGCCGGATCTCGTGGTTGCTATGGCAGACCACGCAGCCCGCCGCGCCCATTGCGGCGAATACCGGCTGGTGCGGGCTCTTCTTATAGAGGTCTTCCATCATGACGTGGCAGGTGCCGCAGACTGCGGCAACCGAACCCACCTCGGGGGGCTGTGCGCCATGGTTGCCGTGGCAGGAAGCGCAACTCGGCGCCGACAGATCGCCGCGCTTCGCCAGCGCCTCCCAGTGCACACTCTTGCGATAATTCGCAAACTGGTCGGTGGGCAGCTTATAGCTGGCCATGTGCGTCTTGTCGGAGTGGCACCGCGAGCACGTTTCGGGCAGGCGTAACGGATGCACGGGTGAGAGCGGATCCTTCACCTCGCGGATGTCGTGCACGCTGTGGCAATCGATGCAAGTGGCCACCTTCGTATCTCCGGAGGCGAGGCGCTTGCCGTGCACGCTGGTCCGGTATTGCGCCATCTGATCCACGCGCTGCCGGGGTTTGTACTTCTCCATCAAACTGGCGTCACTGTGGCAGTGCGCGCAGCGCTCCGGCACCGCCGTGCGAGGGATCTTCCCGACGAAGCCGCGCGCCTTGCTCATGGCCGCTTCCGGATCCGTTTCATTGCGATTCCCGCCGTGGCAATCGGCGCAACTGAATCCGAAGCGAGCGTGAATATCGTTGGCGAACGCCTTCGCGGGCGCCTGCAATTTGCCTTCGAGCACCGAATGACAGTCGACGCAGGAATCTGCTGCTGCAAGAGGAACTGCAAACAAGAATGCCAGGACGCCATACCTCATCGCCAGTACCCCAGTGCGGAGAAAGTAGCCAGGTAGGCCAGCAGAACCACTCCCGCGCCCGTCACCCAGCGCGTTCGTTCCACTCCCTTGCGGTCCACGGCCCAGAACGGCAGCGCCACCCACCAGAGCGCCAAGAGACCGAATCCGGCGAGGCCAACCAGTTCGCCCTCGAACACCAGTACGTGGCTGGGAATCAGTTTCAGGGTGTAGAAGGGCGCTAGAAAATACCATTCCGGCCGGATTCCCGCCGGCGCGGGAGCGAAGGGGTCCGCCTTAAGGCCCAGTTCCCAAGGAAAGATCGCCGCGAGCGACCCCAATACTCCCAGTGCCGCATACCAGGCCATCAGTTCGCGCAGGAAAAAATTCGGAAAAAACGGCATCTGCGGAACCGACTGCCCCTTCCGCCTGTACTCTTCCACCGCCCACCGCGGCGAACTCATCCCGTGCTTCTGCACCAGCGCCAGATGCGCCAGCAGCAGCATGGTGGTGATGCCGGGCAGCACAGCCACGTGGAATCCGAAGAAACGCGTCAAGGTGGCGCCCCCCACGTCGTTGCCGCCGCGCAGAAACCGTGCCATGTTGTGCCCCACTACCGGCACCGCCGCCGCCATATCGGTTCCAACCTTAGTGGCGAAATACGACACGGTGTTCCACGGCAGCAGATAACCGCTGAAACCGAAGGCCAGCGCCAGCCCGAGCAGCGCGATCCCGCTCAGCCAGGTCAGCTCTCGCGGCCGCCGGAACGCGCGCAGGAATACCACGCTGAACATGTGGATGAAGGCGGAAAGGATCATCAGGTTCGCCGACCAACTGTGAATCGATCGGATCAGCCACCCGAACTGAACCCGCGTCACGATGAACTGCACGCTTTCGTAGGCTTCCGCCGGAGACGGCCGGTAATAGAGCAGGAGCAGCGTGCCGGTCATCACCTGGATGGTGAAAAGGAACAGGGTGATGCCGCCGAAGTAATACCACAGGGTGTGGGCGTGCACCGGCACCGTCTTATGTGCCAGGAACGCGCGGATGGCCGCTAGACCAAGCCGCTCTTCGAGCCATCCCCCCTGCTGCTGCGGGGGCTCGGTGGCCGATGCCATGTTTTCGCCTTTCAGGCCCTCCGGGAGACCACCACTTCGTCCCCCCGGATGTGCACGGAATATGCTTCGAGCGGGTGAGGCGGCGGACCCGACACCACCTGCCCGTTCAAGTTATAAAGCCCGTTATGACAAGCGCACCAGATCTGGTGGCTGGACTCCTTGTATTGCACGGTGCAGTTCAAATGCGTGCAGACCGCGGAAAATGCGCTCCACTCTGTCTCGGTGGTTCGGACCAGCAGCACGGGTAGACTGCCGAACTTCACGATTTTGCCGGTATTCGGTTTCAGATCCTGGACTTTTCCGGCGCTGACCTCGTTGACCGACGCCTCCGGTATGTCCGGAGGGTTCATGAATTTGAATGCAGGATAAAGGAACGAAATCAGCGAAGCGGAAAGCCCTCCGCCGAGCAGCCAGCGCAGAAGGTTGCGGCGAGGTTCTTCCATGTTCGGGGGGGCGTTATGCAAGGCACCTACCAAACGCCTGACTATAGTACCATTAGCGCGAAATTTCTCTCCAGTACACTCTCATTCAGTGTATTACAACCCAAAATGAGCCATTTACCACATTCCCCTGCGGATTTCTACGCAGGCGAGAGGACCACGACGGCGAACCTTCTGCAGTGAGCGCCGGTCATCCTCTCGGGTGATCCGGAGCCTCTGCCGCAAGAGTTGTTTGCACGATAGGTCGCCTGCTCCCGTTTCACCGCCCAAGCGTCCCTTTCAGCCAGGTCACCATCTCTGGCTTCCAGTGCGCCATCGCTGCAGTGCTCTCCCAGTTCAGCATGCCGTGGCGTCCGCCCTTCACTGTGATCACTTCGCATTTCACGCCGGCCTTCCGCATGGCCTCGCACATCTCCGGCGACTGCTCATAGGACACCAGTTCGTCGGCATTGCCATGGATGAACAGAAATGGCGGCATATTCTTCGAGACCAGCGTGGTCGGGGAAACTGCGCGCAGTTTTTCCACCAGTCCGGCATCCTGCCAGCTCTTGAATCCCATGAATTCCAGCAGTCCCGGGGTGTGAGGTTTCGAGGGGTCGTCCGGCTCACCGCGGCGCTTTTCAGTTTGCCGCACCAAATCGTTCGGCCCGTAGAAATCGACCACCGCGGCGACGCGCGCATCGTCCTTGAAGGTCGCGCCCGCATACGCCACCAGAAATCCGCCCGCGGACTCGCCGATGAGCGCCAGGCGCTTTGGATCCACTCGATATTTCGGCGCATGCGCCTTCACCCATCGAACGGCGCTTTCTACATCGTCCGCCGCCGCCGGAAGCTGATAATCCGGCGCCATCCGGTAGTTGATGGTGAACCACGCGAAGCCGGCGTTCGACAGCAGATCGAACAGGGGAGTGACAAAGGTCCTCTTATTGCCGCGCGAAAAACCTCCGCCGTGGACAATGATCGCGGCGGGGAACGGGCCTTTTCCGTCCGGCGTCTTCGCATCGAGCGTCAGGGAGAAACCACCGGGCCGGGCAAACTCCACATCGTTCTCTTCGATCGCGCATATCGCGGGAACCGAAATCAGGGCAAGCAGGCAGACTCTGCGCATAGCGCAAATTGTATCCAAGAGGATGCTAGTAAGCTGTCCCGGCGATTTTGTTAGCCGTGATTCTTCGTTTGGGATCGGTGTAGGTCCAGCGGAAGGGTCGTGCCGATTTGGAGTAGGCGCGGATGTATTTCCGCAGCTTCTTGCCCAGATCTGCCACCGAGGTGAATACGCCGCGCGCAATCACGTCCCGCTGGATCTTGGCGAACCACAGCTCGACCTGGTTCAGCCACGACGAATAC
>JAIQFK010000003.1 GCA_020073305.1 Terriglobia bacterium
CGTTTCCAACGCGAGATGGTAGGAGCGGTCGTGCGCAGGCTGCGCATGATCTCGACGTAGCTCGCGCCGTCGGCCAGCGCCAGAATCAGCCGGGCGCGGAAGACATCACCGGCAGGCAGTGTGCGCGACTGCGCCCACTTCGCCAACTCCACTCGCTGTTCGTCGGTTACCTGCAGCAACTTTCGATACTGTCTCACAACAATGAGACGGATCGGAAGCAATAACGTTATGACAGGGACGGCTTACTAGTGGCTGTTCTATTGCCTACTGCGCGATCCTGAAATCGTGATCCCTTCGCCGTTCCGACACTTGCTCCCCTCGACGTTCAACCGTCCTGCGCGACCGCTCCGGCAGGTGTATCCTTGGAAGCCTGTAGTAGCCAAGGAGAACCGGATGACAATTGCGGCTGGATTCGTTTGCAGAGAGGGAGTGCTGCTATGCGCGGATACTGAGCAGACAGCGTGGGCGATGAAGCTCCACGGCTCGAAAGTTGGGCATTTCGAATTCGACGGCGGTAGGATCGGGTTTGCCTATGCTGGGAATACGCGCTTTGCCTTCTCTGCGATCCAAAAACTACAAAAGCGCTTGCAGACGGTTAAGCCCAAAGACGCCTTGGTGGTCATTGAAAAAGTGCTTGATGCGGAATACCGCCGGAATGTTTTGAGCCACCCAGACCACGCAACGGACGCTTCAATTCCATATACCCTTCTACTGGCCATTTGGTCCCCGACCGACGGAACGAAGCTGTACGTAACCGCACAGACAGCCATTCAGGAAGTCAACGAATACGAATGCATCGGCATTGGAGATTACTTGGGCCATTATCTTATGCGGCAGGCCTTCAGCGGGGGTATGCAACAGAGAGACGCGCTCGCGCTGGCCGCGTATGCTCTTGCTGGAATCAAAGACTACGTGAGCGGCTGCGGGGGGATGTCTGTCTATGTTCTGCTACAAAATGACGGCAGGGTAAGCGTGCTGACATCATTGCACGATGGTGTGTGCTCACAGCTTCAAAAATACGCAAAGACCTACGATTTCATCACGCGGGGGTTGCTGATAGCTCTCGCAAATGAGGATAGCACGGACAGCGACTTTGAAAGGTATCTGGCTGAGGTGTTCGTGCCCATGCTGATCCAAGTTCGCCAGGAATGGACGAAATTGCGAGAGTACAGGTTGGCGCAGTTTGCGGCGCTGAATCCTCACCTCGGAAAGGATGAGGCAAAGCAGTTATTTCGGGAATTCTCGCTAGGCCTTTCGCCGGCGCCGCCATCATCGCATCAGTGAGCCGCGTGCCGCACTTATGCGGCTTGCTCTTGTTCTATCCTGTCCGCCAGCGCCACGATCTCCTCGAAAGACCACACGTGATCACTGACCCCTGCCTGCATGGCTGGCGTGACTCGCAAAGTCTGATGAACCCTCGCGAAGTTGTAGTGCATGTAGTGGAGCGCCACGGCCGCTTCGTGGTTTTCGATCTTCTTTGAAAAGCCGTTTGTCAGCCGGGTGAAGCGCCGCATGGACATCCGCATCGTTAGGTTCTGACGTTCGGCATAGCTGGTGCTGATGTACTTGCGGTTCGGATCGCCAAGCAAAGGGACTTTTTCCGTTGCGACAAAATGCGCTGGGCTGTATCGTGATTCTCCGGGCGCGTCGGCATTGAACATCTTGACCAGCATGGCGTAGTCGATCTCGTCGGCGAAGGCATCAATCACGGCGTTCAGATAGACCTTGTGGCCGTCGGTGGTCAGTTGAACCCGATGGGCGAGTCTGCTTTCGAGATCTGCGATAAACTCGGTAGCGCAGCCTGCGTCCCGTTTGCCAACCAGCCAGCACGGGACGAGTTTGGTATCCGCGTCGATGGCAACCCATACCCAGGCATCGCCCACGACGCCCTTTGCGGCCCTCGCCAGTGTGACGTTCTTCTGTTTGCAGCCAATATAGCTCCAGATCTCGTCACATTGAATCCGGCGGCATTTCAGGTTGCGGAGGACGCGATGCTGGTACTCGAAGCACGCGGTACCGACTTCAACCAGCAAGCGGGTGATGGTCCGTTTTGCCATGCCTGTCATACGGCAAACTGAGCGGATGGAATTGCCTTCGACAAGCGCGGAAAGGATCTGGGCGCGGCGCTCAATGGGCAGCTTGTTCATATCTTGATTATGCGCCAGCGCTCGCGCATAGTCAACACAATAAACTGGTAGGATTGGTAATGTGGATGAGTCTAAGTTTCCGGATGGTGAGGAACTCGACCAAACAGTAGCCCGAGAAGTGTTTGGGCTTTCGCAGGGGCAGATCGACGCTTGGCCGTGGGGCGTTCCGCACTTCTCATCCGACCGCAATTTTGCTGCCGGGATTATTTCGCACTTGTGGTGCTTCGATGATACTAGACGGTCGTTGGAACGGGAATTCGCCGCGAGACTGCCTAAGTTGCGGGGTGGACTCGCAGAGTCCTTAATGGTCGCCACGCCAGATGAGATATGCAAGGCAGCGATTAGCGCAGTTCGCGAATGTGGCGCGCCAAGGTGACCTTGAGTTCCTCGTACGGATCGCCATAGCGTTTCGGATGGAGCAATTCTGGGCGTGTCTGAAAGATTTCGCCGTAGAAGATGAGCACATCGTTGCCAGTTCGCTTATCCTGTGGCCGCTGCAACCACAGTTGAAGCAATATAGCTTCTCGTTCAACCTTCTTCACGCCTTCTTCCCCCAGCGTGCCTGGGCAGCTCGCCGGGCTGACGCCTTCCGCTGAGCCGGGCTGAGCCTAGCGTTCAGTGTTGCCGCGCCCTTCAATCCACCGCGCCGTCCCATCTCGCGCATAATCTGAGAAGCGGTCAAAGGGTTGTCGAGGTCTACGGGGAGAGCAGAGCCAGTGCTCTGCGCCACAATCGATGCGGCAAACTGGTTGATGTCTTGGGATTTGGTACGCGTGCGCTTGGGCATGACGAGACCAGTATGGCATTTCGGGTGCCACTGTCAAGCCTGTGGAAATTCAAAGTGACCCACTACCGAAAGTTAGTATGCATAGTCCCCGCCATCACTTTTCCAGTTTTTCCAAAAGGTCTCGCACCCTTGCGGTTTGCGGCGCGTCCGGGTGCCGTTGAAGAAAATCGTGAAGTTCTCGCGCCGCCGCGGCCGGTTCATGGCGGCGCAGGTAAATCTCGGCGAGCGTGAGCTGTGGATAGGAAAAATGCCCGGGATCGATGCGCTTGGCAATGTCCAGATACTTCTGACCGAGATCCAGGTTACCGATGGCGAAGTAATTCAGCCCTAACTGCGAGTTCGCGAGGGCGTCCTTCGGGCGGGTGAGGACGGCGAACAGGTTGTAACTCAGTGCTTCATCGATCTTTCCTTCGGTGAGTAATGCGCCGCCAAGATTGACCAAGGGTTCGAACGAGTACGGATCCTGGTCTAGCGCCTTACGAAAATGCTCTTCGGCGCGGCCGTAGTGGTGGCTCTGGTAGGCAATGGTCCCAAGGGTATTCCACGCTGCCGAGAATTGTGGGGCCATCCCAACCGCGCGCTCGAGGTGAGCCACGGCCGCCGGCACATCGCGGCGAGAAAGTTTCTTCTGGGCCTCCCGGTACTCACGGCGCGCGGCGTCAGGGACCGAGAGCTCGCGAGCAGAGACTGTTGACTGGTCCCGCTGCACGTCTCGAGAGACTAGCTCGGAGTCCTCAACGCCCACCTCGATGGCGACGCGCCGGTTGAGGTCGGCGCTACCCGGCCCTACATCGACGGTTTTGCGCAATTCGCCCCGTCCTGGAATGAGAACGGCGACGGTGTATTGGCCGGGGGCCAGTGCGCGAAAGCGGAATCGGCCCTGCGAATCGGTGAGCGTGGCGGCGCTAAAAGGCGCGGTGGCTCCGAAGAGTGAGATGGCGGCTCGCGCCTTCGGAAGGATTCGGCCGCTGAGTTCGTATGGGCGGTCGCCCGCGCGGATTCCGGCCGCCAGTGCAACGGCCAGAAACAAGAGCCGCAAACGGCCTGCGGGTGCCAAACGCATGGCGCACGTTCCTGGAACTCCGGAGGCGCGGCGGTTGGAGGTACACTTGCGCGAAGCCTACAGATGGCCGGCGGCAGCGGCGACTGCCGTCTCGGCGGGCTCTTTGAGTCGCGTAAGCACTCCGAGCATCTCATCGAGCGCCGCAGCACGGCGTACCTGCGAATCCGTAATGGCGCGAATCGCGTCGGCCTGCCGGTCCATTCGCTCAATGAAGCCCGCGACCTTGCGCGAGACCTCCGCCACAGTGGATTTCACCCCGGTCAGCTCTTCCTGATGAAGCCCGAGCCGTGCCGAAAGCGCATCCATTTGATGCGCCACTACCGTGGCGTAATCCTTACCTTCCGCGCGCAATGCGGTGGATTCTTCACGCAGAGTGCCGATCTCCTTGTTGTGACGCGAGGAGGTCTGGTCCAACGTCGTCACGCTCGCCAACAACTGCTCCTGTTTCTGGCCCATGGCAGCGCTCGAGGAGCGGACCTCGGACACAGCCTCGGAAAGATATTCGAACTTGGCCTGCAATTGCTGGAGGCTGTTCACGGTAGCCTGCAACCGGTCCAACTGCTGTTCAAGCGAGTTGCTGATCTTGCGGCTTTCGCCAACGACGTGCCGCTCCAGTTCCTCAAAGGCGCCGGTGAGAATCTTTGAAAGGCCGTCGGCAAGGCGCGTCGCCATGTTGGCCATGGCTTGTTCATCCACCTTGGGCCGCACCTCCGCCTTTGGCCGCTCCGGCCGGAGCGGGTTCGGGGAGCTACCGCCGGCGAGGGCCGGCTTGCCAGCTCGGGCAGCCATGAGGGCTTCGGCCTTCTCCATCAGGGCGCCGGCTTCAGAATGACGGCCGGCCGCGAACAGGTGCGCGGCTTCTTCCACCAGTTGTTTCACACCATCCTCGGTGTTCAGTTTTTGGAGCTGAAAGATAGAATCTTCAAGGTTCCGATCGGTCATGCTAGCTAGTGTATACCTTAGTGAACGGGAAGAAAAGGCGCGCGGCGCGGCGGGTTTGATTCAGCCGGCCAGATGGGTTGGGCGAGGAAGGAAGTTCCGAAAGTCTGGGGCCAGTGAAACCCTTGGACGGTCAGGCGACGGGTTGGATCGGGCGGGAGGCGGCTTTCAGATCTTCCAGTGAATACTGGTAGTATTCGCCGAGATACGAGAACTTTTCCACGTCTCGGTCTTCGATAAGATTGTCGATGATAGCGCCAAACGGAATCGTCTGATACTCGTTGAGCGGCACCATGGTTCGGGGATTCAGTTTTCGCGCTTCGATCGACTTCGTGAGCTCAAGTTTGGCCATCAAGGTCTCCACTGCTTTCCACCATCGAATCTTAGACTATGTGAAGACACGAAACAATATGTCCAAGGTCGAAAAGCCCGCTGCTAAGACTCGAAATCTGTGTGATCTCTTGCATAATTGGGTTCGGTTTCGCACCGATTAAGCTGCCACTACCCGATTAAGTCCACCCTGCAATTCAGCGAGGCCTAGTATCTGGACTTGATATTTTCGGTTAACAATCGGCCATGTGAACCTGTTAACTGTCCGCTCCCAACTAATGGCAGTCTTGTTTCAACTCGCGTAACTCACTAAAAAGAAGAAGACAAGACTACATTAGGTCGGCAGGGTAGGGAAATGGCGCATTCAAAACGATCGTTTTATCGCCGGATTTCGGAGGAGTTTCTTTGGAGTTGCCTCGCAATCGCAGCAGTGGGCAGCGCTGCAGCGGCGCCTTCGGTGACTCTGTCGGGAGGCTCCGGATCTCCAGGCGGAAGCGTTAACGTGACTATGACGTTTGCGGCCAACGGAACTCAGCCCACCGGCGCCCAGTGGGTCCTGAACTATTCTTCCACCGATTTCAGCTCGGTAACGATTGCTGCGTCATCCGGGGTTAGCGCCATATCGGGCGAGATATTTTCGTGCTCGACGGGTGCGAGCAGTGCGAATTGCCTGATCATCAATCTCACCTCGACCACCACGCTCGTGCCCAACGGCACACTCGGAGTCGCGACCTTCCACATATCCCCGACGACGACAAATACCTCGTCGTCAATCACACTCTCGAATCTCTCGGCAACCGATGGCAATGGCAACAGCCTGGGTCTTACAGGTAGCGGCACGAGTATCACGATCAACCAGCCGACGCCCGCTCCCACGTTGAGCAGCCTGACTTGCAGCCCAGGGGCATTCACCGCTCCGGGGAGTTCGACTTGTACGGTGACGCTATCCGGCGCAGCAATCGGTAGCACAGTGGTGAGCCTGTCGAGCGGCAACGCAGCGGTAACGGTTCCAGGATCAGTAACGATCGGTACGGGAGCGACCAGCGCGACGTTCACAGCGACGGCAGCGAGCGCGGTGGGCGCGGTGACCTCGCCGGTATTAACAGCGACATTAAGCGGGACATCGAAGACCGCGACATTGACCCTGAATCCGCCCGCTCCCACGCTGAGCAGCCTGGCCTGCAGCCCGGGGGCATTCACCGCTCCGGGGAGTTCGACTTGTACGGTGACGCTATCCGGCGCAGCAATCGGCAGCACGGTGGTGAGCCTGTCGAGCGGCAACGCAGCGGTGACGGTACCTGGGTCGGTAACGATCGGGACGGGAGCGACGAGCGCGACCTTCACAGCGACTGCAGCGAGCGCAGTGGGTGCGGTGACCTCGCCGGTATTAACAGCGACGTTAAGCGGGACATCGAAGACGGCGACGCTGACCCTCAATCCGCCGGTGCGGGTGCTGAGCAGCCTGACTTGCAGCCCAGGGGCATTCACCGCTCCGGGGAGTTCGACTTGTACGGTGACGCTATCCGGCGCAGCAATCGGCAGCACGGTGGTGAGTTTGTCGAGCGGCAACGCAGCGGTCACGGTTCCGGGATCAGTAACGATCGGGACGGGAGCGACGAGCGCGACGTTCACGGCGACTGCTGCCAGCGCGGTGGGTGCGGTGACCTCGCCGGTATTAACAGCGACGTTAAGCGGAACCTCTAAGACGGCGACATTGACCCTGAATCCGCCGGTGCCGGTCCTGAGCAGCCTGGCGTGCAGCCCGGGGGCATTCACCGCTCCGGGGAGTTCGACTTGTACGGTGACGCTATCCGGCGCAGCAATCGGCAGCACGGTGGTGAGTTTGTCGAGCGGCAACGCAGCGGTCACAGTACCGGGATCAGTAACGATCGGGACGGGAGCGACGAGCGCAACGTTCACAGCGACCGCAGCGAGCGCGGTGGGTGCGGTGACCTCGCCGGTATTAACAGCGACATTAAGCGGGACCTCTAAGACGGCGACGCTGACCCTCAATCCGCCGGTGCGGGTGCTGAGCAGCCTGACTTGCAGCCCAGGGGCATTCACCGCTCCGGGGAGTTCGACTTGCACCGTGACGCTATCCGGTGCAGCAATTGGCAGCACGGTGGTGAGCCTGTCGAGCGGCAACGCAGCGGTCACAGTACCGGGATCAGTAACGATCGGGACGGGAGCGACGAGCGCGACGTTCACGGCGACTGCTGCCAGCGCGGTGGGTGCGGTGACCTCGCCGGTATTAACAGCGACATTAAGCGGGACATCGAAGACAGCGACATTGACCCTGAATCCGCCGGTGCCGGTCCTGAGCAGCCTGGCGTGCAGCCCGGGGGCATTCACCGCTCCGGGGAGTTCGACTTGTACAGTGACGTTATCCAGTGCGGCGACGGGTAGCACAGTGGTGAGCCTGTCGAGCGGCAACGCAGCGGTAACGGTTCCAGGATCAGTAACGATCGGGACGGGAGCCACCAGCGTGACGTTCACGGCTAATGCGGCTAGCGCGGTGAGCGCGGTTGTCACGCCGCTGTTGATGGCGAGTTGGAACGGGACATCCAAGACCGCGACATTGACCCTCAATCCGCCGGCGGCAGTACCGGTGCTGAGCAGCCTGGCCTGTAGCCCAGGGGCATTCACCGCTCCGGGGAGTTCGACGTGTACGGTGGCGCTGACGAGCCCAGCGACGGCAAGCATGGTGGTGAGCCTGTCGAGCGGGAACGCAGCGGTCACGGTTCCTGGATCAGTAACGATCGGGACGGGCGGGACGGGCGCGACCTTCACGGCTAATGCAGCCAGCGCGGTGAGCGCGATTGTCACGCCGCTTTTGACGGCGAGCTTGAACGGGACCTCTAAGTCGGCGACGTTGACGCTCAATCCGCCGGCTGCGGTGCCGGTACTTAGCAGCTTGGCCTGCAGCCCGGGCACCTTTACGCCCCCTGGGAGTTCGACCTGTACCGTGACCCTGACGAGCGCGGCGACGAGCACTGCGGTCGTGAGCGTGTCGAGCGGGAATGTAGCGGTGAGCGTGCTGGGATCGGTGACGATCCCGACGGGAGCCACCAGCGGGACCTTCACGGCGACTACAACAGCGCCCGTGAATACGAGTACGTCAGCGCTCTTGACGGCCTTGTGGAATGGAACATCGAAGACGGCGACGCTGACGCTGAATCCGGCAGCGGTGCCAGCCCTGAGCGGCGTGGCGTGCAGCCCAGGGGAATTCACGCCTCCAGGGAGTTCGACTTGCACGGTGACGCTGACGAGTCCAGCGACGGCAAGCATGGTGGTGAGTCTGTCGAGCGGGAACACGGCGGTCACAGTCCCGGGATCGATGACGATCGGTACGGGAGCGACCAGTGCGACGTTCACGGCGAACGCGCCCAGCGCGGTGAGCGCGAGTGCTTCGGCGCTATTGAGAGCGACGTGGAACGGGATATCGAAGGCGGCGACGTTGTCGCTTGATCCACCGACGGCCGCGCCGGTGCTGAACAGCCTGACATGCAACCCGGGTAGCTTCACGCCTCCGGGGAGTTCGACCTGTACAGTGACGCTGACCAGCGCGGCGACTTCAAGTACGGTGGTGAGTTTGTCGGGCGGAAATTCAGCGGTCACGGTTCCGGGATCGGTATTAATTGGGACGGGAGCCACGAGCGCGAACTTCACGGCGAACGCGGCAATGAGCGTGAGTGCGAACACTTCGGCGCTTTTGACGGCGTCGTTGAACGGGACTTCCCAGAACTTCTCGTTGAGTTTGAGCGCTTCTCAGGGCTCGCAGCCAAATGTGTCCTCGCTCGCATGCAGTCCCACCAGCCTGGCCGGCGGTGGCACGGTCACTTGCACGGTTACTCTTAGTGCGGCGGCGCCGAATGGCGGGCTCCCCGTTACCGTGTCCAGTAGCAGTCCAAGCCTCACAGCGCCCACCCCAGTGACCGTTCCTGGCGGCTCGGTGAGCGCCGCGTTCACTGTGACCACGCAGGTGGTCAGCGCCACTCAGAGCCCGACACTGACTGCGTCCTTGGCGGGTAGCAGTAAGACCACTAGCATCACGCTGCAAGCGAGCGCGCCGAACGCGAGTATGATCTGCGCACCTGCCACCATCCAAACGCCGGGGAGCAGCACGTGCACCATCAGCCTGGCCAGTCCTGCGGCAACCAGTCTCAGCTTCCCGCTCAGCTCAAACAGCGGCAGTCTTTCGGTTCCTTCGTCGGTCACGATCGCGGCCGGGCTGACATCCACCAGTTTCAAAGCTCAGGCCGCCGCCGTTACCGCCACTGCAACCGTCACGGTAAGTGCATCAGGCGGCGGATCACAGGTTCTCACGCTGCTGGCGCCAGGCTCGAACCCGAACCCCCCACTAAGCGGGATCAGTTGCAGTCCTACAACGCTGACCGGCGGCGGGTACCTCAGTTGCGCGCTGACACTTCCGGCAGCGGCGCCCAACGGCGCGAGCGTGCAGCTCTCATCCACTAGTTCGCAGCTTTCTTTGCCGCCGACGGTTCAAGTCGCCGCGGGGAGCAGCACGGCACAATTCACTGCAACCAGCCCTGTGATCGATCACGATGAGAACGCCACCATCAGCGCCACCATGGGGAGTTCATCGATGCAGACCTCCGTCTCGCTGGTCGGGCTCAAGCCGGTGTCACTTTCGTGCTCGCCGAAGACAGCGGTTGCCGGATCACCGGTGACCTGCCAGATTGGCCTCAATTCTTCCAGTACGATGGGCTCGATCCCGCTGCTCCTAACCAGCAACGACTCGCACTTGACCCCGCCCTCCTCCATCTCCACCAAGTCGGGGCAAGCCACCACCCTGTTCCAGGCAAACACGACCGCGGTCACACAGTCAGAGTCTGCGACCATTTCTGCGGCTCTCCACAACGTCGTCGTGCAAGACTCGGTCATGCTGGTGCCTTCAGGACCGGTCCTTACCGTCCCTGGGCCACAGTCCGTTCAGCCGGGCAAGCCACTGAACTTTACGGTTTCTGCGGCCGACCCGTCAGGTGCTCCCGCCATGGTTTCGGCTTCAGGCCTGCCCCAGAATGCGTGGTTCGACTCCAGCCGCGGAGGATTTTCTTGGGTACCGGAGACTTCGCAGATCGGAATTCACAAGGCGCATTTCACCGCGACCGATCTGGCCGGCGCAACCAGCTCGGCCGACGTCATGATCAAAGTGCAGTCCGGCACCCCGATGGTCCTCTTCCTGGACAATGCGGCCAGTTATGTGAATGATGGCGGTTGCAGCCCGGGCGGCGTCGTGACTTTGTTCGGCGGCAGCTTCACCAGTTCGTCGGGCCAGGCTGCGCAAACCAACCCGCTTCCAGACGCCTTGAATGGAGTGCGCGTAAAAGGCAACGACGCTTATCTGCCCTTACTGTACGCTTCGGAGTTCCAGGTCAATGTGCAGTGTCCGCAGGCTGGGCCGGGCACTCCGCTCACGCTGGTCGTAGAAACTCCCAACGGGTCGTCTGCTCCGCTTTCGTCCATGGTACAGGACTCGACACCGGGGATCTTTACCCTTGACGGATCCGGAACCGGCCAGGGAGCCATCGTGATTGGGAACACGGCTACATTAGCCATGCCCCATATGGACGGCCTTCCCAGCCAGCCCGTTCGAGCTGGGGACTTCATCTCCATCTATGCCACCGGGCTGGGTGCTGTCTCTCCGAATGTGCCCAGCGGCCACCCAGCGCCGCTCGATACCCTGGTTCGGTTGAACGCCAAGGTGGACGTGCTGATCAACGGCATAGCCACTGACGTGCAATTCGCGGGCCTGGCGCCAGGCTATATCGGCCTGTATCAAGTGAACGCCAGGATTCCGCCGAAAACCGCCGCGAGCGATGCGGTATCGGTTCAACTCGTCGTCCACCGTCCTGACGGTACGGGCGCGATCAGCAACGTAGTCACTATCGGCGTCGCCGCGGCGAACTAAACCGGTTTGAGTTTCGGCGGGGTTGCCGCGAGACCGGGCGGGATCTGCGATCAGTTCATCGACGCCAGCCAGTGCTGGATCTTCTGAACGTCCTGCCGGGCTCGCTCGCGATCCTCCGGCGTCGCGGCCAGTTCGAGGTATCGCGCCAGATCCGATTTGGCGGCGGCTAGCCGGCCGGCCTGCACCTCGAGGATGCCGCGCTTGCGGTACTCTTCCGCGGAATCCGGATTGGCGCGAATCAGCAGACCGAGGACATCGATGGCCTTGGCCGTCAACCCGCGCGAAGTGTAGGCCGCCCCGAGATTTCTCAGCATGCGCAGCAGGATGTCGCGCTTGCCCACCGGAGCCAGCCACTTCGGATTGGGCTCGATCTCCATCTGCGATGCTTCACGCGCCAAGGCAAAGCACTCGTCCGGCTCGAGGTGCTGCCCGCCATGGAATGGATCGAGGAACACGGAGTACACGCCGTCGTCATAACGCACAATGAAGTGCCCGGGCAGACCAACTCCCTGCACCGGTTTTTCCAGCCTGCGCGCGATCTCGATGTAGACCAGCGAAAGCGTGATGGGGATTCCGGTTCGCGAGCTGAGCACCTGGTTCAGGCAACTGTTGCGCGGATCGTAGTAGTCGTGCGCATTCCCGCGAAATCCCAGCTCCTCGAACAGGTAGCGGTTCGCCTGGCTGACGTAGGCCGCACCATCGCAGATACTGCTCAGACGCGCACCCAGCTCCGCTGCGTACGCATCCAGCGTGGCCACGAAGGTATCCGCATCGAGCTCCGGGAATTCGATCCGGGCCAGCTCGAGCGCGGCGCGATCGAGCGGTACGCTCGCATCCCGGCCCGCGATCAGTTCCAGTAAACGGTCCACCTTGCCGTAGAATATCACTTCGATGACGAAGCGCTTCTTGCTGCTGGCTCTGGCGGGTGCGTTGGCGTCTGACGCGCAGACTCTGAGCTTCAAGCAGCGCGAGATTGGAGCGCTCGGAAACGAGCGCATTGCCGGCTTCGCGATCGCTGGCCGCAAGCTCGCCACATGGGGAGACCGCGTGAGATGGTGGAATCTGCCCGATGGGAAGAGCGCACGGCCTGGACCTCGCGGGCCGTTCGCCGAAGGTGCCACAATCCTGGACGTGAATGGCGACGGGCAACTGGACCTCGTCGTCAATGAGAGTGCGGCGCCGCGCGCTCTGGTCTGGCTTGAGGCGCCAAAATGGACCAGGCACGTCATCGATACGGGCGTAGATACGGCCGATGTGATTCCCGGGGAATTATTCGGCCGCCGCGGGATTCTCCTGGTGCAGCGTCGCGCGCAAGTTCGTTTCTACGAAATCCCGCCGCACTCAGTGGACCGGTGGCCGGTGACCGAGATTTATTCGTTTTACACACCTTCCGATCAGGGTGGCCTGGCGCTGGCCGATATTGACGGCGACGGCCGCCCCGACATTCTCTGCGGCAACTACTGGATTCGCTCGCCCGAGAGCTTTGAGCTGCCGTGGCGGCTGTTCGCGATTGAGCTGTGGAACGAGCAGCCGCACTCGGCCATGTTGCGTCTGGCGCTGCTTGGGCCCGGCGAGCTGGTGGCCATGCAGCGCGAAATGCCCGAGGGGCGTCTGGCGCGGTTCGAGAAGCCCGCAGATCCGAAGCAGTTGTGGGTTGAGCATCGGATAACGGACTCGCTGGCATTCAATGAAGCGCGTTCTCTCGATGCGGCCGACCTCGATGGCGATGGACGGCCCGATGTGATCATCGGTGAGAAGGGCGGCGCGGCGCGACTCATCGCGTTCCTGAACCGGGGCATGGGCCAGTTCGAAGCGCACGTCATCGCGAATCATGTTGCAGCCGATCATATCCGCGCGATTGGTCTGGAAGGCCACGGCCGGCCGGACCTCCTGACCATCGGCAAGGGCGTGATTTCGTGGTGGAAAAATCTGACCCGGTGACGGCAAACTCGACCGGTGCAAGCCGCGTGCGCTATCCTGTAAGACCGAATGAAAATTGCTGTTGCAGCCGACCACGCGGGCTTCCCGCTAAAAGATCGCGTCATCGAAGAAGCGCGCACGCTGGGCCATCAGGTGCTCGATCTGGGGACCCATTCGACTGATCCGGTTGACTATCCCGATTACGCCCGCGCAGTGGCTGAGGCGTTGCGTGAAGGCCGCGCCGAGCGGGCGATCCTGATTTGCGGCTCGGGTGCGGGCGCGTGCGTGGCGGCCAACAAGTTTCGCGGCATTCGCGCGGCTACTTGCCACGACACTTTCTCCGCGCACCAGGGGGTCGAAGACGACGGCATGAACGTGTTGTGTCTGGGCGCGCGAGTCATCGGACCGGAACTGGCCTCGGAACTGTTGCGCTCTTATCTTGGCGCCCGGTTCTCGAACCTCGAACGGCACCGCCGGCGCGTCTCCAAAGTGGAGCAGTTCGAAGAGGAATTCGGCGCGGAAGCGCCCACCGCCGCCACCCGCCTCACGCGATAAGATAGAGGCGCTATGGAACTGAAGGGCAAACGCATCGCCATTTTGGTGGACAACTTTTACCAGGAGATGGAAGTCTGGTACCCGTATTTCCGCTTCCAGGAAGCCGGCGCGGAGGTGATCACCGTCGGCGCCCAGGCGGGCGCAACCTACACCAGCAAAGTTGGGTACCCGGTGAAGAGCGACAAGTCATACGACCAGGTCCGGGCCGCGGACTTCGATGGCGTGGTGGTTCCCGGCGGCTATGCGCCCGATCACATCCGCCGCCATTCCGCGGCAAACCAGTTTGTCCACGACATGAACCAGCAAGGAAAACTCGTGGCGGCCATTTGCCACGGCGGCTGGGTGCTGTGCTCCGCGGACATGCTCAAGGGCCGCAGGGCCACCTGCTTCTTTGCCATCAAAGACGACGTAGTTCACGCCGGGGCGAAATACGAAGACGCCGAAGTGGTGGTGGACGGGAACCTGGTTACCTCACGCAAACCCGAAGACCTGCCCGCCTTCTGCCGCGCGTCGATTGGAGTCCTGACCGCCGTGCCGGCCATGGCTCGATGAGACGGGCCGCATAACGGCAAGTGATCCGCTGACCAGATCAGCGGACCACCATCGAAGGCGCCGGACTAACTCTTACTTGGCTTGCTGGAATGCGCTTTGTGACTAGTGTGCTTGGAAGCCTTACTGTGGGTACGACGGCCCGCCGAATGGCCGGACCCTCCCGACTTGGATTTTGCCTGGACAGGAATCAAACTCATGAAGGCAATGAACATTGCAATCAGAACCGAACGAATCTTCATGCCACTGTAGTGGCTCGGGGCGGGTTTCCTCGCAGGGTACTGCGGAGTTAGTGCTTAGCCTTTGGGTGTTTGTACTTCTTGGCTTTTGTCTTGTGGTGCGCGCTGGAGTGATGCGGTTTGGGGTGTTGGGTCTTCGCTTCGGCGAGCTGGAGACCGCCTAAACCGATCAACGCGGCCAGTAGAAATGTATAAAATCTCACGTTGATGATTATACTATGCCTGCTGGGAAAACCACAAGTACATTTCCAGGAAACTCAATATTGTCAAGCCGATACAGACGATAGCCAACCCCTTCCAGAGCTTCTCGGTGGTTCCCGACGCGATCCTTGGCAATCCGGCGACATAGGCGACGCCGTAACCGGCAGCCAAGCCGCCGATGTGCGCGGCATTGTCGATTTGCGGGATCAGCAGCCCGAACACCAGGCAGTAAATGGCCCAGCGGGTATAGTAACCGCGAATGTGATCCCCAAGCGTACTGCGATGCCGCACTCCCAACGCGATCATGGCGCCGATCAATCCGCAAATGCCGGCCGAAGAGCCTACCGACAGGCCCGGATTCCACAGCGTGCTCGCAAAAAAGCCGCACACGGTCGCGGCAAAATACAACGCGATCATGCGACTGGTGCCATAAACCTCTTCCACCTGCGCGCCCAGATCGAACAGGACCCAGGAATTCATCAGAATGTGAAAAATTCCGCCGTGTAGAAATCCGGCGGTAACCAGACGCCACCACTGGTGATAGCCCAGAATCGCCAGCCGCAGTTTCGCGCCAAACGCGAAGAGAGCCTGTCCCTCGCCCACATTCTTGCCATAGAGAGCGGTGGCCACGTAGAGCCCAAAGTTGATCAGCAGAATGATGACGGTGGTGTAGCGCGCATGCGGAATGAATCCGCCCAGAATCGCGCCGGGCTCCCGGCGATCGATGGCTCGTGGGCCAACCGACTCATTGCAATAAGGGCATGTGCGATCACTCGTCGTAATGAAGGCCCGGCAATGCGGGCACATCCGGCGCTTGTCCATGGTCAACTTATTGTACTGTCTCGCATCGGGCAGTCTGGTACAATTTGGAATTCCGAATGGCGAAGAGCGAGCGCGAATTGCGCCAGGATATTGTCGACATCGGGCGCCTGGTGTATCAGAAGGGCTGGGTGGCGGCGAATGACGGCAATATCACGGTCCGGCTGAGCCCCGACCGCATTCTCGCCACGCCGACGGGCGTCAGCAAGGGCATGATGCATGTGGATGATCTGATCATCGTGGACAAGCAGGGAGCGAAAATCGAAGGCCGGAAAGAATGTACCTCCGAGATTTTCATGCATTGCACGGTCTATAACATGCGGCCCGATATTCACAGCGTGCTGCACGCGCATCCGCCCGTGGCGACGGGTTTTGCAACGGCCGGCCGGCCACTCGATCAGGCGCTGCTGCCGGAGGTCATCATTGGTCTTGGGTGTGTGCCGCTGGCTGCCTACGGCCTGCCGGGCACACCCGCGCTTACCGAGCCGATGCTGCCCTACATTCCCAAGTACGATGCCATCATGATGGGTAATCACGGCGCGGTATGCTACGGCGAGGACGTTTACAAGGCCTTCTTCAAAATGGAGACGGTGGAGCACTTCGCGCGTATTGCGCTGGTGGCGGAGTTGCTGGGCGGCGCCAACGTGCTTCCCAGGACAGAAGTGGACAAGCTGCTGGATTCGCGCACGCGCTACGGCATCAAGAGCCGCGCCGGCGCGCAAGCCGGCTGTCCAGTTGCCGCGGAGGATCTGGGTCAAGACGGCGAACGATTTCTGGTGACGCGCGACGAGCTGGTCGCGCTGGTGGACGAAGCGATGAAAGCGCGCGGAATCCAATAAAGTTTAGGTTCTGGAGGTTCGATGGGCGAAGCGTTAGGAATGATTGAGACCCGCGGCCTGGTGGCCATGATCGAAGCCGCCGACGCCATGGTCAAAGCGGCTAAAGTGAGCATCGTCGGCTGGGAAAAAATCGGCTCCGGCTATGTGACGGCGATGGTACGCGGCGATGTCGCGGCAGTGAAGGCGGCAACCGACGCGGGTGCGGCGGCGGCGCGCCGCGTCGGTGAGCTGATTGCGGTGCACGTGATTCCGCGCCCGCACCCCAGTCTCGAAGAGATTCTACCGATTGGGAAAACTCCGAACGCTGCCGGCGCGCGGTAGAGCGGCGCCTAACAGGTTCTCATGATACTGGCCCGCGTGGTCGGCACTGTGGTTGCCACCCGGAAAGATCCCCGCCTGGAAGGCAAGAAACTCCTGATCCTCAAACCGGTCTCGCCGGAGGGAAAAGACGAAGCCGGCTATGTCGTCGCGGTGGACACCGTTAGCGCCGGCTACCGGGAAAAGGTCATCGCGGTCTCCGGCAGCTCGGCGCGCATGGCCGAGGGCTGTAAAGACGTGCCCGTGGATACCGCTATCATCGGCATCGTCGACGATGTGCAGTTGGATGAAAAGTAAATGATCCTCGGCCGCGTGGTGGGTTCCGTCTGGTCGACGATGAAAGCCTCGAATCTTGACGGCCAGCGCCTGTTGATCGTGCAACCGCTCACTGCGGAACTCAAGAACACCGGGAAGCGCGTGATCTGCACGGATGCCACGGGAGCTGGCGCCGGGGAACTGGTCTACTGGTGCCGGGGACGGGAATCGAGCTTTCCGTTTCTGCCGAAAGAAGTTCCCACCGACGCGACCATCGTCGCCATCATCGATTCGGTCGACGTCAGGGCGAAATAGCCATGCTCATCGCGCGAGTCATCGGCGAAGTGGTTGCGACTCAGAAACACCCGAGCCATAAAGGCCGCAAGGCGCTGCTCGTGCAACCGCTGAATCTCGACGGGAGCAACCGCGGGGACGCCGTGATCGCGCTGGATGCGGTGGATGCAGGCGCCGGAGACCGCGTGTTGCTGGCCACCGAAGGGTTCAGCGCCATGACCAGCGTGGGCCGGCCGCAGTCGCCCATCGACATGGCGGTGGTGGGATTTGTGGACGAGATCGAGTTGAGCGGGCTTTGACCGGCTAAAGTTCCCCCCGCATCCCGCCGATAAGTCCATCGAGGAGCCGCCCATGGGACTTACACCGCTTACCTTTACCGGCGTCAGCCAGTTCTCCAATGATTTCCAGACGATTTTGACCCGGGCTGTAGCGATTGCGCAGCTTCCCATCACGGCGCTACAGAATAAGCAGTCTGATATTCTGCAAGAAAAGCAGTTAACCACGGGTCTGGAGAGCGTGGTAGCGGACCTGGCGACGAGCGTGACCAATCTGGGGAACGTTGCCGCGACGCAAGGTTTGGCAGGTTCGAGCTCAGACACCACCAAAGTAGTGATCAACAGCACGACTACGGCCACCCCGGTAACCTACGCGATCAGCAACATCAGCTCGCTGGCGAAAACAGCTTCGGAGAGCACGCAGAATGGGTACGCGGATACGACCACGGCGACCGTCGCGAGCTCCGGTTCCGTGCAACTGATGGTGGGTGGCAAGGCGGTGGGCAGCGCCATCACGATGGATGCGGCCCACAACAATCTGACTGCCCTGCGCGACGCCATCAATGCAATTCCGAATTCGGGCGTAACGGCGACGATCCTGACCACGGGAACGGGAGCGACTCCCGATTACCTTTCGATTTCGGCCACCGCGACCGGGCAGAACGCCATCCAGTTGATGGACGGGGCGACCAACCTGCTGACCAGCGCCAACCCGGGCGCCAATGCGGATTTTTACGTCAATGGCGCACACGTGACCAGCGCCACCAATAACATTCAAGCGGTCGTTCCCGGAATGACCTTCACCCTGGTGGGAGAAACCGCGACCGACCAGACCGTAACCCTATCCGCGTCCTCGAACTCCTCCACGCTGGCGACCGCGCTCCAGGACTTTGCCACCAAATACAACGCGGTGGTCTCGCAGCTTAACGCGCAGATCGGCCCGGCGGCGGGCATGCTCAGTGGGAATCATTTGATTTACAGCATCCAGAACGCGTTGCGCGGTCTGGTGAATTACGCAGGCACCGGCAGCGGCGCCATCACGAGTCTGGCGGCCCTGGGCATTTCGCTCGACTCCTCGGGCACCATGACGTTCAACCAGACTTCCACAGACCTACAGAAACCAGCCTTCAATTCGCTCTCGAGTTCTCAAATTGCGGCTGCCTTCTCATTTCTGAGCTCTGGCAAAAACAACTTTGGGGCGCTGGTATCCACCCTGACTCAATACAGTGATCCTCTGACCGGGGCGATCAAGGCGCAGCAGAACCAGTATGACGCCACCGACAAGGAGCTCACCAACCAGATCAAAGCCCTGACCGACCACGCCAACCAGATGCAGACAACGCTGACCGCCAAGCTGCAGGCGGCCGACGCCCAACTCGCCGCGATGCAGTCGCAGCAGCAGATGCTGACCTCGACGGTACAGGCCTTGAACTTCGCCTCCTATGGGTATTCGAGCACCAATAACTCTATGTTCAGCCCCAGCTCCAGCTCGGGAGGTTAGAGAGTTTTGACCCTGCCACCCGAGTGCCGGCAGCGGCTGGAGGCTCTGGAAGGAGCCACAGCACGGCTGGCCGGCCTGAATCGAGATTGCACGGAGCAAGTCGAGCGAGCCCTCGAAGAACGCGCTCGTGCGGTCGACGCAATGGTTGGTTGGATCGCCGCCGAGCAGACGGTTGCGCATCCACTCAGCCAGGAACTGGCGAACCGCCTGGCGAGCGACCTCGAACGCGGAGCCGACATCCTGATCCGGCTGTCACTCGATCGCGACGCCGCCCGCCTCGCTCTGGCGGAAGTGGATCGAGGGCTTCAGATGCTGCGCGAGCTCAAGCGGTCCGCTCCTGCAAAACCCAGCATGATCGATTGCCAGGGATAACCGGGGTAGCTGGTACAGGCTCCTAGCGCCTTCCGGGGACGATCAGATTGCTGGCCGACAGGGATTGCACCTGAAATATCGTTACGTGGAAACGAACCGGACCAGCGACCACATCTGCTACATCTCCGATCTCACGAAACTGAAGCGGGATGTGGTGAGATGCCTTGTGGCTCGGTTCTTGTCTAGGCAGCCTTTCCAGTCAGCTGTCCCAAATACTGCGCGCCGAGTGCCACACCGCTTTTCCGGTCGAAGAGACTGAGTGCCATCATGCAGAGATCACAAGACGAATAGACATCGTGCAGAATGAGGGCAAGCTTCAGCAACTGCTCCGCACTCAGTGATTCCCAGTTCATCCAGTCGCGGACGTAAATCGCATCGGCCCACAGAGCCTGGCTCAACATGGCATTGACATTGTTCTGGTAGATCAGCGGCTTAAACGTTCGGCCCGCGAGGCCGGCGAAGCGATGAAAGCAGAAGCCCTTCCGCCGCAATGCCTGATCGACCTCGGCAAATAGCGGCTGATCGACGTACAACGGCACAAATTCCACTTCAGTGTGAACGACGAGAGTATTTGAGAGTAGTTCGGCCGCGCCGTCGATCACGTCGCATTCAGCTCCCTGGACATCGAGTTTCAAATAATCCACCTGCCCGATCTGGGGCAGGTCATCCAGGCGATGGGTTTCAACTGGGAATTGTCGGACCACCCGTGTGAGTTCACCAAGATTCTGGAAGCGATCCAGCAGGGCGGTATTCGGCTCGTAGAGAGAACTGGTCATGCTGAAATTACATTGGCGAAACGTCCTGGTGGTTCCATCGCCTATCGCGTAGGGCAGGAATGTGTGGAGGGGTCCACTCGCGGCGTTCATTTTCTGACACTCGACCTCGACGGGCTCAAAGCCGGTCACGCGAGCGACGCCAGCCGTCAAGAGTGCGTTGTAGGGCGGCAGCATGCCTTCGATCATCATCGCCCCCACATCCACCACGTGAATCGAGGGGGCCGGCTTTGGAAGGATTTCACACAGGCTAAACATTTTCAGATCAAGTTGTTAGTTGCGTTGGATGGACGACATTCTCAAGAACATGCGCTCAACGTCCATCAAGAAGTTTGAGATTTAGAGCTTTTACGGCGCTCTTCACGTATGTGGGAAAGTCCGACTACGCCGCTGACGATGTTCTGCAGCCGGAGGTGCAACAGCACCCGGTGACAACCCGCCCGCCGCAGCCGGGCATCGTACAGCGCGTCATGGAGCGCTTGGGTAGCCGTCTGAAAAAACCGATTGTTCGTGCCTCGGCTCCTTTTCAACTGTGGCGCAACTTCTTTGTTTACACACCGCGAGAAGAGATCCTGGACTATGCCATGCATTTTGTTCAAGAATCCGCACTGGACGGCGACTACCTGGAGTTTGGAGTCTTCCGGGGCCATACCTTCGCCACTGCGTTCCACATGGCCAGAAGATACGGTTTCGACCGCATGCATTTCTATGCTTTTGATTCTTTTTGCGGTTTGCCCCCAAGCTCCGGTATAGATGCGGCGGGATTCCAGCATTTCGAAGAGGGAAGTTTTGCCTGCAGCGAGCATGACTTTCGAAACAACCTTCGGCGGGACCGTGTAGAACTGGCTAAGGTCACCACCGTTCCGGGATGGTTTCATGAAGTGTTGACCCCAGACCTGAAGCGCCGGCTGCCGCTGAAACGCGCGGCCATTGTATGGGTGGACTGTGATTTGTACGAATCAACCGTCCCGGTGCTTGAGTTCGTCACCGAGTATCTGCAGAGTGGGACCGTATTGATTTTCGATGATTGGTTCTGTTATCGGGCCGATCCTGATCGCGGAGAGCAGAGGGCGTGGCGGGAGTGGCTGGCTGAACACCCCAATTACCGGGCTATGGAGTGGCGTAAGATTGGCTGGCACGGCCAGGCGCTGATCGTACACCGCCGTGATTCAGACAGGTCACCGTAGGTCACCGCTGCGTCTCGAGCCGCGGCTCCGCAGAGGGCCCCACCATCCCGGCTAAGCGCGCGATGTCGTTGTTTGCGTTTGCATCCGGATGCACCTGAGGATTCTCCGCGCCGTGAAAACTCACAAGCTCTCCATGGCGGTCGATGAGGATCGCTTCGCAACGAATTCCGTATTCGTGGATCTCGCCGACTATGTCGGCCGCTCGCCACTGGCAGGGGATCACAATCACATCCACGGGATGATCGACCAGCCAGTCGCGGAAACGGATGAGCTGTCCGGTTCCGGGCACGTAGGTTCCAGCCTTCGCGGCATCGGAGTCGACCACGGTGGGGAAGCGGTCCGCATCCGCTCGATGCGCATTGATGAACGCCGCCGCTCTCCCGGTGCCGCCCCAGAAGGCCACCCGCTTGCCGGATTGATACAGCGCGGTAAGCTGCGCCGTAATCGTCTTTTGCGCCCGGCCCGCTTGCGCCAGAAAACGGAGCGCCGCGAGGCCATTCCGCATGAACTCGCCCCTGGCATCCAACCGGGCAAACGCGTACACCACTTCGCCGTCGTAGCCGTGTCCCAGCGTGTCGAGATGCGCTCCGGTACGGTCGAGCATACGGCAGAAGCTCGCCGTCGTGAAGTGTGAGTTGTGCTCGTAGAAGAAGTCCTCAGTCCGGCCGCTTTCGAGCGCCCGGTCGATGCAAGGCACTTCCAGATACATCAGCGGGTGCTGATCGAGGCAAGCGGCCACCAGGCTGATGTGCTGGACGAAGCCCAGCGGATCGCCGAGGTGCTCGAGCACGTGGCGGCTGATGATAACATCCGGCCGGAGGGCCGCAAGATGCGATCCAGGTTCGAACAACTCTCGACGCAGATCCAGACGTGATCCGTCGGCCGCCAGTGCGCCGTGCGGATCGAATCCGATGAAACGGCCTTGGGGGCAATCGGCGGCGAGCGCCGCGAGGAAAGCGCCATCGCCATAACCGATCTCCACTACCACGGGCGACGGCGGGAGGCGTCGCCGGACTTCAGCGGCAACGCTCGCGAGAAAGTCAGTCCAGAGGCCGCCCCGATTGAATGTCCGATAATCGACCGTTGAGTAAGGCACCTGGTTGTAATCGAACGAGGCGTTGAAGACATGCCCGCAGGCGGTGCAACGGACGAAATTGAGCGGCAAGGCCGGCATCCCTCGCGCCTCCTCAGCCGTCCTGGGCCAGCCGACGGTCGCTAGCGGCTGCCGTCCGCCATCGTAGAACGGCGCAGCCACATGGTGGCCGCACCCAGGACACGTCGCACTGACCAGCCTGTGCGCCAGCTCGGCGGCCGTGTCGCTCTCATTTTTGGGTGCTGCACCAACGGCGCCAGATGTCTCGATAGGCACGTTCCAGTCTCCTTGTGAAGCCCGCGGTATCGCAGAGGGCGGATGCGGCCAGCCGCGCCCGCATATTGGCCCGCATTTCCGCCAACACGGACGCGCTTTGTCCCAGAAGGAGGGCCTTATCGATATATTCGGCCTCGTTCTCTGTCACCAGATCTTCCAGGCCGGTACTGTGCAGGATGCTCGACCCCACCCGGCTGATAAAGCGATTCCCACGCAGCGTAACCACCGGTACTCCCATGGCCAGCGCTTCGCAGGTAGTGGTTGCGCCGTTATAGGGGAACGGATCGAGCGCAATATCCACCTGGGAGTAATACGCGAGCAGTTCCTGGTGCGGCGAATGCCCTACGAGGTCCACACGCTCGCGGCGAACGCCGCAACTTTCAAACTGCTGCGCGTAGAACACGCGGGAGGCCTCATCGTCGAAGGTAGAGTTCTTCATGACGAGCCGCGCGGTGGGGTCGCGGCGCAGGATCTCCGACCAGATCGATACCACGTGTAATCCGACCTTGGACAAGGCGTTGAAACATCCGTATGTAACAAACCCGCGCTGGACACACGGCGCAGGAGCCACCTCCGGCGCGTAGTCGGGAATTTCATAGGCGAGAAAGCAGCCTGGCAAGCGCAGCGCCTGTTCCACAAACGGTGCGTGTTCTTCTGGTGGCGCGACCAGCGGGTCTGCGATCAGGTAATCCATGGCCTGCATTCCCGTGGTGCTGGAGTAACCCAGCCAGCTCACCTGGACTGGCGCAGGTTTGCGCGCAAACACCAAAAGGCGGTTTCCCGCCGTGTGGCCGGCCAGATCGACCAGAATGTCGATCTGGTCTTGTTCGATGAGGTCGGCCAACTCGGCATCCCCAAGCCCGTCGCTTTCCCTCCAAAGTGACGCATGGCGGCGAATGCGCTCGGTCCAGGCATCGGGTTTGCCGCTCGCATAGCAGACGACTTCGGTTTGAGTGCCATCCTGTGCCGCCAGGACCGGGGCCGTGAAGTAGGCAATGGGATGCTGGCGGAAGTCGCCAGAGACATACCCCACCCGGATCTTTCGTTCCGGATTGGGTTCGTTGCGATGCCGGAGGCCAGGCCGCAAAAACGGGGCCGCGTGACGCTCGGCCCACCTCCGGTGCTCGGCGGCCAGAGTTTTGGGTTCCGGTTCCGGGTTGTAGTGGAGCGCAAAGAGCACGATTTGGTGGGTGGCGGCAAAGCCCGGCTCGAGAGCGAGTGCTTGCCGGTAGCAGCCAAGCGCCTCGGCGAGGCGGCCTTGCTTTGCGTAAGCGCTACCCAGGTAGATCTGCAACTCCGCCACACCGGGCGTGAGGCGAGCCGCTTGTTCCAGGCACGCGATAGCCTCGCCTACCCGGTTGGCCGTGAGCAGGAGATCTCCCAAGTTCATGCGCACAAACGATTGCCGGGGAGCGAGTTGAATGGCTCGCCGCAAAAGAGTCTCCGCCCGCGCTGTATCACCCTGCCGCTCGAGGACTACAGCCAGGTTGGACATGGCCTCAAAGGCGGTGGGCCGCTCTTCGATGACCTTCTCGAAACACGCGGCGGCCGCTTCCAGCCTGCCCGCCGAAAGATGGGCGCTGCCCAATTCGTTTCGCGCGTACGAATGATTCGGCCGTAGTTCCAGGACGCGTTGAAAACAGGCAATCGCTTCACGGAGCGAACCCCGCGCCTTGAGCGCATTGCCGTAGTTGAATAGCGCATCCACGCAGTTGGGGTCGAGCCGCAGCGCCACTTGGAACGCCGCGTCCGCTTCCTCGCGGCGGCCCGCCGCACCAAGCGCGATGGCGAAGCAGGCATGAAACTCGGCCCGCTTGGGACAGAGAGAGAGCGCACGTTCGGAGAGGCCCAACGCCAGTTTGAAATCGCCTGACTCCCGAGCAATGATCCCCAGATTGCGAAGAGCCAGCGCTTGATCCGGCTGCTGCTCGAGAATGCGAATGTATAGCTGTTTGGCTTGTTCGGGATCACCGGCTTGCTGGCATCGGATCGCCAGATCCAGCGCGTGGTCCATCCATGGCGGGGCACTGATCGGCGTAGTCTCGGTAGGGCTGGCCGATCGAACGTGTCGTCGTTTCTTCTTCACGCCATAGTAATCGGCGGAACACCCTAGCGAGCTTTAGGGGCATACTCTTGCGCAATTCCGAGCCCGAAACAAAAAAAACCGCGGCGGCCGGCCCATCGTGAGCCGGCAACCGCGGTATCAATTACTGCTACTGACCGCTGCTATTTAAGCAGCGCCAGCACGGCCTGCGGGGCCGAGTTGGCCTGAGCGAGTGCGGCCGTACCGGCTTGCATCAGGATCTGGGCTTTGGTCAGGTTGGCGGCTTCCGCAGCCAGATCGGCATCACGGATGCGTGATTCGGCGGCGGCCAGGTTGGTGTTCTGCGACTGCGCCAGGTTGATGGCGTAGTTGAAGTCGTTTTCACCCTTGCCGACCACGGCTTGTGCCGAGCCGAGCGCCGCGACCGCGTTAGACAGCGCGGTAACAGCGCTGGAGGCGCCAGCCTGCGTATCGATGGCGGCGGTGCTGCCGCCAGCCAGCGTCGCCGAAGCGAACACCGGACCGCCCTGTGCGCCGGCATTGTCCGACACCCCGTTACCCAGCGTGGTGGCTCCCAAGCTGACCTGGAAACTGACCGGGCTCAGGATACGGACGCCTTCGGCGGTGTCGCCGAGGTTCTGTTCCTTCGAGGCGAAGATCCGCTGCAGCGTGGAATCGTTGGACTGCTGCAGGGCCTGATTGATGGTGGTGAGCGCCTGATCCAAGCTGTAGGCGTTCGAGGTGGTCAGGCCGACGTTCAGGGTGTGCTGCGTACCCGTATTGTCCACAGCCGTGAGGGTCACGGTCTGCGTGTCGCCCGCTACGCGGAGACCTTTGAACGTGAACACGTCGGCGTTGGAAGTGGAGTTGACGCTCTCCTGCGCGCCGCCCGAGTTCACTGAGGTCTGGTCGACGTACTTGCTGGCGCCCGCAAGAGCGGAGAGGTCGGAGGCGTTGCTGGTGGCGAACCCGAAAACACTGCGCGCAGCGCCGGTGCCGATGCTCAAGCGGAACCTGGTGGCGCTAGACGACGTCAGCATGACTTTGCCGCCGCTGTCAGTGGCGGTGATATCCGCAGCCCGCAGGGCCTTCGCGGTTGCAGAGCCGCCGGTGGCGGCGGTGGCGATCGCGCCATTGATGTTGTTGAGAGCGACATTCTCGCTGGCGCCTACCGCGACGGCACCCAGGTCCACGACCGTATTGCCGATGGCCATGATCAGGTGCTGCGTGTCGGCGGCAGTCGCGCTGACCGCGGCACCCGCGGTGATGGTGGTGTAGTTGAAGTTCCCGCCAACATCCGCGAGGTAGCCACCTAGGCCGAGGTTGTTCCCGGTATCGGCGGTCGCCTGGACTTCGAGGCTCATTCCCGCCGGAGCTGTGAACACGAGCGGATTAGCGCTGCTGCCGCTGGCCGTAATGCCTAGCGTCTTCAGCGTGCTGTCGGCCGCAATGGCGGTGTTAATATCGGTAACCTGTTGCGCACCGGTGTCGAGGGCGTTGAGCGTCACACTCAGGTCGTAGTACCCGTTGGTCAGTCCCGCGCCGATAAAGCGCAGTTTGACCGCCTCGCTCGCAGCACCTACGGCGGACATGTTCACCGCTCCCGTGGTCACGGTGGCGAAGGCGCTTTGGCCGTCGGCGTTGGCGGGGCTGGCGCTCGTGAAGTTGCCAAGGAACGCGTTAGCCACGTTATCGCCGGCCTGCACCTGGAACACCGAGTTCGAGGAATTGAACCCGAGCTGCTGTTGCCCGGAGCTATTGGTCACGATGGTAGCCGTGATGTCGGCGTTATGAAAAGCCGTCGCCTGCTGGTTGGCACTGTTGCCGGCATTCTGGATCGCCGTGTTGATGGCGGTGGCCAGGGTTGACGTATCGGTGACGCCCGTCAGGTTGACCGATACTTTCACCGGATTTCCCGTCGCGCCGACTCCGTCGGAGAAACCCGGACCGGTGAAGTAGAAGGTGGCGTAACCGGTCTGTGCTTCGGTGCCGGTGTTGTTCGCGTCCGCCAGGATTTGGGCCACGCTAGTCTTCGCGGAACCCGTGCCCAGGTCTACGACGCGGGTTTCGCCGACGTCCGGGTTTCCATTGCCGAGGGCCTGCAAACCTGCCATGCCCAAGCTCTTGGAATCCACGGTGGACTTGCTCAGATCGACGGAGACCGAACCGTTGTTGATGACGTCCTGCGTGTTGGTGTCCGTGGCGCTGGCGCCGCGGCCGCCGCCGATGAACACCGAAAGATTCTTGGCGAAGGTGCCGCCCTGGTTCAAACCGATGGACTGTGACTGCCGGTCGATTTCCGACAACACGCTGGTGAACTCGGAGTTCAACAGGCTGCGGTCGCCGTTGAAGGTGCCCGAGGCGGATTGCGTGGCCAGAGTGCGGGCGCGATCGAGCAACATGGAAATGTTGTTCATGCCGCCATCGATGGTCTGCAAGTTGGACAAACCGTCGTTGGCGTTGCGGATACCTTGGCTCAGCACTGCTTCGTCGGAACGATAACCGTTGGCGATGGCCAAACCCGCGGCGTCGTCACCGGAACTGATGATGCGCAGTCCGGAAGTGACGCGATTGATGGTCTTGGATTGAAAGTCACTGTTGACGCGCAAATACTGCTGCGCCTGCAGTGACGCGATATTGGTATTAATGTCAAAAGCCATTTGCTTCTCTCCTTGAAGCCGCTCGATACCCGGAATTCGTTTCCGGGCGGCGGGCTTTGCCCGCCTGGAGCTTGCTTACAAGTCGCTTATCGGCGAACGGTTTGGGGGTTTGAGGAGATTCGACCGGAGCTAAGGCTTAACCCGGAGATGCGATAAGAGTGGTGTCAGGAGATGGAGGGAAATCTCTTGGGCGGCGGCGCGGTTGTGATCTTGCGTCAGCCGCACTTCCTTGCGCAGAACCGGGACTTCTTTGGGCGCTTTGATGCCCAGCTTCACGCGTGTGGGAGTGATTTCGAGGACTTCGATCTCGACATCGTCGGCGATGAAGATCGACTCTCCGGCGCGCCTGCGGATTACGAGCATGGTGTCGCCTCGGGTGCGGGCGCCAGCGGATGGCAGGAGCTGTAAACCGAGTCATCCCGCACCGACTGCACCGCCTGGCGCGTGGCGGCATTCACGACGACCGGCGCCAGAAGATTCGCCGCAGGGATTCCGTCCCGGTGGAACGAGACCACCGCAAGGCACAGCAGACCGGCTGTGGCAGCCGGTGGTCGTTCGAGGCCGATGGCCGCCAGATCCTCGGCGCTCATCTTGAGTTGATAGCCGGGATCGAGCGCCGCAACGGGCAAGGTGAGGAAGCACAGAAGCGGATCGTCCAGGCTCTGCAGGAAAATGAACGGCCGCCGGGCCGCGTCTTCGATGGGCAGAAACCTGCGGTAACGCTCGAAGGCGGGCAAGCCGGCGGGAAACGTGATCACCGTCTGGTCGTCGTATGAGACGGTTCCGAAGTACTTGGTTTCAGACTGGGGCATGAGAATTTTGAGGTTGCGGAGCGGGCGGCGGCTTCACCGGCTGTGCGGGGCTGCCGGTGGCGCCCGCTGCCGGTGCGGGTTCATTGACCAGCTGCTGGCGGTTGAGAATCACGATATCGACGCGCCGGTTGCGTGCGCGGCCGTCCTCGGTATCATTGGCCGCTATGGGGATGGTCTCGGCGTATCCGGCGATGGCGAGCCGCTGGAGCGGCACGTTGAACCGGGTCGTGAGCAGCTCGAGCACGGCGATGGCCCGCGCCGCCGAAAGATCCCAGTTGCTGCGGAAGCGCGCCGTGTGGATCGGGACCGCATCCGTATGCCCTTCCAGGCGCACTGGATTCGGAAGCTGGCAAATCGCCGTGGCGACCTTTTGCAGGCTCGAATACGTCGCGGGATCAATGGTGTCCTCACCGGACGGAAAGAAGGTCGCCTGGCGCAAACTAACCACCAGACCGCGGCCCTCCATGCTGATGCGCATTTTGCCGCTCTCGATTTCCTTCTTCAGTTGGACGCTCAAGTACTGAAGGGAAGGCAGCAGTTCGGCAGCCTGCGCAGAAGCGGCAAGGCGGGCTTCGCTCTGGTAGTTGAACGCCCCGTTGTTAACCGCCTTCTCGTCCCTTCCCTGTCCGCTTGCGGGACCTACCACGATTTCCACTTTTGTAGGCCTCACCGTCCTCCCAGGCCCGTCTTCGAGAGCCCGAGTCACCGATTCCGCTACCCGCTTGACCTTCGCGCGATCGGCCTGCGATGCCGCGAACATCACCACGAAAAAAGCGAACATCAGGGTGATGAAGTCGGCGTAGGAGACCAACCATCGCTCATGATTGGCATGCCCGGGCTGAACACGGCGGCTCATGTGTTGCTCTCCACTGCCGGTTGCGCCGCCTGCTGCCGGCGCTCCTGCGGCGGCTGCTTCGCGTCACGGGTGTAGGCTTCCAGCTTGGTCCGGATGAGCTTGGGATTGAGCCCTTCCACGATGGCGATCACGCCCTCGAGCATCAGCTCGCGAATCTGTGTGGCGCGCTGCATGCGCGCGCGCAGTTTGTTGGCGGCCGGCAGGAAGAAGATATTCGCCGATCCAACGCCGTACACCGTGGCCACGAAGGCTACGGCGATGCCCCGGCCCACTTCATCGATGTTCTCCAGGTGCTTCATGACCTGAATGAGGCCCAGCACCGCGCCGATGATGCCAACGGTGGGAGCGTACCCTCCGGCTGCCTCGAAGACCTTGGCTTCGGCCTCGGCGCGATGTTCCTCGGCCACGACTTCCAGCTCCATGATCTTGCGGATGTCATCGAGGTCTGTCCCATCCACCGCCAGGCTCAGAGCCTTGCGAAGAAAGTGGTCGGGCACATTATCCGCATCCTGCTCCAGCGATACGATGCCGTGCCGGCGCGCCTTGCTGGCGAAGCTGATGATCTCCTCGATGGCGTCCGTGGGCTGGGGGACGCGGTCCACGAACACCAGATTCACTTGCCGGATAGCCCGCGCCAGCACGGGAAGCGGCGTGGTCACCATCACCGCGCCGAAGGTGCCCCCAAAGACAATCACGGCGGCTGTGATCTGAACGACATCGTTGATCTTGCCGCCTTCGAGCAACAGCCCTCCCACGATGCCGCCCAGCGCGATGATCAGGCCGCCCATGGTAGCCATGTCCGGTCTCGAGACCACCGGCTTCAGGTTGACGGGTCTGACTTTGGGCGTCGGATCGGCCATGGCTCAAGCCGGCTCCGTGGCCGCAGGCGTATCCTCCTCGCACGGCTTCACAAACGGGCAGTTCAGCACGCCTTGGTATATCGCGCGCCGAAACGCCACCACTCGTTCCACCACGTCGTGCGCCGGTTCGAGGACCACGATCTTTTGCCCAGTGGTCAGGGTGATGACCGTATCCGGCGTGATTTCAATGTGCTCAATCAGATCCGAGTTCAACATCATGGGGATGCGGTTGAGACGCGTTAGCTGAATCATGAACAGACCCTTCACCAGCAGTATCGGCGGTTTGGGCACTAGGGTTTATGAGGGAGAGCTGGCCGGTGCGACAATATGGAAACGATGCGTTCGTTGGTTTCGCTGGCCGTGTGGGCGTGTATGCTTGGCGCGCAGGAGCCGTCGCAGGCACCCGACTCCACCACTCCGCAGACGCTGCTCGACGTGGTGGCGCGTGACAAGAAGGGCCGGCCGGTGAGCGATCTCAAAGCCAGCGACCTGCAGATTCTGGATGAAGGCGCCCCTGCGAAGATCATGGGACTCCGCCTGGTGACGGCCGGCGATGCCGCGGGTCTTGGCCCGGCGAGCGAACCTCTGCGGCATGTGCGGCTGGTCAGCCTGGTTTTTGACAAGCTCGACGCCGAGGAGCGCCGCTTCGCGCGCCAAGCTGCCCTCGACTTCCTCAACGATGACTTCGGGCCGAACGTCTATATGGGGGTATTCGTCGCAGACCCGCGCCTGCTCCTGATCCAGCCCTATACCAGCAACCGCGATCTGGTGCGCCAGGCGGTCGAGCAGGCAGCCACGGCGGAATACACGGAGTTAGCCGCGCAGTCCGCAACCAACCGGAAGAAACTCGAGGACAGCCTCCAGAAGACAACGGCTGCGACGCCGGTCAACGTAGCGGCCGTACTGGCGCAGATTACGGTCAACGCGCTGCATTCGGAAGAGCAGCTTGTGCGCATCAAGCAGTGGCGCTCCTCCGTGCTTGCACTTTTGTCGCTGGTAGAAGAGCAGGCGCGCCTGCCCGGCCGGAAAACGCTTCTCTACTTCTCGGACGACCTGCAGGTCCCCGAAAGCATGACCGAGGCCTTCAACAACACGATTGCCGCGGCTAACCACGCCCATGTGAGCGTCTATGGAGTGCCCACGCGAGGCTGGACGACCGAGGAGCACGGCAAGAAGGGGCTGTTGAAATTACACAAGGGTTCCCCGCCCGCCGCTCCCACCCCTCCGCCGGTTGCGCTCGAACAGCTCTCGAACAACACGGGTGGACTTCTGATGGCGAAGACCAATGATGCGCGGGCGGCTTTCCGGAAGGTCGGCGAGGATATTGGCGCCTACTATGAAATCGCCTATGTCCCTTCGCATTCCGGATACGACGGCAGATTCCGGAAGGTCGCGGTGCAAGTCGACGTGCCGGATGTAAAGATGCAAGCCCGCAGCGGCTATTTAGCTCTTCCCCCGAGTCTGGATACCGCGTTCGTCTACGAATTGCCTTTGCTGCGCGCGCTCAATGCGAACCCGGCCCCTAGTGATTTTCCCTTTCAGTGCGGCGCGCTGCGCTTCCGCCCCGACGGCGGCAAGCTGGAATACGGGGTGGTGGTGGACGCTCCGTTCCGGGATGTCACTTTCGTCGAGGACAAGACCACGCACAGTTTTCGAGCGCATCTGTCTTTGCTGGCGCTGCTGAAGGATGAGCACGGCTTGATCGTGGGCCGCTTCAGCCGCGATGTCCCGCTCGAAGTGCCGGGCGACAAAATCGAGGCGTTCCGGCAGGGGAGTTTCAATCAGACGTTCCGTCTGGGCCTCGCCCCCGGGCCGTACACGCTGGAAGCGGCCGCGATGGATCACGAAAGCCAGAAGCTCGGCGCGCGCAAGGTGGCGCTCGTGGCGCCGGCCGCGCGGCCAGACCTCAACATCAGCGATCTCGCCATGGTTCGCCGCATTGAGCCCGAAACCGGCCCAGCCGACATCCGCGACCCGTTCAACTTTGAGGGAGGCCGGGTGGTGCCGGCGCTCGATAACACGATTGCTGCGTCCTCCTCCGGCGAGTTGTCCTATTACGTGGTCGTGTACCCGGCGGCTTCGGTAGCCGACAAACCGCAACTGACCCTGGAGTTCGTCAAGGACGGCAACTCGGTGGGCCAGGCCAGTCCGGAGTTGCCGCCAGGCAAAGACGGGCGTATCCCGTACGTGGCCTCATTGCCGCTGGCGAATTTCGCGCCCGGGACTTATGAACTGCACCTCACGGTGAATCAGGGGGCGGCGGTGGCGGAACAGAAAGCGACATTCACGATCAAGCCATGAATGGCCCGCTGCAAAATGGTTTTTCACGCCGAAGGCTTCTCGCTGGGGCCGCGGCGCTGGTGCTGCCCGGAGTCCGCGGCAGGCTGCTGTGGGCCGCGCCTCCGGCGCCCCGCGTGGAGGGCGTCCTTTTTGATGAGATCCCGCCTCAAAGCAGCGGCATCACCTGGGTACACGACAACGCCATGTCCGCGGAACGTTATCTGCCCGAGACGCTGGGCCCGGGCTGCGCATTCTTCGATTTCGATAACGACGGCTGGATGGATCTTTACCTGGTGAACAGCGGGCCTTCGGATTTTTTCAAACCCGCGAAACCGCTGCGAAACGCACTCTACAAGAACAATCGCGACGGCACGTTTACCGACGTCACGGAGAAGGCCGGAGTAGCGGCGGGCACGACCTTCGGCATGGGCGTGGCGGTGGGTGATTATGATAACGACGGCTACGCCGACCTGTTCGTGACCGCCTACGGCCGCTGCATTTTGTACCGCAACAACGGAAACGGGACGTTCACCGACGTGACCGACAAGGCCGGCCTGGCGCTTCCCGGCTGGACCACCAGCGCCGTCTGGTTCGACTACGATAACGATGGCCGCCTGGATCTTTTCGTCTGCAGCTTCGTCGACTACACCAGCAAGTTCTCCTGCGGCGACAACAAGCTGGGCCGGCACTATTACTGCATCCCGCGCGTCTTCAAACCCACGCACAGCTTCCTGTTTCACAACAACGGTGACGGCACGTTCACCGACGTCACCCGCGGCACCGATATCGAGCGGGCCTTGGGCAAGGGCTTGGGCGTAGTGGCGACCGACATCAACAACGATGGCCTGATGGATCTGTTCGTCGCCAACGACACGGTGCAGAATTTCCTGTTTGTGAATCGCGGAAAGGGGAAGTGGGAAGAGATCGCTCTGGCCGCCGAGGTGGGATTCAGCGAGAACGGCCAAGCCCGCTCCGGAATGGGCGTGGACGCGGCGGATATCAATGGCGACGGCTGGGAAGACCTGTTCGTCGCCAATGTCGACCAGGAGATGTTCTCGCTCTATACCAACAACAAGAACGAATCGTTTTCCGACTCAGCGCACAAGAACGGCGTAGCGCAGGCGACGCGCCTGCTCAGCGGTTGGGGACTGAAGTTCTTCGATTACGACAACGACGGCGCCATCGACTTGATTCTTTCGAACGGCCACCCGGACGACATGATCGAACAGTACTCCCAGCAGGTGAAGTACAAGGAGCCGCTCCTGCTGTTCCACCAGGACAAGGGCCTGCTGCGCAATGTCAGCGCGGAGGCGGGGCCGGCGTTCTCGAAACCCCTCGCGGCGCGAGGGCTGGCAGTCGGCGACTACGATAACGACGGCTTGCTGGATGTGCTGGTGGCGACCAATGGTGGTGCGCCCGTGCTGCTGAAGAACCGGTGCGGCTCTGGGAACCACTGGCTGGGCGTGAAGCTGGAGGGGGTGAGCTGCAATCGCGACGCCATCGGCGCCCGTCTCACATGGTCGGCCGGCGGAGTCAGGAGAACACGGCTGAGAAACAACGGCGGCAGTTATCTGTCCACACACGATCCGCGCCAGGTGCTGGGACTGGGAGCATCTACCAAGGTAGATTGGCTGGAAGTTAAGTGGCCGCTGCCCAGCGGGAAGGTGCAGCGATTCACGGACGTGCCCGTGGACCGGTACGTGACGATCGTTGAGGGAAAGGGCCTGGCTTAGAGAAAACTGGCGACTCCAAACAGCGAGAGGGTGCGCCTCCCACACCTCACAACCTGGAACATTCGAGCGCGAGAATGTAGAATTGAACCACCACTATGGCTGCCAAGAAGAAGGCCGCCGGGCCTAAGCCGCCCCGCACACGGAAGGAACGGAAGTTCCCTGCGCTAACCTTCGCAGAGGCGTTGGCGCTCGCTGAAGGCATACAGAAGTACGCTGCCGGGCAAAAGGTCCGCAGGCTCACTTTGTTCGAAAAACTCAACAAGGAACCTGACAGCTTTGAATCACGCAGACTCGTCACGGCGTCCGGACAATATGGCCTCACCAAAGGTAGTTATCAGGCCGAATTCCTAGAGTTGACGCCCGAAGGGAATGAGGCCACGAGCGACGACATTCCCCCCGCAAAGAAGCTTACCGCCAGGTTCAACCTGGCAATCAAAAGGCACGCCCCTTTTGACTTTCTTTACGAAAAGATCAAGGGCAACAAGGTGCCTGCCAAGGAGGTGATGGCAGACTACCTCTCTGAGGCCAACGTCAAAGACGACGAGAAGGCAGAGTGCATTGACACGTTCATATTGAACGCGAAGTCTCTGGGCCTTCTCAGAACCATTGGCGGTTCGGAGCGTCTTGTCCCCATTGAGCAGGTCATCGAGGAGGCCCCACAATCTGCCCAGAAGCAGACCGAAGAATCATCCGGGCTCACCTCAGTGTTGCCCCCAATTTCCCAAGTGTCCATTGGTGACGCGGTGCAACCCGCTGAAGATTTTTCGAAGATCTGTTTTTACATCACGCCGATCGGGAAAGAGGATTCTGAGGAACGGCGTCACGCGGACTTTCTGATGGAGTACATAATCAAGCCCGCGGTCAAAGAATTTGATCTTACCGTGGTTCGGGCAGATCAGATGGGAAAGCCGGGGATGATTGGAAAGCAGGTGATCGAGCACATTCTTAAGGCACGCCTCGTGATCGCGGACCTATCGTTTCACAACCCGAATGTGTTCTATGAGCTCTGTTTGCGGCATGCTACTCGGTTGCCCACGGTCCAGGTCAAGCGCGAGGTCGACAATATTCCATTTGATGTAAACCAGTACCGCACAATCCCGATTGAGACGCGAGATCCATATACGCTGGTTCCGAAGCTTCAGACCTACACCGCCCAGGTTGCCAACCAAGTGAGGCGAGCGCTTGAGGACTCCGAATCCGGTGACAATCCAATCTCGCTGTACTACCCGAGTGCGAAGTTGTCTTGGGACGACAAGTGAGGCTTCTTTTTAGGCTCCGCGCCGAGCTGGATACAGCCTGCTGCACCGCCAATTGGTCGGTGAGTGTTCCACCATTCACGAGTCCTGGATCCTCGCAACATCATGGATAACTGGGCTGGTATATACTCGGCGCCGAGGGGGACGAAATTTCCGGCGTTTCTCGGGCTGCTGCTATACTCTCTTACTACGGTGGGATGCAAGGCGCCGACCGAAAATGCCCCGACAACATTGCTCGAGTTGAAGAAGAAGTGTGTAGATGCAGGAGAACGAGCACGTGCAGCCCGACTCCAAGCGCATCCGGAGTGCAGAGATTCGAGTGATCCGCGCTACTCGTATAGCAAGGAATTGAGCACGTGCCTTTACGCAGATCGATGTCTCTATGGGGGGCTTGATGGTGCAGCTTACTTTTTCATCGTTGACTCTTTTTCAAACTCCGTACTGATTCAGTACGATAACTGTTTCAGAATGATAGCGGATGGGTCGATCCGTTCACGATGTCAGGATGGTGGTACCTTCCCTGGTTCTAGGCCAGACCTACCTAACTCAGGGAGCACAGCCTTCGTAAGTAAATTTCATCAGTTGTTCGGGGCAAGCACACAACCACCGTTAGGCTTAAAAGAGCCCTGACGGCTACTTGCGGCGCGAGAGGAAAGAGTGGAGCATTCGTCGCGTTACATCCTCCACGCCGCAATGAAGAGCCGTCACTCCCAAACTTGAACGGGTTAAAACTCGCGAGTGCTTGTCAGCCATAAGCGTGAGCGGACGATCACACTTTCCACTTGTAGAAATAAAACAGCAACGGCTCTGTGCCTGTATTGAAGATGCCGTGGATCTTACCCCCGGCGCAGTACATCATCGAGCCGGGGCCGACCTGAGTCATTTTACCGTCCACTAAAATCTCGCCGTTGCCTTCGGTAATCACCATGAATTCCTCCTCCGGGTGCTGATGAGGTGGATGGGGCGACCTGCCGGCCTTCAAGCGCAGGCTGCCAGCGGTCATGGATCCGACTTGGTCGGTCGCGCCGTTGAAATAGATGGCGAGATCGCCGAACGGCTCATGGGTGACTTTCGCCTGAGCCGCGTCGAGCGTTACGCTCTGCAGCTTGGCGCTGTCGGCCGCTTGAATCCGGGAGGCGAAGCTGAAAGCTGCGGCAGCCGCCATACTGAATAATTCTCGTCGTGCTGGCATAGGAATAGCGTAGTACAGGCGTTCCGTCCGCAGGACTACGGGTCCCAGAAGCGGACACAGCATGCCGTCAGCGGTGCGGTCAAGCCCTTTTATTTCAGTATGTTCGTTCTGGCATCCGAGATGCCAAACGAGACGGCATATCTTCGGGAGGCGCCAGCTATGCTCAAGGATCTGCGTCACGCGATTCGCGCGCTGCTCAAGAAACCTGGCTTCGCTGTGCTGGCCACCATCACCATGGCGTTGGGCATCGGCGCCACTACGGCCATTTTCAGCGTAGCCGACGCGATTTTGTGGAAGTCTCTACCGCTGCCGGAGCCGGGCCGCCTGGTTATGCTGTTCGAGCGGCGCGTGGAGCAGACTATGGGGTGGATTCCGGTTTCTCCAGGGAATTTCGTCGATTGGAAAGACCAGAGCCGGGCTTATGAGCACGTTGCCGCTTATCAATACTCCACCGCAAACCTGACCGGTGCGGCCGGCTATCCGGGCGAACCCGCTCGCCTTGAGACCTGCCTGACGGGTGCTGACTTCTTCGAGACCCTGGGCACGCGCCCCGAGCTGGGCCGTGTCTTCGCAACCGGGGAAACGCAGCCGGGGGCGGATCGTGTGGTGATCCTCAACCATAAGTACTGGGTGCGCCGCTTTGCCGCTGATCCCGCGATTATCGGCAAGCAGGTGCAAATCGACGGGCGCGCCGTGAGTGTAGTGGGCGTGATGCCCGTGAGCTTCGACTTCCCGCCGGCCATGGATGTCTGGATGCCACTCGCGCTCGCGCCGCCGGAATGGCATTTGCGCCCGGCTCCCATTTTGTTCAGCGTGGCACGCTTGCGGCGCGGGGTTTCGGTCGACCAGGCGCGCGCCGAACTGGATGGAATCTCGCGGCATCTCGAGCAGCAGTTTCCGCAAAGCAACCGCGGATGGCGCAGCATGGTGATGCCCGTGCGCGAATTCGTGATGGGCGGCCTGCTCGCGCGATACACCTGGCTGCTGCTGGGTGTGACCGGCTTTGTCCTGCTGATCGCCTGCGCCAACGTGGCCAATTTACAGCTGGCGCGCGCAACCGGACGCGTGCGAGAGATGGCTGTGCGCACGGCACTGGGAGCCACGCGGTGGCGCCTGGTGAGACAGCTTCTGGCGGAAAGCTTGGTGCTCTCATTTGCCGGCGCGGCGCTTGGCGTCCTGTTCGCCGTCTGGGGCGTGGACTTGATCCGCTCCGGCATTTCCGCGGACTTCGTCGCGGACATTCCGAACTGGAAGCTGATTGGAGTAGATGCGCGCGCGCTGGCTTTCACCGTGGCGGCGGCGCTGGCGAGCGGTGTGCTGGCCGGTCTGGCTCCCGCGTTCGAAGGCGCACGGCGCGGTCATGATGCCTTAAGCGAAACCCTCAAAGAGGGAGCGCGGGGGGCGTCTGCCGGGCGGGGCCGGCTACGGCTGCGCAATGTTCTGGTAGCGGCGGACGTGGCGCTGGCTCTGGTTTTGCTGGTGGGGGCCGGTCTCATGATCAAAGGACTCGCACGGCTGCTGGATCGCGAACAGAACGTTCACCCGGGCACGTTGCTTACGCTGCGCATGAATTTGCCCGAAGCGAAGTACGGTGACGCGCGAAAGGTGCGGGACTTCTACGATCAGCTTCTTGCACGCGTCGAGTCGCTGCCGGGTGTGACTTCGGCCGCTGTCGCAAACGCCATCCCACATAGCGGACTCAACCAGGCCATTCGGGCGTTCTCGACGGAAACGCACCGGCCCAGGGATCTGGGCGAGGATAACCGCTGCCAGTACCGGCTGGTGAGCCCGGCGTATTTTCGAACCTGCGCATCCCGCTGCGCGCGGGCCGCGAGTTCACCGGCGCCGACGCAGCAAACGCTCCCATTGTGGCTGTGATCAGCGAGCGCCTGGCGCGCCGGTTTTGGCCCCATGGCGACGCCATTGGCAAGCGCGTGACTATCGGGCACGAAGGCGATTTCGGGCCGTGGATGACGGTCGTCGGTGTTGCGGCTGACGTGGTCGAAAGCTCCTTCGACCGCGAGCCGCGGTTCACCATCTATGTTCCCTTCGCCCAGGATCCGACGTTCGGGATGCATCTTGCCCTCCGCGCCGGTAGCGACCCGAGCACGCTGGTGAGGGCAGTGGAGAGCGAGGTTCGCAACCTCGATCGCGAGCTGCCGGTTTATCAGGTGGAAACCCTGAGCCAGTTGGTGAGTGACGAAGTAACGGGGCTGCGATATATCGCGATTCTGATGACGCTCTTTGGCGCTATCGCGCTGATCCTGGCCTCGGTGGGGTTGTATGGCGTGATGTCCTACGCCGTTTCCGAGCGGACACAGGAAATGGGTGTGCGGATCGCTCTCGGAGCGCGAAAACGGGATGTCCTGGCATTGGTATTCCGGCGCGCGGTCGGGATCACGCTGGCGGGCGTTGTGGCGGGAATAACGGCGGCGTTTGCGCTGGCGCGCGTCCTGGCGGGCCTGGTGTTCGGAGTTTCAGCAACCGACGTTGCCACCTTCGCCGGCGTAGCGCTGCTACTGGCCGCCGTGGCGCTGGTAGCCAGCTATATTCCGGCGCGCCGTGCCACGCGCGTGGATCCGATTGCGGCTCTTAGGTACGAGTGACGCGGACCGCTCCCTGTGGTCGCGGCTCAGTCAAGCACACTCTGAGCCGCGCGCGTTAGCAAGCGGTTTTCATGACTGAAGCAGGCTCATTTGCGTACCATGAAATGTTTTTCGTACCACTGGATGGACCGGTCGATGCTGTCTACGATGTGCTTCGGTTCCCTCAGTCCATGGCCCTCGCGCGGGTAGCGCACAAAGACCGTTTCCACTCCCACATCTTTCAGCGCGATATAAAACTGCTCGGCTTCGGCAATGGGCACGTCGGCGTCATTTTCTCCGTGCATGAGCATCACGGGCGTGTGGACCTGGGCTACATATTTCAGCGAAGATCGCTGCCACAGCAGGTCCATCAAATTACCTTGGTGCGGAAAAATGCCGAACTCCATCTGTTCGTACTGGTTGTAATACGTCATGTAGTTGTAGCTCACCAGGTTGATGATGGCAGCGGTGGGGATCGACGCCTTAAAAATATTGGTCTGCGTGACGAGCCACGCGCTCAACTGGCCGCCGTAGCTGGCGCCCTCCACACCCAGCCGGTCGCGGTCGATCCACAGGTTGCGGCGCAAGGCGGCGCTCACGGCATAAAGCACGTCCTGCGCTTCGTTGCCATTCTGGTCGCCGAAAACGGCGTCCGCGAATTTTTGACCGTAGCCGGTCGATCCGCGGTAGTTCACCATGAGCGTCGCCCATCCGATACCCGCATACACCTGGTTGTGGAAATTGAAGGCTGATCCTTGCTGGCCGTGTGGTCCGCCGTGGATCACCACGATCATGGGATGTTCGGAATCCGCCGTCATGTTCAGCGGCTTGGTCAGGAAGGCTTCGACCTCGTATTTGTTGTCGTTGCTCACGAAAGTGAAGGGCTCGACTTCGGCGATGCGTTTTCCCGCCATGACGTCCTCATTGAGGTCCGTCAGCTTTTTGGATGGTTGCTCGGGCTTCCCGTAAAAGACCTCGGAAGGGGCGGTTGGCGATGCGAACGAATAGGCGATGTTTTCATCCTTGCCCACCGACCAGCTTCCCACCCTGCCTGGGTCGGCGACGATGCTTTCCGCGCGTCCGCCGGAGGCCGGTAATCGAGCTAGCAGATTGTTGCCGCGCTTTTCCACGATGAAGTAGACCCATTTACCGTCCGGCGACCATCCGGCGTCGAGCTGGCGATTGTCGATTGCCGCCCCGATCTCGCGCCGGTTGCTGCCGTCGGCGTTGATCAGCCAGACGTGCGTGTCTTCCATGTTGGTCTCGAGGTCGGTGAGGCCGCGCTTCGTTCCCAGGTAGACGAGGGTCTTACCATCGGGCGACCAGCGAGGCTGGTATTCCGCGTTCTCGGTGGCGGTCAGCCTGCGGATGGCTTTATTCGAGACATTCAGCGCGAACAGATCGTAGTTAAAGAACTGGTCCTCGTGGGGCTCACGATTGGATACGAAAGCGATCTCGCGTCCGTCGGGGGACCAGTCAATGGAGTGCTCGTAGTGCGCGCCGTCAGTGAGCTGCCGGATCTCTCCCGTGCCGAGGTCGACGACGAAGATATGCAGACGGCGGTTGTCGTTGAAATGGGTGAAGCCTTCGTCGTAATCCGGCTTATAGAGATAGCGGGTGATGACCATCGGATCGCCGGCCGCATCCGCGGTTTCCGGTCCCGGCACGGCGTTGACGAAGGCAATGCGCTTCGCGTCGGGCGACCAAGCCAGGCGCTGTCCGGTGGTCGGAAGCGGGCTGTTGGTCGATTGGAGCGCGGCTAGGGATTTTACACCCGACCCGTCGGGACGCGACACGATCAAGCGGGCAATCCCATTCTGATCTCCTGCATAGGCGATCCACTGTCCGTCCGGAGACCAGACAGCACTGTCGGCTTTGCCCAATCGTGTGGATTGGCCAGTGCCTATCGTCATGACCCAAAGCTCGGAGTAGGGCCTGCCGGGACCATCGTTGCGGGTCACCGTGTACGCCAGGCGCGACCCATCCGGTGACAGGCTCACACTGCCGGCCGATCGGAGGTTGAAGAGATCAGCGCTCGTGAAGACCTGCTGCGCAGAAACCCGTATCGTGAAAATCAAGACTCCAACTGCAACAACCGAAAACCGAGAAATGAACACGCCATGTTCCCTTCATCGTGGAATAGAGGGGAAGTCTAGCGCGATGGGGCTCGCTCCGGCAACCTGGACTCCTGAGTTTCCGAACGGTTCAGATCATGCGCCAGCGTTCGCCGGCAGTTTTTCGGAAGCCGGATGCAGGCCGCTGTCGAGCTTGCCGAGGCGAGCAGTGAACCAGAAGGTGCTTCCCTTGCCCGGTCTGCTTTCCACCCAGATTCGTCCACCCATGAGTTCCACCAGGTGGGCCGAAATGGCCAAGCCGAGCCCGGTCCCGCCATATTTCCTGGTTGTGGATCCATCGGCCTGACGAAAGGCTTCGAAAATGATCTTTTGTTTGTCCTCCGGAATACCCGGTCCCGTATCGCGGACGGCAAATTTTGCGCAGATGGTGGCTGCATCCTCCGAGTCGACCGCAGCCTCGACCATCACGGCGCCGCGTTCCGTAAACTTGACCGCATTGCCAACCAGATTCAACAGCACTTGGCGAAGCCTTACGGGATCCGCGGCGACCGTGCGGAACAGATCGGGTGTGACGGTGTACCGGAGATCAATGCCCTTCTGGGTGGCCGCGTTGCGAAGCAGATGCGTGGAGTCTTTGACGATGTCTACGAGAGCAACCGAGGCAGGATTCAGTTCCATCCGTCCCGCCTCAATTTTCGAAAGATCCAGAATGTCATTGAGCAGAGTCAGCAGAGATTCCGCGGAGGCGGTTACGTCCGCCAGATATTCCTGCTGTTCGTCCCGGGACGTGGCATCCATCGCCAATGCGGTCATCCCGATGATGGCATTCATGGGGGTGCGCACCTCATGGCTCATATTTGCCAGGAATTCGCTCTTGAGTTGAGTGGCCTCCTGGGTTGACTTTAGCGCAGCCGCGAGCTCTTCATTCTTGCGCCGCAGTTCAGCGGTCTGAGAACGCACGCGACGGCGCAGCACGAGCACCCAAGCCGAGGTCAGGAAGGCAATCAGCGCCACTAAACCAAGAATCGACAAGGCTCTGCCCCGGGTCCACCAGGATGGGTTTTGCAGCACGACCACATCCGCGGGCGAGCGCAGGCGGATCTTGAAGGACTGCGGCACCCCAACCCCGTCCTTTTCCATCACCAGGATGCCGGTAACTCGAATTCGGCTGTCTTCGAGCAGAGCCTGTTTCACCTCGGCGGACTTCCACTGCCCGATGGCGCTGAAGGAGGCGCCGCCCTGCTTCATAATCAGCACTTCTTCGCTTGGCAGTACGACGCGAGCCGTCAGTTGGCCTTCCGCGGTAACCAGAGCGGCATCGTGGCTGTCGTCGTCCAGCGCTTTATCGGGTTGAACGGGGTTGGGAGGCGGCACAGACGCGGCACCCGTCCGGCGGTAAATGGCATCTTTCAGGATCGGCCGGTAATCCACGAAACCGGCGAACCCCACTACTTCTACGCGGTCACCGGGGACGAGCGGCGCCGTTTGGTTGGTCTCCACGTAGGTGCTGCCGGTTTGATCCGCGATATAAAGGTCTCTGCCCTGAAACCGCGCGGTCACGACGCCCGACACTTTCACCCGGTGCGTGGGCCGTCCGGTAAAGGCGAATCTTTGCAGAGCCTCGATGGGGCGAGCGGCGGCGGCGAACGGGTCGGGCGGGCCGGATTCGATCGTCTTGATTTCCTGGATCGAGGGAACGTAGAGCATCACCCCAACCAGCTGGTTCTTGGCGGTGAATATGGCGCCGCAGGCCCCATGGATCCGAACGTAGGAGTCCACCAGACCGGCGGGGACTGTGGGCTGGCCAAGGACGCGAACCACCACACGGCCTCCGGGCACCTCCAAGTTCAATCGGAGACAGCAATCGTTTGGGGGTACCTCGGCCGACCGCACCAGGCCTTCCACTTCCACCCACCGCGCATCCACGGTGGTCGAAGCCATTTCTTCGAAAGTCACCCGCTTCGCGGGGGGCAGGGGCGCCTGGCCAATCACGGTCCAGCGTGGTTTGTCGATATCGGGAGCAAAATCGGTCTGGGCGGTGACTCCCCAGAGGTCGATCAACTGTCCTGGCACCGCCTTTGGAAGGCCCGGGGACCATGGCACCCAGCCGCTTCCGGTCGAATCCTGGACGAACATCTCCGGGATGGGGTTGCCTTCGAAGTAAGTAACCACCACCTTCAGATGGACGGGGTAACCTCGGATGGCCTCACTGCGCGTGAGTCTGCGAACCTGGGCCGCTTCCGTCAGAACCGGCAAACCGGGGCGAGGAGAATTAGGAACAGGTTGCGCAAAAACGAGAGAGACGCCGATCAGACAGCAGAAGGCGATGGCCGGAACGCGTCTCTCCATCCTGACGGCAAGCTCGATCGAATCATCTGATTGCATGGAAGGTGCCGCTCAGGCACTCATCAGTGGGCAGGCCAAGCCGTGGAATGCAACACGCGCGTGGCCTTACTCTATATAGTCTGATCGCTGCCACGCACCGCAGGCAATATATAAACGGATAATTCGGGAGGCCTAACCAAGGTTAACCGAACCACTTCGGACCGGCTCACACCGGGTGCCCGCTCAGAAGAAGAGGTGCTTGGTGGCATCCACCAGCGCGTGGAGCGTCATCGAAGCAGTGGCGCTCGATGCCCGCTGGAATACCTTGCCGTACGCGAACCCGGCGATGGTTGCCATGATCATGTATCGCCAGTTGGGCAAAGGCTGCGGCCCGTTGTTGAGGTGCGCGCATCCGAACAGGACAGAGGCAACGACGAGGACCGCAGTAGTAGTTCCGAACCTCTGCATGAGCCAGTTCTGGATCAGCGAGCGGAACAGAATCTCTTCCGGTAGCGCGGTGGCAAAAAAAATGATGGTGAAGGTCTTGGCGGCTCCCTGCGCGGAGAGACTTCCTGGAACGTGAAACGCCGGAGTGAACGTGAGCGCGAGGCCCAGCAGGACGAGGATAGGCGCGACCAATACGAATGCGATCACGGGGTCCAGCACATCCATGAACCGGTGCGGCAGGTTGTACTTCATCCCCTTCATTCCGCGAAATCCGAGAAACAAGACCAGCGCCAGAGTTAGAGCGACACCATACGCCACCGTGTGTAGGAGTCCCTGCGCGTGCCGGGGAATCCATGCGCCCCCCAGATTCAGCTCAATGGGCAGCCAGAGCATCAGGATTACGATGAGGTCGAGCCATGTTGCCGCGCCGGCATCCGCGCCCTGCAGAAAAATGCAGACCGTCGGAACCAGCGTGTACGCGACAATCAGCAGCGTGAGTGGCAGCCCCAGGGCACCCAGCCGCGCCGCGATCAGGCAAAATGCCGCCGCGAGCAACGCCGGAAGGGCGAACAGCAGCGTCGGACGGCTGCGCAGCTTTTTCTTTAGCTCCGAGGGGACGGCAGGCAACAAAAACGCCAGAATCACAGCGAGGAACAGGGCGGGAACCAACGTCCGCACGTGGTGACTCTTTCAACCCGTGTGATGAGCCGGCTTCTCCCGCGGGAGGAACCGCTGGATGAAGTTGGTGTCAAGTTTTCCGGCCCGGAAATCGGCATCAGCCAGAATCCGCTTGTGGAGCGGGATGGACGTGTGAATGCCCTCGACGATGAACATGTCGAGCGCGCGCCGCATGCGGTCGGCCGCTTCGGTCCGGTCGTGACCGCGGACGATGAGTTTGGCCACCAGGGAATCGTAGTACGGCGGAATCACGTAATCGGTGTAAGCCGCGGTGTCCACACGCACGCCGATGCCGCCAGGCAGGTTTAAGGCGGTAATCCGGCCCGGCGAGGGCGCGAAGGTCTCGGGATTTTCGGCGTTAATGCGGCACTCGATGGCGTGGCCCTGGAATCGGACCGGCCCTCCAAGAACGGCGGACAGGGTTTCACCTGCGGCGATCAGGATCTGGCTCTTCACCAGGTCGATCCCGGTCACCATCTCGGTCACCGGATGTTCCACCTGAATGCGCGCGTTCACTTCGATGAAATACAGGTTGCCGGATTCGTCCATCAAGAACTCAATGGTCCCGGCATTCGTATATCCGATGGCTTGCATGGCTTCGCGCAGCTTTTCAGAGATGCGGCACCGCGCTTCAGGCCGGAGCGCGGTTGAGGGCGATTCTTCGAGCAGCTTCTGGTGGCGCCGCTGGATGCTGCATTCGCGCTCACCCAGGATCTCGACGTTGCCGTGCTCATCCGCCAGCACCTGAAATTCGATATGGCGCGGCCCGCGGATGAACTTCTCGATGTACACGTCGTCGCAACCGAATGCCGCGCCGGCCTCCAGTTGAGCTTGCACGAGCTGGCCGGGCAGCTCAGCCGCGGCGTTCACGATGCGCATCCCGCGGCCGCCACCGCCCGCGGAGGCTTTGACGATGATCGGATAGCCGATGGCGTCGGCCGTGGCGAGGGCCTCCTCTTCGGTTTTGATGACGCCATCCGAACCCGGCAGGATGGGAACGCCCGCTTCCTGCATCATGGCCCGCGCGCGTTCTTTTACGCCCGTGAGCTGCATCACCGCCGGACGCGGCCCGATGAATTTGAGGTCCGATGCTTCGCACACCTCGGCGAAGCGGGCATTCTCGCTCAAAAATCCGTAGCCGGGATGGATGGCCTCGGCGTTGGTAATTTCAGCAGCGCTGATGATCGACGGAATATCGAGATAACTGCGCGCGCTCTTTGCGGGTCCGATGCAGATGGCTTCGTCGGCAAAACGGACGGGGAGGCTGTAGCGGTCGGCCTCGGAGTAGACCGCGACGGTCGGGATTCCGAGGTCCTTGCACGCGCAGATGACCCGCAGCGCGATCTCTCCCCGGTTGGCGATCAGGATCTTCTTAAAGGGGGCGGATGGCAAACAAGGCCTCTCCGTATTCGACGGGTTGAGCGTTAGGCACCAGCTTGCTCTCGACGACGCCCGCGATCTCGGCCTCGATCTCGTTCATCAATTTCATGGATTCGATGATGCAGAGCACCTTGCCGGGCTGAACGGTCTCTCCGACCCGCACGAAGGGCTGGGATCCGGGAGAGGCACTTTCGTAAAAGGTACCAACGATTGGCGATTTCACCATGACGAGTTCTCGTCCGGAAATCTCGCTCGCCTTCGGCTTCCCGAGCGGACCGCTGGCGGGTTTCGTGGCCGGCTGCTGGTTTGGCACCGAAATATCATGAGCTTCCTCGCTGAAGGCACGCCGGATCCGAACCCGGTTCTCGCCGCGCTGCACTTCCAGCTCAGCCACACCGGTATCGGAAACCAGTTGGATCAGCTCACGAATTTCCTCGATTGTCACAATCGAATAGCTTATCAGTTTTCGGTGCGCGGGCCATTCTGAGCCTCTCCGGCGAAAGTAGAGTGGCATAGGGCTGGGGGGAACGACTCCCCGACCGTGGCGTGATGAATGATATTAGCCGATGAGCTTGAGGCGCTTCAGGTCCTCCTCCGTCCAGCGCGCCTGCGACCCAATGATGGATTTTAGGGTCTTGATCGTGAACGTGTCGCCACCGCCATGCGGTGCCACCGTCACGCGCCGGCCATCCGAATGCCGATACCGCCGATGAGATCCGGTCTGGCGTACAAAATAAAAACCGTCGCGCGCGAGAGCGGCGATGGGTTCTCGTGCAGTGAGCGACCGGAGGCCACGATACTCGATGGCCATGCTCTACACTGTGACCGCGATGCGGGGTTGCTCCTGGGAAATCTCCTCGACCTCGACGGAACCCTCCGGACCTTCGGGTAACGGCTTGCCGTCCTCGATGAATTCCTGGACGATCATATGGACGACTTCATTGATGTTCTTGAGTGCCTCGTCCCTGGTGCGCCCTGACGCCGCCGCCCCGATGCTCTCAAGGGCCGGGCAGCAGGCATGCCACGCCGGATTGCCCTGAGCATCTTCGTCCGGTTCCACGATGACTTTGAAGGTGTAGGTCTTCATGGTAGGTAATACGGATGGAATGTGATGTCGCTTTCAGTGTAGGGGTCTCAGGGGTTTTCGTCAAACGTTGAGAACATCTCCCGGCTCATACCCCGCAAAAGCTTCCGCAACCCGGTAACACGCGGCGACGGGGGCCGTGCGTTACAAAATTCGGAGTTCTTTCGAAGTTGGCGTCAACACCTCGCAGCCGTTGTCGGTCACGGCCACGGTATCCTCAATTCGGATACCGCCAAAGCCTTCCAGGTAGACGCCCGGTTCGATGGTGATGGTCATGCCGCTCAGAAGGGGTGTTTTCTCCTTCTTGCCGATGCGCGGAGGCTCGTGAATCTCGAGTCCGAGGCCGTGGCCGGTCGAATGCACAAACTCCCGGGCGAGGCCGTGACCCGCCAGAACGCGCCGCGCTGCGCGGTCCACGGCTTGCGCACGGACTCCGCCGTGAACGGCATCAATCGCCGCCAGTTGCGCCTCGAGGACTGCATGGTAAGCGCGCTTTACCCGCGTACCCGGTCTGCCGAGGAATAGCATCCGGGTCATATCGCTGGCATAGCCATCCAGCATCGCGCCCATATCCACCAGAACCAAGGCGCCGCCGCGCAGAGTGGCGGAGGTCGGACGAGCGTGCGGCAAGGCGGTACGCGCCCCCGCCGCGACGATGGTCTCAAAGGCAGGGCCTTCCGCGCCCTGGCGGCGCATGCGGTAGTCCAGTTCGGCTGCCAGTTCAGACTCGCGCATGCCCGGGCGGATGTGTTTCGCCGTCTGCTCGTAGGCTTGCGAATTCAACTCGACGGATCGCCGGATGGCGGAGATTTCCTGGTGCGACTTCACGGCGCGCTGGCGCTCGATCCAACCCACGACCGGCTCGAGCGAGCTGCGCATCGGCAGGGCATCCTTAAGCGTTTGGTGGGCTTCGACGGTCATGTGGCTCTTCTCGAATCCGATCCGCCGGCTCTTGATGCGGCGCAGGTATTGAGCTACGTGTGGCAACATCGGCCCCGACACGACGCGGACGGAGCAGTCGACCTCCTGAGCAGCCTGGATGCGGTATCGAGGATCGGTGAAAAACATCGTGCGATCCGGCAGCAGGACCGCCAGGCCATTGCTCCCGGTGTATCCGGTCAGATATCGTACGTTGGGCCCTGACGAAACCACCAACGCGTCCAGATCGTGTTCCACCAACTGACGCCCGAGCACGCGGCGGCGAGCGGCGCACTCGTTAGCGCCCACGAAGGACTTCCTGGGCGAGGAGGACGGCACGGTCTGCCAGGGCGCTGGCCTGCTGAATTTCACCATGGTCCATGGCCTCGCGCGACAGCTTCTGGAACGAACGGATTCTTTCGACGGAGCCTTTCTCCGCTTCTGAAAGGCGGAGGGCGGTGATACGGCCCAGCATCTGGTCGACGTCCTTTAACCGGCTGGCGATATCCTCATTCAAACGGCGGCGCTCCACATCCGACAACACGGGCCCGATAGGAGGATGTTGCTGTTCGGTTGAAGCGGGCGCTTCCGCCGTCTCCGGCACTTCGGGTTTACCCGGCGGAGATGCAGCCGCTGGTTGTGGCGCCTGACGCTTGGTGCGGTGCGCTGGATTTGGGCGGGACGGTTCGGCAGGAGGGCTCGGCGGTGTGGCCAGCGCCTCCGGGTCGATGGGCTGCGGAGTGGGCAAGCGTACTTGGGTCTGTGGAATCGAAAGCGGCTCGCTGGACGCAGGTTCAGGAGGTGGCTCCGCCTTCGCGCTGGCGGGTTGCGGTGGCGGCACCGTATTGGCGCGAGGTGGCTTCGTCTCACATGCCGACAGCAGGAGAGCCAAAACACCAAGGGTCGTTTGGAAAATCGGGCGCATGTCGGTTTCAGTTCGAAGAAGATATGGCTGTGGGGACGCGGATGATGAAGGTCGTGCCTTTCCCCGGCTCGGTTTTGAACTCGATTGTACCATCGTGCAATTGGACGAAGCGGAAGGCCATGGCGAGCCCGATTCCGGAACCTTTTGGTTTGGTGGTGAAGTAAAGGCCGAAAATCTTTTTCTGCGCCCCCGGGGGAATGCCGCAACCCGTGTCGCTGATGCGGATCTCGGCGTCATCCCCGCGCAACGAGGATTGGAACCGCAACTGACCGCCATCCGGCATGGCCTCGATGGCGTTCATGACCACATTCAGAATGGCCTGCTTCAGCAGATCGACGTCAACCGCAATGGACGCCCCGTCGGCTTTCTGCTCCACGGTGACCTCAATCTTGGCCGTCTCCGCCAGCGGACGGGCAAACTCGGCGATTTCGTTGACAAACGATTCCAGCGGAACATCCACGGGATGCAGTTCCACGGGACGGGTGAAATCCAGAAACGTTTTCACCACGCGGTCCAGGCGGACGATTTCGCTCCCGATAATGTCCATTTGCGGTTTGAGGTCGCTGTCGCCCGCCGCCAGCTTCATGCGTGCCAGCTCGACGTGCATGAGGATGGCATTCAGCGGGTTCTTCACCTCATGAGCCACGCCGCCGGTGATGCGACTGATGGCAGAGACGCGGTCGGCGATCTGGAGCTGCCGGCCGATCTGGCGAGTGGCTTCGGGGTCACGCAGCCGCACCAGGATTCCAGCGCCGGCGCCGGTTACCGTGGAGGTTTGCAGCGCTTCCAGCACGTCCACCGAGAGCAGTGCGACGGCCAAGCCAGAACTGCCGTTGCCGCCGGCGTCGAGGGGCACCCGCCGGTTGCGGATGGAGAGCCCGGTCTGCGCGGCTTGTTGCAGCAGCAACCCGAGCGGCGTGCTGGGCGGAAAAATATCGACCAGCGGCCGGCCGATCAGCTCCGAGCGTTCGCGGCCCAGGAATTTTTCTACGGCGCCGGCCGCCACCACCAGCCGCCGGTCGCGGCCGAATACCAGAATGGCGTCCTCCAGGTCGTCGAGCAGCCGTTCGAAGTTGCCGCGGAGATCGGAGAAATCGTATTTCGCTCCGCGCAATTGCTGGCCGAGCAGACTGACCTTGGAGGCTACCACCTCGAATTCGTCGGTTCGCGACTTGGCCGCCGGCAGGATTTCCGGACTCTGGAATTCACCGCTCATCATTAGATCCAGCATACGGCCCAGTTTTCCGATCGGCCGGAACGCAATCGCCGAAAACAGAAATGCCGCCACCATCGCACCCCCGAACAGCAAGGCCGAAAGTTCGGCGTGCGACTTAATGGTGGGAATCATTTCTTTCTGAATCGGATCCAGCCAGACCACGACGTGCACATAAATCTGCGGCTTGTTGGCGACTCCCAGTCCCTCAGACAGTTGAAACCTGGCGGATGATTTGTTCATCAACACGCGCGTCTTTTCGATCAGGCCACCATTCACCAGGTGCTCGAAATCGGGATAGGTCGGGAACTTCGTGCCCACCTGGCCGGGATCGCTGTCGCTGAGGATGATGCCCTGGGGATCGCAAACCGCGATTTCGAACAGGGCTTTGGTGGCGGCCATGAGGTTGAGCAGCTCCCGCGAGAGTTCCGGATCTCGCAGAGCGTCCCGAACCGCTAACGTTCGATCCCGGTTGGCCTTACTTTGGACCAGATTGGTGGCTTGAACTTTATAGAGCTTCGCCCGGTCCAGAGTGTAATCGAACTGATGCTTGACCTCTTGCACCAGATCGACAACGGTTACAACGCCCACAATGAGGCCCATTACCAGGACCGACCACAACGTGAGCTGTACGCGCAGACTCATAAGTGCGATTCAACGGCGTGCGGCCGGGCGGCAGGCGTCCGAGACTCCAGGCCTACGCACCCTCGGGAATGAGCAACACTTTGCCGGCTGTCGCGCGTGACTCCAGATCGCGGTGCGCCTGGGCCGCCTGGGCGAAAGGATACGTCCGGTCGATGATGAGCTTGAGTTTCCCCGATGCGATCCACTGCAAAATATCCCCCGCTCTCCAGAGCAACTCCTCGCGCGTGGAGCAATAGTATGCCAGGCTGGGACGGGTAAGGAACAGCGAGCCTTTCGTATTCAGGATCGTAGGGTCGATGGGCGGAACCTTCCCCCCAGACTGCCCGAATAAGACCATCATGCCGCGTGGCCGCAGGCAATTCAATCCCTGCATGTAGGTAGGCTCGCCTACCGAATCATAAACCACGTCGACGCCGCGCCCATCGGTCAGCCGCTTAACCTCCGCTTCGAAATCCTGGCGGGTATAGAGGATCATCGCGTCGGCGCCCGCCTGGCGCGCCAGTTCGGCCTTTGCCTCTGTAGATGTGGTGCCGAACACTCGCGCGCCCAGCATTTTTGCGATCTGAACGATCAGCCGGCCGGCGCCGCCAGCCGCGGCGTGAACCAGGCAAGTCTGTCCGGATTTTAAGGGAAAGGTGGAGTGCGTGAGGTAATGGGCGGTCATCCCTTGCAGCATGGCGGCGGCCGCAGTCTTCAGGTCGGTGGCATCAGGCACTCTCACCAGTTGCCACGAGGGTACAACCGCGTATTCGGCATAGGAACCGCGCGCCATCGCGTACGCCACGCGGTCGCCGGGCCGGACCTCCCTCACATCCGGCCCCACGGCTTCGACTACGCCCGCCGCCTCCATTCCCAGCGTGAAAGGCGGATCGGCTTTATACAGTCCCGTCCGAAAATATACGTCGATGAAATTCACTCCTGAAGCCGCAACTTTGACCAGCGCCTGTTTCGGCCCCGGCTGAGGCACGGGAATATCGACAACCTGCATCTGTTCGGGACCGCCTGTTTCTTTCACCTGAATGGCTTTCATCGCAAACCTCGGTAAAGTGCGCGCCGCAAATGCATGGCCGCCGCATAGAGTAGCAGAAACGAAAACGTAAAAGGCAAAACGACCACCCGCGCGAAGGCTCGCACGATTCCGGCGTCGGCAAAGCCCGCGCGAACCTTGATGAACTGCCGAAGGTTCGCCCAGTGGCCACGATCCAGCCAGAAGTAATCGGCATTCTCATTGATCACGAGAAACTTGGCGGGCACCGCGAGAACCAGCCCCCATTTCCATTTGCTCAGGATGCGCTCTCCCGAGCATAGGATGCCTGCAACGGCATAGCGATTCGCGCGCAACTCGCGGGCCAGCGCGCCCCGGCGCCCCCGGTAGTCGTTTACGTCATAAATTCTGGCGAAGCCGGCCGGCCGGCTAGACAGACAGGTTACCAGGTCGATTGGGACCGCATCGCCAAACTGCGTCTGAATGCGCGGAATCACGTTCTCGATAATCTGCCGCGACCCGCTCTCCACCAGGAGGATGCGCGAGAGTTCCGGAACACGGCGGCGAAAAAAATAGCGCACGACGTAAAAAGTGTAGCGCAGAGGCCGACGGCAAGCATTGCCGTCTTACGTTTTCAGATCGGCAGCCTGAGCCGCGCTTCGCAGCCTGAGCCCGTCCGGCGGTTCTCGAGCGTCAGCGCGCCGCCGTGCGCTTCGGCGATCTGGCGGCTCAGCACCAGCCCGATTCCAGACCCGCCGGGTTTGGTGGTGAAGAACGGCACGAAGAGATTGCTGGTGTTGGAGAGGCCCGGGCCGTCGTCCTCCACCTTGACCTCCACGTAAGAGGCGTTCTTTCGCCAGCCCACGCGGACACCGCCGCCGGTTTCGAGCGCGGCATCGGTGGCGTTCCGCAGCACATTGATCAGAAGTTGCTCAAGCTGGTCGGCATCGCCGTGGATCACGACATCGGGTCCAGGCTGGACATCCACGTGAAGGCGCGTTTCCAGGCCAACCACGCGGCGGACCCATGGAGCGATATCGAGCGGCGCCAGAGTCGGCCGCGGCAGCTTGGCCAGCCGTGCATATGCGCCAATGAAACGGCTGAGCGACTCCGACCGCGCCGAGATCACCGCCAGTCCTCGCCGCATGTCGTCTAGCCAGTCCGGAGGCAGCGTCTCACTGGCAACAAGGTTCTCCAGGCTCCCGGCGATGGATTTAATGGGCGTGAGCGAATTATTCAGCTCGTGTCCCAGCACCCGGACCAGGCGCTGCCACGCCGCCAGTTCCTCTTCACGCAGGGGGCGTGTCAAATCACCGATCACCACCAGTTGCATGGGCAGGCCGTGCTCGCGAAACGTGCTGCGCCGCATGCCCCAGCGCCCTGGGCCGCTCGGAAACGTCGTCTGCACAACGCGCGCCGGATCGCCTTCGAGACATTCGGCCAGGTCCAACTCCGCGGCACTGCGCCCGGTGAGCCGCTCGGCCGGCTTGGCCAGAAGTTTCTCGCCGGCGCGGTTTACCAGCCGCAGCTTCTGCTCGCTGTCGAAGGCAAAGATGGCGACGTCGATTTCCTCCATGACTTTCCGCAGCAGAGTGGTGGCTTCGAGCGCGCCCAGCCGTTGCTCGCGCAGCGTGCCGCCCATGGAGTTGACCTGCTGCATGACTTCACCGAGCGCGTCGTCAATTTCCGCGCCGCGCGCCCGCACCGAGAAATCACCCTCCTGCAAAGCCGCCAGCAGATTGGAAAGCGTGCGCAGCGGGAAGACCACGCGCTCGCGTACGGCTCCAGCGAAGCCGAGCCAGCATCCGGTGATCAGAACCGTCAGGGTCCACTGCACTTTGGGATCGTGGTTCTGGGTCCACAGCATGAGGAGGGCGACGGCAGACCCCGGAAGCCCGGCCAGCACAGCGAGAAGGAAGATCCGGCGCTCGTAATACCACCGGACGCGCCGGGTCCTTGCGGTCATAAACCGAAACGCTGCAAACGGCGATAGAGAGCGCTGCGGCTGAGCCCCAGCGCCTTGGCGGCGTGGCTGACGTTGCCGTCGAAACGCGCCAGCGCTTTCTTGATGAGCGAAAACTCCACGTCCTCGAGGCTCATGTCCTCCAGGCGAGGCGCTCCTTCGCGCGACTGCCGCAATCCGAGGTCGCCCGCCTTCACCGTATCGCCCTGCGCCATCAGCACGGCGCGCTCCACCGCATGATCCAGTTCGCGAATGTTCCCCGGCCAGGGGTGGTCCAGCAGCGCCTGCATGGCGGCGGGATCGAAGGCGGCGAGCGGTTTGCGGTAGCGCTGGGCGTGCCGGCCGAGGAAGTGCGATGCCAGCAGCGGAATGTCCTCGCGGCGGTCGCGCAACGGCGGCAGGTGGATCTCGATGGTGTTCAAGCGGAACTGGAGATCGGCCCGAAAACGCCCCGCGGTCACTTCGGCGTTGAGATCCGCATTGGTCGCCGAGACGATGCGCACATCCACTTGGCGCGTGCGGGAGGATCCCACGCGTTCCAGTTCGCCCGTCTGCAGCACGCGCAGCAGCTTGGCTTGCTGGCTAGCGCTGATGTTGGCAATCTCATCGAGAAAGAGCGTGCTGCCATCGGCCAGCTCGAAGCGGCCCACGCGATCGGCTTTGGCATCGGTGAAAGCGCCGCGAACATGGCCGAACAGCTCGCTCTCGAAAATTCCTTCGGGCAGGCCTCCCGCGTTCACCGTTACCATCGGTTTCGAAGCCCGCGGCGAGATGGCGTGCAAGGTTTGCGCAACGATCTCCTTGCCCGTCCCCGGTTCACCGGTGACCAGGACGTTGGCATCCGACGGTCCCACATTGGCGATCAGCCGCAGAACGGGCTGCATGGCCGGAGACTCGGCAATGAGCGTGGGCCGTTCCACGCCGCGCAGCAGGCGATTCTCTGCTTCCAGCCTCAGGCCCCTGCGCAACGCCCGGCTCAACTCGATCTGGGTGCGCAGAATGGCGATCAGCCGCTCGTTTTCCCACGGCTTCTGGATGAAGTCGCGGGCGCCGCGCCGCATGGCTTCGACCGCAATCTTGACGCTGCTCCAGGCGGTCATGACCACTACCGGCACCGTACTGTCCAACGCCTGAATGCGCGACAGCAGGTCCAGTCCCTCCTGGCCGGAGGTGGTGTCGCGCGCATAGTTGAGGTCCATCAGCACCACATCGAACTCACGCGCGTCGAGTGCGGTTAGCACACCGGCGGGCGATGACACCAGCTCGATCTGATAGCCCTCGGTCTTGAGCAGCAGGCGGAGGGCTTCCAGCACATCCGGCTGGTCGTCCGCGATCAATACCCGCGGGGCGCCGGCATTCTTCGCCGCAAAGGTTTTCCGTTCCGGCTCCACGATCGTGCTCACCTAGTTCACCAGCCACCCATCCGCAAGGTTGATGATGCGATTGCCGTACTGGGCATTGGTCTCGGAGTGTGTAACCTGAATGATGGTGGTGCCCTCGTCGTTCAGTTTCTTGAACAGCTCCATGATCTCCTTGCCCTGCGCCGAGTGAAGATTGCCGGTGGGCTCATCGGCCAGAATCAGCTTGGGGTTGGCGATGACCGCCCGCGCCACTGCGACAAGCTGCTGCTGCCCGCCGGACAACTGATTGGGGAACAGATCCTTCTTCCCGACGATATGAAACCGGTCCAGAACGTCGCAAACCATGCCGGCACGCTCGGATGACTTAACGTTCCGATAGGACAGGGGAATGTCCAGGTTCTCGTAAACCGTAAGGTTGTCGATGAGATGGTAGCTCTGAAATACGAACCCGATGTACTTCTTGTTGATCTCCACCCGCTGCTTGGTGTTCAGCTTATGGACGGGCTGTTCCGCAAAATGGAATTCTCCGGTCCAGGCGCCGTCGAGCATGCCCAGAATAGCAAGCAGCGTGGACTTTCCCGCCCCGGACGGGCCCATGATGGTGACGAATTCACCCTCTTTGATGTCGAGAGTGATGCGGCGCAGAACAAAAGTCTTTCCATAGCCGGCTTCGTAGTATTTCTCTATGTTCTGGAGTCGGATCATCGGTTCCATTTCTGATTTCGCTTATTCATATCTTAATGCTTCCATCGGATCGACTCGGGAGGCGCGCCGCGCTGCAACGGTCAGGAACATTCTGAGGCCGCGCGCGCAGCCAGCGGTTTTGATAACTCGTTGTGGGACGCGGGACCATGACTTACTCATACCTCAGCGACACCATAGGATCCACCTGGGTTGCCCGGCGCGCCGGAATCAAGCCGGCCAAAAGCGCCACACAACCGAGCAGGGCCGCCACCGCGGCGAATGTCACCGGATCGGTAGGTTTTACTTCGAACAACACATTGGTGAGAACCCGCGTTACGGCCAGCGCACCGCCTGTTCCGAGTACGACGCCTGCGCCGGCCAGAACCAGAGTGCGCCGCAGCACCATGCCGAGCACGTCCCGTCTTTCCGCGCCCAGTGCCATGCGAATGCCGATTTCCTGCGTGCGCTCGGTGACCTGATAAGCCAGCACGCCGTAAATGCCCACAGCAGAAAGTACGAGCGCGAGCAGCGAGAATGTTCCCAGCAGCCGCGTCTGAAACCTCGGCTCTGCGGTGGAGACGTCGATGCGCTCCTGCATCGTCGACATCGCCACTACCGGCTGATCCGGATCAACAGCATGGAGCGCCGCTCGCATCGCTCCAGCAAGCTGCTGTGGATTCGATGCCGTACGCACCGCAAACGTCATGCTGCCGAGCCAACCGGTTTGCTTCACTTGGGCGTAGGGAAAGTAAAGCGCCGGATCGGGATGGTCCGCCAGGTTCATTTGACGGATATCGTCCACCACACCCACAATCGTCAGCCAGTCCCCGGGCTTGGGATGGTCCTCTTCGCTGATTCGCTTTCCGATCGGATCTTCGCCGGGCCAAAGGCTCCGCGCCACCGACTGGCTCACCAGGACCACTCCCAGTGCGCTCGCGCTGTCACGCTCGTTGAAAACACGGCCGCGGAGCAGCCGGATTCCCATGGCGCGGAAATACGCCGGACTCACGCACAGCTTGTCGGTCATGTAGTTCTTGGGCAATGTCCGCCCGCCTTCAAGTTGGAAGTCGCCCTTGGTCAAGAGCCCGCCCAGGGGACTCCAGTTCACCGCCCCCGCGCTGACGACTCCTGGCAGGCCGGACAATCGCGCCAGCGTGCGCGTGTGGAAGTCCTGTATTTGGGATGCCGTGTGATAGACCCCGTCGGGCAGTTCCACCGTCATGGTGAAGACGTTTTCGGCGCGGAAACCGGGATTGACGGCGCGCAATCGCAGGAAGCTCTTGAGCATCAGACCGGCGCCCGTGAGCAACACCAGCGCCAGCGCGACTTCCGCCACCACTAGAATGCTGCGCAGCCCTTCGTGACGGCCGGTGAATGTTCGCGCGCTCTGGCTCAAGGACTCCCGCAACTCACGACGCGTGGCTTGAAGAGCAGGCGCCAAGCCAAAAGCAATTCCGGTTGCTACCGACACAAGCAGGGCAAAAGCCAGCACCCAGCCATCGATGTGAATTTGATCGAGACGCGGAATCTTGCCCTCAGGCGCCAGGGCAAGAAGTGCTGGCACGCCCCATAAGGCAAGCAGTATTCCCGCCGCGCCACCGGCCATCGACACCAGCATGCTTTCGACCAGCAACTGACGCACAAGCCGCCATCTTCCGGCGCCCAGAGCCGTGCGCAGCGCCATCTCCTGCACCCGGCCGGCCGCGCGCGCCAGCAAGAGATTGGCGACGTTGACGCACGCGATGAGCAACACGAACCCGACGGCGCCCGCGAAAATCCAAAGCGAACCTCGGATGTCGCGAACCAGCAGTTCCTTGAGCGGTACGATCTGCGCCAGCCGGTCGCCGCGGTCTTCGCCGGGAGCCAAAAAGAAACGCCGGACCAGGGTTTCCAGCTCGGCTTGCGCCTGCTGCGGCGATGCCGTGGGCTTCAGGCGTCCAACCACAGGCCGCATGAATGCGTTGTGCGAGTCGATGTGAACGCTCAACGGCGTCCAGATTTCGGCTTCATACGGGAATTTGAACCCTGACGGCATCACGCCGATTACCGTAAAGTTCTCTCCGTCCAGCTTGATCGTTCGGCCCAGTGTTCGCGGATCCCCGCCGAAGCGGTTCCGCCATAGCTTGTCGCCGAGTAAAGCGACATGATCCCGGCCCGGTTGGTCTTCGTCAGCTAGAAAACTTCGGCCGATCACCGGCTGTACACGCAGCGTAGCGAAAAAGTCCGCCGTCACGTTGGCCCCCGGCACGCGAACCGGATCTCCGGCGCCGGTCAGGCTAACACTGTTTGCTCCGAACGCGGCGACGTGTTCAAACGACCGGTTCTCCCGGCGGAATTGCAGGTAGTCGCCGTCTACCAGGCTCGGCTCATTTCGAAAAGGACCGTGCTGAGATGCGAAGGAAACCAGGAACAGCCGCTCCGGTTCCGGAAACGGCAGCGGGCGCAGCAGCACGCCGTTCAATACCGTGAAGACGGCCGTATTTGCGCCAATACCCAGCGCCAGCGCAATCACGGCAACGGCGGTAAAACCCGGTTTGCGGCGCAACGTCCGAGCTGCGTAACGAATGTCTTGAATCAAAGAGTGCATGGGCCCGCCTTCGAGGGTACTTGTTCACCGGTCGCTCGAAGCTGCGACGGTAACGAGCGGTTGCTTGTTGCCCGCCTCAAATTCGGGCGCGGTGCAGTTCGATGCTCCCGTTCACCGTTTTCAGGCTCAGCTCCGGACCTCCCTGGCCGATCGAACCACTAATCTGCCGGCCCGTGAATTTGCCGCGGATCATCAGTGGGAAGTCGGTCGAGATGTTGCCGTTGACCGTACTGGCGCGGACGTTGGCATTGATGGTCGCAGGCATCTCAACGTCAACACCGCCGTTCACCGTGTGAAACTGAAGCGGCCGGCACCAGTCTGATTTGCCGAGGCGCGCGATGATCGAGCCATTGACCGTATTACCTTCCGCCCAACCCGTGGTCGAGATGCGAATCTTGCCATTTACGGTGTGAGCTTCGACATCGCCGGCAAGCGACGAGGCCTCGACTTCGCCGTTGACCGTGCGGCCGATGAAATGCACTCCGGCCGGAATGCGCACCGTGAACTCCACTTTCACGTCGTTGTTGTTGACGTTCATCCTTCCGCCGGCGCCCGGCTGGCATTCGTTGGGATGCGTACCGTCGCTCGATGGATAGATAGCGCAAAGCGTGATCCCCCCCTCATGCGGCACCGCTTGAATCGTAACGCTATTGGGATCGCTGTGCCGGCCTGACTTAATGGCCTCCACGCTTGCCTCGGCGCCCGACGCCCGTTCGGCACGGATCGCTCCATTCACGCCCTTGATCTCGATGGACTGGCCGGGGGCCAGTTGCCCATGCCAGGTGAAATCGCTGGGCCGCGCCAGAGGCGCCAGCGCACCGATCGCTACCAGAACCAGAACAATCGCTCGTATGACACGCATTACGGTCTCCTTCGACGGTCTAGAGGGCACAGGCCCCGTGGCCTGCCCATGGTTATTGGTGAAATCAATGCCGTTACTCATATCTCAAGCTTCCGGCAGCGTGGCACCCGGCTTACGCTGTCCAGTCGCCTTTAGATAGCCGCCGCTTGCCGCCCGGTAATCGCGATCCGGGTCCATCGCGTAGGGCAACCAAACATCGGTGCGGCGATTGTTCCAGGCAAAGTCCGGCGGCAGAATCCCAATCACCTGACGGCTTTCGCCGTTCAGGACGATGTTCTTGCCGACGATACCCGCGTCACTCCCAAAGCGCCGGATCCATAACCGGTGACTCAGGATGACGACGTGATCGCGACCGCGCTGGTCTTCGTCCGGCGCAAAGGCGCGGCCCAGGATGGTATGGACGCCGATCCGCTGGAAGAAGTTGGCCGATACAGCGCCCGCCAGCAGTTCCTCCGGTTCGCCGGTTCCGGTGAGATTCACGGTCGTGATTTCGACCACGGCAGCGAGGTCTCCGAACACGCGATTGCGGCTCTTCCATTCGGGATACTTCCAGACAATTGCCAGACCCGATGAATCCCGAGACGGAATAGAGGGAGGCGGAACAGAATGGAAGAGGCTGAAGATTCCGCTCCTGGCGCCGAGTCCGAGGGCGATCACCAGCACGGTAACAACAGTAAAACCAGGACTGCGGAGCAACATCCGCACACCGTAGCGGATGTCTTTGAAGAGAGTTCCCATCCCGTGTCCCTGTTTCGGCTGATCCGACACCTAAGGCAAGTGGCGTACCGCCACGCGAGCTGTCGCAAGTTGTGGACCTACTGGGGTTTACAGTGAGGAGCCAAAGCCTGGATCAAACCGTGTGTCCGCTTATGGGATTAGTCTGGCACAAAACCGGACAAGCCGATTCCTGCGCGCAGCCGCCGCACAATCTGTTGCGGCCGGATCGCTTGGCTTCGTAAAGTGCCTCGTCCGCCCGGGCGATCAGGGCAGATGGCGTCAATGCCAGTGTAGGTACAGTGCAGGCTAATCCCTGGCTGATGGTGACCGGGCCCTCCGCAGGCGACGCCGGGTGCAAAATGCCGAGAGATTCAATATTGGAACGCAGACGCTCGGCGACGACGGCCGCGCCGGGCAGGCCTGTTCTTGGCAGGATCACAGCGAATTCCTCTCCGCCGTATCGCGCCAGAAAATCATCGGGGCGGAGTAAACCCGCAGCGAGTTCGTGCGCCACTCGCCGGAGACAGTCGTCGCCGGCCGGATGTCCGAGCCGGTCGTTGTAGGCTTTGAAATGATCGATGTCCATGATGATCAACGCGATCTCGAACTGATGGCGCACCGCGCTGCGCCACGCGCGGTCCAACATCTCATCGAAGTGCCGCCGGTTGGCCACGCCCGTGACGGCGTCAACCAGCGAGAGCTGCAGCAATTGCTGATTCGCGGCTTGTAGCTCTTGATTACGGGCTTTCAACCGGCCCTCGCGCGCCCGGCGCTGGTCGATCTCGTCCTTGCTCCGCAGCACCGCTCGCACCCGGGCCACCACCTCCAGCGGATCGAACGGCTTCATGATGTAATCGCAGGCGCCGGCTTCGTAGACCTGGTTCACGTACGCGCGTTCGGCGCCCGACATCAGCATCACTACCGGTGTATCGCAGATGTCCTCGGAGGCTTTGATGCGCCGGCAGAGTTCGAGCCCGTCCGCTGAAGGCGTCATAATATCCGCCAGCACCAGGTCCACGTTCCCTGTTCCCATGGCCCGAAGGGCCTGTGCACTGGATCGCGCCGACCGAACCGCCCAGCCCGGCTCCGCGGACAGGATAGTCTTCAACAGATTCAAATCGTGCGGCTGGTTGTCCACAATCAAGATGCTCATAGGCCAATGTGCGTCCATCGTCAAACCGGCCGCGGGCATGATTAGAGTGTTTTGCTGAATTCAACCGTCGTTTCACCTCAGACGCACATAATAGAGTCGCGCAAGCGGCCATTCTGACAGTTGCACTGCAGAGAATGGCCGCTTGCGCGCGATCAACTACTTCTTTAAAAGGCTTTGGTTTGAACAGGGACTTAGTTCTGGGTGTTTGTTTTTAGAGCTGAGGGGTTCACCTCCCGCAACGGCCCCTGGTCATCCGCGAAGTTGCTAGTGTTCAAGACCTGAATCCCGGCGTTGTGCTCGCCGTTGAAGGCAGTGATGGTGGCGGGACAGCCGGCCTGCTGAGCGGCGTCCGTAGACCCAAACCAGAGCCCGAGATGGTACATCTGGATCGGGTTGAAGGGCGGGTTCAGGCTGGCATCGGGAAAGGGTCCGTCGAACACCACCGGCGCGGGCGCACTGCTCTGTGCAAACGAGAACGTCTCAATACTGAACCGGCCGACGAAGCGCTCATGGCCCCGCCCGTGCTTATCGGTCTCAATGTCGCCCTGATACCAAGCGACCCCGAAGGGTGCCTTTGGGACCTGCAGGACGAAGAAGTCGAAGTCGGTATTAGGCGGCAACCCTTGCACCATCACATCCATGATCTCGACGGAGCCCGCGGGCGTAATCCTGACTGTGCCCGTGGCGTTCGGTGCGCACGTTTTGGCTCCTGCGGACACCACCATGTTGAAGGTCGTGGACTGATCAGCGTCGCTCGCCCGAAGAGGTGCGGCCGCCAGCAGCAAGCCCAGGACGGATGGCGCCAGAAACTGCATTTTCGTAAACAATTGTGTTTTCTCCTATTGATAAGTTTGAGCGAGTTTCCCTCGCTCAAATGAAGGTTAAGTCCTGTCGGATCCGAATGTCGTAAGAGTTCTGTAAATGAATCGTAAAGCTTATTGGCGCCAACCCCAGGCACAACGCGCTCGCTGTGCTGGCATTGTGGCGCCGCTGCAAGATCCAACCCCACCCTCCCTGATCGCGTTGTGAGCTAAACTGCGTGAAGACCACTATGAAACTCAGCCCGCGCCACGAGAATCTTCTCAAACACACCTTCATTGACTATTTGCAGACCTCCGAATTCCTGGAGCATCCGCTCATCGTGAACAAGGCCGACGGGCTCTATTACTGGGACCTCGAAGGCAAGCGTTACTTCGACGGCATCAGCGGGATCTTCGTGGCGAGTTTGGGGCATCGCCATCCGCGGCTCCACGAAGCCGTCCGGCGCCAGATGGAGCAGATCACCTTTGCGCCGCCGCTCCACGGCATCGCGGACGTGACACTCGATTTCGTCGAAAAAATCGGATCGGTCACGCCCGGCAATCTGAAATACGTCAAAGGCTTCAGCGGCGGCTCGGAAGCCGTTGAGTCGGCGCTTAAGTTTGTCCGGCAGTACTTCAAGCAGACCGGCCGCCCCGGCAAATACAAATTCATCAGCCGCTATTTCGGTTACCACGGGGGCACCTTCGGCGGCATGGCGGCGAGCGGCACCGGCCCTCGCAAGACCAAGTTCGAGCCCCAGATGCCGGGCTTCCTCAAGGTTTTTCCGCCCAGCTATTACCGCGACCGTTTCGCCACTTGGGAAGAGGCCAATCGTTTTGCGGCCGAGAGCTTCGAAGACGCCATCATCGGCGAGGATCCCGATACTGTGGCGGGCGTGATTCTGGAGCCGGTGGGCAATACGGGCGGCATCATCACGCCCACGCCGGAATATTTTCAGATCATCCGCAAGGCCTGCGACCGGCATAACGTGATCCTGATTTTCGACGAAGTGATCACCGGGTTCGCCAAGACCGGGCGGATGTTCGCGGCGCAGACGTTCGGCGTGACTCCGGACATCATCTGCACCGGCAAGGGAATTTCCAACGGTGTGATCCCGCTGGGCGCCATGATCGCGCGCGAGGACATGGCCGATGCGTTTTTCGGGCCGCCGGAAGCAGGCCTGCAGTTCGCCCACGGACACACGTTTGCCGGAAATCCTCTGGCTTGCGCGGTGGGCATCGCGGTGATTGACGAAATGCTCGAACACCGGCTGGATGAGAAAGCCGGCCGCCTCGGCGACTATATCGCCTCACGGCTGGAGTGCCTCAAGAAATACGGCGTCGTGCGCGAAGTGCGCGGCAAGGGCGTGTTACGCGGGGTCGAATTGGTGAAAGACACGCGCTCCATGCAGCCCTTCCCCGAGCTGGGCAAAGCCATGAAGAGGACCGCACTCGCCAACGGCCTGATCATGCGGGTGGATCCGAGCTGGTTCGCCGTCTGCCCGCCGCTGATTGCCGATGAGCCCGCCATCGACGAAATGTGCGGCCTCGTCGAAAAGAGCTTGACGGACGCGCTGGCCATCGTGGGCCGATAAGCGCCACACTTCGCTTCCCGGGTTGAAAGAGAATCTGCCACAGCAAGCTAGGCGCGTCAGGAAAGGAACCCTTTGAATCCGGCCGTAAGAGTGGAACTGGCCAGCCAGCGAAAGTTGCGCGAACGAAATAAGATCAGCTACCGGCTCGCGCACTGGCCCATCTGGATCTGGGTGTTCTTCATCGCTCCTGGTCCGCTGACGTTCGATCTGTTCGAACATGGCTTCGACTGGCGCATGGGCGCGTGGCTGGCGGCCGTGCTGATTGGCACGGGTATCGCCGGACTGCGCGGCAGGCTCCCCGGAGTCGAGCCCAGGCCGTACATTCTGCGCTTCACCGAGGACAAACCCAACCCGCTCTACCGGCGCGTTTGCTACACCTTTGCCTGGAGCGCGGTCGCCGTGTTCGCCCTGTTGAATCTGGCGGGACTGGTGGTCGCGATCGTGGCAGACAAGTGGTACCTGCGTCAGATTTACGTTTACGGGTACTTTCCGTTCGCGCTGGCTGTCTGGATTGCTGGAGCGTTCGGCCGGCTGCCGCGCGTAATGGCCTCGACTAAAGGCGAGGGCCATGAGCGGCGATACTTCTATGGTTCGGTCTGGGCCGTATGTTTGGCTCAGCCGGTGCTCGGCCTGCTGTGGAAATTGCTGCCCAGAACCAGAGCGGCCGATGCCGTGAAGCTCGCCGTTTTCGTCGGGATCCTGGCGTTCGTGGGCAACCTCGCGCGGCGCGGCCTGCTTCCCAGAACCCGCCCGATCGTGCCGGGCGAGAGCGCCATCTCGGACTAGACGGAGGTTACAGGCTTAGAGGGTGCGTGGCGAAGACGTATTCGGCCACGGGGCGGCCACCGATGAGGTGTTCCTGAATGATACGCTCGACGATCGCCGGCGTCACCGAGTGATACCACGTCCCATCCGGATAGACGACGGCGATGGGCCCGTGCTCGCAGATGCGCAGGCAGTTCGCTTTCGTCCGGTACACGCAATTCTCACCTTCGACGAGACCGAGTTCCGCCAGCCTCTTCTTGAGGTACTCCCAGGACGCCAGGCTGTCCTCGCGCGTCGAGCATTTGGGCGTAGTCTGATCCGCGCAAAGGAAGATATGCCGCCGAACCTTCGCGATTTGCAGTTTTTCGGCGATTTGCACCAGCCGCTCGGGCGTCACAGCACCAGCCTCTCGTCGCCCTCACGGCGAGTCACGTGTTCGCGATCCAGGTACTCGAGCAGCGGAATGGCGTACTTGCGCGAGATGCCGGTCCAATCCTTAAACGCGCCCACGCTGAAGCGCGCGGCCTTGCGGCCCGCCAGCAAATGACGAAGATTCTCGATGGCCGAGTGGTGAAACACCAGATCCTCGCTGATACGAATCAGGCGCTTTTCGCGAATCAAAATCTGTAATAACGATCGAGCGCGGCCGGCTTCCACGCCGGACTTGGCCAATACTTCGGGCACTGCCGGAACCGCGAGCCCGGCCTGTTCGAAAGCGCGCTCGATGGCTGCGCGCGCTTGTTCTTCGTCTTGCTTCAGTACCACCTTATGCGCGCGGAGACGCACGATTTCGCCCTCCGCCACGACGTCCTTGGTTTCCGCCAGCAGCGCATCAAAGACAAACGGCGGCGCCCCGCTGATTTCACGTCCGCGCAAGTCTTCCTTGGCCATACCCGGCAACAGCGGATGGGCGCGGTGGAAATCACGCACCGTCTCCGCCAGGTGCTGGCGTGTCCGGTCGAACCAGGCGCGGTCCATCAGCCACAAATGCGGCTGGCGAACGAACGCGAATCCGGAACGCGTCGCAGTTTCCATGTCGTTCTCCAGGAGGCCCGTGCGCGCCACCAGTTCGCTTGCGCCCGCTCCGCATTTCGACTCGCGCACCAGCAGCGCAATTTTCGCCACAGGGTCGGCGCCGGCAAGGACGTTCAACCGCTCCGCGACGTTGTCCGCTTTGCGGTACCGCACACCGCCGGTATCCAATACAACGCCGCCGCCAATGGTTACCACCGGTGAGAACATGCGGATGATGAAGCGGTCGCCCGGCAGGAGTAGGGCAGGTTCACGCAACACGATCCTGGCATAGGCTCTCTCGCCGGGCTTCAGCACCGCGGCGCCGCCCAGAAGTCGCACTTCCGCTTCGATCTCGGCCGTCCCCGCGTGAAAGTGTACCGGTGCGCGCTGCTTCAACGGTTTTGCGGATGGCAGCAGCTCGAGCGTGCCATCGAGCAGACGGACGGCGCGAAACCGCCCGGGAACGGATAGCACCATGCCGCGCGTGATTTCCGCCGGCTCGATATCGGCAAGGTTTACAGCCGTCCGCTGACCCGCCGTGGCGCCATCCGCCGGCTTCCCGTACACCTGCACGCCGCGAACGCGGAGCCTCCGGCCGGTGGGATATAGCTCCACTTCCTGCTCGCGGCTGACTGAGCCCGAGATGAGCGTCCCGGTGATCACGGTTCCGAAACCCTTGGTCGTGAACACCCGGTCTATGGGCAGCCGGAAATGGCCTGCCGCGCTTTTCTGAACCACCGATTGACTCACACTCTCGAGCGCGCGACGCAGATCGGCGATTCCCGCGCCCGTGGTGGAGCTGACTGGAACAACCGGCGCGCCTTCCAGAAAGGATCCGGCCACGAACTCTTCCACTTCCAGGCGGACCAGATCGAGAATGTCCCTATCCACCAGGTCGGCTTTGGTCAGCACGGCGATGCCGCGTGGGATGCCCAGCAGCCGGCAGATGTCGAAGTGTTCGCGCGTTTGCGGCTTGATGGATTCGTCGGCGGCCACCACGAACAGAACCAGGTCGATGCCGCCCACTCCCGCCAGCATGTTTTTCACGAACCGTTCATGACCCGGCACATCCACGAAGCCCAGGCGCAGCTCAGGCGTCAATTGCAGGTGGGCGAAACCGATATCGATGGTGATGCCTCGCCGCTTTTCCTCTTCCAGCCGGTCCGCATCGATCCCCGTGAGCGCCTTTACGAGAGCCGTTTTTCCGTGGTCGATGTGGCCGGCGGTGCCGACGATGATGTTTTTCATGGCGCTCGCTTTTCATCCTACTACCGGCGAATGCTGATCCCCTGAAGCGCCTGCAGCGCTGCTCGTCGGTGTGCGCTACAGTAATTGCGATGAATAGGTTGGAGGAGCTTCGCCGCCGCCACGCCGCCGCGGACCAGGGCGGAGGTGAAGCGCGCAAGGAGCGGCAGCACAAAGAGGGCAAGCTCTCGGCGCGGGAGCGCGTCGAGCTGCTGCTTGACGAGAATTCCTTTGAAGAACTCGACAAGCTGGTCACCCATCGTTGCCGCGATTTTGGAATGGAAGAGCAGATCGTCCCGGGCGATGGGTTCGTCACCGGTTGGGGGCGCATCGACGGCCGGCTGATGTACGTCTTTGCGCAGGACTTTACCGTCTTCGGCGGCTCGCTCTCCGAAGCGAACGCGCAAAAAATCTGCAAGATCATGGACCTGGCGCTCAAGAACGGCGCGCCCGTCATCGGACTGAACGATTCCGGCGGCGCCCGCATCCAGGAGGGCGTGATCTCGCTCGGCGGCTATGCGGATATCTTCTTGCGCAACACGCTCGCCAGTGGTGTGGTGCCGCAGATTTCAGCCATTATGGGCCCGTGCGCCGGCGGAGCCGTCTACTCCCCGGCCATCACGGACTTCGTTTTCATGGTGAGCCACACCAGTTACATGTTCGTCACCGGACCGGATGTGATCAAGACCGTGACCCACGAAGACGTCAGCAAAGAACGCCTGGGTGGCTCCATGACCCACAACTCGGTCAGCGGAGTCGGCCATTTCCTCGCTACGGACGACGCCGAATGCCTGCGCATGATCCGCGAGCTCGTGAGCTATCTGCCCCAGAACAATCGCGACGATCCTCCGCGGCTGGAGTCGCGCGATCCAGCCGATCGTGCCGACCCGGAGCTGGACCGGATCGTGCCCGAGGAATCGAACCAGCCGTATGACATCAAAGAGGTCATCCTGCACGTGGTGGACGACGGGAACTTCTTTGAAGTGCACGAGCACTTCGCCCAGAATCTGGTGATCGGGTTTGCGCGCATGGACGGCCGGTCCGTGGGCATCGTCGCCAACCAGCCGGCGTACCTGGCCGGCTGCCTGGACATCAATTCTTCGGTGAAGGGCGCCCGCTTTGTGCGCTTCTGCGATGCGTTCAATATTCCCATCCTGACCTTTGAAGACGTGCCCGGCTTCCTGCCGGGTACCGATCAGGAATTCGGCGGCATCATCCGGCACGGGGCGAAGCTGCTGTTTGCGTACGCCGAAGCCACGGTCCCTAAAATCACGGTGATCACCCGCAAGGCGTACGGCGGGGCGTATTGCGTGATGGGCTCGAAACACATCCGCACGGACATCAACCTCGCCTGGCCGACCGCCGAGATTGCCGTGATGGGGCCTGAGGGCGCCGTCAACATTGTCTACCGCCGGGAACTTGCAGCAGCGGGAGACGGCAAGGCTGCCCGCGAGGAAAAGGTTGCCGAGTTTCGTGAACGGTTCGCCAACCCGTTCATCGCCGCAGAACGCGGATTTATCGACGACGTAATCGAGCCGCGCGAGACCCGTTCCAGGGTCATCCGCGCTTTGCGCATGCTGGAGAACAAGGTGGACACCATGCCCCGGAAGAAACATGGAAATATCCCGCTATAGACCGTATGACGCATAATCACCCAGGTACATTGACGGCGTGTTTTCTCATCTTGTGTGCGGCAACACTCGCGTGCGCCGAGGATTGGCCTCGCTTTCGCGGGCCCAATGGCTCCGGCGTTTCCAATTCCACGGGGCTGCCCGCCGAATTCGGACCGAAGAAGAATCTTCGCTGGCGCGTTGAAATCCCCATGGGCCGGTCCTCCCCGGTTGTGGTCAAAGACGCGGTCTTCCTGACCGCCGTCGACGGCGAGAAATTGGTAACACTGGCGCTCGACCGGCAAACCGGCCGGACCCTCTGGCGCCGGGAGGTGATTCGCGATCACGCCAACAAGATCTTCGTCGGCAACGACGCGTCCGCTCCAACTCCCGCCTCTGACGGGGAAAACGTCTATGCTTTCTTCCCGGATTTTGGACTCCTGTCATTCGATGCCGCCGGGAAGGAACGCTGGCGCGTGAAGCTCGGTCCGTTTGACAGCTTCTACGGAATGTCATCTTCGCCTGTCGTCCACGGCAATACCGTTGCCTTAGTCTGCGATCAGCGCAGTGGATCGTTCGCCATCGCCTTCGACAAGGACTCCGGCAAGGTGCGTTGGCGGATCGAACGGCGCCGTGCAACGACAGAGGCTTACTCGACTCCAGCCGTCTACGCGCCGCAGCAAGGAAGCCATCAGTTAATTGTCACCGGAGCCTACCGTGTGGATGGTTATGATCTGGAAACCGGCGAAAACCTATGGTGGATCGGCAACCAGGGCATCTACCCCATCGGCTCTCCCGTTATCTTCGGCGACACCGTGATAGCGGTCGGTACAGGTGCGGACACGCCGGAGTACCCGTCGTTCGATTCGGTTTTGGAGCGGCTCGATGCCAACAAGGATGGCCAGCTCTCACGCGAAGAGTTCGATAAGGACGCGATGATGAAGGACCATTTCGGGTGGCTGGACACGAATAACGACGGCATCATCACGCGTGCGGAGTGGGATCAAAAACGGCAGGAAGACGTCACCGAACACGGCGTGACAGGCAATCGGATTGGCGGCGCCGGCGACCGCACGGCGTCTAATCTCGTCTGGCGGTACAAGAAAACATTCTCCAACGTCATTACACCGCTGATCTATCGCGACGTACTCTACCTGGTGAAAAGTGGAGGCATCATCACCGCTCTCAACCCCAAGACAGGCGAGGTTCTTAAGACCGGCCGCACCAAGGATGCCATTGATCAATACTTTGCCTCTCCGGTCGCGGCCGACGGCAAGGTTTTCCTGTTGAGCCATTCCGGGAAGGTGACGGTGCTCAAGGCTGATGCGCAATGGGAAGTTCTATCCGTGAACGATCTCGACGAAACCGCACAGGCCACACCCGCGATTGCAGACGGCCGCATCTACATCCGGACGCACAAGGCGCTGTATAGCTTCGGTGCTGTCCCCTAAGGGAAAGGTTATTTGAGCGGCGCTTGGGAGAATCGACGGCTCGTGGGAATATTTTTTGCTGGTGTGTCGATTCCAAGCCGTCCCAATCGACCAGTCAGCAGGATCACTCGCGCCGGCCATGGCGCGTAACTTAAGGAGGAGTGAGGATGAGCAAAGTACGGGTATTGGTTGGCACACGCAAGGGCGCATTCGTCCTGGCGTCGGATGGAAAGCGCGAACAGTGGGATGTCAGCGGACCGCACTTCGCGGGTTGGGAGATCTATCACGTGAAGGGGTCGCCCGTCGATCCGAACCGCCTGTATGCGTCGCAGTCCAGCGGCTGGTTTGGGCAGACGATGCCGCGCTCGAGCGATGGCGGCAAGACGTGGGAGACCGTGGGCAACAAGTTCGTGTACGACGGCGTCCCCGGCACTCACCAGTGGTACGACGGCACCCCGCACCCCTGGGAGTTCAAGCGGGTTTGGCATCTTGAGCCGTCGCTCACCGATCCGGACACGGTCTACGCGGGGGTGGAAGACGCCGCATTGTTCCGCTCGACCGACGGCGGGCAGACATGGGGGGAGCTCTCCGGACTGCGCGGCCACGGTACCGGGCCCCACTGGCAGCCGGGCGCCGGTGGCCTGTGCCTGCACACCATCATTCTCGATCCGAGCGATCCCAAGAGGATTTTCATTGCCATCTCGGCCGCGGGCGCGTTCCGTACCGACGACGGCGGTCAAACCTGGAAGCCGATTAACCGCGGACTGCGTTCCGTATACATCCCGGACCCGACTGCCGAAGTGGGGCACTGTGTTCACCACGTTGCCATGCATCCGTCGCGTCCTAAGGTGCTCTTTATGCAAAAGCACTGGGAGGTGATGCGCAGCGACGACGCCGGGGACTCATGGCGTGACGTGAGCGGGAACTTGCCGGGCGACCAGGTGATTCATCCGGGCAAAGACGGAACCACCAGGAAATTTGACTTGAAAGGCTTCGGTTTCGCGATCGACGTTCACGCACACGAGCCGGAAACCATCTACGTCGTTCCCATCAAGAGCGACTCGCATCACTTCCCGCCCGAGGGCAAGCTTCGCGTCTACCGGAGCCGGACGGGTGGAAACGAGTGGGAGCCGCTCAGCAAAGGCCTGCCGCAGAGCAACTGCTACGTCAACGTGCTGCGCGACGCCATGGCGGTTGATCGGCTCGACAAGTGCGGCATTTATTTCGGCACTAGCGGCGGGCAAGTCTACGTTTCGGCGGACGCCGGGGACAACTGGGCACCGATCGTTCGTGACCTTCCACCCGTGCTATCAGTCGAGGTCCAAACGCTGCCATGATCCGAGTGGTGCTGCCGGCACATCTGCGGACGCTGGCGCGCGTCGACAGCGAGGTGACGCTTGAGGTCGAGGGTCCAGTGACGCAGCGCTCGGTCCTGGACGCTCTCGAGGCGCGCTATCCGATGCTGCAAGGGACACTCCGCGATCACGTTACGAAAAAGCGCCGCCCCTTCGTGAGATTCTTCGCTTGCGAGGAAGATCTGTCCCACGAGTCACCGGACGCACCGCTGCCGGCCGCGGTCGCGTCGGGAGCCGAGCCGTTTCTGGTAGTCGGAGCTATTGCGGGAGGGTAGGGCCCAGCCCTACTCGATTCTAAAATTCATGGACACGCTGGCGGTCACGCTGATCTTGCCGAGAGCGATTGTGCCTTCCGCCGACCCTCGCTCGCCGGCTTGATACACGTTTTGGGACACGTTCATAGCGCCCATCGTGTGGAGCCTTCCATACCAGGATCCGCCGCCATAGGAGTAACTCGAAACATTCATGGGTTTGCCCACCACCTTCAGGCCCGCGGCAGTGGCGAGGTCGTTGGCCTTCTCGATCGCCGCTTTTGCAGCCAGCGCCCTCGCCTGGTCACGGTATTTGCGCAAATCGGTCGTCATGAATTCCACATTGTAGATATGGTTCGCACCAGCTTCCAGCACGGCGCTCAGGAGCGGCTCGAACTTGAACACGTCTTTAAGCGTGATGGCAATGGATTTCTCGACCACATAGTGATCCACCACGGTTTCAGCCGAGCCTTGGTAACGGATATCGACCCGAATGAAATCCGTTTGCACGTCCGTCGAATCAATTTGGAACCTGGCAATGGAGTCCAGCACGTTTCTGACGGCGCTATCGTTCTGCACTCGGGCGACCGCAAGATTCCGGTCTCGCGTCTCGACCCCAAGGGAGAGCACCACCTGGTTCGGAATGACCTTGATTTCCGCGTCGCCAGTCACGGACACGACGTTACCCTGGTTCAGGTACGGCTGAGCCTGGAGCACGAGAGGCAGTAGGAACATCAGCGCACACTCCGTCTTCATGAGTTCTCCTTTCAGGAGAATTGTCACACAGCGGCTGGCTTGGACTCGAAAAGCGCTCGGAACGAGCTTTGTGGTTAAATTTGCTTTCGGCCTCACAAGATGCGCGCATTCTTGGATCGATTCGCCGCGACTGTTGTGCTGCTGCTAGTGGCCGGCAGCGCGAGGGCTTCCGACCGCTACCCCGTCCGCTGGGAAAAGGTTCACGCGGAAACACTCGAACACTTCACGCACGTACTGCGCATCGACACCAGCAATCCCCCGGGCAACGAGAGTCAAGTCGCCGGCTACGTGAAATCGGTGCTCGAACGCGAAGGCATTCCGGCGCAGTTGTTCGCGCTCGAACCGACGCGCGCGAGTGTGGTGGCGCGCATCAAGGGGAACGGCTCGAAGAAGCCGATTCTGGTGATGGGCCACTCCGACACAGTAGGCGTGCAACGGGAGAACTGGTCTGTCGACCCATTCGCGGCCATTCGCAAGAATGGCTTCATCTATGGCCGAGGCGCGCAGGATGATAAGGACAACCTCACCGCGGGCCTGATGCTGATGCTGTTGTTGAAGCGTTTGAACGTCAAGCTCGATCGCGACGTCATCTTCCTGTCAGAAGCGGGTGAAGAGGGCACCTCGCACGTGGGAATCAGCTTCATGGTGGAGAAGCACTGGGACGAAATCGACGCCGAGTATGCGCTGGCCGAAGGCGGCTATGTCGCCGAGCGCAACGGAAAAGTGAGGTTCGTCGAGATCTCCACTACGGAGAAGGTTCCACGCGGACTGAAGCTGGTGGCTCACGGCCCCGCCGGACACGGCTCACGGCCCCGGCCGGACAATGCCATCATCCGGCTGGCGGCGGCGGTGGCGAAGTTCGGCTCCTGGCAGCCGCCCATGCGGCTGAATGACACCACGCGCGCCTATTTCGAGCGGCTCGCCGCTATCAGCCCGCCTGAGGAAGCCTGGCGCTATGCGCACATCACGGAGCGTGACAAGGCCCCGCAGATCGAGCGCTACTTCGCGGAGCACGAGATCGGCCATTATTCGATTCTGCGCACCACCGTCAGCCCGACAATGATCACGGGCGGCTTTCGCGCGAACGTGATCCCCGCGGACGCGGAGGCGTTTTTGGATGTGCGAGCCCTGCCGGATGAGGACATGGACCAGCTCCGTGCCGAAATACGCCGTGTGGTGGCGGATTCGACGATCGACGTGCTGCCGGCCGAGCGAGAAGAGCGGCCCGCAACTCCGCCGTCGCGCGTGGACACGGAGATGTTTCGCGCTCTCGAGCGCGTTCAGCAGCGCATGTTCCCCGGCGCCATCACCCTGCCCGCCATGCTCACTGGTGCGACGGACATGGCGCAGTTGCGGGCCCATGGCATCCAGGCCTATGGGTTCGGTCCGATTGTCGACGAAGCCGACGGCGGTGGCGGTGCCCATGGCGATGACGAGCGGCTGGCGGTGACTTCGCTCGAAAAACTGGTTGAGTTTCTGTGGTTTTCGGTACTGGAAGTGGCGGCCTCGCCAAACTGACAGGCGGCAAACCTGGCGACCACGCTATACTGGAGCTAAGGACGGTCCACGGAATGGCCCAGAAGAGGCGGTCGGTTCTTTTTTTCTTTTCAACCATCGCAATTTGCGCGGTACTAGGCGGCCTGTATGGTCCGCGGGTCGAGGTGGCGTCCGCCGCCGACGACGACGGTATCCGCTCTAGTTTCAAGACTTTCACCAAGGCCTATTCGCTGGTGGAAGAGAACTTCGCCGACCCGGTGAATCCCGATAAGGCTATTTACAAAGGCGCTGTCCCGGGGATGCTGCGGACCCTTGACCCGCACTCTAACTTCTTCGATCCGCACGACTTCCAGATTCTTCGCGAGGACCAGAAGGGTCACTACTACGGCGTGGGAATGACGGTGCAGCCGCGCAACGGGAAAACTATCGTGCTGGCCCCCTTCAACGGCTCACCCGCATACAAAGCCGGCATTCGCCCCGGTGACGTAATCGTTGAGGTGAACGACAAGAAGACCGACAACCTGTCGACTACTGAAGTCGCCGACATGCTGAAAGGGCCGCGCGGCACCCCAGTGCAGATTGTGGTGACCCGTGAAGGACTAGACAAGCCTCTGACGTTCAACGTGATTCGCGATGAGATCTCGCGCAAGAGCGTGAACGATGCCATGTGGGTGAAGCCCGGCATCGCGTATGTGGATGTGGACCAGTTCAACGAGAACACGGGTAAGGAACTTGAAGATTCGCTCACAAGGCTCGGCGAGGGAAATATCAAGGGTTTAGTTTTAGATCTGCGGGAAAACCCGGGCGGTTTACTGAACGAAGGCGTGGCGGTTGCGGACCACTTCCTGCAGAAAGGCCAGACCATTGTTTCCCATCGGGGCCGTGCATCGGCGGAGAAAACCTACACAGCAAGGCACGGCAATAGCGGGCGCGACTACCCCATCGTGGTGCTCGTAAACCGGTATTCGGCTTCGGCTGCGGAGATCGTGGCGGGCGCCCTGCAGGATCATGACCGGGCCTGGGTTCTGGGCGACAACACCTTTGGAAAGGGCCTGGTGCAGACGGTGTATCCGCTTTCGGAGAATGCGGGACTCGCCCTCACCACCGCCAAGTACTACACCCCGAGCGGGCGCCTGATCCAGCGGGATTACAGCAACGTGTCCTTCTTCGATTATTACTATCGGAAAGATACCGCGACGCGAAACATGCAGGACGTCAAGATGACGGACAGCGGGCGCACGGTTTATGGCGGTGGCGGCATTTCCCCCGACGAGCAGTTCGTTCCGAAATTTGATGCGTTCCAAACGGAACTGGTGCGCAAGTACGCGTTCTTCAATTTCACCAAACACTATTTCGGCAACCGTGAAGCCAAGCTGCCGAAAGGCTGGGTTCCGGACGAAAAGATCCTCACTGAGTTCCACGATTTCTTGCTGGAGCAAGGCGTCAAGTTCACCGAAGCCGACTTCACGCAGGATCATGATTGGCTCAAGCGGACTTTGCAGCGCGAGATGTATATCACAGCGTTCAGCATCGATGACAGCCGGCGTGTGGCCATCGAAACCGACCCCATGGTAGAGAAGGCCATCGACGCAATGCCCAAAGCCAAGGCGCTGGTGGATAACGCTCGGAAAATCGTGGCCCAGCGCATGGCAAGATAGAGTTCGTGCTTAACGAAGCGCCGCTCATTCAGATCAAAGTTCCACAAATCACAGTGCTGGATGCGGGCGGGCAGTATTGCCATCTCATTGCCCGCAAAGTGCGCGATTTGGGCGTGTACGCTGAGGTGCGGCCCAGTGAGACTCCGGCCGCGGACCTGGCCGGGCGCAGAGGCTTGATCATCTCAGGCGGTCCGAGCAGCGTGTATGACCGCGGCAGCGCGACGGTGGATCCGGCAATTTTCAGCGCCAGCCATGCGGTGCTGGGCATCTGCTACGGCCAGCAATTGATGGCGCACCTGCTGGGTGGCGTGGTCCAGAAGGGCGAAAAGGGCGAATACGGCCTGGCCACGCTGGAACTGAACGGCGGGCCGAAAACGGCACTCTTCTCCGGGCTTCCGGAACGCCAGCAGGTCTGGATGAGCCATTTCGACGTGGTTGCCGGAGTGCCGCCGGGATTCGCAGCGGTGGGGAAGACATCCACGTGCGCGATCGCGGCTATGGCCTCACCGGCGCGTGGGCTCTACGCCGTGCAGTTCCATCCTGAAGTGGTACACACGACCCAAGGCAACCGGATTTTGGCCAATTTCCTGTTCGACGTCTGTGGATGCGAGAAGGATTGGGACCCGCGGCATCGCGTGCCGCTCATCGAGGACGAAATTCGCCGCACGGTGGGTGACCGCAACGTCTTTTTCTTCGTCAGCGGCGGGGTTGATTCGACGGTGGCTTTCACGCTCTGTTTGCGCACGCTAGGGCGCGAACGTGTGCGGGGCATCTACGTGGACACGGGACTGATGCGCGAGGGCGAGACCGAATTCGTCGGGAAGATGTTCGAGTCTCTGGGAGCCGGAACGGTAACGGTGGAGCACGTGGAACAGCAGTTCCTGACGCCGCTCGGGACGGTTCGCGATCCGGAACAGAAGCGGCAGATCATCGGCGAAGAGTTCGTACGCGTGCAGGAACGGATCATCGAGTCGCGCCACTTGCTGGATGGCCACTGGATTCTGGGGCAGGGCACCATCTATCCGGACACCATCGAATCCGGCGGAACGGAAAAAGCCGCCGTCATCAAGACGCACCACAACCGCGTGGCCGGAATCCAGCAACTGATTGCCGCCAAGCGCATTGTCGAGCCTCTACACTCGTTTTACAAGGACGAAGTGCGCGAAATCGGGCGCGAACTGGGGATTTCCGAAGATGTGCTCGAGCGCCATCCTTTTCCGGGACCCGCCCTGGCGATTCGCTGCTTGTGCGCCGAGCGTGACGAGCCGGTTTCGCGGACGCCGGAAGGTTTTGTGTTGCCCGTTCGCTCGGTGGGAGTGCAGGGCGACGAGCGCACCTACCGGCCAGTCCTGGCAGTCGATCGTCTTCCTACGGCCGGTAACGCACTGCAGAATGAGGCAACGGAACTGATTAACCGCTTGCGCGGCATCAACCGCGTGGTTGCGCTTGTTTCAGCCCATGTGCCGCTGGAACAGATGAGCGTTTTTTCCAGCACGCTGTCGCCGGAACGACTGACGAGACTGCGGCGGGCCGACTCCATTGTCCGGCGCCGGTCGCACGAAAGTGGATTTGACAAGAAAGTCTGGCAGTTTCCTGTCGTGCTGATTCCTGTGGGTTCGGCCGCCCGGCCGGATTCCGTCGTGCTGCGTCCGATCGACTCGGTGGACGGCATGACCGCGCAATCGGTCTCGATGGAAGAGCCGCTGTTGCGGTCTATCGCCGTGGAACTCCTCGAAATCGAAGGCGTCTGCGGCGTGTTTTACGACCTCACCCACAAGCCCCCGGCCACCATCGAATGGGAGTGAAATCACTTCACTGCAATCGTTACGTTGGGCTGGCTGTTCGCCGTGCCGATTTGAATCTGGACGGGCACGTTATTACCCGGTATGACTGATTCCGGGATTTTGATGTTCACTTGCAGCGCCCCTGCCACGGCTGCACCCGCAGCGCCGGCATATGCCGGGTTTACCGGGATGTTGCCGATTTGCGCGGAAACCGGCGCCAGCGGCGTGGGCAGAATCTGATCGGCAATTTTTCCATCGACACCAGGCGGACTGGTTTGCCCTTCGCCGGTGCAGAAAATCGTAACGATCGATCCGCGCGGAGCCGGATGAGCCACTGAATTGAAGCTGCCGTCCTGGTTAATCACTGCGGCCTGCCCGGCACCCGAGGCACCGGCGCTGAAGATGGCCGGCCCCACGGCGGAGACCGGAATCTCGACGGCCTCCGAGCGGCTGCCGAGATACTCCACCTGCACGTGTGTTGTCGGTTTGAGGGCCGAGACATAGGGAACAACCGCGCCCACCTGGTCCGCTCTCGTATAGAGCACCGGCGCGGGCGTGCCGTCGAAGAGAACGCGCGTACCGCCGGCGGATGTTTGCACCATTCCGGAACTCGACACGGTACCGCCGGCGAGCGTCGCGGGTCCGAGATTCTGGCCAAAGATTGCCACAATCGCGCCGGGAGAGATGGTCGCCGCATACGACGCGCCGTTGGTTACGGAGGCGATCACGGGCGGCGGTACGGCCAGCGTCTGCGGATCGGCGGACAGAACCAGCAGCGTGATCGAGTAAGCCGGAAAAGTCGCGGCGAAACCACTTGCCTGGACCGCCAGATCCGGCCCACGCACGATGGCCTTCAGGTTCGACTTGTTGTATGTCCACACCTGTGCATTGGCCGCCGGCCTGAAATTGGCCAGCGCGACATGGCTCGTCAAGTCGCCCGTGGTCTTGTTGATGACCATTAGCGTCAGCGCAGAGTCGGAGCGCCGGGCGGCGTAAATGGACAACTGATCCTGAGCCGCACTGGTCGCCTCGACGCCGGTCTCGCCGAACGCGCCTCCCATGCCGTCGTAGTTGCGGTACACGCGGAATGCAAATGCGCCGGGCAGATCGTGGCCAGGTCCACACCTTCCCGCCCGAAGATTCCCAGCACATCCGCCTGAGCGAGGGCGCCGTTCATATCGTCGAGGGCTCCCCAATTGTATTCGGTGATGGCCAGCTTCGTTCCCGGGTAGTTGTTATTGGCCCAATCGTGCATGCGCGGAATCAGGCGCACGGATTCCTGAATATCCGTGCTCGCAAACTGATACGTGGGATCCCAGAGCAGCCGCGTGGATTCGAGCCGCAGTGCCTGCGTGGTTGCATCACCCGCCGGCTGGAACCCGAGGCCGTCCGGCAATACGTAAGCGTGCAGATCCAGATAGTCCAGAATACGGATGCCGTGTTGACTCTCGTAATTGCGCATCTGCTGCAGATACCAGTCAAGAAACGCCAGGCCGCCGTGCGCATTGCGATCCACGGGGTTGTCCCAATATACATAGGGAGCCGTGTTCCAACCTGAAAGCCAGTCGACCGCGGAATAGAAAAAGGAGTCCCAGCCGCTGAGGACCGGGCCCGAAACCTTTGCTGTCGGGTCGACCGACTTGATCATGGCGGCGTAAGCGAAACCGAGGTCGCGGATTTCATCGTAGCTGGGAGCGTTCGGATGGACGTCTCGATGAACGAAAAGCCAGATGGTGGGCTCATTATCCAGGGAGTAGATGGCAACACCGCCCCGGTCCGCGCGATCGTAGCGTTTTACCAAGTACTCCACCCACTGCCGCATGAAATCCACGCCGGCCGGCGCGGAAGCGTCATTGGGATCGTTGCCGGTAATGTTCGAACCATCCGGCTTCACTCCGTTGCCGCAATCCGCATTGTACGGATCGGTCTGCTGCTGCGGCCCATACTTAGCGACGCCGAAGCTACAAACCGGGTCGCGCGTTTTGGCGATCCAGCCGATCATGGGGATGGTTCCGATGGTGCGCGTTCCGGTGGCCCGGCTGAGCTCCATCACCTGGTTGAAAGCTGAACCGTCGGGCAGGATCGGAGCATCGCTCGAGGCGTGGAAGTCTTCGTAGTACCAGTCGCTGGCCGCGTTGTAGGAGTCGAGCTGCCAGTTGTACCGAGTGGTCAGGTTGCCGCCCCAGCGGCGCACGGACAGGCGAAGTTCGCTGGCGAGTCCCTGATCGGAGTAATCGTTGATGCCGTAAATGTCCGGGCTGATGGGATGGTTTTGAGCGGCGGCATCCACCGAAAGCGCGGGACCGTTGGAAGCCTGCGGGTTCGCCAGCGGCAGGCACAACAATCCAAGAGCGATGAAACGTCCCGTCATCATGGGGCACAAACATTCTAATCTGTAACAACCTTGACTCGGGCTCGGGCTATAATGCGCATCATGTTACGTCTTACGCTGGTTGCCTTGATTCTGGCCGCCTCGCAGATGAGCGCGGTCGATGTCCATCGCGACGCCAAAGCCGACGAAATCGCGCACACCATGATGAACGCCATGGGCGGCGAGAAGGCCTGGTACGGCGCGCATTTCGTGCGTTTCGATTTCAAAGTCAACGTGGGCGGAAAGATGGTGGAAGACCGCTCCCATCTGTGGGACAAGATGACCGGCCGTTACCGGCTGGAGGACAAAACTAAGGACGGCAAACTGCGCGTGGTGCTGTTCAACATCAACGACCGTCACGGCGAGACGTACGTGGATGGCAAGCGCGTGGAAGGGGCCGCAGGCGAGAAGGCGGTGAAAGACGCGTACGAAGCCTTCATCAACGACATGTACTGGCTGGCCATGCCATGGAAGTGGCTGGACCAGGGAGTGAACCTGAAGTACATGGGTCCGAAAACCCGGGGCAGCGAGAGTGGCGAGGTCGTGCGGCTCACCTTTGACCACGTGGGCCTCACGCCGGGCGATCGCTACGACGCGTTTGTCTCTTCGCAATCCCACCTGATGACCCATTGGGATTTCAAGCTGCAGAGCGGCGACACCGGCGCCTTCGACTGGCAGTACACAGACACCGGCGGGATCAAGCTCGCAAAGAACCATCCCGGCGATAAGGTCTCGATCGACATGGGCGACGTGCGGGTGCTGGACAAGGTGGACGATGCGGTATTCAGCGATCCGAAGGTGAAGTAGGTTTCAGGTGCCAGGTGTCAGGTGTTAGGTCTGCGGATCGGCATCCACACTTCGATCTCAGGTTCACTCGAGAAGGCGGCGTTGAAGGCGGCTGAACTGGGCGCCAACACGTTTCAGATCTTCTCCGCCAGCCCGCGCATGTGGCGGGCGTCCATGCCGGCAAAAGAGGAGATCGCGGCGCTGCGCCGGGTGAGGGACCGGCTGGACCTTCGTCCCCTGGCCATCCACACGAACTACCTGATTAATCTGGCGTCGCTCGATCCAGTGATTCGCGAGAGGTCCGTCACGGCGTTCCGCGGTGAACTGGAGCGCGCCGATGCCATTGGCACCGAGTACCTGGTGACGCATCCCGGCAACTACCGCGGGCAGCCGGTGGAGCAGGGGCTTGCGGCATTTGTGCTGGGACTGGCGGAGGCGGCGAGCGGACGCATTGCGCCGAACGTGACCGTATTGCTGGAGAACACGGCGGGTAGTGGCGCGCAGATCGGGTGTCGCCTGGAAGAGCTACAGATGATTCGCGAACTCGCGGCGCGGGAGACCGATCTGAAGGTCGGCTACTGCCTGGACACGTGCCACCTGCTTGCCGCGGGATTCGACGTTGCGAGCGAGGCCGGTTTGCAGGCGGCGGTGAGCGAGGCCGACAGCATCCTCGGAATCGAAAACGTCAAGGTGATCCATGCCAATGACTCGAAGGGGCCGCTGGGATCGCACATGGACCGTCATGCCAACATTGGCGAAGGCCACATCGGCAGAGAAGGCTTCCGCCGCATTCTGGCTCACCCGAAACTTCGAACCAAGGCATTCATTCTTGAGACGCCGAACGAGGAGGAGGGGGACGACCGTCGCAATGTTGAAATGCTGAAGAGCCTGAGTCAGGCGAAAAGGGCGCTCACGCGGAGAGCGAAACCCGGAAGCAGATCAGGTGCCTCCAGAACGTCGGTTTCCTGAAGCATTTTTTGAGGCTGGGACGGATCTCTCCAAACTTCAACTTCGCGGGTTTCGGGATAAACGATCCAGACGCATTGTGCACCGGCGGCGAAGTACTGGCGGATTTTGCGCCTCATCGCCGACGCGGTGTCATTCGGGGAGAGCACTTCCACGGCCAAATCCGGCGCACCAGGGATGTCGGCATTGGGATCAATCTGCTTGGCGCGTTCTGATCGTAGAAAGGAAACATCGGGCGCGCGCTTGATGTTGGGGCCGAGGACGAACAGATTCTCGGGGTTGAAGACTTCACCGACGGGATGTGTCTCCAGATAGCGGTCTAGCGCCCGAAATAATTTCACGGCTGTCCTGTTGTGCAGCGGCCGCGGCTTCGTCATGACGACCAGCTCCCCTTCGTCGAGCTCGTAGCTCAGCTCGTCCGGTTCTGCCAGCCGGTCGAATTCCTCGACGCTCATCAGCGTCTTCGCGCCCATGATTTAATTCTACAGCCAACAGTCTGTTAACATCGTCAAATCAGCCCGTAAAATGCCGGAAAAGTCCTACGATCACAAACAGATTGAGCTGAAGTGGTACGAGCGGTGGGCAGGCGAAGACCTGTACAAAGCCGAAGAGAACTCCGCCCGCCCGAAGTTTTATGTGCTCGAGATGCTCCCGTATCCTTCGGGCGCGCTGCACATCGGCCATATCCGCAATTACTCGATCGGCGACGCACTGGCGCGCTACAAATGGATGCGCGGTTTCAACGTGCTGCACCCCATGGGCTGGGACGCCTTCGGGCTGCCCGCGGAGAACGCGGCCATTGCCAACCAGCGCCCGCCGCGCGAGTGGACACGATCAAACATCGCCAAGATGAAGGCGACGCATCGCCGTTTTCAGTTCAGCTACGACTGGGAGCGCGAGGTGACCACTTGCGAGCCGGAATATTATCGCTGGAACCAGTGGTTCTTTCTCAAGATGCTGGAGCGCGGCATCGCCTACCGGAAGAAGGCGCTGGTGAACTGGTGTCCGCAGTGCGGCACGGTACTGGCGAATGAGCAGGTGGTGAATGGCTGCTGCTGGCGGCATGAAACCACCCTGGTGGAGCAGCGCGCGCTCGAACAATGGTTCTTCAAGATCACGCAGTACGCCGATGAGCTACTGGCGGATATCGCGCAGCTCGAAGGCAACTGGCCGGAGCGCGTGCTCACCATGCAGCGCAACTGGATCGGACGCTCGGAGGGCACCGAAGCGGCTTTCGGCTCCGAGTTCGGACCCATCCGCGTTTTCACCACGCGGGTGGATACCATCTTCGGGGCAACGTGCGTGATTCTTGCCCCCGAACATCCCCTGGCGGAGAAGATGCTGGATGGTGCGGGACGCGCACGCGCCAAGCAGATGGTGGACGCGCGCGCCAATAAGGATCCCGGCGACCTTGAGAAAGAAGGTTTCTTCACGGGTCACTACGCCGTGAATCCGTACAGCGGCGAGCGCGTGCCTGTCTGGGTGGCGAACTTCGTGCTCATGACCTACGGCACGGGCGCGATCATGGCGGTTCCGGCGCACGATCAGCGCGATTTTGAATTTTGCACGAAGTACGGGATTCCCATTCGGCCTGTGATTCGTCCGGAGGCCGGCGCGCTCGCCGATGCAGCGGTGATGAAGGACGCGTTTCCCGACGATGGCATGGTGGAACAATCCGGCGAGTTCTCAGGACTGAGAAGCTATGAAGCTCGCCGCCGCATGTCGGAAAAGGCCGAGCGGGAAGGCTTCGGCATGTCGGCTGTCACCTACCGCATCAAGGACTGGGGCGTCTCGCGGCAGCGCTACTGGGGCACTCCGATTCCGGTGGTTCACTGCCCGGCCGATGGTGTGGTTCCGGTTCCCGAGAGCAGCCTGCCGGTCTTGCTTCCGCTCGACGTGGAGATTACGGGGAGGGGCCGCTCGCCTCTTGAAGACGTGCCCGAGTTCGTTAACGCAAAGTGTCCCAAATGCGGCGGACCCGCCCGGCGCGAAACCGATACGATGGACACATTCGTTGATTCGTCCTGGTATTTCTACCGTTATTGCGACCCGAAGAACGGCCGCGCACCGTTTGACTCCCAGAAAATCGCGTACTGGTTCCCGATTGACCAGTACATCGGCGGCGTGGAGCACGCTATCCTGCACCTGATCTACTCGCGCTTTTTCACCAAGGTGATGCGCGACATCGGGCTGGTGAAAAACAGCGAGCCGGTGAAGAAGCTGTTCACGCAGGGCATGGTGATCGCCGAGGGCGCGAAGATGTCGAAGTCCAAAGGGAACGTTGTGGATGCCGACATGCTCGCTGGAAAATTCGGCACCGATACAGCGCGGATGTTTATTCTGTTTGCCGGTCCTCCGGAGAAAGAAGTGGACTGGCGCAGCGAAGGCGCCGAGGGGATCTATCGCTTCCTCGGCCGTGTGTACCGGTTCTTCACCCGCAACATTGAGCGCGCCTCCGCTGCCACGGGTGCGCCCAGCGAGCCGGATCGGAAGGTTTTACGCAAGCTGCACCAGACCGTCAAGAAACTCACCGGGGATTTCGAAAGCCGATGGCACTTCAACACGTCGATTGCAGCCATCATGGAGCTGGTCAACGAACTCTACACCGCGGAGGCGGAACTTTCTGGCGCGGTACTGGCTGAGGTACTGGAGAAACTCGCGCTGCTACTCGGTCCTTTCGCGCCGTATCTCGCACAGGAGTTGTGGGACGAGTTGGGCAGAACCGGCCCCGTATTCCGGCAGCCATGGCCGTCGTATGACGCAGAACTGGCCAAAGAAGACGAGGTCCAGTGGGTTGTGCAAGTGAATGGTAAACTGCGAAGTCATTACTTGGCGCCATTGGGGACTCCGGTAGATCATGTCGTCGAGGGCACTCGGGCAGATCCAAAGGTGCAGGCTTACCTGAACGGTAAACAGGAACTGAAAGTCATTACCGTGCCGGACAAGTTGGTGAACTTTGTAGTCCGCTAAAAGACGCTTAGTTTTATACCGCTTGCTACGCGCGCGGCTCAGTTAGCAGACGTTTTCCGAGCCGCGACCACAGGGAGCGGTCTGAGAAAGGGTGATCCATGAACGATCGCAGAGATTTTCTGAAATCCGCCGCCGCGGCGTTTACCACGTCGATCTTCACCGGCAACGTTCGCGGCGCGAACGACCGCATTCGCGTGGCCTTCATCGGGATGGGGCGCATGGGGACCGATAGCATGCAGGAGGCCATGAAGTTGCCGAACATGGAAGTGCCCGCGGTGTGCGACGTCTACCAGCCGAATCTCGAAAAGGCGGTGGCCGTCAGCGGCCGCGGACCGGATGGCACGCCCGACGCGCGCCCGAAGGCCAAGGGCATCACGGATTTTCGCGAGATCTTGGGCGACAAGTCGATCGATGCGGTGAACATCTCGACTCCCGACCACTGGCACGCCTACATGACAGTCGAGGCCTGCAAGAATGGCAAGGACGTTTATGTCGAGAAGCCCATCTGCGTAGTCGTCGAGGAAGGCCGCAAGATGGTGCAAGCAGCGCGAAAATACGACCGTGTGGTGCAGGTGGGAACCTGGCAACGCTCCGGAGAGCATTTTCAGAAGGCGGCCGAAATCGTCTCGAGCGGCCAGCTTGGCAAAGTGGCCTTCGTGCGAACGTGGAACTACGGGCACCAGAAACCGGAGGGCATCGGGAACCCGCCGGATGGCAGTCCGCCTCCGGACCTTGACTGGAACATGTGGCTCGGACCGGCCCCCGAGCGCGAATTCAACAAGAACCGCTTCGGCGTAGATCCACATGCGTATTCGTTCTTCCGGTATTTCTGGGACTACGCAGGCGGCATGATGACCGACTGGGGGATTCACTTGCTCGATATCGTGCAGATGGCGTTCAACGAAACAGAGCCCACAACCATCACGAGCCTGGGCGGGAAATTCTATCTGCAGGACAATCGCGAGACGCCGGATACGCTGCAAGTAACGTACGAGTACCCCAACGGGATGATCGTGACCTACGAAAATCGGGAAACCAACGGGCAGTCGATGTTCAACCACGGCTACGGCATTCTGTTCCACGGCACCGAGGGCACGTTATTTGTGGATCGCGCCGGTTATCAGTTGATCCCGGAAACAGGCTCGTCCCTCGAGGCGGCCGAAGCGCATCGGTCCAACGAATCCCTCTTGGAGCATTGGCAGAACTTCCTGGATTGCATCAAGACGCGCAAGCGGCCCATAAGCGACATCGAGATCGGCCACCACTCGACGACTACCGCGCTCCTGGGAAATGTGTCTCTGCGGAGCAAGCTGCGCATCGATTGGGACGCGCAGCGCGAGACCACGTTGCAGCCGGAGGCCCGGCCGCTGCTCAAGCGTGAATACCGAAAGCCATGGAAGCTCGAAGTCTAGGTCGAGCGGGCATTCTTGCCTGCGCAATCGTCGCCGCCCTTCACGCCCAGGCGCGCAAGACTGTTTTTCTCATCACCGATGCCGAAGGAGTAGCCGGTGTCTGCCGCCAGGACCAGACCGATCCTAAAGATCCGGAAATGCGCCAGCTCCTGACGGGTGAAATCAACGCGGCCGTCACCGGCCTGCTTAGCGATCCCTCGAAAGTGGACGAAGTGATCGTATGGGACGGCCACGATGGGAGCCAGTCGCTTTCCGCTCTGACGATTCACCCGCGCGCGAAGCTGATCATCGGCGACCTGGGCGTAACCATGACCCTCGAGCGTGGATACGCCGCGATCGGCTTCGTGGGCCAACACGCACGCGCCAACCGGAAGGGCGGGATCATGGCGCATAGCTACAGTTCGCTCGGGATTCAGACCATGCTCATGAACGGGAAGCCGGTGGGTGAAATTGAAACGCGTGCGGCGCTCGCCGGTGCGTTTAATGTGCCGGTGATTTTTCTGAGCGGCGATCAAGCGGCGGCGGACGATCTGCACGCCATTTTGCCCGATGCCGAAGCGGCGGTGGTGAAAGAGGGCTTCTCCAATTACGCCTGCCAGACGCTTTCCGCCGAAGCCGCTCGCGACTTGATCAAAGAGGGCGCTACTCACGCGCTCCGCAAAATCGGCCAGATCAAGCCCTACAAAGTGGACGGCCCCGTCACGATTCAAATCGAATACACGACCAGGAACGCACTGGGTGTGGACGCGCATCTACGCCCGGGGGCGGAGATCGTCGACGCGCGCACCATCCGCTATTCCGGTCGAGACTTTCTGGAAGCCTGGACCCGCTCGCAGCGTCCATAAGTGTAAACACTTCGCCGCGACGCGCCGACCCGATGCTACAATCTCGTTTCTCACGATGCAGCGCTCCCTGGCCCCTGAAATCATGGACGACCCGCAGGTTCCAGAGCATGTGCGAGAGCGCTTCCACCATCAACTCGGATTCATCCAGCGACTCCTGGGAACGCACCGCGCGGTTCTGGACGCGCTTCGTTCAGATGCGCACCCCGTTCGCCGTGTGCTCGACATCGGCTGCGGCTATGGCGCGCTGCTGGATGAAATCCGGCGTGCGTTGCGTGTCGATGTGGTGGGCGCGGAACTGCGTGCCCCGCGGTGCAACGATTTGGGAATCCCCATCATCGAGGCCGATGCTACGCGCGACCGCCTGCCGGATGCTGACGTAGCCGTCTGCGTGTTGGTTCTTCATCACCTGGGAGAAGAGGAGATTGTTGCATTGGTCCGCAACGCAGGCCGGTCCGTGCGCCGTTTCATCGCGATGGACCTGGTTCGCCACTGGTTGCCAATGGCGCTCTTCACCGCGTTCCTGTCGCCCCTGCTCATGCGCGAGGTCGCGGCGGATGGCCGTCAATCCATTCGCCGCGCGTACACGGCTGCAGAGCTGCGGGCGATTGTCGAGCGCGCAGTTGCGGGCACCGGCGCGCGGGTGGTGCACACCGTGACGCCGCTCCGCTCGCGGCAGACGATCGACATCGTCTGGGTTGAGGCCTGATTCCTACTTCTTCTCCGTCTTGCTGGCCTCGCGCGCCTTGATGAAATCGGCGGCGTTTTCCTTGGTGACCAGAGTCGCGCCCGTGTCCACGAACGTGGGCAGCGGCGAGAAGGGGTCCTGGGCCCAATTGACGTCCAGTGATGGCGGTTTGTGGTGATAGATCTGGTCCAGCATTTGCACGCCGTAGTAGGCCATGGTGTAAGGTTTTTGGGAAATAGTGGCGGCAATGACTCCCTTCTGAACCCAGTTGAGCGTGCCTTCGTCGGTGTCCATGGCCACCACGATCTTCCCGGTGACCTTGGCGCGATCCAGCACCTCCCCCACTTCCTTACCCGCCTGCGCCTCCAGGCAGACAAAGCCGTCCACTTTGTCACGCCGCTTTTCGACGATTTCGTTGGTGGTGTCGAAAGCGATACGCGGGTCGCCCTTGATGTCGACCACTTGCATCTTGAGCCCGGGATGTTCACTGAGCGCGAACTTGTAGCCGTTCAGGCGCTCTGCCAAATTCGACTGTCCTGGCATCGTGTACACCACCACGTTGCCCTTGCCTTGAAGCTCTTTCGCCAGCACGCGGCCGCCCATGACGCCTGCCTCATAATTGTTCGTTCCGATGAACAGGATCCGCTTGCTGGAGGGAGAATCTGAATCGAGCGTAATCACCGGAATGCCGGCGGCGATGGCTGCGTCGATGTCAGGCTTCATGAGGTTGGCATCAGCGGGAGAGATGAGGATGCCCGCGGGCTTTTGTTGCAGCCCGGTAAGGCGCCGCAATTCCTGTTGCTGCGCGGCCGGGTCATAGGTGTCCGGTCCGACCAATTCCGCCTGCACCTGCATTTGCCTGGCTGCTCGCATTAAGCCGTTACCCGCACTCTCCCAGTAGGGGATCTTGATGTTCGCCGAGAGCAGATAGTACTTCTCCTGCGGGTTGTGCAACGATCCACCGCAGCCTGCAAGTAATAGAAGCGCCCCGAGCCAAACCGCGCACAAGCATCCTTGCATCCGGCGCATACCAGCCTCCTTGATCCAGTTTGTGTCCTTGATTCTATCCGAATTGCGCGATGGGATACAGTGCCCGATAGCGAAGGGTTTTGCAGCGCTGATTCATTCGTAGCGGAGGGCGACGTTCGGATCTACCCGAGTAGCCCGGCGCGCCGGAATCCAACTCGCCGTCAGGGTTGCTGCGAACAGCGCACAGGCTACCGAAACAAAAATCTCGGGATCGCGCGGGCTGACGCCCACCAGCAGATTTCCGACGAGAGGAGTCGCCACCAGCGCTCCCGCGATGCCGATGCCAAGACCGGTGGCGGCCAGTCGGACGCCATTGGCCAGAACCATCGTGAGCACGGCACGGGTCTGCGCTCCCAGAGCCATCCGGATCCCAATTTCCTGCGTTCTGCGCCCGACCATAAACGACACCACGCCGTAAAGCCCGATGACGGCCAGCGACAGCGCTACCAGTCCGAAGGCTGCGCTCAACACCGCAATTATGCGCGGCACGAAGAGACCTCGCCCGGAAATGACACCCGACATGGTGAGAGTAGAGATGGGGGCAACTTCAGGATCCACAGCGGCGAGACGCCGGCGGACCTCGGGAGCGATCGCGGACGGGTCGCCTTCGGTACGAACGTGAATCGTGCGCCGGGGAGCGGCCTCCTGCAAATCCGCCAGGTAAAACCACGGCCTTGCCGGGGCGCCAATCTGCCCGGAAGTCGAGTCCTTCACGATTCCGACAATCTGAATCGGCTGGTTTCCCCGCAGGCGGATGATGTGTCCGATGGCGCTGTCTAAACCGCCATTTTGCACGATGTATCGGCGTGCGAACGTTTCATTCACGACGGCGACCTGCGGGGCCTTGGCGGTGTCGCGGTCAGTGAACTCACGGCCCCGCAGCAAAGGAATCTGCATGGTCGCAAAATATCCCGCGCCCACCTGATTCGTGGCAAGATCGAGAAATTTCTCGCCGTCCGGTGCGGTGTATCCATCCACCGACACGTCCCATGAACCACCAGACAAGAACGGAACGTTTGCAGCCATGCTGACCGATCTCACACCCTGAAGACCCGCGAGCTGGGGTAGTAGCTGCTGGTAAAACCGTGTGGCCTGCTCGTTCGAGTACCCGCGCAAACTGGGGTCGACGGTGACCAGCAGCAGATGACTCGGATTGAAACCTAAGTCCACGCTCTGCGCTCGAACGAACGCTTTCAAGAAAAGGCCTCCGGTAATCAAAAGAACGGCGGAGAGCGCAACCTGGCTGCAAATCAGGACACGCCTGGCGACAGCGCTGAACGACCGGCTTGCCGAAACGGACGTCCGCGTATTGATAGCGCTCCAGGCGTCCCGGACCGCCGTGAACGCCGGCATGAGACCGAAAACAAAGACGGCGGCCAGCGAGGCCAGAGCGGCGTAAACCAGAACCCGGCTATCGAGGCGAAATTCCGGGCCATCCTGACTCGAGAAGGGCACCATCGCCGTGAATGCGCGGATGCAAGCACCACCCAGAAGTACACCCCCGGCACAGCCGAGCGCGGCCAGGACGGCGCTCTCCGTGAGGAATTGACGGATTAGGGCTCCGCGAGAGGCCCCGATGGCGAGCTGCGTCGAAATCTCCCGCAGCCGCGAGGTGGCTTTGGCCATCATCAGGCTCGCCACATTCGCGCAAGCCATGAGCAGCACCAGGATGACTAAACCCATCAGAAGACCCGGCAGCAGCAGGGCATCATTATCGGCTCTGCGGCGCGCCATTTCGGTGCGGACGAAGGCGACCGTGTCTTTGTTGCTCTCCGGATGCTCGCGCCCGAGATCGCGCATGATCACGTTCATCTCCGCTTGTGCTTGCGCAACAGTCACCCCCGGCTTGAGGCGGCCGAGAATATTGAAGCCCCTCCAGGTTCTCTCGGTCAATATTTCCCCGCCATCGGGAATCACCATCGCGCTCATCATCGTAGGTACGTAGATATCCGGACGGTAGTAAATATCGGGCCCCGTGAAAGACTGCGGAGCCACGCCCACGATGGTGAAACTGTGGCCGCTCAACTTGATTTCTTTTCCGGAAATATTAGGGTCGCTGGCGAAGACCCGTTTCCACAGCGCGTAGCTGATGACCGCAACCGGGTTCTTCCCCGGCACGCGGTCCTCTTCCGGAAGAAATGCCCGTCCCACGATAGGCTGCACGTCGAGCGTGGAAAAGAAATTTCCCGACACCAGAAGTCCGTAGACGATTTGGGGCTTGGCATCCGGCACAGCGCCGGCCGGGTTCATTCCCGCTGACACCTGCTGATAAACGGTCAGGCCTTTGAACGACCTACTGCGTTTGCAGAAATCGACATAGTCCAAGTAGGACGAGTTGCCAAACTGCGTCAGGCGCGAGGCCGCGGTATCGATGGCAATCAGCCCGCCGGCATCGGGCACGGGCACCGGGCGAAAGAGAAGGGCATCCACCAGACTGAAGATTGCGGTGTTGGCGCCTATTCCCAGTGCAAGCGAAAGAATGACGATGGCGGTGAAGCCGGGCCGTTTGCACAAGGTCCGGTACGTAAATCGCAGGTCGCGCCAGAGGGTGTCGAGAACAGAAATGGAGTTCATTTCGTAGATCGCCTCGCGAATCGTAGTCATGTTGCCGAGCTTACGCCGTGCGGCTGCGCGGGCATCCTCGTTCGTCATGCCCGCCTGGATATTCCGGTCGGTCTCGATCTCCAGGTAGGACTCCAGCTCCGCGGCCCTTTGCGCGTCCCAATACTTCCGCCGGAAAAATCGGGAGAGGCTCATGGCTTTTACTCCGCTGCCGGGTAGAGAATACGCCCGATCGCCCGCACGAGGTCCTCCCAGCGGCTGGTTTGCGCAACCAGTTGTTTTCTTCCGGCCGCCGTCAGCCTGTAGTAGCGTGCCTTCCGGTTGTTCTCCGAGGTTCCCCAGAATGAGGCAATCCAACCCCGGTCCTCCAGCCGGTGGAGAGCCGGATAGAGCGAGCCGTGCTCCACCTGGAGTACATCGTCCGACCGCCGTTCAATGGCGAAAGCGATGGTGTGGCCGTGCGCCGGTCCGGCGGCAAGCGTCTTCAGGACGAGCAAATCCAGAGTTCCTTGCACCATCTCGCCTTCGAGCGGGAGTTTTCCTGCTTTGCCCATAGGACAGCCAGTATACTCGAGTCGACGTTCGAGTGGAAGAAACGTCCCGGAAAATATGTATCTTGAGAGGAGATCGAGCCGAGACCTGTCGGCCGTCTGCGCTTATACCAGTACTGTGAAAGTCGTCTCAGTCCGCTGCACGGGGCGGTACAACGTATCGCGCTCGACGGGCTCGCGTCCGGCTTTGCGGATGAGCTGCAGCAGCTCGCCGCGCCGGAGCGACTGGCTGGTGGTGGCGCCGGCATCGTGGTAGATCTTCTCTTCGACGACCGTCCCATCAATGTCATCCGCGCCGAAACGGAGAGCAATCTGCGCAATCTTGGGCGTCATCATGATCCAGTACGCCTTGATGTGCGGAATGTTGTCGAGCATCAGGCGCGCCACCGCGATGCTCTTGATGTCCAGAAAGCCCGTCGTTTTGGGAATGTGCGCAAGCGGCGTGTTGTCGGGGTGAAACGCCAGCGGGATGAAAGTGACGAAGCCTCGCGTCTCGTCCTGCAAAGCGCGCAGTTTCACCAGGTGATCGACGCGGTCCTCTTCCGTCTCGATGTGGCCGTAGAGCATGGTGCAGTTGGAATGCAGGCCCAGGCGATGCGCGATTCGCGCCGTCTCCAGCCACTCCTCGCCCGTTATCTTGTGATCGCAGATGATGCGCCGCACGCGATCGCAGAAAATTTCGGCGCCGCCGCCTGGCAGCGAGTCCATGCCGGAATCCCTCAGCCGTTCGAGCACTTCCTGAACCGAGATCCTCGTGCGCTCGGCCAGGTATCCGATTTCGACCATGGTGAACGCTTTCAGATGCACCTGCGGGAAGCGCTCTTTGAGACCGCGCAACATCTCGCAGTACCAGTCGAGGGTGAGTTCCGGATGCAGTCCGCCAACGATATGAAACTCGGTGACCGCTTCGGTCCAGCCTTCGCCGGCGACATGCCAGACCTGATCGAGCGACATGGTATAGGCCTTGGGATCCTTGGCTTTTTTACCAAACGCGCACAGCCGGCAACTGGCTACGCAAACGTCCGTGGGATTGATGTGACGGTTGACGTTGAAGTACGTGGTGGCCCCGTGCAGGCGCTCGCGCACCAGGTTGGCCATGTAGCCGAGTGCGAGAATATCCGAGGTGCGATAGAGCGCAACTCCGTCTTCATAGGAAAGGCGCGCGCCGGCCTCGACTTTCTCGAGAATCGGTTTGAGCCGCGAATCTTCAATGAAGACGGACATGGACCTATACGCGCCGCATCAGAAATATGTCTGCGGCCCAAAACACAAAGAATAGCACGCTGACCCAGCCATTCATGGTGAAGAACGCCGCATTGACGCGCGACAGATCGTCCGGCTTCACCAGGCTGTGCTCGTAGGCGAGCAGCAACCCAACTGCGACGATTCCCGCCAGGCTGAGCGGACCGAGATCCAGATCATGCACCAGCGCCAGCAGGCATACAATCATCAAAATGTGCAGCAGTTGCGATACGCGCAGCGCCCCGGCGATGCCGATTCTGCGGGGCAGGCTGAACAGGCCCTGGTCCGAATCGAACTCGTAATCCTGGCAGGAATAGATGATGTCGAATCCGGCCGTCCAGAACATCACCGCGGCGGTGAGCCACAGAATGTGTGGATCGAGTGAGCCGCGCACGGCAATCCAGGCTGCGGTGGGCGCGATCCCCAGCGAAAACCCGAGCACCAGGTGCGCAAACGTGGTGAACCGCTTGGTGAAAGAGTAGAAGAAGACGACACCCAGCGCGACGGGCGCCAGCCTGAAACACAGCGAATTCAACTCTCGCGCGGCGTAAATGAAGACCATGCTCGCCACCGCGACAAACCCCCAGCCGAAAGTCGCCGAAAGCAAGCCGGCCGGAATGTGCCGCGTCTTGGTGCGCGGATTTCGCGCGTCAATTTCGGCATCCACCAGCCGGTTGAACGCCATGGCGGCCGACCGCGCGCCTACCATGGCGACGGCGATCCAAACGATCTTCGCCCACATCACGCTCCCACCCAGCCCGCTTCCCCGGATGGCCAGCAGCGCACCGGTCAGAGCAAACGGGAGGGCAAACACCGAGTGCTCGAACTTGATCATTTCGAGCGTCAGCCGGACTCGTTTCCAGAACATCGGGTGGAATAGGCCCCGGGGTGGTTCCTGCAACGCCGGGCGCAAAGAAGTACCATTTTATCGCATGGCCCCTCTGCGTCCCGCGTTGCTTGTCGTGCTGCTCTGGTTCGGATGCGCGCCCAAACCGGAAGAAATGGCGGACTTCAAGACGCAAATCGTCACGCTGCCCAGCGGCACCGAGATCCGCGCCGAAGTCGTGATGACACAGGGTGAGATGGAGACCGGGATGAAGTTCCGCGACGCCCTGCCGCAAGGCCGTGGCATGCTCTTCGTCCACAGCAAACCCGCGCCCTATGTGTATTGGATGTCCAATGTGAAGGTGCCGCTCGACATTATTTTCCTGGATTCCAGCCGGCACATCGTCGAAATATCCGCCAACACTCCTCCCTGCCTGAAGAAACCAGCCGAATGCCCGGTCTATGGCGGCCACACCGATGAGCAGTTCGTGCTCGAGCTGCGTGCTGGTGAAGCCAAGCGGCTCGGGCTTCAAAACGGGCAAGCGCTCGTGTTCTGACGTGCCCGCAACAGGCGTTCTGATATTCTGAGGTCGTATGAATGAGGAACAGCTCCGGACTTTGCTGGAGCAAGTGCGCTCCGGCGCAATCAACGTGGATTCGGCCGTGGCCCGCGTGCGCCATATGCCGTTCGAGGACCTGGGCTTCGCCAAGGTGGATCATCATCGTGAGTTGCGCCACGGCATGCCGGAGGTGATTCTCGCCAAGGGCAAGACACCGGATCAGGTGGTGGCTATCGCCGGCCGATTGCTCGAAGTCTCGCAGAACGTGCTCATTACGCGCGCCGACGCGCCTATGGCGGAGCAGATCGCGCGAAACTTCGCCGGCGCCGAGTATTTTCCGCTTTCCGGCGCCGTCCGGTTTTGGCGAGACAAGACCCTGCGCGGCAAAGGCAAGATTGCCGTCGTGTGCGCCGGCACCAGCGACATTCCAGTCGCGGAGGAAGCGCAAATCACGGCCGAGGTGATGGGGAACGAAGTCGAATCCATTCACGATGTCGGCGTGGCCGGCATCCACCGCCTTATCGAAAGTAGCGCTCGGCTCGCAGCCGCGCGGGTGGTGGTTGTCTGCGCGGGCATGGAAGGCGCGTTGCCAAGTGCGGTGGGTGGCTTGGTTTCCTGTCCCGTGATTGCCGTCCCAACCAGCGTCGGTTATGGCGCCAGCTTCAACGGCCTCGCCGCACTGCTCGGCATGCTGAACAGTTGCGCCAGCAACGTGACGGTGGTGAACATCGATAATGGGTTCGGCGCCGGTTACGTGGCCAGCTTGATTAACCGCCTCTAACCGGCTCGCCCAGTGTAATTGCATTCCAGCTAATCATTTAAGCCTCGCTCCTGCCTGTATATCCAAAGTTTGCATATCGTTGGTCGATCCCGCCTGACTAACCGAAGCGAATATTGAGTTGGATTACGGTTGCCTTGAAGATCGAAGTCAGGTGCCGGAAACCGTCCATAGGGTAAGTGCCCCTGAAGTCGCGCCGCGCAACGACTTAGAGCGTGAGATGGCCGCACTCTATTCCGGTCATGCGGCGGGCCTGTTGCGTTACGCCTTCAGCCTCATCAGGGATGCCAACGGCGCCCAGGATGCGCTTCAGGAGGTCTTCCTGCGCTACTTTATCGCGCGCAGAGATGGCCGCAGCTTCAATGATCCCAAGGCGTGGCTCTTTCACGTCATGCGCAACTACTCGCTGGACATTCTTAAGTCGTCCAGCGTGAAGAACGAAGTCTGTAGCGACGGAATCCAGGAGAGATCTGAGAGCCACAATGACCCCGAGAAGCAGTACCAGCGCAGCGAAATGGCGCGCGACCTGGTCAAGCTGCTTTCGCCTCGCGAACTGGAATGCGTGCGTCTGCGCGCCGAAGGTTTGAGTTACGACGAGATCGCGGAGACTCTGAATCTGCGGCAGGGAACGGTGGGAGCAACGCTGGCTCGCGCCCACAAGAAGATTCGGCAGGCGCTGGGCTATGCCGAAGAGCCGAAAGAACAGCTCCTGGCCACCGCGCAAGAAGAGAACTCTTATTCATCCTGATTCCGGCGCCTGCCGCAACACGATCGCGACGTTCTGACCGATCCCTCGGTGCAATAGACACGCCAGACGGCTGTGTCCTACATTGAGAGTGTGGGCGTCTTCTACAATCGCGAGCAATTAATCGAGGTGCGCGCCAGATGGAAGGCCGCCGGCAAGAAGGTGGTCTTCACCAACGGCTGCTACGATCTTCTTCATCCCGGCCACATTCGCCTTCTGGAAAAGGCGCGGTCGCTGGGTGACGTCCTGATCCTCGCGCTCAATTCGGACGCGAGCGTCCGCCGCCTGAAGGGTCCGGCACGGCCGCTCATCTCGCAGAACGAGCGGGTGGAGGTTTCACTGGGAGTCGAAGCCGTGGACGCCGTCACTCTATTTGATGAGGACACGCCGCGCGAGTTGATCGCCGCGGTTTTGCCAGACGTTCTGGTGAAGGGCGCGGACTGGGCCCACTGGATCGCCGGGCGCGAGGAAGTGGAGGCCTCGGGCGGCGTGGTGATGCCACTCAGCCTCGAACCCGGTTACTCAACTACAGGAATAGTAGAAACCATTTTAGCCCGCTAATCCCTTGATTCATCCTGCAATCCGCGACTTGTTCTCCGCTCTCGGACGCCATCCGGCATTTCAAGAGTTACTGCAGCGCCTCGCGCCCGGCCAGCAGCAGCCCCTGGCGCTCTCGGGTCTCACCACCACCGCGAAAGCGCTGTACTCGGTGCTGCTCTGGCAGGTGACCGAGCGCCCTCTCCTGGTGGTCGCCGCGGGCAACAAACAGGCGGAGTCGCTTTGCGAAGCCATGCGCACCTTCTTCCACCTGCTGGCTTCGGGCCGGGATCACCCCGATCCTCAATTGCTTCCCGCGCTCGATGTTCTGCCCGCGCAACGCATGTCCCCTCATGCCGAGATTCTGGAAGAGAGGGCCTCCGGCCTGTGGCGGTTGGCCGCCCATCCCCCGCCCATCACGATCGCGCCCATTGCCTCCGCGCTTCTGCGCATCCAGCCCCCCGATTTCTACCGCCAGCTCGCTTTGACTCTGCGCACGGGCGACGAAATCCCGCTCGATGACCTGATCGCGCACCTGGAAAGCATAGGGTATGAGAAACGCGATCCCGTCGAGATGGTGGGTGAGTATTCCGTGCGCGGCGGGATTCTGGACGTCTATTCGCCGGAAGCCGCCAAGCCAGTTCGCGTCGAGATGTTCGGCGATCAGATTGATTCCATCCGGCGGTTCGAGGTGGAGTCGCAGCGCTCGGTTCTCAAAATTCCGGACTGCACTCTGCTGCCGCTCACCGAGTTCCAAAAATCGCGAGCGCTGCTCAGCGAGTTGACCGAACAACTGCGCCAGGCCGGCGTGCCCGCGCGCGACCTTCCCCTTCCCGGTGAGACATTTCCCGGCTGGGAGCTACTGGCGCCGCTGGTTCGGCCGCGCCCCGCATCGCTCTTCGATCTGCTGGAAACGCCGACCGTGATCCTGGATGAGCCCGAGGAGATCCGCTCCGCCGCGGAGCGTTTTTGGACACGGCTCGAAGACCCTGAGCGCCGCGCGTTTGTCCCGCCGGAAAAAGTCTTCTTTCGTTGGGATGAGCTTCCCGTGATCCACTCAATGATTGAATTACGCGAACTGGACGTGCTGGCGCCAAATCCCAATCCCCAAATCCCTAATCCCACTCTGCACATCCCCACCCGCCCCTCCATGTCGTTTCACGGGAACATGCAGGTGGCGATTGCCGAGGCACGCGGGCTGATCGAATCCGGATCGCGGGTGGCGTTCTTCGCCGCATCCGCCGGTGAGATCGAACGCCTGGCGGACATCTTCAACGAGTACGGGATTGCCTACCAGCTCGGCACCGACCAGTCCGATGGCACGCCGCAATATCTTGCCGAACGCGCGTACCTGGCAGGGTCAGTGGCGAGCGTTTATCTGGTCCACGGCGGCATCGAGCGTGGCACCGTGTTCCCCGATTCGAACCTCGCCATCTTCGGGTCGGAAGATCTCTTTGAAACGCCGGAATTGGTGGCACGGCCCGCGGGCGGCAAGTCGCACCTGGCAACTTTCTCCGCCGAAACTTTCGAGCTGAAGCCGGGTGATTATGTGGTGCACGCCGAGCACGGGGTGGGCAGGTTTCTCGGGCTTCGCTCCATCGAGCAGGGGGAGGCCAAGGGCGACTACATGCTGCTCGAATATGCCGGCGGCAGCAGGCTGTATGTGCCCCTGACGCACATGGACCTGGTGCAGCGCTTTCGTGGCGCAGGCGACGCCGCTCCGCAACTGGACCGCATGGGCGGCGCCACCTGGACCCGCACCAAGACTCGCGTTAAAGCGCGCATGCGCGACATGGCCGAGGAGCTGCTCAAGCTTTACGCGGCGCGCAAACTGGCCAAGGGCTTCGCATTCTCCGCCGACAGCAACTGGCAGCGCGAATTCGATGACGCGTTCGAGTTTACCGAAACGCGCGACCAGCGGTCCGCGATCGTCGACATCAAACGCGACATGGAACATCCCGAGCCCATGGACCGGTTACTGTGCGGCGATGTAGGGTTCGGCAAAACTGAAGTCGTGATGCGGGCCGCATTCAAAGCCTTGGGCGATGGAAAACAGGTGGCGGTGCTGGCGCCCACCACGGTCCTGGCGTTTCAACATTTCGAGACGTTCAAGCGGCGCTTTCAGCCGTTTCCGGTGCGTGTCCAGATGCTCAGCCGCTTCGTCGCCGCGAAAGACCTGAAGCAGGTGGTCGCGGACGTGGCCGAAGGAAAAGTCGACATCGCCATCGGCACGCACCGGCTCCTCTCGAAGGATGTCGAGTTCAAGGACCTGGGTCTGGTCATCGTGGATGAGGAGCAGCGCTTCGGCGTCAAGCACAAGGAGCGGCTCAAGCAACTCAAGAAGACGGTGGATGTCATCACCATGAGCGCCACACCGATTCCGCGAACACTACACATGTCGTTATTGGGTTTGCGTGATATGTCGGTGATCGAGACGCCGCCCAAAGACCGCCTTGCCATTCAGACCCTGGTCGCGCCCATGCAACCCGAGTTGATTCGTTCGGCGCTGGAACTCGAATTAAGCCGCGGCGGTCAGGTGTACTTTGTGCACAACCGCATCGATTCCATCTGGCCGCGGGCCTCTATGCTGCAAGAGCTTGTCCCCCAAGCGCGCATCGGAGTGGGTCATGGGCAGATGGATGAGAAAGAGCTGGAGCGCACTATGCTGCGCTTTGTCCGGCACGAATATGACATCCTGGTTTGTACTACGATTGTAGAAAATGGGCTGGACATTCCGCTGGCCAACACCATGATCATCGAAAATGCGGATCGCTACGGCCTCTCGGAACTGTACCAGCTTCGTGGCCGGGTGGGCCGCTCGAACCGGCGCGCCTACGCGTACCTGCTGGTGCAGCCCGACACGGAACTTTCCGAACTCGCTCGCAAGCGGCTGGCCGCGCTCAAGGAATTCAGCGATCTTGGCGCCGGCTTTAAGATCGCAGCGCTCGATCTAGAGTTGCGCGGTGCGGGGAATCTGCTGGGAGGCGAGCAGCACGGGCACATTAACGCCGTGGGTTTCGACATGTACGTGCGGATGCTCGAAGAAACCGTGCGCGAGCTGAAGGGCGAGGACGTGCCGCCGGAGATTCATGCGGCTCTCAACCTGGCCCTGGACATCCGGATTCCGCCGGAATACATCACCGACGAAAATCAGCGGCTGCGGGTTTACCGCCGTATCGCCGGTACGCATGACGCCGACGAGGGCGAGCGCATCGCTCGGGAACTCGAAGACCGCTACGGACCCGTACCCGAGGCCATCCGGAACCTGCTCGAGTACGCGGCTTTGAAATCGGCCGCCGAGAAAATGGGCATCGAGCGCATCGACCGCCGCCAGGGCGCGCTGCAAATCAAGTTTCACCAGCAGACACGCGTGGACCCGGAAAAACTGATGAACCTGGTGAGCCGCCGGCGGGGCGCGCAGTTCACTCCCGCCGGCGTCTTGCAGGTGCCGCTCGACGGCCTCTCTGCGCCCGGTGCCGTGCTCACCTTCGTCAGAGAAAGGTTGGCGGAACTGCAGGTGTGAAGCCCGCGGCCTTCCTCACCCCTGCGCGGACTTCGCACCCTTGCCGGTTTCCGCCGGTTTGTGCTGCGTCATGCTGAACCAGTTGCCGGAATCGTCTTTGAGCAGTGCCTCGATTCCGTAGAACCGCTCCGTCGGCGGAGACAGGAACTCGACCCCCTTGGCCCTCAGGTCTTCATAGGTTTTCTGGCAATCCGCCGTGTCGAACACGCCGCTGCCCAAGACGCCTTTGCGGATTAGGGTGCGAAGCATCTCGGCGGTCTCCGCGTCCATCTTCGGGTTCGTGGTGGCCATCAGTACAATCTCCAAGTCGGGCTGGCCCTTGGGGCTGACCGTGAGCCAGCGAAAGCCGTTGTCCATCGTTGCGTCCGTGCGCAGTTCGAAGCCTAGCTTGTTGATGTAGAAATCGCGGGCGGAATCCTGATCTAAGACATAAATGGTTACATGCGACATGCGTTGAATCATGAAATTTCCCTCCGGATTCAGATTGCTACAGGATACACTCGCTGCGCTTCTTGAAACTTGCGGTCTTGTCAGAACGGGCGTGCGCCGTGGTTCAGGAGATAGCAGGCAGGGACAAAACGGTAGATCGCCAGTTCCGGGACCGGAAAAATGCGCCGGACCGCCCGCCGGTACTCCACCGGGGAGCAGCCCACGAGCGATCGGAACAGCATGCTGAACGACCCCAGGCTCTCGTAGCCGACGGCAAGACAGACTTCAGTAACCGGCAGATGTTCCTGCGCGAGCAATTGCCTGGCGCGGTCCATGCGCAACCGCCGCACGAAATCATGCGGGGTTTCGCCGAAAGCGCGTGCAAACATCCGGTGGTAATGGAAGGGAGAAAGGCAAGCGGCGCTGGCCGTGTCATCGAGATGCACTTGCTGATCGAGGCTGGCGGCAAGGAAGTCCCGCGAGCGGCACAGCCGGGCGAACGTTTCGTGCTCTACCAGCGGACCCAGCCGCGGGCTGGCCAGGGAAAGCATCGGACTCCGGCGGCGCACGGAGACAGCTTAGCACAGCCCTAGTCGAACAGCTCCCGGCTGAAGACCGGCTGCCCGGCCAGCGACGTGTGAAAGCCCCAAACAGCCAGCGCCGCCACCACCACCAGCGCGAGGATCGGACCACTGGCATACCAAGCTGAAAAGTTCGCGGTGGCCGGCAGGTTGCCCAAAAGGTCCGCCACAAAAATGCCTGCCGCCAACGCAACCAGGCCGAAGCGCGACACGACAAGAGCAGCAATGCCGTAAACGACAATCACGAACGGTGCTTCCACCCAGGGATAATCGCTCCCCAGACATTTAATGGCGGTGTAAATCAAAACGAATCCAGCGGCTGCGAGCCATTGTTTGCGGAGGATCGCGCGCAGGAGAAAGATAAGGAAGAAAAATATCAGCGTGCCTGTTACAGAGTTGGGAATCTGGGCAAGAATGGCCCCAACAGCCTGGCGCGATCCCTGGAAGTAAACTGTGTTTCCCAGGCTGGGTGCGGAACCGAACCTCGAAAGCACCACGTTGTTGACGATGAAAATGAGGCACCAGGATACACCCAGCACGGTGCCGAACAAGACGTCACGTCCCACCAGCGGGTCGCGTATGCGGCCACCCGACATGCGGGTCCAGGAAATGATGGCCTGTGGCCAATGCCTGCGGACATAGGGTTCGAGCGCCAGGTAGAGAATCCAGACGCAGCCGCAGATGAACAGCGCCGTGCTTGCCATGATGATGAACAACCCGAAGGTGCTGATGTCCGGTACCAGATGGCTTCTGGTAATCCACAGCGCGCTTTGCGCGCAGAACACGAACAGCGCGAGCCGGACAGCTCCCTGCCGGTCACCCCTGCCGCGCGTATGATTCCAGCGTGCCAACCAGACGGCGCCGCCGAGAACCAGGATGAGCAGGCAGGTACTGATGACATCCGCGGCTTTGTGGCCGGTGCTCCGTTCTTGCGGCTGCATGCGGTATGGGTGCGTCCAGGCGCCGATCATCGCGAAGTACACAGGTTTGCCGCGCCAGGCCGCCGCTTCCACACGTAACGCCCTCTGGCTGCCTGGCCATGTTCCGGTCCATGCGGCGCGCGTGTCAGAGACCGCCAATGAATTCCACTCGGGTTCGGTTGGCCGCAGCGTACCCGCATCCAGGCCTGCCGCAGAGAGCAGCGGCTTCCAATCGAAGGGTTGCGCCACGGGCGGCGTCTTGTCCACCTCCGGAGGAACTGCCTCAAACCATTCCAGGCGTCCTTGCGGGTCCAGTTGCACGTTGATCATCCCCGATTGGGTCACCGGAGGATCGTAAGTGGTCACGATTCCCGGCGTCATAGCCTGATCCCTGAAATCACTGGGAACCAGGTAACGCGGGCTTTCGCGATACCAGAAGAAAGCCAAACTGGGCCAGCTCGCCAGAATTTTCGGCCAGTCGGAGGGCCCCGGCTTCTCGTGCTCCTGGATGTAATGAAGAAAGTCTCCTTGATAACCGAAGCCGTACGCGCGGTCGATGGCGTGGCTCGTGTAGCCGAAATTGCGAATCATGTTGCGTGCAGTCTCGCTCAGCACTTCAGGAGGCTTCTCGAGTTCCAGTTGATCGATGGCACTGGTGCGGGGACCAGCAAAGACAAGGATGGCTAGCGCGAACAATACCGCTGCGAGGCAAGGAAGGGCCACCCGAACAGGCAGACCTGCCGTCTCGCCCGACGCTGCCACCATCTGGGGCGACGGCGTCTCCCCCGCCGCCAGCGCCGCGGCAAGTGGATCGCCACCGGGCAGAGCCGCAGCCACCGCTAGAGCGGAAGCAGGCCGGTTGCGTGGGTCCGGATCGAGGCAGCGCAGAATCACACGCTCCACGGCCGGGTCGAGATCCTTCACCAGTGTCGAAGGATTCACTGGCGAGGTTTCGGTGTGCAGGCGCACCAGCTCGGCCAGCGTCGCGGCGTCGAAGGCGCGCTTACCGGTGAAGATTTCGTAAAGCACCAGACCCAGCGAGTAGATGTCGCTGCGCATGGTCACTTCTGTGCCGGCCAATTGCTCGGGCGCCATGTAAGCCGGTGTACCGTTGCGTACCTCGCTTCCTTGGAGCTGGCTGGCTAGACCCGCGAGGCCGAAGTCCGTGATCAGCACGTGGCCGCGGCCGTCCAGCATGATGTTGGAGGGTTTCAGATCGCGGTGAAGCACGCCTTTGTCGTGTGCGGCAGCCAGGCCCGCGCACAGCTTGCGCGCGATCTCCAGCGCCTTGTCTGCGGGCAGCCGTCCGATGCGCCGCATGAGCGAGCCCAGGTCCTCGCCATCCACGTACTCCATGGAAAGATACGCCTGGCCTTCCACGTCGCCAAGGTCGTAAACGCGGCAGACGTTAGGATGGGAAACCTGGCGCGCGATGCGGATCTCGTTGTAAAACCGCGCGAGCGTGGTTTCATTCGTTGCGGTTGCCTCGGGAAGGAACTTGAGGGCAACCGGCTGACCGAGCTTCAGGTCATTCGCCCGGTAGACTTCGCCCATGCCGCCGCGACCCAGCAGCGCCACGATGCGATAGCGCGCGGCGAGCAGAGTTCCTGGAAGAAACCTTCCTTCGTCGAGCGAACTCGAGCTGCTTAGATGCTTTTGCGATGAGGGCGTTGACGCAGGGGTCTGCATGGTTCGTGTCGCGCCTGAATCTGCGATCATCGATGCACCGCAGTGAGGGCAAAAACGGCTGCCGTCGGGGATGTCCTGAGTGCAGGAGCGACACTCCAGCATGGCGTTTTCTTTGAACCCTTCAATCTAGCATTGTCCGAGGGGGGATCATCGCAGCCCACCTTGGAAATCCTTCAGCAGATTCCTTGCGCGCGCCTTCATGGCCGGTGTACCGGTTCGAAGCGCGGCTTCAATCCGCTCCATCACTTCAGATCGAAGCCCCGCATCGTGCCGCGACAAATCCGCGAGGGCCTGTAGGCCGGCGGTCTTTACCAGGGAGCCGCGATGCTTCAACAGGGAGCGGAAGATCCCGGCCGCTCGCTGCCGTTCCCCTGCGGAGAGCGAAAGCCGCGGAATAATCTGTGCGAGATGCCAGAGCAATTCTTGTTGGTCCGCTTCCACCAGCAGACCAAGAAGCTCCGCCTTGAACGGCTCCAGCAGTGCCGGATACTGCGCCGAGGCCTTCTCTGCCGCGTCGGCGGCGCGCATGCGGACGAGCGGATCGTCGCTCCATAGACACGCGATGAGTTCGGAGAAGCGCTCTCGGTGAGCCAAAACCAGCGCGGCAACTTCGTTGGAACGTCCAATCGACCTGCGGTCGCCGCCTCCCAGAACTGCGGCGAGCGACGGGCGAGGCATCTGGTTCAGCGTAGCACCCAGGCGCGGTCTTCTCGCCGCGTCGCCCCGTCTCCGTGTCGCCGCCGCGCTTTCGGGTCCGTTCCGGATGTCCGCGATGCGCAGCATCGCCCGGTGCGGAAGCGCCGGCCTACTCGTACCTCACAGCTTGCATTGGGTCGATGCGCGAGGCTCGCCATGCGGGAATCGCGCTGGCAACCAGCGCGACCAGGCCAAACAGCACGGCGACCGCGAGAAACGTCAGCGGGTCGGTGCCCGTCACGCCGGCCAGGATCGTGCCCGTGAGGCGCCCGGCGGCCACCGCGCCCGCAATTCCGAGCACGAGGCCCGCGCCGGCGAACGCCATCGAGCGCACCAGAATCAGGCGGACAACGTCGCCCCTCGCCGCACCTAATGCCATCCGAATCCCGATCTCGCGTGTCCGGCGGGTGACGGCAAAGTGAAGAACTCCGTAGATTCCTACCGCCGCTAGCAACAAAGCCGCCACCGCGAATGTCCCCACCAGGGAGGCTCCCATGTCGTAGACCGAAACGATCCTGTTCAGGAATTGCGGCATGGTGCGCACGCCAAAAATGGGCAGGCTCGCGTCCAGGCCTTTCACTTCCTGACGGATTGCGGCCATCAGGGAATCCGGGCCTTGCTTGGAACGCACCAGGAAAGTAACGCGGCCTCCGTACTGCTGTGCAAACGGAAGAAAGAAATACCGCACTGGATTCTCGCCGAACGTCAGGTACTTGCCGTCTCTGGCTACGCCGGCCACTTCAATCCAGGGGCTGTCCTTGCCGATTGCGAACCGCCGGCGCAGAGCCTTCTCCGGTGACTGCCAATAGCGCCGGGCCATCGTTTCATTGATGACGGCCACTGGGCGCGACGACTCCGTATCGCGCTCATCGATCGGCCGCCCCGCCACCAGCCGCGTGCCTATGGTCTCGAAGTAGTGCGGGCCCACCCGGCTCACACCAGCCATGTTGGATTCGTTGTCCAATCTTGGCGTATTCCCCTCGACACGAACCGAGTAGTCTTCGTTGTAAGCGTCCAGTGGCAGTGGATACGCCAGACTCGCGGATTCGACGCCGGGCAGAGTCTTGAGGCGTTCCACCATGCTCTTCTGGAACAACCTCCCGCGCTGTTCGTTATACCCTTGCATTCCCAGATCCACGGAAAACATTTGCAGTCCCGTCCGGTCAAAACCGGGATTCACATTGCGGGCAAATTGCATGCTTCGCAGGAACAGGCCGCCACTAATCAGAAGCACGCAAGAAAGCGCAACCTGAGCCGTGACGAGTAAATTCCCGCGAGTCAGTCCGCGCACTCCGCCAACCGGCGTGCCCTGCTCGCCCTTCATCGCCGCTGCTTGATCGACTTTTGAAGCCCGCAGGGCCGGAACCAGGCCAAATAGCACTGCTGCGACAAGCGAAAGCAGAAAACTGAACACAAACATGCGAGGGTCAAGACGCGATTCGTAGTCGATATCCGCCGTCTGGAAGTCAAGGGCAGGATAGAAACCCTTCAACAGATCGTTGAACAACAGCGCGAGGATTATCCCCGCCGCCGCACCGAGCAGCGAAAGGAGCACGCTCTCCGTCAACAACTGGCGCAACAGACGGGCGCGGGTGGCGCCAACGGCAATACGAATCGCCATTTCGCGAGCGCGGTTGGCAGCGCGTGCCAGCATCAGATTCGCGACATTGGCGCAGGCGATCAACAGGACCAGACCCACGACACCAAACATAATCGCCGTTGTGGCCGAGATTACACCGAGGGCCTCAAAGACGGGCTGGTTCCTGGTTCCCCCTGGGATGATATTCACCCGGAGATCCTTGTTGGTTTGCGGATATTCGCCGGCTAGCCGGCTCGCCACCACGTTCATGGCCGCCGCGGCCTGCTCTTTGGTCACGCCGGGCTTGAGACGGCCTCGCAGCTCGATCCATCGATTGTCCCGGCCTTCCATGTAGTTGCCGAAATCAGGCGCGATGGTCTGCTGCATGGTCAGCGGAATCCAGACGTCAGGGACAAAAGTGAATAGCCTGGTGCCGATGAAACCCCACGGCGCCACACCCACGACCGTGAAAGGGTGACTGTTGATCCGGATCGTCCTGCCGATGATATTCGGGTCGCTTTGAAAATGCTGGCGCCAGAAGTTGTAGTTCAGCACGCAGACCGGCTTTTGGCCTGGAGCGCTAGCCTCGTCTGGCAGAAATCCGCGGCCAAGGACCGGGTGAAGGCCAAGCCCGGAGAAAAAGTTGCCGGTGACAATTTCGCCCCAGATCAGCTCAGGCTTCTCGCCGTCGGTCATACTGAGCGGTATCCCGCTCGACCCCATCAGCTCCGTGAGGCCTGTATCGGCTCTTCGGTAATCCAGCAGGTCCGGGTACGAAAAACCGGCGATGTCGCGGCCCCATCGTGCAGGCGACGTAAAGTAGATGGCGACGAGTTGGTCAGGCTGATCGACGGGCATCGGCCGCAAGAAGTACGCATTCACCATCGAAAACACCGAGGTGTTCGCGCCGATTCCGAGCGCGAGCGAGAGCGCCACAACCAGCGTGAAGCCTGGGGACTTTCTTAAAACCCGGGCGGCGTAGCGGATGTCTTTCCAGATTCCAGCCATGGCCGTCTAGCCGGGCAAGTCGGTCGCCATGTTACGCGATCGGGTAAGCGCATTGCAATCAATCGACTGTGATACAAACACGGGGCGAGTGAATGTCCGTTTTCGGGACGTTTGCTGCGATTTCGAACGTCTATTTCCGGGCGGATTCGGCTTCCGGGTTGAGGTATTCGATCCAACTGGTCATCATTTCTTCTTCGCTCTTGTCCCCCCAGCGGATCGCTCGGGCCGGGTCGGGGTTGGCCGGGTTGTTCGGGCTGTTGTCATAGTGGGTGGTTACCATGAGACGGCTGCCCTTTTCTACGCGAACGGGCTCCTTGAACCGATAGACAAGTTGCCAGTTGAAGCTGTAATTGGGGACCGCCAGCAGAACTTCGCGCCGGCCGTCCGGACGCCTGAGCTCGTAGACCACGTCGTGGCCGCGATAATGCATGTGCGGCGTGATGGAGAGCAGCAGCCTGTTTTCGTCGAACGTGAAGCAGCGCTTCACTTCGTGGCTGGGGGAGCCGGGCGGGATGCGAAAGAAGAAATTGCGCAGATCCATGCGGCGGAGAACTCGTTCGGGCGGCGCGGGCGCAAGGTACAGCCCCACGCTCGTGCGGTCGGTTTGCGGTGCGCCGGAGGTTCGTGCGTAATGCACCACGAACTCGAGTCTGGATCCCGGCGGAACCCACTTGGCAGTGCCATCCGGAAACCGGTCTGGCGCGCGGCCCGGCAGAAACGATGCCAGCGCGCCCTCCTGTGATCCGCGCAGGTACGGTAGATCCGGCGCATCGGTAGCGCACGCATCGTCTACCACAGGCGCATCCTCACGAACCCGCGTGAGCGTGCCTTCGCGCACCAGGAACGATTGCAGTTCCGTCATCGATTCGATCGAGGTCGAGCCGGCCTGCCGCTCGTCGCCGACCACACTGACGTGAACGTGGTGCACCACGCGGCGGTTGCCGGGCCGGATTTCGGCGGCGCGGATCCATTTCCCTTCCGTGAAGTTGGTCGGCACCACGAAGTGCTCGTAAGCGTCGTTGCCGGACTTCACGACGAAATCCTGCCCGATGTCGATGACAATATCCGGGTTGCCCAGGCGCCAGCCGTCCGCGAATACCGGAGCCGCAGGCAGATCGGCCGCATCGCCTTCGCGCGCGCCTCGATCTGCCCAGGACTTGATAGTATCGATCTCGCCCGCGGTGAGCCGGGCGTCGTTGGCGAAACTGCCAAAATGCGGGTCCGCGAACCAGGGCGGCATTTTGCGCGCGAGCACAGCTTCCCGAATCGCCTTTGCCCACGGCCGGGCAGATTTGTAGTCGAGAAGCGACATCGGCGCAATATCGTTGGGATGGTGGCAGGCGACGCACCGCTGGTAGAAGATCGGCGCGATGTCCTTGGTAAACGTCGGCGCCGGTGAAACCGAGGCCAGCAGCAGCCCGAGCGCCCAGAACATGTTCAGATCATACAGTAAAATATCAGTCCCTATGCCTAAAGTCCGTTGGGGCGTTCTCGGTGTCGCCGGGATCGCCGTTCAGAAGGTGATTCCCGCCATGCAGCGGGGCAAAGATTCGCAAATCGCCGCTATCGCCTCGCGCGACCTGCGGAAGGCGCGAAAAGCCGCGCGCGCTCTCGGCATTCCGAAGGCGTACGGCTCTTATGACGAGCTGCTGGCTGATCCCGAAATCGACGCCATTTACAATCCGCTGCCCAATCACCTGCACGTGCCGTGGTCGATTCGAGCAGCGGAGGCGGGCAAACACGTGCTGTGCGAAAAGCCCATTGGCCTGAATGTTGACGAGGCGAAGCGGTTGCGTGACGTCCGGGATCGCACCGGCGTCAAAATTGGCGAAGCGTTCATGGTGCGCTCGCACCCACAGTGGCTGAAAGCGCTAGAACTTGTCCGCGGTGGCCGTATCGGGGAAGTGCGGTCGTTCATGGGCTTCTTCAGCTATGCCAACTCCGACCCGGCGAACATCCGCAATGTTCTCGAGTACGGCGGCGGAGGCTTGATGGACATCGGCTGCTACCCCATCTTTACCTCTCGCCTGATCTTCGGCGCCGAGCCGCGGCGCGTGCTGGGTTTGGTGGAGCGCGATCCGAAAATGAAGATCGACCGCCTGACTTCGGCCATTCTCGATTATCCAGCAGGCCAGTGTATCTTCACCTGCGGCACGCAGATCGTCGCCTACCAGCGTGTGCACATCTTCGGCTCCCGCGGCCGCGTGGAGATCGAGATCCCCTTCAACGCGCCGCCCGATCGCTCGTGCCGCATCTTTCTTGATAATGGCCGCGACCTGCTCGGTGCCGGTATCAAAACGCACAAGCTGCCGAAATGCGATCAGTACACGATGCAGGGCGACCTGTTCTCCCGCGCGGTCCGTGACGGCGGCGAGGTCCCCGTGCCGCTCGAGTCGAGCATTCGAAATATGGCGGTGATCGATGCGGTGTTCCGCTCTGCGGAATCCGGCAGATGGGAAGACCCTTGCGACCGGCTCCGGTGAGCGCTAAGCTCCAAGTGGAGCGTGCTTATGGGAAACTTTGCGCGGTTCCTTCTTATTGGTTGCCTGGTGGCATTGCCCGCGGCGGCGCAGCGCGGCGGCGGGGGGCATGGCGGCGGGTTCCATGGTGGTGGTGGCTTTCACGGTGGCGGCGGTTTCCACAGCGGAGTCAGTAGCGGCTTTCGCGGCGGTTACGGAGGGTTTCGCGGCGGATACGGTGGCTTCCGCGGCGGGTTCTATGGCCGCAACCGGTTTTTCGGCTTCGGCCTCGGATTCTACCCATATTCCTACTGGCCTTATTACGACTACGGCTATCCATACTATGGCTACGGTTACGGCTATGGCTACCCGTACTCGTCCTACGATTACGGCTATTCGAGCGCGCCCGTCGTTGTCTATCAATCCAATCCAGCGCCGGTCACGGTCTACGAATCTCCGCGCGCTGCACGGCCGGAGACTCGCGAATATGCGGAAACTTGGTCTCAGGGCAACGAAAAGCCGATTTATCTGATCGCTTTTCAGAATCAGAACAACATTCGCGCGGCCGAAGCGTACTGGGTGACGGGTGGCACGCTGCACTTCATCACCTTACAGCACGAGCAGCGGCAGGCGCCGTTGGATTCGGTGGACCGCGCCTTGACCTCCCGGCTGAACCGCGAACGCCGCGTGGATTTCCGGCTTCCGGCAACCGAGTAGTAACCGCTCAGCGACCATCGATTTTCCCGATCGCCTGCCGAAAATTCTGTTGCAATGAGCCCGATTCACCTACAATAATCCCGTTACGCAGTCGTCCTGCATCAGATATCCTTCCTTCCGCACGCGCAATTCCGTGGAACTCGCCGAAATGAACTGGCGAACTCAGCTCAGACAAGACTGAAACAGCCTAGAACGTCTCCCCATCCACTGCGAAAGATTCTGATCCCCCGCGAGGCAATAACCGAATATATAATGCATCAATTAACCGAATATCCTAGCATCACACGCGCACGTTTGTGATGCGGAAAGGAGACTTGCCAATATGTCACTGCCATGGCCCTGGCCCCATTAGACTGCCTGGAGTTCCTGCACTCTTGAAATAACGGACACTAAGCCAATTCGTCGCCCTCGCGGGTTCAGAAGTGGTAGTGTGCGCTTAATGCGCATGATAGAATCGAGCAACGGATTTAGGGATGGCTCCATCTTGGCTTCTGTCGCTAGAACGAGCGCTCTGGCTGCTCATGATTCTCTCCGAACTGCTACTGGCGGGAGACTTTCTGCGCCTGAAATTGGCTCGCAGTTATCGTTTTTTTTTGGCTTATCTGGTTTTTGATTGCGTCCGATCGCTGGTTTTGTGGCCCTACAGCCCGGGCTCGGATTTCTTTCTCAATCTGTGGCGGGCGACAGAACCTCTGATTTGGATGTTGTACGTGCTGGTGGTTCTTGAACTCTGTTCCCTAGTTTTCAAGGACTATCGGGGAATCCACGCCCTGGGGCGGTGGATTGTTTACGGAAGCCTCGCGTTATCCGTGTTGCTGTCCACCGTGACGGTGCTGCCTACGTGGATGCGTTCAACGGAGGGGGCTTTTGCTCTTCAACGCTTCCTCATGGTCGAGCGCGGAATTGACTTCGCGGTCGTTCTTCTTCTGCTCCTACTTCTTGGTTTTCTGGTGCTGTTTCCCATTCAATTGAACAGGAACGTGATCGCTCACTCCATCCTGTACGCCATATTCTTCACTGCCAACACTTTGGGCATCCTCATTGTGAACCTGACCGGTTATCGGCTCAGTATTGCGGTGAGCACTTCTCTGCAGGGGGTGTCGATTTTATGCATGATCGGTTGGCTGGCCCTCATCAGTCGAGAGGGTGAGGAGAAAATCATGGCGATTCGCCGTCCAATGCCTGTGGATGAGAACCGGCTCATTGCGCAACTCACCGAAATCAATGCGACTCTGATGCGCGCCAGCAAACGGACCAGTCCCGAGGTTTTTGGCGCGCGGCGGTAAGCCGCATCAAGAATCCGCGCGGTTGTGAAATAATCCCCATCTGGAGGGACATCCGTGCGAAGACGACAGTTTCTAACCTCATCATTAGCTGCCCCGGCCCTGGCCGCCCCGCAGACCGCTGCGGCAAGAACCCGGGAATTCTACGAGCTTCGGCGTTATCGCCTGCAAATGGGGGAGCAGAGGAAAGTCGCCGACGCTTTTCTACACGAAGCACTCATCCCGGCGTTGAACCGGCTTGCGATCACTCCCGTCGGAGTTTTCAGCGCGGATATCGGACCGGACAGTCCGTCGCTGTACGTGCTGATGCCGAGCCTATCGGTCGAGACTCTAGTTACCGCCGAGTTCCGTCTCGAGCAAGATGCCGAATACCTCAAGGCCGGGGCGGCCTTCTTGAACGCGGCCGCCAAGGAACCGGCGTACGCGCGCAAGGAGAGCTCGCTCCTGGCCGCGTTTGAGGGATGGCCCCGGCTCACAATTCCCGCGGCCACGGCCGAGCATCGGTCGCGCCTGTTCGAGTTGCGGACCTACGAGAGCGCCACGGACCAGGACCACAAGCGAAAAGTCGAGATGTTCAACAGCGGCGAATTTGATGTATTTCAGCGGGCTGGTTTCTGGCAGGTCTTCTACGGCGACACTCTAGTGGGTGCCCGGATGCCGAATCTCACGTACATGATCGGCTTTCCCGACCTTGCGGAGCGCAACCGCATGTGGAAAGCCTTCGGTTCCGATCCGGGATGGAAAAAACTCAGCAGCTCCGCGCGCTACAACTTTGAAGAAATTGTTTCGAATATCACGAATGTGATTCTGAACCCGACCTCGTATTCGCAGATTTAGACCGCGCAGCTACAGATACCGCCGCAGATCCTCAGACCGGAAGCAGTGCGCAAGTGCGCTTTCACGGGTAATCCGCCCGGCGCGCACCAGATCGGCGAGCGATTGTTCCATCGTAATCATGCCTTCGGCGCGCCCGGTCGAGATGGCCGTGTAGAGCTGGTGATCTTCGCCTTTGCGGACCAGGTTGCGGACGGCGCTGGATCCGGTCATGATTTCGACCGCCGGGTAGCGGCCGCTGGCATCCGCGGCGGGAACCAGTTGCTGGGCCACGACCGCCAGCAGGGCCAGTGAAAGCTGCTGCCGGATTTGCGGCTGGTTGCCTAACGGGAACGAATCGAGAATGCGCGAGACGGCCTGCGAGGTGTCGTTGGTGTGCAGCGTGGAAAGCACCAAGTGCCCGGTTTCCGCGGCCGTGAGCACGGTGGCGATAGTCTCCGGGTCCCGCATCTCTCCAACCAGGATCACATCCGGCGTCTGGCGCATGATGCTTCGCAAGGAACTGGCAAACTCTGGTGTATCGTGCCCCACCTCAATCTGCTCCACGATCGAGCTGCGGTTGCCGTGCACAAATTCGACGGGGTCCTCAATGGTCACAATGTGATCGCGCCGGTCGGTGTTGATGATGTCGATCAGCGCTGCGAGCGTTGAGCTCTTGCCACAACCCGTCGACCCGGTGATCAGTACCAGCCCCTGCCGCGCCTCGGCCAACCGATGAAGCGTATGAGGCAGGTGCAGAGATTCGAGGGTGGGGATGCGCGCCGGCAGCAGCCGAACGCTTCCGGACAGGGTTCCGCGCTGATGATGCACGTTGGCGCGAAAACGTCCGATCGCCTCGCGGGAGAAGCAGAAGTCGACGGATTTATCGCGCTGCAGCTCCTGATGCTGTTTCGGGGTTAACAGGGGGAGAAGCAGATTCCGGGTGTCATCGGCTTCGAGCGTGGGACCGGCGGCCGGCGTGAGCTTCCCATCAACACGCAACGCCACGGGCGCGCCGGCAACGAGCAGCAGGTCGGAGGCGCTCCGCTCGACGGCGTAGAGCAGCAGTTGATCGAGACTCGCGGTCGATTGTGGCGCCTCCAAGTTCGTGGAGCGCGATCCCGGCGCCGCCCGGTTCAGCTCGGCAACAATCCGCTCGAGTTCATCATCGTAACCGGACATAGTCGTGTAACCGCTTCAGCCGGATGGAAACCTGTGTTCACTGCCCCGGCCCAAACCAGCTCATCCGATGATATGTTCACAAGGGAAGCAATGTCACCACCTGCCATGGCATCCCGCCGACGGAGACTAGCATGAGATTCATCGTTGTGGGCGCAGTGGCTGGTCTCGTATTCTGTACCGGTCTTTACCTAAAGGGAGGTGAGCTCGTGACGGGAGCCAGGCTCATCGTAGTCGACCCCGGGCACTTCCATGCCGCGCTGGTTCAAAAGGAAATGTACCCGTGGCTGGCCAAGCAGGTCTCGGTTTACGCGCCGCTCGGCCCCGATGTGCTTGATTATCTCAACCGCATCGCGCAGTTTAACTCGCGCGGCGAACATCCCACGGCGTGGGAAATCGAACTGCATACCGGCCCGGACTTTTTCGAGCGCATGCTGCGGGAGAGGGCGGGAAACGTGATCGTATTGGCCGGCCGCAACCGTCCGAAAATCGCGCGGATTCGGGCCTCGGTCGAAGCCGGCCTGAACATCCTCGCCGATAAGCCGTGGATCATCACCTCAGCCGAAATGCCCACGCTGGAGCGCGTCCTGACTGAAGCGGGCCAGAAAGGGCTCGTCGCGTACGACATCATGACCGAACGCTATGAGATCACGGCGATCTTGCAGCGGGAGTTGGTGAACGACGAAGGCGTTTTCGGCCGTCTGACCTCGGGGAATGCCGAAGAACCGGCGATTTCCGCGAAGAGCGTCCATCACCTGATGAAGCAAGTGGCCGGCACTCCACTCCGGCGGCCGGCTTGGTTCTTCGATGTGAACGAAGCGGGCGAGGGTTTAGCGGACGTAGGCACGCACGTGGTCGACCTGGTTCAGTGGACGGCTTTCCCCGACAAGATGCTGGACTACAAAACCGACGTTCGCGTGCTGAGCGGGAGGCATTGGCCAACGGTCATCCCACAATCCGATTTTCAGAAAGTCACCGGCGAACCCGCATTCCCGCGATCGCTCGAAGCGCACGTGCACGACGGGAATTTACAGTATTTCTGCAACAATTTCGTTCACTATACGGTGGAGGGCATTCACGTCAAGCTCGATATCCTGTGGAATTGGGAAGCCCCGCCCCGTGCCGGCGACATGTATGAAGCCTCTTTCCGCGGGACCAAAGCGCGCGTCGAGATTCGCCAGGGCCCGCAACAGCAGTATCGGCCCGAACTGTACGTAGTCGCGAACTCCGTCTCCCTGAAAGCGGAGGTTTTCGCAGAACTCAGAAGAAAGGTGGAGAATTTGCAGAAGGCGTATCCGGGACTGGCGATATACGAAGATGGGAGCGAAGCTCGTATCGTGATTCCCGAGAAGTTTCGCGTCGGGCATGAAGCGCATTTCGCTCAGGTGACCAACCGGTTTTTCGATTATCTGAAAGCGCCGCGAACCATGCCCGCCTGGGAGAACACGAACATGCTGGTGAAATATTTCATCACCACCAAGGGCGTGGAACTGAGCCAGTAGCGGCCACTCACGCCTTATCCCGCCCCAACGCGAGTACAAAATACCTGGCGCGACTCGTCCCCACATTGTGCCAGCCGTGCTGCTGGCCGGATGCTACAAATGCCACCGAACCCGGGCCCAGGGTGGCGCTGCTATCCCCAATGTTCACTTCGACCGTGCCTTCGAGGATCATGATCATTTCCTCGTGGACATGGTGATGGGGCGGATGCGGCGCCTGGCCTGGAGCCAGTTCAGTCATATGCAATTCGATGGGAACTCCAGTGTGCGTTTCGCCCTCGAGGATTGCGCGGAACCGGTTCTCACCTTCGGAGCGGACCGCCAGGTCCTCGAATCGATAGGTTTTGGATTTCAAGGCGGAGCCCTGCGACGCGGCACGAGTGGCCGCCAGCGCCGGAAGCAACAGACTCAATTCTCTGCGTGAAAAGTTCATGACATCCTCCTGAAGTGCGTAAGAAGGAGTATATGTTAAAGGGCTATGCGGCAACCACGATCTTGAATAGCACGACGCGCCAGGGCACAGCATTGCGGTGGAGGTGCGCGCCTATAGCGATGCAGAGCATGAGTCCGCTGGATTCTGCTATGATTAACGAGTATTTGTTCCCCCAGCGCGCTCGGGGATTCAAGAAACCAGGCCGCATACGTCAACCAAAAAGCCTTCCCTGGAGCTGACCATTGAGGAACTTGAGGTGCTGTTGCCTCTGGCCTCCGATCAATTGTTTCGCAACGAATTCATCGACACGCGGCTTCCCGGCTTTAAGAAAAACAGCGAAAAGGTTCAGTTCGCCAAGGCGTTAATCAGCCGGATCAGGGAGCGAATTCGGCTGGCGCAGGAAAAGTCCAATAATCCCCGCGCGGGCAAGAGCCGCTCCTCGGTAGCGTAGCTTCGCGCGCGGCGCGCCGCTTCCACTACTTCTCGCACCGTCAGTGCCGTCACCTTCACCGGACAAGCTGGCAAGGGCTGGTGAGCGCGGAAGGAATCGAACCTTCAACCTAGTGATTAAGAATCACGCAAATCGCTGTGCACGCCACACGCTCAGCGTCCCGCCTGGTTACTCTGGTTGCGTGAAGACAAATACGAAAGAGTGGAATTCCGTGGCGCAGCGCATCCAGGCCATAGCGCAGACCGGCCTCACCTATGCCACCAGTCCGTATGATTTGGAGCGTTACGGTGAATTGTCCGCCATTGCCGCGTCGATGATCGCCGGGCCGGAACCTGAAAGGGTTGCGCTGGCCGCCGAATTATTCGCCGCCGGGCTGGGGTACGCGACGCCCAGGGTGGATGTGCGCGCGGCGGTATTCGCGGAGAATCGCCTGCTTTTGGTTCGCGAGCGGGAAGACGGTTGCTGGACACTACCCGGTGGATGGGCTGAGGTCGGGCAAAGTGCCGCCGAATCGGTCGAACGAGAAGTGCGCGAGGAGTCCGGCTATATCGTCAAAGCAGTGAAGTTGCTGGCCTGTTGGGACCGGAACAAACACCCGCATCCGCCTATTCCCTTCCACGCTTACAAGCTGGTATTCCGCTGCCAGTTGCTCAGCGGCGTGGCCAGTGCCAGCACGGAAACAACCGAGGTCGCCTTCTTTGCGGAGGATCAGATTCCAGCTTTGTCGGCTACCCGTACGTTGCCCGAGCAGATCCGATTTGTATTTCAGTGTCTGCGAAATCCTGAAGTGCCAACCACGTTTGACTGAACGGCCGCTTATGCGCGGAGCGCGCATTCTGGCTGCTCACTGGCAGTGGTTCGTGGAGCGGTTCGGAGTCCGCAATCGGATCACTATCTGTTCCCCCTGGGGCAAGGCGCTGCCGTCCGATCGGTCTTGCAGTAGTCCGCAAGTCCTTGAAAGAGCTGGTGAGCGCGGAAGGAATCGAACCTTCAACCTAGTGATTAAGAGTCACTTGCTCTGCCAATTGAGCTACGCGCCCGATTACTTTACGGTCAAACTGATTTTAGCGGGAGTCAACTCCGGGTGCAACGAAGACATTGTATCATCTGCCGGCTGCGCTGTGCGACGGCCGCGTCCGAGAGCCGGTAGCCCACGTTCGGGCGTGTTATTCTGGCTTGCGGATGTTTAGCCGCCAGCATCGGAAAGCCAGAGTCCTGTTTGGCCTCTCCGACGTGCTGCTGACCGCTTTGGCATTCGAGGCAGCGTATCAGACGCGCCTTCTGCTGCATCTGGACCGCGTCTTTTTCCTTATCGTTCCCATTAAAGCCCTGCTCCTCGGCTTCTCGCTCGCCATGTGGGTCATCATCGGCCTGTGGCTGGGTGTTTACGACAAGCTGGACTCCGGAGACCCGCGCGTCGTTTTGCGCGACTCCTCGCGCCAGTGCGGGTACGGCATCATTTGCCTGGTGATCTTCGAATACCTGATGCGGCTGGATCTGAGCCGGCCGTTCATGGCGTTGTTCGGCGCCTACAGCTGGGTTCTTCTCCTGGTCTTCCGGCTCACGGCGGGGCGGTTGGTGGGCGTAGTGCGCCGCGAGTTTGGCGCCACGCATCACGTGATGCTAGTGGGTTTGGGAGAGCGCGCGCAGCGGCTCGGCGAAGCGCTCGAACGTTCAACGCGGTACGGGATTCGCATCCAGGGGTTCCTGGCAGATGGTCCGGTCGCGGTTTCCGAGATCCGCCTGGCGGCGGCGTATCCGGTGTTTCCCCTCGCGGATCTGCCCGCCCTGCTCCGGCGGCAAGTCATCGACGAGATCATCTTTGTGGTGGACAGCGGGAAGCTGCCGGCGCTCGAGGAAGTGTTTCTGCTGTGCGCTGAGGAGGGGGTCCGCACACGCATCGCCGTGGATTTCTTTCCGCACCTCAACAGTGAAATGTACCTGGAGAGGCTGGCCTTCACGCCGCTGCTGACTTTCTCGCCGGCGCCGCACGACGAAATCCGGCTGCTGGCCAAGCGGGCCATTGATGTCCTGGCGGCGGGAGCCGCGCTGGTGGTGCTCACCCCGCTCATGCTTCTCATCGCGCTGGCCGTTCGGTTGACCTCGCGCGGCCCGGCGATCTTCCGCCAGGAGCGCTGCGGGCTAAACGGCCGGCGGTTCGTGTTTTACAAATTCCGGTCGATGTGCGAAAACGCCGAAGCCATGCGCGCGACCATCGCCCACATGAGCGTGCGCTCGCTGGCGATGAAGGTCCCCGATGATCCGCGCCTGACCGCGCTGGGCCGCTACTTGCGGAGGTTTTCCATCGACGAGTGGCCGCAGCTATGGAATGTCCTGAAGGGCGATATGTCCCTGGTGGGGCCGCGGCCGGCGGTGCCGGAGGAAGTGGATCAGTATCAGCGCTGGCAGCGGCGGCGTCTGCGCATGCGCCCCGGCCTGACGTGCTTGTGGGCCCTGGCAGGCCGCGACAGTGTGGATTTCGAAACCTGGATGAAGATGGACATGCAATACATTGATAACTGGTCGCTGGGCCTGGACTGGAAGATTCTGCTGCTGACGATCCCCAAGGTCCTTTCCGGCCGAGGAGCGCACTAAGCATGCACCTGCTGCCTACCCCCGAAGAAGTGGTGCGCGTGCTGCGCGAAACCGGCGCGTTGCGTGACGGCCATTTCGAATATCCGAGCGGCCTGCATTCCAACGAATACCTGCAAGTGCCGCTGGCCATGCGCTACTATCAGCACGCGCGCGCGCTCAGCGTCGGACTGAGCCGGCTGTTGCGCGCCAATCCGGAGATTCGCGCGATGATCCCGGAACTCTCCATTGTGGCGCCCGCGACGGGCGGCCTGCCGGTAGCTTATGGAGTGTGCGAGGCGCTTCGCGCCAAACAGGTCTATTGGGCCGAGCACGAGGAAGAAAACGAACCCATGCGATTCCGGCAGTTTCTGGAGCAACATCCGGGTGAGCAGGTCGTGCTGGTGGACGATATTCTGCGCTCCGGCAGCAAGCTGGCGGAAATGAAGACCCTGCTCGAGTCGCGTGGCGCCACAGTGGCCGGCCTCGCCGTGGTCATCTATCAGCCGACGCCCAACACCAGAAGCTTCGGGTCGCTGCCCCTGTATTATCTGGCCAAGCTCGAAGCCAGCTATTACGCCGATGCCGGACACTGCGACCTATGCCGACGCGGGGTCAAGTTGGAAAAAGTTTGGGTGTAACGCGCATAACCGGCCGACCGTTCCTCGCGATGATCCGCGCGGGGCGGCATGGCCGCGCGATCACTGCGATTGTGTCGCGCTCTGCTTTTCGCGGCTCAATTTCACTTTGCCGACGATCTCTCCCTCGTCCACCGCCCCCTTCATTTCGCCTTCCAGTTGATCGTTCACCAGCGTCAGGGTCCACTTGAACGCACTGCTGGTCTCGGACGAGACGACTTCAAACGATACCTTCGTCCCCTCCACCTTGCCGTTGCGAATAGTGCCCTCATCCCCGCTACCCACGCGGCCGATCTTGCCGGACACCGCGTCTGACTTCTGGACGAGTTCAACCTGGATGGGAATGGTGGATCCGGAGTCTTCAATATCGATGGTGCCGGTCCACTTTCCGGATACATCCGCGCCGCTCAGGGCCAGCGCCAGACATGGCAATAGCCAAAACGCTTTCTTCATTGCACAACCTTCCTTAGATTGAGGCAGACTCTGATCGGATTATCATACCCGAAGCGCATGCGGATCGCACAAGATCCCGTGCATTGCCTTCGCGCCCGGGCGTCAGTCGCATTCAGTATAATGCTTCCTTGCTCAACATTTACATTGCGAGGACGACCAAATGATTCGCTTGGTTACCGTGGTATGGATGGCGGGTGCGCTGATGGCGCAGACTCCCGAGGCCCCTCAGGCAGCAGCGGCCAAACCGGCACGCGAAAACGGACTGTACGCTGTGATGACCACGTCGCAGGGCGTAATCACCCTGCGGCTGTTTGAAAAAGAGGCGCCCATCACCGTACGGAACTTCACCGGCCTGGTAAAAGGGACGAAGGACTTTCGCGATCCTAAGACCGGCCAGATGGTGAAGCGCCCGTTTTTCAACGGCGTCACATTTCACCGTGTGATTCCGGGCTTCATGATTCAGGGAGGTGACCCGACCGGGTCCGGGATGTACGACGCCGGCTACACCATTGCGGACGAGTTCGTGCCCACGCTCAAGTTCGACGTGACCGGCCGGCTCGCCATGGCGAATACCGGCGAACTTCACACCGGGAGCACGCAGTTCTTCATTACGGATGGAACTCCTCAGCATCTGAACGGGCATCACACCATCTTTGGGCAGGTAATCGAAGGCCAGGACGTGGTCACCAAGATAGCCAACGTGCCCCGCGGTGCGAACGACAAGCCGAAAACGCCGGTGAAGATAATGAGCATCAAGCTGGAGCGCGAGGGCCCGGCACCGGCTCCTGCCGCGGGAGGCGCGAAGAAGACGGGCGCGGCCAAAAAGACAGCGCCTCCGGCAAAGAAGTAACGGTCGGGTTCGCCGGGAACAGCCCGGATTTGCCTCAGGCTCGCGCTTCATATACAATGGCCTTTTATCTAAACCAACGTGGAGACACGCACCATGGAATGGACCACCCCGGATTTCGAAGAAGTTTGCTTGAGCTGCGAAATCAACACCTACGCTAACCCCGAGTACTAACGGCCCGCGGTGCGGGTAAGAATCCTCGGATCCGCGGCCGGCGGCGGATTCCCACAGTGGAACTGCGCCTGTTCGAACTGCGCGCGGCTCCGGGAGGGCACACTGCGGGGCACGGCTCGCACGCAGGTGCAAGTCGCAGTTTCCGCGGACCATGCAAGCTGGTACCTGTTAAGCGCATCCCCCGATCTCCCCAGGCAGATTGAAGGTTTTCCGAAACTCCATCCCAGTTCAAAGTCTCGAGAAACGCCGATTGCGGCGCTGGTTCTGCCAGGCGCGGATCTCGACCAAATGCTCGGCCTGATTCTGCTTCGCGAGTCGCAGCCACTGCGCGCGTACGCTACGCCATCGATCCGGAAGATTATCATGGAGAGCAACATCATTTTCGCCATGGTGAGGAAACAGATCTTGTGGGATGACGTGGTTCCCGGCCGCGAGTTCGAGCTGGCTTCGGTGAGCGGCATGAAGTCGGGCATCCGATGTCTTCCCTTCGCGCTCAGCGGCAACTACCCTTACTATGTCAGCAGCGAGCAAGCGTCATGTTTAGCGCCAGACGAAGCGCTGCTGGGGTTGAAGCTCCGGCCCGCATCCGGAGGCGGGACTCTGGTGTATATACCAGGAGCGCCATCGATGGAGGAATCCTGGCTCGAACATCTCGAGAATTGCGATCTGCTTCTGTTCGATGGCACGTTCTGGACGGACGATGAATTGATCCGGATTCAGGGCGGAGGCCGCACGGCGCGCCAGATGGGACACCTCCCGCTTTCCGGGCCTGGCGGGAGTCTTGAACGGCTGGCTGGTCTGAAGCGCCCGCGCAAGATCTACATTCACGTGAACAATACGAACCCCATCCTGGACGAAGACAGCGCCGAATATCAGCAGGTGCGGCAAGCCGGTTGGGAGGTGGCTCAGGACGGCATGGAGTTCGAGTTATGACGCCCTCCGAGCTGCTGGCTCCCGATGAACTGGCGGCGCGCCTTCGCGCGATCGGCGAGGAGCGTTACCACCACCGCCATCCTTTTCACCTGTTGATGCACGAAGGCAAACTGACGCGCGGCCAGCTCCAGGCGTGGGCGCTCAACCGGTTCTACTACCAGAGCCAGATTCCCGTGAAAGATGCGCTGGTGCTTTCGCGCAGCAATGATCCGGAGTTTCGGAGGCTGTGGCGCAAACGCATAGTCGACCACGATGGCACGGCTGCCGGTGACGGCGGCATCGAGCGCTGGGTGCGGCTGGCGGAGGCGACGGGCTTGAGCCGGGAGCGGGTGGAATCGGGCCGCGAGGTGCTGCCCGCGACTCGTTACGCCGTGAACGCGTATCTGGAGCTGGTATCGCGGAAGAGTTTCCTCGAGTCGGTGGCGTCTTCTCTCACTGAGATGTTCTCGCGCGACCTGATCGCGCTGCGCATGGACAGGCTGCGCCAGCACTATCCGTGGCTCGAACCGGGCCTCGCCTACTTCCAGGCGCGACTGACCCAGGGGCCCGAGGATGCCCGTTTTGCACTGGATTGGGTGACGCGGCACGCACGCACGCGGGCCGAGCAGGAGCTGGCCATGGACGCGCTGCGCGCCAAGTGTGACATCCTCTGGGCGCAACTCGACGCCTTGTATTTCGCGTATGTGACACCGGGCTGGCCTCCGCCCGGCGCGTTTCGCATGGAGGGCCAGTGAGCGAACTCACGGGCGCCAGCCAGCCCAAGCTGCGGCCCGGCTGCCGGCTGCGCGAATCCGCAGGGGAAAGTGACATGCTGCTGATCCCGGAGGGCGCGCTGCGCCTTGCCGGGACGGGCCGCAAGATCGTGGAGCGGTGCGACGGCCAGCACACGCTCGACGACATTGTCCGGGAACTCAAAGCGGAGTACCCGTCGATGGAGCCGAGCCGCATCGAAACGGAAGTGACCACGTTTCTCGAGCGGCTGCACCAGAAGCGCGTTATCGATTTCTGATCATGACGCCGCTGTCCCTGATTGCCGAGATCACGCACCGTTGCCCGCTGCACTGCGTGTATTGTTCGAATCCGCTGGAAATGCAGGCGAGGGAGCGCGAACTGCCCACCGGGAGCTGGGTTGAAACCTTTCGGGCGGCGGGCGCACTGGGCGTCCTGCAACTGCATCTCACCGGCGGAGAGCCGCTGGCGCGAGCGGACGTGGCCGAGCTGGTGGCCGCGGGCCGCGAGGCAGGGCTCTACGTGAACCTGATCACCTCGGGAATCGGACTCTCGCCGGACCGTCTCGAGGCGCTCACGGAAGCGGGCCTCGACCACATCCAGTTGAGCTTTCAGGATTCCGAAGCGGACGAGGCCAACCGGATCGCCGGCACCCGCGCGCACGCCTACAAAATCGAACTGGCGCGCCGGATCAAGGGGCATCGCGTGGCCTTCACGGTCAACATGGTGGTGCACCGGCGAAATCTGGAACGCCTGGAACCAATGATCGCGCTTGCGGAAGAACTGGACGCCGATCGCCTGGAGATCGCACATGTTCAGTATTACGGCTGGGCGCTTCGCAATCGCGATGCGCTGCTCCCCACGCGCGCTCAATGGGAACGGTCGCTCGCAATCATAACGGCGGCGCGCGAGCGGCTAAGTGGCCGGATGCGGGTCGACTTCGTGGGCCCCGACTATTACGCCAGGTATCCCAAAGCCTGCATGGGTGGCTGGGGCCGCAGCGTGATACTGATTGATCCCGCGGGCCGCGCGATGCCGTGCCATGCCGCCGGCGCGATTCCGGGGTTGGAGTTCGACAACGTTCAAGAGCGAAGCTTGCGCTGGATCTGGGAAGAATCCACGGCATTCCGGAAATTCCGCGGCGAGGACTGGATGCCCGAGCCGTGCCGCAGTTGCGACCGGCGGACGCAAGACTTCGGCGGCTGCCGCTGCCAGGCGATGCTGTTGACCGGCGACGCCTCGGCAACGGATCCCGTGTGCACGCTGGCGCCCAAGCACGACCTGGTGGAGAAGGTGATCGGACAAAGGGACTCGCTACCGGAGGTTGATGCGAACTGGGTGTACCGCATCGATCCGGTGAGCGCGGCCGGGTGAGGTCCCTACTGCAGCGGTCTCAAGCCCGAACCATCGAACGCTTCAGGTGCGAGCAAATGCGCGGGGGCCCATCCGAGATCGCGAAAACGTAGCGGCGACGCAGTGAGCACAATCTGAAAACTGCTGGCGTCGGCTGGAGCTTCCTCAGGCTTGCCCGCCTGGGGGAAGACCAACGCCAGGTACTTGAGAATTGCGTAGACGTCGCCTTCCTCCGGAACCCGGATGTCAAATTGTTGCGAGCGGAATCGGATCCCGGCGCCCATTTGCCAGAGGCTCCACGTCAGGAACGCGCAGCATTCGATAGCGTGCTCGAACCAGTCTTCCAGCTCGTGGGGAACATCGCGGTCGAGAAAGATCTCCACCGACGGCTCCTGTTCGCGCGCGAACTCGCGGACTTGCAGATCTCCCGTATGCGCCGAGGCTTTCCAATCGAGGTGGCGCGCGCTCTCGAACGCCTCGTACGGCCGGATGCGATAGAAATCGCGGCCGAGGCCAACGATGTGCGTTTCGATTTCCCCGACAATGGCCGTAAGCAGCTCCGCGAAGCCGGGCTGCGGCGCGATCGACGGGTACACCACGACCTCGCGAAGCAGCGTCACACGCGCGCTCTTGTCCAGGAAGCCGAAAGGAAAGCGTGTGGTAAACACGAAGCTGTTCTGGCGGTGGGCGCCGCGACGCATGAAGCAGACATCCACGCTCTCCTCCAGCACGGCGCCGCCGGGGATCACCGGAAAATAGATGGGCGCGGTAAGAATCGCGGGATGCTCACCCGGTCCCGCAAGGTTTGCCGGCAGTTCGGGCACTCCCATCACGCGGATGGAAAACGACGGCATCCAGTGCTTCAGATTCCGGACGTAGAGTTTGGCGCGTGCGGCGCGCCCGGCTGAGATGTGCTCGGGAAGAAGAAGGTCGAGTTCCAGGCCTGCCAGGCAGAGCCGGCTGATGAAGCCGGAAACCAAGAGGGTGGAGAACATGGTCGCCAGGATCAGGAAAAGAAGGTTGTTGGCAGAGGCCCCCGCCGCCGCCGCCACCAGAAGGATGGCGAAACAGAAAAGCAGCCCGCCGCGCGTAATCCGATAGCGGATCCGGCGGCGCACGGCGGCGCGAAGCTGGTTGAGGCGCTTGCGCATGGAGAAGGAGCGGCAGGAAGGCGTGAAAAAATCGATCCGCTCCCGCTGTGGGAACAGACCGGGCCGAGCATGCTCGGCCCCTACAACAACTGACGTAGGGTCGGGCACGCCCGACCGGTTCACACCTTCCTGCTCACCGCTTGTACTGTTGTGTCATATTGTCGAGTGCGTCGCAATCGCTCTGGTCCACCCCTGCGTTACAATCGACGAATCCAAATGGGTATTGGCGTTTCGACCAAGGATCTGCGAAAAATTTATACTTCGCCGCCGCCAATGGCAGGTCCGGCTGCGCGTGGCCGTATGATGGGCCGCAAGGAGAGAAAGAAGTTCGAGATCGTCGCCCTGGACGGAGTTTCGCTCGAGATCTCGCCGGGCGAGGTCTTTGGCCTCTTGGGACCGAACGGAGCGGGCAAGTCGACCACCATCGGAATCCTGACGACGCGCGTGCGGCCCACGGGCGGCGAGGCAAGGATCGGCCAGTTCGACGTTTGGCGGCAGCAGGTGGAGGCCAAGCGGCTGATCGGTGTCGTGCAGCAGCGGCCGAATCTCGATTTCGCGTTGACAGCGCGCGAAATTCTGACGTTCCACGGCGCGTACTACGGCCTCCCGTCCGCGGAGCGCTCGCACCGCGCTGCGGAACTGCTCGATAAATTCCAACTCACCGAGCGAGCCAACGACGTGGCGCGCAATTTCTCCGGCGGCATGATGCAGCGGCTTTCGATTGCGCGGGCCATGATGCATGATCCGCAAGTGCTGTTTCTCGATGAGCCCAGCACCGGGCTCGATCCGCAAACCCGGCTGCTGCTTTGGGAGATCGTACGGGAGTACAACCGCATCGGGAAGACCATTCTGCTGACCACACACAACATGGAGGAAGCGGATGCTCTCTGCCACCGCATCGCCATCATCGATCATGGCCGCGTCATCGCCCTGGACGCTCCGGCGGCGTTGAAGGCTTCGATCCCCGGCGGGTACCTGTTGCGGCTGCACGTCAGCCGGAGTACGACGGAACTGGTGGCGCGACTCGAAGCTATGGCGGGTGTGAGAGAAGCCCGGCAAAACGGCGACCGCATCGACCTGTATGCGGATCGCGGCGGGCCGCTGATCGGGCCGATTGCCGCGGCGGTCGCGGAATCGGGCACGGAGCTTTACGATGTCCATATCTCCGAGCCGAGTCTTGAGAATCTGTTCCTGCATCACACCGGACGGAGCCTGCGCCAATGAACTGGAAGACCTTTTTCGCGATGCTGGCGCGCGATGCGCATGTGGCGCGTCGCAACCTGGTTGCGCTGTTGCTGCAGACCATGCTGCAGCCTCTCCTGTTCGTGTTTATCTTCGGCCGCGTGATGACGTCGAGCGGTTTGATGCCCGAGAACTACAAGTCCATGCTGTTGCCCGGCATTATCGGGATGAGCATGGTGTTCACGGGCATTCAGGCGGTGGCCATGCCGCTGATCGCCGAGTTTCAGTTTACCCACGAAATTGAAGACCGCCTGCTGGCGCCGATGCGCATCGAGTGGCTGGCCGTGGAGAAGGTGCTGGCGGGGATGCTGCAGGCCCTGGTGGCCGGCGGATTTGTGGTGCCGGCGTCGTGGCTGCTGTTGGGGAAGGGAGTTGCGCTCAGCCTCAATCAGCCGCTGCTGTTCGCCGGCGTTCTCGTTCTGGTGGCGCTGTTCGCCTCTGCCGGCGGACTCACGTTGGGATGCAGCGTGAATCAGACGCAAATCGGATTGATGTTCAGTCTGCTGCTGGCGCCGATGATCTCGTTCGGATGCATCTATTATCCTTGGAGCGCACTGAGCGCTTTTCCCGTGATTCAGAAGCTGGTGCTTTTGAATCCCCTGGTGTATGCGAGCGAAGGATTGCGCGCGACACTCGCGCCACAATACGGCCACATTCCGCTGGCTGTCGTGATGGGAGCGCTGCTGGCGATCGACGCCGCGTTGATCGCCGCGGGACTGAGGCAGTTTTACCAGAAGGCGGTGAGCTGAAGCGCGGGAGCAGGCAGGCGGGCGAATGAAACAGGCTACTTGCTTTTTTCCAGGCGGAACCGGGCCTCGGCCTTCTCTAGCTCACGCCAGGCCTTTTTCACCGCTTCGATCTTCTTCAGGTCCAGGGTTCCATCGTTGTAGGAATCGGCAAAGTCATTCAGCGATTTCGTCAGACGATTGAAGCGGGTGGCGAATTGATAGCGTTGGCATGCCACTTCCGGTGTAGGCTGCGCACTTTCCGGAAGGGACGCAGCATCGACGACTGGCGGCATGGTGGCGGCGACTCTCGAGTGCGGGCCAGGTATGTGGTCTGTCCACACACTCTGGGTAAAAAGCGTAACGAACAATAAAGCGGACGACATAAGCTGAACTCTCCGGGCGAGGGCGGTGAAAGACAACTCGCCGTGTGTAACGACCTACAATTCTTCATATCGGCGGATTCGGGAACGGAATTAGCCGTTCTGGCCGGGCCGGAACGCGGGAGTCCGCGCCGCGAGCCAAAGCGCTACACTCGTACTCTATGTGGACCCGGCTCCCGATTTTTCTGATGGCCGCCAGCCTGTTCGCCCAACAGGGGGCGCAGTTCGATGACGGGGACGCGCACGGCGATGCGCCCTATCTCCTCGATGCAGGTTGGAGGCCGCTTTTCAACGACAGCGATCTTTCGGGATGGCACGGCCTGGGCAAACCCAACGAGTGGCTGACGACGCGCGCGATTTTGTGGGAGCGGCTGCTTGGCCCGACGCGGCTGGTCCCTATGGGGGGACCTGGCGACAGGATGCTGAACGGCCCGCACGGCCGCACGGTGAACCTGGTTACGGATCAGAGATTCGGAGACGTGGAGCTGTACCTGGAATTCATGCTGGCCAAGGGATCGAATTCCGGCGTGTATCTGCACGGACTCTATGAAGTTCAGATCTTCGACAGCTACGGATCGACCGAGCCGGTGACGTCTTCCGATTGCGGCGGCATCTATCACCGCTGGATCGATAATAAGGGCGTAGGCGGATCGGCGCCCAGCCGTAATGCCAGCCGGCGGCCGGGCGAGTGGCAGTCGTATCACATCTGGTTCCGTGCGCCGCGTTTCGATGCATCGGGAACCAAGACGGAGAACGCGAAGTACATTCGCGTGGTTTTCAATGGGCTTTCGGTGCAGGAAAACGTCGAGGTGGACGGCCCCACGCGCGCGGCCATGGATATCCCCGAGGCGCCGATGAATCCCATCATGCTGCAAGGCGACCACGGGCCGGTGGCGTTCCGGAACATTTATTGGAGGGCGCTGCGGAAGATTGGGGAGAGGTAAGACTCTAGGGATTGACGATGCGGTGCAAGTCGAGCGGTGGAGGTGCTACCGGTGTCTGACTCAGCATCACGTGGACCTGCCCTCGATGGTGCGTCTGGTGATTGAACAGATGACTGCATGCGACCTGCGCCGTATCCACGTAGTCATTGCCCCGATTATTTGTGTAAGCGAACGACCGGCTCCAAAAAGCGGCGTCGAGCCCCGCGAAGAACGACTCGATCCGCGCATCTTCCCGCGCCCTCGCGCTCTGCAGTTCTGAGAAATCATCGTACAGGATCTCGTTGAGAGGCGGGGTAACGCGATCGCCCGTCTGGAACAATCTCATCCACCTTCGATCACCCAGCAGAATGTGATTCAACAATGCATGAATGCTGCCGCAGGAGCCGGCGCGTGGCTTCCGGTACTCGGCGTCATCCAACTGCGCACATTTCGCAAAGAGGCGCTCGTTCGCTATGCGGTTGTAGCGGGCGAGCATTTGAAAATGAGTTGCTAAGGTCATTCACTTGAGATTACATCTGATTACAATAGGCGCGAGGGGTCTCGATCAGGAATGGAGGTTGGTGGCGTGCGGCGAGATCTGCTGAGTTTCCGATAACCTCACTGCCATGATCCTCGGACCGGGCCGACTGGGACCGTCGTGTAGACGGTTTACGCGTTTTCGGACACGAGGGCTGGTCTATTCCTCAGACCATCACTCCTGCTGATCCCACTTTTTAATCCACGGGTGGATACAATCTAGGCGATGCGATGCGCATTGGTTCTTCTGCTACTCGCGCTCGTGGGCTGTCGCGGCATTGTGACGTGGGGAACTGTATACTCTTCGGTCTCCCGAAACGGCGAAGTCGAACTACTGGTCCAGGAGAAGGGGTGCTTTGCCGACTGTGCAGTTCAGGTCATCGTGAAGCGCGGCTGGCGCACTGAGCAGATTGCGTGGAAATCGGATTGTGTCATCAATTTCGCTCACGCCGACTGGGTGGGTAACATCGTTGCGGTGTTCGTCGATGGCGGCTACTGCGGTCAGATCAAAGCGGCGTACGACATAAGTTCCCGCCGCGCGGTAGATTTCAGATCAACAGAACGGTGGCTAAGCACCTCAATCATCAAGGCATACTGCGTGACACCTCAAGAACTTCAAACCGATAACGGCGATGTTTTCGCGTGGGCCACTTACCCGGGCGATGGCAATCCACGCCGCAGTATGGACGAGTTTCGGAGGCGATACCCCGGACCGTAACTCGTCGTGGGCTGTTCAAGGGCAGTTGGCCACTAGTCGCTAGCTCGGACACGTGGTCGGAACGGAAAACGGTCTTATCGGAACGCGCTGATCCTAGACGCGCCGTCTGTTGATCGCCAGTTATTGAGCGGTAGGGACCGCACTCTTATCCAGATCTGCGCTGTATATTCGTTGTAGATCGATATGCCGAGCAATACGCGCGTGGCCACATGGGGGAATAGCCTGGCGGTGAGGATTCCGCGGGCCATTGTCAGGGAGGCGCGGTTGGCCGAAGGCGACCGGCTGTCGTGCGTTCTCGCCAGCGATGGCAGTATCGTGCTGCGACACCGGAAGTATTTGCTCGATCGGCTTGTCGCTGCCATCAGGCCGGGGAACCGTCATCACGAAACCGATTGGGGGGCGCCGAAAGGCAGGGAAGGTAGTGGCTACTCACTCCGCAGCGCTGTCGCTGGATCGAGCCGCAAACCGCGCCGCAAGGGCACGCAGACCGCCACGGGCGTCACGGCCAGAAAGAACAAGATCACCAAAGCGTACATCGCGGGCGAGACGGCGGATTCCGTGTTCGTGAGCGACCGGATGGTGGTGCTCGCGGCTAGTCCGAGACCGAGACCGGCGGTCAGTCCGGCTGCTACCCAAAGGCTCGTCGTACCTAGAACGGCCTTGACGATGTCGCCGCGCCCGGCGCCCAGGGCGATGCGGATGGCGATTTCGCTGGTGCGCTGCGAGACCAGGAAGGAGATCACGCTGTACATGCCGGCAGCGGCCATCGCCAGTGCGAGCAGCGCAAAGGCGCTCACCAAAGAAGCCTGGAACCGCGGCTCGGCAACGGAGCGGGTAAGAACTTGCTCCATGGTCCTGACGTTGAATACCGTCTGTTCGGGGTACGAGGACCGGATGGCTGCTTTGACGCTGTTCACCATCTGCCCTTGCGGTAACGCGGAACGCACTAACAGGTAAGCGTCCGGCAGATAAAGCTGCCGGTACGACAAATAACACACCGGAAAAGGGGCGGTCTCGAGATTGCGCATGCGCACGTCTCCCGCCACTCCCACAATCGTGATCGTTTCTCCGGGGCCGTAGCCGGGAAATAACTGTCGCCCCACGGGGTTGCGGACTCCGGCCCGGCGCGCGAATTCCTGGCTCACGATCGCGACCGGCTCCCGGCCGCGCATATCGTCCTCACGGAACGAACGCCCGGCAAGGAGCGGAATTTTTAGCGTGCGAAAGTAATCTGGGCTGACACTGTTGCTGTACGCGGGATATCCGACTTCGCCCGAGGGGACCGGTTCCCCAACGATGCGTATCACGCCACCCCACTTGGGTAGAAGCGGCGGAGCCCAGGCGATGGCAGCGGCATCCACTCCCGGTAGCGCTTGGATCCTCTGGAGGTAGTTCTGATAGGCCCGGCTCGGATCCGGCCGCAGCGCTTGCTCCCGCTCGGGCGATAGCCGCAATTGCATGACAGTCATCTGATCGGCATCGACACCGACCGGAGTCGAGATCAGGTTCCAGAGGTTTCTTCCGATCAGCCCCGCTGCGCACAGCAGGAACATGGACAGCGCGGCTTCGACCGCGAGCATCCCGTGGCGCCACCGGCTTCCCGATCCGATGGAACGTGCGCCGAGGGACGGGCCCAGGGTCGACATGCTTCCCTTCACGGCCGGAACGATCGTGAAAACGAGGGCCGACAGCACCGACAACGCGAGCATAAAGCCCATCACGCGGACGTCCACTTGCGCGGATTCGAAAATCGGGCTGCGTTCCGGCAGCAATCTAACGAGAAGGCGCACGATCCACCGGGCGAGCAGCAACCCCGCCGTCCCGCCGCAAACGGACAGAACCAGACCCTCGAGAAGAAACTGGCGGATGAGGCGCTGCTGGGTGGCGCCCAGCGCCGCGCGAATCGCGACCTCTCGGCTGCGGCACAGACCGCGCGCGATCAGCAGTTGCGCTGTATTGGCGCACGCAATCATAAGCAGTACGGAGACGCCTCCGACCAGCAGCCACAGCAGCGGCCGTTGCGTCCCCACAATGGCGTCCCGCAGCGGGTGCACTTCAAAGGAAAGGCTGGTGGGTTTGCCATCGGGATCGCGAAACGCCTCGGGATTCGCATTGACCAGCGACTGAGCGATGCTCTGCAACTCGGCTTTCGCCTGCTCGGGCGTTCTTCCATGGCGCAGGTGTGCGAGCACACGCCCCCCGAGCCCGCCTGGTCCCGCGCGATAGGAGCGTTCCACCGGAAACGGAACGTAAATATCCGCCGGCTCGGAAATGCCGAGCGTCGGATAATCGAAATGGAACGCGGCCGGGAGTACTCCGACCACTACGGCAGTTTGGCCGTCAAGCTTGAGAGTTCGGCCGATTACGCCAGGGTCGGCTGCCATTTTCGTGCGCCAGAAGGCGTTGCTGAGCACTACGACGGGTGTCAGGCCCGGCTGATTCTCTTCGGCGGAAAACGTCCGGCCCAGCGATGCGTTCACGCCGAGCAGCGGGAACAGAGACGCTGTGACGCGCGCTCCGTAGACACGAACCGGCTCTTCGGTTCCGGTGAGTTGCATATCGCGGTACTCGAGCAAGGCCAGTTGCTGGAGTTCGCGGCTGCGCGCCCGCAGCTCCGCAAATTCCCAAATGTTCGGGTCCCAGCCGGTGCTTCCGATCACAGTGACCAGCCGGTCCGCATCGCGATACGGAAGAGGGTCCAGGAAAGCTGCTTTCAGCAGAGTGAAAATCGCCGCCGCGCCGCCCAGCCCCAGAGCGAGCACAGCGACAATCAGCGAGGACAGACCGGCGTCCCGCCACAGCAAAACCGCGCCATGGCGCAGGTCCTGAAGCGCTGATGCAAGCCACGGAATTCTCATGGCTGGCGCAACATGCGCACTGAGAGGCCGTCGGGAACGTTGCGGAGCGTGCCTGCGTTAACGCCCGTCATTTCGAAGACGAACTTCACGTTGGGACCGTATTCCGGGCTGTCATGACGCACGTGGTGCCTGACCTCGAAGGTCATGCGCTTGCCTTCCGTGGCAACCTGAAGCAGGTCGCAGTTGGCTTGGCCGTCGACGCGAGCTCCTTTGTCGTCCTTGCGGATCAGGTAAAAGACGATCGAGCCGGAGAGCTTGCCGTGGTCCTCTCTTACGGTTAGAGTGGCGCCGGGCAGGCCCTCGAGCTTTCCCTGCCAGCGGCCAGCGAACGGCGAGCCGGCCCAAAGAGAACCGGCTGCCAGCACGAATATGAGTAACGCGCGTGTCATCGAAGTGCTCCTTGTGGACGCCATGCATGCATGTGCGGCGCCCAGCGGCGGACATTCTTGCAGTATTCTTCATACTCGGCGCCGAACATCTTCCGCAGCGTGGGCTCCTCATACAACAACACGAACGAAACCACGAACAGCACAATGACTAACGCGGCCACGAGAACGGCCACGTTCGCCCGTCCGAAGACCACCCACAGCCCGGCCCATCCTAAAATGAATCCCAAGTACATCGGATTCCGCACATATCGATAGAACCCCACCACAACCAGCCTCGTCGGCGGAGCCATCGGCGCCGGCGTTCCGTGTCCCGTCCGGCCGAAGTCCCACACGCACCGCAGCGCCACCGCGAAACCAAGCACCGAGGGCACGACTGCAATCCAGCGCCATCGCGCCGCACCCGCCGTGTCCACGTGAAAGCCCAGCCAGGACGGTAGTAACCAAAACCAGAGCGCAAAGAATGCAGCGCCCACCGCCAGCGAGGCAACTGCTGCCGGCCAATTTTCGCCATCATTTGTAGACCGCGAAGTCACAACCGCTCTGCCTGTCATATGACCTCCATCTACTGTTTGTTCAGCGCCGCGGTGCCCAACAGACCGCCGAGGCCCATGGTTTCCACCGCCGACGAGGGCACAATCACCATCGATCCTTTCTCTTTGATGGCCTCGTACAGCATGTTCATAGCGCGCAGATGCAATGCGATGGGGTTTTGCTGATAGACCTGCGCGGCTTGAGCGAACTTGTCGGAGATCTCGGTTTCCGCGGTGCCCAGGATGATGCGCGCCTGGCGCTCGCGCTCGGCCTGCGCCTGGCGCGACATGGCATCCTCGAGCGCGGGAGGAATGTGTACGTCGCGGATCTCGACTGAATGCACGGTAATGCCCCAGGGGTTGGTCTTGCCGTCCAGAATGCGCTGCAGTTCGTGACCGAGGGTTTCCCGCTCGGTAATCATCTGCGCCAGCTCGTGGCGTCCGATGGATTCGCGCAGCGCCGTCTGCGCGCTCAGGGTGATGGCCTGCTGGAAGTCCTGCACCTCTAGAATGCACTTCTCGGCATCCCACACCAGCCAGAAGACGATGGCGTCGACATTCACGGGAACGGTGTCGCGGGTGAGCGCGGATTCGGCATGCACGTCGGTGACGCGGACGCGCTGGTCGACGTAGCGGCTGACGGTATCGACCACGGGCACGATGAGAAACAGGCCGGGACCGCGCAGGCCGCGATAACGTCCCAGCCGCAGCACGGCGGCCTTTTCCCACTGCTTAGCCACCTGGATGGCGAATAGAAAGTACATGCCGATGATGAGCGCGGTGAATACCGGAGCGGGGTGGTTCAAGATCACCGCGACCACAAAACCCGCCGCCAGCAGCAGGAAAAAGACGAACAGGCCCGGGCCGCTAACGTAAACGGGCGAGCCGCTTTTCTCGTGAGCCACATTCTTCAAAGAGCCTGGAAGTATCATATTTCAACTCCTCCTCGTTTTCTGTTCGGCCAGCAATTCCTTCAGCCGGTCAAGCACCTGCTTGGCCGTAAACCCCTCGGCGCCTGCCCGCGAGATGGCGTCGCTGACAATCATGTCGAGCTTGCGGCGGCGCTCCTCATCATCCTGCTCCACGCGCTGTTCGCTAATGAACGTTCCGGAGCCCTGGTGCGTGTCCAGAAAGCCGCGGATTTCGAGCTCGCGGTAGGCGCGGATCACGGTATTCGGGTTGATGGAAAGATCCACCGCCAGTTGCCGCACCGTTGGCAGTTGATCGCCGCTCGTCAGGCGCCCGGAGGCAACGGCGCCGAGCACCTGGTCCATGATCTGCCGGTAAACGGGAACGCCCGAGCGCAGATCCAGATGGAGCCGGAAAGGAGAATTCACCTGGTCCGTTTTTGTCATCTAGAGTTATAGTGTACTATCTAGATAGAACAGTCAAGTCGTTTTTTGGGGACCGGGAATATTTCCTCCGGCCACCGGCATCTTAATATGAGACTATGCTGATCCGACGCTCGCCCGGCATTCCGCCTTCGGAGGTCACTCCGAAACACTTGTATCTAAACCGCCGCAGCTTCCTGGCGGGGCTGCCTCTGGCAGGCGCCGCGTTTGCGGCCGGCAGCGCGCGGGCAGGCACTAAGCTCAACGGGATCGCCAAGAGTCCGTTCAGTACCACCGAGAAGGTCACGCCCTCCAACGACGTGACGCATTACAACAACTATTACGAGTTCGGCACCGGCAAGGAGCAGCCGGCCGGGCTGGCGCAGAAGCTCAAGACTTCGCCCTGGACCGTCAAGGTGGAGGGCGCGGTCAATAAGCCGCAAGTCTTCGACATCGACGCGATCATGAAAATGGCGCCGCTCGAAGAGCGGATCTATCGTCACCGCTGCGTGGAGCGTTGGTCGATTGTCGTGCCGTGGATCGGGTTCCCGTTGAACGAACTCATCAAAAAAGTCGAGCCCACGGCAAAGGCCAAGTTTGTGGCGTTCCAGACTGTATTCGATCCGGGAATCATGCTCTCGGAACGGGCGGCGGGCATTCAGCTTCCGTATGTGGAAGGCTTGCGCATGGATGAGGCCATGCACCCGCTGGCGATTTTGTGCGTGGGTATGTACGGCGAGGATTTGCCGAAGCAGGACGGAGCACCGGTGCGGCTGGTGGTGCCCTGGAAATACGGTTTCAAAAGCATCAAGTCGATTGTGAAGATCAAGTTCGTGGAAAAGCAGCCGCCGACCACGTGGAATATCACGAATGCCCACGAATATGGGTTCTATTCGAATGTGAATCCGGAGGTGGATCATCCGCGCTGGAGCCAGGCCTCGGAGCGCCGGCTGGGTGAGTTCTTCATGCGCAAGACGCTCATGTTCAACGGATACGGCGACCAGGTGGCCCAACTCTACTCGGGCATGGATCTGCGGAAGTACTACTAAGCATGCCGTTGAAACGCATTCTCAGCAGCCGCTGGCTGAAAGTTGCCGTCTTCGCGCTCTGCCTGGTTCCCGTTCTGCTGCTGGTGTGGAAAGCGTTCAACGGCGGACTGGGCGCGAATCCGATCGAATTCATCACACACGCCACCGGAGACTGGACGCTGCGCTTCCTTTGCATCACTCTTTCCATCACGCCGCTGCGCAAGCTCCTGCGCCTGCCCGAGCTGGTTCGTTTTCGCCGCATGCTGGGGCTATTCGGGTTCTTTTACGGCTGCCTGCATTTTCTGACCTGGCTCGTGGTGGACAAGTTTTTTGACTGGAACGAAATCCTGAAAGACGTTGTGAAGCGGCCTTACATCACCGCCGGCTTCACGGGCTTCGTGCTGCTCATCCCGCTGGCGGTCACGTCGACTACAGGCTGGATCCGGCGCATGGGCGGCAAGCGATGGCAGATGCTCCACCGGCTGATCTACGTCACCGCTTGCGCCGGTGTGGTGCACTACTACTGGCTGGTGAAGTCAGACATTCGGCTGCCGGTATTCTACGGCGCGATCGTCGCGGTTCTGCTGGCCTACCGGCTGGTAGTGAGCCTGGTGAAGAGCCGCAAGCCGCTGCCGCGTGCGACTGGCGCCGCAGCCGGCGAGCCGACTGCATCCTGAAGCCCTAAATCACGCTAAGGACCCCGCTGCGCCGGAAGGCGCTCGAAGTCGATATCATATCTCTGCACGTTAACTACCTCGGAGCAGACCTGGTGGCCGGGGCCAGTCACATGTTGTGCGCTTTCACACCGGCCCGATGAACCTGGAAGGGAAACTAACATGACGTATTCACGAAGGGGCTTTGCAAAACTGGCGGTTGCCGCCGTGCCGCTCGCCCGGGCGTTCGGCAAAACAATTGATTCCAAGATCGCGGGCGTCCAACTGGGCGTACAGACGTACAGCTTCCGCGATCTCTCGCTGGATGACGCGATCAAGGCCATGGTGGCTGATGGTTTGGGGGATTGCGAGCTGTTTTCGTCCCACCTGGAGCCGGGTGGGGCTCAGGAGGCTGTGTCGTTTTGGGAAGGGCCGCCGAAGCCGCAAGCCGAACTGAAGGCGCACGAGCAGAAAGTGGCGAAGTGGCGGATGAGCGTGCCGCTCGACTATTTCAAAAGCATCCGCACGAAATTCGACGATGCCGGTATCCATATTTACGCATTCAATTGGAGCCCGGAGGACGGGTGGAGCGATGCGGAGATCGATCGCGGCTTTCTGATGGCCAAGGCGCTGGGCGTAGGGATCATCACGTCATCCACGACGCTGACCACCGCTAAGCGGATCGCGCCGCTCGCCGAAAAGCACAAGATGCTGGTTGCCATGCACGGCCATTCGGATCTCAAGGACCCCAATCAGTTCGCTACGCCCGAAAGCTTTCAGAAGGCCATGGCCATGTCGAAATATTTCCGTATCAACCTGGATATCGGCCATTTCACCGCCGCCAACTTCGACGCGGTCGACTACATCCGGAAGAATCACGAGAAGATCGTGCTGTTGCATCTCAAAGACCGCAAAAAGAACGACGGAGACAACACGCCCTGGGGCCAGGGCGACACGCCGATCAAACAAGTGCTGCAACTTCTGAAGCAGAACAAGTACCCGATTCCGGCGTTCATCGAATACGAGTACCAAGGCGCCGGGACCTCCCAGCAAGAAGTGGCGAAGTGTTATCAGTACTGCAAAGAAGCGCTGGCGTGAGGGCCGGTCAAGCGTAGCGCCTCTACACTTGCTCCTGACACAGAATTCCTTTGGTACCGAAGATGCTACACACGGATCCATCGCCTTGAGACTGGCCAGTAGTTCCTGGGGTTGCGAGTTCGGGCTGAAAAACCCGAACTCTTCTCTTATCAAGAATTTCGTAGCGCCGGATGAAGCAGCGCGTGAAGGAGACTGGCATCGTCAGGCGGTCTAGAGTTGTTACGTGGTGGGCAGAAATGACTGTACGAATTTGCCCGGAATCCAAATCAGCTTTGCCAAAAGGAGATCATCCGTATGTGGGATAAGCGCAAGCCAGAGGAACAGACCGCCAGACCACCGTTGGGCCCATCGAACGCGGCGCCAGTTCCCAGACCTGTAGCACCCGCCGCCCCACCGCCCGCAACCACGGTGGTGCCTGAGGGGCCGCGCAACGTCGCGGTCATTGGTCCCGGGATGATGATCAAGGGAGAGGTGCAAAGCCAGGAAGACTTGTACATTGATGGTGAAGTGGACGGAGCGCTCGAGCTCAAGGAACACTGTCTCACGGTTGGCCCTAACGGAAAAACGCATTCCACGATCAGGGCGCGAGAGGTCGTGGTTCTCGGCAGCGTACAAGGGAACGTGGAAGCCAGAGATAAGATCGCCATACGAAAGAACGGGCGGCTCGTGGGCGATATCAAGACCGCCGGAATCATCATCGACGACGGAGCCTATTTTAAGGGCAGCATCGACATTGTGAAAACGGACAAGCCGGCGGTCCAGAAGAAAGAACAGGCGATGTCCGCCGGTGCGGGGCCGAAAGCGTAATCCGGAAAGCCCGCCGGCTGTTTCGGCGAGAATGAAGGAATGCGCCTGATTTCCCGCCGCACGCTTCTTGTCAGCTCGACGGTTCTGGTTGGCCGCACTCTCGCCCAGTCCCTCCCTACGAATCGCAAACTCAAGATCATCGTCACCGGCGGCCATCCTGGCGATCCCGAGTATGGCTGCGGCGGCACGGTTGCGCGCTACACGGACCTGGGACACGAGGTTGTCCTCCTCTACCTGAACCGTGGGGAGAAAGGTTGTCCGGAGAAAGATCCGAGTTTGGGCAGTGCGGTGCGCGTACCGGAAGCGAGGAAGGCCTGCGAAATTCTGAAAGCCCGGCCTGTCTTTGCCGCACAGTGTGACGGGAACGCGATCGTCGACCCTGCCCATTATGAGGAGTTCCGGCGATTGCTCGAGTCCGAGACGCCAGACGTCCTGTTCACGCACTGGCCCATCGACGGGCATGCCGATCACCGGGCGATTTCCATGCTTGCCTACGATGCATGGCTGCGCATGGGGAAGAAGTTCGCGTTTTATTACTACGAGGTCTCGAACGGCGAAGACACGCTGATGTTCTCGCCGACGGATTACGTGGATATCTCCGGGACCGAACCCCGCAAGCGCGCGGCATGTTATGCGCACGCTTCGCAGGCGCCGGACAAGTTCTACGCGCTGCAGTCCCAGGTCACGCGTTTCCGCGGAACGGAAAGTGGTTACGCGCAGGCGGAGGGTTTCATCCGGCACGCGCAGAGCCCGGGGCATCTGCTGCCTTAGGGGGTAGCGGCATTGTCCAACGGAAATGATAGAGTGGCACTATCAGGAGCAATCGAATGGCTCGATCCACCAGACGTGATTTCCTCAAAACCGGCGTGGCCGCCACAATGCTTTCCGTCTTGGGCGGCGCGAAGGCCTCGGCGCAGACTGGCAAACGGTCGGCAACTGACTGGGTGACGCTCGGCAAATCGAACGTCAAAGTGACGCGGCTTGCTTTTGGCACCGGAACCTTCGGCGGCCGGGTGCAGCGAGAACTCGGGCAGCAGGAGTTCACGCGGCTGGTCCGTCACGCGTACGATCGCGGCATCCGCTTCTTTGAGACGGCCGAGAGCTATCACGGCATGCCGGAGATGCTGGCCATCGCGCTCAAGGGCTTACCGCGCGACAGCTACAAGCTGATGACGAAGTACAGCACGCCAGCGGGCGGCGACCCCTCTCCCAAGATCGACCAGTTTAGGAAGCAACTGGGCACCGAGTACATCGATATTCTCCTGCTCCATTGCCTGAGGCCGCCAACGTGGGCCACGGATTACGCAAGCCTCCAGGACGGATTCTCTGAAGCCAAGCAGAAGAAGGTTATCCTGGCTCAAGGCGCCTCGGTTCACGGCCTGCCGGCGCTTCGAACCATTCCGGGAAACCAGTGGCTCGAAATCGCCATGATCCGCATGAATCATGACGGAACGAAAATGGACACTGAGGCGATGCGGGATATCGATGCCCCCGGCAAGGTGGACGAGGTGGTTGCACACACCAAAAAGGTACATGCCGAAGGAATGGGCGTCATCAGCATGAAGCTGTGCGGCGAGGGCCGGTTTACCCGCGCGGAAGATCGTGACGCCTCGATGAAGTTCGCCATGAACCTGGGATGCGTGGACTCGGTCACGATCGGGTTCAAGAGTACGGCGGAGATCGACGAAGCGATCGACCGCATGAACCGCGTGATGAACGTTTAGTGCTTTTCCAATACCGGTCCTGTTGCGTGCTGGGTGGCTTCACCCAATGTCGCCAAAAGTCACAAGATCGGGCCGCGGGCCGGTCCGAACATAAGTCCTGATTTCTCAAGGGTAAGGAAGGCGTCCTGCCATCCCTGAAGGTCCCCATACGCCATCCAGATAGATGGTGTGACGGTTGCTGCAAGACCCATGAGTTCAAGAAACCTAGGAGGCCGGCGATGGGCGCTTCTGATCTATTCGCCCGACACGTCTACATTCGCCTTGCAGACGACGGGACTGGTTTTCATTACGCCATAAAGTATGGTGGAGTCCCCGTGAGACGCGCGTTTGTACCGACGTTTCGCGAGGATGCCGGGCCGGGAAACGGCCATTTACCCTTCTGGCGGTCCGAGCAAGAAGATCACCCCGCCGGAGAACACGCCAACCGAGATACAGAAGACGCTTGATGCGCGATAAAGTCCAGCGGACATCGATTTTCTTCTTGAGCCGGGCCAGCGACTTTCGCGAGAACGTGTGGGCGCCGGAGGTCGACGTGTACCGGCGTGCGGGCGGCTGTCTCGTAAAGTGCGCGTTGGCTGGGGTCCGGCCCGAGGACGTGGCCGTGTCGCTCGAGGGTTCAAAGTTAACCATCTGCGGGATCCGCCGCGACCCGATGGTGGAAGAGGGCTGGGAACACGATTCGATGGAAATCCCGTACGGCCGGTTTGAGCGTTCCCTGACCTTGCCGGACGGCTTGCAGGGAGCACGGATCACAGCCCATTACCGTGATGGCATGCTGCTGGTTCGAGTGCGCGAGGAAAGCCGATGAGTGAACAGGACGAAATCAGGACGGTTCCGCTACTGCCCATCAAGAACACCGTACTTTTCCCGCATCTACTATTGCCGCTCTCGATCGGCCGGCCCAGCTCCGCGGCTGCGGTCGCGCAAGCCATGGCGGGAGAAGAAAAGCAGATTGTGATCGTCACGCAGCGTGACGTGTCGGTGGATGATCCTCGCCAGAAAGATCTCTTCACGGTCGGCACAATCGCTGTGATCAAGAAGATGGGGCGCCGCCCGGACGGAGTCATCGAGATGGTGGTGCACGGGATCGAGCGCGTGACGATTGTCAAGGTGGAAGAGAAGAGCGGAGCCCTGCAGGCGACTGTGCGGAAGGTGCCGGCGGCGAATGACGGGGGCGCCGAGGTGGAAGCGCTGCTCCGGGCCGTGCTCGATCTGGCCCAGCAGGCCATCGCCCTGGCCCAGCCGCAGGCGACGGCGGAAATGGCCCGGTTGATGCTGGGCCACGATGATCCTCTCAAGCTCGTCTACCTGCTCGGTTCGGTGCTCAATCTGGAGGTGGAGAAAGAGCAGGCTCTTCTCGAAGCCTCCACGCGCCTGGATGCGCTGCGGCTGATGCACACCTATCTGTCGCACGAGGTGCAGGTGCTCGAGCTGCGCAACAAGATTGCCAGTGAGGCGGAGACCGAAATCGGCAAAGAGCAGCGCGAATATCTGCTGCGGCAGCAGATGCGCGCCATCCAGCAGGAGCTGGGCGAACAAAGCCCGGACCAGGCGGAATCCCAGCTGTTGCAGGACAGGCTGGCACAGGCCGACCTCCCCGATGAAGTGCGCAAGGAAGGCGAACGCGAGCTGAAACGGCTGCAGAAACTGCCGCCGGCGGCGCCGGATTATCACGTCATCCGGTCGTATCTGGAGCTGGTGCTGGACCTGCCTTGGCGAAAGCGATCGGAGGAAACCATCGAGATCGCGCGTGCACGGAAGGTGCTGGATGACGATCACTACGACCTGAAGGAAGTCAAGGAACGGATCCTGGAGCAACTGGGCGTCCTGAAAATGAATCCACAGGCCAAAGCGCCGATCCTGTGTTTCGTGGGTCCGCCGGGAACGGGCAAGACCTCGCTGGGCCAGTCGATCGCGCGGGCCATGGGGCGGAAGTTCGAGCGCATGAGCCTGGGAGGCCTGCACGATGAAGCCGAACTGCGGGGCCACCGGCGCACGTACATCGGCGCCATGCCGGGCCGCATCATCGAGGCGATTCGCAAGTGCGGAGTCAACAATCCGCTGCTGATGTTGGATGAAGTGGACAAACTGGGGCAGGACTTTCGCGGCGATCCGGCTTCCGCATTGCTGGAGATCCTGGACCCGGAGCAGAACAAGAATTTTCACGACAATTACCTGGACTTGTCATTCGACTTGTCGAAGGTTTTCTTCATCACAACCGCCAACAACTTCGACACCATTCCGCGGCCGTTGCTGGATCGGATGGAAGTCCTGACGTTGTCCGGCTACAGCGAAGAAGAGAAGACCGAAATCGCCCGGCGCTACCTCATTCCGCGGCAAATGAGCGAATCCGGATTGACGTCCGCCCAATTTGTCATCGCCCCGGAGGCACTGAGGCGGGTCATCGAGCGCTACACGCGCGAGGCGGGATTGCGGCAGTTGGAACGGGGGATCGGCCGGCTGGCGCACAAAGCGGCGCTGCATTTTGCGGAAGGAAAGACTGAGCCGGTGGCGGTGGGTGCGGACGACCTCGCCGAGATGCTCGGGCCGGAGCGGTTTTTCCTGGAGCAGGCGCGGAACGAGATGTCGCCGGGCGTCGCGACGGGGCTGGCATGGACCGAGACGGGCGGCGACGTGCTCTATGTCGAGGCCGCCCTGCTGCCGGAAAGCCGCGGCTTGACGCTCACCGGGCACCTCGGCGAAGTCATGCAGGAATCGGCCCGGGCGGCCCACAGCTACATCTGGTCCCATTGCGACGAACTCGGGATCAGCCGGTCTCAATTTCGCAAAGCCGGGGTTCACATTCATGTGCCCGCGGGCGCCATTCCCAAGGATGGCCCGTCTGCCGGCGTCACCATGGCTTCAGCGCTGGCATCGCTGTACACGGAACACCCAACGCGTCGCGACACAGCCATGACCGGCGAGATTACGCTGACCGGCCTGGTGCTGCCCATCGGCGGAGTGAAGGAAAAGGTTCTCGCGGCCCGCCGCGCCGGCCTGCGCCGCATCATCCTGCCCAAAGAGAACCAGAAGGACTTGCGCGAGCTTCCAGATGAGGTCCGCTCGGAGATGGAATTCGTTTTTGTCGAGCGAGTCAAGGACGTCTTAGCCGCGGCCATCCCCGAAATCGCCAAACAATTCCAGGTTGTGCCGGCAGCCTGAAGGCGATCCAGCCTGTGCGTGCAGCCGCACGCGAAGCAGAATACAATCTTGCACATGACTCGTATGAAAATTGTCATCCTGGTGCTCATCGTCGTGTCTGCCACGGCTGCACCGGCAGACTTCGTGCTCGTGGCGCACGGGGGCGCGGGAAATTACGGTGAAATGCCGCCCGCAGCGATCGAAGCCCGCCGTGCCGTGATCATTCAGGCCGTCCGGGCGGGCTACGAAATTCTCTCGCGGGGCGGCGCAAGCCTCGACGCCGTGGAGGCGACCATTCGCGTAATGGAAGACTCCGGGCTGTTTGACGCCGGACGCGGCGCTTATTACACCCGGGAAGGAGTGCCCGAGCTGGACGCCGCGATCATGGACGGGCGCACGCTCGGCGCCGGATCGGTGGCTTCAGTCAAGCACATCGCGAATCCCATCCACCTGGCGCGGCTGGTGATGGAAAAAACGCCGCACGTTTTGCTGGTGGGTCCGGGCGCCGAGGAGTTCGCGAAGTCGCAAGGGATCGAGTTGGTTTCGCCCTATTATTTCTTCAACGAACGCGAATGGAATCAGTACAAGAAGGCGGTTGAGGAGAAGAAGAAGACTTCGGCGCTCGTTCGCGAGGACGAGCACGGCACGGTGGGCGTGGTGGCGCTCGATCAGGCGGGGAATCTCGCGGCCGGCACCTCGACGGGAGGCACGACGTTGAAAATGCCCGGGCGCGTGGGAGATTCTCCCATCATTGGCGCGGGAACCTACGCCAATAACCAGAGCTGCGCGGTATCAGGAACCGGGGTGGGCGAGTTTTTCATGCGCAACATCGTGGCGGCGGACATCTGCGAGCGCGTGCGGTACCTGCATGTTCCGGTGGATCAGGCGGCGAATGACGTAGTGATGAAAGAACTCGTGGATCAGCACGGCGAAGGCGGCGTGATCGCTCTCGACCGGCAAGGCAATGTCGCCACGACCTTCAACACCACCGGTATGATGACCGGCACGGTCCGCGCGGATGGCAAGATCATCATGAAGGGTTGGAGCAAAACAGCCGAGCCGGTGATCGTGCCGGCGGCAAAATGAGCCGGACGGCTCGCTGAGCGTGAACGGTGACACTCCGGCAGTGGGGCGGAATGCCATTGCCGAAGTAGCTCGACCACATTGGGCTAAATGTTCATGGACCATAAATCTACATCGAGCCAGTGCGCAGGCGGCGGCGGATGGAGAAGTATGCGATCCAGCAGGCGAGGGCGAGCGTCATGCAGAATCCGAACTCCGCTGGATAATCGCGCAGCAGGAAATGGAATTCCCTTAAATGCCCGCCTTCAAACGAAAATTCATTGCTCAGCGAAATGGCCGAGAAAGATATCCCTAAACCAAAGAGCCACCTCTGCCAGCCGAGAAGGTGTCTCGTGCGACGAAGGGATCGTAATTCTAAATCCGGGGGGAGCGCGGATGGCACAGCCTCGGCAAAGCTGTTCACCAACTGACGGCGAATGCGCTGCGCAAGCTCAGGGTCCTGCTTCATGTATTCTTCTACAAGAATGCGTGTGGCCGGGCTTGCCTCGCCCGACAGATACACCGGCAGCAAGTCCAGAATTACTTCTCGCGTGACGTCCATTGTTTACTCCTGGTATTTCCTGAATTCGTTCTGATGCTAACCATGCCGGATTCCCGCGAGCGCAAGCCGCGCCCTGTGGATCTTGACTTTCGCGGACGCAAGCGAAATTCCGAGCGCCCGTGAAATTTCTTCGTAAGCCATACCATCCAGCGCCCGCATCAGCAGGGCTGCGCGGTCGATTTCCGGCAACTCCTGTAACCCTGCTAACATGGCGCGGAACTCCTCCTTCTGCTCGGCTTGAACGTACGGACTGGCCTGCGGATCGGGCATCTCTCTATCCAGCTCGACATCGCGCGAATTCCTGCGCAGCCCGTGCAAAAAGAGGTTGCGCGCAATCGTAAAGAGGTATCCCTTCACGGTGGCCACCTCGATTGGCGCCGGCGAGGTCCAGACACGCACAAACGTCTCTGAGGTTATATCCTCGGCTTGGCTGCGATCGCCCGAAAGATACAGCGCGAAGCGGAAAACGTCCGGCGCATATTTCTTGTACAAAGTGCTGAAGTCGATCATCAAGGCTTCTTCATACTGCTGCCCATGAGAGCTGCAGCAAGAGACTGGAAGCGCCTCATGTTTGGCCGCCGCTCATATTCCGAAGATGCCGCTCAAAATGTCCCCTCCGCTGTGAGCCATCATTCCCGGCCGAAGACTTCTGCGCCAGAGCGCAAGCAGCCCATACAGTGCGCCGAAGATAGCAATCTTCACACATGCTTCCAGGCCTTGGTAGCCATGCGATATCCCGAACAGCGCAGCCTGCAAGAATAATGCAATCCATTTGCTGCGCGTAAACCCTTCGAATTGCCTTTGGAAGTAGCCGCGAAAGACCAGTTCTTCGCAAATCCCGGCACTGATGGATACCCCTACCCAAAGTAGAATTTCACCCGCGCGCTGTGGCAGGAAAGCCTGGATGGAAGCAGCATGCGCAGGCCCAAACCAGCGATCCCATCCCCTCTCTACGATCATCCACACCGTCCATAGTCCGATTGCGAGGCTCGCATCAACGGCGACATCTTTTGGGTTTCGCCATCTCCCACCAATCAGTTCGCGGAGCTTCGTCCCGCTGCGGCGCAAGCCAGCCTTCCACACATAGAAGAAAAGTCCCCATTCCATAGCGATGAGGGAGAGGTATAGCGGCACAACGTGACGGTGCTGCAGCAGGCTCGCGGGCTGCGAGCGCGCTTCCCGCTGAAAGAGGGCTCCGCCGAGGGTCAGAGTGAGAAATAAAGCAACGAACAGCGCCGTATGCCATCGAGGCGCAACTAGTCTCGGACTCGAAGGTGTGATTCCTGTCACGACAGCGATAGTCGCCATAAACGCTCCTTAACTTGCCACACCGTTCCAGGTAGGGTCAGGGAAAATTCACCTCAAGTCTTGGAATTGTGCTTGTCGTAATAGTTATCCACGGAGAGTCAAAAAGTTACGCCGAAATCGGACATAAGTTCTGTATAGGGTTGTAGAACGCGCTAGCTGCGTTTCACGCCCGAGTCTACGGCGACAGGAAGAGATGGATCACGTTGCGGCGCCGGCGAGCGGCACCGTTCAAGGCTTCTCAACCACCGGCAGTTCGACGAAGCTTGCGTGGCCGGGCTCGTGGTAAACGCGCTGCACGGCTTTGCGGTAATCCTCCGGCTTGGCCCAGAAGATGTTGGGTACGAAAGTCTGCGGATTGCGGTCGTAGAGTGGGAACCAGCTCGACTGGATCTGCACCATGATCCGGTGGCCCGGCAGGAAGACGTGGTTCGCGTTGGGCAGGGAGAAGTGATAGAGGAGCGGCTTGTCGGGCGCGATGGCTTTCGCTGTCTCCAGGCTCTCGCGATAACGGCCGCGGAAGATGTCAGCCGAGACCATCAACTGGTAGCCGCCCATGGCGGGTTGGCCCGCCACCTCATCCGGATAGAGGTCGATCACTTTGACCACCCAGTCGGAGTCCGTGCCGCTGGTGGAGGCGACCAGGCTGGCGACCGGCTGACCGCTGATCTTTACCGGTGCGCTCAAGAGGTCGGAGACGAATACTACAACATCCGGGCGGCCGGATGCCTCACGCTGGTCGTCCACCAGCCACCGGGACCAGGAACTTTCATCGATGGGCCGCGCACGATAGGGCACGGGCTTGGCGGGATCGGACACGTACTCATCGAACGCCGTGTCGCCAGGTTTCGGCCCGGCGAAACTCAACTGTAGCCCGGTTTTGAAATAAAGCGGTGCCGGCCGGACGGTGCAGCCGCTTGCACAGCCGGCCGGCCAGGCGGGAAGCCGCCGCCACGTGTTTGTCCCGGTTTCAAACGCGATGACCGGCGGCAACCCCGCCTTCGGTGCGCCGTCCTTCAGATACTGGTCGAGGAACGGGCGCAGGATTTCGCGGCGGAAATAGAGCGCGGTATCGCTGTGGAATTTGATGGCGCCGATCGCGCTCCCGTCACCGATCTCCCCGCCGTGATACCACGGGCCCATGACCAGGAACACCTTGTCGTTATTTATGTCCTTCGGCTTGATGGCGCGGTAAACGGCGGGGGCGCCGTAGATGTCTTCCTGGTCCCACAGGCTGTGCACCAGCATGACCGGAACCTTGAGGGGTTGCTCCGCAAGAACACGGTCCATTGCCTGGTCGCGCCAGAAGGCGTCGTAGCCAGGATGCGCAAGAATCTTGCGCCAGAAGCCGAGCGGTTCGAGGCCTCGGCGCTGCCCGAGCGCGCCCGCCGATCCCGCCTCCATGTACGTGTCGTACTCGTCAAAGTGGCTCGTCCACCACTTGATCTCGGACTTGCGCGTCGCCTCCTGATCGTAGATGTAGGCCAGACTCGGCTGGCGAAAAGCGCCGTTGTGAAACCAGTCGTCGCCCATCCAGCCGTCGACCATGGGGTTCATCGGCACGGACACTTTGAGCGCCGGATGCGGATTGACCAGCGCCATCAACGGCAGAAAACCGTCGTAGGAAATGCCGAGGATTCCGACCTTGCCGTTGGTTTCCGGGACGTTCTTCACCAGCCAGTCGATGGTGTCATAGGTGTCGGTCGAGTGATCGACCGGCGTCGGGTTCTGCGGCCCGTGCAGAGGCCGGTTCATCACGTAATCGCCTTCAGAGCCGTGCTTGCCGCGGACGTCCTGGACGGCGCGGATGTAGCCGCCCTCGACGATCACTTCGGTGGCATTGTCGTAGCCATTGAGGACAGGGCCGAGGTGGGAACTCTGGGCATGGCTCGTGAGGCCGGTCGCATCGTAGGGCGTACGCGTCAGCAGGATCGGCGCCCCCTTCGCGCCTTTCGGCACAAGGATGACGGTGTGCAGCTTCACGCCATCGCGCATGGGAATCATCACGTCGCGCCGGACGTAATCGAAAGTGTCCGTCGTGGGTGTGAACTTAGCCGGGCTCTCGCTTGGGAGATCGGGATACTGCGGTGGCGGAGGAGCACTCTGGGCCGCTGACAGTTCGACGAACAAAAGAGCCCCAAGCAACGGCGCGAGCCAGGAGCACAAGGAAACGCGGTCAACTGGCTTCATAAGAGTCCTTCGTCGGTTAGGAATAAGATGCGAAGCATCAGCAGATTGTATCGGAGTGGAGGGCTTTTGGTTTCAAAATTCTATGTGAAGACCGCCAAGAACGGCGTCCACGGAGCCCGGTAACCCTTTGCGAGCGCGTCTGGGGTACGACTGAAACCCTAAAGCTATTTCGGATACTCGTAGCATCCGATATCGGAAGCTGCTCCTGCGGGTCTGGGGTTGCCGTCAATGTCGGCCGTAACAGTGGGCAGCGTTTGTCCGGCATCAATGGCTGGGGCGGCCGCCGTGAGGTGATAATCGTTCGCAGATGGATTCACGAAAAGGGTGGAGAGCGTGGCCACTAACGAATGCTGCTCATGGCTTAACACTTGCCACTGGGCCAGCGTATAAAACGTGTTTCCATCATCCGGGGTAACGGCCCAGTTCCCACCCCCAAAAATGTTGTAGCCGCTGTCGGTTCCGGCTACATCGGTGGCGTTCGTATAGTCGATACCGCCGTGACTTGGATTGTTGTTGTAGAGGATGTTGTCGCGGACGGTATTGGTTCCAACGGTCGAGTCAATGCGTAGCGCCCATCGGCCGTCCGTGGCCATATTGATCGTGTTGTTGTAGACCAGGTTCCCTGCCGGGCCTTGCGCGCCATCAATCATGAACATGGCAATACCGGAAGCATGGTTGTTGTAGAGAAGATTGTTCCGAATGGTGGAGTTCTGGACGCCATCCAGGTTAATGGCGCTGCCTCCAGCCGATCCGTTGTTATAAATGACGTTGTCTTCAATCACGGCGCCGGTGATAATACCGTCGCCGCCCTGAGAGGCGTCAGCGTTGAGTTGAACGCCAGCGCCCGCGTTATCGTGAAGACGGTTCCGTCTTACAACGGGCCAGTCGCCGCTATTTGAAACGTAGATACCGTGCTGCGTCTGACTGCCGTAGCACTCGTTGTTCTGAATCAGCAAATGGTCGGAGAAATCGGTGAAAATGCCCCACGTTGCGTTGTTGCCGAAGATGCCGTTCTGAACCGTCACATTGGGACTGTTGTCAATTCTGACCGCGGCGCGGGCGGCACTGAACGAGTGCAATCCGTCCAGAACGATGTAGGAAGAAAACGTGACAAAGATGGTGTCCCGCACTCCAGACACAGGCTGGATGTTGGCATTTTGACCTTGAGCCGAGATGACAATCGGATTGGTTGCGGTCCCATTCAAGCTGTCGACCGTAAATGCGTTGTAGTTCCCGTCGGCCACGAAGATCGTGTCGCCAGGCCGCACAAGAGTGAGTGTCTTGGTAATTTGACGGCACGGGCTCGCCTGCGAACAGGCGTTCGCATCGTTGCCGGCGGGTGACACATACCAGGGTGTGCCGGAGCCGACTCTGCAGCCGCCGCCCAAAGCCGCATTGATGACTCTCTGCACGTCCGTGACCTCGCACCGGCCATTGCCGTCGAGGTCCCCGTTTGTGCAAGCCAGATTCCCCAACGCTTGATTGATCGCACGCTGGACATCAACCACATTGACTGACCCATCGGAGTTCAGATCGCATGTACTGCTGGCACTGGCAGCGACGCGCGCTGCGGACAAATCCAGAAACACGATGAGTGCAACACGGATCAGGTCCCGGCCCATGCCTCTTCCTGTGGTCGCTTTGTTCAAAGCAGGTCTACGAACAGGCTGCGCCTTTAGCAGGCATTTTTCAAGGTTCGCTAAGGTTATGAAATAGATAGTTGCCGGGCCCGCTAACCGTTGGCCTTGTAGTGCGGAGTCTAAACCACTTCTAGGTCACGCAACGTTGGAATCTATTTCGGGGCAGGGTCTCCGCGTTCGACGTAATTTTTCAGCCGCGTGAACTGCTCGGTCAGAACGGAATTGACGGGCTCAGCCCAGGTGTTCATACCAGCCGGAAGATAGCCAGTGACGGAGTATGTGACGTCCAGCTTTGTGCCGCCGTCGGCCGGAGCAAACTGGACCGCCATGTTGCCGGCGGCTGCAATCGACTGTAGCGGCCCCAGAGCGCCAGTCAAGCCCAGAGCTTTGCCCGGCATGAGGACACCACCTCCATATGGCGAACGACGCCGTCATTGGGGAGCTTTTCGCAAAAGCATCCCATGGCCTTGGGTTCGATGCTCAGATTATGAGAGCTGCCGGAGTAAGTGTGTTCGGGATCCCACCAGTCGCCGACATGTTGAATCAACCGGCCGTAGACGTCCCCGGGAGCCGCCTGGATGCGGAGCGATATCTTCACCGTGAACCCGTTGGCAGAGGCGTCAGCCACTTCGGACTTTGCCCAGCCCGGCGCCAACACGAGCATCACCGCTGCAAACACTGCATTCTTCCTCATTCTTGCCTCCATCATTTCTGGACGGCGGCCCGTGGCGGAATGCCGCGGAACGCCGAATTCATTGGATTTCAGATAAACTTATCTTGAATAGCTTAGTGCTGTCACGCGTTCACCATAGGAGGGCAGCCGATATGCACCCCACACAACCGACCCGCAGAGATCTTCTGGCGGCGGTTGCCGCCGGAGCATTCACACCCCGCCTGTGCGCAACGCCCCTCCAAACGACCAGACCGGTCGTCAGTATCGTCAAGATTCGGAACGGTGACATCGATTCCGCCGTCGAGCATGCCATCGAGCTGTTGGGCGGCATGCGCGCCGTTGCCCAAGGCAAAGAGCGTATCATGCTCAAGCCGAACCTCATGTCGCCGATACCCCACGCTACCACCAAACCCGCCGTTATTCGCACTCTGGCGCGGCTCATGAAGGCCGCCAACAAGGATGTGTCGATTGGCGAAGGCTCGGCCGCGGCGGCGCCGTTCAACGTGCAAGGCGCCGAAACCTTCCGTACAACGAAAAAGGATCTGCTGAACGGATTGCAGCAGTATGTCTTTGACCAGCTCGGGTACACCGAGCTCGCCCGGTCGCTCCGTCTGCCCTTAGTCAACCTCCACACGGGTGATCTGGTGGATGTAAAAGTACCTGGAGCTTTCGTGTTCGACAAACTCACCATTCACCGCTCCTTGGTTGACACCGACCTCCTATGCTCGGTTCCTATGATGAAGACTCACTCGCTGGCTGCTGTCACCTTGGGAATGAAGAATCTGATGGGGGCCTATCCGGGCGCCGTCTATCAGGCCGTTCGCGGCCGAGTGCACGATGCCACGGCCAAGGTCGAACCATCCGGCACGGCGGCGGCGATTGTGGACATGGTGCGGGCGAACAAACTCGGTCTCGTGGTTGTCGACGGATCGACCGCCATGGAAGGCAACGGGCCCTCGGACGGGACTCTGGTTCCGATGGAAACGATTGTCGCCGGCACGAACCCGTTGGCTACCGACATGGTTGCAGCGAGTCTCATGGGATTCAACGCTTCGGAGATCCCCACTTTCACGTGGGCCAACAAGGCCGGACTGCGCCCCGAGCGCCTGGGCGAAATCGAAATTCGCGGGGAATCTGTCGAGAGCGCCAGGCGGAAGTTCGCGCGCCCCCTGATCCTCCCCTGGTACTTGGTCCGGAACTTTTGGGCCACCCGCGAGATCTAGTGGGCCTCAGGGACGAAGCTCCCGTCTGTCCGGCCTGTGGTCCGCTCTAGTGAGAATTCACTATTGAGGAAACAAGAACGGAGATCTATACTCAGCCCAAACCTCAATCTGCGTAAGCGCCGCAGCCCGCGGCGGGGGAGGGAGCAGACTATGTCGTATACCCTCACGCACTACGTCAAATCAGACGAAGCGCTGCAAAAACGGTCGATGGGGCTGTCGCTTCGGGTCGCGGGGGTTTTGGCTGCCGCGATCCTGGTGTTTATGGCCCTCTATTACTTCGTCGCGGCGTTGGAAGTTCCGTAGTTCATCCTGCACACTCAGAGGGAGACGATGAACCTTTACGAAGTCACGCTGCACGGCACCGACAGCATGTACTTGCTGGCGCCCACGAAGTACCGCGCGCTGGAGCTGGTGGGAGACTATGTGGCTGACGCCGGCCAGCCGGACATGCTGCAAACGGGGACATTCGTTGTGCGTCAGCTCGATCTCTCCGAAGAACAAATCCTCCGTCCCGAGAAGTGCCGGGCTTGCCCGCTGAATGAATAACGGAATCGGGTGGCGGCGTACGGTATGATGGCCGTCCGGCGATGGAGCACGCCCACCCCACTGCGGCCAAGGAGCACTCGGGATTAAACGGCCGCCTTTCGCGGTATCAGCTTCTGGTGCTGCTGGTGGCGTGGCTGGGATGGGTCTTCGACTCCATGGATGCCACCATCTACAACCTGGTGCTCACGCCTGCGCTGCGGGAACTGTTGGGCGACCGCAACACCCCCGAAAATATTGGCTGGTACGGCGGCATCATCCTGGCGATCTTTCTGGTGGGCTGGGCGCTGGGCGGCATTCTCTTCGGGATTCTGGCGGACTATCTGGGGCGAGCGCGCACGCTGGTCATCACAATCCTCATCTATGCCGTGTTCACCGGGCTGGCCGGTTTTTCACACACATGGTGGGCGCTGGCGATCTATCGCTTTCTGACTGCCCTCGGCATCGGCGGCGAGTGGGCCGCGGGCGCCACGCTCGTGGCCGAAGTGCTGCCCGAGTCGTGGCGCGTGAAAGGCGCCGGCGTCCTGCAATCGGCCTGGGGCGCGGGATATTTTCTTGCAGCCGGAGTGTACCTGCTGCTTTCCGGGCAATCCTGGCGCGTCATGTTCTTCGTGGGTTTGCTGCCAGCGCTCGTGGCGCTCGTCGCACGCCTCAAGGTGCGTGAGCCGGAGCGATGGAAAGAAGCCAAACCTTCCAAAGGCAGCCGCCTGACGCTATGGGAATTGTTCGGTCCCCAACGGCGCCGCGATACTGTCGTGGGCTCCGCGCTGGCGTTCGTCGCGGTGTTTGGGCTCTGGGGCGCGACGAACTGGACACCCTCGCTCGTTCGCGAGCTGATCGAACCGGGGCGGCTCGCCGCCGTCGAGATCACCAGGAGGGTCAGCTACGCCGTGATGAGCCTGAACGCCGGCGCGATTGCCGGGTATTTTGCATTTCCGCCGATGGCAGAGCGCATCGGCCGCCGCCCGGCCTTTGCCGTAATGATGGCGGGAGCAGCGATCACCCTACCGGCCGCGTTCCTGATCCCGAGATCCTATGTAACTTTGCTCGCGATCCTGCCGGCACTCGGATTTTTCACCAACGGGATCTTCAGCGGGTTCCCGATCTACTTACCCGAGCTCTTTCCCACTCGCATGCGCGCCACCGGCGCTGGCTTCTGTTTCAACGCTGGCCGCGTGCTGGCGGCGTCCGGACCATTCATGACGGGGTATCTTGTCGTACAGTTGGGCAGCTTTGCGCGCGCGGCGAGCGCCATCGCGCTGATTTATGTGCTGGGTATCCTGGTACTGCCCTTCGCGCGCGAGACCAAGGGTCAGTCGCTGGCTTGATTGGCCGGTCTAACCCCGCCCTAATCGAGACCGTGTCTTATCTGCTCCTGTACACATCGGTGCTCAAGTACTTCAGGCCAGAGTCGGCCATTAGTGTGACCACCTTTGCCTCTGGCCCCAGCCGCCGTGCCACTTGAATCGCGGCGACGACGTTAGCTCCCGAAGATGTCCCCGCGAAGAGGGCCTCCTCCCGCGCTAGGCGCCTCGCCATGTCCTTCGCGTCTTCTGTTCTGACTGCCAGGACTTCGTCCACGAGAGCCGGCTCCCAGAGTGGAGGAGTGTAGCCAATCCCTACTCCTTCGATCTTGTGAGGCCCTGCCTGACCTCCCAGCAACACCGAGGATTCCGCGGGTTCGACCACGACGATCTTGACACCCGGTTTGTATCGCTTCAGCACAGTGGCGACTCCACGCGAAGACGCCGCCGTACCCACGCAGTGAACGAAGGCGTCGATCTCCCCCTTCGTTTGACTCCAGATCTCCTCGCCCAGAGAGTAGTAGCCCGCGATGCTGTCGTGGTTGTTGAGCTGGTCGGTCCAGTAGGTGTGAGGCTGTTGGCTCAACTCACGGGCCGCCTCGATCATACCCAGGATGAGTTTCTTGGTGGTGAGGCCTCCCTCGCTTCGGACGAGCGTCAGCTCCGCACCCAGCGCCGCCATGTGATCCAGCTTCTCCTGGCTGAACGCGTCGGAGCTGACGATCTGGAGACGATAGCCTTTGGCGGCGCAAACCAATGCAAGCGATGCCCCCGTGCTGCCCCCCGTGTACTCGACGACGGTGTCTCCGGGCCTCAGTCGACCGCCCTCCTCCGCCCGCGAGATCACGGCCTGCGCCATCCGGTCCTTGACGCTGCCGGTGGGGTTCTCCCACTCGAGCTTTACGAGGATGTCCGCACAATTGGGTGGAACGACCTTGCGAAGTCGAACTATCGAAGTGTTACCAATGGCATGGAGAATGTCCATGGATTGACCCTCCCTTGCTGGCTGATTTCCTCGACCTGCGCACTATGGACGTAGCCCGGTGCCATCACAATCGATCCCAGGACGTTCTCCGATTTTTACATTTTGAGCACTACACGCCAAACAGTTGTCCTTTCGTCACCAATATGGCAGCACAACAAGAAACTTCACATATTGGAGACCATATTGAAACTCACAGCTCTGCTTGTATGCATGGGGATGCTCGGTTCCGCCTCCGCACAAACTGGCGCCATCCTGACAGCAGCCGGTTACTCAGCTCCGGCGCCTTTGCAGATTGCCCCCGGACAGGTCACGACGTTCTTTTTTCGCGGTATTGCTCCTTTTTGGGATGGTCAGTTGCGGTCCGCGCAGGCAACAACGGTACCGCTCCCGACGACTCTCGCCGGGCTCTCGCTGCGTATTGCCCAAGGGCAAGCTCCCGCCGTCGCAGTTCCCGTATTTGCAGTACGCCAGGAAGACGACTGCGATGCTACCCGATCCCTCAGCTCTGCTTGCCTGCTTACTACAGTCAAGCTCCAGATACCGTTTGAAATTGTGGCGCCAGCACCCCATTCGGCCGGAGCGGGCCCACCCACCCCGGCGCCTCCCCCTGCACCTCTGGCTCAGTTGATGATCGATGTAGATGGCCAGGCCGGCCGCGTATTCCCGTTGCAGCCCGTGCCGGACAATGCCCACGTCCTTACCTCGTGCGATATTTCCTGGGACACGAAATATACGAGCGTCTGCGACCGTCACGCGTATCATGCCAACGGTCACCCCGTCAGCGAAGCCGAACCTGCGAAGCTGGGAGAAACCGTAGTCGTGTATGTCTACGGGCTGGGTCAACTCTCAGCTCCGGTCCCTACCGGAGATGTTTCACCTGTGGGGACTCCCTTGATAGATCCGGGAAGTGTGAAGGCGTCATTCAACAATTTCGTAAACTCCCTGAGTTCGACACCACGATTTGTCGGGTCCGACGAGGCTCCCATTCCCGGCTCCCCGATTGTATTCTCCCCGATTGCATTCGGCGGACTGACTCCCGGCCAGATTGGCATGTACCAGCTCAATACTCCCGTTCCGCAGTCCCTCGAATTGGCCGGACCGTGCGGAGGGTTGAATGGGTTCATACAAGCGAATGCAACTCTGCGCATCAGCACATCACAAGGCACAGAAATACTGGCCATGTGCGTTCAACCTTAAAACAGTGTGCGGAATGAGCTTTTGATAAAGGCCGCTCACGTTTCCACCCGGGTCGCGGAACCGTACAGTGGTCTCGGGCGCGTCATGACTTCAGCGCACTCGAGCCCAGCCACTCCCTCGTGTGCTCGCCCAGGAGGGGTGATCGCGCGCCCGGTTCGGGCCGGCTTCCACTCATCACCGGGAGCGGAGGGTCGTTTCGATAGGCGCTGGCTTCGGCCAAGGTGAGAGCGGCGGAGACGCAGACATCCTTGCCGCGGAACCGCTCTTCCCATTCCGCCGCCGTCCGGGTGCGAAAAACGGCGGCAAGATGGCTGCGGATCGCTTTCCGGCGATCGCCTTCCGCAAACTGATCGGCGATGAATTCCTCGCAGTCCAGTTCCCTGCACAGCGCTGCCCAAAACTTCGGCTCGAGCGCGCCCACCGCCACCCATCGCCGGTCCGCGGTTTCGTACACGCCGTAGCATCCATAGCGGCCCGACAGCCTTTCGTCGCCCCGTCGCGGCGAACAGCCAGTAGCCTTGAAAATGGCCAGCGGCAGCAGCATCAGGGAAGCTACGGCGTTGGTCATCGAGACATCCACGAACTGGCCGCGGCCAGTCTTCTCCCGGGCTGCCAGCGCAAGCAGTGTGCCCATGACGGCGTGCAGCGCGCCGCCGATGTCCGCGATCTGGAAACCCGGAATGGCGAGCGGTCCGGCGGGCAAACCAATAAGGTCCAGCGCTCCGGCCAGCGCCAGATAGTTGACATCATGTCCCGCGCGCAGCGCGTCCACGCCCGTCTGGCCGAAACCCGTGATGGCCACGTAGATCAACCGCGGGTTGCGCGCGGCCAGTGCCGCGTATCCTAGCCCCAGGCGATCCATGACGCCGGGCCGGAAGCCTTCCATCACCACATCGGCGGACGAGGCCAGTGCGAGCACGGCCTGGCGGTCGCGGTCGCGCTTGAGGTCGGCGACGACGCTCTTCTTTCCGCGATTGATCTCCGCGAACAGAGCGCTCTCGCCGTCGACCATCGGTGGGACGAAGCGCGCCGGATCCCCCGCGGGCGGCTCGATCTTGATGACCTCCGCGCCGAAGTCCGCCAGGAATCGCGTGGCCGCCGGCCCCGGCAACAATTGCGTGAAATCCACGACGCGCACGCCTTCGAGCGGGCGAACGGCCGGCGGCGCCGTGTCACCGGGATTCATTTTTGCCCCGATCCGCATCCAGTCCCAAACCGCGGCCGATGATCTCCTTCATGATTTCGTTCGTGCCTCCATAGATGGTGGCTACGCGCGTGTCGATGAATGCTTTGGCAATCGGATACTCTTGCATGTATCCATACCAGCTGACGAATTCGCGAAAGGAATCGCGAAACAGGTTGTGATCCTCTTCGAAAATGCTGCGGTTCATGAGGACTGGTCCCCCTCGTCAACGGCCTGATCTGGACTCTTCGAAATAGCTTCTCACGCCCGGCCGGATCAGATAGTAGAGGAAAGTGGCCGCAATCGCAACACCGATGGCGCTCCTCAGCAGGTCTCCGGTGACACAGAAACTCACGACATCTCCGCAGCCATTAATCGCAAACAAGGCGACGGCGAACCACCAGGCCCACTTCTTGCGCTGGAGTAAACCGGCGCCTGCAGCTGCCGTTCCGGCGCCGAGAGTCAACAGCAATACTCCCGAAATCCTGCCCAGAACCCTGAACCCCGCTGCTGCTGGCTGGTTGAACTCCCAGAGTCTATCCAAGAGTGGATTCGGGAAGAGCAGAGACGTCCCGGTAACGGCCGCAATTGCGGTCGCCGCGAAGAGGAATGCAGCCACGATCGGAACCGTCTTCGGCCTCGGTGTCATGCGGGGGTAGCGGTGTGTCAGAGGCGAAGGGCCGTCATTATCGCGCCGCGCTCAATCGAACGCCGGCGGACTCCAAGCCATCCGACTTGGCCTCGACTTGAATGTTCCCATCCCGTCCCGCGTAGGACCTGACGATTAGCAGCGCCATGCCGCTGAACGCCTTCCGGTGATCTGCCTGGAACGGCTCGGCCGTCGCCGCATTGCCGTTGTCAACGGCCTCGATTTTGCCGGCGCCGTCCACCTTGAACCGCAGCAGATTATCGGCGAGCGGACACAAATTGCCGTCCTTATCCTCAATCCGAACGGTGACGAACGACAGATCCTGCCCGTCGGCTGCGATCTGGGCTCGATCCGGAATCAGCCGCACTCTTGCCGGCGCTCCGGCGGTATGCGCTTCATCGGCAGCCACCTGCGCGCCGCCTTTGTACGCCACGGCCCGTAGCGTGCCAGGCTGATAAGGCACCTGCCACTCGACACGATATTTCGTCGTAAATTTCCGGGTCTCGGTCACGTTCGGACCCACCGGAATTACCACCGTGTCAATCCCGCGCTTTCTTCTGCCGAGTGACTTCCCATTGAGGAACAGCTCGACTTCCTCGGCGTTGGTGTACGCCATGACGGGAATCATTTGCCCTTCTTGTCCTGCCCAGTTCCAATGCGGCAACACGTGCACCATCGGCTCGCTGGTCCACACACTCTTATAGAGGTAGTAACGATCCTTGGGAAAGCCGGCGAGATCCACGATTCCGAAATAGGAGCTTCGTGAGGGCCAGTCCTTGCGGCTGCCATACGGCGTGGGCTCGCCCAGGTAATCAAAGCCGGTCCATACAAACTCGCCAAGCACGTTCGGCAGACGATCCTGTGCATCAAATTCCACATCCGGACAATACGCCCAGGGGGGCGAAATGATGTCATAACTCGATACCTGGAGCGAAGGGTGCTTCTGATACTTTTCAACCGGCAGATGGTAAACGCCGCGCGAACTCACGCAGGACGAAGTCTCAGAGCCGTAGATCACCCACTTGGGATGCTCCTTCTGAATCTGCTCGTAGTGCATGGGCTTGTAATTGAAGCCGGGAACATCCACCTGGTCCGCAAGACCATTCTTGATCGCGGCAGCCCACTGGTCGAATCCGGCCGTTGTGGGGCGCGTGGGATCCTCCTGGTGCGCAATGCCGGAGAGGAACTGCGCCGTTTCCCAGCCTTTCGCCTTCGACTGCTCAGGAATTTCGTTGCCGATGCTCCACAGAATGATGCTGGGGTGGTTGCGGTCACGGCGGATCATATCGCGCAGGTCGGTTTCACCCCAGTCGGCGAAATACTTCGAATACCCATTCCGCACTTTCGGAATCCGCCACATGTCGAAGGCTTCATCCATGACCAGGAGGCCGAGCCGGTCGCAGAGTTCGAGCAGCTCCGGCGATGGCGGGTTGTGGCTCGTGCGGATCGCGTTCGCGCCCATGCCCTTCATGATCTGCAACTGCCGTTCGGTGGCGCGGCGGTTGACCGCCGCACCCAGGGCTCCGAGATCGTGGTGATTGCACACACCCTGAATTTTGAGCCGCCGGCCATTCAACAGGAATCCTTTTTCGGGATTGAATTCGATGGTGCGGATTCCGAACGGCGTGACGTATTCATCGGCCACCTCGCCCGCGTTCTTCACGGTTGTGATGGCGCGATACAGATAGGGCCGGTCCAAATCCCACAGTACGGGGTTGGAGACCAACAATGTCTGCTTCAAAGTCGCCGTCTGTCCGGGAAGAATGGTGGCATCATCCAATTTCCGGCCGACCTGTTTGCCTGCGCCATCGAGAATCGCCGTCTCCACCGTCAACTGCTCCGTTTGCGCGTTCCGGTTGCGGATCTCGCTTCGCACCGTGATCGTGGCGTTGGCACTCGAAACGTCCTGCGTAGTTAGGTAAGTGCCCCACTGCGCAACATGAATCGGTCCGGTCGTGACTAGCCACACGTTGCGATAAATGCCGGCGCCAGGATACCAGCGCGATGATGCATCCTCCGGTGCGAGGCGCACGGCGATCACGTTCTCGTGCCCAAAGTCCAGGTACGGCGTGAGGTCCAGGGCGAAACTGCTGTATCCGTACGGGCGTCCGCCAAGCTTATGACCGTTCAGCCATACCGTGGAGTTCGACATCGCTCCGTCGAATTCAACGCTATAGAACCTGCCTTGTCCGTCGGTGGGGATGGTGAAATGCTTCCGATACCACGCAATGCCGAAGATGGGAAGCCCGCCGGTCTCCGGATTGTATTTCGAGTCGAACGGGCCTTCGATGGCCCAATCGTGCGGCACATCTAAGGCGCGCCAGGCCGCATCGTCGAAGGCGGTCTGCTCCGCACCGGCCGCGTCAACTTTGAGAAATCGCCAGCTTTCGTTGAAAGAGACACGCCGCTCGGCCGCGGCAACGCTCGACAGCGCGAGCAGCGCCAGCACACAGCGTGGCAGGCTCCAGTGAAAAATCATCTGCCGCCCCCGGTCAAAGCGTGTTCGATGTCGCGCCAGACGTGCTGCTCATCTCCGGAACCATCGATTTTGTGCAACTGGGCCCCTCGATACCGGTCGAGGATGAACTCAGCCTCGTGATGGTACTCGGCAATGCGGCGTTCGATCATTTCCGGCGAATCGTCCGCATGGTGCCTGCGCTTCATTCGTTCTCGCGCCACATCATCGGGTACGTCGAGATAGATGACGACCGGCAAGGGCAAGCCGCGCTCCTTCAGCAGGGCGTCGAGTTTGTCGGCTTGTCCGGCGGTGGCTGGATATCCATCCAGAACGAATCCGCGCCGCGCATCATCCAGGAGAAGGCGCTTGCGCATCAGGAGGTCCGCAGTCTCGTCATTCGCGAGTTCGCCGCTTTCCACTTCGGCCTTGACGATTTTCTTGCTACCCATTTTGCCCCAGCCGGCATCCTTCTTGAGCAGATCCGACATGGTGATCGAGGGGATCTCGTATTTCTTGCTCAGCTTGTGAGCCTGGGTGGTTTTGCCGCCGCCTGGTGGGCCGATCAGCAGTACCACGATTCTGTTGTCTGCGAGCGACGCGCCAGCCAGGCACGTCGTGAGAGCTGCCAGCGCAATCGTGCGTGTCATTTTTCCTCCCCAGATCAGTGGCCCAAAAAACGGCCGAGCGCCGGCATCGCGATGTGCGTTTCCTGTTGTACCTGAGCGCTCTCTGGCTCTTAATTTATGCGGGCACGGCCTGAGCCGTCAACCCATATGGCGATTTGGCGGCCCGCACGAGGCCGGAGCGAACTATCAATATGAAGGGTCTCCGCGATGGAGGTCGCGGGGGGCCTCTAAAGCCGGCTCCCTAGGCTGCCGATCTAATAGGCATATGCAGGACCGGCGTTCTGAAACGCGGTTGATGTGCGCGGATATGGTGGAAGTCCAGTGGAAGGAAGATTCGGGTGACGCCCGATCTTGCACGGGGCTTCTGGAGGACATATCGCCTTCCGGAGCCTGTTTGCAACTGGATAGCCCCTTACCCCTCGGCAAGACCCTCGAGATCCAATATCGGAAGGTGCGTCTGCAAGGATCGGTCTGCTATTGCTTCTTCCGCGACATTGGCTACTGGATCGGCGTGCAATTTTCAGCCAGAAAGAAATGGTCGCGCAAGGAATTCCGCCCCAAGCACCTGCTCGATCCGAGAAAGCTGCTCGCCAGAAGCACGGAACCGCGAAAAGGCGTTCAGTAGCGCGCCAGCGAGCGCGCCGCTTCGACTAATTTCGTCGCATTGGGAAGAAACGCCTCCTCCAGCGGCGGACTATACGGAACCGGGGTATCTGGTGCCGTGAGCCGCACAATCGGCCCATCCAGGTACTCGAAAGCCTTTTGCGCGATGCGCGCCGCCAGTTCCCCGCCGATGCCTCCGGTCATTGTATCTTCGTGTAACAAAAGCACCTTCGAGGTTTTGCGTACGCTGGCGAGGACCGTGTCCTCATCCAGCGGGGCGAGCGTCCGCAGATCCACGATCTCGACCGAAATTCCTTCGTTTTCAAGCGCTTCGGCCGCCTCACGGGCCACGTGGACCATGGCCCCATACGTAATGATCGAAAGATCGCGGCCCTCGCGCACGACTGCGGCCTGCCCGATGGGCACGGTGAAATCTCCGTCGGGAACCTCTTCCTTAATGCGCCGGTAGAGCGCCTTGTGCTCGAAGTAAAGCACCGGGTCGTTATCGCGAATGGCGGATTTGATGAGGCCTTTGGCATCGGCAGGCGTCGAAGGTGCCACAACCTTCAGCCCCGGAGTGTGCGTGAACCAGGCTTCCGGATTCTGCGAATGGAACGGCCCGCCATGAATCCCGCCGCCAGATGGAGCGCGGATCACCATGGGCACTGCGGCGCCCCAGCGATAGCGGCACTTGGCCGCGAAGTTCACAATCTGGTCGTAGCCGCAGGTGATGAAGTCGGCAAACTGCATTTCGGCGACTGGCCGCAGTCCCATCAAACTGGCGCCGATGGCAGCTCCCACGATCGCCGATTCCGAAATCGGCGTATCGATCACGCGCCGCTCGCCGAACTCGTCCAGCATACCCGCGGTGACCTTGAAGGCGCCGCCGTAAACGCCGATGTCCTCGCCCAGCAGGAAGACGTCGGGGTCGCGGCGCATCTCCTCCTGAATGCCCTGCCGGATGGCTTCGAGGTAGGTTAGCTGCACCGATTTAGCCCCGCTCATACACGTTGTCCGTCAACTCGGAAGCATCCGGATACGGGCTTTTCTCCGCCCAGTCCACGGCCGAATCGATCTCTTTCTTGATCTCCTCGTACACGCGGTCGATCTCGCCCGGCCCCGCCCAATCTTTCTCGGCCATCTTCTTTTCGAGGCGCGAGATCGGGTCCCGCTGCGCCCACTCTTCCAATAACTCCGGGGGAACATATTCCGCCGCATCGTGTGCGGAGTGCCCGGTCATGCGGAAGGTCTTGCACTCGATCAGGTAAGGGCCGTTTCCGGCGCGCGCGTGTTCGGCCGCCCGGCGCGCGGCACCGTGCACCGCGAAAACATCGTTACCGTCTACGATCTCGGCGGGAATGCCGTAGCCGGGAGCGCGGTCGCTGACATCGGCGCACGCCATCTGCTTGCTGACCGGCGTGGAGTATGCGTACTGATTGTTGTTGCAGACGTAGACCACGGGCAGCTTCTGGACCGCCGCAAAGTTGAGGCCTTCGTGCCAATCGCCGCGGCTGGTGGCGCCGTCTCCGAAGAAGGAGTAAGCGATGTTGTGCGTTCCCTTGTACCGGAGCGCCAGCGCCGCGCCCGCCGCCACTGGCACCGAGGCCGCCATGGCGCTGATGATGGAGACGATGCGCCGGTTCATGTCACCCATGTGCATGTTGCCGTCCTTGCCGCGAGTAAGGCCGCCCACGCGCCCCATATACTGCGCAAAGATCTGGCGAGGATGCACACCGCGGATTAAGAACAGTGCCAGGTCGCGGTGCGACGGGCACAAGACGTCTTCCGGCTCGGCGGTGAGTCCAACGCCCACCGGGATGGCTTCCTGCCCGCGCCCGACATAGACGCCGCCCACGATTTTGCCCTGCCGGTACAGCTTGCGCTCAATGCGGTCCTCCACCTCCCGCATGGTCACCATGTAGCGGAGGAACTGCCACGCCAGCTCGCGATCTTGTTCGACGTCCTTCTCTGACCGAAGCATCGCTGGGGCACCCATAGCTCGTCTCCTGCTCAAAGCGAGTAGTATACAAGGGCTAGAGTGCCGGGGCTAGCGGGTGTCTGCCGGAAAGCCAGCCACCGGCCCCAGCCCGATCCATTCCGACTTCGAATTCCTCTCTTCATTTTTTCTTCTTCATTTGCTGCAATTTGCGTTATATTTTTTTCAGTGCACCCTAGTTTAGAACTCCAGAACCTGGCCAAACAGTATCCAGGCCATCTGGCGGTCGACGGAATCTCTCTCAAGATCCCAAAGGGCGGCTTTTTTTCGTTGCTGGGACCCTCCGGCTGCGGCAAGACGACCACGCTGCGCATGGTGGCGGGCTTCGAGGAACCGACGGCAGGCCAGGTCTGGCTGAACGGCGCGCTGGTGAATGGCCGCCGGCCATACGAACGCAACGTCAGCACCGTCTTCCAGAACTACGCTCTGTTTCCGCACCTCACAGCCCAGGAGAACGTCGAGTTTGGCCTGCGGGAGCGCGGTATCCGGGATCGGACTCAGCGTGTCCGTGAGGCGCTCGACATGGTGCGGCTGGCCGGCAAGGAGTCTCGTTACCCCACCCAGCTTTCGGGTGGCGAGCGCCAGCGGGTGGCGCTGGCCCGGTCGCTGGTGCTCGAGCCCGAGGTGCTGCTCCTGGACGAACCGCTGGCTGCGCTCGACCCGAAACTGCGGCACGAGATGCGCGTGGAGCTGAAAGAGCTGCAGCGCCGCGTCGGCATCACCTTCCTGTTCGTGACCCACGACCAGGAAGAAGCCATGTCCATGTCGGATTCCATCGCCGTCATGAACAAGGGGCGTGTTGAACAGGTGGGCACGCCCGAGGAGGTTTATCTCCAGCCCGCGACCCGCTTCGTAGCCGGATTTCTGGGCGCGGTGAACTGGATCGACGGCATTGGCGTGCGTCCCGAGACCACGCGGCTCTCGAGGAGCGGCCCCGTGAACGGCTACACGTCAGTGCCTGCCACCATCACCCGGACCGTCTTCCTCGGCGATTGCATTCAGGTGGCGGCGCGCCTGGGCACAGGCGAAGAGGCCGTTGCTCAGGTGCCACGCCCGGACACCGACAACGGCGGTTACCACAAAGGGGAATCCGTCCACGTCTGGTGGACCCACAGCGACGAAATGCGGTTCGAAGCTACTGGACCGGGATCCCGAGTTTCGGCAGAAGCTCGTTGAGAGTCAATTTGCCGTCGTGATTTCGGTCGAGGGTCCTTAGCGCCGCTGGGGCGTTCTCCGTCTCGCTTGCGGAGATTTCGCCGTCATGATCGGCGTCAAGGGCGGCCAGCACCGGGTGGAAGCGCATAAATGCCCGAGAGTCATCGTATGGCAAAGCCGGACCGCCGCACTCTTCGGCAGTCAGCTTGCCGTCGTGATTCTTGTCCAGGCTCTTGAGCACTACAGGAGCGTTGGCGATCTCTCCGGCGGAGATGAGCTGATCACGATCCGCGTCCAGCGCGACGAGCACCGGACTCGCCCGGAAGTACACTGCCTCGAAATCGCCGGGATTGCCGGTTGACGGGCCAGTCTGCCTCTGGAACGCGCCGGGCGCGAGAAGGCGCAGGTTCGGATGCACTCTCAGGACCCACACCAGGTTGGACCACGCATGGCGCAAGCTCACGGCTCCCAGTTTCACGTCGATAGCAGCGACAGCAGGGTGCGTTCCCAATACCAACATCAGCGCGCCGTCACTAGAGGAAGCCATCGACTTGCCGAATGCCACAAAGCCCGTTTCACCGGTTTCAATGAACTGCGACTGGGCGGTATCGCGAGCAGCGCCCGGCGGCATCCGAAATATGCGATGGTTTACACCGTACTCGAACGCAGCAGTGACCGCACCGAAGAAGGCCAGCGACAAGATGCCTCCCTGGAACAGCGCGCTCCGCCGCGGGGCATAATCTTCGCAGGTGTAGAAGGTTGGCACGGCATCGAACGCCGGCCCGAACGAGGTAGCCGGCTGTTCCTGGACCTGGGATCGCCGGGCCTGTGCGCGCACTGCGCCGAGCGCCAGGCCGCTGAACTCCCGAATGCAGAAAGCGGTTGCCCGGAGGACGCCCCGGCTCCAGGCGTCCGCCAGAGCCAGCTGGAACACGTTGGCCATTTCTTGGCTGAAAGTCGAACGGTAGCTTGCCGGAAAGAGACGGAGGAGCAGGCGGTAGAGCCGTATCAGCATGGTCATGCCTCCTTCGGGGACGCGCGGAGACTGGCCAGACGCGTCAAATGCCTCAACCGGACCACCTCCGCCTGCAAGATCGCCTTGCCCTTGGGAGTCAAGCGATAAGCCTGGCGATCGCGCGAAGCGTCTTGCTCTTCAAACCGCTCGATCCACCGGTCGTCCAGCAGCCGACCCAGCGCGCCGTAGAGCGTGCCGGTGCTCAGGACCACCCGGCCGTCGCTCATCTCTTCGACGTCCTTAAGAATCGAGTAGCCGTGGCGGGGCTGCTCGGCAAGGCTCAGCAGGATCAGGAGAACAGGCTCGCTCAAGGGCGGAGTGGAACTCGATCCTATCTTCATAATAGTCTTTCACTCCTCGCGTAATGCTGCGGCCGGGTCAAGTCCCGCCGCGCGGCGCGCCGGCACCCACGATGCCACAGCGGCGATTAGGAAAAAGAGCGCCGTCATGACGGCGAATGTGGCTGGATCGGTGGCGGACACCCCGACGAGCATGCTTCTCATCGCTCGCGTCAGTCCGAAGGCAGCGGCCAAACCAAGTCCGATGCCGGCTGCCGTCAACAGGAGTCCTTGCACTATAACCAGCTTGAAGATGCCCGCGGGCGCGGCTCCCAGGGCCATGCGGACGCCGATCTCCGCCGTTCGCTGGCGCACGGCGCTCGATAACACACCGTACAGCCCCACGGCCGCCAGCAGTGCCGCTACGGCCGCGAAGATGCCAATGAGCAGGAGCTGAAAGCGGGTTTCCGCCCCGGCCCGATTCACAATTGCGTCCATCGTCTGCATTTCCGTGATGGCCAGGCGACCTGGAGCAAGCCCGGAAATCGCGGCGCGCGCTGCGGGCGCGTATTGGACGGGATCGCCGGCCACTCGAAGCGCCCAGTTCCGGGAAATGCCGATTCCATAGAAGCCATCGGTGAGGTAGATCTGCGCGAGTCCAGGTTCGGCAAGAGACGCCTGCCGTTGATGCGCGACCACACCGATCACTTCCAGCCACGGCGGATCTATGTACGGTATGACGATCCGCTTTCCGATCGCGGACTGGTTCGGGAACGCTTTCGAAGCCAGAAACTGGTCAACCACCGCTACGTTACGGCCGGGAGCATTGTCACCCTCCGTGAAAGTGCGCCCTGCGAGCAGTCGCGTGCGAAGCGTTTCGAAATAACCTGGGAGGACGTACCCCACCTCGGCCGTCTGCCGCCTGGCGGGATCGGCGAAGGTCTCTTCCGTTCCCCACGGAGCGCCCGTGAAGGGCCCCCGGTTCTTGAGCGGGAAAAAAGCCGAACCGCCCACGCTCTGGACGCCCGGGATGGCGCGCAACCGATCCTTCAGCTCGCGAAGAAAAGCCAGTCGCCGCTCCGGCTCGTCAAATCCTCGCGCATCTCCCACTGCCAAGAACGTAAGGAGGCCGTGAGGTTCGTAGCCCGGGTCCACCCGGCGCAATTCGAGAAAGCTGCGCAGCATCAGGCCCGACCCGACGAGCAGTATGAAGGACAACGCAACCTCGGCAATCACGACGGTGTGGCGTAACAGACTGCCGGCTGACAGTCCGGCGTTGCGGCCTCCCGTGCGCAGAACCTGCATCATGCCGGGCCCGGCGGCACGCCAACCCGGCAGCACGCCGAAGACCGCGGCTTCCGCCAATCCAGCCAAGGCCGCGAATGCGAGCACCGGCCAGTCGATGGCAACCGTCTCCAACCTGGGAACATTTTCGGGCACGATAAGCAGGAGTTCCCGAAGACCGAGCCAGGCGAAACCTACGCCGAGCAGCGTGCCGAGTCCCGAAAGGAGCATGGCCTCCGCCAGCATCTGTCGCGTCAGACGTCCCCGGCCAGCACCCAGCGCCGCGCGTACCGCCAGCTCGCGCTCTCGCACGGACATTCGCACCAGCAGGAGATTAGCGACATTGGCGCAGGCGATGAGCAGAAGAAAAATCACCGCTCCCATGAGGGCCAGGATCGCGGGCCGGACCTCGGCTACCAGGGTCTGATGCCACGGCGCCAGCCGCACGTGAAGATCAGGAACTCGCCAGTCTGCCCCAACCCGGTCCACCTGTGCCTGTGCGCGCTCCAGAGTTACGCCGGCTCTCAGCCTTCCGATCACGCGGAGCATCCCAATATCGCGATGAGCTTCGTCGTAGCCCCGGTTGTTGGCTATCCAGACATCCGGGCTGGGTTCCGCGGCGAAGAGGCCCGGCAGGAACAGTCGGAAACCAGGCGCCAGGACACCCACCATCTGCGGACGAGGATGGCCGGAGCCGAGCATATGGAGGCCCATAGCAGCTGGATTGGCTCCATAACGACGTTGCCAATACTCGTAGCTCAAAATCGCCACTGCGCCCTGCGGTGGAGGAAAGATGGGCTCTGGCTGGGCCTGGGGTTGGCCGTCTGCCTCGGTAAAATCGCGCCCGAACGCGATGGTACCGCCCAACATTCGGAAGAAGTTGGTCGTCACCTGTGCCTTACTGATCCGCTCAGCGCTGCCGTCTTCGCGCGGGACGACCGCGCGGTAAAGCATGATCGCGCTCATTTCTTCAAATGCGGTTTTTGTTCCGTTCCGCAAATCGATGTAGCAGGCATTGGAAAGGAGGGGCTCTACCAGCACCAGCCGCTCCGAAGCTTTGTAGGGAAGCGGCCGCAAGACCACGGCATGGGTCACGCTGAAGATCGCGGTACTCGCTCCGATTCCGAGTCCGATGGTCACCGCCGCCGCGAGCGCAAAGAGAGGACTCTTTCGTAGCACCCGTCCTGCGTAGGTAAGGTCTTGGACTGCGTCGGCAGCAATGCTCATACCCGCCTGACATGTCCTCAGGCGACATGTCGCCTAACGCCATAATGCGCCCGGGCCGTCCTTTCGTCAAGCGCTTTGTTGCCGATCCGGTTCCAAAGTCGTATAGTCAACTGCTCGATGAACCGCCTCCGCTTCTGTTTCCTGCTTCCCGCCCGCATATGGTTCGTCGTTCTGTTTTTCGCCCCTCTCGCCATCATCTGCGCGTATAGCCTGCTCACGCGCGGCGTCTACGGCGGCGTGGAGCTGCCCTGGACGTGGGAAAGCTACCAGCGGATGATCGACCCGCTCTACGGCGTCATCCTCCTACGCTCCGTTGTGCTATCGGCCGCCGCAACCGGCATCTGTATCGTTCTGGCTTTTCCGCTGGCGTTGTTTATTTCGCGCGCCACGCGCCGCAAGAACCTGTACCTGCAACTGGTGATGCTTCCTTTTTGGACCAGCTTCCTGGTGCGGACTTACGCCTGGATGTTTCTGCTGCGCGACACCGGCCTGGTGAACACCGCGCTCATCGGCATGGGATTTCTCCGACAGCCTCTGCCGCTGCTATACAACGATGCCGCGGTGCTGCTCGGGCTGGTGTATGCATTCTTGCCTTTCATGGTCCTGCCCCTGTACGCCACGCTAGAACGCATGGACCCGGCGTTGCTCGAGGCGGCTGCGGACCTGGGCGCGCGCCCGCGGGCGGCGTTCTTTCGTGTGATCGTGCCACTCGCCAGACCGGGCATCTGGGCGGGCATCGCGCTGGTGTTCATCCCCTGCCTCGGTGCTTATCTCACGCCTGACCTGCTGGGTGGCGGCAAATCGGTGATGATCGGCAACCTGGTGCAGAACCAGTTCACCAACGCTCGGGACTGGCCGTTCGGCGCGGCGGCTTCGCTCACGCTGATGCTGCTGACGCTCGCCGCCCTTGGCATCTTCTACCGCCGCGGGCCGAAGGATTTGCTGTGAAGCGCGGCCTCGCCATCTACGCCGCGGCCGCATACGCGTTTCTGCACTTGCCGCTGGCTACTCTCGTGGTCTTCAGCTTCAACGCGTCGCGCTTTACGCTCTGGGAAGGATTCTCGCTTCACTGGTATCAGACGCTGTTCTCCGACGCGGAAATGGCTGACGCAGCCTGGAACAGTGTGATCATCGCCGTGGTTTCCACCGTGATCTCGACCGTCGCCGGCACGCTCACGGCGTACGGCTTGTGGAAACGCGGCTCGCGCCTGCTCTCGGGCTCGTTGTACCTGTCGCTCGTCACGCCCGAAATTGTCACGGGCATTTCGCTCCTGGCTTTCTTTCAGTGGGTGTTCCGATGGCTGGGCTGGCACCTGGGGCTGTTCACAGTGATCCTGGCGCACGTATCCTTCTCCATTGCCTACGTCGCCATTGTGGTGGCCGCACGACTGCGCACGTTTGATCCGGCCCTCGAAGAGGCTGCCATGGACCTTGGCGCCACCGAATGGAGAGCCTTCTGGCGGGTCACACTGCCGGCGCTCACACCAGGCATTGTCGCGGCCGCGCTGCTCGCGCTGACCATCTCGTTTGACGATTACGTCATCACCAGCCTGGTTGCCGGCGTCGATTCCACCACTCTTCCCATGGTAATTTACGCCCTGGCGCGCCGCGGCGCCAATCCCTCCATCAACGCCATCTCCGCCCTCATCGTGGTAATTTTCGGCGCGCTCATTCTGATCTCCGAGCGATTGAGGGAAGCGTGAGGCGACGGCATTTCCTGTTCGGATCTCTCGCCACCGGCCTCTCCGCTTGCCGCCGCGATCGCAGACCGCGCCTCAACGTCTACAATTGGTCGGCCTACGTCGCGCCCGACACCATTCCCAACTTCGAGAAGGAGTTCGGGGTACGGGTTCGCTACGTCACTTACGAAAGCAACGAAGAGATGCTCGCCCAGGTGATCACGGGCAACTCAGGCTGGGACATCGTGTTTCCCACGCACAACCGGGTTCCGCCGATGTCGTCGATGGGTTTGCTCGCCCCGCTGGATCGCAGCCGACTTAAGAACCTGCCGAATCTCGATCCACAGTTCCAATCGCCGTCGTGGGACCGCGCGCTCGAATGGTGCATGCCCTACATGTGGTTCGGCACCGGCATCGCGTTTAACCGTTCGGTTGCGCCTGCGCCCAGCGCCTGGGCCGACCTCTGGAGCCCGCGATTCAAGGGACGTCTCACCATGCTGGACGATCCCGAGGACGTCATTGGCGCAAGCCTGAAAAAACTGGGCCTGCCGTTTGGCTCGACGGATCCCGATGAAATTCGCCGCGCCGAGCACGAGCTGTTCCAGCAAAAGCCGCTCGTCCGCGCCTATCTCAATGCGGAAGTGCGCGACCAGCTCGTTTCGGGCGACGTGCTGGTGGCCCAGTTGTGGTCGACCACCGCGGCCCAGGCGCTCGATGTCTCTCCCTCGCTCGACTTCGTCTTCCCCGCGGAAGGCTTCCCGCTGTACTGTGACTGTGCCGTCATCCTGCGCGAGAGCCGCCGCCGCGAGCTGGCCCACGAGTTTCTGGATTATCTGTTGCGCCCGGCGGTCTCCGCGGCCATCGCGCAGAGCACCTTGACCGCCACCGCGAACGCCGGGGGCCACGCATTGTTGCCCGACAAACTCCGCAACAGCGCAGCACTCTACCCGGCTTTGGACGTCCTGCGCCGCGGCGAGTGGCCGGGAACGCTGCCGCCCGCCGCGCAAAGGCTGCGCGATCGGATCTGGACGGAAGTAAAGGCGTCGTGAAGTTTCGGGACGAACGGGCTATTGAAAGTAGAGCACGTCCGGCCGGACCTGGGTCAGCTCGTCGATGCAATCCCCGCAGATGATCCGGTAGCCGGACCACTGGGCGAGAACGACCTCAGGAATGCGCACTGGATCATCGTCCAGATGTTCCATGGCGATGGCGAGTCTCGGGTGGAATTTGGCCAGCGTGTTCCTGGCGCCCGCCAGCGCCCGCTTTTCAGCACCCTCCACGTCGAGCTTGATGAAATCGGCGCGGTCGATTTTCTGGTCCGCCAACAGCTCATCGATCGTCGTGAGTGGCACCTTTACCTCCTGCATGGCTGGACCAAAACTGCCCACAAAACTGTTGCGGGCGGAGTTGCCGGCGTCGACGCGCAGGGCCAGGGAGTCGTCGTGGTCCCAAACACCCTTGGGCAGCACGATCACGCGGCCCTTGACGATCTCATCGGCAAAGTTTCGCCGCAGGCATTCCACGTTTTCGGGCGCAGGTTCGATCGCTACTACCAACCGGGCGCCGTCGGCTAGCGCTTCGTGCGTAAACACGCCGACGTTAGCGCCACAATCCAGCACGACATCGCCGGGCTGCACGCCATCGCGACCCTCGCCATATACTTTCGTCGCCTGTTCGGCAAGGTTGAGTACGAGCGTGTCGTCATTTCGCGCCGGAACCCAATACCGCCCCATTGACGTTTCCCACTGATGGTAAGACGAGTCTTTTGCGACGAGACGCCTCTCCTGGAACAGACGGCGCTCGATCTTTTGGCGGCCGGCTATTGTGTCGTAACTCTTGACCGCCTTTTGGAACGGACACCGGGAAGCGCGCCCCAGAGCGTAGAGGCAGGAGAGACGCGTGGAGGGCAGCCAAAAGAGAATGTTGGCGGCCACTACCACCCAGATGAGAATCTTGATCGTTCGAGTTAACGTCATGTTTTTGCTCCACGGCCGGGAGGGAAAGCGCGCGGTAAATCAGGCAAATGATTGATTCCTCATTCACTATAGGATTTCGGATCGCGCAGGGCCAGTCATCTTTGGTTAGCATCCGTCAGCGAGCCGGGTCCGAACCGGCGTAAATTGGTAGGCATGCTGCTCGCTCTGTTCCTGACCCTCGCAGTTCCAACCGACTGGGTGCCAGCGCGCTGGCAATGGCTCGAGACCAAAACGCTCGAGTTGCTCAAGGGCACGCCGGTCAATTGCCTGCTGATTGACTGGGATTCGCGGCAGAGGGTGCAAGCTGCCGTTTTCGCCGGGGCGGCCGCCGAGCAGGGCATCGCGACGCTGGCGGTGATCCGGCCGGGCGGCGATCCGTCCGAACCCGCTCGAGACGCCATTCGCGCTAAACTCACCGGCGTTGTTCTCGAAGGCGATTTTTCGCCGGAAGTTGCGCAGCGCGTAAAGGCCTCGGTGGCGCCGGCCCCGTTGATCGAACTGACGATGCGCAGCCGCATGGCCCTGGGCAGCGACGCGCCCGTGCTCGGAACATACCAGGGCGTTTGGCCGGGCATCCCGCTCATGGAAGACGGCGCTGCGAAGGCCGGACCGTCGGGCTCGCCCTGGATCAACACGAATGCCGGTTTTCTGCGGGCCGCGCGCGCGTTCGGTTCGAGCGTGATCTGGATTGCCAATCTCCCTCCGCCCAAGACCGTCATCGCCGGCGAGAACTACGCGCAGGTGATTGGCGACGCCGAAATGGTAGGCGCGCGCTGGGTGATCGCGCTCGATGACGACCTCGCGCGCCGCCTGCACGCCAACGACAAGGCCGCGCGCGAACAGTGGGTGCGAATCACGCGCCAGCTGGACTTCTACGAATCGCACCGCGACTGGCACTCATTCCGCCCGTACGGGAAGCTGGCCGTCGTCCAGGGACTGAAGGACGGCGTTCTGCTCTCCGGAGGCATTCTGGACATGATCGGCGCACGGCACACGCCCGTGCTTCTGGTGCCGCCCGAACGCCTGCGCCCGGAAATGCTCACGGGCGCCACGATGGCCGTCGATGTGGACGCCCAATCGCTCACCCCTGAGCAGCGCGAAGTGCTCAAAGCCTTCACACGCGCCGGCGGCACTCTGCTCACCGGCCCGTCCGATTGGAAGGAAGGCGCCGCCACCCAACCCGATCAGATCACGCTTGACGACAAGCAAACTAAGCGCCTCGACGATGTCTGGCACGACATCAATTCCATGATCGGGCGCGGCAACCTTGGTGTCCGGCTGTTCAACGTTTCCTCCATGCTTTCCAATCTGCTGGTATCGAGCGACGGCAAACAGGAACTCGTCCACCTGGTGAATTATTCGAACTATCCCGTCGAGTCGGTCACGGTGCACGCGCTCGGCGAGTTCCATCATGCTTACCTCTATACGCCCGAGGCTCCCGAAAAGAAACTGGAAGTTTACAAAGTGGATGAAGGCACGGGCATCGATATCGACCGCGTCAATACCAGCGCAACCGTGCGCCTGGAGTAAACTAATCTTATGACCCGACGTGAATGGCTGGCCCTGGTCGGCTCTACCCCTCTCCTGAACGCTGCGCCCAACGCTCCCGCCGCGCCCGTGTCGATCGCCAAGTGCGCGTCCTACGATGGCGACGTCACCGCGACTCTGGCCACCATGTTCGACCAGCTCGGCGGGCTCGAGCGCATCGTCAAGGGCAAAACCGTCACCGTGAAACTGAACCTCACCGGCAGCCCCGGACTGCGGCTCAAGGGCCGGCCGCTCGGGGTCACGCACTACACGCATCCCAAGCTGGTGGGCGCCACAGCTTACCTGATGGGACGCGCCGGCGCCACGCGCATCCGGTTTGTCGAGAGCGGTTGGGCGTTGAGCGGGCCGCTCGAAGAGTACTTGCTCGATTCTGGCTGGAACGTGCGCGCGCTGGCCGGCGCGGCGCCAGGCGTGGAGTTCGAAAACACCAACAATCTGGGCAAGGGCAAACGTTATTCGCGCCTCAAGGTTCCCGGCACGCCATATGTCTATCCGGCCTTCGACCTGAATCATGCTTTCGAGGACACCGACGTTTTCGTGAGCATGGCGAAGCTCAAGAACCACGAGACTTGCGGCGTGACGCTCTCGCTGAAGAATTGCTTCGGCAACACGCCGGCCTCCATCTACGGCGACGATTCGGGCAAAGACGAGCCCAACGAAAAACCTAACAGCGGACGCGAGGCAGTCTGCCATAGCGGCAAGCGCCAGCCGTCACGTTCGGCGCCACAGGAGATCAACTTCGGCTCCAACCACGATCCCGGCTATCGTGTGCCGCACATTGTAGCGGACGTGGTGGCCGCACGGCCCATCGATCTGGCCATCATCGACGGCATCGAATCCATGGCGGGTGGCGAAGGCCCGTGGATTCGCAGCAAGCCGCTGCGCCTGGTGCAACCCGGCGTTTTGATTGCCGGCACAAATCCAGTCAACACGGATGCGGTGGCGACGGCCGTCATGGGTTACAATCCCCGCGCCGACCGCGGCACCGCGCCGTTCGCCACCTGCGATAACACGTTGTTGTTGGCAGAACGCCACGGCATCGGCACTACCGATCTCAACCGCATTGAGGTGCTGGGAGTTCCCATCGCGCAGGCGCTCTACCGGTATGAAAGCTGATCGCGGGCTGGCGGTCGCGGCTCTCCTCGTCGCACTACCGCTCTCCGCCCAAGTCCGGCACACCATGTTTCCGCCTGTGCGCGGCACTCATGAAATGGTGGGAGCCGCGAACAATCTCGAGGTCGAAGCCGGATTCCGCATTTTGACGCAGGGTGGCAACGCCATCGACGCCGGCGTGGCCACGGTGCTGGCGGCCGCGGTCACCGAACAATCGCGATTCGGATTGGGCGGTGAGATTCCCATACTGGTGAAGCCGGTTGGAAAGCCGGTAGTGGCCATCAGCGGGATTGGGACCGCACCCGCCAAAGCCACCGTTGAGTTCTACAAAGGCCGGAAAGCCGAACCTTGGGAAGACGAAGACCACCTTACTCCAATCCCCGCGATCGGTATTCTGTCGGCTCCGGTGCCGGGAGTTTTCGACGGACTGATTCTGGCGCTGTCAAAGTACGGCACCATGTCGTTCGCGCAAGTGGTGGCGCCCGCCATCGAATACGCCGGCGGCTTCCCGATTGCCGAGGAGTTCGCGGCGTTCATTCACGGTAACGAGCGTTTTCTCGACCTGTGGCCGGCTTCCAAAGATTTCTTCTTCCCCGGCGGAACGGCCCCGGACCGCGGGCAAATCTTTCGTGAACCCACGCTGGCCCGCACGCTCCGCTCACTCGTGGCGGTAGAGAAGAAGACTGCCGGCAATCGCGTGGCCAAGCTCGGGGCGGTGCGTGACTACTTTTACAAGGGCACGCTCGCCCGGCGGATGGCCGCATTTTCTGAACACAACGGGGGCCTGGTCGCTTATCGGGATCTGGCAAATTTCCATGCCGAGACCGATCGCCCGCGCAGCGCCACCTACCGCGGCTACGAGGTGGTCAAGCCCGGATTCTGGACGCAGGGACCGGTGATGATAGAAGCTCTCAATATCCTGGAGGGTTTCAATCTGAAAGCGATGGGGCACAACTCGCCCGAATACCTGCACACCGTGGTGGAAACCGTGAAGCTGGCCTTCGCTGATCGCGACCGCTATTACGGAGATCCGAAGTTCTCTCACATCCCGGAAGAAATCCTGCTGTCGAAAGAGTACGCGGCTGAGCGCCGCAAGCTGATCGATCCGTCGCACGCCTCGCTCGAGCACAGGCCCGGCAGCTTCGGTAAGCCGCTCGAAATCGAAAAGACATCGACGCCCGCCGCCATCGGCGCGCATGACACTACTTGTGTGAACGTGGTGGACCGCAAAGGCAACGTGTTTTCGGCCACGCCAAGCGGAGCCTGGCTGCCCTCGGTCATCCTCGGTGACACCGGCGTTCCCTTAAGCTCGCGCATGCAGTCTTTCGTGATGACGCCGGGCCACCCCAACCAGCTCGCGCCGGGCAAACGGCCTCGCGTGACCCTGAGCCCGACCATCGTGCTCCGCGATGGCAAGCCGTTTCTCGCCCTCTCCACTCCCGGAGGCGATAACCAGGACCAGGCCCTGCTGCAGGTGCTCTTGAACATCGTGGAATTCGGTATGTCGCCGCAGGAAGCCGTGGAAGCTCCACGCTTCCAGACTGAGCATTTTTTCAGTTCGTTTGGCAATCACGAGTTCTCACCCGGGAGACTGAGCCTCGAGGGCCGAATCTCGAAGGACACCGCCGACAAGCTAGGCGCGCTCGGCCATCACGTAAGCGTCACCGGCGACTGGAGCAATTCTTCAGCTCCGACCGTGATCAAGATTTCGGATGGCGTGCTCGATGGCGGCGCCGACCCCCGCCGCAGCCGGTTCATCTTCGGACGGTAAACCGCTCAACAACTAAAGACGGGTTGGTGGCGGAGGCGGGAATTGAACCCGCACTCTCCTTGCGGAGAAACGGATTTTCGTACCACTATGGCTTTCGCCACCAGCCCCCGCTGTTTGTGGTCTGGACTATGCCTTTGTCCGGACTGGACAGTTGCCGTCTAGTCTCTACACGTTCCTGTTCTTCGAAACAGGCTTCGCTCGGCGTTGCCATTTCACAGGGTTCACCGAATTTGACAACATTCATACAGGCAATTCCTTGCCTGCTGCTCATTTCAACAAGTCCGTTGCGTCTGCCGATTTCGCCACTCCGCCACAGCACCAGTCTAGCAAAGCGAGTTTAGGACAGATCGCTCCGCAAAGCTTGAGATAATCCCTCTATATGCAATGCAAGCTGGCTATGGCAGTCGCCGTTTGTGCTGTCGCCACGGCGCAGGACGTTGGAATGGGGTCGAGGAAGGGCGGCGGCGAGAGATTTGAAGCGCCCTACACGCTCGATATTGAAACCCCGCACGTGAAATGGGCCAAGCCGCTGCCGGGCGGCCCGATTCATCTGCTGGCCGTACCCACGGTCGGCGAAGGCCGCACGCTTGTGGAACTGGCGGAACGCCTCTCGCTCGATCTCACCACCGTCAGTATCGATCCCGACTGGGACGTGAACAAATGGACCATGTCATTCGGCAAGGACTACGGAGCCCGTGCCGAAAAGGGCGACTTGAAACTCATCTATTCGTACCTGGAGCAGGAACTCACCAGTTCAAAGAAATTCGACGCCATTCTCCTGCCGCTCAACCATGGGTGGAACTTGCTCACACCCGCCTCGCGCGACGCTCTGAAGCGCCGGGTGAACGAGGGTTGCGGCCTCGTGTTGATCAGGCCCTACGCCGGTGAGCTTTCTCCACTGACGCCGGTGGACCTGAAAGTGCCCGAATCCGAGCTGGAAGAGCCGCAACAGGCGGGTGAGGCCGAGTCATCGCCGTGGCGCCGGACGGGGGATCATTACATCACTCGCGCCGTACCCGTTGAAACATTCCCATTCGGGGATGTTCAGAACTACATCTACCGCGCCGCGCCCGGCGCAACGGTGCTGATTCAGACCGAATCCGGGCATCCGGTGCTCGCCGTGCGGCAGTCCGGCAAGGGACGGGTGGTGGCCTTGGGGTACCGGAATCAGGGGTTGAGCTGGCAAATGCCTATGTCTGCTCTCGGGCGCTTTGTCGATACCTCTTGGGAATACTTCTACTCGCTCATGGCTCGCGCGATCATCTACGCCGCGGGCCGCGAGCCGCAGTCCATTCCCGATTTCAACGCCGGCGGGTCGGTGTGGCGCCTCCGCGATCATTACAACCGCGTGCTGGAGTCGGGACGCGGCCGTCCACCGCAATGGACAAAGCTTGAACCGGGCCGGTACTTCCTGGAACAGCAACTCGCGGGGGACTGGAAGATCACCCCCATCGAAACCGGGCAGCCCGAACGAATCGATGACCTCGAGGCCGAGCCGAACGTAATCGCCGAAGGCGCGGCGGTGGAGGTGCGCTGGAAAGCCGGGCGATCCGCTCGCATCGAACTGGTGGACGGTTTCAATCGCGTCATTGCCCGCGCGGAGGGAACCGGCCACATCCGGCTGACGGCTGGGCGGCCGCTCACCCACTCCGGCTTCGTGCGCGCCACCATCGGCGCTACCGTGCGGCAAAGCCCCGTGCAGTTCGTCGCCGCGTCGCGCGAGTGGAACGATTACGAAGTCATCATGCCCTGGTATGGCCCGAAATCGTACCAGCCGTGGATTCCCGCGCTCGACGAGCAGTTTCGCCGCATCGGGATCACGACGCTGGCCGACCCCGAGCGCAACTTCAAGATGATGGTCAGTGCCCACCTGCCCGGGTTCGGCATCTATTGGTACCGGCGCGACGCCTATCTCAAGCGCAAGGCCGATTACTTGAAGACCGGGGACAAGAAATACTTGACTCGTGAGGTCACGCTCGAATCGCCGGCGTTTGAGGCGGGCCTTCGCGCGCAGTTGGATAAATCGCTGCGCCCGCTGGCTCCGCTAAAGCCCATGGCCTGCTATCTCGCTGACGAGTCGTCACTCACGTTCTACGCGGATGCGTTTGATGTGGACTGGGCGCCGGAATCGCTGGCCGGATTGCGCCCCTGGCTTCGCGAGGAGTATGGCAGCCTCGAAGCGCTGAACGCCTCCTGGGGGACAGCGTTCCAGGACTGGGAATCCGTGGTGCCCATGACGACGGAGGAGGCGCAGAAACACGGCAACTACGCGCCCTGGGCGGACCATCGCGCTTACATGGAGGCCGAGTTCGTGCGTGCATTTGGCAAAGCCCGCGACCTGGTTCACGAAATCGACCCGGGCGGGCGTGCTTCCATTTCAGGCACGCAGATTCCCACGGCGCACAACGGCTGCAACTGGTACCGCATCGATCAGGAGATCGATTACCTGCAACCCTACTCGGGCGGCAGCCAGGATCCCATGCACTACCTGTTTCGGCCGGGCCTCACGATCACCGGCTTCACCGGATACGGGCTGGTGGGAGATGAGGCGCAACGCGAACAGTGGCAGCGGCTGTTTTACGGCCAGAGCGGAGCTTCCATCTTCTGGCATTACACTTTGCTCAATCCGGACTTGACCCTGAGCGCTCAGGGCAAGGCGCTGGCGTCAGCGTTCGGACGACTGCAATCCGGCATTGCCCGCGTGTTCATGAACTCAACCGTGCATGAAGACGGTGTCGCCATCCACTTCTCGATGCCGAGCATTCGTGGCGCCTGGATCACCGACGGGAAGATCAAGGCCGGAACCGGGAGCAGTGAAGGCAAGTCATCCGCAAACTTCGCCGAACTGCAACACCGCCGCGGGACATGGGTGAAGGAACTCGAAAAGGACGGGGTTCAGTTCCGGTTCCTCGCTACCTCGCAGATCGAGTCCGGCATGCTCGACCGCTACCGTGTGCTCATCCTGCCGTATTCGATCGCGATCACCGACAAAGAAGTGCAGGAAATCGAACGTTTCATGGCGCGCGGCGGGATTGTCTATGGCGACGATCAGACCGGCCGCATGGACGGGCGGTGCCACTGGCGCAAACAGCCGCTGTGGAATGAGCAGACGAAAGGATTCGTACGCAGCGCGCCGCGCGATGTAGGAGTGAAGCACGACTTTGGGGGTCCGTACCTGGTAACCGTTCGCGATTTCGGCCAGTCGCAGCTCACGGGAGTATTGCCGGACAAGGCAACGAGCGTTCGCCTCGCAGACACGAAGGGCGTCCGCTATGATTTGCTGCGCAGCGGCATTGCTGCCGGGGAACTCGAAGCGGGGCCGGATAAGCCCGTCCTGACCGTCGAGCGCAAATCGCGCATCGCGAAGCTGGCCATCGACAAGGAACTGAACATCACCCTGAGCGATGAGCACGGTGCGCCGGTGGATCTCTCCGTGGTCCGCGTTGAGGTCTTCGATCCCGCGGGACACCTGGTCCGTTACTACAGCACAAATGTGACCGTCCGGGACGGCCGGGCCTCATTGCCGATCCCCTTCGCGATCAGCGATGCGCGAGGCGACTGGAGCGTTCGGGCCCGCGACGTCATCAGCGGCTTGACCGCCCAGACGGTCATCACACCCGGCACGCCTGCGAGTACGAATCAACGAGCCGGGGCGAGTTTCTGACCATGCAACGCCTTTCCAGGCGGGGCTTTCTTGCTGCGTCGGCGTCCTCACTATTGCCGCGGGCCGATTGCGCAGCCACGGCTCCCGCGCCTTACGGATCGCTCCCATCGCCGCGGCAGCTTCGCTGGCACGAACTGGAGCTGTACGCCTTTCTGCATTTCTCGATCAACACGTTTACGAATAAGGAATGGGGCTACGGGGATGAGGATCCGGCTCTCTTCAACCCCGCGGCGTTCGATGCCAGTGCCATCGTCGCGGCGTTAAAGGCCGGCGGCATGAAGGGCGTCATCTTGACCTGCAAGCATCATGACGGTTTCTGTCTCTGGCCCACGCGCACGACCGGGCACTCCGTCCGAAAAAGCGCATGGCGCAACGGGAAGGGAGACGTCGTACGGGACCTGTCCGACGCCGCCCGTCTGCAAGGATTGAAATTCGGCGTCTATCTCTCTCCGTGGGACCGCAACACGCCGCTTTATGGCACCCCCGAATATGTCGCGATGTACCGGGCGCAGTTGCGGGAACTTCTCACCGGGTACGGTCCCATCTTCGAGGTGTGGCATGACGGCGCCAACGGCGGCGACGGATACTACGGCGGCGCACGCGAAACGCGCCTGATCGACAAGCGCGCGTACTACGGGTGGCCGCAGACGTGGGAGTTGGTCCGGTCTCTCGCGCCCGAGGCGGTCATCTTCAGTGACGTGGGCCCGGACGTCCGCTGGGTCGGAAACGAATCCGGCATCGCTGGTGAAACCTGCTGGGCAACGTACGACCCGGTCGGCGAAGATGGCGGCATGGCGGCGCCGGGGTACACGCGCGCCAAAGAAGGCGAAACCGGCCACCGGCACGGCTCCCGATGGATGCCGGCGGAATGTGACGTCTCGATCCGCCCCGGCTGGTTCTGGCATCCGGCGGAAAACGCGCGCGTGAAGACGCCGGCCGAGCTCATGGACCTGTACTACAAGTCCACGGGGCGGGGCGCAAGTTTCCTGCTCAACGTCCCTCCAGACCGCCGGGGCCTCCTGCACGAAAACGATGTGGCCTCTTTGTGCCGCTTTGGAGATTTGCTGCGGGCGACGTTCTCCGACAATCTGGCTGCAGGAGCGGCCGCGCACACGACCACGGTGCGTGCGAACGACCCATCCTTCGGACCGCTAAACCTGATCGACGGCGACCATTCCACCTACTGGAGCACGGACGATTCAGTGACTAGAGCGGAAGTATCGCTCGAACTGCCGCGCCCGGTCACTTTCAATGTGGTGCGCGTGCGGGAGCAGATCCGCCTGGGCCAGCGCGTCGAGGCATTTGCGCTGGATCGCTGGGAACAAGGCGCCTGGAAGAACTTTGCTCATGGGACAAGCATCGGCTCGTGCCGCCTGATCCGGCTCGACGAGGTGGTAACCACGACGAGAGTGCGGCTGAAGATCACTCAGTGCCCGGCATGCCCTGCGATATCTGAGCTGGGGCTCTACCAGCAGCCGGCGGCGAGTTGATTCGCCCCCTCGCCACGTCTCCGCCGCCTTTCGGGTCCGTTCCGGACGTTCGCGATGCGCAGCATAGCCCGCGGCACATCGTGCCGGCTCAGTCGTCGCAGAGCGCTGTCACTGGGTCGAGCTTGGAGGCTCGCCGCGCGGGGATGTAGCTGGCCCGAGTGCGACCGTTCCCAGTAACGCCACCGCCATGCCGAGCGTCAACGGATCGTACGGCTTCAGTCCAAAGAGCATCGACCGCGCGGTAGCAGCAGCCGCGAGCGCCAGCACGGATCCTGCGGCAACCCCAAAGACGAGCAGCATTCCGCCCTCGTGCATGAGTGCCATGGTACTCCAGAAGATCATCTTCTGGAATAAAAACCCCGTCGAGCATTCGACGCGCGAAATGCGCGCGGCTCAGCGTGGAAACTCTTCGGCACATGATCTATGGGGCCAGGTTTCCGCGATGACTCCATTTAGGCCGGTTTGATGTACAATAACTCCCGAAAGGAACCTCCCCACAATGCCCAAGAAAATCGACCCATTGAACAAAAAGCATATCGGCGCCGTCACGGCGAGCCTTTGCGTGAAGGATGTGAAAGCGGCGGCTGCGTTCTACCAGAAAGCTCTCGGTTTTGAGAAGCGCAGTATCATGAACGGACCGGATCGCAAGCCCATCCACGCCGAACTGAGGCTCCGCGACACGGTGATCATGCTCGGGCCGGAGTTTCTCGATATGGGCTTCCGTAGCGCGAAGACCCTCGGCGCCTCGCCCATTGGCTTGTATTTGATGACGGAGAACGTGGACAAGGTGGTGGCGAAAGCCCTGAAACTGGGCGCCACGGCGCAAGGGCCGGTCGCGGATCAGTTCTGGGGCGACCGCTGCGGAAGAATCGTTGATCCGGAGGGCTATACGTGGACGATTGCCACGCACATCGCCGAGCCCACTCCGGCCGAAATGAAAAAGAAGATGGCGGAAGAGATGAAGAAGTGGAGCGCTCAGTCCGCCCAACCCAGCGCAGCCACGGCTCAGCCCAGCCAAACCACTGCCGCCACGAACGCTTCGTGACGGTGGACCGCGTTACCTGACTTTTTCGTCTTTTTCCACTTTCCCGTCGCGGATGTGGATCACGCGGTGAGCGTGCAGCGCGATATCGTGCTCGTGGGTCACGAGCACGATCGTATTTCCCTGGGTGTGCAGGCGTTGGAACAACCCCATGATTTCGTTGCCGGTGGCGGTATCGAGGTTTCCCGTCGGCTCGTCCGCCAGCAGGATGGAAGGGTTGTTGACCAGAGCCCGGGCCACGGCCACGCGCTGCCGCTGGCCGCCGGAAAGCTCATTAGGCTTGTGATACATGCGCGGCGTCAGATCCACCTGCTCGATGGCGGCCTTGGCTTTGGCGAGCCGGACATCCGCCGGCATCCCGCTGTAGATCAGAGGCAGCTCGACATTGTGGAGCGACGTGGCGCGCGGCAGCAGGTTGAAGGTCTGAAAAACGAAGCCGATTTCTTTGTTGCGGATGCGCGCCAGCTCATCGTCGTTCATCTCACTCACCAGACGCCCGTTGATGTAATACTGGCCCTTGGTTGGCGTGTCCAGGCACCCGATCAGGTTCATCAGGGTTGATTTCCCCGACCCGGAGGGGCCCATGATGGCCACGTATTCTCCGCGATGGATCTCGACATCCACGCCCGATACCGCGTGGATCTCCTGATCGCCCATCACGTACGTCTTCCAGAGATCGTACGTGCGGATGACGATGCCGTCTTTCTTTAGCTGATCGCCGCGTTCGACTAGTGCATCGACTGCCTGTGCCATCCCTGTTGTTCTTTCGCGCTACGTGTTCACTTTGACCGGAGCCTTGTTATCGACCTTGACCTGAGCCTCGTTGCGAATGGTGCGGATCACCTGGTAGCTGCCGGTGACGATCTCATCCCCTTCTTTGAGGCCGCTCGCCACTTCGATGTCCGTGGCTCCGGTGATTCCCGTTTCCACTTTGCGAAACGCCGCTTTGCCGCCGGCAATCACAAACACGCCTTGAATTTCTTCCTTGCGCGCCTTCTCCGCGGCCGGATCAAGCTTCACGGGTTGCGGATCTGCGCCATTTTTGGGTTTGGTATCAAGATCCCCCTTCTGCCGGATGGTGAGCGCTTGAATCGGGATGGTCAGCGTGTGCTGGCGCGTGGCCGTCGTGATTTTGGCCGTGCAGGAAAGGCCGGGCCGAATATCGTCGGGTGGATTATCGAGTCCGACCACCACTTTGAAATCCTTGGCCTCCTGGCTTGAGGTGGTGGTCTGCGAAGCCGCCAGGCCCGTCGAACGCACGATCGCTGTATTGCCGATTTCGATTACGTGTCCCTTGAACGTCTTGTTGGGAATGGCATCGATAGTGACGTCGGCCGTCTGGTCCATCTTCACGCTGACGATGTCGGTCTCATCCACTTTCACCTCGGCGGTGATCAGCGACATGTCCGCGATGGTCATGATGGTGGTACCGGGCAGGTTCGGAAGGCCGGGGATTACGGTTTCTCCGACGCGCACGGGAAGATTGGTGACCACTCCGTCGAGCGGCGCAAACGAGTTGAATTTGTGCAAGACGTCCGAGGCGCGCGTCACCATCGCCCGCGATTGGGCGATGCGCTTCTGTGAGGAGTACAACATGGAGTTGGCTTGCTCGCGCTGCGCCCTGGCTTGTGTCAGACGCGCCTGGGCTTCGTTCAATGACGCCTTGGCGCTATCATTTGCCGCCTTCCGCTGATCGTAATCCTGCTTGGGAATCAGCTTGGCACTGTACAGCTCTTCGCCGCGCTTGAAATCGAGCGTGGCCTTTTCCAGGTCCGCTTTCGCACGATCCACGCCGGCCTGCATGGTGAGCAGATTGTCGTCCGAGGCTTTGAGGCCGGCTTCCGAGGCAGCGGCGTCGGCTTCCGAGGAACTCAGAGAGGCGCGCTGCGCGTTCACATCCGCTTCCGGTTGCGTACTCTCGATCTTCGCCAGCAACTGCCCTTTGCGGACGTGCTGGCCCTCTTTGACGGGGATCTCGGTCAGCTCGCCGGTGGCATTGGCGCCGATATTGATGTACTTACGAGGCTTGATCTCACCCGACGCGGTGACGAGGCTGGTCAGGTCTTGCCGCGTGACTCGTCCGGTCTGGACCGTGACGATGCCGCGGTGACTGTAACGCACTCCAGCGAAGATGGCGATCGAGCCCCCTACCAACACAACTAGGGCGATAAGGACTTTCCATTTGCGCTTCACTTTGAGGCAGCTCCCGCTAGATTAGACGCTATTCCCGGGGCAAATGTTCTCGAAATATCATCCTAGCACGCCGAGGGTGGCCTCTTGCCGCCAACCACCCGCGTGATTATGACAGATCGGTTGCGGAAGGCGGCTATTTCCGGGTCAACCAGATCACGCTCTGTGGCGCTGTATTCTCACAAGCCATCGAATCGGTTACGCCGGAGGCGATTTGCGCGCACGCGTTTTCCGTGGCCGTGCGCAACGCCTGTGCCTCCGTGGACGCGCCGGCGGTACGGCAGGCCGTTCGGCCATTGAAAAAGATACACACTTCGCAGCGGTAGCGGTTCGTACCCATGGTCGTAAAGACCAGTACCGCCAGTACCACTATCGCGAACGCCACTCCTAGGAGGACTACGGTCTTCTTCTTCACACCCTAATCGCCCGCGCCCATCGGCTGGCCGGCGTGAACCGGGGTCGCGAAGAAGTTGCCCATTCGCCGGTATTTCATGTAGCGCTGCTGGACCAAGTCGTTCGGTGACAGCCGCCCCAACTCTTCAAGCGCCTCATGGAGCTTTTTGCCCACCAGTGCCGCGGCAGCCGCCGGGTCTTCCTGGGCTCCGCCGGCGGGCTCGGGAATAATGCCGTCGATCAACCCGAAGTTCAACAGGTCCTCGGCGGTCAGACGCAGCGCCGCCGCCGCCAGCTCGGCCTTGGCTGAATCGCGCCAGATAATCGCTGCGCAGCTTTCCGGAGAGATCACGCTGTAGACCGCGTTCTCCTGCATGAACACCTGGTTACCCACGCCCAAGGCCAGCGCCCCCCCGGAGCCGCCTTCACCGATGACTAGCGTGATCACCGGCGTCCGAAGCCGCGCCATTTCCCGCAGGTTTCGGGCGATGGCTTCCGCCTGGCCCCGCTCTTCGGCATCGATTCCGGGGTAGGCGCCAGGTGTGTCCAGGAAAGTGACGATGGGCCGCCCAAACTTGGCGGCGATTTGCATCACGCGGATGGCTTTCCGGTAGCCTTCGGGCTTGGGCATCCCGAAGTTCCGGTGCAGTTTCTGCTTGGTGTCCCGGCCCTTCTGCTCGCCCACCACCATCACCGGCTGGCCTTCAAAAAGGGCCATGCCGCAGACGATGGCCGGGTCGTCCGCGAACGACCGGTCGCCATGGATCTCGTGGAAATCGGTGAACAGCCGCTCGATGTAGTCCAGTGTGTGCGGCCGTTTGGCATGCCGGGCCAGCAATACGCGTTGCCAGGCGACGCTCGACTGCCCCGCCGCGTGCCTCAGATCCGTTGCCGGTTCGGCGTCCATCAGCCCTCGATTCTACCGCAACGGGAGATTCAGCACCCGAGCGCTCACTTGCCCGCGAGTGCCGACAGAAACGTTTTCCGGAACACCGCCGGGTCCGCATCGAGCGCCACCCCAGCATTCGCCGCCCCATTGACTTCGGCGGTCCGCCCGTCCTGGGGCGCGTTTTGTTCGACATCGATCGCCAGCGGAGTCATCGGCGCGACCGACGGTTCGACCAGCGTTACCGCGGCCAGCGGGTCCCAGGCGTAGGACGCCCCTTGTTCGATCAAAACGCGCTCGCGGTCCAGAATGCCGGTTACAAATCGGCCCAGCCGCGTGCGCGCGGCCGATTTCAGCTCGCGGAGAAATTGAGCGTTGATGGGTACCCTTTGGGTTGCATCGAGCGGTACTAGCCGCAGGCGCGCACCTGAGGCAAACACCAACTTAGCCGCCCACGGATCCACGAACAGATTCCATTCGGCCGTCCGGTTGTCGGTTTTGAAGTCGCCGTCACCGAGATTCCCCGGCACGCGGATCGCGCCGCCCATGATGACCATCTCGACGCCGCCCAGTATCTGCGGCGCTCGCTCGAGAGCTTCCCCGAAATTCGTCAGCGGCCCAAGCGCCAGGATACGCACTGGCCGGCTGTGATCGAGCAATCTGGCCGCCAGGTAGTCCGCGGCTGGCTGGGTTTGGGGGGCGTGATGCGCCGGGGGGATCTTGAGATCGCGCAGCAAGGTATCGGAAATCTCGCGCCATGCATCCGGAAATGCGCGTTGACCGCGCATCGGAGTATCGCGGCCGATATATACCGGAACTTCACCGTGCCCGCCCAACTCGAGCAGCCGCAAAACGTTCGATGCACCCGCGCGGACGTGAGCCAGGCCGTTATCCACTGCAATGGCTTCAATCCGCACATCGGGCCGGGAAAGCAGGAACGCGATGGCCATCAAATCGTCACTGCCACAATCGGTGTCGATGATGAGAGGAAGGGATGGCTGGGCCGCCAGAAGGCTGCAAAGGAGCAGCAGCCCGGGTACAGCGGCGAAAGCGGCCCTCAATTCGCCAGCACCTCTATAGCCTCGGACCCGCACAGACGCTCGATCTCGGAGCGGAACTCGCGGTCGGGCCGGACCTTGACCGGAACATCCAGGATCACCGTGAAATCGCGGGGCGATTCCAGGCGCAGCCGGACCTGTGTATCGCCGGGCTTGCGGTGGAACAGATCGTGCAGCGAGTCAACGCGGTCTCCGTCGCCATTTTTACGGCCCAGCCAGATGCGGATGGAAATGAGCGAGGGCAGCGGAACGCGCGCCACATCGAGTGGCACGATATCCTGGATCGACACCTTGGGCGCTGCGTTTTCTTCAGGCAGAACCAGGCCGCGGACCAGCACCGCTTGATCCTCGGCCAGCATAGATGCGAGCCGGTCAAAGTTGGTGGTGAACAACAGGCACTCGATGGCGCCAGTGCGGTCTTCCAGCAGCATGGCAGACCAGGGCTTTCCCTCGCGGTTGCGCTTGCGCTGTATGCCCGTGATCACTCCGCACAGCGCGACCTCGACGCCCTTCTCCAGGCCCTCGAGATTCGCGCTCGAATGCGTAGCCAGCTCACGAACCTTATCTTCGTACTGATCGAGCGGGTGCCCGGTCACATAGAACCCCAGCATCTCTTTTTCGCCCAGGAGCTTTTCGCGAAGCGGAATATCCGGGAGCGGCGGCAGAGCTCTTTCCTCCTGCCCGTGCTCTTCGCTAAACGCGTCGCCGAACAGACCCTCCTGGCCGGTTTCTCGCGCCCGCTGTGCGCGCTGTCCCGCCTCCATGGCGCCTTCGACCGCCGCCATCAACTGCGCACGGTTGCCTTCGAGCGAATCCATGGCTCCCGCCCGAATCAGGCTTTCCAGCATGCGCCGGTTGGTGGAGGCGAGATCCACCGAGTCGCAGAGTTGATAGATCGACCGGAACCGTCCCACCTTTTCTCGCGCGGCGCGAATCGCCTCGACGGCCGAAGGCCCGAGGTTCTTCACCGCGCCGAGCCCAAAGCGAATGGCGTCGCCCACGGGCGTGAAATTCCAGTCGCTCGAATGAACATCCGGAGGCAGGACGGTGATGCCCATGTCGCGGCACTCATTAATGTATTTCGCGATCTTGGCCGGGTTGCCGGTTTCCGAAGTCAACAGCGCCGCCATGAAATCCACCGGGTAGTGGGCTTTAAAGTAAGCCGTGACGAAAGCCAGGAAGGCGTACGCGGCCGAGTGCGATTTGTTGAAGCCGTAGCCGGCGAACTGCTCCATGAGATCGAAAATCTTCTCGATCTTGCGTTGCGGGAACCCGCGCTCGAGCCCGCCCTTCATGAAGCGCTCGCGCTGCGCCGCCATTTCCTCCGCCTTCTTCTTGCCCATGGCGCGCCGCAGAATGTCGGCTTCGCCCAGCGAGTAGCCGGCTAGGCGGCTGGCGATCTGCATCACTTGCTCCTGGTACAGAATTACGCCATAAGTTTCTTCGAGGATGGTCCGCAGCTCGGGCAGATCGTAAGCGACCGCCTTGCGGCCGTGCTTGCGCTCGATGAAATCATCGAGCATGCCCCCCTTCATGGGCCCCGGCCGGTAGAGGGCGTTGAGCGCCGTGAGGTCTTCGATACGCGTGGGCTGATAGCGCATGAGCACATCGCGCATGCCCGGCGATTCGAACTGGAACACGCCGCTGGTAAACCCCTTCGAGAAAATCTCGTACGCCTTAGGATCTTCGAGCGGCAGATCCTCCAGCACGAGCTTCACTCCGTGCCGTTTCTCGATCAGCTTGACGGCATCGTCGATGAGTGTGAGCGTGGTCAGGCCCAGAAAATCCATCTTGAGCAGCGATAGTTTTTCCAGGCCGTTCATGTCGTACTGGGTGACAATTTCGTCTCGGTTGGTCTTGTAGAGCGGGACCAGATCCTTAAGAGGCTCGGGCGATATCACCACCCCGGCCGCGTGCACCGAGCAGTTTCGCGCCATGCCCTCGAGCCGCTGCGCCACTTGCAGGATTTCGCCCACGCGCTGGTCTTTGCGCGCCAGTTCGTCGAATCCAGGCTCGGTCTTGATGGCATTCTCGAGGGAGATGTTGAGCACGTTGGGCACGAGCTTGGTGATGCGATCCACATCGGCAAAGCTCATGTCGAGCACGCGGCCTACATCTTTAATCGCGGCACGCGCGCCCAGCGTATTGAAGGTGATGATCTGCGCCACCTGCTCGCGCCCGTACTTCTCGGTGACGTACTGGATGACTTCACCGCGCCGGTTCATGCAGAAGTCGATATCGATGTCCGGCATGCTGATGCGCTCGGGGTTCAGGAAGCGCTCGAACAGCAGCCCGTACTCCAGCGGATCGATGTCAGTGATCTGCATGGAATAGCTGACCAGGCTGCCTGCCGCCGAACCGCGCCCCGGACCCACGGGAATCGAGGTGGATTTCGCGAAGCGGATGAAATCCCACACGATCAGGAAGTAGCCCGAGAATTTCATCTGCTGGATCATGCGGATCTCGCGATCCAGGCGCTCCGTGTATTCCGCCAGATCGTGCTTGAGCCGGCCTTGAGTGCGCAGTGCCTCCAGGCGCGGGCGGCGTTTTTCAAATCCCTGGCGCGCCACGAATTCGAAATACGTGTCCGTGGTGTGCCCGGCAGGCACTTCGAAGCGCGGAAACGGCTCTTTGATCTTTTCCAGCTTCACCTGGCAGCGCTCGGCGATCTGCCACGTGCGGTCGACCGCGTCTTCGAGTTCGCCGAAAAGCTGCAGCATCTCCGCGCGCGACTTCAGGTAAAAATCGGGATGATCCCAGTGCATGCGCGCGGGGTCGGACATGGTCTTGCCCGTCTGAATGCACATCAGGATTTCGTGTGCCCGCGCATCCTCGCGGCGCAGGTAGTGCGCGTCGTTGGTAGCCACCAGCGGGATACCGGTCTCTGAGGAGAGCCGGTTCACCTGAGGCGTCACGCGCTTGTCCTGCTCGAGTCCGTGGTCCTGAATTTCGAGAAAGAAATTGCCGCGGCCGAAAATGTCCTGATAGGTGTAGGCCAGGCGGCGAGCGTCGTCGTAGCGATCCGCCAGGATGGTTTCGTTGACGTCACCGCGCAGGCATGCCGACATGGCGATCAGGCCTTTAGAGCGCGTGGCGAGCAGATCCTTGTCGATGCGCGGCTTGTAATAGAAGCCTTCCAGGAAGGCGGTCGATACCAGGTCGATCAGATTGCGATAGCCGTCCTGATTCTCGCAGAGCAGCACTAGGTGGTTGTAGCGGTCGCTTTCCGAGCGCGTTTTGTGGCCCTGCTGCGAAACGTATACCTCGCAGCCGATCACCGGGTGGATGCCCTTGGCTTTGGCCGTGTTATAGAACTGCACGGCGCCGAAGAGATTGCCGTGGTCGGTCATGGCGACCGCGGGCATCTTCTGCTCGGCGACGGCATCCATCAGCTGGGAGATCTCGCAGGCGCCGTCAAGCAGCGAGTAATCCGTGTGGCAATGCAGATGTACGAAGGGTGTATCGGCCATATTTCATGCTCCGCCCTTTAAAGGACGGTCGGTGGGGGAAGTGAGGGAACATTTCTATTGTAACGTCCGCGGATCGTTTATGCTTCAATGCGTCAAGCGATAATGGAAGCGTCCAGCGCACGGCCTTGACCGAGGCCAGAGATCAGCAGGTTTTTCGGAATTATCGTAGCCATGTACTACAACGATCATGGACCGCCGCATTTTTACGTCCGGTATGGCGGCGACAAGGCGTTGATTGCGATTGATACACTTACAGTTCTGGAGGGCCGGATTCCACCTCGAGCGCTTGGTCTGATTGTCGAATGGGGTACGCTTCATCGTGACGAACTTCTCGCCGATTGGAGCAGGTCCCGTCAACTGGAACCGCTAAAGAAGATCGATCCTCTGGCTTAAACCTATGCTCACCGACGTTGTTGAAGTCAGACCGATGGATGGCTATCAGCTTTATCTTCGCTTCGAGGACGGAGTCGAAGGCGTCATCGATCTCGAAGAGCTGATTCCGTTTGAGGGAGTATTCGCTGCGCTTCGCCAGCGATCGTTTTTCGAACAGGTTCGTGTGAATTCCGAGCTTGGCGCGATTTGCTGGCCTAACGGCGCCGATCTTGACCCGGATGTCCTGTACGCGCGGCTCAGCGGCCGGCCTATCCCCTCATTCGAGGCAAAGAAAACCTGACCACTCCTGCCCCGTTATACTACCCATGTGCAGCCCACGTGGCGAGCCCTGCCCTATCTGCTCCAGCGCACCTTGATCGCCGCTATCGATGACGGCTGTTTCGTGATCGCCAAAGGCGCCGCTTACTCCGCACTGCTCTCGTTCTTTCCCGTTCTCACGTCGGTCGCCACCATCCTGGTGATGACGCGCGCCGGCTTCGTCTGGAAGACTCTCTCGGACGCTCTGCAAACGGTCTTGCCGCCCGGTACCGAACAGCTCGTGCTGGCGCAATTCCGGGCACGCGGACAGAAGTCCATCACGCTGCTCTTCGTGGCTCTGCTGCTCGCGCTCTGGGCGGCGTCGGGTGTGATTAAGAGCCTGTTGGAGGGATTTCACTCCGCGTACCGCATCCCCATCGGGCGCTCGTTCTTCCGCGAGACCGGCGTAGCGATCGGCCTGGTTTTCCTGGCGGCGATTCCCATGTTGGGAGCGTCCGTTCTGGTCCTGTTTGGCAACGAAGTGGACCGCTCGATGTTGGGAATTTCGAAGCTCGATCCGCTGCTCACTCGGTTGGCCGGCGTTGGGCACTACATCAGCGTGATCGGGCGTTACGTGGTGGCGTTTGCCTCGACGGTCGCGCTCACATCCATCCTCTACTTTTACGGCCCGAACCGCCGCCAGAAGTGGAGCGGTGTGTGGCGCGGCGCTGTGCTGGCCACGGTGCTGTGGCTGCTCGCTACCAAGGGTTTTGCTTCCTACGTGCGGCATATCGCCCACTACAACGTGATGTACGGCAGCATCGGCGCCAGCATCGCGCTGCTGGTCTGGATGTACCTGATGGCCGCCATCGCCATTTTTGGCTGCGAATTCAACGCGGAGTTCGAACGGTTGTCGGCGGCGGATTAGGATTTGGAAAGGCGAACGCTATATATTGGGTTTGAATGATCCAGAGTCCTAGATCTATGGTAGTATCTGAAGAGATAGGCTTGATTTTCGCTATTTATTCGCCTATAGTATGAACCGGGATTACTTGTCGGAGAACGACGTGCCTACGCAGCGGGTACGTTGTCCGGTGCACGGGTTCATCCGGTATTCGAAGAATGAACGCAAGCTGATTGACCACGAAGTATTTCAAAGACTCCGTCACATCCGCCAGCTTGCGATGGAGTACCTCGTCTATCCCGGGGCCATGCATACAAGGTTTGAGCACAGCCTCGGTGTTATGGAGATGGCTACCCAGATGTTCGATACGCTGGAGCGGCAACACCGGGAACAGATTCAGGACGACCTGAAGCAAGTGCCAGAACTGCGTGAGCAGACAATGCCGAAGGCACGGCAACTCGTCCGGCTGTTAGGTTTGCTGCACGATGTCGGGCATCCAGCATACGCTCATGCTGGGGAAAAGGGCATTCCTGGCCAGGATCATGAGAAAGTGTCAATCTACGTCATCCAAAATGTCCTTTCGGCTCTGATCGACAGCATCTTCTTCCAGGGTGCTTCCGGTTTGCTTGTTCGGCTCATGGAAAAATCGCCAGAACTGGCGTTTTTGGGCCAACTTGTGGCTGGAGAACTTGATGCCGATCGTGCCGACTACCTGCTTCGAGATTCTCTACACTGCGGTGTTGCGTATGGTCTGTACGATTCCGCTAAACTGATCGAATCATTAACTCTGATCAAACATGCGGACACCGGTAGGCTCCAGCTCGCCCTCCATCGCGGAGGAGAGCATGCGTTCGAAGCAATGATCCTAGCTCGGTATCAGATGAATACGCAGGTGTACTTGCACAAAATCAGACGGCTCTATGACCACTATTTGGAAGAATACATGAAACTCTGGGGGCCTGAATACTACAAAGATCTAGGCGACGTGCTGAAACACGACGATATGTCGGTCATGCAGGAGATTCGAAAGGACGCAGCGCAAGTGGGTCCGCGGCAAATCTGGGCACGTCGAATCGTCGATCGGCGGCATCATCGCGTAGTCTACGAGACCGGTGACAATGCAGATCAACCAAAGCTTCAGAAGGCGAAGCGTATTTTGAAAGAGCTTCAGAAGCACTACGAAAACACAGATTTTTTCCTCGATGACTCGCCTGTACCCATCTATAAACTGTCTATACCGGGCGACCAAGAGGAACAGCAGGTTGAAGATCTATACATTCAACAGAGGAATGGTGGCCGTACTCTGCTGGCGCACGAGAGCGCTATCATCAGCAAAATACCCAAGCGCGTTCGCACAGTTCGAATCTTTGCCGAAGCAGAAGGCAATCTCTTGAAAGCTATTCGCTCGGATGCCGCGAATCTGGAAAGGAATGTATGAGCAGCGCTAGCGATCTTGTGTATTCTAATGACCTCTGCTCTGCTTTTGTTACAGCAATCGTGAGATCGTTCGAAAAGAACCACCCAAATCGGTGGCTCGGTCGGACGGCCACCCAAAAGCTCACGTATTTTGCAAAGGTGCTTGGAGTTCCGGTTCCAGTTTCTTTCGGAATTTACACGTACGGCCCCTACTCGGACACCGTTACCTTTGCTGTTGAGTCATTGCTCGCGGACGAAGTAATCGTTGACCAGAGCAGAAAACCCGAATACTCGAGCTACCGCCTTGGGCCTAATGGCAAGGCGCTTCTTCAAATGTTTGACCCTGAACTTCGGCCCCATGTCAGCATGATCGACCGTGTCGTCAAGGCGCTTGGGGGCTTCAAACCACAGGAATTGGAGCTAATTGCCACCCTGCACTTCATTGCGCAAAAGGTCCCACAGCTGATTGGGCGAAAGGCGACGAAAGAAGAGGTCGTCTGGGAATTCAAGTCAATAAAGGGCGACAAGTTCTCAAGTGAGGAGATCAGTGCTTGGTACGATGCGCTCGTGCAAGCCGGTCTAGCTTAATCGCTTTACAGCTTATTTCAATATCTGGAACAAATTGCTGTAATCGTCGGTCCACATGCGCAGGCCGGGGATGCGTTTCACCGGCGTCGCGGCGCGCCGGATGAACGGATACTGAAAGAGGCTTTCGCGGGTCGAGATCAGAACCCAGGTGGCTCCAAACACGGCGTTGTCGTCGTCGTCCTCGGTATCAATCAAGGCCGAGCGACGCCCGAGCGAGTTTGCGGCGTTCTCCACCACGGGCGCAAGGTCCAGATGCTTATTCGAAACGTGCACGGCAAGCACCCCGCCCGGCTGGAGATGCCGGAAGTAGAGTCCGAACGCCTCGCGCGTCAATAAGTGCACGGGGATGGAATCGCTCGAAAAAGCGTCTACCGCCAAAATGTCGTAGTTCTGCGGCGGCTCGCGCTCGAGCGAGAGCCGTGCGTCGCCCAGCACGATATCGATCTTGGCCTTGGATTCGGGTACGAAGCGGAACTGGCTGCGGGCGATATCGATCACCAGCGGATTGATGTCGTAAAAACGAAACGTGTCGCCGGGCCGTCCATACGCCGCAATCGTTCCCGTACCGAGCCCGATCACCCCCACGCGCAGGCCAAGGCGTACCTGGGCTTCCTGGATCGCCAGGCCGATGCCGGTTTTGTAACCGTAATAGGTCGTCGGCTGCATGTGACGTCCCGCGTCGAGAAACTCCTCGCCATGATTGATCGTGCCGTGCGTCAGCTTGCGAATTTTGGCCTCCTCGACACCGTCTCCCTCGTCGTTCACACGCAGAGCGCCGTAAAAATTGCGGACCAACAGGAGCGACCCGGTGCGGAACTGGTGGATCTCGTATCCCAGACAGGTGGCCAACGCCAAAGCGCATCCGATTGAGCCGATCCAGACGATCTTGGCGAACAGCCTATGGTCGATTCCCGAGCGGCCGGGCCGCACCGCCAGTACGATCATGACGGCGCACCAAACCATCGCGATCGGCAATTCAAAATAGCCGGAGAAAAAATGCGGCGCAACCAGGCCGACGAGGACTCCGCCCAGGGCGCCGCCGATGGAAATCATCAGATAGAACGAAGTGAGGTGGCCGTGCGAAGGCTTCAGTCGCGCCAGTTCGCCGTGGCAAACCATCGTGCATACAAAGAGCCCGCCAGCAAAGACGCCAATCAACAGGGACAGTGGAGGGTTCTGAAAATCTTCGCCCATCGCGTATGCCATGCTGCCGAGCGCCACCGCCGCCAGCTTCAGAAACGTAGGGCGGTGATACCAGCCGCGCCCCTCGAAGCAAAGAATGAAGCTGAGCAGGTAGAGCGTGAGGGGTAAAATCCACAGGAAGGGAATCGACGCCACATTCTGAGTGAGATGGTTGGTCACGGCCAGCAGCATGGTCGAGCCGCACGCTGCGAACGACACCCAGGTCAATTGCAGGCCCCAACCGGGTGGCGAGTCATCGGCGGCTTCTACATCGTTGATGGGCGCGCGGCCCGTGCGCGCAAGCCATGCCACCGAGCCACACAGAAGCACGAAACCGAGATAAGCTGCCGACCAGGTCCACGCCTGATGGCCGGTCGAAAACACCGGCTCGACCAGCACCGGATAACTCACCAGCGCCAGCATTGAACCGGCATTGGACAGCGCAAACAACCGGTAGGGCGTGGCGTTTTCGTGAGTGCGCGCATACCATGCCTGGAGCATCGGAGTGGTCGCCGAAAGCAGCAGGTAGGGCAAGCCCAGCGTGACGGCCAGCAGGCCCAGAATACGCCAGGAGGGATCTTCATTTCCCAGCGGCTTCCAGGCGGCGCCCGGAATCACCGGGAGCGTCAGGATGCTCGCGGCCAGCAATCCGATGTGCATGAAGACTTGCGTCCGCGGGGCCAGCCGGCGCATGGCCACGTGAGCGTAAAGATAGCCGGCCAGCAGCACGGTCTGAAAGAAAAGCAGGCAGGTGGTCCAGACCGCCGCGGATCCGCCGAACCAGGGCAATACGATCTTGGCAATGATGGGCTCGATCTCGAAAAGAAGGAACGCGCTGAAAAAGATGGTGACCGCGTATAAAGCCAGCGGGGCTCCGCGATGCCCCGGAGCGCCGCCGTCAGAACCGATACTACTTGTAAGCAGGGATGCCGGTGACGCGCTCTCCGATGACAAGGGCATGGATGTGGTCGGTTCCTTCATAGGTCTTCACGGTTTCCAGATTGCACAGGTGGCGCATGATGGGGTACTCGTCCGTGATCCCGTTGGCTCCCAGCAGATCGCGGCTTAGCCGCGCGCATTCGAGCGCGATGGCCACGTTGTTGCGCTTGAGCATGGAGATGTGCGCGGGCTCGATCCTGCCTTGATCCTTGAGGCGCCCGGCATGCACGGCCAGCAGTTGTGCCTTGGTGATCTCTGTAATCATCCAGGCCAGCTTCTCCTGCACCAGCTGGTGCGAAGCGATGGGCCGGTCATCGAATTGTTTGCGGACGATCGAGTATTGGCGGGCGGTTTCGTAACAGTCCATGGCCGCGCCGATCACGCCCCAGCCGATTCCGTAGCGCGCCTGAGAGAGGCACGATAGCGGACCCTTGAGACCCTTGGCTCCCGGTAGCATGGCGGACGCGGGAACGCGGCAATCGGCCAGCGCAAGGCTTGAAGTAATCGACGCGCGCATGGACCATTTGCCGTGAATGTCGGAGGTGGTGTAGCCCGGCGTGTCTTTCTCCACCAGGAATCCACGGACAGTGCCGCCGTCATCCACGGCGCGCGCCCACACGATGGCCACGTGCGCCGGAGTGCCGTTGGTGATCCAGGTTTTTTCGCCGTTGAGCATCCAGCAGTCTCCTTGGCGGCGAGCCGTAGTCTTCATGCCCGCTGGATTTGAGCCGAAACCCGGCTCCGTGAGGCCGAAGCAGCCTACGGCTTCGCCTGACTGCAATTTCGGCAGCCATTTCTGCTTTTGTTCCTCGGAACCGTACGTCAGAATGGGATACATCACCAGCGCGCCCTGCACCGAAACGAAGCTGCGCAGGCCTGAGTCGCCTCGCTCGAGCTCCTGCATGATCAGCCCGTATTCGACGTTGGACATGCCGGCGCAACCGTAGCCTTCGAGATTCGCGCCCAGAAACCCGAGCCGCCCAAGTTCCGGAATCAGATCGGAAGGGAACCGGGCATCGCGAAAGCAGTCTCGAATGACCGGTATCACGCGGTCTTCGACAAACTGGCGGGCCGTCTGCCGCACCAACAGTTCCTGTTCGTTAAACAACGAGTCAACGTGCAGGTAGTCTACGCCGCGAAAGGGCTGCATGTATTTTCTCTATAGTGGCACAAAGAAACGGGCTGTAAGGCGGTGATGCCAAGGGATGGGCAGAGAGGGCTTGCCACCCGCAGGCCACGGGCGTATCATCACCCCAACAATGGAGGCCCTGATATGTTGGCCTGTCGGATACGATTCCCCCTGACACTCGCGCTTGCGTGCGTCTTGTTCAGTGGGCCTGCGGCCTGGGCCCAGAGCCTGACCTGCTCCGAAATGGAAGAATTCTTGCGCCTTGGAAAAATCCTACAGCAGAGAAATATTCCCAAAGGCGTCACGCTACCCACCCGGGCGACGTTGGAGTACAACGGCAGGCGGCACGATGCCGCCGTTCAGACGGTCGATATCTCGAAACCTTCGTTCCAAACCACGAAGGGTACCGAGCTGAATTTCAGGGATTTTTGGGGGTACAACGTGGCCGGGTACGAGCTGGCCAAGATTCTGGAACTCAACATGGTGCCTCCTTACGTCGCGCGGACTGTCGGTGGGCATCAGGCTTCATTGTCCTGGTGGGTCGACGGCGCGATCATGGAGCTGGACAGGAGGAACCGGAAGATGGAGCCGCCGGACCTCGGCGGTTGGAACAAACAGATGTACGCAGTCCGAGTCTGGCACCAGCTCATCTTCGATGCCGATCCAAACCTCACGAACTTACTCATCAGCACGGATTGGCAGCTCTGGATCATCGACTGCACCCGCGCCTTTCGCACCCGCAAGGATCTCGGCGACCCCAAGGATCTCGTGCAGTGCGATCGCAAATTGCTGGCAAAGCTCCGCACGCTGGACAAAGACGAGCTAAATCAGAAACTATCGCACTGGCTCAGGAAGTCGGAAATCGACGCCCTGGTCGTTCGTGCATCCAAAATTGTCGACTTTTTCGACAAAGAGGTCGCCGCGAAGGGTGAAGGCGCCGTGCTGTACGACGTCCCGAGGACATCGCAACCCTGCGGCGCAGGCCTCTAGGCCGGCTGCGATCACAGGATCAACCTTCGGTTCCACGATATATTGGATTCGTCGAAAATCGTATGGGCAGATCTTGTTCGAACCTCCTGCAGCTCTTATTCATTGGTGGAACAGTTGTTATGGCAAGGGCTGCGGATCCGCCCTCGTCCACGATTTTGCTGAACGGTCCGTGGGCGCTTCAGTCTTCCTGCGCGATGAAGGCCGGGGGTGCCGAGATCTCGGCCACCGGCTTCGAGACCCAGGGCTGGCACCGGACGGAGGTGCCGTCCACGGTGGTGGCGGCCCTGGTTGCCGACAAGACGTATCCCGATCCGTATTTCGGCATGAACCTGCGCTCGTTTTCCGGCGTGAATTACCGGATCGGCGCCATGTTCTCCAACCTTGCCATGCCGGACGACAGCCCCTTCCGGTGCTCGTGGTGGTATCGGGCCGAATTCAAGATTCCGCCGGGTTACAAAGAGAAGACCGCGTGGCTGCATTTCGACGGGATCAACTACCGCGCCAACGTGTGGCTGAACGGGAAGCAGTTGGCGGATGCCAAAGACATGGTGGGCACTTTCCGCGCTTTCGAGTTCGACGTCAGCAACCTGATCGAACGCAGCAGAGCCAACGCGCTGGCGGTGGAAGTGTTCGCTCCGGAGAAAGACAGCCTCGCTCTTACCTGGGTTGACTGGAATCCGGCGCCGCCGGACAAGGACATGGGCCTGTGGAAGGACGTGTATCTCACGGGCAGCGGCCCGGTCACGTTGCGCCATCCTTTCGTCAGTTCGAAGCTCGGTGAGGATTACAAGACGGCGGACCTGACCGTGTCCGCCGATGTGCACAACGCATCCGATCGCACGGTAGACGGCGTGCTGAATGCCGAGATTGGCCCCATCCGGCTAAGCCAGCCGGTGCAGCTTGCCGCGTCCGAGACAAAGAAGATTCGTTTTGAGCCCGGCCAGTATTCGCAATTGAAATTGCAGAGCCCGAACTTGTGGTGGCCCTACCAGATGGGTGCACAAGACCTGTACACCGCCCGGCTGGAATTCCAGAGCGGCGGTCAGGCCTCGGATGCGATCACGGTCCAGTTCGGAATCCGCGAGGTGACATCGGAGATGACAAGCACCGGCGCGCGTCTTTTCCGGATCAACGGCAAGAAGATTCTCATCCTCGGCGCCGCTTGGACGCCGGACATGTTGCTGCGGTGGTCGGCACAGAAGGCGGAAGCCGAGCTGCGTTATGTCAAGGACATGGGGCTGAACACCATCCGGCTGGAAGGCAAGATGGAGCGCGACGAGTTTTTCGACATGGCCGACCGCATGGGAATTCTCATCATGCCGGGATGGTGCTGCTGCGATTTTTGGGAACGCTGGCGGCAGTGGCAGCCGGAGCACCACAAGATTGCCGGAGCCTCACTGGAGCATGAACTGCAGCGGTTGCGCAATCATCCCAGCGTTTTCGTGTGGCTCAATGCCAGCGACGGCCCGCCCCCGGCCAACGTCGAGAGGATGTACCTCGACATCATTAAGGACCAGGAGTGGCCCAACCCGACGATTTCCTCTGCTGCCGCCGATTCCACCACCGTGACCGGCCCTTCCGGCGTGAAGATGCCAGGGCCTTACGATTACGAGCCGCCGAACTACTGGCTGGTGGACAAAGAAGCCGGCGGCGCCTATGGCTTCAACACCGAAACCAGTCCCGGCCCGGCGATTCCCCCTCTCGAGAGCCTGAAGCGATTTCTGCCCGCCGATCACCTCTGGCCCATCGACTCGGTTTGGAATTATCACGCCGGCGGCGAACGCTTCATGACCATGAGCGTTTACCTGAAAGGAATGGAGGGCCGCTACGGCAAGGCGGAAAACCTCGAGGACTTTCTCCGCAAATCACAGGCCATGGCGTATGAGGGACAGCGAGCCATGTTTGAGGCGTATGCCCGCAACAAGTACACCTCCACGGGCGTGATCCAGTGGATGCTCAACAACGCGTGGCCGTCGCTCATTTGGCATCTCTACGACTTTTACCTGGTTCCGGCGGGCGGCTACTTCGGCACCAAGAAAGCGTGCGAGCCGGTGCACGTGCAGTATTCCTACGACGACAACTCCGTGGCGGTGGTTAACAGCAAGTACGAGCCCCTGGCCGGCATCACGGCCGCCGCGAAGATCTATAGCCTGGATGGCGCCGAGAAGTATTCGCATGACGTCAAACTGGAAGTGCCGGCGGACGGCAGCGTGAAGGCGTTCGACCTGCCGGCGCCGGACCAGTGGGGCACCACTTATTTTCTACAGCTCAGTCTGCACGATGCCGCAGGCAAGCGGGTCAGCGACAACTTCTACTGGTTGTCGACCAAGCCCGATACGCTGGACTGGAAGAAAAGGCGCGGCACCGCGTACACGCCGCAAAAGGATTACGGAGACGTCACCGCGCTGAACCAACTGCCTGCCGTGAAGCTGGTGCTGCACGAGACCGTGAAACACCACGGGAACAGCGGATCGATGCGCGTCACGCTGCGAAATCCGGGCAAGGAGGTGGCCTTCATGGTGCACCTGCGGCTCACCCGGGGCAAAGGTGGCGAGGATGTGGCGCCCGTTTTCTGGGACGACAACTACGTCACGCTGCTGCCGGGAGAACACCGCGAACTGACGGCCACGTATGAAGCTTCCGCCCTCGCAGGCACGGCGCCGGTAGTGGAAGTGGATGGGTGGAATGTCGGGTCCACCCAGCGCTAGTCCTAAAAATCGCGAATCATTCCCCACACATCATCGGATTTGTGGGCCGCAAGCGCATCCACTGGCCCACATGCGTTCGAGCACTGATGCGCGAAGTAGATGTTGCGGAAACAGCGCAGGACGTTTTCATTCGCCTGCGCCAGAGTTGCACAGGGCCACGTCCCCGCCACTCGGCTGCCCCAGTAAAGAGCAAGCCAGCCCGAATTCGCTGCCTTTACTAAAAGGTGGACCGGCCCGTCCTTGGTCTGATGGATGAAACTGATTGGCGCGCTGGCCAAGATGCTGACAGTCTGAACTTGCATAGACTTCGTCCCGGATCTCATGGATTGAGATTCTGCTCCTCATACGGATAGTGATCCGTGGAGCGCAATCGTTTCGTGGCGCCAACAGCAAAAAGCGTGCGAACCTGATCGAAGGAGTCAAACATGCGAATCGGAATTCTTGGAACGGGCGACGTCGGACGCGCCCTCGGGAAAGGCTTTGCGATGTTGGGCCACGAGGTGAAGATGGGTTCTCGTGACGCCCATAACGAAAAGGCGGAGGCGTGGGCCGCGGAGACCGGGCCGCTCGCATCCACGGGCGACTTTGGCGAGACCGGGCAGTTTGCCGAGATGGCCGTGCTGGCCACGCTGTGGAGCGGCACGGAAAACGTGCTGCGCCTCGCGGGCGCCCGGCAACTCGCGGGCAAGGTGCTGATCGATGCCACCAATCCGCTGGCGTTTGCTCCCGGGGCGCCGCCGGCATTGGCGCTCGGCCATAGCGACTCGGGAGGTGAACAGGTGCAGCGCTGGGCGCCTGAAGCCCGCGTGGTCAAAGCCTTCAACACCGTGGGCTACGCGCACATGGTGAAGCCGCAGTTTCCGGGAGGCCCGCCCGACATGTTCATCTGCGGCAATGATGCGGCGGCGAAGTCCAGCGTGACGAACATCCTGACCGCGTTCGGCTGGAACACCATCGACATCGGCGGCATCCAGGGCTCCCGCCTGCTCGAGCCCATGTGTATTCTGTGGGTGCTGTACGGCATCCGCACCAACACGTGGAATCACGCGTTCAAATTGCTCAAGAAGTGACGGCCGCACCAGATGGAACCGCTCGACAACAAGACGGCACTGATTACTGGCGCCAGAGGCGGGTTGGGAACGTTTGTCACCAGGACCTTTCTCGCGGCGGGCGCCAGCGTTGCCGGTGTCTCCCGATCGATCCAGCAAGCCGACTTTCCGGACCCGCGTTTTGCCGCCGTGCCCGGCGAACTCTCCAGCCGTGAGGCCGCCCAAGCTCTTGCGGATAGGGTGGCCCGCCGCTTTGGGCGCATCGATGTTCTGGTGCACCTGGTGGGCGGCTTCGCGGGCGGCGCGCCCGTGGGGGAGACCGACGACGCCACGCTTGAGCGAATGCTCGATCTTAACCTGCGGTCGGCGTTTCACATCTTGCGGGCGGTGATTCCGCTGATGCGTGCCGCGGGGTCCGGCCGGATCGTCGCGATTGGCAGCCGCGCGGCGGTCGAGCCGCAACCGTTCATCGCCGCCTACAGTGCGTCGAAAGCGGCGCTGGTTTCACTTATGCGGAGTGTGGCGATGGAAAACAAAGACCGCGGCGTCACGGCCAACGTGATTCTTCCGGGCACGATGGATACGCCGGCCAACCGCGCCGCCGATCCGAATGCCGACTTCGCAAAATGGATAGACCCGCAGCAGGTCGCGAATCTGTCCTTATGGCTGTCATCAGAAGCTGCCTCCCAGGTGACGGGCGCGGTGATCCCGGTGTACGGAAAAGATCTCTGACGCGCTCAGGCGGAGGCTTCGACGGTTGGGTTGTTCTGTGGCTTGTGGATGAGCTGCGCTTCTATCTTTTCGGCGATCCGTTCGGAGAGGTCCTCCTGAACGGCAAACATCTCATCGGCGGTCTGCTCGTACACTTCGGACCAAAGGACCGCGCCGTCGGCCACATCGATCAGTCCGGCGGAGACTCGCAGGTGATTGCCATGGGAGCGCACGGTGCCTTCGACCAGCGCGTCCACTCCCAGCCGTTCGCCGATGCTGCGAATATCGTCGGTCTTGCCTTTGAAGTGAAAAGCCGAGGTGCGCGCGACCACTCTCAGGTCCGCCATCTTGGAGAGTACGTGAATGAGCTCGTCGGTGAGGCCGTCGCTGAACCTCTCATTCTCGGCGGGTCCAACGTTGACGAAGGGCAGAACCACAACCGAGCGGCGCCTCTCGGCCGGGTCGTCCGGCCGCAACAGTTCCGGCGACGTTGCCGAGCGCGGGCGAAATACGGGAACGTAGCTACCCGACGGGAGCTCAATCACAACCGAGTCCTCGTATCCCTCGGTTTCATAGTAGAGACTCAGCTTGGCGCGCAGCCTCCGCGCCTGCACGCGAACGATGGGGTCGGTGCCGGGATTGAATGACTCGCCGCGGCCGAAAACCGTGACCCCGATCAGGTATTCCTTCAACCGGACGGAGCGATTCCGCAGCTTCTGTTCCACGGCGAATTGCAGGAAGCGGCACAGCTCCTTCGAGCGGGCAAAAATCGGGCTCTTGAGGAGCTGTTGCAACTGCCGCTCAACCGATTCCGCGGATGGCGCCGCCGCGGGCGCGGAAGGATCGCGATGAAACGCCGGCGCTTCGGAGATTCCGTTGCCGATCGAGTGCATTCCCAGTTCCTGTCGTGAGCCGCTTAGCTGGCCAGAATCGTTTCGCGCAGGCGCTTGGGGAGATCCTGTTTCTTATGCCACTTCAGGAAAGCTTCCACCAGGCGCGGATCAAACTGGCGGCCGCTCTGCGCGGACACTTCGACCAAGGCATCCGCCTTTGAAACCGCCGCTCGGTAGGGCCGGTCGTGAGTCAGTACATCGAAGGTGTCGGCAATGGCCACGATGCGCGCAGCCATCGGGATGGCCTGCTCGCGCAGGCTTGCGTAACCGCTACCATCCCAGCGCTCATGATGGTACAGCGCGATTTCTTCTGCCAATTGCAGCAGCGGCACCTGGCTTCCGGAGAGAATGCGCGCCCCCAGCGAGGCGTGGAGCTTCACCTGTTCGAACTCGTCTGGAGTGAGCGAACCCGGCTTGCGAAGAATGGCATCCGACACGGCGATCTTGCCGACGTCGTGAAGCGGTGCGGCCTGCCGGATCAACTCCACCTGGGCTTTAGGCAGCCCGGCGGCGCGCGCCAGAATTCCCGCCAGCTCGCCCACGCGTTTGGGATGCTCGCCCGTCGGGTCGTCACGGTACTCGGCAGCCATCGCCAGCTTCTGCAGAATCTCGACGCGCGCTTGCTCCAGTTCGCGTGTTTTTTCCTCGACCTCTTCTTCGAGAAGCTGCTTCTGATCCTGCAACCGGAGGTGCAGGTAGCGCGTCTCCAGCAGGTTCCGGATGCGCAACAGAACTTCGATGGCGTCCAGCGGCTTGGTCAGAAAATCCTTGGCCCCCGTGGTAAGCGCTTTCTGCTTGGCTTCCACGTTAATCTCCGCGGTCAGCACCAGAATCGGGAGGTACTCGCCCTCTGCCACGCGCGGACCAATCTGTTGCATCACGGCGTAGCCATCCAGGTGAGGCATGTTGAGGTCAAGCAGGATCAAGTCCGGCTGAAACTTGCCGAACATCAGCAACACCTGGCGCGAGTCCGTGGTGCTCATGACGTTGGTGTACCCGGTGGCCGCCAGCAGCCGCTCGAGCAGCATGACGTTGGCCTCCTGGTCGTCGACGATAAGGATACGGGCGTTCTTGATGGTTTCTTCTTTAATCATTTGGGATTGTCCATTTCGCTGAGGGTGCAGTCCAGCAGTTGCAGAAATCGTTTGATATCGAGAGGCTTGGAAAGATAGTCGACCACTCCCATGGAGAGCAGCCGTTCGATGCGGCCTCGGGTGGCGTCCGCGCTGATTACGATCACCGGGGTGTTCCGCATTTCCGCGATCTGGCGCACGCCTTGCAGCACTTCTTCTCCGCTGATATCGGGAAGATGCAGGTCCAAAAGGATGAGATCCGGCCGGTGCTCGCGCGCCAGGTCCAGGCCCAGACGGCCCTGCATGGCCGCCACCAGCTTGACATGCGGCCGCTGCACCATGATGTGCTCGATCAGAGTAATGTTCGAGAGATTGTCCTCGACGTAGAGCACGATCCGTTCGCGCTGTTGCGGCGTGGGCGGGGCGACAACCGACGTCTCCGCCAGCGTGGTTTGAAGCTCCGCAACCGGATCCTGCACCAGCGGCAATTCGATCCAGAACGTGGCGCCGCGGTCCGGATTGTTCTCCACCCCGATGGAGCCTTTCATGATTTCGATCAGCCGCTTGGAAAGGGCCAGGCCCAGCCCCGTGCCCTCTACGCCCGTGGTCTCGGCACCCAGGCGTTCGAAGGGAGTAAATAGCTTGTCTTTCTGGTCGAGATTGAGGCCGGAGCCGGTATCGCGTACTTTCAGTCTGAGCCGTTTGCCATCGATCTCTTCCGACGAGATAGCCACTGTTCCTGCATCACAGTTGTACTTGATGGCATTGGAGATCACATTCAACAGCACCTGCTTGAGCCGCTGCTGGTCGGCCATCACGTAGCGCCGGGGGCTCCTTGGAATTTCATCGCGAACCAGGATGCTGCGGCGCGCCGCAATCGGGTTCAACAGATCCACCACTTCCTGCACCGCGGAGCTGATCATGACGGCTTCGGGAGAGATGGAGAGCCGGCCGGCTTCGATGCGCGAGATCTCCAGCACTTCGTTGATGAGCCCCAGCAGGTGCTGCCCGGCTTTGAGGATCTGCGCCACGGATTCGCGCTTGTCGCGGTCGAGCACGCCCATTTCCAACAATTGCGCGAATCCCAGGATGGCGTTCAGCGGGGTGCGCAGCTCGTGGCTCATGCGCGACAGGAACTCGCTCTTGGCGCGGTTGGCCTTCTCGGCTTCCTCCTTGGATCGCCGCAAAGCTACGGTGAGCCGCTCTCTTTCGGTCACTTCGTTGGCGAGCAACTGCTCGGCCAGCCGGCGGTCGGTCACATCCAGCATCACCGATCGGATGCCTGTGGTCTCACCGGAACGGTTGTGAATCAGGCTGTCGTAGATCTCTAGAATCAGGTAGCCGCCATCGCGGCGCAGAAAATCGCACTCGAACGCGGTCAGCAGCTCCTCGCTCGCGACTCTGCGGCGAATGGCCTGCTGGCACTGCTCCCTCTGGTCCGTGGCCACAAACTCCCAGACGGGTTTGCCGATCATCTCCGCGGCCGTGTACCCCAGCATGCGGCATTCGGTGTGATTCACCCGCCGCAGAGTGCCCGCGGCGTCAATCTCGTGGTATGCGACGGGCGCAAATTCGAATAACTCGCGAAAGGAGCTGTCTAACTCAAGTGACTTATCAGCAAGGAACCCGTCAGGTTCGGGTAGAACAGGCAATACTTCCGAGGGTGGACCGTTACGCATCGTGTTTCGCCTGTCTCCAGCCAATGTGGCGCGTCGATGAGCGGCATGATGACAGACCGCCCTGAACCGAATCCATGTTATGTTTCCAGTTACGCCGTAACAAGTAAAAGGCAGGTATTTTACTGTAACGATCCTGTGGCAAATCGATAAGCATCATCACTTGGTTTGTATGAAGTTACTCTCTTGGGTAACTACCACTAACCAAAGAAATCTTGACCCGCCAAAAGTGGCGCACCTACCATGAAAATGGCCCTTTCTGCGATATCCTGGGATGTGCGTGGCGGAGATCAGCCGATGGGGTGGATCGATCCCCGCGGCATAGAATTCCGATTTTAATCCGTCAGCGTATTTCGAAAAAACATCCGTTTTTACCGTTAAAATTAGCTCATTTTACTTTCTGCCGAAGGCGGCGAGGCATAGAATTGATGTCGAAGAATGCGCGGTGTCAAGCCCGAAGCTCCGGCTTCAGGTTTTGACCTTCGCCGGGGAATTCCGAATGTCGAGCAATGCGGTCCTCATCGTCGACGATACACCAGTGAATCTGAAGCTGGTGCGCGTGTTGCTGTCGAGGCAGGGCTTCGACGTCCGCACGGCGAACACCGCCGAGGAAGCTCTGGAGTTGGCGCAGACTTTTCGCCCGGCGCTGGTGTTGGCCGACATTCAACTGCCTGGAATGGACGGCCTGGAAATGACGCGCCGTCTAAAAGCGGCTCCCGAGACGCGTGACACGGTGGTACTGGCGCTCACGGCATTCGCCATGAAAGGCGACGAGGAGAAAGCATTCGAAGCCGGCTGCGATGGCTACATCACCAAGCCGATCGATACCCGTACCTTCCCCGATCTCATCCGGAAATACCTGGCGAAGGCCAAGGCGCCGCAAGGAAATTCAGCTCCGCCGGCGCCGTTAACGGCCCCGCAGTCGTTTCTTGCCGAAGGGATGGAGCAAAGCGGGCGGCTGATCGCCAGCCTGGGATCGAACTTCAATCCGGCCGAGGCGCTTGCCGTCGTGCGGCGTTGGGCAGGAATGGCAGCGCCGGCCGGTAGGCCCGAAATCGGCCAGTACGCCCGCGAACTGGAAACGGTCCTTCAACAGAATGGCCGTGGATCCATGGTGCGGACGCGAGAGCTTCTGGTGCGCCTGGCCCGGGCATTCGCCGAAGGCACGGCCTGAGCCTTCGTCCTTCTCTCAACCCCGCAAATCGCTTCACCCTGTGGTCTAATTGACGCGTGGAACCCACCCACCGCCGCGACCTGCTGAAGCATTTGATGGCGGGCCTCGCGGCAGCCGGCATTCCCTTTTCGAGCGCGAACTCCCAAGCGCCGGTTACCCGCAAAGTCATTGTCGCCGGTGCCGGCATCGGCGGCCTGTGTTGCGCCTATGAACTCATGCGGCGCGGGCACGAGGTCACCGTGTTGGAGTCCGCGGGAAGAGCAGGCGGGCACATCCTCACGGTGCGCGACCGTCTGGCGGACGGCCTCTATGCGGACGCCGGCGCGGAACACTTCTACCGGCCTGGATACGACCTGCTTTGGCAGTACCTCGATGAATTTCATCTCCCCGTTGTGTTCTATCCTCGGCGCGACAACATGGTTCGTTATCTCGGCGGGAAACCCTACACGGAAGCGATGCTCGCTGATCGCGGAGTGCTGAAGAAATTCGCGCTGAACCGAAAAGAGACCGACTACCTGGTGAGCCACCCCTGGGCCGAATTCTCCCAGCTTTACTACGGGCCCTACCTGGACAGCTTCCAGAACGAATATCGGCCCTTTGACGCAGGCCTGAATCACCTCGACCGCCTCAGCGTGACGGCTTTCCTCGAAAAGCAGGGGGCTTCGGCGGCGGCCATTCGTTTCCTCGGCGGTGAAAAGTCGGCACTCCACGCCATCTGGTTTTGCGCCATCAAGAAGCACCGCGGCATGCACCAGTTCGAACGCCGCGTCTTTCGCATCAAGGGCGGCAATCAGGCTCTCACCGATGCGTTCGCCGCAAAACTCGGGGACCGGCTGCGCCTTGCGTCGCCCGTGACCGCGATTGAGCACGGCAACTCGGGGGTTACCGTTCACTACAACGAGTCCGGACGCCCGGAAAAGATGGACGCGGATTACCTGGTGAACTGCCTGCCGATGGTCGCGCTGCGCAAGATCCCGGTGACACCGGACTGGCCCGAAAGCCGGCGGTACATCGTGCGGAACCTGCCGTACGATTCCTATGGACGCGCCATTCTGCAATCACGCACGCGTTTTTGGGAAAAGGACGGCGTCAGTCCGAATCTGGAATTCGAGAGCGCGGAGTTGTCCAGCGTCTGGAGAATGGCCGACGAAGTCGACACGCCGCGAGGCCTGCTGATCGGAACGGCTCCGATCGGATCGGCCGAAAAAGCGCTGGCCGCGTTTCGTAAGTACTATCCCGGCCGCTCCGAGGACATCGAACAATCGCTGGCGGTGGATTGGACCCACGATCCCTGGGCCTCGTGCTGCCTGCCGGTTTCCTACGCGCCTGGTGAACTGGCGAAGTTCTGGCCCGAAGTCATCCAGCCCTGTGGCCGGATTCATTTTGCGGGCGTGTATGCCGACAACCTGACGTTCGGCATGGAAGCCGCGGTGAGATCTGCTCATCGCGTGGCGGAAGCGATCCACCAGGCGTAGCTCAATACCCCTTCTGTTTGTCCACCACGTTGATGAGCGGCTTGCCGTCCACGAAGCGCTGGATGTTTTCCTTGACGGTGCCGAACATGCGCTCGAAATCGCGATCCGACCGGCCGGCGATGTGCGGCGTGACGACCACGTTATTGAACTTCCACAGCGCGTGCCCTTTGGGGAGCGGTTCGGGATCGGTGACATCTACGCCAGCGCCGGCGAGGCGCTTGCTATCGAGCGCCTTCACCAGTCCGCCCATGTCGTAAATTCCGCCGCGGCTCACGGCGACGAAATACGAGTGCTGCTTCATCAGCTCGAATTCGTGCGCGCCCATCATCTTGTGGCTCTTCTCGGTGTGTGGCGTCGAGATGAAGACCACGTCGGCCTGGGGCACCACCTCATCCAACTGGTCGGGCTTGACCACTCTCTTCACGAAGGGCGAGAAGGGCTTGTCTTCCGGGTCCACGCCGATGACGTTCATGCCGAACGCCCAGGCGCGGGTGGCGATTTGCATGCCGATGCCGCCGAGGCCGATGACTACCGCCGTCTTGCCATTGAGCTCAATGCCTTTGAAGCGGCCGCGGTCCCAGTTTGCCTGCTCGGTGTCGTCCACATACTTCCGCAGATCGCGCGAGAGCAGGAGCAGCATGGCCATGGCGTGATCGGCAATTTCCGGACCTTGCACGATCTTGTTATTGGTCAGGACGATGTTGCTGTCGCGCAGATCGTTCCCGCCGGACTGGAACAGCACGTTCTCGACGCCCGCGCTCATCACCTGCACCCACTTGAGGTTCTTGCCCGCGCGCACTTCGGCCGGTGTGATGTTGCCGATGAACGCGTCGGCATCACCGATCTCCTGCATCACGTTGCTCTGGTTGACCGCGACGATGCGCGCTTTCGGCGAAGCGCTTCGCAGGTCTTGAATAGTGGCGTCGTCCTCCTCGCGGTCCACGACAATCTTTTTCGTCTGTGCGGAAAGCGCGCACGCGCAAATCAACAGCAGGGAAGCCCAACGGCGCATAGTTTCTTCGTCTCCTTTGAAAAGGAGGATTCTATCGCATGTGGCGGCTCGGGTGCGGACGGTCTACTTGAGCCACTTCAACAGGAACGGCAGCCCCGATTCGACCCGGATCTCGTGCCCGCCATCATGCAGATCCATTTCGATGCGCTCCGCGATACCGAGCTTGCGGTAGTGATCGCGAGACGCCTCGAATTCGTCGAGCACCTGCGGCCACCACGCGATGCCATCTTGCTTTCCAGTCTGCACCAGCAGCGGTCTGGGGCAGATCAGGCTCACCACGTCGCTATCGGTGAATTCCGTCAGCCAGCCGCGAAAGAACGCGTGCTCTTCTTTGGTTTCCAGAAAGCAACTGTACCGCGGGTCCGGGATGACCATCTTATTGCGGCGTTGATTGAACCACGCCGTCACCACGCCGCACCTGATCCTGGGTTCGAGCGGCATCCAGAACATCGTCGCCATGCCGCCCAGGCTGATACCCCACATGCCCACGCGATTCGCATCGATGCGCGGATCTTTGAGCACCTCGTCCAGTAGTAACTGCATGCGGCGAAATTCGATTCCGGGCAGCGTCGTGTCCGCAAGGCGCGCCAGGCGCTCGATGCGGTTGCGATTGGGAACGAAGCTCAGATTGATGGGAGCGAGAACCGCGAAACCGTTTTGGACGAGCTGATGTCCATAGTCGTGATAGAGGTTCTGGTCGTCGGCCACGCCGAAGACGCGTTCCGGAAAGCTGTCGATCCCATGCTGCGCGATGACGAGCGGCACTGGTTTCGGCGCGTTCTCCGGGATCACAAGCAGCGCCTCGGCCTTGATGGGACCAAGCGGCAGCGTGAGCCACTCAGCTTTGACGCCCGGAACGGCGGGATGCGGCTTGCGGTTGAGCGGGCCCACCGGTTTCAGATCGGGCGAAGAGAACATGCGCCGGTAGCGCTCGCGGTTGGGCTCGACGCTCTTGAGAAACTCCTGCTCGTTCGCGTACGACCGGTGCCAGAGCGTTGCCGCACGCGCCGCATACTGCGTGACCAGGTAATCGCGGAAATACTGTTCCAGTTCGCTGCCGTACGCCTCGTTCCGTTTGTTGATGGTCTCGGTAGTGATTTCCGCGCCCCAGGCGTTGAGCGCCACGGCAAACACGACCGCGCCCGTGACGGTGTTCTTCCCGTTCATGGTGACTCCTGCTGGAAGGATATCAGCCGGCCAGGGCCGCGCGGAGATTCTTGATCTGGGTGCGGTGATCGAGCAGGTGCAGGCGCTGCAGGAGCGCGTACTCGCGCCAATCGAGATCGGTGATGAAGATTTGCGGGGCCGTGTGGCCGTCAGGGAGAGCGCGGCTAACCACCAGAACGGTTCGCACCGCAGCCGCATCGGGCGCGGGCGCCGATTCGTGAGCGGAAGCCAATAGCTCGATGAGCTCTTCGTTCGCCGATTTCAGCCCGTCCACGAGCTCCGGCCATGGAGCCCACTGAGGCGCACCCGATCGCAGAGCTTCATACACGGGGGGGCCCGGCGGACGCCGGCCGGCCAGCAGGTGGCGCAGTTCTTCGGCCGCACGGATCTGCGTTTGCGCGATGTGATCCACGGCCTCGGCGATGGTCCATTTATCCGCGATGGGGCGACGCCGCGCTTCCGTTTCGTTGACCTCTGCCACTGCGCTCTCTAATTCACGCGCTGCCACGCGTACACGCTCACGAATTCCACGGGCGCCCATCGACTCCGCACGCGAGCGAAGATATTCGAGCATGCGCTCGGCTTCGGGTGAGAGCGGCTCGTTGTGGATGTCGGTTATCACGAAGCCGGGCTCTTTGCGCCAAAGCAATACAGGGTACCCTCGGTGCGCACATAGATGCGGCTTTGGGCGATGGCTGGCGTAGCCACGACCACTTCGCCCAGATCGCTGGTCGAGAGCGTTTCCCACGCCGCGCCCGGGCGGATAACCGTGGTCTTACCGTCATGATTGATGAAGTAGATCTTGCCGTCACCGGCAACCGGCGAGGCATAGTAATCGCCGATCGCGTCTTTCAGCCGCTCCTTGCGAAGAACCTCGCCATTATCCGGATTGAACGTCGTCAGGATCCCGCCGCTCGCAATCACGTAGAGCACGTTTTCATAGAGTAGCGCGCCCGTGACGTACGGCATTCCCTTGGTATAGCGCCACGCCACGCGCGAGCGGCTCACGTCGCCGGCGCCATCGATCCGCGTCCGCACCAGCCCGCCGCCCGGGTTGTCGGGGCTGAACGCGTGGTTCCATTCGTCCTCGGTGACCACGCCATCGCCATTGCCGCTGATCTTGTCGATGGCCTTGAACAGGCGGTACATGATCTTTTCGTTGATGGCGTCGCCGGAAACTTCGGAGAGCTCGATCTTGCCGTTCTTATTCTTGTCGAACCCGGTGAGCATGTCTTTGAATGGGGGCGCGCCTTCACCGGCGGGTTCCAGCGTATAGACTGAATCACCCGCGATCAGGGGCGGAGCGGCCGGGCCGTTGGTGACGCCGCGCGCCCACCACAGGCGTTCTCCCGTGCGGGCCTGGTACCCGGTCAACTCCACGGCGCCGGCCACGACGATCTGTGCGGGACCCGACGAAGGTTTGTAAATCGCGGGGGTGGTGTAGGAGCCCAGGAATCCGAGAGGACGATCGGCCTTCCAAACCGGTTTGCCGGTGATGGCGTCGAACGCCGCAAGGTAAGCCTGCTCCGGCGTGTCGATCAGCAGCATCACGTTGCCCTCGGCATAGACCGGCGACACGGCGATGCCTTGCACGCCGCCAAACGGTCCGAGCGGCACGCGCCATTTTTCCTTGCCGTCGAAATCGTACGCCAGCAGGCCGAAATCGGGGAAGAAGACGAAGATGGAGCGGCCGTCGGTGGCGGGCGTTGGCGTGGTCGGGCCGTTCATCGGGTTGGGTTTCTCGTCCCTGGCCTTGGTGATGGCGCGGCGCCAGAGGAGCGAACCTTTCGAGACGTCGTAACACAGCACGATGCGCTCGTCGCCCTCATGACCGGTGATCCACAGCCGGTCTCCGATGACGATGGGCGACGAGTTGCCCTTGGGCGTCTTCTGCTTCCACAGAACGTTGCGATCCTTGCTGATCTCGGAGGGCAGGTTTGGATCGGGCGAGATTCCGGCGCCGTTCGGCCCGCGAAACCTTGGCCAATCCGCAGCCGAGAGGAGGGTGGTGGAGAGGCAGAAAATCAGCAGACGCATGTTCTTACCTTGGACGGGCGAATTGGGGATTGGAGAGCGAGGGCGGGTGGGTTGAGGAGTGTCCGGTTTCGGGATTTGGCTTTGTTTCGCAAAATTGTGTAATTCATTGTGGGCATGGGGGATGGGGGCGTTTTCGAAACCCGTTATCAGAGTAGGGGAGCCGGGGTGAGTGCAAGCTGATTTCAGCGGGTTGGGGGATGGGCGCTTGGGAAAAAGAAATGCGGGATCGAGGTGAATGATGGAGCGCCCCCCGCGGCGTCATTCGCGCAGGAAGGCAGCGGCGGTTTTGAGGAATTCGGGCCATCGTTCGCCAATCACGGGGCCGTGACCGGCGTTGGGGACGATCCACAGGGCTGAGTGCGGGATGGCTTCTGCCATTTCTACCGAGAGTTCAACCGGGTATAGCGGATCGCGGTCGCCTTGGACGATCAAGGTACGGGCCTGAATGGTGGAAAGGCACGGCGGAGTGAAGTTCATGTCGTCATAGCTGTCGGCGAAGGCTCTGGTGCTCGCCAGGATGGCGTTGATCTGCGCGTCGCCGCCGGGATGACTGCGGTGTAGGATTTCCCACTGCGCTTCGGAGAGAGTGTCGGGATACTGGCGCATGATGGAGCGCGCCTGCGCAGGGAAGTACGGGGTCGCGCTGACCAGCACCATGGCTTCACGCGCTCCGGCTGCCGGGTGGCCATGTGCAGCAGGACATTGCCTCCACCACTGATGCCGAGACCGTTCGAGGCGCTGATTTCGAGATGATCGAGCAGCGCGAGAATGTCCACGGCGGCGTCTTGATGGCGGAAAGGTTTCGAAAGAATGCTCGACCGGCCATGGCCGCGGAGATCGGGGACGATCAGTTGGAAATCTTTGCCCCACTCGCTGGTCAGTGCTTTCCAATCCTGGCTGGAGCCGGAGAAACCATGCAGCAGAAGCAGCGGCTCGCCGGTTCCATGAACCTCGAAGTAGAGTTCGATGCCGTTGAAGGTCGCGATGGTGCCGGGCGACTCGTCGTCCGTCATCTAGGAGCCTCCTTGGGTTTGTGGTGTCCTCCAAAAACAAAAACGCCCACGCGGAGGCGCGGGCGATCATAAGACCAGCGTATCAGCGGATGCGCGGGCGGGTCAATGCGCGAACAGGGTGGTCGGGAAACCACAGTCGCTGGATCAGGCCCGCTTTGATTCGCGGCGAATCCCCTCGGCAATCCACATGCGCAACTGCGTCTGGTAACCGACCGACTTCGCCGCCGCGATCTTCTTTGTGGCTGCGATGTTTATGCGCGCTTCAGCCCATCACTTCAACCAACCCCCGGATGAATGCGATGTCGGGTTGATGTGGGATCAAACCTGGTGCGAGGCGAAATGCCGGGCAGATGCCCGGCAGCCAGAAACGGCTGCCGGATCTCACCCCACCAGCTTCTTCACCACATTACCCTCCACGTCCGTCAGCCGGAAGTCGCGGCCGAGGTAGTGATAAGTCAGGCGTGTGTGTTCGAGGCCCAAGCAGTGGAGGACCGTGGCTTGCAGGTCGTGGACGTGAATTTTGTCTTCGAGGATGGTGAAGCCGAAATCGTCGGTCTTGCCGACCACTTGCCCGCCTTTGATGCCGCCGCCGGCGAGCCACATGCTGTAAGCGAGAGGATGGTGATCGCGGCCGGCGTTTTCCGGGTCGCTGGCTTTGCGGATTTCGACCATGGGGGTGCGGCCGAATTCACCACCCCAGATGACAAGAGTCGAATCGAGCAGTCCGCGTTGCTTCAGGTCCTTGATGAGCGCGGCGGTGGGCTGGTCGGTGATGTCGCAGTTCTTCTTGAGTTCGCGGTTGAGGTAGGTGTGCTGGTCCCAACTCGCGTGCATCAGCATCACGAAACGCACGCCGCGCTCTACCATGCGGCGCGCCAGCAGGCAGTTGGTGGCGTAGGGGCGAGTCGGTTCCTTGTTCACGCCGTACATTTCTAGCGTGGCCGCGGATTCTTTCGAAAAATCCAGCAGCTCGGGCGCGGCCATCTGCATGCGGAACGCCAGCTCGTAGGACGCGATGCGAGAGTTGATTTCGACGTCGGCAGTGTCCGCGTAGTGCTCCTGATTCAGTTCGCGAACCGCATTCAGCGTGGCCTGCTGCGTGTCGCGCGTGACGCCGGGCGGGTTCGAGAGATACAGAATCGGGTCGCCGGAGTTGCGGAACGGCACGCCCTGATACGTGGAGGGCAGGAAGCCGCAGGAGAAATTGGTTTCGCCGCCGCTCGTGCCCACGCCGGAACTCATGACCACGAAGCCCGGCAGGTTTTCGGATTCGCTGCCCAAGCCGTAGGTCACCCAGGCTCCCATGGTGGGGCGGCCGAACTGCGTAGTGCCGCTCATGAGCAGCAACTGGCCGGGATGGTGATTGAAGGCGTCGGTGAACATGGAGCGGACCAGGCAGATGTCGTCGGCGACGGACGCGGTGTGCGGGACGAAATCGGAATACTCGGCGCCGCACTGGCCGTAAGGCTTGAACACCCGCGGACTGCCCAGCACGGCGGCGTTGGGCTTGATGAACGCCAGCTTCACCTGCTTGGTCATGGACTCGGGCAGCGGCTTGCCCTGCCATTTCTGCAGCTCGGGCTTGGGGTCGAACAGATCCATCTGGCTGGGCGCGCCTTCCATGAACAGGAAGATGACGCTCTTGGCTTTGGGCGTGAAGTGCGGGGGCCGGGGAGCGAGCGGGTCGATGCGTTTCGGTTGCGCGGCGCCCAGCATTTGCGCGAGCGCGATCATGCCGAGGCCGCCGGCGCCGTTGCGCAGAAAATCGCGGCGCGCCTGAATCCGCTGGAACGCTTCGAAGGTCATAACCTACTCCCTTGTAATGAACTCATCCAGATTCATGAGCACGCGGCTCACTCCGACCCATGCCGCCAGATCCGCGCGGCTCACGCCTTCCGGCGCGTATGGCGCCACGGTCGCCATCGACTTCTCGTCCTTTTCGAACAGCGCTTTCTGCGCGTCGAAATATTTAGCAAGATGGTCCAGTTCGTGCGCGTTCGGCTTGCGATCGAGCACCAGCTCGAAGGCGTAGGCCAGCCGGTTTTGAAAGCCGTCCGGCGCCTCGCGCAGCGTGCGCTGGGCCAGCCCCTGCGCAGCTTCGAAGAACACCGGGTCGTTCAGCAGGTTCAAAGCTTGCAGCGGCGTGTTCGATCTGCGGCGGCGTGTGCAGGAGAGCCGCGAATCCGGCGCGTCGAAGTTCACAAGTTCCGGATAAGGCGAGGTGCGCTGGAAATGAATATAGAGGCCGCGGCGGTAGCGGTCGGCGCCCTGGCTCTCGTGCCATTTGAGCCCGCTGCCGTAAGTCAGCTCGGAGACGCCGGGCGGCTGTGGCGGCTTCACGCTGGGCCCCCCGATAGCGGGGTTCAACAGGCCGCTGGCGGTGAGTGCCGAATCGCGAATCAGCTCGGCGGATAAGCGGACGCGCGACTGGCGAGCGAGCAGCGTGTTATCGGGGTCTTTCGCTTCGAGTTCTTTTCGGGACTTCGACGACTGCCGGTAGGTGGCGGAGGTGACGATCAGGCGGTCGATGGCCTTCAGACTCCATCCGCGATCCATGAATTCGGCGGCCAGCCAGTCGAGCAGTTCGGGATGCGAAGGCTTTTCGCCCTGCGTGCCGAAATCCTCCGACGTGCGCACAATGCCGCGCCCGAAGAATTCCTGCCAGAGACGGTTGACCGCGACGCGCGCCGTCAGCGGGTTTTCGCGGGAAGCGATCCAGCGGGCCAGGGGCAGCCTGGAAGGCGCGTTGCCGATCTCGAGCGACGGCAGAACGGCCAGTGTGCCGGGCTCGACGTTCGCGCCGGGAACGCGGAAATCGCCGCCGGTAGCGATGTGCTGCTCGGGCGGATTCGTCATCTCGGCCATGATCGGGGCTTGTGCATAGGGCGGGAGCGCGGCTTCGAGCGCTTCGAGTTTCTTGCCGGCTTCTTCCAGCTTTTCCTTAGCCGCTTTGTTTTTGTCGATGTCGGGCGTCTGGCCGCGAATGACGAAGTAATCGACGAAGCTGTCCTGGAGGCGCTTGGTGCGATGCGCGGCATCCGAGTTGATGATTTTCTGCCAGTAGTCGTATCCGGCACGAAATTCGGTGAGCGCAAAATCCCACTCGACATCGCCGCCGGGATGCACGTGCGCCTCGCGCAGCTTCGCTTCCCACGCCGCCGCCATTTCAGGGATGTGATACTCGTTCAGCAGCGCCGCGCGCTTCTGTTCATATTCGGGCAGCTCCCGCAGGTAGGGGCCGGTTTCACCTGGCAGCGGCGCGTCGATGTTCAGCTCTTCGACGGAATTCCAGAACGCCATCATGGAGTAATATTCGCGCTGGCTGATGGGATCGAACTTGTGGTTGTGGCACTGCGCGCAGCCGACGGTGAGACCGAGCCAGACGGTGCCGACGGTATTGGTGCGGTTCACGAGCTGTTCGAAGCGGTCTTCGGCGCGATCGACGCCGGCCTCGCGATTGGTGAAGGTATTGCGCTGAAATCCGGTGGCAACTTTCTGTTCGACGGTGGCGCCGGGCAGCAGATCTCCGGCAAGCTGCTCGATGGTGAATTCATCGAACGGCATGTCGCGATTCAGCGCGTCGATCACCCAGTTGCGATAGCGCCAGGCGTAGGGGCGGGCGGGATCGCGCTCGTAGCCGTCGCTGTCGCCGTAACGCGCCAGATCGAGCCAGTAGCGCGCCCACTTCTCGCCGTAGTGTGGAGACGCAAGAAGCCGGTCGACCATCCGCTCGTAAGCATCGGGACGGTTGTCGTTCACGAACTCGGCGACATCAGCGGGGCTCGGCGGCAAGCCGACGAGATCGAGGCTAACGCGACGGATGAGCGTAGCGCGATCGGCTTCGGGCGAAGGCGCGACCCCTTCCGTTTCGAGGCGCGCGGCGACGAAGCGGTCAATCGGATTGCGCAACCACGCGCGGGCGCGCACGCCCGGAAGCGCCGGACGCTCCACGGGCTGGAACGACCAGTGCCGGCTTTTGGGATTGGCTGCAACCGGGGGTGCGGTGGTTGATACGTGCGCTCCCTGGTCGATCCATGCGCGGAGCGTGGCAATGAGCGGGGCGGTGAGCGGCTCGCCGACCGGCGGCATGCCGAAGCCTTTTTTCGTGCTGGTGACGCGCTCGATCAACCGGCTGGCGGCGCTGTTTCCCGGCTGGACGACCGGTCCGTCCGATGCGCCTTTTAGCACGGCGACGCCGGAATCGAGCCGCAACCCAGCCATCTGCTGCTGCGCGCCGTGGCAGCCCTGGCATCTGGATTCGAAGATCGGTTGGACGTCGCGCTGGAAATCGATCTTTGATGGTTGGCCGCTGGCGGCCAGGACGCTCACGAGGAGGAACAGCGCACAGCAACGCATGGACGTGTCGCCGCTGAGCTGGCAATAGAAAGAAAGTGCCACCGGCTCAGCCGCTTCGGTGACTTATTTTCTCACAGGCGCGGGAGTAGGGCCAAACCGGCGGGCGGGGTTTCTCACGTTCAGATGCGCGGAGACAGAATGCCGGTGAACTCGAGGCCTATCTGATAGGTGAACAACAGCGGGTCGCAGCGGCGTACATAGGCGCTGCCCATGAGGCCGAGTTCGTGCGTCTGGAGGTGGATGATCGAGCCCGGATAGAAAGGCACGCCGCATTTGATCAGCGCGCCATCGCCGCTCATGTCAATCACTTTTACGTTCTTGCTCCGGCTCTTGCCGCGCTTGTCGCGCCATGTGATCTGGAACCGGCAGCCGGTGTGGAATCGCTGGTTGAATCGGTTCTCCGCGCGGCGGGCGCCATGAGTTAGTGGCGCTTCGGGCGCCGCGCCGCGTGGAGAAGGTCCGAGGATAGAACGTAACCACTTCATCTATGTCTGACTCGAATTTCGCACGTTTGTGCTACCCGGGGAAATCGGGCGATTTCCCGAGAGGTTTTGGATAGCGTTAACAGGGAGTACGCCGGAGTAACGCAGAGGACAGGCAACGCTATCCCTGAGAATCTTCCGTGCCGTTCCGCACTGCTATAGGGTTCCCCTAACTCAACGGAGCCTTAAGGTAATGACAAGACAAGTTCACGGGCGTTTCCCGATCCGCGCGGCGGGCTTGACGCTGACGTTGGTCATCTCGGGCGCGCTGGTCCATGCGCAGCCACAGCCCCTGCCCAATATGGGCCAACTAATTACGCCGCTGGCGCCCCCGGGTTCCCAGTTCGTTACGTTGAACGCCGGCTTGGCCGACAAACCGGACTGGCTGGCCGGGCAAGCGGTCACCACCGTGGTGAGTCCCGACCACCGGACCCTGCTGGTTCTGACCAGCGGGTACAACCGCGTCTACATACCGGGCGTTCCCGCGCCGCCATACCCATGGTACGGTCCGGACTCGAATGAGTACGTGTTCATCTACGACATTTCGACGGGCACGCCGGTCAAGAAGCAAGTGCTACAGATCCCAAATACTTACCACGGGATGGTATTCGATCCATCCGGCACGCATTTTTATGTCGCAGGCGGCGAGAACGATAACGTCCATACGATCACTTTGAGTGGCGGAGTTTGGGCGGAAGAGTCCCCGAGTGCTCCACAACTTGCCATGAAACACAGGGTGGGGCTTGGCCTCAACCTGAAACCCAGCGGCGCCATCAAGATCAACAGCCAGGTTGGTGTGTTTCCTTGCGCGGCCGGTGTGGCTATTTCAAATGATGGCAAGACGCTGGTGGTGGCGAATTACTTCAACGACTCGATCACGGTGTTCAGGGGCGGGTACGGCAATTGGTCGGCGCCCGAGGATCTAGACCTGCGCCCCGGCAAGAGCGCCAGCAACCCGCAGCCCGGTGTTGCGGGCGGCGAATATCCGTTTTGGGTGGTGGTGAAGGGCAGCGGATTGAGCCCCACGGCGTATGTGTCCAGCATCCGCGACCGCGAGATCGATGTGGTGAGCTTGGGCGCGACGCCGGCGGTAACGGCCCGGATCCATGTGAAAGGCCAACCGAACAAGATGGTGCTGAACGCAGCCCAATCGCTGCTATATGTCGCCGAAGACCAGTCCGATACGGTTGACGTGATCAACACCGGAACCAACGAGATCGTCCAAACCATTCCGGTCATCGCACCCTTACTGCCTTCCTCGCTGGCGCAATACAAGGGCGCGAACCCTAATAGCGTGACGCTGTCACCGGATGAGACGCTACTCTACGTGACGAATGGCAATCTGAATTGCCTCTCGGTGGTGGCGCTGAGTGGAAGCAATACCAACAACCAGGTGGTTGGCCTGATACCGACCGGGTGGTACCCGAACTCCGTGAGCGTTGTGAGCTTCGGCAGCAATGGCGGCTCCGTGTACGCGTATGTGGCGAATGCGAAGTCGCCGACGGGGGCGAATCCGAACTTTTGCTATGGCGGCTATGGGCCGCCTGGGTCACCGAATTGCAACCCGTCGAACGAGTACAATCTTCAGCGCACTAAGGCCGGTCTACAGAGTTTCCCGCTGCCTAGCGCGGCGCAACTCACGACGCTAACCCAAACGGTGATGACCAACGACCATTTCTCCTACTCCGAGAGCGCCAGCGACGCCGCGGTGATGGCGGCCGTGCGTAAGGGCATCCGGCACGTGATCTTCATCATCAAAGAAAACCGGACCTACGACCAGGTTCTGGGCGACCTGCCAAACGGCAGCAACGGCGATCCCGCATTGACGGAATTTGGAGCAGCGATCACGCCGAATCAGCATGCACTGGCTCAACAGTTCGTCACGCTCGATGACTTCATGGACACGGCCGAGGTCAGCTATGACGGCTGGGCGTGGTCGACTTCAGCGCAAGCCACCGACGTAGTGGAACACCAGTACCCCGTAGCCTACGCGTATCGCGGTACCAGCCTGGATTCCAATGGTATGGTGCGCAACGTGAATGTTGGGATTCCTCCCGTTACGAGGGGAACCTGGCAGGGGGACGTCGCCGCGCGCCAGGCCGCCGATCCGTTCACGTCGAACGATCCGGATGTGTTACCGGGCGCGACCGACGTAGGTGCGCCGGATGGACCAGACAATGAAGTGAATACCGGCTATTTGTGGAATTCAGCGCTGCGGGCGGGTCTCTCAGTGCGGAACTACGGTTTCTTCCTCGACGCCACCCGCTATGTGACCACCGATTTCGCCATTCCCGTGTTGCGCAACCCGTTCGCCAACGGCGTCACCGTGGCCTATCCCGCGAGTGTCAAACTCAACCCGTTCACCGATCCGTACTTTCGTGGTTTCGACCCCTCGCTTCCGGATTATTGGCGTTATGCGGAGTGGGCGCGAGACTTCGATGCCAGATACATGGACAACCACCACGCGGGACGCAGCGTGGGTGCCCTGCCGTCGTTGACCCTGGTTCGCTTGATGAACGATCACACCGGAAATTACGCTACGGCCCTTGACGGCGTAAACACTCCGGACCTGCAGGTAGCCGACGACGACTATGCGGTGGGCCTGCTGATTCAGAAAATCGCCAGCAGTCCATTCGCGAACAACACTTTGATTTTTGTGATAGAGGACGACGCGCAGGATGGCGGCGACCACGTGGATTCGCACCGCAGCATCGCGTTCGTGGTGGGCGCCTACGTGAAGCGCGGTGCGGTGGTGTCGACGCAGTACAACACGCTGAACTTCCTTCGCACCATGGAAGAGGTACTGGGCCTCCCGGAGATCAATGAGCGGCTGGGCCTGCCGCAGATGATGAACCTGAACGACGCGCTGGCCAGGCCCATGGCCGACATTTTCAACACGACGCCGAGCCCGTGGACATTCACTGCCGTTCCTTCGGCGATGCTCTATAACACGGCACTGCCGCTGCCTCCACGGCCGGCCGGCATGGTGGTGCCAAAGCCGGCGCACGATGCGAAGTACTGGGCGCGGGTCACGAAGGACCTGGACTTCACAGACGCAGACCGCGTGGATGCCGGGTCCTTCAACCGCATTCTGTGGAAAGGGTTGATGGGCCGCAAACCTTATCCCGCCGCCCCGGCCGGCACGGACCTGCGCCAGAACCGCGACCAGCTGCTCGCGCGTTACCGCCAGTCGCTGAAGCAAAAGGCGGCGCCGGCGCCGACTAACTAGTTTGGAGAAATTCTTTGTGCGGATAAAATCACTTCAGTTTCTTGCATGGATGGCTCTGGCGGCGCCCGCGCTTTACAGCCAATCGCTTCCCGGATCTGAACCACCCACCAGTGGGGCCATGTACTGGTCCAAATCGGCGCCGGATTGCTCCAGTTTGGCGGGTGAGTCGCCCGTCGCGATCACGTCCGGTTCGACGGTTGTTGGCTATTCCTGTTATGTGAGCGGGACGTTCGTATGGGTCGCCGCGGGCGGGGGGTGGGTCACCTCGATCAGCGTGGCTGCGCCCGCGTCGGCAGCCATCGGTGTCGACTACTCGTTCTACGACGCCAATGGAGCGAACTTGGAATTAGACAGCACGCCTTTCAACAGTTCAACCACCACATCCAGCCATGAGGTGAGCTTCGCTCTAAGCGCCAACCAGCCCGCGGATATCAACCTGCAAGGCGCTACCAGCAGCGCTCCGAAGTACAGTTCCACGGCGACCGGCACGGTGTACGCCGTCTTTTACTGTCCCGATGCGAAAACTTGCGCCAACGTGCTTCCGCAGTTGTTCTATGTCGCGCTGGCCCCCGCGCCGTGGGTGCTGAGTGCGCCGATCGCGTGGGACACCGCGCTGTGGACGCAGTGGTCGGCGCAGGGCATCGATGACGGCCGTGCGAACCGGCTATCGCTGGCGATTTACAACGAAGACACCACAGCCACCAGCTACACGGTCTCCGTCTACGACAGCACGGGAGCCCTTGCCGGGACGGGCAAGACACCGCTGATTCCTCCCTTGCCATCGTTGGGTACCGACAACCACGGCAACCAGATTCTCGGGGAAGGAGGGACGTACGCGACTCTCTTGTCCGACGTCATTTCGACCCCGTTGCCATCGGGCTTCTTCAAGATCCTCATCGACGGCGGGTTGCACTATGGCGCGGTAGAGGTGATCCAGTTTAGCCGGCCGTCGGCCACCGCCCTGCAGGTTGGTTATGAGGGCGCGTCCGGTTCGAGTCCCAGTTTCGCGTCCGTTCAGCTAGCGAAGGTCCGGGCCGCGCGCGTGGCGTCCCGGCCCAGGCCGGTGTTTAACGCCCTGGCGAAGTAAAGCGGGAATAGCGTGCCGGAACTCGCTGACATTTTCTAGACCACCGTTAGAGCCGCAATATGAAGTCGTTCAAATGTAAACTTATCCTGCCAGGTCTGCTGCTAACGCTCGCAATCGGGTTGCCAGTCTCGGCGCAGACGGTTACGAATGATGACACCATTCTCCGGCAGATCATCATCTTTGGCCGTCACAGCATACGGTCACCCCTGGTGTCGCCGGCCATTTTGGCCAAGTATTCACCAAGGCCTTACCCCGATTTCGGGGTCCCACCGGGCTACTTGACCGCGCACGGGCAGCAGGCCGAAGTCCTGCTTGGCACTTACTACCGCGACTATCTGCTCGCCGAGGGGCTTCTGACGGGCGACGCCGCAACAGATCTATCGCGCTCCTATTTCCGCGCCAATTCCATTCAGCGCTCCAACCTCAGCGCCACCAAGCTTGGGGCTGGTTTGATCCCTGGCGCGCCGGTGCCGGTACACTCCTATGCGCTGGGCCAACCCGACCCCGTTTTCGATCCCATTACGACCAATGTGGCGGCCATCGACCCCGCTCGCGCCGCGAAAGAAGTTCAAGAGGTTTATAACAGTGGAACAGCGTTGGCTTCCGCCTATAGCGGCGAGTTCTCTCTGGTTCGGAGCGTGCTCTTCGGCTATCAAAACGGAGTGCAGCCGCCGCCTGCCACGCCGTCAGGCATCATGGATCCAACCATTCAACCCATTCCTTTGGATGCCCTCACAACGGGAGTGTCAACGGGAAACGTTATCGACGGCGGTGGTCTCTTAGCCACCCTGCTTGCGGCCGACCCATTCGTTATGGAATACGCCAACGGCTTTCCGCTCACGGAAGTAGGTTGGGGCCAACTTTCGTTGGATACTCTTTCCCAACAGACCCGGCTCGCAACGCTTACCCTGAATCTTGAATTTGCAATGCCCTACCTTGACCAGGTGCAGAGCTCGAACGCCGCCTCGCACGTACTTCGCTCTATGAAGCAAGCGGTAATTGGCGAAGCCGTTCCCGGAGCCTTTGGGGATGCGGCATCCCGGGTGGTTGTAGTGATTAGTTCTGATACCTTCATCACCGGATTGGCGGGCCTTCTTCGGTTGCACTGGCAGCTGCCCGGCTATCAGCCGGACTTTTGTGCTCCGGGCGGCGCGCTCGTTTTCGAACTGCGGCAGTCGAGAGACTCGGGAGAGTATCTGGTTCGCGCGTTCTACACCGCACAATCCTTCGATCAACTGCGTAATCTGACGCCCCTGACGCTCAATGCACCACCTGAAACTATCCAGCTTCTGATTCCGGGCGGTGCGAAACCGGGCGCGGGTTTGGATGTCAAGTTTGAAAAATTTCAAAAGCTTCTCAGAAATGCGATTGGTCCGCAATACATCCAAGATCCTGCGACAGAAGTTCCGCCTGGGGTGTTAGCCAGTGTCCCCTTGCAATAGGAACATCTGAATGCGCTATATTGCGGACTCGGAGAAATCCATGATGCGCGGATGCATGATCTTGTTGACAATTACCGCGGCGGCTTTGGCACAGGATGCTCCCGTGGTTCCAAGCGCTCAGCCGGGGACGACGGTTCCGTCCGGCGTTCCTCTTCGTGTGGCGCTGGAACATCGTGTCGCTATCAAGCGGGTAGGCGAACCGGTCCGCGGACGGTTGGTGGAACCGGTTTACGTTTTCGACCGGATGGTCCTTCCGGCAGGAAGCGTCGTGGAGGGACACATTGCTGAGATCGGCGGAGTTCGAGCCACTCGGCGCTTCACAGCGCTCCTGTCCGGCAACTTGACGCCGCCGCGGGACGTTCGCGCGCAGTTCGACACGTTGTTGCTGAGCGACGGTTCGCGGCTGGCTCTGCGCACTTCCCCCTCCCGCGGAACAGCACACACCGCGCGTATCGCGACACGAGGGAGGAAGCGGGAAGAGCACCAGTCCGTTCTCAAAAACCGGGCGGCGAGTCTCGCCTTCAAAGAGCCGGGCAAGATGAGCCGGCTGAAGTCTTATTTGTTCGGTATGCTTCCCTATCACCGGCAAGCTTGGCAAGAGGGAACGCTTTTCAATGGCGTGTTGCAGGACCCTCTGACCGGACTCTCGCCAATCCAGGTCGAAATGCAATCCGATCGCCCCGCCGTTCCCCGGCCGGAGGAGATGGAAGTCAGCGCGCGCCTGCTCGCTCCGCTCAGTTCCGCGACCGCCCGAAGAGGAGCGCTCGTGGAAGCGGTTGTGACCAGGCCCCTGTTCTCGAACGGTCATGCCCTGCTGATTCCGGAAGGTACCCGGCTTCTCGGGGATGTCGTAGAGGCGCAACCGGCACGCTGGCTTCACCGCAACGGGAAACTCCTGTTTGTGTTTCACCAGATCCAGCTCCCGTCAGCCACGGCGCAAGACATCCAAGGCCAACTGGAGGGGGTGGAGGCCAACTTCGATGCTCACCTGGCCCTCGATTCAGAAGGGGCCGCGCACACCAGCAGCCCGAAGAGCCGCTTCATTTTTCCAGCCATCGCCGTAGCTGTGGCCGGCTTGTCGTTTCATCAGGATTACAACGCCCAGGGTGTTCCCGATCAAGATATCGGAGGCCGCGCCGAATCAGGGGCCGTAGGTCTCGGGTTGATCGGCACCGCGTTGGCGCAGGCCTCGCGCTCCCTGGCTTCGAGTATTGCCTTCGCCGGCGCTGGGTTCAGCGTCTATTCGACCTTCATCGCCCGGGGTAAGGACGCGGTTCTTCCGGCGAACACACCGGTCAGGATTAGTTTCAGGGGTGCGCGGCGGTGAAAGGACGTGCCAGCCCCCAGCTTCAGTGCGTTTTCGGTAAATCTACCGCCGGATTGTGAGCGAAGAAGTCGAAGGGGCGGAGTTCGAATTCGTGCCAGGCGGTGGGCATGATGGGCCAGTCCTCGGGACGGGTGACGTGGTGGAAGCCCAGGGTATACCAGACCACGATGTCGGTGTTCTCGATGGGCCGGTTTGCTTTAGACCACGCCGGCAGGCCGTCGCCGCCGTGGCTCTGTGTGGGATAATCTCCGGCCGGGTAGCGTTCGTCTTCACGGTACGGGGTGACCCAGAGATTGTGCTGGATGAAGCCGGCGCGGCGCTGCGGCCAGTCGTCATCCGTCATCAGGGAAATGGCGTTGTGGCCGGGCGCGATCTCGTAGCCCGGCGAATAACCGAGCGGCCCCTTCACGTTCGGATTGATCACGCGCCAGAGCGCGGGGTGCTCCATCATCATTTGGAGCTGCCCTTCCTCCTCCACCTTCGCGACTTTCGGCTCGGCGACCCAGATGCTCTTGCGCGGATTGCCCGCCGGCAGGCGCTCGGTCTTCAGTTGCTCTTTGATGAAGCTGTTGTCGGTGCCGTCGACGTCCAGGTCCAGACGAAAACAGAAGAAATGATCGTGGTTCACGCCCACCGTGTTATCGCCGACGAAGTGGCCGTAGCGGCCGTCCTTGCCGTCACGGTCGTCTGCCGCCGTCCGGCTGCGCACGGCTTTCACTTCGATGGTGCCGGTAGCGCCCACGCCGATCTTGATGTTGCCGTTCTGCATGAAGGTCCAGTCCACGGCGTAATCGTAGTTGCCGAAAGTGGTGATCATGCGCAGGACCAGGTCGCGCTGGCGGCGGCTTTCCACCTGCACACCACCCCTCGCGTGGCGCCAGGCGAAATTGCCGGCTTCGCGCTCGAACAGGCACGCGGTGCGGGGCCAGCGCTGCGGAGTGCCGTGTGAGGTTGGAGCCACGGAGTCGAAGTAAACGGCATTATCCGGGCAGTCGGCTCCAGGTTCGAGGACGCTGGCGACGCTGCCCCAGGTGTTGCCTTCGCCCATGTCGATGAATGTGGTGTGATACCAGCCTTCCGCCGGATCCTGGTAGGGAACGAAAACTTCCGCGAGCGAGCCCTCGTAGAGAATCGAGCGCGTTTTTCCGGCATCGTTGAAACTCACGTTCGTCACCACCACGCCCATTCTGGGATCGATGCGGAAGTGGAAATTCCAGTTCTGCCAGCTCACCCGGTGGCCTCCCAGGCGAAAACCATGCACCGGCTGCGCCACCGAAATGGGACCCGGCACTTCGCGCGACGGAATGGTTGCGGCGTCGTAATCGGTGTTTCCCGGCGGCACGGGCACCGCGCCAGTATCTATGACGCGGATCACCTTCTGCTCCTCGGAATCCCACACCACGATGAGGCCTTCGATGTTATGACCCGGGCCGCCGTTGGATCCTTTGCTGTCGGAGCATTTCACCCGCTGGAGCCTGCGGCCCTGCTCTTCGGGGGTGCCAAAGTAACCGGGCGAATCGCCGTCACAGCCCACGGTGTCGAAATCGGTGATGCCGCGTTTGCGCATGGCGGCCTGCCATTGCGGATCGGCCTTTACCAGTTCGCTGACGCCCTCGGTTTCATCGGCGATCAAAACCGGCTCGACGCCTTTGATCTCTTTCCACGAAATCAAACTGCGGCCGGAGACGTCCACTATCGCCTCGAACGTCCGGCGGCCTTGCTTGATGATGGCCAGAGCTTCACGCCGGAACCGATCACCCGGTTTCCAGTTCAGTACTTCTACCTTGGGCGGCTCATGCAGGTTGATGCCGGCGTAGCGGCTGGCGGAATCCAGCTTGCCCGAAGCCTTCATGGTTTCAAAAACGGTCCAGTATTCCTGAGCCGTAAGGGCGTCGAGGGGATGAAGGACGGGCTCGGCGTGGACGGCGAGAGCGAGCAGTAAGAGAGCAGGGAAAGGGAAACGAAGCATCATGATCTCCAGACGAAGATGCGAGCTTACCACAGCCTCATACATCCGAATTCACCTGTAGCGCAGGCCCACGCCGCATTTGCGGGGACCTGCGGCTTTTTGCCCTGGCGAAGAAGAAGCCGCAGGTCTCCCCGCAAACCCCGCGGTTAGGCCTGCGCTACAAGATGCATCTAAAGAACGATAAGGTGGGAGCCGGTTGCTAGAATCGGAACGTGATCGGGCGCGTGCTGGAGACCATCGAGCGCTTCCGCATGTTCCAAACGGGCCAGCGGGTGGGCGTGGCGGTGTCCGGAGGCGCGGATTCGGTGTGCCTGTTGCATGTGCTTTTCGAGTTAGCTCCCCGCTGGAACCTGCATTTGAGCGTGCTCCATCTGGATCATCAGCTCCGCGGTGAAGAATCCGCCGAAGATGCGCGATTCGTGGAAAAGCTCGCCGGCGAGATGGGCCTGACGTTTTCACTCGGCCGAGTAGACGTGGCCGCGGCGGTGCGAGAGCGCGGTGAGAATCTCGAACAAGCCGCGCGCGAGGTACGCCGAGGTTTCTTTCTCGGCTATCTGGACTGCGGAGCGGCGGACCGCGTCGCGCTGGGGCATACGCGATCCGACCAGGCGGAAACCGTACTGTTCCGATTTCTGCGCGGGTCAGGCACTGCGGGCCTGGCGGGCATCCGGCCGGTGACCGAGGACGGCTTCGTCCGCCCGCTGCTCGGCGTTGACCGCGCGGCGGTCGAGCAATTTCTTCGCGAGCGAAATATCGCATGGCGCGAGGACTCGTCCAACACTTGTCTGGATTTCGCGCGCAACCGGATCCGCCGCGAGCTGCTGCCCATGCTGGAGCGGGAGTGGAACCCGGCGATCGCCGAGACGCTGGCGAACACCGCGGACTGGGCGCTGGAAGAGGAATCGTACTGGGCGCAGGAGGTCGACCGGCTAGCCGCGGAACAACTCACCGTCCACCCGCCCGCCGTGTTTTTGCGCGCAGACCGGTTGAGCCAATTGCCGGCGGCCGTTGCTCGCCGGCTGGTTCGCCGGGCCATCGAAATGGTGAAGGGCGACCTGCGCGGTATTAACTTTGGTCATATCGCCGCAGTGCTGGCTCTGGCGTATCAAAAGGAAGGCGACGGGCGTTTGCAGGCGCCGGAAGTGGATGTGTACCGGTCATTTGAGTGGTTGCGGCTGGCTCCACCGGGCATGGACCGCCTGGAAAACCGCAATTTCCGGCTTCCAGCGCCCGTGCCCGGGGCGGTATCATTACCGGGCGGGAGTTCGGCGGTCCTGATAGAACTTATTGAAAACACAAAGACTAGCGAATCTGTGGATTCCAGATATAATGAATTGATGGATTGGTTAGACTGGGACCGGATATCCGGTGCGCTCGAAGTGCGCAACTGGAGGCCGGGGGACCAGTACCGGCCGGTTGGTCATACCGGGGAAGAGAAGCTCAAGGTTCTTTTCCAGCAGGCGCGCATCCCGCTTTGGGAAAGGCGCAGTTGGCCGGTGGTCACACACGGGGATGAAATCATCTGGTCTCGCCGCTTTGGTCCGGCGGCGAATCTCATGGCCACTCCAGAGAGCCGCATGCTGTTGAGAATTCAGGAGACCTCATCTTGATGCAGGGGAAAGTTGGAATCAATCGGTATGCCGCCAACGTCTATACTTCTAGAGCCTTTTCTGTCGTCGTAGGGAGGTAGTGTGAATTCGAATATCAAGACAGCCATCTTTTGGGTGGTGCTGATCTGCGTGGCGGTGCTGCTATGGACCGTAGTGCGCACCGGTAAGAGCAAGACACAGGACCCCATCAACTTCTCCCAGTTCCTTGACGACGTGGAAAACGCCAGGGTCAAGGCAGTGACGTTCAACGGCACCGACGTGACGGGAGATTACAAAGACGTCAACAAGGGATTCCGGACGCAGGTACCGATCAACTACCCCGACCTTTACAAGAAGCTGGAAGACAAGAAAGTCACGATGGATTTTAAGGAAGCGAATTCCGGCAACTGGATATCGCTTCTGGTGAACGCTTCGCCCTTCATCCTGCTGCTGGCATTCTGGATTTTCATGATGCGGCAGATGCAGAGCGGCGGCAATAAGGCGTTGAGCTTCGGCAAGAGCCGGGCGCGCCTGCACTCGACGCAACAGAAGAAAGTCACGTTTAAAGACGTCGCGGGCGTGGAAGAGGCCAAGGAAGAGCTGCAGGAGATCATCGAGTTTCTCCGCGAGCCGCAGAAGTTTCAAAAGCTGGGCGGACGGATTCCGAAAGGCGTGCTGCTGATTGGCTCACCGGGCACCGGCAAGACGCTGCTGGCGCGGGCGATCGCGGGCGAGGCCAGCGTGCCTTTCTTTTCGATCTCGGGATCGGACTTCGTGGAGATGTTCGTGGGCGTGGGCGCGAGCCGCGTGCGCGACCTGTTTGAACAGGGAAAGAAAAACGCGCCGTGCATCATCTTCATCGATGAAATCGACGCCGTGGGACGGCACCGTGGCGCGGGTTTGGGCGGCGGTCACGACGAGCGCGAGCAGACCCTCAACCAGTTGCTGGTGGAGATGGACGGCTTTGAATCGAACGAAGGCGTGATTCTGGTGGCGGCGACCAACCGCCCGGACGTGCTGGATCCGGCGCTGCTTCGCCCGGGCCGCTTCGACCGGCGCGTGGTGGTGGGCCGGCCGGATGTAGGCGGGCGCGAAGCCATTCTGAAAGTTCATACCAAGAAAATTCCGCTGGGCGATGATGTCGATCTTTCGGTGCTGGCGCGTGGAACGCCGGGCCTGGCCGGGGCGGACCTGGCTAACCTGGTGAACGAAGCCGCGCTGAATGCGGCTCGCCAGAATCGAAAAGTCGTCATGATGATCGACTTCGAGCTGGCCAAGGACAAGGTGCTCATGGGCGTCGAACGCAAGTCGATGATCCTGAGCGATGCGGAAAAGCGCAACACGGCGTATCACGAGGCCGGGCACGCGCTGGTGGCGGCCATGCTGCCCAACGCCGACCCGCTGCACAAGGTTTCGATCATCCCGCGCGGGATGGCGCTGGGCGTTACCATGCAGTTGCCGATCGACGACAAACACTCGTACAGCAAGGATTACCTCAACGATCAACTGGCCATTCTGATGGCAGGTCGCATCGCCGAAGAGATTTACATGAACCACATGACCACGGGGGCGGGGAACGACATCGAGCGCGGCACCGATCTGGCCCGCAAGATGGTCTGCGAGTGGGGCATGAGCGAGCTCGGGCCGCTGAGCTTCGGCAAGAAGGAAGAGCAGATCTTTCTGGGCCGGGAAATCGCCCAGCATCGCGATTACAGCGAAGACACGGCCATCAAGATCGATGAGCAGGTAAAGAAGCTGGTGCAAAACGGCTACGACCGCGCGCGCAAGGTGATCGAAGAGAGATCGGACGCGCTGGTCCGCGTGGCGGAAGCGCTGCTCGAACGTGAAGTCCTGGATGGCGCCGAGGTGAAACAGATCATCGAGGGCATCCCGCTGTCACCGCGCGCCGCCAAGTCCAAGGACTCTGAAGACCATTCGCAGCAGGTGCTCCGGCCGGAAGGCGGCCGCCGCCTGCCCGGGCTGTCTGAAGGCGAGCGTCCGGCGCCGGCGTAAGAGCAGGTGTCAGGTGTTAGGTGCCAGGTGCTAGGTTAGGCGCTGCGCCTTTGAATCCGCTCAGCCACCCGAAGTACGACGCTATTATCCTTGTCGCGTTTGGCGGGCCGGAACGGCCTGCGGATGTAATTCCTTTCCTTGAGAATGTGCTGCGCGGGCGCAATGTGCCGCGCGAGCGCATGCTTGAAGTCGCCGAACATTACTACCATTTCGGCGGCGTGAGCCCGATCAATCAACAGATGCGCGAGCTGGTTGGTTTGCTGGAGGCGGAACTGCGCGAGCGGGGGCCACGCCTCGCGGTTTACTGGGGCAATCGCAACTGGGCTCCGATGCTTGGCGATACGGTGCGCAAGATGCGCGACGACGGCGTGCGGCGGGCGGTGGCGTTCGTCATGTCGGCGTACAGCTCGTACTCGGGATGCCGGCAGTATCTGGAGGACATCGCGCGGGCGCGGGAAGCGGTGGGAGAGGGCGCGCCGGAGATCGACAAACTGCGTGTTTTCTACAATCATCCGGGGTTCATCGAACCGGTGGCAGAGCGGGTGCGCGAAGCGCTGGCAAAGCTGCCGGACGCAGCGCTGATTTACACGGCGCACAGTGTGCCGGTTTCGATGGCCGCAACCTCGAAATACGAAGCGCAGTTGAAAGAAGCTTGCCGGCTGGTATCGGAAAAGCTGGGGTGTCACGACTGGCGGTTGGTATACCAAAGCCGCAGTGGTCCACCGTCGCAGCCGTGGCTCGGGCCGGACATCGGTGAGTATCTACGAGAGTTGCATGCGGCCGGCACGCGCGCGGTAGTGGTAGTGCCCATCGGCTTTATCTCCGACCACATGGAAGTGCTCTACGATCTCGATACCGAGGCCCGCGCTCTTTGCGGCGAACTGGGGTTGAACTTCGCGCGCGCCGCGACGGTGGGCAACGACCCGGCATTTGTCAGCATGATTCGCGAACTGGTGCTGGAGCGCATGGGCGAGTTGCCACCGAGCTGCCTTGGAAGCGACGGGCCGAGTCACGACGTGTGTGAACCGGACTGCTGCGCGCCACCGCGGCGCGGGTAACTTACCCTTTTAGCCAGCGATCGAACCACTGGAAGGCTTCGCCCTGCATTTCGCGGTCGAACTTGTGCGGACCGGGGTAGAACTTCATCCGGTAGCGATCGTCCGCACCGGCCCGGTGATAGACGTCTCGCAGGATTTTGTCGGCGCGCTCCATTTCAGGAACCGTGAAGAGATCATCTTCGCGATTATTAAGCACGAGCAGGGGATTGGGCAGGTTGAGACCGAAAATCTCGGGGTAATCGAGATCACGAGCCAGGCCTGGAATGTAGATCATCCAGGTGTGCGTGTAGCACTTGTTCAGGAGATAGTCGCGCCAGGTGGTCATCATTCCGGCGCAGCAGGAGCAGCGGATGCGCGGGTCGAGCCCGGTGAGGAAGACCGTTCGCAGCCCTCCGCCGGACAAGCCGCAGCAGCCGATTCGAGACGGATCGACGTCGGGGCGTGAGCAAAGGTAGTCGAGGGCTCGCTGATCTTCGGCGGTAAAGACGCCGGGCCACGTAGTACCGGCGCAGAACAGACTTTTCGCGATGAGGTGCTCGTGGTTCGCGGCGAAGGTGTTGTAGCGCTGGATTTCCTGTTCGGACTCCGGGTCGGTTTCGACCAGGTGGCCCTTGATCACGTCCGGGAGGTCGGAAAGACGCATGCGGCGGCTCCCGAAAGTAAAAGCGTCATGAACCAGCACGACGTACCCGCGTCTGGCAATCTCGTTGGCCCAGGCGACGCCGCCGTAGTAATGATCCTGGTGCGTCAGCATCAGTGGGTGCTGGGCTTTGCTGATGCGCGTGATTTTGCGCACGCCGAAATATTTGTTGCCGCCATGATCGTGCAACGCCAGGATGCCGGGAAGCGGCCCGGTGGTTCCGGCCGGCTTCAGGACCAGCGCTTCAGTGGGAGGGCCGTACGGCAACTGCCACTGCAAGTGTTCGATGGCGAGGCCGTCGAATTCGATGTGGTGCTGGATCACGGCGCGGGGTGTAGCGCCGGTATCGGGCTGCAGCAGCGCCTCGCGATAACGCTGGCGGGCATGACGCTGCCAAGTCTCGTTGTTTTCCCATCCGGAGCGGCGGAAAGACAGGCGCGGCGGGTCGCTCACGAGCTGAGCGGCCCAATCTCCGTACGCACCGAGCATGTTCTGCAAGGATCACCCTCCTCTCAATCCAGCTCGCATTAGAGTATCAGACGCTATGGCAGCCGTGAGCGTGGACAGGAACGAGGTCCTATCGGGAGTTGAGGGCGCTGTCGGTATATCGATCCGAATTGGCGGAGTCAGGCAGTACTCGGCGTCAACCCTACTTCTTGAACAGCGCGTTAAACGCACTGCGGGCGTCGTTGGGGCTGCGGGGAGCCTCGTTGTTGACGGGGGAGGGGGCGGGCGCGGAGGGTGACGAGTCGCGGGCCACGGTCACGCGCGGCGAGAACAAAGTGCACTGGTTGGCCTGGTCCTTCACCGGTATGCGGACCGGAATGGGCTTCAAGCACTGAAACCGCGTGGAAGGCTCGAAGTGGGCGCACTGCTTGCAGCAGTGCAAAGCGGCTCCGCATTTCGGGCAATTAGCGCTGAAATCGGTTCCGTTGGGGAGTTGGGTCGAGCAGTTGTAGCACCGGGATGCGGTTACGGATTGAACCAAACGCGGGAGCCGAGGTCCGGTTACATCAATCGGCGGACGCGGGCCGGGTTGCCTAGGCCGGTCGGTGCCGTTTCGATCGGATCTGGGTTCGGGACGGTCGGAGTCCTGGTAGCCTCGCTGGCGGTACTTGCGATCACTATCCATGGGGAATTGGCTTGCTCCTTGAGACCTTTGCGCGAGTCGTTACGATTAAGCTAGTGCACCGGGGTGCTTAAGATACCTTTGAATCACGGCATCGGCCGCACGAATTGTAAGAGCTACCGCAGTCAGCGTTGGGTTGCTGGAGGGATTCTGCGGGAAGGCCGAAGCGCCCAGCACGAACAGATTCGGCGCTTGCCAATGCTGCAAATACATATTTACCACAGAATCCGTCTGCTTTGCACCAATAATAGTACCGCCCTGTATGTGCGTTCCTTGGTACCTGGTGGCTTGGTACCGCTTTAGCCCCTGAAAGGGCTGGATTTCCACAGCTCCCATGACTTGTCCGACCTGGACGGCCCGGTTGGTTATGAACCGGACCATATTCCTTTCGTTATCCTTCCAGTCGAGGGTCAGGCGAAGGAGCGGATCGCCGAGGCGGTCCTTGTAAACCGGGTCCAGATCCATATAGTTGTCGCGATAGGCCAAATGCTCTCCATAAAAACGGACCAGGCCGGTGCGATCGTAATTATGCAGAGCCGCCTTCTTCCATTCCGCGCCCCACCGGGTTCGAACGCTGGGAGGAACCACCCCGAAATTGGCGATGGGGCGGGTTCCATAGCACACCGTATATAAGGCGCCGCCGGAGACAAAATCCAGGTCGGTGTGATCGAGGAAGTCGAAATCTCCAATCGCGATGCCCGCCGAACCGGCGCCCATGAAGGCGTTCTGGGGTTTGTCGAAGAAGAGCGTGGCGGCAGGCACGCTTACTTGATGAGTCAGATGGCTGCCCACCACCCCCTTGCCGGTTTCAGGATCATAGGGCGCGCCGATGCCCGAGAGCAGCAGGAGGCGGGTGTTGTTGAGCGTCCAGGAAGCCAGAAAGACCAGATCGGCCGGCTGGAAGACTTCGTTGCCGCGCGAATCCGCATAACGCACGCCGCGCACGTGCGCGCCCTCGGCCACGATCCTTCGCACCCAGGCGCCGGTCCGCATTTCAAAATTGTTGCGGCGCGTGAGAACGGGCATGAGGGTATTGGTGGGCTGGGCCTTGGCGCCGATCATGCACCCGAAGCGTTCGCAATAGCCGCAGTAGGCGCAGCCGGCGCGGGGGACGCCGTCGGGATTGGTATACGGCACGCTGGTGGTGGCCGCGGGCAGGGGGAACGGATGGTAGCCGAGCGAGTGGGTGGCGTCGCGGAAGAGCGCGGCGAGGTACGGCATTTTCATGGGCGGGGTGGGGTATTCGGACTGGCGGCGGCCCTCGAAGATGTTGCCTCCTTCGACTTTTGTGCCGCGCAGGTTACCGGCTTTGCCGGAAATCCCCATGAGGCGCTCGGCGCGTTCGTAGTAGGGCTCGAGGTCGTCGTAGGAAATAGGCCAGTCGCGAACGGCGCAGTTTTCCGGCAGCCGCGCGCGGCCGTACTTATCGACGAGGTGAGAGACACGTTGGAAATCGTGGGGGTAGTAGCGGTAGGAGATGCCGCTCCAGTGCTCGCCCGAGCCGCCCACGCCGGTGCCTGGCAGGAAGGAACCGTACTGGCGGATGGGAAGCGCCCGGTTCCGCACGGAGTGGCGTAGAGTGACGGTCTCATCGCGAATCGGCTGCATCGTACGCAGACGGATAGCGTAATCCAGCTCGTCCATGTTGTCGAGGTAATCGCGCGTTTTGTGCGGGCCGCCGCGCTCTAGCACCAGGATCTTGAGGCCGGTGCGCGTGGCCAGCTCCTTGGCCATGGTCAGCCCGGTCCAGCCGCCGCCCACGATGGCGACATCCACAGGCGGAAGGGTCTTCACGTTTCCGTGTCCTCGCCCGGCGTGACGGGGCGGCCGAGCATTTGCGCCAGGCTCTCGGGCTTCGGGCGGAAAGCGGCGCCGTAGTGCTGGTCGACATCATCGAAATAGCTCATACGCGGCCCGGGGAAACCGATCATCTGCCAGCCGATCATGCCGGCGTTACCGCCGTGCATGGGATCGCAGAACATGCCTTCGATGGTATGGGTGCGGAGGAGCGAGAAAAACACGGTGGTGTCGATTTGTTTCAGACGGGCATCCTGTTCCGCGGGGGCGAGGGTATGAAAGGGGCCCAGCATTTTCAGGCCGGCGCGGTAGATTTCGCGCGGTGTTTCCTTGCCTTGGTAGCCTTGCTCGGGGACACCGGGTTCGAATGGAGGCTGCGTGTAGCGGTAATGATCGCGGCCATAGGCCGAGGCGAGCTGGCGATCGATGTAGATGACGACGCCGGCCTCGTCGGCCCCGGGACCAGACTCATCGGCCGGAAAGATACGCGCGGCGGCGGCGGCGATGGCGAGGGCTTCGTCTTCGGTAAAGAAGCGGAGGGGGACTTTGAGGGCGGACGTCTGCGCGTGGAGGCGCGCGGATTTGCGATCGAGGGTGTAGACCAGCAGGCCGCCGAGGGTGGTGGCGGAGAGGGTCAGGAAATGGCGGCGGGGAGAACGGGGCATCGGTGCTGGAGTCTAGGGTAGCGCAGGGATGGATCAGGCGTGGGCCTGCGCTACATGAAAGACGCAGCTGACAGCAAGATCACAGAATATACCGGCTCAGGTCCTGGTCTTTGACGATGTCGGCGAGGTGCTTGCGAACGTACGCGGCGTCGACCTTGACGGTTTTCTTTTTCAAATCGGGGCCGGCGAAGGAGATCTCTTCGAGCACCTTTTCCATGATGGTGTGGAGGCGGCGCGCGCCGATGTTTTCGGCACTCTGATTGACTTGCGCGGCGAAGCGCGCGATTTCCGCGAGCGAGTCGTCGGTGAGCACCAGTTTGATGCCTTCGGTTTCGAGCAGTGCCTCGTACTGTTTGGTGAGCGCGTTCTTGGGCTCCTTCAGGATGCGGATGAAATCCTCAATGGAGAGCGATTTCAGCTCGACCCGGATGGGGAAACGGCCTTGCAGCTCCGGGATCATGTCGCTGGGCTTCGAGACATGGAAGGCGCCGGCGGCGATGAACAGGATGTGGTCGGTGCGCACGAATCCGTGGCGCGTATTGACGGTGGTGCCTTCGACGATGGGAAGGATGTCGCGCTGCACGCCCTCGCGGCTGACGTCGGGCCCGTGGCCGGATTCGCGGCCGGCAATCTTGTCGATTTCGTCGAGGAAGATGATGCCGCTCGACTCCACGCGTTCGAGAGCCATGCGGGTCACCTGATCCATGTCGATGAGCTTTTGCTCTTCCTCCTGCACCAGGTAGTCCATGGCTTCGTTGACGCGCATCTTGCGCTTGCGGCTGCGCTGGCCAAAAAAGTTGGGCAGCATGTCTTTGAGGTTGATGCCCATCTCCTCGACGCCGGCATTGGTGACGAGCTCCAGAGTTGCACCGCGCTCTTTCACTTCGAGTTCTACGATGCGGTCGTCGAGCTTGCCTTCGCGCAGCCGTTCGCGCAATTTCTCACGGGTGCGCTCGGCGCTTTCGCTCGACTCGGGTTGAGGCGGCATCAGCAGGTCGAGCAGCCGCTCCTCGGCGTTCGACTCGGCGCGGTCGGCCACCTCTTCCAGGCGTTCTTCGCGCACCATGTCGATGGCGATATCCACCAGGTCGCGGATCATGGACTCGACATCGCGGCCCACGTACCCGACCTCGGTGAACTTGCTGGCTTCGACTTTCAGGAACGGAGAGTTGGCGAGTTTGGCGAGCCGGCGGGCGAGTTCGGTCTTGCCGACGCCGGTGGGCCCGATCATGAGAATGTTCTTGGGCATCACCTCCTCGGCCATCTCTGGAGCCAGTTTCTGGCGCCGGATGCGGTTGCGCAGGGCGATGGCGACGGCGCGCTTGGCTTCCGCCTGGCCGACCACGTGCTTATCCAGCTCACGCACGATCTCGCGTGGAGTCAACTCGTCGAGTATGGGTTCGGAATCTACGGACTGGCTGGGAAGATAGATCACCATGGCTATCCAAGCTCCTCGTAGGTGATGTTTTCGTTGGTATAGATGCAGATTTTGGCGGCGATCTGCATGGCTTGCTCGGCGATGTGGCGGGCAGACAGCTTGGTGTTGCGCAGCAAAGCGGTGGCGGCGGCCATCGCGAACGGACCTCCGGAACCGATGGCAGCCACACTCTCGTCGGGCTCGATGACATCCCCGTTTCCACTGACGATGAAGATGTTGGTGGTGTCAGCCACGAGCAGCAGGGCCTCCAGGTGCCGGAGGATCTTGTCGGTGCGCCATTCTTTGGCCAGCTCCACGACGGAGCGCGGCAGATTCCCGTTGAACTGCTCGAGCTTCGATTCGAAGCGCGCAAACAAGGAGAAGGCATCGGCGGTTGATCCGGCAAATCCGGAGAGAATCTTGTCGTTATAGAGACGGCGTAGTTTTTTGGCGGAGGCCTTCAGCACTTCGTTACCAATAGTCACCTGGCCATCGCCGGCCATGACGACCTTGCCTTCGCGACGGACACAAATCACCGTCGTGGAGTGGATTTTCTCTTTCATTGGGTGGTTAGTTTTATTATCGCGTAGGATGGGGATTTGTGCCGGTCCTAGCTTCCGACATGCCGGCGCCACATTGCGGCGAACTGCTGGAATGCGGCGGGCTTGCGGCGACCGATGAGCATACGCGCGATCTCCACGGCTGCCCAAATCAGATAAGAGTAGGTCACATAGCGATGAATGTGCCCGGCCATGGTTCCCCAAAGGCCCGGTGAAGGCTGGATCGGCGAGAGCGCGAACTGGACCGCCCACAGGAAGAACAGGGCGGAAGCTTCCCACCACGCCAGCTCCATATTGATCAGAAACAGCGCGCCGATGAGCGATTGGCCGAGCGTCATGAGAATTTCGAGCTGCTGTTGAGAGTCGAACACGATGGTGGAAGGGGCGCCGCGGCTCACGGAAAAGACGATGGGCAGCATGGCCGCCAGCAGCGTCCACTGGTTGATGTTGCTGGAAACCATGTTCATCAGCGCCATGGAGGCGCGATCGACCGTGCGGGCCCAGTAAAACGCGGAGACTTTCTCGGGGAACTCGGAGACAAACGGCGCCACCCACTGGATGAAGACGAAATTCGGCACTCCGAGGGTCGCGGAAACCGCGAGCAGGCTGCCAAGAAACGGCTCAGCCATGAAATAGATCAGCGCGCCGCCCAGCAGGAAAAGCCCGGCGATCAGACTGATTCGCACGGGCCGCGGCGATTTGACGATGGTGCGCGGAATCAGCTCGAGGTCCTCGATGCCCTCGGCTTCCTTGGGCGGTATGTGGCGCAACACGGCAAGATAAGCCACATAAATGGCAATGAGAATGCCGGCATCCAGCAGATTGAGGGTGGCCTTCCACCAGATGACGGCGGCGTAGGCCATGCAGGCCAGCAGCCCAACAACCTCGACCGAGTGCTCCGGTTCCAGGACGATGCGCCGCAACCGCTGCCCGGTGCGCAGCCGGTGCATGACGCTGGCGGTGAAATAGATCATGGGCCAGCCGAGACCGGTGAGCAGGCGCAGGGCTCCCGTCAGACCGGCAAGCAGCAGCGGGACCTGCTGCTTCCAGGAAAGGACGGCTTCCACGGCAAATTCCGGAAGCGTCTGCAGCCAGGCGAGAATGGCGAGGGCAAAGCCCTGAGCCACAAAAAACTGGGCCGATTCCGCCGCCCAGGCGATCAGCATGGCGGCCAGCAGAATGGAGGGCGCCGTCCAGAGCATCGCGCTCGGCGGGAGCGCGCGAATCGGCATGACCGCGAGGACGAGTAGCGCGCAGACGGGTGCGATGACCTGCTGCGGCCTACTGGAATCGGACTTCATCGCCCTTCGCAATGATGGAGTGTTTTTCGAACGCAACCTGTTTTTCCGGGTAGTCGGTGCGGAAGTGGGCGCCGCGGCTCTCCCGCCTTGCGAGCGCGCAGCGGGCGATGAGCAGGGCCACGGTGTGGATGTTGCGCAGGCAGAACTCGGCCAATCCGGCATGCGAGTTGGCTACCAGGCGGTCCGCCTGCAGCATCTCGCAGGCCGCACCCAGTCCTTCACCGGAACGGATGATGCCGCACTCTGTCCAGGCGAGTCCGCGCACTCGCTCCTCGGTGGTGCATGGAAACAGGGGCTCGGGTTCTCTCAGTTGGCCGTGGGCGGGGTGTGCGGCGCTCGATTGGCGCATGGCGCGGCCGGCGCGTGCGCCGAACACGACGCCTTCGAGCAGCGAATTGCTGGCCAGCCGGTTGGCGCCGTGCACTCCGGTGCAGGCGGCTTCGCCCGCGGCGTAAAGACCGGGCAAGCTGGCGCAGCCATCGAGATCGGTGCGGACGCCGCCCATGGCGTAATGAGCTGCTGGATGGACGGGCGCAGCCTGGGTGGCCAGGTCCACGCCGTAGCGCACGCAGGTTTCATAGACGCGCGGGAAACGCGAGCGGATGAAATCGCCGCCGCGGTGCGTGAGATCGAGGAAAACATGGGGCGCGCCGGTTGCCTGCATCTCCGCCACAATGGCGCGCGAGACGACATCGCGCGGAGCCAGCTCCTCCAGGCGGTGATAGCGGTGCATGAACCGTTCGCCGAGGGAGTTCACCAGGTGAGCGCCCTCGCCGCGCAGCGCCTCCGAGAGCAAAAAGCGCGGCGCACCTTCGACATGGAGGGCGGTTGGGTGGAACTGCACGAATTCGATATCGCTGATCTCGGCGCCTGCGCGCCAGGCCATGGCGATGCCATCGCCGGTGGCTACGTCCGGGTTAGTGGTCTCGAGATAGACGCGGCCCAAGCCGCCCGAAGCCAGCAAGATGGCGCGCGCGAAGATAGGGTGGCTCTCGCGGGTTTTGGCGTCGTAGACCATGGCGCCCGAGACGGCTCCGTCGTCGAGGAGTAGGTCGGTAATGGCGGCGTAACTCTGAAAACGGACGTTCGGAAGGGAAGACGCCTTGCGATACAGCGTGAGCGCGATCTCGCGGCCGGTGGAATCACCGTGAGCGTGCAGAATGCGCCGGCGGCTGTGCGCGCCTTCCTGCGTGAAAGCCAGGCGCGAGCCTTCGCGGTCGAACTCTGCTCCCCATTCGATGAGCTGCTGGATGGCAGCGGGACCTTCTTCGACCAGCGTGTGCACGGCATGACGGTCGCAGAGCCCGTCGCCGGCGGCAATAGTATCCTGCTCGTGCAACTCCACCTCGTCGTCATCGCTGAGCGCGACGGCAATCCCGCCTTGCGCATATTCGGAGGAGGATTCGTGCAGGGTGTCTTTGGCGATCACCAGCACCGCGCCCGCCTGCGCCAGCTCGATAGCCGCCCGCAGGCCCGCCACACCGGCGCCAACGACAAGGAAATCCGGATTCATCCGCAAATGAAATGGTAACGCAGGTGCGCGAAGATCACGTCGCGCGGTCCATGACCGACGCGAAACTGGAGCCGGTAAGCGACTGGCCGCCATCGCAGACGAATACTGCGCCCGTGATATAGGCCGCGCCGGCGGAACACAGGAATAGCGCCAGATCGGCGATTTCGTCTTTACTGGCGAAGCGCTGAAGCGGAATGGATCGGGTGAGGCGCGCACGGATGTCTTCGGTAGGAGCGAGGCGGCGCATGCCTTCGGTCTGGTCAACCGGTCCGGGCGAGATCACGTTGAGGCGAACACCCGCACTGCCCCATTCGACCGCCAGCGTCTTGATCAGGATGTCGACCCCCGCTTTCCCCGCGCACACGTGCGCCTGCAACGGGATGGGACGAAACGCGTGGGTGGCGGAGATGGCAACGACCGATGCGCCGGGCTTGCGCAGATGCTCGTAAGCCGCGCGGCAGGTGTTGAAGGTGCCGAGGAGATCGATATCGATGACGGCTTTGAACCCGTTTGCCGACATGCCGAGCGCGGGAGCAGGAAAGTTGCCAGCCGCGCCGCAGAGCAGGATGTCGATTTCACCGTACGTTTCCCGGGCTTTTTGAAGAGCGCCGGAAAGGGCCGCATAATCGCGAACATCGGCCGCGAATCCGATGGCCACGCCGCCGGCCTCACGAATTCCAGCAGTCGCGCGGTCGAGTTTCTCCTGTGTGCGGCCTAAGATGGCCACCTTGGCGCCCTGGGTGGCGAAGCGCTCGGCGATCCTGAGGCAGATGCCGCTGCTGCCGCCGGTGACGAAGGCCACTTTGCCGCGCAGCAGGTTGTCGCGGAACACCGGGGAAGTCACAAGTGAGTCTCGCTGATTTTTGGTCCTACGGGAAGCATGGTGAGTCCATTGCCATTCTAGCGAATCGAGCCAAAGCTGTTACGCAACGGGCTCCTGGGCCGCGCTGGCGCGGACGGCCGGTTCGACGCCCACGAAGAACCAGACTGCGACGCCAATCAGCGCGACCGCGCCGCCGGCATACAGGCCCGCGGACCAGCCTGCCCATCTGGCGATGAACGGTGTTAACGCTGGCGCGAGCATGCCGCCGAGATTGCCGCCGGTGTTGAAGATGGCGCCGCCGGTGCCCGAATGCTGGCCACTCGCATCAATGGCGGCGGCCCAGTAAGGTCCATCCGTGCTGGCGGCAACGCCCAGCGAAAGACACAGCAGCACGACGGTGGGTAGCGTGCCGGTGACGTTGCATCCGATGTAAACGAGTATCGCGCTGACGGTGAGGCCGACGACAGGTACGATGCGGCGGCCCTTTCGCATGCCGAAGCGGATGATGAACCGATCGGAGATCCAGCCGCCGATAGGCGTCATCACGATCCAGGCGATCCACATCAGCGTGGTGTAGATGGCGCTTTGATCCATGCCCATTTTGCGGATCTGCCCAAAGTAATAGTAAAGCCAGAAAAAGAAAATGTATTCGAAATAGTTGACGGTGAAGTAGCCCGCGGTCAGGAGCATCAGGTCGCGATTGGTTAGCAGTTCTTTCCATGGCGTGGGAGCACGGGACTTCGCGCCGTGCGACGGCATTTCCTCCCGCGGATAGTCGCGCACATACCAGTACCAAACCGCGCCAAGGAGCGCGCTGGCCAGCGCAGCCGCGTAGAACGAGCCGCGCCAGGTGTAGTTTGCGCGCATCCATGAGAAAAGCAGCGGGGTGCACGCGCCGCCGATGCCCGCACCACATGCGATCCAGCCCCAAATGCGTGCCCGCGCCGACGGCGGATTCCAGTTGGCATTCATTCTTCCGGCCGCAGGATACATAGGGGCGGCGCAGATTCCCATAGCCAGCCGCACAACCAGGAACGAGGGCACGATACCAATGTATGTTCCCAGGCCTGGCGCGCCGCCGAGCGTTGTCAGGCCGGTGAGTAACGCGGACCCGAACGCCATCGCTGCAAGCGCCTTGCGCGGCCCGAACACATCGGCAAAGTTGCCGCCCGGAATCATCATGATGGTGTAACTGAGAAAATAGGCGGAGTACACGGCGCCCATCTGGATTTCCGGAATGTTGAAATCCTTCATGATGCCGGGCCCGGCAATGGAGATGATGATGCGGTCGAGGTACGTCATCACGCTGAGCAGCACCATCAGAAACACGACGCCGGTGCGCCGCGGATGATTCACTTCGCGGCCTCCGCGGCGAGCGAATAGCGGATGTAAGCGAACTGCTGGCTGTCCGGCGACCAGGAATTGACGTTGATGGTGCCCTGGCCGCCGAAGAACTTCTGGAGCGTCACGATTTTCGTGGTCGCAGCGGTTTCGCCGGGCATCGCGATCCGGCGCAGCATGACGTCGTGATTTGCGGGGTGGCCTTGAGTGCCGTTCGCGAAAGAGAGGAAGACGATCCACTTGCCGTCGGGCGATGGATGCGGAAACCAGTCTTCCCATTCGTCAGAGGTCACGCGCTCGGCGCGCGCATCATCCGGTCCCGCGCCATCGGCGGGGATGCGCCAGATGTCCCAACTGCCGGCGCGGTCAGAGTTGAAATAGATCCACTTGCCGTCGGGTGAGTAGTCGGGCCCGTCATCATAACCCGCGTGGGAGGTCAGGCGCTCCTCCGGCCCGCCGTCCCTGGAGATGCGGTAGAGATCGAAATTCCCATCGCGTTCGGCGCAGTAGGCGAGCCACGCGCCGTCAGGCGACCAGCCGTGGAAGTAACTCGGCGTTTTTCGCGTGACCTGGCGCGGCACGCCGCCTGCCGACGGGAGAATGTAGATCTGCTCGGCGGAGATCGCGAACCACTGGCCGTCGCGCGTGATGCCGTGATCGTTGTTGATGTCGCCGATCGTGCCGGTATCGACGGCCTGCGGCCCGCCGCCCGCCACCGGGAACTTCCACAGCTTGCCGCCCGAGTTCCAGAGCAGATACTTCCCATCGGGCGACCAGTTGGGAGCTTCGATCCGCTTCGGTGCAGAGTAGATCTCGCGCGGCGAACTGCCATCGAGATTGATAATCATGACGTGGCTCGTGACCCGCGCATTCTCCTGGGCGCAGAGCAAGCCAGTCAAGAGGAGGGCCGCGGCGGCGGCATGAAGTCCCTTGTCCATGTCAGCTCCGGAACAGCACACTTTCGGTCTTGAAGATCCGCACGGAAATCCAGAATGCGACGAGAGCGTAGAATACGTTCGACGCAAATGCAGTGATAAAGGCTATGCGTGAGTATTCGCCGATGATGATCTCCTTGATCAACTGGCTCACGTTGAACACGGGGATTAGCGCCAGGCCAACATTCAGCTCGAGACCTGGCAGCATCCCCACCACCGCGGGCACGACCACGGCCATGATGACCGGGGTCAGCAGGCTCTGCGCCTCTTTGAATCCACGGGCAAACAGCGCGACGGCGATCATTACGGACGCGGCAAACAGCGCGGTAGGCAGCAGCGTCAGCAGGATCAGGGCTACGGCGGCGGCGTCAGGCCCGGCCCGGCTCACAAGATGTTCCAGTTCCTCGCTGTTTGGGCCCATCCCCAGGCGCTGGATGGCGGCCAGCAGGCTTGCAATGGTGAGCATGGCCGTCAGCAAACAGGCCGTTGTGGAGGCGAAGATCTTACCCAGGACAATTTCCTCCCGGCTGGCCGGCGAAGCCAGCAAGGGCTCGAGCGTGTGCCGTTCCTTCTCGCCCGCGGTCATGTCGATGGCCGGATACATGCCGCCGGTGAACATCAACAGTAGCACCGCATATCCCAACACGCTGCCCAGAATGAAACCGGCCATCTTCTTGTCGGCGGCGACATTGGTGCTCTTCACCTGGAAGGGATCGAGCACCCGTTCGGAGACGCCCATGCCGCGCAGGCTGGTTTTGACGCGAGCGAGCTTCAACCGCTCGAGCAAAGCCGAAATTCTCTCGCCGGCAATCGTCGAAGCCTCGCGCGTCTTGTCGACAAAGATGATGATCCGGCCGGAACCGTCGCCGGCTGTCTCCTCATCGAGCGCGGCTGCGACCGATTTGTTCTCGACCGCGGCGCGGGCATCGGGTTTGGGAACCAGCTCGAAGCCGGTGATCTTCAACGCGTCGCGCACCCCGGGCTCGGAGACCCGCCCCGAAATGCCGATCCGCGACGACTCCAGTGCGGCCTTTTTCCCGAGGTTCTCGGTGAAGTAATGCACGACGGCGAAGATTCCGGGCATGGCAATCACCGGCACCACGATCATGCTGATAAGCGCGCGCCGGTCGCGGAACATATCGAGCATCTCCTTGGCGTAGATGGCCGCGACCATTCTGAGATTCATGGGGCAGCCGCCTTCTCCGGCTGGTCGTCCAGCAGATCCAGGAAGATCTCGCGAAGCCGCTCCCGGCCGGTGGCCGCTTTGAGTTCGCTCATGGTGCCGGTAATTCGGATGCGGCCCTGGTTGATAACCGCGATGCGGTCACACAGGAACTCGGCCTCTTCCATGACGTGCGTCGAATAGAGAATGCACTTGCCCGAGCGCCGGGCCTGCAAAATGAACTCCTCGATCACGCGGGCGGTGGGTACGTCGAGTCCGGAGGTAGGTTCATCGAGGATGAGGACCGGCGGGTCGTGCAGCAGCGTGCGGGCCAAGGCCGCGCGTTGGCGCATTCCCGTGGAGAGCTGGTCGACTTTGGTGTCGGCGAAATCGCGCATCTGCAGCATCTCGACGACCTCGTCGATGCGAGTGCGCAGGAACTCGTCGCGAAGCCCGTTTAAGCGTCCGAAGACCTTCAGTACCTCGCGCGGCGTCAAGCGGTGGTAGAGGCCCATGTCTCCGGAAAGGAAGCCGATCATACGCCGCACGGCAGCCGGGTCGGCCGTCACCTCATGGCCGCCCACCATGGCCCGGCCGGAGGTGGCCTTGAGCAGCGTGGCCAGCATGCGCAGCGTGGTGGTCTTGCCGGCACCGTTCGGTCCCAGCAAGCCGAAGATTTCGCCATCACGCACCTCGAACGAAATGTGGTCAACCACCGCGCGCAACCCGCGCGATTTGTCGCGAAAGGTCTTGGTGAGGTCGGAGACCTGAATCACGGGCCTTCCTGATTGGCTGGTAAAGCGCAAACGGCCGCAGGTCTCCGGCAAAGGCCTGCGCTGCAAGAAGGCATCGACGCTATTTCGCCGCGGTGATGGACTGCACCTCGATGATTTTGCCGTTGAGGGTGCCGGTGACTTTCACCTTCTGGCCGGCGAATTTCTCGGGCGTCTTCTGATCGCTCAGTTCGTACACATTCGTGCCTTCGAGCAGGGCATATTTGGAGCCCGCCTTCACGCATTCCAGCACGCATTTCGAGTCGGGCTTGACGCCCATCATGGAGTGATCCTTGCCGCACATGGAGTCCGTGATGACGCCGGTAAACGTCTTGGGGGCGGCCGCGGCCAAAGCCAGGGCGGCGCCTGCGAATAGAGTGAGTAGTGTTTTCATAACTGAGTTTGCCAAATTGCCTTTCCGACAAAAAAGGGGCCCATCTGCTGGATATACTGCGCCGTCTGCTTGGTTCTTCGCATGGCCTGCACACACGCGGACAGCGGATATAGTTCCGCGCCAATCAGGCCGATCACGAAGTCATTATCATTCTTGTCCAGCCCGAAGCAGGCGAGGCGCACGTCTTGCGCGTAACCGGCCTCGCCGAAGGAATGGCCGATCTTGCCGTGCTCGCGAAGGATCGGCGTTTGCTCCTCGGGTGGAAGGGCCGAGAATGCGCCGGAGCGCCGCAGCGGATACCAGACGGCCCAGGGGGACGCGGGATTGGTCACGGAGCGCTTGGGCTTTTCGAAGAGCCAGTCCTCGAGGTCCGGTTCGTGACCCAGCGCGTACGTGCGCCCCAGCATGGAATATTCGAGCTTGGGTGTGAGGCCGGCGAACTGCCCGTTTTTGAGGAATTCCCGCAGGCGGCTCACGAAAAAGTCGGGGGCGTCGCTCCAGGTGAGCAGGCCGACGCCGTGCGGGTCGTTGGCATCCGCGTACAGGACGGCCGGAATGCGGGCGGTCTCCAATGCGCGAGCGAGGGCGGAGGCATCCTCCGCGTCGCCGAAAGCCAGAAGCTGCATGAAGAGCCGGCGGTCGGAAAACTGTGGAACGCCGTTACGGACACCGCCCTTTTCGCGGATATCCAGTTCCTTATCCATGAGATTCATCTTACAGTGTGGCACAGGCCCGGCGAAGCGCGGATTTTACATGAATGAACTTGACAGGCGCCGCGCCGGGCCCCTATATTCAACCAAGTGGTTGAATACCAAACAGAACTTCTCGACCGTGTTTTCGCGGCCGTCGCGGATCCCACGCGCCGGGCCATTCTCGCCGGGCTGGCGCAAAAGCCGGCCACCATCACCGAGATCGCCCGGCCGTTTCCGGTGTCGCTCAATGCGGTCTCGAAACATATCCTGGTGCTGGAGCGGGCGGGCCTCATCATCCGGGAGGTTGCGGGACGCGAGCATCACTGCCGGCTGGACCCTGCGCCGCTGCGCAAGGCGTCGGTCTGGCTCGAGCACTACCGCAAGTTCTGGGACCTGCGGCTGGACGCTTTGGAGCGCCACATCATCACGCGCAAGAAGCGCGAAAAGAGGAGTCATGGCAGAACTGATTGAAGAGACAAACGACAAATTTGTGCTGCGCAAGCTGATCCCTGCTTCACGGCAAGAGGTATTCGCCGCATGGAGTGATCCGGAGAGCATCCGCCAGTGGATGTGTCCGGGAGAAACAACGAGCAGCGAGGCGCAGATCGACTTCCGCGTGGGTGGCTCCCTCCGCGTCGTCATGAAAAGCGCGAAAGAGGACTGCGAGCACACGGGCGAGTATCAGGTGATCGAGCCACCATCGAAATTGGCCTTCACGTGGATTTCGAAAAACACGGACTTCAAGACCACTCTGGTCACCATCGAGCTATTCGAACGCAAGGGCGGCACCGAGCTGATCCTCACGCACGAACGCTTCCCGACGGCCGACCGCGTGCGGCAGCACAAGGGCGGATGGAGCCAGATTGCCGACCGCTTGGCCGAGTACTTTCAAAAGGGCGCTGCGACCAGAGTTGTCATGCACGAAGTGACTCTGAACGCCGCTCCCTCGGAGGTGTTCGAAGCGCTCATGGATTCCGCCAAGCACAGCCAGTTCACCGGCGCGCCTGCTCAAATCGATCGAAGGGCCGGAGGCGCGTTCGTGCTCTATGGCGGCCAGCTCACCGGCAAGACTCTGGAGATCAAGGCTAACGAGCAAATCGTGCAGCAGTGGCGCGCGGAAAACTGGCCCAAGGGCCATTACTCGCGCGTGACTTACGACCTGGCGCAGCTCGATGGCGGCCGGCAGACGCAGCTTTCACTGACGCAGACCGGGATTCCCGCAGGCGCCTTCGATGACATCAACCAGGGCTGGCGGACATACTATTGGTCGAAAATGGCGTCCTATTTCCGCGCGGAGAAAGTCGCCGTCGTCCGGCGCTTTATGGAGGAGTTCAAGAACAGGGAGAACCTCGACATCGTCGACGAGTTGATGACGCCCGATTTCGTACTGCATCTTCCCGGCCCGCAGTTGCCGCCGGGTCCCCAGAGCCAGAAAGCCGTCGGAAGGGCAATTTTCAACGCGTTTTCGGAAGTCCATGTCACCGCGAACGACACCATCGTGGAAGGGGATCGTGTGGTCGAGCGGCATTCCGCGCATGCCTTGCATAGCGGAGAGTTCCAGGGTGTGCCGGCGACCGGAAGGAAAGTCTTCTGGACGGAGAATCACATCTACCGGTTGAAAGAGGGCCGCATCGCGGAAGCGTGGTCCGAAGTGAGCTTCCACGATTTGATGGCGCAGATTACATTGCCAACCCAACTCGCCGCACGGGGGGGCAAGCCGTCATGAAAGGCCCCTTAGCGAATGAGAGCGAGGCCTACCGCAGAGCGCGCGCCGAGTTGCTTGAGGCCGAGATCGCGCTGCGGGATCAATGCGAGCGAGTGGCAGCACTGCGGCGCATGCTGCCGGTCGAGACGGACGTCGACGATTACGTCTTTGAGGAAGGTCCCCGCGAGCTGGACAAGGATGGCCCCTTCACCAAGGTCCGTCTGTCCGGATTGTTCGCGGATGTAAACAAGCCGCTGGTTGTCTATCAGTACATGTACGGCGGGGCCCAGAAGAGGCCCTGCCCCATGTGCACGCTTTGGATCGACGGTTTCAACGGAGTGGTTCATCATCTCCGGCAGCGTGTAAATTTCGCCGTCATCGCGCAGGTGGCGATCGGCGAGTTGCGCGAGTGGGGCCGCCAACGCGGCTGGCACGACCTGCGGCTGGTCTCGAGCGCGGGCTCAAATTTCAAGAGGGACCTCCAGTACCAGGACGCGGAAGGGAGCCAGCACCCGGGGATCAGTGTTTTCGTGCGATCGCCGGATGGCTCGGTGAAGCATTTCTATTCGAACTCCGCAACCATGAAGGAACAGATCAATCGCGGAATCGACCTGCTGTCGCCGGTGTGGAATACTCTCGACCTGACTCCGGAGGGCCGGGGCGACTGGAACGCGAAACTCAATTACGAATAATTCAGGGTGGTTCGAGCGCGAGATCCGTCAATTCCCTACTACAGCGCGGCGACGATCAGCGGCGTCGAGGTCGGCGCTTGGGAGCCGGCTTCGGGTTCGAGCGTGACGGCGATAGCACCTGTGGTGGCCACGTCCACCGCGCCTTTGCGCAGGTACATGGCGGTACCGTCGGCCCCAGACTGGAACAAGCCCGCGGGTGCCGGGCTGCCGCCTTTGGGAATGATCCACATCTCGTAGATCTTTCCCGACGGCGCGGGCGTAAGGTTCGAGGCGAGCAGCAGGACGCCTTGCTTCGGATTGACGAAGACACGGCCGCGTGGCTTGGGCGCGCCCTCGCCGAATACGAGCTGCTTGGCGGCGGGATCGTTCATCAGCGCGAAGGCTTCCGTGAGGCGGGCCATCTCCACGTTCTTGCGTTGCGCGTCGAGGAGGGCGCGGGCGAGCGCGCGTTGATCGTCGTGGCGCGCCAGATTGAGCCACACAGCCACAGCCGCCAGGCACGCAGTCGCCGCGATCCAGACGGGAGTCCATCTCCACGCCCGCTTGGGCTCGCCGACCATGCCCGCAACTTTAGCGCGCAAGCGGGCGGGAGGATGTGATTCCGGCGCGATCAACGCGAGTGACGCCATCAATTCCCGCGCGCGGCGAACTCCCTCGATGCACGGGTCGCCCTCGCGGTGCAGGTGCTCGTCCAATTCCGCGCGCTCCGCGGCATCGAGCACACCGAGCGCGTAGAGTTCGTATTGATCGCGCAGCTCGTCGCAGCTCATGCCGTTATTGCCTTTTCGCCCAGCTCGTCACGCAGATTCTTGAGCGCCGTGCGCACCCAGGTCTTCACCGTCCCCAGCGGCTGGCCCATTCGCTCGGCCATTTCGGATTGCGAAAGCCCTTCGAAGTACGCCAGCTCGATGACGTGCCGCTGATTTTCGTTCAGCCGGCCCAGCGCCCCGCGCACACGCCGTGCGCGGTCCTGGCTGAGCACATCGGCCTCGAAGTTGACAAACACCGACGGGTGCTCAGCCGCTTCGAGCTCGACGGCGCCCCGCGTCATTTTTCCGCCTGATGAGCGAACGTAATCGATTGCCCGGTTGCGCGCCACCGCCAGCAGCCAGGGGCCGAGCGCGCCGCGTTCCCCATCAAATCCCTGGGCGCGGTTCCACACGCGCAAGAACGTTTCCTGCACCAGGTCTTCCGCCACGCCAACGTCGCGCACGATGCGATAGATCAGCGAGAAGGCCAGCTTGCCGTAACGGTCGTATAGCTCGCCCATCACCGCCGGCTCACGCCGCTTCAGGCGTTCCGCCAGATTGCGGTCGTCCTCTCCCACGTAGATGGCGAACAGCAGCGGCAGAAACGTCATGCGAACAATTCGTGAATGAGGCTCCCATAGACCTCGGTCGGCCGTTCGGCGCGGCCGTTGTGCATGTACGTGAGCGAGACGTGATCGATTCCCAGCAGCCAGAGAATGGACGCGTGGATGTCGTGCACGTGCACGGGCTGCTCGACGGCGCGCAAACCGATCTCGTCGGTCGAGCCGATATATTGCCCGCCCTTCGTTCCGCCGCCGGCCATCCACATGGTGAAGCCCCATGGGTTATGGTCACGCCCGTCGCCTTTTTCATTAAACGGCGTGCGGCCGAACTCGCCGCCCCACACCACCAGCGTCTCGTCCAGCATGCCCCGCGATTTCAGGTCGGCCACGAGGCCGGCGATCGGCTTGTCCGATGCCCGGCACCGCCGGGAGTGATTCCCTTCGATATCGGTGTGGGCATCCCAACCGCTGCCTGATCCCGCGTATAACTCGACAAACCGCACGCCGCGTTCGACCAGACGGCGCGCCAGCAGACAGTTGGAGCCGAACGCAGCCGTTTCCGGCGCATCCACGCCGTACAGCTTCTTCGTGGCTTCCGACTCCTTGCTCAGATCGACCGCTTCGGGCGCGGAAGACTGCATCTGGTAGGCCAACTCGTAGGCAGCGATGCGCGCTTCCAACTCCGAGTCGCCGGGGTTATCGCGCGAGTACTGCTCGTTCAACTGTTTCAGAAAATCGAGCTTGCTGCGCTGCTCCGCGGGCGTAGCACCGGAAGGTGGTTTCAAGTGCAGGATGGGCGTGTCGCCCTGGCGGAACTGCGTGCCCTGAAAAGTTGCCGGCAGGAAACCCGCGCTCCAGTTCTTGGGACCGCCGATCGGTTCTTTGTCGTCGAGCAAAACGACAAACGAAGGCAGATTGCGATTGGCCGATCCCAGGCCATAGGTCGTCCATGCGCCCATGGCCGGCCTTCCGGCGAGGATGGAGCCGGTATTCATCTGGCAAACCGAGCCCACGTGATTCAACCCGTCGGCCCAGACCGACCGGATCACGGCCATGTCGTCGGTGTGTTCAGCGATGTTCGGATACCAGTCCGACACCCAGATGCCGCTCCGCCCGTACTGCTTGAACGCTCGCTTGCTTGGCATCAGCGTGTTGTTCGAGGTACCCATGGCGGTGATGGGCCGGCCGAACGATGCCGGCATGGGTTCTCCCGCCAGTGCGAGCAGTTTGGGTTTGGGATCGAACAGGTCAACGTGGCTGGGGCCGCCTTCCATGAACAGCCAGATGACGGATTTGGCTTTGGGAGGATGGTGCGGCTGCTTCGGCGCCAGCGGGTCCGCGCCGTCGGCGCGCAGCAAAGAAGCCAGCGCGATGCCGGCCAGTCCACTGCCCGCGCGGGTGAAGAATTCGCGCCGCGAGGTGATGGGCCAGTGGTGGGAGAGCCTGGTTAGCATATCAGTTCACATACAGGAACTCATTCGAGTTCACCAACATATGACACAGGTCCGCAAGGGCGGCTCTGTCTGCTTCCTGTGCCGGCATGCGCTCTTCGAGCATCCGGCGTTGCCGGTTCAAGAACTCCACGGCGTTCTGGCGTTCTTCCGCCGTTGCCGGGCGTGAAAACACAAATCGCCAGGCGCGGTCCACCTGCCCCTGTGGCGTCAACCCCGCATCGTTAGAAACCCGCGCGGCCACGGAGCGCGACCAGTCGAGCACCCCTTCATTATTCAGCAGCTCGAGCGCCTGCGGAGCGGTAACGGTGGCGTTCCGGCGTGGGCAGCTTTCATGCGTATCCGGCATATCGAAAACCTCGAACATCGGATAACGCGTGTTCCGCCGTACAAAAACATATACGCTGCGGCGATCGGCTTCGGATGGATCCTCATCCGTCTTCCAGCCGCCGCGGGTGACCACGCCAGGGGGAAGGGGAGGGAAAACGCCGGGGCCGCCCATCTTCAGATTCAGCCGGCCGCTCACTTCGAGGATGGAATCGCGGATGGCTTCTCCTTCCAGACGGTGCCGGTTGTACCGCCAGAGCAGACGATCTTCGGGGTCGACTTTCGCGGCCTCCGCGTCGAACCGCGCCGACTGCTGATATGTGTTGGATAGCAGGATCAGCCGGTGTATTTTCTTCATGCTCCAGCCGCTCTCGACAAAAGTGGCTGCCAGGTAGGGCGTCTACAACGCCTACAAGGAAGAGGTCCAGCCTGGCTTCCTGTCCATCCTGGACCCCGGCCCGGCCCAGATTCTGCCGCCCTCGCGCGTCGACTCCACCGGACGCCGCACGGCGCTAGCCAACTGGCTGGCCTCGGCCGACAATCCGCTCACCGCGCGCGTCATGGCCAACCGGATCTGGCACTACACGGCCAGCACGTACGTCTTGGGCGATTCGCGGTCGTTATCGATCATGGCCTGGGCCACTGGCTCGGGGGCGGGCTTGATGCCGTCAAACTTCGCGAGTTCCGCCTTTAACGCCTTCCAGTGCTCGCCGCCTTCCCCCTTGAGCCCTTGCGCGGCCTCCCCCTCGCTGTGATCGAGCTGGAGTTTGGCTTTGTAGTACATCTGCCACTGGATGGGCGTGCGCTCCCCTGGAGCGGTGGTGATGGCGCTTTGGATCTCGGGCGGGAACTTGTCGAAATTCTCTTTGTAGAGCGCCTGCAACTCCGGCTCTACCAGCTTGTGCATTTCCGCGCGGATGTCTCTGGTCTTCGCGTCCCACACGGCGTACTGCTCTTCGTATGCATTGCGATGTTCACCAAAGTCAAGAGCCGCGTGATCTTCGATGCGCGTGTTGGCGAAGAACGCCTGCAGCCGGTAATAATCCCTCTGCAGAATGGGATCGAACTTGTGATCGTGGCACCGGGCGCACGCGAACGTGAGCCCCAGGAAGGTCGCCCCGACGGTATCGGTGATGTCATTCAGAATCTCCTGCCGCCGCTCCATCAGCTTGCGCGCGTTGCTCTCGTCGGGAAAGTGCCTGTTGAATCCGGTGGCGATCAGCGCCGCGGCATCCTGCGGGTAAAGCTCGTCGCCCGCAATCTGTTCCTCCATGAAGCGGTCGTAAGGCTTGTCCTGGTTGAAGGCCGCGATGACGTAATCGCGGTAGCGCCAGATATTGGGGCGCGTTTCATCGCTCTTGAAGCCTTCGCTGTCGGCGTAGCGCGCCAGGTCCAGCCAGTGCCGCGCCCAGCGCTCGCCGTAACGCGCAGAGGCGAGCAGGCGGTCGACCACTTTGGCGAAGGCATCCGGGGACGGATCGCTCACGAATGCCTGGACTTCTTCCGGTGTGGGCACCAGGCCCGTGAGATCTAAGGTGGCCCTGCGAATCAGCGTGATGCGGTCGGCCGCAGGCGCGGGCGCAAGATGCTTCTCTTCGAGCTTCGCCAGCACGAATGCGTCGATGTCGTTCTTGACCCAGGTGCTATTCTTGGGTTGGGGAATGGCGGGCTTGGTCACTTTCTGAAACGCCCACCAGCGCCGCTGTTGCGGAGTGAACGGTTTGGGAGTCTCAGCCGCCGCGACGAGCGATGCGATGCCGGCTGCAGCCAGGGCACCCCATAGAGTCTTGCGGCGCATCGTCCCCTCCGTCGGACCGGATTCCCGCAATTATAACGTAGGAGAGGCCTTCGTGCCTTTGCCTACTGGCTGGCGATGATGCGCGAGTCGGTCTGGAACTTACGGTAGTTCTTGTACGTCGTGTCCTCTTCCACCCGCAGCTTCTTGAAGAGGCCGATGCGCGCCGAAGCGGAGATCGAGATCCGTTGGGGCAGCCAGACTTCGTCATTCACGCGCGTCATATCGAAATGAAGGCGCGCGCCAGAATCGAGCCGCACCAGGAAGAGGCCCCAGGAAACCGGCGTGATGACCTCGGCCTCCAGCTTGGCCCAATGGAAACTCTTCTGGTCGATCCAGAGCTTCCCGCGGACGTGCGGGAGAATCTTCGCATCCCGGCTGCGCGGTTGATAGCCCGGGCGGGGTGTTGCCTGGAGGACCCAAACGTCATGCCCGTCCACGCGGTCAGTGGCGAGGATCCGGAAGTCGAACGCGTTACCCACCTCGCGCATGGCGTCCTGCTGCCGGGTCCGGCGCTTGTCGTACTCGCTGACGCGGCGCTCCCGCTGGGCGGGCGTCTCCTTCAACCGCTCGGCAATGCTCTTCTGCAGCTTGTCCTGTTCCTTCTTTTCTTCCGAGGGCGGGAGCGGATGGTCGTCGCGCGCCACCAGCCGGATGTAGGGCGATCCCTCGAGCAGGGTGATGTCATAAGTTTTCACTTCTTTCGACTTCACGCGGCCTTCAGCATCCATCCGGCGCTCCTCCGTACGCTGGAGGAAAGTGTAGTTGCGGGCGATTTTCCAGTTCTGCTCGCTCGCTTCGAGCGACCGGCGGACAATCTCGCGCGCAACGGGTTCCTGGGCCGCTGCGATCGCCATGGGAGCCAGTGCGAGCACGATGCGCATGCCTCGAGGTACGCACCGAAGGGAGCGCGAGTTTCGGTCTGGGAGGCGCACTGTGCATTTTTTTCTTGACATTCTTCCCGAAGAACCTTATATATGAATCACATTGCGATTTTCTAGATCGCAAAATTTGATGTTAGGGAGAATCAATCGATGAAGAACGCAACTAAGAAAGCTGCGAAGAAGAAAGCCGCCCCGAAGAAGAAAAAGTAGTCGGCGGCGTCCCGCATAGGGACCCAAACGAGTTTGACTCCAGGCCCCGATTATTCGGGGCCTTTTTGTTTTTGTCCCCATCTTTCCTCGCGCCCTCATTCCCGCCCCGCCTTCCTCTGCAGCAGCGTCCGGAACGTCTCTCCCATGCCGAACAGGAGCTGCTTCAACTGCAGGCTGCGCCGCCTGGCCTCGACGGGTGAGTCCGCGGCGAGCACGTGGGCGAACTGGTCCTCTTCCCCAGCCTGAATCAGCGTACGTGCGAGCGGCTCAATTGCCTCGGTCTCAAGACCGATCGCCCCTCCATGCTGTTCGAGCGCCGTGAAGCACACGTGCGCGGTGATGTCCTGCTCACCCGGATCCTTCAGCACGTCGTCGAGGGCCTGATGACGCCGGTAGCTCAGGAGCGTCCCGCGGGGGAAACGAACGAGCTCCGCCGCGGTGTACCCGTAATCAATGCTCAGGACGTAGCCCGTTTCGAGCTGGGCGGCGATGTGGTCGAGCCAGGTCAGTGCCTCCAGGCAGACTTCGAAGATTTGGCCATCGGAGAGGGCGCCGAGATATTTCTTTCGATAACATTCCACCTCCTCAGGCGGCGGTCCGGCTTCCACCCAGGTGAAACCCTCCTTCGCAATGCCGACTCGCAGCTCTCTCGCTGCGCCCTCGCGCATGATCGCCACGTGGACGGGCAGCGCATCAAAGAACTCATTCGAGAACACCACCCCACGAATGCGGTCGGGCAGATGCCCGCTTCCCAGGTCGATAGGAATGTATCGAAACTCGCTCAGGGCTTCGGCCATCTCTCCGCGCCCGGCACCCAACTCGACGACGGCGAAGTCCTCCGGATTTCTCATGCGATTCCGCAGCATGCGGATGCGTTGCGCGATCAGAATTCCGAAGGCCGGCTGGATCTGTTCTGCCGTGTAGAAGTCGCCGCCGGCGCCGAACGGGTCTCGTTTCCGGCGATAGTAACCAAAGTCAGGGTGGTAGAGCGCCGCCTCCATGAACCGTGCAAACGGCAGGGGTCCGCTATGGCGAATCTCGTCGCCGAGGATTTCTCCCAGCGGTGTCATGGCTCCCGGCTCTGCGGAGTCCGGATGAACATCTCGACCAGGTAGTCGTGCAGGCAGTCGTAGAGATAGCGCTGCAACGTCCACGGGAACTGCGGGTGATCGATGTCGCGGGGATGGAGCGGGGCGTAATAGGTGTGAAGCCCGAGCGAGTTGTCTTTGAGTGCAATCACCAGCTCGATGGAACCGTTCTTTTCCCTGACCGAGAAGTCGACGAGCGCGTGCTCGTAGCGAGCAAGCTCGCCGCGGACTTTAGTCAGAGCCGGGTCGTCTTGTGTCTCCACGCACCTATGCTAGCTTGAAACGGAGGAATGCCTCTACCGGACATCATCCGCGTGAAGCTCAGCTCGGAAGCCGCGGAATACATTTCGCTCACGCCGGTGGTGGTGCAGGAAATGCCGACGCGCGAGCTGCTGGAGCACGTGCTCGCCATCACCGGGAAGGACGAGGGCCGAATCCGGGAACTTCTGCTGCGCGGCGTGCTCGTCAGCGGCGCATCGCGATTCCGGTGGACCGGCGTGGAAGCCGATGCCACGAGCCTGCGCGCACTCCTGGTGAGCTTCCCCGATCCCGATCCCTCCCGCCCGTTCGTGGCAAGCCGTTGTGGCCGCGCCATCTTGCGGGGGCCGCGCCAGCCAGTCGGAATTCCACGCGAAATCGGTGCCCGCCGGGGCTTCCTGGATGGAATCCTCAGGCGTGCCAGCTTCTGGGATCTGCTGATGAAAATCGCGGCATCCCGAGTTCCGCGCTACTGCGATTATTCTTATCGCGATCGCGCCGATATTTATCAACTTGCACTCGACCCCCTGGACGCAAAACGAGTGCGCGAGGCTTCGCGCCTGGTGCGCTACACGGCGCTCGAAGCCCAAATTCGCGGCGCCGTGATCGAGTCCGTGGAGCTATATGTAGTACGAGAGGAGATTTTGCCCCGCCGATGAATCGTATCTTTCTGCTGCTCCTGATTCCCCAGGTTCTGCTGTGCCAGGGCCCGAAACCGCATTTTGAAGAGCTGGTGCGCCATTTCGATTACGACCGGAGTGCGCCGCTGGATCTCCAGGAGGCTGGAGAAGAGGACCGCGGCGGCGTGAGCGTGCACGATATTTCCTATGCCAGCCCTCGTGGCCGCGTGCCCGCTTATCTGGTGATTCCCGCGGGTCAGGGGCCATTCGCCGCCGTGCTTTTCGGCCATTGGATGATGCCGGGCTCGCCCATGAGGAACCGCAAGGAGTTTCTGGACGAGGCCGTGCTAATGGCGCGCTCCGGGGCGGCCGCATTGCTGATCGACGCACCGCAAGTGCGCCCGGGTTTCGTGGAAGATCAGGACCCGGCCAGTCCGCAGAGCTCCTATGCGGCGCAACAGCAGCTGATCGACTTCCGCCGGGGCCTGGACCTTTTGCTGGCACGGCCGGATATCGATCCCAAGCGGATTGCGTACGTGGGGCATAGCTTCGACGCACATGTCGGGGGCATCCTGGCCGGAGTCGAAAAGCGCATTCAATCCTTCGTGCTGATGGCCGGCTCCTTCGCCTCCGAAGAATATGTCATGGACCCGCTGAACCAGGAGATGGTCAAGATGCGCAAGCAGATTGGGGAGGAGAAGATCAGGGAGTATCTGGCCAGGTATGCCTGGGACGACCCCGCGCACTATATCGGCCACTCCTCACCGGCATCCGTGTTCTTGCAGTTTGGGTGGAGAGACGAGCCGATTTCGGAGAAACTTGCCAGGCACTACTACCACATGTTCGGCTCGCCCAAAAAAATCGCATTTTATGAGGCCGGGCACAGCTTGAATGCCGCCGCGCGCATCGAGCGTGTTAATTGGCTGGTGGAGCGGCTCGCCCTGAAGCCGGTGGACGAAGCCGCGCTAAGCCAAATTCCAGAACTAAAGTAGTGGCCCGGGCACTGTCCGGCCAGCTGTTTTACACCCCTACGCGCTCGCCGTTCCCCGCTTGCGCAGCTCGTCGAGCGTGACCGCGAGGATGATCACCGCTCCGATGATGGCTTGTTGCAGGTAAGGCGACACTCCCAGCAGATCGCTACCGTTCGACAACAGTCCCATGATGAACGCCCCGATGAGGGTTCCCACCACGCTGCCCTCGCCGCCTTGGAGGCTGCCCCCGCCGATGACGACCGCGGCGATGGCTTGCAGTTCGTAACCCTGGCCCGCCGTGGGCTGCCCGGTCATCAGGCGCGAAGCTTCGATCATTCCGGCGAGGCCGGTGAGCATTCCACCGATGGCGTACACGGCGGTAGTGTGAAACTTCACTGGAATGCCGGCGTAAACCGCGGCTTCCCGATTGCTCCCTATCGCGAACGTGTAACGCCCCAGGCGCGTATGCTCGAGAACCACGTGCGTGGCGAGCCCGCAAGCCACCAGGATCCACAACACGAACGGCACACCCAGCACGTTCCCTTCGCCCAGGAACGAGAACCGCTGCGGAATCCGGTGTACCGGAAGGCCGTTCGAAATGATCAGCGCGGTGCCGCGGAAAATGCCGAGCGTTCCGAGCGTCACGATGAACGGTGCGATCCGGAGCTGGGTGATCATCAAGCCGTTCGCCAAGCCACACAATAAACCCGTCGCGATGCCGGCCAAAATGCCCGCGGGAATCGACAGGCCCATCTCCATCGCCATGGTGCCGAGCAGCCCACCCATCGCGAGGATGGAGCCCACCGAAAGATCGATGCCTCCGTTGATGATGATCATGGTCATGCCCAGTGCCATGATGTTGATCACCGCCGTCTGCCGGACCACGCTCGAGAGGTTCGTGTTGGTGAGGAAATGCTTCGAGGAAATGGCCAGCGCCACAAAGAGAATGATGAGGCTGAGGAAGGGGAGCAGCCGTTGCAGCACGATGCGTTCGCGCCCCCGCTTGGCGGGCACGGGGGTTGCCTCGGTGCGCTCCACCGCGGGCTGGCTCATGGACGTTCCTCGGAGACCGGCTGGGTTTCGAGCGCGGCGTAGCGCATGATCTCTTCCTGCGTCGTGCGTCCGGGCAGTTCGCCGGTGATGCGGCCCTCGCGCATCACCAGGATCCGGTCGGCCACCTGCAGCAATTCCGGCATTTCCGAACTGACCATCAGAATGGCCGCGCCCTCGCGCGCCAGTTCGTCCATCAGGTTGAACACCTCAGCCTTTGCGCCTACATCGATGCCGCGCGTCGGCTCATCAAAGAGGAAAACCTGCGCCTGGCGAAAAAGCCATTTGGCGATCACTACTTTCTGCTGGTTGCCGCCGCTCAGCCGCCCGGCCAACTGGTGAGGCGACCCGGCGCGGATCCGCAAGCGTCCAATGAAATCGGCGGCCGCGGTGTTTTGCGCGTTGCCGTTCAAGAAGCCGAAACGGCTGATGGCCGTTACGTTGGCGAGCGTGATATTGTGTGCGATCGGCAAGCGCAGCGCGAGGCCAGTCACCTGCCGGTCTTCGGTGACCAGCGCCAGTCCTGCCTTCACGGCCTCTTTGGGTGAGCCGATGGACACCGGCCGTCCGCCAACTGAAATCCTGCCCGCATCGATAGGGTCCACGCCAAACAGCGCCCGGCACAGTTCCGTGCGGCCGGCGCCAATCAGTCCGGCCATGCCCACGATCTCCCCCGCGCGCAGCGAAAAGCAGATGTCGCTCAGCTCCCCCCGCCGGGTCAGGTGCTCGACGCGTAGCCGCTCCTCACCGGGCGGAAGCGGATTCCGCTGGTACAGGGCCGACACCTCCCGGCCCACCATGTGGCGGATGATGCTGCCGGTCGTCAGCTCCACGAGCGGTCCGGTGTGCATGGTCCTGCCGTCACGCAAGATGGTGACACGATCGCCCACCGACCCGAGTTCGTCCAGGCGGTGAGTGATATAAATGACGCCCACCTTCCGCTCGCGCAGAGTACGGACGATGCGGAATACTTCGGCCGCTTCCGAGCCGGACAGCGACGAGGTCGGCTCGTCGAAAATCACCAGGCTCGAGCCGTGCAGGATGGCGCGGCAGATTTCGACCAGTTGCTTGCCCGCCGGCGTCAGCTTCTCCACGCGCCACTCCGCGCGCAGCGGAAAACCGTGTTCGGCAATCAGACGGCTGGCCGCTTCCATCATGCGGCTCCGCCTTACCCAGCCGAATGGCAAGCGTTCTTCACGGCCCAGGTAGAGGTTTTCCGCCACGGTCAGGTGCGGCGCCAGCAGTGATTCCTGGTGAACCATGGAAATGCCGATGGCCGCGGCCTCGCTTGGCGTTTTGAGATGGACCTCGCGCCCCTGCCACATCATCTGGCCGGCATCGCGCTCCACGATTCCGGCGATGATCTTCATGAGCGTGGATTTGCCCGCGCCGTTTTCGCCCAGCAGCAGATGCACTTCGCCGGGCGCGACGGCCAGGTTGCCGTCTGTCAGGGCAGCGACACCGCCGTACCGTTTCTCAATGTGATGGAGTTCGAGGAGCACCGGAAGCGAACCAGTGTACAACGGATTCGGCCCGCTCGATGGCGTTCAACGGCGGGAGGGCCGAGCCGCGCATCGAGGGCGCAACCCGGGTATCCTCCCGCAAAAAGAAGGATGGTTCCAAGTGATCCACCTCCCAGCCTCGCTCCACCCCGGCATGCCCGGTTGAAGCTTCAGCAACCAGGACCGTGAGACGACGTCTTCTCGGCTCCCCGCTTTTCCGTTTTGCAGAAAAGCGGTTCAATGCTTTGAAGCTCGCCTGCTACAGCGTCCTGCTTGGAGCCGACGCCTCGATGCGGCCTTTCGCTCGCTCACAGTGGCTGCCTGTTGCCAGACTGCCGCCGTAAGGTCAATGCTCCTGGCCTGCCTCTTCGACGCCCCGCTGGAACTTTCATCGAACCCGTTCGACCTACCGCTCCGCCGCTCCCTCCGGTTTGCCCCGGAAAGGGCGGCTTCTACGCGATAAACCCGTTGCCCGACTTTGTTCCGGCGTTCTCCGCGGCGGCTGAATCTCCACTCCCCGGGAGGGACTGTTTAGATCCCCCTCGGATCGCAGCGTTCAATCCAGCGAACCGCCGAAAAGCTCACCTTGTAAACCGCCCGATTTCCCTTCGCTCCCCGTTGGCCTCTCACTTTTGGCGATCAGCCTTCGGATCATCGTTCCAGGTCCGCTACGTTTCACTCGGTTCGACTGTTCCGTGAACCCCTTGGAACCAAAGCCATGATGCCTCGAAACGCATTTCGCGTCAAACAAAAAATTAGCGCGCATGAGCGATTTCCTCAGCAATTTTCTCGCGTGATTTCATCAGCTTAGAGGAGACACGCCGTGGACGGCCAGTGGAAAAATTGCGGACAAAAGTGGATAAAACAGGCTTCGACAAGATTGTTTCATAGCTGCGGATAGGTTGGCTGAGCTGCGACCGCAGGAAGCGGTCCAATGCTCTGATGGCGAAGGGCCTTTAGTCGCCTTCTGGAACGTCGCCCAGATCTTCGGAGCGGTTTTCGAATTTGGTGAGATGATGCAGGAACACGAGGTCCACTTTCCCGATGGGGCCGTTGCGCTGCTTGGCAACGAGCAACTCCGCCAGGCCGCGCAAATCTTCGCGGTCGCGCTTGTAGACCTCTTCGCGGAAGATAAACGCCACCAGGTCGGCGTCCTGCTCGATGGATCCCGACTCGCGCAGATCGCTCAACTGCGGCCGGTGATCGCCTTGGCGGGTCTCCGGCGCGCGGCTCAACTGAGAAAGCACCAGCATGGGAACGTTGAGTTCTTTAGACAGCAGCTTCATGCCGCGTGAGATCGTGCTGATCTCCTGGTTGCGATTTTCGAAACGGCCGCGGCCGCTCATCAACTGCAGATAGTCCACGACCACCAGCCCCAGTTTGCGCTGCTGTTGCAGCCGCCTGAGCCCGGCGTGCATTTCGATCAGGTTGATGCCCGCGGTGTCGTCAATGAACAGCGGCGCTTCCACCAGTTGAGCCGCGGCGGCCTGTAATTTGCGGCGCTCGTCCTGGTTGAGGTAGCCTTGGCGGAACTTCTGGCTGTCCACGCGCGCCGTGGCGCACAGCATGCGCGTGAGCAGCGATTCCTTGGACATCTCGAGCGAGAAAACCGCCACCGTCTGGTTCAGCCGCGTCGCCACGTGTTGCGCAATGTTCAACGCCAGAGCCGTCTTGCCCATGGAAGGCCGGGCCGCCAGAATAATCAGCTCGCCGCCGTGCAACCCGCCCGTCATTTCGTCCAGCTTCGTGTAGCCCGTGCTGATGCCCTTGATCCGCTTGCTGGGATCGAGGAAGGCATTGAGCCCGCCCTGGTAGTCCTCGATCACCTGCTTGGGGCTCGCCAGGCTGGACTTGACGCGCGACTCCCCCAGCTTCAGCAGGCTCTCTTCGGCGCCCGCCAGGATCTGTTCGGGATCCTCTTCGCCCACCAGGCACCGGTTCATCAGGTGCTGCGATGTGAAGATGATCCGCCGCAGAATGGCTTTGTCTTTGACGATGCGGATGTAGCTGTCGAGGTTAAAAATCTTCGGCAGGCCATCGTCGAGCGAAACCAGATAGCTCAGGCCGTCGCAGGATTCCAGTTCGTTGTACCGCAACAACTCGTTGGCGACGGTGACACGGTCGATGCGTTCGCCACGCGTGCTTAATTCTCCCATCCGCTGGAAGATGCGCCGGTGCTTTTCGAGGCTGAAGTCGTCCGCTTCGACCGTGCCCGCTACCTGAATGAACTGCGAATCGTCCATCAGGATGGAGCCGAGGACGAATCGCTCTGCATCCAGATTGCTGGGAAGTCCCTTCTCTAGTGCAAGACCGGCGGACGACATGGCGCGCTGTATTACGTTACTCCTAGGAGATCTTCAGAATCCTCACAATGTTGTTGCACTGTTTTGTGCGCATTACACTGTGTACAACCACTCACGTCCGAACGGCTCGTTGTCGTCGCCGTAAACCGTTCCGGCTCAGCACGGCCCGCGCACGCCTGCGCGACCTTTGCACAGAAGTTCACACCTCGTACACATCCCGATAGAACAGAAACCACTCATTATGTTTTATACGATCCCCGTCACTTTTGCCAGTTCTTCTCCCCATGGGCCACACAAGTTGCTGAATTTAAAGCGATTTCTGATTACCCGCAAAAGGGCGTAACCGGTCCGAAACGGAGCCGAGTGTTCTTTGATACAATTGCTACTTCAGAACTTGACCAGCCGCGGCAGAGCGTCAGAGCTCGAAACCGTCCCGGCGCAGAAGCGTCATTATAAGTACGGGATTAGTACGGCTTAAGTTTTCAGAGGTGCCGCAGCTAACGCGGAGTTCTGCTCTGCGCCATTGGCATTACGCGGCACCAGCCGGTGGGCGCACTCCTCCGAGCGTTCACCGGCTTTTTTTTGCCTGCCGCCGCGGTTAGTGGAAATAGAGCACATCGGGACGAACAGAATGATTGGCCTCGGCACACGGCCCGCACTCTACCGTGTAGCCGGGCCACGCAGCTCGCGCCAGTTCGGGGACTTTCTGCGGATGGTCGGGAGCGTGATAGGTGCACAGTGCCATGCGCGGGTGATATTTGACCAGGGTCGCGCGCGCGCCGATGAGTGCCCGGGGCTCGGCGCCTTCAATGTCCATCTTGATAAAGTCCACGCGATCGAGCTTCAGTTCGGCCACGAGTTCGTCGATCGTGGTTAGCGGGATGCCCCGAACTTCCGTGCCGCCCTCGCGATGGTTCAGGAAACTATCGGCAGCCGAGTTGTTGGGATCGATCTGCAAGGGCATGATCTCGTCCTTGTCCCACACGCCCTTGGGATAGAGAATCACCCGTCCGGAGGCGATCTCGTCCTTGAAGTTGCGGCGCAGGCTTTCGATGTTCTCCGGCGCGGGCTCGATCGCCACCACCTGTTTGGCCCCGGCCTGGAGCCATACGCGCACGGTCACGCCCACGTTAGCTCCGCAATCGAGCACGATGTCCCCGGCGCGCGCCGACTGCTGGTCATTTCCGTAGATCCGGCGCTTCTGCTCCGCCAGATTGTACGGAAGCACCCAACGGCTTCCGGACGGAATCCAGAAGCGGCCGGAAGGCGTGTCCCAAAGCTGATAGCCGGCCTGGTCGGTTTCAAGAAGTTTGCTGGCCTTGATGATCTCGTCGTTGTAGCGGATCTGCAGCCGCAGGTTTTCGTCGGCCTTGACGGCGCTGGCCAGGGGGCAGGCTGGGCTTTGCCCGACTATCGCCAGAGTGAATAACCGGGCAGGCGCATACGACCAAAGAGCCGCGGCGATCAGAAACACGAGAACCGGGATCAACCACCGGAGCGTTCGCGACAAGATCGAGCTCCTATTCGCCGCGGCGCAGGATAATGGCCGAGTTTTTGCTGCCGAAAGCGATGCAATTGGCAACGGCGTACTCGATGTCCATCTTGCGCGCGCCTTCCGCAATGTAATCGAGATCGCACTCCGGATCCGGCTCCTCGACATTCTTGGTGCCTGGAGCTACGCCGTCGCGCATGGCCAGCAACGTGGCGGCGATTCCTGCCGCGCCGCATGCGCCCTGCGGATGTCCAATCAGACTCTTTACCGAAGAGCCCGCCACTTTGTACGCATGCCCGTCCATGGCGAGTTTGATCGCGCGGGTCTCGATGCGGTCGTTCAGCTCGGTGGCCGTGCCGTGATAGTTGATGTACTGGACCGCATGGGGCGGCACACCCGCCTCTTCGAGCGCCATCAAAATGGTTCTGGCCGGCTCCTCTCCGCACTCCTCCAGGCGCACACGGTGGTAAGCTTCGCAGGTTGAGGCGTACCCGGCGATTTCGCCGTAGATGTGCGCCCCACGCGCCAGCGCGCGCTCGCGTTCTTCCAGAACGAAAAACCAGGCGCCTTCACCCAGTACGAAGCCGTCACGGTCGCGCGAGAAGGGCCGGGAAGCCCGCTCCGGCTCCGCATTCCAGCTCGCCGTCAGGATGCGCATCAGGATGAACCCGCGCAGGATGAGAGGAGCAATGGGTGCGTCCACGCCGCCGGTGACCATGGCGTCGATTACGCCCGCCTGAATGTTCCGGTACGCGTATCCGATGGCGTCGGTCGAGGAGGTGCAGCCCGTGGACACGATGTGACTCATCCCGCGAAAGCCAAAACGCATGGAGACTTCGCTGGCCAGCGTGCCGATCGTGCCCGTCGGAATGGTATAGACGCTGCACTGCTTCTGGTGGCCGGTGTAGTAGAGCCGGTACTGCTCTTCGGTGAACTCCTGGCTGCCGCCACCGGATCCCACGATGACGCCCACGCCGCGGAGTTGATCGCGCGTCATGGACTTGGATTCGATTCCCGCATCCCCCAGCGCCTCCTGAACGGCGGCCAGCGCCAGCGGCACCGCCCTCGAAACATGCGGGCGATCTTTAGGCTGTACCCAGCAGTGCTCGTCGAAGTCGACGACCTCGCCCGCTACCTGGACGACGTGGGTGGACGGATCGAAGCGCGTGATGCGGCGGATACCGCTCACGCCTTCGCGCGTCGCGCGCCAAAAATTCTCCCGGCCCAAACCATTTGGGCTGATCGCTCCAATACCAGTTATGACAACGCGTCGAGGCATGTTGTAAGGTCTATATGAACCGGCGCCATCCGCGTGACCGTGCCGCCGGAACGCAACCGCGCCCGACAGCCCAAGCCTGCGACTGGGGAACTGCTTTGCCTTTTACCTTCCCGTCAGTATAGGCTGTTTTCATGCCTTCAGGGAACGGACACCGCCCAAACTGGTTTCTGGCTGTGGCGGGAATTGAGGCCGGCATCGTGGGGGCTCTGGTGCTGCTAGGGTACGTGGCTCTCGATTCAGCCTGGCACCGCCACTCGATTTGGAGCGTGCCCAACCTCTTCGCCTCCACGTTCTACGGGGAATCGGCCTATCAGCCGGGCTTCGGCGCGCGCACCAGCGTGGGTGTCGCACTCTTGCTGTTCCTCTACGGCGTCCTGGGCCTGCTGTTCGCGCTGACCGTGCGCGATCACGGTACCCGGATGCGCGTGCTGTTGGCCGGGTTGATTTATGGCACGGGTTGGTTCTTTCTGTCCTTCGACATCCTGTGGAAGCACGTCAATCCGCTGATGAAGCTCTATAGCCCCGACCGCGCCATGCTGGTGGGACATCTTCTCTATGGCGGCACACTGGGCCGGGGCTTTCCGGCCTACCTCAAGTCCATTCGTGACCAGGAAGTCCCCGCCGCCGCGAAAGCTCCGGTCGAACCGCCGCCACCGGGAATTGAGGGTCCTACAGCAACCTGAAATTGAATCTCGATTGTGGCTTTGACGACCGCTGCTCTGCCATCCTGGGTCGCCGGCTGGAATCGCCAGGAAGAGAAGCTTTTTACTTTTGCTCGGCGCTGTGCGCCGCAGGTTCCGCGGCGTGCAGATATTCCAGCCCCGTCCGTTCATCCGCCACGATGTGCATGACCGTATTGAGACGCGTGAGCTCGAGCACTTCCCGCACACGGTGATGAGGGCCCACAATCACGAAGCGCCCCCCCAGTGTGTTCTTGATTGTGGTGTACACGCCAACCAGAAACCCGATACCCGTGGAATCGATATACGGGACGTCGCGAAAATCGGCCAGCACCTTGCGGCACCCGCAACTTTTCAATTCTTCCGTCTTGGAACGAAGGTAGGCTGCATCCAGACCGGTCGCGAACCGTCCCTTTGGGCGGAGAATGCAGACATCGTTTGTGTGTTCAAATTCAATGAGCATCCGGCGCGCTCCGTCCTCTGGTATCGTACTACATGGAATGGCCGTCCCGAAACGTATCCTGATTGTGGACGATGATCCCGGCGTGCACGGGCAACTCGTAGAGGCCCTGCAAGCTCCCGACCGGCAGATCGACAGCGCCCACGATGGACTCGAAGGACTCGCGCGCATTGAGGCGACTCCTTACGATCTGGTGCTCGCGGACCTTACTTTGCCGGGCTTTGACGGCCTGGCCCTGCTGCAGCGCACGCGGCAGTTGTGGCCCTCGACCCCGGTGGTCGTCATTACCGACTCCTGGACACCGGAAGACGTCGTAAGCTCCATCCGGGGACAGGCGTTCGCCTATTTCAGCAAGCCGCTGGCCATGGGCGCCGTGGTGGACATAGCTGCTAGCGCGCTGCGCGGCTCGTCCCGGAATGACGATATTCAGTTGCTCTCCGGCCGGCCCGAATGGTTGGGTGTGCGCATGCGGTGCAAAATGGAGACCGCCGACCGCATTGTCCAGTTTCTGCGCGAGCTGCCGGCCGATCTGGCGCAGGCCGATCGCGAAAACATCGCGGCCGCCTTCCGGGAAATCCTTGTGAATGCCATCGAACACGGAGGCGCCTCCGATCCCAAAAAATGGGTCTACATCACCTATGTGCGAACCGCGCGGGAGATCCTGTACTATGTTCGCGACCCAGGGAAGGGGTTTTCGTTGGAGGCTCTGCCCCACGCTGCGATTTCGAATCCGGACGGCTCCCCCACCGAACACGCGGAAGTTCGTGACCGCCTCGGCCTCCGGCCGGGTGGATTTGGAATCCTGCTTACACGCCAGTTAGTGGATGAGCTGATCTATAACGAGGCCGGCAACGAAGCTCTGTTGATCAAGCACCTGACCTAGCGGTTCAGGCACATGCTGCGCTTTACCGCTCTACTGAATCCGGATGCTGCCCGATCCGGTGCTCACGTCTACGATAGCGCTGCCGCCGCCGCCCACCTTGGCCATCAGCTCATGCTTGCCAATCGTGCCGCGGACGGTCATGGGCCGGTCCACCGTAATGCTGCCCGATCCGGTGTGAGCGCGTAGCTCGAAACCGGTCTCGGTGGGTGTGTGAACCGTCACGCCACCCGATCCGGTGTGCGCCCGGATATCGCCTGAACCGGTCTGCTCGACGTGGACGCTGCCGGACCCCGTATCCGCGACGATCCGTCCGGCAATCCCCGCTCCGCGAATCGAGCCGCTTCCAGTATGCGCGTCCACACTCCCCTGAATGGAATCCAACTCCATGCGCCCTGATCCGGTGTGCGCGCGAACCTCATCGCCGATTTTGGAAATGTTGACCGAGCCCGAGCCGGTTTCGGCATTCACCGGCCCGTGGATGCCATCCACCACCACACTGCCGGAACCGGTGTTTGCCCGCAGCTTGGTCGCGGCCGGAACCGTCAAATCGTACTCGATGGAGATGCCCCGCCGCAGTTCCGGATCGTCGAGGTGCCCAATGCGAATCGTGTTGCCGTTCTGCTGAATGGGCGGATGGGTTTCGATGGCACGCACGCGCTCCTGGGCGCTCGAGGAGCCGAAGAAGCCTTCGCGTACCCGGATGATGCCGCGAATGACGACGGACGAACCGCCGGCATGCACCTCGATGCGCCCGGATCCCGTCTGGACATCGACATCCACCGGCCCGGTTACGCTCAGCGTGCGGTCGAAAGAGCCCTGGGCATCCGCGCCAACCAATGGGCTGCAACTGAGTGCGGCGGCGGCCGCCAGAACGAGCAAAACGTTTCGCATGTTTCTCCTCCCTATGAATCTCCCCCCGGCCTATTCGTACCTCAGAGCCGTAAGCGGATCGACGCGCGTGGCCTTGAGCGCGGGAACCGTACAAGCAGTCGCCGCTACAATCCCCAGTAGCAAAGCCACGCCGGCCAGCACCATCGGATCGTTGGCGCGCACCTCAAACAGCAGCGTCGCGAGCATGCGGCTCATCATCAGCGCCGCAGCCAGACCCACCGCCAACCCAACCGCCACCAGGACCAGTCCTTGGCGCAGCACCATGCGCAGCACATCGCTTCGCTTGGCGCCCAGCGCCATCCGGATCCCAATCTCATGCGCGCGCTGGCCTACCGAATACGAAATCACCCCGTAGAGCCCAACCGCGGCCAGTGCCAGAGCGACCGCGGCAAAAATTCCAACCAACAGCATGTTGAAGCGCTGGCGCGCCATTGACGCCGCGATGATCTTTTCCATCGTCCGAATGTTCGCGACCGGTTGGTCGGGGTCGACGGACCGAATCTCATTGCGAGCGGCAGCAACAACTTGCAGCGGATCTCCGGCTGTCCGGATCACCAGCGTCATCTGAGTATCGGGGCCCTGCAGGTAGGACACGTACAGCTGCGGCGGCACAGGCGCGGCCAGCGAATTGTGCCTCACGTCATGCACCATGCCCACAATCGTCAGCCAGGGGTTGGTACTTCCCGGGAAACCCATCTTGAGCCGCTTGCCCATGGGATCGTCGCCGGAGAAATACTGGTGGGCCAGTTCCTCGTTGATCACCGCAACCCGCGGCCTGCTCTCCGCGTCGCCATTCGCAAACCATCGGCCGCGAATGAGCGGCACTCCCAGGGCCCGGAAGTAATCCGCGCTGCACACCCGATATTCCGCAAGCGGGAGCTGCCCATTGGCCGGTAAGGCCTTCCCCTCAATCGTGAATGCGTCCATTTCCTCGGCCGAATTCCCCAGCGGCAGCCTGGATATCGCGCCCACGATTTCCACGCCGGGAAGCGCCGTTACGCGGTTGAGCACCTGCTGAAAGAACGCCGCCTTCTTCTGATCCGAGGGATATTTGAATCCAGGCAGAGTAATATCCATGGTCAGCGCCGAGTGCGCATGGAAACCCGGATCCACCTGCGCGAGACGCAAGAAACTTTTCATCAGCAGGCCCGCTCCGGCGAGCAGGACCAGCGCCAAAGCCACCTCACCGACTACGAGCGCTCCGCGGAAACGACGGCTCGCGGCGGTGGCGCTCGACCCCCTGCCCGATTCCTTCAGCGTCTCATTAAGTCTTGAACCGGACATTTGCAGAGCCGGCGCCACACCGAATAGCAGCCCTGTGACCACTGAGATCAGTGCCGTAAACGCCAGCACGCGGCCATCGATCCCCAATCCTTCCATGCGCGGAATATCCGCGGGTGTAATGGAGAGCAGGACATCGATTCCCACCGAAGCCAGAACCAGGCCCAGCGCGCCTCCGGCAACCCCGAGCAGCATGCTCTCGGTGAGCAGTTGCCGGACGACGCGCATGCGGCTCGCGCCCACCGCGGTGCGAATCGCCATTTCCTTCTGCCGGGCCGACGCGCGGGCCAGCACGATGTTAGCCACGTTCGCACATGCGATGAGCAGCACGAACCCGACCGCTCCCAACAGCGTCCATAACGCCACCCGCGTGCCGCCCACGATCTGGTCGCGCAGGGGCATCACCTTGGCACTCCAGCCGCGCGAGTCTCCGTATTGCTCGGCGTTGCGTTTTTCGATAGCGGCCATTTCACTCTGCGCCTGTTGCACGGAAACGCCCGCCCTCAGGCGCGCGATGGCAATCAGGATGTGGCTGCCGCGGTTGCTCCATCTCCTGGCGTCCCAGCCGAGGGGTGTCCAGACGTCGGTCTGGGCGGCAAACGCATAAAAGTTCGGCAGCTCCGAACCGCGAGGGAACTGGAAGCCCGCGGGCATGATGCCGATCACGCTGTAGCTCTGGCCATCGATGGTGATCTGCCGGCCGATGATGCGCTGGTCGCTGGCGTATCTTCGCTGCCAGAGTGCATGGCTGATCACGGCAACGCGCTTCCCAGGCTGATCCTCGTCCGCGGTGAACCAGCGGCCGCGCTCCGGCTGAACACCCAGCGCCGGAAAGAAGTCGCCCGTGACCTCCGCGCCGCCCGCGCGTTCCGGCTCGCCTTCCCCCGCCAGATTGAACTGTCGCGACGTCACCCCGGCCAGCCGTTCAAAAACGTGGTTCTGTTCGCGCCAGTCCTTCAGATCCGCGTTGGAGGGCGGAAGCTCATCCACTCCTGCGATGATTATTGGATTCGGCGACCACACCATCACGATGCGGCCAGAGTCCGGGAACGGCAGCGCGCGCAAGAGCACCGCGTTGACCACGCTGAAAATGGCGGTGTTTGCGCCGATGCCGAGGGCCAGCGCCAGAACTACAATCAGTGTGAATCCGGGACTCTTGCGCAGAACGCGCAAGGTATAACGAGTGTCGGCTAGCATGACGAGCCTCCCGGTTCAGGCACACCCACACCTTGAACAGTGAACGTAGCACCGGCATTTCCGGTGCCCGGTTTTGTCGGCGAAAACCACACAGGCGGAACACCTGTGGAAACCTGCTTATGTCGTTTCGATCTTCTCTTCCACCACCCGGCCGTCAAACAGATGAATGCCGCGATCCGCGAAACGCGCGTAGCGGGGGTCGTGCGTCACCATGCAGATGGTCGCGCCGTTGCGGTGGAGTTCGCGCATCAGGTCCATCACCGCCTCGCCGTTCGCCGAATCGAGGTTCCCGGTGGGCTCATCGGCGAGCAGCACGGAGGGCGAACCCACCAGCGCGCGCGCCACGGCCACGCGCTGCTGTTGGCCGCCCGACAGTTGCGAAGGGTAGTGCTTCACGCGGTGCGACATGCCGACTTTTTCCAGCGCTTCGTGCACCAGCTTCTTGCGTTCCGACGACGGCGTGCCGCGATACGTGAGCGGCAGCTCGACGTTCTCGTACACCGTCAGATCGCCGATCAGGTTGAACGCCTGGAAAATAAATCCGATCTCCCGATTGCGGATGCGCGCCCGCTCCTGCATCTTGAGACCGCTCACCGCCTTGCCGTTCAGCGTGTACTGCCCATCTGACGGCGTGTCCAATAGACCGAGTATGGCGAGAAGGGTGGATTTCCCGCAGCCCGACGGACCGGAAATCGATACGTACTCCCCCTTCTTGATGTCCATGTGAATCCCGGCCAGCGCATGGGTCTCCACCTCGTCTGTTACGAAGACTTTGGTCACCCCATCCAGGTGAATCAGCGCTTCTGATCCGTTCGTCATTTTGTTCCTCGATTCCTAATTGAGCCGGATGCGGTCGTGCCCGTCCTGCGCCGACATGTCCGACAAAATCACCCGATCTCCCACTTTTAGCCCGTCGACAATCTCGATCGTGTTCACGGAGCTGCGCCCCAGCTTTACCGGTATACGCGTGGCCCCTTTCCCATCGGGGTCAATCTTGAATATCGTGATGGTGCTGTTCGGCTGCCCAAAAACAGGCCGGCCCATGAAGACGACATCCGGCAGGTTCTCCAACTCGATGGTGCCGTCCACGCTCAAGTCCGGAACCGCGCCCTGCGGCAACTGGCCGATCAGCCGCACATCAACCGTCCTTGTCCCGTTGATCACCGAGGGATCGATGCGGCTTACCTTGCCGGGGATGATGCCGTTGCGCGTGTCGACCTGCGCGTCTTGCATGAGAGCGATGTCCTTGGCTTGCGTCTCCGCGATCTTCAATTCCGCCTTCAGTTTCCAGGGCTGCGTAATCTTGGCCAGCGGAGTGCCGGCCGCGACGCGCTGGCCCACTTGCACCAGCAGCTCCGTCATGATTCCGTTGGTTCCGGCTTTCACTTTGAGAGATTCCACCTGGCTCTTTTTCAGCTCGAACGATGCGCGAAGCTGATCGATTTTGGCTCTCTGCGCCGCGAGTTGCGCCTTTACGGCCTCACCCGCAATCGCCAGCCGCTGCTCTTCGAGCTTCGTGCGCTGCCCGAGTTCCTCCGCCTTCACGGTGGACAGCTTTTCGTTGAGATCCGGGATCAGGCCTTCCTTCGCCAGTTCCTTGTCGCGATCCGCCTGCAGCTTGGCCTGCTTGTAATCCGATACTACGATGGCGGCAGCGGCCTTCTGATCCAGGCCCTTGCTCTCGAGTTGCACCTTTAGATCGTCATAGTTGGCTTCGGCGGTCTTCATCTGGTACTCAGCATCCACCATGGAGCTTTCGAGTTCCGGATTCGTGAGGACCATCAAGACCGTGCCCGGTGTGACCGTTGCGTCCTGGCCGGGCAGCACCAACCGGCGCTCCACGCGGCCGTCCGTCAGGGCTGGAACCAGCAGCGTTTCTTCGGGTACCAGAGTGCCCAAGCCGCGCACTTCGCGCTTCATCGGCCCGCGTTTCACGCTGTCCGGCCATAGCGTGGCCATCTCCACACTGGGGGCCGCCGGTTTGAGCCGCGAAAGAGCCCACGTAATCAGGGGCACGGTAATTACCACGACGGCGATCCAGGTTATGCGCCGGATCAGGCGCTTCCGCCCCGCATCTTTACGTGGTACGTCCATGAGCCCTCTCTAACGAGTTGGCACGCGCCGTGCCAATTGGTTAACTGCGGTTATCCAGTTGAATTATAAGCCGTAAAGGCACCGGCGGATAGCCACCTGGTGTTCGGGTGCGGAATGTCGCTGTCCCACGAACGGACATCGGTGGGGTCAATTCCCGCTAGGGCCCTTACTCCGCGGGCCGTTCCAGCGAGTAGACGGCCCGGTTAGGCTTTTCCCGGCTTACCCGAAAAACCACCTCGTTCTTCTTGCCGCTTTGCAGGGTTTCGGGCGGCAAAGGCGTGGTCTCGTCCACCGTGAGCACAGCTCCGTTTCCGGCCAGCCTCGCGGTGCGCCGCCAGCCTTTACCGCGGAATTCGAGCGAACCATCAGGGGCAATCTGAACCTCGGTTGCACCCGCCCCCGCCAGCGCGCCGTTTTCCGGCAGCACATCCAACCCGGAGTCTTTCCAGACGAATTCCAGCCAGCGGCCACCATCCTGCGCGGAGAATGCCGCGCGCGCGCGCTGATTTTCGAGGACCCATTCGAGCTGGCCGTCACCATCGAGATCGGCCGCATAGGCCAGCGTCCCGCCGCGCGGAATGACGGCAAAGCGCACGGGAACGTCGACGTCGGCGGCGCCCGAAACATGCACGCGCGCCGCGACGATCCCCCGCTGGCCCTGCGCCGGAAACACGCGGATGAGCACATCGCGCTCCATGCCCCCGGCGATCGCAATCTCGGAACGTGCCGGCGAGAATTCCAGGCCCTCGCCCTTGGCTTCGACGACAAAGCTGCGGATTTCAGCGGCGTTGTTGCGAATCACCACGCTCACTTCGCGGCCGGCACCCGTGTCCACAGCCACCAGGGCAGGCGTCACGGGCAATTCCGCCACCGATCCGTAATGCAGGCTCACGGCCTCTCGCACTCGCACGGAAGCGGGCCGCAGCAATTGCAGCCGCGCACGGCTCATCAGCACCCCGTCGGCCTCGAGCGCCAGCGGCGCCCACTCGCCATGCAATGCGTCGGGCGGGACGTCGATCTCGTAGTCGATTTCGGTGGGCGATTTCACGGTATTCACGGCGTGAAAGCTCGGGGGAATCTTCAAGCGCGAGCGCTGTGCCACCTGCTCTGACGAATAGGATGTTGCCAGTTGGTTCTTCTGCCCGATGACCAGCCGTTTCGAATCGCCAAAAAACGCGGAAGTATCGGGCGGCTGGATGGCAAGCCCAATACGCACGCGATAGCCCGGGCCGCTGCCGGCGGGCACGGGCAGCCGGGCACGCATGGTGCGATCGTCCCAATCGAAACTCGTGGGGTGGCCGGCGGCGAGCAGCGGACCGCTCGGCTCCTGCGAGAGTTGCAGCACTACTTCGCCGGCGCGCGGCGCGGAAAACTCCATGGCCAGGATCCCGTTCTCATACTCCACCGCGTTCAGCTCCGCCGTTGCGTAGACGATATGATCTCCGTTCCCGAAGCCCGAGCAGTCCCGGCAGAACCCATCCGTCGCCAGCGGGATATGGACCGGCAGGCATAAGGCTTCGCCCGGCGCCAGCGAGACGGGGGGCAGCGCCACGCGCCTTTCCGTCGCCGGATCGATCACCCGCGGCGCTCCCTCGAATGCCGCATGGCTTTGGTTGATGAAGTTCACCGCCGATGCGCCGCGCGACACCATGAGCTGCTGTGCCAGAACTCGCGGCGGCAGCTTCCCGGTAACCAGGCGCACGGGTCCCGCGGACTTCATCATGGGCAGAGCAGCGCCCCAGTACCGCCAGAGAAGCGCATCACGGCGCAACGGCATCACGCTGGTGCGCTCCTCACCGGCGAGCGAAACCGCACCGGGCCGGATGATCGCACCGCCGGCAGCTTCCCAGCCCACTGGAGGCAGGAAGTCCTCGATGTCCTCCCAGACCAGCGAGCCGTGCCCCGCAGCCAGGATTTCACGGCTTTTGACGAGCGCGCGCGGATCCTTCGCCGAGAGGCTGGTTATGGGAAGCGGCGGCTGCGGCGCGGCGAATACCACGGCCGCACCCTCGACAAACACAATGGGCCCGCCGTGCGACGCCAGAAACGGATCGAGCGCGGTTTCGAGATCCCACAGCCATTTGCGCAGCGCGCGTGGGTCCGATTCCGCGCCCTTAGGAGTTCCGGAATCGATCCAGCCCTTAACGGGCGGTGCGGGCCGGATCCATGCGCCCAAACCCGCCCGTTTGACCAGCCTCACGAAACCGATCAGATCGCGCCGCGGACTGGTGCGCCCTACCAGGTCCAGGGTCTCCGCGTCCAATTGATGCCAGTTCCACGGAATCGAGAATGCAACCGTATCGACTCCCAGATTCTTGAGCCACACCAGCTCGCGTTCCCAAAGCTGTGGCGGATAAGCGTAATAAGGGAACTCGACGGCCTGAACCAAGGGCGGGTGTGATTCCGGGGCGGGCGCGGCGCCAGCCAGCAGGAGAAGCAGGATCAGGGATCGCATCACCAGGCGGCTGTCTTGCGCAGCCGGTAATCCCGGACGAGCGGCATGTGCACAACCTTGCACATCTCAAACAGACGCGAACGGGCGCGCTGCCCGATCTGATCGGCCAGCGTGCGCCGATAATCCGTTGTTCCGTCGGGCAATTTCTGCGACACCCGGTCGCCTGCGTCGACATCGGGCAGGTTGGTGGTGGCGATGAGCGCCAGCCGGTTATTGCAGCGGTGTGTGATGACGGCGGTCACCACGTCCTCGATCCACGGCAACACGCGATGCGAGCCCAGATCGTCCAGGAGCAGCACTTCACTATCCAGCGCCACGCGGTAGGCTTCGCGATCACTCGATCCGGAGTTAGGATCGAAACCGGAGCGAATCCGATCCAGAAGGTTCTGATAGTCGAAAAAGATCCCCTGATAGCCTTTGGCGATGATGCGCCGCAGCGCCGCTACCGCCAGGTGCGTCTTCCCTGTACCCGGATCGCCGATGAGCAGCAGCCCGGGTTTCTGTGGCAGTGGAAATTCGTGCGCATAATTCAGCACGGTTTGACGCGTCCCACTCAGATCACGGGCCGCGAGGTCATTATCTTTAGGAATCTGAAAGCTATCGAACGACGCGTTTCGATAAAGCGGAGGAATCCCGGCAACTTCTTCCAGCCGGTCGGATCGCCCTTCCTTGGCGCATTCGCAACGTTCGGCGCCGGAGATGCCGTCGCGTTCCACGATCTTCCAGCCGGAACCGCCGCAGTCGGGACAAACCTCTTCCGCCATGAACCCTATTATCCTACTCGATGGTTGCGAGCACTGCGCCCGCCGCCACCGTCTCGCCTTCACGCACTCGAACCGCGACCACTTGCCCGCCGCGCCGGGTTTTCATTTCGTTCTGCATCTTCATGGCTTCCACAACCAGGATGCCCTGGCCGGCTTCGACACTCTGGCCAGCCTTCACCAGCACGCGGACGATTTTGCCCGGCATGGATGCCACGACGTTTTCTCGCTCCGGGCCGTGCGCGCCGGCGCCCTTTCGTGACCAGCGGCGCGGATCCGTGATGGCCACGCGAAAACGATGCCCGCGAATCGTGATCCAGGCGCAATCTTCGCCGGGCTCGGCGCGGGCTTCGTAGCTGCGACCATCGAGCAGCACGGAATAAACCCCGGGTTCGACTTCGGTGAGCTGCGCGCTGCGTTCGCCCTGTTCGCCCAGGCGGAAGCGGCAGTGTTCTCCGTCACGGTCGACTTCGAGGCGCGTGGCTGCTCCGTCGATCTCGACATGGAAGGTCATTGATGGAGCTGGTCCCTCCCCTCGGTTCGCCAGGCAGCGGTATTCCCGCCCTTGCCGTTCTCTTTACGCGCCGAACGCACGGCCAGGAATGCCTGTCCGACTAATGCCGCTACCGCCTGCAGTTCCGGATCTTTCTCGGGCGTGCGGCGCCGCTCCAGGAACTCATCCACCAGGCCGGTGTGCAGCTCAGCCCGGCGGAACTGATCGTCTTCCATCAATTGCCGGAAGAATCCGATATTCGTTTTGATCCCCACCACGTGATACTCGTCGAGCGCGCGGATCATCCGCGCCACCGCCTGTTCGCGCGAGCCCGCCCAAACCGCGAGCTTGGCGAGCAATGGATCATAGTCAAGCGGCACGGTCCAGCCCGGGTACACGCCCGAATCAAAGCGAATGCCCGGTCCGAGCGGCCGGTCGAGGTGCTGGATGCGCCCCGGCGACGGAAAGAAATGGTTGTCGGGATCCTCGGCGTAAATGCGGCATTCGATGGCCGCGCCGCGCCAGTTGATCTCTTCCTGCCGCAACCGCAGCGGTTCGCCGGCGGCGATTTCCAGTTGCAGCCGCACCAGATCGAGCCCGGTGACGAGTTCGGTGACCGGGTGCTCCACCTGCAAACGCGTGTTCATCTCGAGAAAGTAGAAATTGCGGCCGGCGTCCACCAGAAATTCGGCCGTGCCGGCATTGTGATAGCCAGCCGCGCGCGCGACGCGAACGGCTGCTTCGCCCATGGCGCGCCTCATCTCCGGATGCGCGTCCACCAGCGGCGACGGGCACTCCTCCATGATCTTCTGGTGCCGCCGTTGCAACGAGCATTCGCGCTCTCCCAGGTAGACGATGTGGCCCTGGCGGTCGCCCATCAACTGGACCTCGATGTGGCGCGGCTGCTCGATCAGCTTCTCCACGTAGATCGCGGAGTTTCCGAACGCCCGTTCGGCTTCGCTCGCGGCGTCGCGAAACGCGGAGGCGAGATCCTCATCCCGATCCACGCGCCGCATGCCTTTTCCGCCGCCCCCCGCCACGGCTTTGAGCAACACGGGGTACCGGCAATCGTGTGCGAACGCGCGCGCGTCTTCGGCGTCCCGAGCGGCGTGCTGCATTCCCGGCACCACCGGAACGCCCGCCGCGATGGCCAGCTCCCGCGCCGGAGTCTTCAATCCCATCTTGCGAATCGCGTCCGCCGGAGGCCCGATAAACACCAGACCCGCGGCTTCGCACGCCGCCGCGAATTCGGCGTTCTCACTCAGAAATCCGTAGCCGGGATGAATGGCCTCGGCGCCATGGGCGCGCGCCGCGTCAATCAGGCGGTCGATGCGCAGGTAGCTCTCCGCCGAGGGCGACGGGCCGACGTGCGCCGCCTCATCCGCCATGCGCACGTGCAGCGATGCGCGGTCGGCATCCGAGTAGACCGCCACCGCGCCAATGCCCATTTCGCGCAGTGTGCGGATGATGCGCACGGCTATTTCGCCGCGGTTGGCTATGAGGACTTTGCGAAACATGGAAGCTTAATTATCAACCGCAGAGGCGCAGAGACGCGAAGAGTTTCATTGCGTCCTTTGCGCCTCAGCGTCTCTGCGGTGAATTCTTATTCCAATCTGTAGTTCGGCGCTTCCTTGGTGATGATGACGTCGTGCACGTGGCTCTCGCGCAAGCCCGCCGGGGAGATGCGCAGAAACCGGGCCTTTTCCTGAAGCTCGGGAATATCGTGGCACCCGCAGTAACCCATGCCCGCCTTGAGCCCGCCCACCAACTGGAAGACCAGCTCGCCTAACGGGCCTTTCGATGCGACGCGGCCTTCGATGCCTTCGGGAACGAGCTTGGCGTTGGGGTCCTGCTCGTAGCGGTTGGCATGGCCTTGTGACATCGCGCCCAGCGAGCCCATCCCGCGGTAGGTTTTGAAGGTGCGGCCTTGATACAGAATCACCTCGCCGGGACTTTCATCGGTGCCGGCAAACAAGCCGCCGATCATGACGCAGTCAGCGCCGGCCGCAATGGCCTTGGTGATATCGCCGGAGTACTTGATGCCGCCATCGGCGATCAGAGGCACACCGGCGCCGCGTGTGGCTTTGGCGCACTCCGAGATGGCCGTGATCTGCGGCACGCCCGCGCCACTCACCACCCGCGTGGTGCAGATCGAGCCCGGCCCGATTCCCACCTTGATGCCGTCCACGCCCAGCGAAATCAGCTCACACGCCGCCTCGTGCGTCGCCACGTTGCCGGTGATGAGCTGCACATTGGGCAATTGCTTCTTCACGGTGCGCACCGCCTGCATCACGCGCTCCGTGTGCCCGTGCGCGGTGTCGATCACCAGCACATCCACTTTTTTCGCGACCAGCTCCTGAGCGCGCTCCAGATAGTCGGCCGTGGCGCCGATCGCCGCCCCCACCCGCAGCCGCCCCTGCGAATCCTTCGCCGCCAGGGGATACTTCAGCTTCTTCTGAATGTCTTTGACGGTGATGAGGCCCTTGAGGGCGAAGTTTTCGTCCACTACCAGCAGCTTCTCAACGCGGTGGCGGTGCAGGATGCGTTCCGCCTCTTCGAGCGTGGTACCCACGGGCACGGTGATGAGGTTGTCCTTGGTCATCACCTCGGAGATCGGCAGGTCGCTGCGCGACTCGAAACGCAGATCGCGGTTGGTCAGGATTCCCACCAGCTTCCCGCCCTGAGTCACCGGAATTCCCGAAATGCGGTAGCGCTTCATCATCTCGAGCGCATCGGCGATTTTCTTCTCCGGCGAGATGGTGATGGGATCCACGATCATGCCGCTTTCACTGCGTTTGACGCGGTCCACCTCTTCGGCCTGGCGCTCGATGGTCATGTTGCGGTGCATGATGCCGATGCCGCCCTGCTGCGCGAGCGCAATGGCCAGGTGGGATTCCGTCACCGTGTCCATGGCCGAGCTGACGATGGGGATGTTCAGCCCGATCGCGCGCGTCAACTGCGTTTTGGTATCGACTTCCGCGGGAACGACATCGCTGCACGCTGGCTCGAGCAGGATGTCGTCGAAAGTGAGGCCTTCGCGAATGCTGCCGTCAATCATAAGGGATCTTTCTATGATAGCAGCGCCAGCGCGGACATCCAGATTCAGTTTGTGATTTGCAGCGAGCGGCTCTCTTTGTGGATCGGCTCGTAGATCTTCATCCACGCGTCGTGCGCCGGATGCTTGGCATACGCTTCGGCGGCTTCCTTGTTCTCAAACTCGATCGCGAAAGCGGCGTTGTAGTCCCGCGGCTGCACGCGCGTGGACTTGATCCAGATGTTCTTGATGCCGGGGACTTCCGCGGCCATGTTCTTCACGGCGTCGAGCGCGGCCTTCTGCTGCTCCGGGGTCGACTCCGGCGTCCACTGCACCGCCACGACGTGGATCACGGAAGTTGGCTGGTGGAAGGTGTTCTTGCCGGTCAGAAGGCCCGCGCCGAACAATCCCAGGGCTACGGCGAGCGCGAGCGCCGCTTTGAAAATCTTCGTTCTATTCATCGGTTTGTCTCCTTGTAGAATGCCTATTCTACCCGATGGGCGGTCCGCAACCCGCTCCATTCTTCGCACAGCACGATGGAGTTGGCGGGATTGCGCGGATCGTACTTGATAGAGGCCGGGCCGATGGCGCTCCACCGGTCCGATGGAATCAGTGATTGTAAATCGGTGAGGTCCTGGCAAGCCGTGTATTCCACTCCGGCGATATCGTAGGAGTAGAAGACCACGTGATCATGGTATTCGAGGAGATTGGCGTCTCCCATTTTGCCGCGCGCAAACAGATGGCCCCGGCGGCGGCGCTCCAGCTCGGACGCCGTGATCCGGCCCTTCAGGTATTTGCGCACACCCCATGCGCCCAGCGCCGCGGTGGTCATTCCGCTCACCACCGCCAGCACCGTCCCGCCAGACGAGACAATATTCGCCACCGCCTCCCTCATAGTTCAGGAAGTGTCTAACCGGCGACCGGTGTCTCTTGAAAAACCTTGTTGTAGTCCTTCAGGAACTGTTCGAGGCCCTTGTCGGTCAGCGGGTGATTGAACAGCATGTCGAGAACTTTGAAAGGCATGGTGCCAATGTGCGAGCCCGCCGTGGCCGCGTCAATCACATGGGTGGGCGATCGCAGCGAGGCCGCAAGCACCTGTGTCTTGTAGCCGTAGTTCCTGTAGATCGTGGTGATACTGCGGATCAACTCCATCCCCGTCCAGCCGATATCGTCGAGCCGCCCCACGAACGGGCTGATAATGTACGCCCCGGCCTTGGCGGCCAGCAGCGCCTGCCCCGCTGAAAAGCACAGCGTCACGTTCACGCGGATGCCTTCGCCCGAGAGCGCCTTGGTGGCGCGGATCCCGTCGCGTGTGAGCGGGCACTTCACGACAATGTTCTTGTGGATGCGGGAAAGCTCATGGCCTTCACGAATCATCTCTTTGGTTTCGGTTGCGACCACCTCGGCGCTGATGTCGCCATCCACAATGTCGCAGATCATGCGAACCTGCTCCACAATGGGGCGGCCTTCTTTGGCGATCAGCGATGGGTTGGTGGTGACTCCGTCGACGATGCCCCAAGCGGCGCCTTTCTTGAGCTCATCGAGGTTAGCGGTATCGAGAAAAAACTTCATGGGTTACCTCTGCGATCAATGTAGGAAATTATAGCATCCGTCGGGAGCCTTATCTGGTGCGTTCCGGCACCATGGGGACAAACATCACAGGGGTCACCGCCCGCCGGCGGATGTCGCCCGCGCGAGTCTTTTCCACCACCACCAGTTCTTGAGTCACCGGACTTTCCCCGACCGGCGCCACCAGCCGGCCGCCGCGCGCGAGCTGATCGATCAGCTCTTGTGGGACGTCGGGTGGAGCTGCCGTGAGAATGATCCGGTCGAATGGCGCTTCCTCGGGCCAGCCCTTGTACCCGTCGCCCAGCCGGACCGTCACGTTCCGGCAACCCAAGGCGGCGAGACGCGCGCGTGCCGAGTTCGCCAGTTCCGCAACGATCTCGATGGTGTAGACGTGTTTCACGAGGCCCGCCAGCACCGCGGCCTGGTACCCGGAACCGGTGCCGATTTCCAGCACGCGGTCGGTTTTCCCCGCCGCCAGAAGGTCGGTCATCAACGCGACAACATAAGGTTGTGAGATCGTCTGCCCCAGCCCGATGGGCAGCGGATGGTCCGAGTACGCATAATCGCGCAGGTTCTCCGGCACGAAAAGATGCCGTGGCGTGGAGCGCATGGCGCGAAGAACGTCGGCATTGCGAATGCCCCGGGATTCAATCTGTTCGCGCACCATGCGGTCGCGCTGTGCGACGAAGGGGTCCTCGCAAGAAAAGAGCAGCAAGCTGGTGGTGAAGCGGGCTGCGGCAATGAAAGGGATGCCGCGCGGTGTCATGGGAGTTCCCTCCCTGCTGAAATTATACGGCTGACGCAATCATGCGATCATGCAGATGAAAGGCACAAAATGGCCGCTGAGACTAAGACCATTAGTTCGAGGGGGCAGATCTCGCTCGGGAAGCAGCATGCCGGCCGAACTGTCACCGTCGAAGAAATCGAGGACGGTGTCTGGTTGGTCAAGGCTGCCCGTGTCATTCCCGAGAACGAACTCTGGCTGCATCGGTCCCCGGTGACCGAGGAACTCAGCCGTGCGATCGAATGGGCCGAGAAGCACCCCCAAGGCCTCCAAGCTCGATGCCTTCGACCGTAAGCGATCGAAACGTTGATAGAACGGTTTGACGATGGCTCGCGTTCTGCTGGACCTGAATAACCCGGTCTTTCAGGAAGGGTGGTTTGCGCTCGAACGTGAGGATGCTCTGGCCGTTCTCTCCGCTTCGCGCAAACTACGACCGTTGGACTGGGATCAGCTATACCGCGATAGCGGACTGCGCTGGGAAGCCATTCTTTCGCGGTCCGGCCCGGCCGGCCACCGGGCGTTGGCTTATCGCGAGGGCGATTTCCTGCGATTCCTCACCTGTCGTAATCAGAACGTCGCGGTTCGCAGTGAGTTTTTGTAGCGCAGGCCTACCCGCGGTGTTTGCGGGGAGACCTGCGGCTTTTTTTTCGATCGCGGCAAAAAGCGCAAGTCCCCGCCAAAGTCAGGCGCCGGCCTGCGCTACACGGCTTCGTACGGCGTTTTTTGCCGGAGACCTGCGGCCGTTTGTTGATCAAGGGCAAAGTGCCGCAAGCCCCCGCCAAAATCAGGCGTGGTCATGCGCTACAGATTCGCAAGCAGAACTCCACCTTCCGCACCGCCTGTCCCGCCGTCCCCGGCAGCAACTCCCGCATGGTGCGGCGCGAGACCGGGTCGCGCAGTTCGGGCGCCAGCTCGACCATCGGGGCTAGCACGAAACGGCGCTGCGCGAAACGAGGGTGCGGGATCTTGAGTTCGGGCGTGTCTACGATGAAGCTGCCGTAGAAGAGAATGTCGATGTCCATCGTGCGCGGGCCGTTGGCCAGCATGCGTCGCCGCCCCAGTTGCTGCTCGATTTTGGCGATGCGCCCCAGCAGTTGCCTCGGAAAAAGATCAGTCTCGGCTTCCACCACCAGGTTCAAAAACCAGCGCTGGTTGCGCCGCCCCTGCGGCTCCGTTTCATAGACCGAAGACACGCGCACGATGCGCAGCTCGCGCGACTGCAACCGGTCAACAGCCGTCTGGAGCATCTCCTCGCGCGCACCGACATTCGAACCTAGACCAAGATAAACGGTTTTCCCTGACACCTAACACCTGGAACCTGACACCTGAAACTAGAACAACGCCGTCTGCTCGCCCGTGCGCAACCGCCGCGGCACCTTGAAATAATCGAACGCGCTGTCGGTGGCCATGCGGCCTCGCGGCGTGCGGTGGAGGAACCCGAGCTGGATCAGATAGGGCTCGTAGACTTCTTCAATGGTGTCGGGCTCCTCGCCGATCGATGCGCCGATGGTGTTCACTCCCACCGGCCCGCCGGCGTAGTTCTTCAGCACCGTCATCATGATTTTTTGGTCGATCTCATCCAGGCCGAAGCGGTCCACTTCCAATAAGTCGAGCGCAGTCTCGGCCAACGGGCGGTTGATGCGCCCATCGGCGCGAACCTGCGCGTAATCTCGCACCCGCCGCAGTAAGCGGTTGGCAATGCGCGGCGTGCCCCGGCTGCGCCGCGAGATTTCCTCGGCGCCCTCCTCGTCGATCTCCACACTGAGCAGCCGCGCCGAGCGCTTCACAATCTGCTTCAGCTCCGCCACGTCATAATGATTGAGCCGCAGCACCAGGCCGAAGCGTCCCCGCAAAGGCCCGCTCACCAGGCCTTGCCGCGTGGTGGCGCCAATTGCCGTGAACTTGGGGATGGACATCGAGTGCGTGCGCGCACCCGGCCCGGCGCCAATCAAAATGTCGACGCGGAAATCTTCAATCGCGGCGTAGAGAATCTCCTCCACGTCGGGCAGCAGGCGGTGGATCTCGTCGATGAAGAAGACCTGCTTCGCCCGGATGTTGGTCAGGATCCCGGTGAGATCGAGCTTCTTTTGCAGAATCGGCCCCGAGGTCTGCTGGAATTCCACTTCCATCTCCTCGGCGATGATGGCGGCCAGCGTGGTTTTGCCCAGGCCCGGTGGCCCGTAGAGCAGAACGTGATCCAGGGCCTCGCCCCGCTTGCGCGCCGCCGCGATGGCGATGGCGAGATTCTCTTTAAGCTTGGTCTGCCCCGTAAAATCTTCCAGCCGCCGTGGCCGCAGTCCGGCTTCGAACTGCGCTTCGTCTTCAAGCGGTGCCGCGGAAACGATGCGGGGATCGGGCATGTGATCTCAGCTATCTGTTATAGCTTAGCCCCAGCCTCGCGGACACACCAGTGAGGATCAAGACTTGGGACCCGGACCTAGGCGGATGCACGGATCAGTCGATCTGCCGGTACGCCGCGCGGCAGCTTCATGCGGCTTCGACCGGGATCAGTTCGTCCTTTGTATAGTGAAGTTGCACCAGGCGGGGGTGCACTGGGCCGTCTTCGAAGTGAAGGGACGTCGCCTCAAGAACATTGGCACGGAGTTCTTCCCAAGTCTCGGCTTCCGTGAAGATAGGATAGCCCAGCGAGCGCGCAGTAGCCCCCTTCCTCGGCGTCGCGAACGTCGAAGATCAACTCCATGTTCATAGAATACCTAAGGCTAAACCGGATGGCATCTCCGCACTGGACTTGCCCTAGGACGAGCAATCCTTGGCGTGAGGTCCAACCAATTCCACCCCTTCACCTCACCAGTTCCAGCGCCTTTCTAAACAGCGGCTCGAATTCCGCCGCCGCCCCGCTGGCCTTGGCCTTCCGCACGGCCTGCTCCGCCGCGGGGCGTGCGCAGCCGAGGTTTGACAGCGCGGACAGCACATCTTGCTCGATCTCGCTCAGTGACGGCACGGGTGGCGCGGCGGCCTCGCCCGCCGGAGCCGGCAGCTTGTCGCGCAGTTCCAGCAGCATGCGCTCGGCGGTCTTTTTGCCGACGCCCGGAATGCGCACCAGCCGCTCTACCTCGCCTCTGCGAATGGCCGTGATCAGCTCCGCTGCCGCCAGGCCGGAGAGAATCTTGATCGCCAGCGACGGCCCGATGCCGCTCACCCCGATCAGTTTCTCGAACAGATTCTTCTCGTCCTGTGAAAGAAAGCCGTAAAGCGCCAGCGTGTCCTCGCGGACGTGTGTGTAGACGCGCAACCGCACTTCCGAGCCGGCCTCGGGGAGATGCGTGTACGTCGTGATGGGAATGTGCAATTCGTACCCCACGCCGCCGGCATCGACCACCGCCTGGTTGGGATGCTTCTCGAGGAGTACGCCGCGCAACACCGCAATCATAGGCTGAGTCTTTTAGTATGCCATCCGATTCACGTTGATTCGCGTGCATTCGCGGCCCTATCCTGTTTTTTGGCCCGCCGCCGATTTTTCGTAGACCGGATTGATGGCGATCGCGCGGAACTCACCGGCGACGATGCCCGGCACCTAGCCCGTGTGCTGCGTGCCGAAGCCGGCCAGCAGTACGAGGTGTCGGACAACCAGCGCGCGTACCTCGCCGAGATCTCGGCCGTCAGCGCGCAGCGGGTCGCCTTCCGCATTGTCGAACCGCTGGCCCCTGAACCGCCGTCGCCAGAAATCACCATTTTCGCCGCGCTCATCAAATTCGATCGCTTCGAGTGGCTGGTCGAAAAGGCCACCGAACTGGGGGTTGCCCGCGTCGTCCCGGTAGACGCCGAACGCACGGAAAAGGACTTGGCGCGCGCCGCGGCAAAACGCGTGGAGCGGTGGAAAAAGATTGCGCGCGAAACGAGCCAGCAGGCGCGGCGTGTTCGCATGCCGGAAATCGTGCCGCCCGTAACATTCGATGCGGCGGTCTCCGACTCCTCCCCGCTTCGCTACTTTCTCGAGGAGCAACCCGGCGCCGATCCGCTGCTGAGCGTCCTGCCGGCAACCCGCGCACCCAGCGCCGCGATCGCTATCCTGACTGGTCCCGAAGGCGGCTGGACGGATCGGGAACGCGAACTGGCGGCAAAAGCCGGCTGGAAACCGGTTTCCTTGGGACAGAATGTCCTCCGAGCGGAAACCGCGGCCACGGCGGCCCTCGCCATTTTGCGCCACGCCTGGCAAATTTTGCCCTGAAAATACCCCAGCCAGCCGATTAGAATAAGGAAAGCGGTCGCATGGGGCTATACCTCGGAAACACGGTGGAAATTGTGGCGGTGGTTGCGCTGAGTCTCGTGCAATGGCGCATCGCCATCCTGGCTAACTGTCAGATAAAAAACCACTTACCACAGAGTGCGGCCCGCTGGCTGAGCCGCCTTGTGATGCTCGCCATCACTCTGGCTACCCTCGGTCTCATGCTGAACTTGCCGAACGCCAGCGTTTTACGGCTCAACCCCCACTTATTCGGCTGGATGCGCGGCGCCGGCCTGTTCTGGGCGTTTACATCCACCCCCGTCTGGATTGCCTGGTGGCTCATAAACCGTCTCAGCCGGCGATCGGAGCCGGAGGTCGATCCTACGCGCCGCGCTTTACTCCGTGGCGCCGGTACGCTGGCCGCTGCCATTCCCGCCGGATTGCTGGGATTCGGCGCGCTGGTCGAGCGCACGGCCTTCCAGGTTCGTGAAATCGAGATGCCTGTTCCGGGCTTGCATCCGGATCTCAACGGCTTGCGGCTGGTCCAACTCAGCGACATTCATCTGAGCGCGTACTTGAGCGAGCAGGAATTCGCCAGGGTGGTGGACGCCGCCAACGAACTACGCGGCCACATCGTGTTCGTCACCGGCGATCTGATCTCCGTGCGAGGCGACCCGGTGGATGCCTGTCTGCGTCAAATCTCGCGGCTGCGATCCGATTCAGGGATGATGGGCTGCCTGGGAAATCATGAAATCTACGCGGGTACCCAGAACTACACGGCCGCCCAGGGGGCTCGGCTGGGCATCCCGTTTCTGCGCAGCCAAGCCCGGCAGCTCCGTTTCGGCAACGCGCTGGTGAACATCGCCGGCGTCGATTACCAGAAGATGAGCGATCAGCCAAATTATCTGCAGGGCGCCGAGAGTCTGATTGCTCCCCATGCGCTCAATCTCCTGCTATCGCACAATCCCGACGTGTTCCCGGTCGCGGCGAAGCAGGGATGGGACCTCACCCTCGCCGGGCATACCCACGGCGGGCAGGTCAATGTCGAAATCCTGCACCATGACTTCAACATGGCGCGCTTTTATACGCCTTATGTGTACGGGCACTACCGCTCCGGACGTTCTTCCATCTACGTGACGCGCGGCATCGGCACCATCGGAATGCCGGCGCGGCTCGGAGCGCCGCCCGAGATCGCCGTGATACGCTTGCGAAAAGCGTAATGCCCGCGCCACGGTACCTGATCCTCAGCGATATCCATGCCAACTGGGAGGCTTTGCAGGCCGTCCTGGAATCCGCCGCCGGCGATTACGACCGCATCCTCTGTCTCGGCGACCTGGTCGGTTACGGCGCCGATCCCAACTCGGTCACGGAATGGGTGCGCGCCAACGTGGCGATTGTGGTTCGCGGCAATCACGACCGCGCTTCGGCGGGGCTTGAGGATCTGGAGTGGTTCAATCCCGTGGCCCGGCGGGCGGCGGAATGGACGCATGAGCAGCTTACGCCTGAGAATCTCGCGTACGTCTCCGCTCTTCCGAAAGGCCCTATCGCGATAGAGGGTTTCCAGGCCATGCACGGCTCGCCGCTCGACGAAGATGAGTACGTGGTCGCGGCGGCCGATGCCGGCCAGAGCTTTCCTTATCTGGAAACCTCGCTGGCTTTCTTCGGCCACACGCATTTGCAGGGCGGGTTCCAGTGGGGACTCAATCGCGTGCGCACCGTTGGACGGCCGTCCGTCAAGCAGAAGGAACTTCCTTTGCAACTCGAACCCGATACGGCCTATCTGATCAATCCCGGTTCGGTGGGTCAGCCGCGCGACGGCGACCCCCGCGTGGGCTACGTCCTATACCACCCGGATGAGCGTTTCCTGATGTACCGCCGCGTTTCCTACGATCTCACCGCCGCGCAGGCAAAGATCCTCCGCGCCGGTCTGCCGGAGGTATTGGCGGAACGCCTGGCTGTGGGCCGCTAGCGGCTAGGTCAAAGATGGCAAAATCGTTCTACTCGTAACGGAGCGCCACCATCGGATCGACCTTGGCGGCGCGGCGCGCCGGAATGTAACCCGCGAGCATCGACACCACCAGCACCAGCAACGACACTCCCAGCAAGGTCGGCGCGTCGGTAGGATCAACGCCGTACAGAATGCTGGCGAGAAAACGAGTCAGGAGCAGCGCCGCCCCAAGACCGAGTGCCACGCCAATCGCCGCCAGTATCATTCCGTCTCCTACCACCAGCCTCAGCACGTCGGATTTCCGGGCGCCTAAGGCCATGCGCATGCCGATCTCATGGGTTCTCTGGCTGACCGCATAGGAAGTCACGCCGTAAATTCCAACTGCCGCCAACGTGAGCGCCAGGAAGGCAAACACCCCCAACAGGACAAAAGCGAGTCGCTGTGCTGAAACAACTCCCGAAATGATTTCGTCCATGGATCGGACGCTGAAAATAGGCTGGTCCTTGTCGATTGACCAAATCGCGTTCTTGATGGCGGGCAAAATGGCGCCTGGCGGTGAGGCCGTGCGCACCACCAGGCTCATCGTCTGGTCAGGACTCTGCAGATACGGGAAGTAGATGGTGGGACGTGGCGGTTGGTCGAAGCTGGTGTCGTGAACCGCGCCGGCGACGCCGACAATTTCGCGCGCCGGCCGCGTCGCGTCCGGGACCTGCAAATGCTTACCGACGGGATCCTCGCCGGGGAAAAGCCGGCTGGCCAGAGTCTCGTCGATCACCACGACCCGCGGGCCTTCCGCGTTGTCATGGTCCGTGAAAGCCCGCCCTTTAATCAGCGGAATGCCCATCGTCCCGAAGTAACTCGGGCTGATGTCCCTGAGATCCGCGGCAAGATGCTCGTCCACCGGCAGCGGCGGCGCTTCCTTGATCACGAAGAACCCCATATCCATATCGTCCTGGCTTAAAGGAATAATTTCCGCTAACGCGGCGGACTGAATTCCTGGCACTGCCGCGACGCTCGTTAGAAAACGCTGAAAGACGGCTGCCCGTTGCCCTGGCTCCCTGTATTTGGAGTCCTTTGCATCGTTGGGCAATTTAACCCGCAGCGTCAGTAGATGGTTGGGATTAAAGCCGGGGTTGGCCTCCAAAAGATGCCAGAAGCTCTTGATCATCAGGCCGGCGCCAATCACCAGCACGAACGCCAAGGCCACCTCGGCAATCACCAGGGCAGAGCGGGTGCGGTTTCTGCGCGGGCCAGCCAGAGAGCCTCTTCCTCCCTCCTTCAGCGATTCGTTAACCTCGCAACGCACGGTGTGGAAGGCAGGAACCAGACCGAAAATGACCCCAGTCACCAGCGAGATGAGTAACGTGAAAACAAACACCGTTCCGCCCATATGAACTTTTGGAAGCAGGACCTGATCGGCCGCATTCGGCACGGGAATGCTCTGGGGCACAAAGCTCATCAACACGTCAGTCGACCACAGCGCCAGAACCAAACCCACCGCGCCACCGAGGAGCGCCAGCAACGTGCTCTCGGTCACGAAATAACGCGCCAGCCGGAGGTGCCCGGCTCCCAACGCTATGCGGACGGCAACCTCCCTCTGGCGACCCACCGCGCGGACCAGCATCAGATTGGCCACGTTGGCGCAGGCGATAAGCAAGACAAAGCCCACCGCCCAAAGCAGTACGATCAGTGCAGGCCTGATATACTCCACGCGCACCTCCATCAGCGGCGCCAACACCGTGCCGTAGCCTTTGCGGTACGGCCGTGCGCGTCCGATTCGTTCGGCGATCACGCTCATCTCCGCGGAGGCCTGCTTGAGAGTAACGCCGGGCTTGAGCCTGCCGAACACTCCCAGGTTGGAGTCCGCCCGCTTCACCCAGTCGGTATCAAACGGCACCACCACATCGGCGGGAAAGAGGGCGCGCAGTTCCGGAGGCAAGACCCCGATGATCGTGTATCGCTCGCCGTTCAACGTCATGCCTCGCCCTACCACGGATGGGGCGCCGCCGAAGCGCCGCTGCCAATACCCGTGCGAGAGGATCGCGAAGTTGTGCCGCCCCGCCGCCTCGTCCAGGCGAAACGTGCGGCCCAGGACCGGCTTGATTCCCAAGAAGTCGCCGAAATTCGTGCTTACCCTCAAGCCCGCCACCTGTTCGGGCTCGCCCTCGCCCGTCACGGTGCCGGTGCCGTGCTCGAACAGGAACATGTCTTCGAAAGAATTGCTCTGCTCCTTCCAATCGAGGTAGTCCTGCCCCGTCGGCCCTATCCGGCTCCAGCCGTGCTCAAGGTTGGTCGCCCAAATCACGACCAGATGGCTGGCCGCCCTGACCGGCAACGGCTGAAAAAGCATGGTATGGACCACGTTGAAAATGGCGCTGTTCGCCCCGATGCCCAGTGCCAGAATGAGGACGACGAGGATCGTGAACCCTGGGCTTCTGCGCAGCAACCGCACGGCGTAGCGTATGTCTTGCATAGATTGATCCACCAGATCTGTTGCAACTACTCTGCCGCGGCAAGTTTAGCATTTGCCTTGGGGATTCGCCGGAAGTGTCCGCATTCGGGACGTAGAGTGGCGATTCTGAAACCAGACACAGGCTGGCTGGTGATGCGAGAGGCTGTGTGGTTTCACCGTTATGGGCAACCGCTTCCGCTGGTCGTAGCCAGCACACGTGCTACTCGTATCTCAAGGCCACGGCCGGATCGATTCCGACGGCTCTCCGGGCTGGAATATAGCTCGCCAAAAAGGCGACGGCGCCCAGCAGGGTGGCTACCGAGACAAACACCATTGGGTCCGTCGGCTTCACGCCGAAGAGCATGGTGGCCATCAGGCGGGTGAGCCCGAAGGCGGCAGCGAGGCCGATCACGATCCCCGCGATGGCCAGCTTCATGGCCTGGCCCACGATCATTCTGTAGAGGCCGCCCGGATCCGCGCCCAGCGCCAGGCGGATGCCGAATTCCAACGTGCGCTGCTCCACTGAGTACGCCATGAGTCCGTAAAGTCCGATGGAAGCCAGCAGAATGGCCACAAACGCGAAAATACCGAGCAGCAGAGTGTTGAACTGATCGCGCGCCGTGGACTGCACCACGACCTGATCCATCGTTCGGATATGGCCGGCGGGAAGATCCGCCGCTTGCTGGAAGACGCGCTGGATTGGCTCGGCCAGCGAGAACGGCGCCACTCTTGTGCGGACCACCCAGGTCAGCGGCATGAACCGGTTGTTCAGTTCCATCACGGCGTCGCGCACCTGGGGCAGAGGAACAAACATTTCATTCACCGGATCCTGATTGAGGCCGGCGTCGCGGGCGTCGCCTACGATGCCGATGATCTCGCGAGCCGGTTCGGCGAACGCGGGTCCCATGCCCGCCCCGATGGTGATTCGTTGTCCGATGGGATTTTCATGAGGCCAGAACCGCCGCGCCATGGCTTCGTTGATCAGGACCACGCCCGGCGCGCCGGCGGCATCACGCTCGGTGAAGCCGCGGCCGCGAACGATGGGGACCCTGAAAACGTCGAAGAAACGCGGTGTCACATACGCCCAGCCGGCGCCGCCTTGAGACTGCTGGTCATTGGCGGGACGGCCTGCGATCGAGAAGCCCAGGCCGAGCCCACCTTCGAGTGGCAGATAGCAACTTGCCGCGGCCGCTTCCACGCCGGGCAAAGCCTCCATCCGTTCGATGGTCTGGCGAGCCATGCCGGTAATGGCGGCAGTCTGGTCGAAGTGGCTTCCGGTGAGGGAGGTGTCCATGGTGAGGACGTTATGCGGATCAAAGCCGGGATTGACGCTGTGCAGCGCGGCAAAAGTGCGGATGAGTAGACCCGCCCCCACAAGCAAGACGATGGCCAGGGCCATCTCACTAATGACCAGCAGGCTACGAGCCTTGTTCTGCCGCAGGCCGGTGCCCGCGCGCGCGCCGCTTTCCTTCAAGGTGAAGCTGAGGTCGGTGCGCGATGCCTGAAGGGCGGGGAACAGGCCGAAGACGATGCCCGTCAGCAGGGCCAGTCCCAGACTGAAAGCCAGCACACGCCAATCCAGGGTAACCGCCGCGCCGTTCTCGCCGATCCGTGGGATATTCCCCGGGTTGAGAGCCAGGAGCGCGCGCACTCCGACAGACCCCAGTGCCATTCCCATCACACCGCCTATGACCGAAAGAATGACGCTTTCGGTAAGAAGCTGGCGGATGATGCGTCCCCTGCCCGCGCCAATGGCCGTGCGGATCGCGATCTCGCGTGCGCGGCCGGTGGCACGCACCAGCAACAGGTTGGCAACATTCGCGCAGGCGATCAAGAGCACGAAGCCGACCGCGCCCAACAGGATGAACAGCGCCGGCCGCACGTCGCGGACGATCGTTTCCTGCAGCGGTTCCACCGTGAAGCTTTGCCTGGGGCCCGCACCGCCGTCAGGGAACTTTCGGCGGAACTCTTCGCCCGCAAGCTTGAGAGCGGCTTGGGCGGCTCCCAAACTGATGCCGGGCTTCAAACGGCCCGCGGCGCCGAAGTAATGCGCCTGTTGCACGCTGTTGGGGTCGGCCTGAAAGGGCAGGTAGAGATCAGCAGGCGGGTTGTTGAAAGAGAAGCCGGGAGCCAGAACGCCGATGATGGTGTAGGGCTCCCCACCCAGGGTGACGCCCTTGCCGATGACGTGGGGATCGGAGCCGAAGCGGCGCTGCCACAGCCCGTTCGAGAGCACGACTGCGTTGCCCCCGCGCGGGAAGTCTTCAGCCTTCGAGAAGGTGCGACCCAGAACCGGGTTGGCGCCGAACAGGTGGAAAAACTCGTACGAAACGTGGATTCCCTTGAGTTGCTCGGGACGCTCGCCACCCGAAATGTTGATCCCCGGACCTCCGGCGTCGTAGGCGGCGACGTCCTCCAAGACCTGAGTCTGCGCGCGCCAGATGTTGTATTTCGGGACGGACGCACCGGGGAAATTGCCCTGCGGCGTGGCACTCATCAATTGCACGATGCGATCTGGCTGGGGATACGGCAGTGGCGTCAGCAACACGGTGTTGACGACGGAGAAAATCGCGGTATTGGCTCCGATGCCGAGCGCCAGCGCCGCAATGGCGGTGACCGTGAAGCCGGGGCTTTGACGAAGAATTCGAAGTGAGTGTTTGAGATCCTGGAGCAACGTGTCCATGGGTACAACCCTCCTGGCGGCCGCTGGCGTAAGCTGTCTCGGAAGTAGACGGTGCAGAGGGGCGGAAGTTCCGCAGCCTGGGAAATTATACTCAACCTTTTTGGGCCGACGCACACGCACTCGGCGTTAGAATGAGTGGCTCGGCAATGGAGGGCAAATTGAAAACAGATCGCTGTCGAACTCAGATTCTCTTTCTGTGGAGCTTCCTCGCCCCGGCCGTCGCGCTGGCGCAAACCCAGGCGCCTGCGCACCCGCTCGACGCGCTCAAAACACAGGAATACTGGACGGTCTACGAAGTGCTGCAAGGCACCGGGAGGATCGACAAGGATACCTACACCGCCAGCGTTCTGCTGCACGAGCCGGCCAAAGACAAGGTGCTGGCGTGGAAGGACGGAGATCCCATCCAGCGCGAGGCGGATGTCATTCTGTTGCGTAAAGGACATGTCACCGAAGCCCGCATCGACATCGCGGGCCGCAAGCTGGAGTCCTGGCAGGAGCGGAAAGGCGTGCAGGCTCCCATTCTCGAGAGCGAGTTTAAGGACCTCGGTGAACTTGTTAAGAACGATCCTCGGGTTGTCGATGCCTTGGCCAAGCGCGGCATCAAAGACCTGACGACGGTTGAGTGCGTGCCCCTGCCGTTTGGTTATTTTGCTATTCCCGAGCTGGAGGGTCATCGAATAATGTACGGGGGCTGCGCCGATCACCGCGGCGCCTACCTCACCTGGGGACGCTCGATCGAGGGGCTGCTGGTGAAAGTGGACGCGGTCGAGAAGAAAGTGCTCGATGTGACTGATGAGGGACCTGTCCCCGTTCCTACCTCGCCCATCAACTTTCAGGAGGCGGCCTCCATCCCGCGGCCGGGCACAACACCCCTGGCCGTAACGCAGCCGCTGGGACCCGGCTTTCAGCTTGCAGGCGGTGAAGTTCGCTGGCAGAACTGGCGTTTCCGGGTTCGCCTGGACCCTCGCGTGGGACCTGTCATCAACCTGGTGCGTTTCGACGACGGCACGAATCTCCGCTCCATCCTCTACGAAGGCTCTCTTTCAGAGCTGTTTGTTCCGTACATGGATCCGGCCGCGGGCTGGGCGACCCGCATCTTCATCGATGCCGGCGAGTTCTTCCAGGGTGGGGTGTTGAGACCCCTGCGTGAGGTCGCCGACTGCCCGGCCAACGCCACCTACTTCGACGGCCTGGTTCCGGACGAACATGGGATTCCGGTGCTGCGATCGCGGGAGGCATGTCTTTACGAGTTCTCGAGCGGCGCTCCAGCCTGGCGGCATTTCGAAAAAGAAGAAATCTCGAGCCGTCCCAGCCGGACTCTCGTGCTCCGCTCGGCGGCGGTGATCGGGAACTATGACTATCTATTGGATTGGAGGTTCGAACAGGACGGGTCGATCCACGTCGCCGTGGGCGCGACCGGAATCATCGAGACCAAGGGGGTGACCGCAAAGAAAGCGAATCACGATCACGCCATGAGCGGGGCATCAGAAGTATCAGAAGCGGCTCCGGATGAGTTCGGGCACTTCGTGGCCGAGAATACCGTCGGCGTGAATCATGACCACTTTTTGTCATTCCGCCTCGATCTGGATGTGGATGGACAGAACAACTCATTCATCGCCCACCGGCTCAAGCAACGGCAATTACCCGCCTCGACTCACCGCAAGAGTATCTGGGTGGCGGAGCCCTTCAGGGCTCGCACGGAGCGCGACGCCATGATGGACATTCACCTGGAACGGCCGGCTATGTGGGTCTTCGAGAATCCCAATGTTCGCGGACCGCTTGGTTACGCGACGGGCTACGAAATCATGCCGGGGCACGCCGCGGCTTCGCTGCTCGATCCGGAGGATGGGGCGCAGCGTGTCGGCGCTTTTTCTTCGCACCAGCTCTGGGTCACGCCATACCGCGCGGACGAGCTCTACGCCGCAGGCGTCTATCCCACGGCGAGCAAGGGAGACGACGGCCTCGCCGCCTGGACCAAGGCGAACCGGCCCATCGAAAACACGGATATTGTGGCGTGGTACACGTTGGGTTTTCATCACATGCCGCGCGCGGAAGACTGGCCCGTCATGCCGGTGATGTGGCACGAGTTCGTCATCCGGCCCTTTAATTTCTTTCCGCAAAATCCCGTGCTTACGTTGCCGAACGCGCCGTAACGCGGAAGGTTTCAACTAGCGTCAGCTCTCTGCGCGTTCGTAGATCAATCCGCCAATTGTTCCGAGCACGAGCCAGAACAGGCCGGTGGTCGCCAGAGATGCCATCGTGAATTGATGAATGAGTTGGGCTGGAACGGCACTCTGCCCGATGGCGCCTGGCGCACCAATCAAGTGCGGCAGCGACAGGCAAACCACTCCGCCGAGTCGAACCGGCCAACTCCGCCCTCGACCGGCCAACAACCATAACCCGGCAGCGGTTGCGATGGCTGTGCCGGTCCACCATACCTGGCGTTCATACAGGCCGGCGACCGCAGTGCCCGGGGGCTGCGGAGGCAATCCGAAAGCGGGAGCCAGAGCGAAGCAGGCAAACGCCGCCAAGCCCCAAAGCGCACCGCGCCGCGCATTGACGCGGCTTCCAGTCAAGGCCAGCGAGCCAAACAACATCGCCGCGAAGCCGATTCCGCTGAGCATGGTGGTGAGAGCCGTGAACGAGGTGCGCTCCCAGCCGTTCGCCGGCTGCCAGCCCTCGTCCTCGTGGACTACGCCAGGATGGGATTGCTGCGCGGCGTTCTCATATGTTTCGGCAGTCTCGATGAGCGGAATGACCGTGAAATGTTGCACCGCGAACAATACAAAGCCAGCGAGTGCTCCGGATGAGAACACCGCGAGCATCAGTTGTCGAAACCGGCTCACGGACGATCTCAGTGGCAGGGAAAGCCGTTGGCGTGCCGTGTATCGTGAGCGGCGCTGTGCGCCCGCGGGAGGTTCGAGAATCCGACGGCGTAAAGGACGACTATCCCAAACAGGAGAACTCCCAGAGCAGGCAACCGCCCTGCAATCGACCAGACCCGACTGCGTGTGGTGCCTAAGGCTGCTGACGCTTGCATAGTGTCAGAGTCTATCATGAGTCGCCCGTGATCTCACGGCCGGGATGGCCCGCTAGACCCCGCACCGAGTTCGACCGGCTTGCCGTGCGGGGTGTGACGGTAGGCGTCTGCCCAGGCCTCCTTACGCACCAGCATCGCCGCGGGATCGGTCAGGCCCTTGGCCGTGACCAGGCGCTCGAGAGTCGCCAGCCAGTGGTGATAGTAGCGCGAGCCATCGTCGGGCTCCCCACGGCTGGCGGCTGCCTTCAACTCGCCGGCGAGCGCCGACGCCCATTCCTTCCAGGTGAAGTACCCCTGTTCGGAGAGTTTGACGGCGAGCGCGAACGCTTGCGCCTCCCACGGCTCGGCGAACACGGGCCCGCCTTCGTCGCGGGGCAGACGCGGCAGATCGGCGAAGCTCTCGGATTGTAGAACGGAATCAGGCTGGCTCAAGGTAGTCGTCCCACATGTCTAGATAGACGGCGTCGCGCGGCGAGGCTTGGTCGCCCCACAGCTCGCGCGCTGCGAAGCGAACCGAGTAAACGTGCTGCGGCTTCTCACCGAGGAACAGGGCGTTCGTGTCCGGAAAGACGAACACGCCGTGGTGGCGATCGACCGTTCCCTGCTTGCCGCGCGCGTAACGCGGCAGGCGCGTGTGCCCTGCCGGATGCATGTTACGGGCGCGCACCTGCTGTCCCACCTGGAATCGCGGAGTCCTCGGAATTGCCCGGCTCGCAAGGGTGCCATTCGCGAGCAGCTTCGGCACATTCTCCGCCGCAAGCGCCGGCGTAGCCTTGACCGATCCCGGCGCCGGCTTTCCGCTTTCCAGCTCCGCGCGGGTGACAAGGCCGGTCTTCGCCGCCAGCTCGACGAGCCTCGCGAACCATTTTTCGTAGTAACTCATGCGCAGATATTCGGCTGGAGGAATCAGCTCGATCTCGTGGCGACTGGCGTCGATGTTCCACTTGCGCCAGGCGGCCATCGCGAGATTCAGGGCCATGACCCGCGCTTCCCAGCGCGCGTGGAACACGGGTTCGTTCTCTTCGCGTTGGATCGGGCCCATGCCGTGCATGCCACCCATGTCATGCACGCCGTTCATGAGCGGGCGCCTGGCTGCGGCAGAGTGACCTTGGCGACGCCGACCATGGCATCGCGTGTTACCAAAGCCGCGAGTTCGTCTTCGCTCAGCTTCTCGCTGCCGGCCGGCCGTTCGGGCAACACCAGGTAGCGCAGCTCCGCCGTGCTGTCCCAAACGCGCACCTCGACGTCCTCGGGCAATTCCAGGCCGAACTCGCGCAATACGCCCCGTGGGTCGATCACGGCGCGCGAGCGGTAGGGCGCTGATTTGTACCACACCGGCGGCAGGCCAAGAACCGGCCACGGATAACACGAACACAACGTGCAGACCACGAGGTTGTGCACCTTGGGTGTGTTCTCAAGCGCCACCATGTGCTCGCCCTGCCGCCCCGAAAAGCCGAACTCGGCGATCGCGGAAGTGGCATCCTCGAGCAAGTGCTTCTTGTACGCGGCGTTCACCCAGGCTCGCGCTACCACGCGCGCACCGTTGCGCGGGCCGACCTTGTGCTCGTAGGTGTCGATCAACGCGTCGAGCGCCGCGCGGTCCACCAGCCCTTTGTCCACCAACAGTGATTCGAGCGCCTTCACGCGCAGCGTGAGATCGGAGGGAACCTCCTGGTGGTCGTGATCATGATCGTGACCGTGGCCGCTTGAACTCATCCGAGAATCACCTCACGCGATCATAGGAACCGCGCTGGGTTGTGTCAAGGTGCAGGTGTAGAATCAACTGGAACATGCGAACAGGGTTCATCGGCCTTCTCTGTGCGGCGGCTGCGCTTGCGGAAATCCATCACAATCCGGGAAGCACGAGTCCGCTGCCGTACCAGAAGTATATCCACGCGGTGAGCGAAGCAGACTCGCCTGTCCAGCAGACGTACATCAAGGCGAAAGACGGTTTGTATATCGCCGCCGCGATTCGCAAGCCCAAAGGCGACGGCCGGTATCCGGCAATCATTATCTTCCACGGAGCGCCGGGTGGACGGGGCATGGAACAGCTCGTGGGATGGTCGAGAGGAGACACCGGCGGGCCTGTTTGGGAGCGGTTTCTGCAAGAGGGCTATGTGGTCGCGGTGTCCGATTACCGCGGCGGGAACATGAGTCTCACATCAGCGCCGTCGGCCAACGGAATGATCACGTCCATTGATGACGGCCTCGCGGTCATCGACTACGTCAAGTCCTTGCCATACGTCGATCCGAATTGTCTGAATCTCTACGGAGTCAGCTTGGGCGGCAACCTGGTGATGTATCTGGTGTCCAGAGTGGCGGTGAACGCGGCAATTGTCGGGGCTCCAGCCACCCTTTGGTTTCTTGGAATCACCATGCCGCCCGGAGCGCCCGGACCGGATCGCTTCAAGGACCTCAAACCGGATCCCGAGATTTCCAGGAAAAATATCGAGCCGATCCGGACGCCGGTGCTGATTCTGGTTGGAACGGCCGACGGTTTGCTGCCCGTGGCCACTCTGCTACATGACGCGCTTGCCGCGGCGGGCAAGAGGGTGCGCATGGAAGTGTACGAGCACGGTTACCACGATTTCTGCCTGGGACCGCAGGGCCAGAAGCGTCCCGACCTGACGCAGGGCGAGGCGCTGTTCGATTCGGCGCTGGATGCGCTCGAAAAGTCCGTGCTGTTTGTCAAACGCAAATTGGAGTAGCGGTGACTCTCGCAGATGACGGCGCCGCCGTGGGGCTGTGCGCGCGTTGCCGGCACGCGCGGGTGATCCACTCGGATCGCGGGACGATCTTCTACTTGTGCAAACGCTCCGAGACGGATCCGCGGTTTCCGAGATATCCGCGTTTGCCTGTCTTGTCCTGCGTGGGATATGAAGAGAAGGAGGAATCGGCGGGCAGCGGTCAGAGCGCTAAGGCTGGGTAAGGAATCGCAGAATCTCGTTCATGAGCCGCTCTCCCTGGCCGGTGCCAAAAATAAACTGCGCGTGCGCGGAACCATCGAGAATGACCAACTGTTTCGGTTCAGGCGCTTTCTCATACTGCGCGCGAATATTGGGGAGGCGCGGCCCATCTGCGTTTGCGTCGTCGCGGCTTACGATGAACAGCTTGCGGCCTTTCAGCTTCTCGGGCGGGCCGGATGCCGAAGCTGCGAGCAACACTACGCGATCGATCTCACCCGGCTCAGCCTCAATTGATGCATCCGCCGCGGCACTGCCTCCCATGCTCCCCCCAACGACCGATACGCTCTTCGCGCCCATCGTTCTGAGGTAGCGGACCGCGGTCAGCACGTCGAGGGGCGACCCGAAGCCAGGGTTTAGCGAGGGCGGCCCGTCTTTCGATTGGCCGTATCCTCGGAGGTCAATCGCCAAAACGCGGAATCCGGCCTTGACCAGCACCTCCGCCTGCTTCCTCCAACTTTCTTTGGTGAACCGGCCTCCGTGCGCGAGTACGACGCCGCGGTCGCCTGTTCCGTACAGGTCGGCGTAGATGATCCACCCGTCCTGGGCGGGAAAAGAAACGTGCTCCTGTGCCAGGGTGAGGCCGGCAAGCACGAGTGCCGCGATCGCCACTTTGAAGCTGGTCATGAGCGCGATTGTACGATTCGCCTTGGGGTCTGGTTCGCGTTGCACGCTGGAAGAAAGGCTGGCGGAGAGGGGGGGATTCGAACCCCCGGTAGAGCTTTTGACCCTACGACGGTTTAGCAAACCGCTGCTTTCGACCACTCAGCCACCTCTCCGTCGAGGTCGGAAGGCCCGGTAACCTGCATGTTAGCACAGTCCCCGGCGGCGCCCGGCGGCAATCCGGGGACAACACTGCTACATTGCAGGCATGGCTTCAAAACGCAGCTTTAGTCGTCTGAGCGTGTCGCTGATTGCAGCCTGCCTCGCGGCAGCGAGCCTGTATGGGCAAGCCAAGAGCGAGCCAAAGGCGGAACCCGACGTGCTCATCTTTACCAACGGAGAGAAGCTCATCGGGCATCTGGTGCGGTCCACCGGCGACAAAGTCACGTTCAAAAGCGACATGGCCGGAGAGGTCACTGTCGAGTGGAAGCAGATTCAGGAACTCCACTCCTCACAGAAGTACGCCGTGATCCAGAAGGGCGTGCAGCTCCATGCTCACGAAAGCGACGGGAAGGTTTCGCGGGGAACCATCGCGGTAGCCGACCAGAAAATCGAGGTTCGCCCCGGTGGGGACCATCCGCCGCAAACGGTGGCCGTAGCCGACGCCGCCTATGTGGTGGACGACGCAGCCTTCGAGAAGGCAATGCATCGCCCCGGCATCTTCGAGGCTTGGAAAGGCGCCCTCACGGGCGGTGCTTCCCTGGTGGAGGCCACACAGAAGAGCAACACCTTCACGGGCAGCATCGGCCTGATCCGCGCCGCCCCAACGGAGAACTGGCTGGATCCGCGCAACCGGACGATCGTCGATTTCAGCACTTCGTACGGGAAATTGACGCAGCCCAACACGCCGACGGTGAAAACCTCCATTTATCACGCTGACGCAGAGCGCGATGAATACTTCACCGGGCGGGTGTTTGGGTTTGGACAACTGGCGTATGACCACAATTTCTCACAAGGCCTGGATCTGCAGCAGACTTATGGAGGCGGCATCGGATGGACTGCGATCAAGAGGCCGAATCAGACGCTCGATCTGAGAGCCAGCATGAGTTACGTGAGTCAACAATTCGCGGGATCGGCCAAGAACCAGAACCTGGTGGGTTCCACTTTTGCCGAAGGCTACCAGCGCACGCTGCCGCACGGCATCTTGTTTAACGAGCAAGTATCGGTGACTCCTGCCTGGAACAACACCAGGGCCTATACGGCGGCAGGCGGAGCGGGGCTGACGATGCCTGTGTTCAAGCGCCTGAGCCTCGCATTGAGCGCGCTGGACACGTTCTTGAACGACCCGCCAGCCGGATTCAAGAAGAATTCATTCCAGTTCACGACGGGCGTGACGTACACGCTGCATTAGTCCGTTCTCTTAACTCACTTGCGGACACGGAACTGAGCCGCGCGCGGAGCAAGCGGAAATTGCGGGTTTCACATCAGCGTCAGCGGATCCACATCGATCACCAGCGAGGTGGCGGGCCATTTGTGGCCGAGGGCGTGATCGCGGGCGCGCGCCAGCAGTTCGTTCAGCGCCTTACGGCTTGTGGTCTTCATGAGCAACTGGTAGCGAAACTCATTCTTCAGGCGCGGCACGGGCGCTTCGGCGGGCCCCATGATCTTGATACGTTCCGGAGGCGGCGTAAACAGACCGCTCAGCTCCGCACTCAGGCGCAGGGCTTCCTCCTGCTTTTCGCTGCGCACCAGCAAATTGGCCATGGCGGTGAACGGCGGGTAATGCATCATGCGCCGGAAGTTTAGTTCCTTTTGGTAGAACGCCTGATAGTCCTGGGCTGCGGCCACGCGAATGGCGTAGTGATCGGGATTGATGGTCTGCACCAGTACAATGCCCGGCAGGTCGCCGCGTCCCGCGCGTCCCGCCACCTGCGTCAGGAGCTGGAAGGTGCGCTCGGCGGCACGGAAGTCCGGCATGCCCAGGCCCACGTCCGCGGAGACGACGCCGACCAGCGTGACGTTGGGGATGTCGTGGCCCTTGGCGATCATCTGCGTGCCCACCAGAATGTCGAAATCGCGATCGCGGAATCCGGCGAGAATCACTTCGTATTGCCGCTTGCCGGTGACCGTGTCGCGGTCGAGCCGTGCGATGCGCGCGCGCGGGAACGCACGGTGCAGTTCATCTTCCACTTTTTCCGAGCCGATGCCCAGGAAGTAGATGTGGTCGCTCTGGCACTTGGGGCAGACGGACGGCACCCGCTCGGCATAGCCGCAGTAATGGCAGAGCAGGCGGCGGTCGCGGCGGTGGTAGGTAAGCGTGACCGAGCAGTTCTGGCACTGGATGCGCTCGCCGCACGCGCGGCACGCTACGAAACTCGAGAAACCGCGGCGGTTGAGCAGCAGCATGGTCTGTTCACCGTTTTCCAGGCGCTCGCTGATGGCTTCCAGCAAACGCCGCGAGAATGTGGCCTGCTTGCGCGTTTCCAGAAACTCCTCGCGCATGTCGATTAACTCGACGCTCGGCAGCGGCCGCTTCTCGATGCGTTCCGGCAATTCCAGAAGCGTGTACTTGCCGCGCTCCACGTTGTAGCGGCTCTCCAGGCTGGGAGTCGCCGAGCCCAGCACCACGCAAGCGCCGGCAGCCTGCGCGCGCACCACAGCGACATCACGGCCGTTATAACGCGGCGTCTCTTCCTGCTTGTAGCTCTGGTCGTGCTCTTCGTCGACCACGATCAGTCCGAGATTGCGCACCGGTGCGAACACGCCGGATCGTGTCCCCACGACCACGCTGGCTTGGCCCGCGCGGATACGGCGCCACTGTTCGCTCCGCTCGGTATCGGTGAAGGCGCTATGCAGAATGGCCACGCGATCGCCAAAGCGTGCAAAGAACTGGCCGGCGACCGCGGGCGTGAGCGCGATTTCCGGCACCAGCAGCAACGCGCTGCGGTCCGTAGACAGCGTGGCTTCGATCGCGCTGAGGTAGACCTCCGTCTTGCCGGAACCGGTGATGCCGTGCAGCAGGAAGGCGTGAAATTGCCTGGCCTCAATGGCTTCGCGGATCGAGTTGAACGCTTCCTGTTGCTCGGAGTTGAGTGTGTGCCGGGTCCGAACCGGGCCCGCGGAGACGCCGCCCAGAGGCTCCCGGGCGATTTTGAGGATGCCCTTCCGCGCCAGCGTTCGGGCGGCCGTGCCGGCGTGCCGCACCTGCGACTCCAGATCCTTCAGATTGTGCGTGCCCGGATGCAGGGTGAGGAACGCGATCAGCTCTCGTTCCGCTTTGGGCCGCTTGACATCCTCCGGCTCGTGTTCCAGCTCGACGCGCAGTCTGTCGGCAGGCGCGCGGAGGGGATCCCGCTCCGTTTGCAGATGTTCGGAGACGGTAAAACCTTTGCGTTCCAGCGAGCGGATGATTTTATCGGCCAGCGGGAATTTCTTGGCCAGATAGGCTGCCGTCAAGGGCCGCCCTTCGAGCATGCGCAGCACGTTCGCGACGGGATCTTCCGGTCCGGCATCGAGCAGCAACTGCCGCGCGGCGTCCAGACCGGCATCGGTCAGCGAGTAGACTTTGCCCGATCGGATTTCGCTCGCCAGCGGCAGCATCGACCGAAGCACTTCGCCGAGTGGAGCGCAGTAGTAGCCGGCGATCCAGCGCCCAAGCGAAAGCAGCTCGGCGTCGAGCACCGGCTCGACGTCGACCAGGCGCAAGGCGTCGCGCGCTGCCACCTGAGGCGGTTCGTCATGGCACCGTAACGCGACGCCCGTCATTTTGCGCACGCCGAACGGAACGATGAGGCGGCAACCCGGCTTTACACGGTGCTGCAACGTTACGGGCAACGAGTAGGTGAACGGGCGGTCAAGCGGAACGGGCAGGCTGACATCGCAGAATCGGAATGTGCCTTCGGGCATGGGCCTACTTGGGTTTCCCGGGAAGACCGGCGGGATTCTCGTGCGTACGCTCGCGGAACCGCGCACGCATGCCGGATGCAAGTGAAACGGCCGATTCGCCGTACTTGTCGCGCAGGCGATCGGCCGCCGCCAGCGCCTGTCCCCAGCGCTCGTGTTTGTCTTCTGCCAGCAGATCGAGCTGCGGCGCGCAAGCGTCAAAAGACGAAACGTGGACGCCGAGCAGTCGCACCTTCGCGCCCGCCTTCCAGTTTTTTCGAAACAGCGCACGAGCTTCGTCGAAAATTTCCGTGTCGATCTGTGTGGCGCGCTCCAAGGTATGTGCGCGTGTGAGCGTCGAAAAATCCTGGTAGCGCAGCTTGAGCTGGATGGTGCGCGCGTGCAGGCCGTTTTCGCGCAGGCGGCGCCCCACCATCTCGGAGAGGCGCGCGAGCGTGGCTTCAAGCGTCTCGGCGTCGGCCGTGTCCTCGCCATAAGTGTGCTCGTGGCTGATGGATTTCGGGTCACCGCCGGCCGCCACTTCGCTGTCGAACCACCCGCCGGCATCCAGGCCGCGCGCTTTGCCCGCCAGCGCCAGGCCCCACTTGCCAAACCGGCTCTCCAGAAACGTTTCGTCGAAACGCGCGAGATCCCCAACCTTGTGAATTCCCAGCGCGTTGAGATTCTTCTCCGTCACTTTGCCCACGCCGGGAACCTTGCGCACGTCGAGCGGCGCAAGAAAGCGTGCCTCTTGCCCCGGGATCACCCAGAGAACACCGTTGGGCTTGGCCTGGTCCGACGAGATTTTGGCCACCAGGCGCGAGGTCGCAATGCCGATAGAGCAATTGAGCTGCGTCTGGCTTCGTACGGCCTCATGCAAGAGATGTGCCGCGCGCAGCGGAGGGCCGTGCAATCGCTCGGTACCGGTCATATCGATGTAGGCTTCGTCGATCGACGCCATCTCGACTTGCGGGGAAAAGCGGCCCAACACCTCGAACACTCGATGCGAATAGTCGCGATACCGCTCGGGGTGGCCGTCCACGAATAGCGCGTGCGGGCACATTTTGTAAGCCGTGCGCAGCGGCATGGCCGAATGCACACCGAATTTGCGGGCTTCATAAGACGCAGCGGAAACCACGCCACGCTCGTTCGGCCGCCCGCCCACGACGACAGCTTTACCTTTAAGCGAGGGATCGAACAGCTCTTCGACAGAAACGAAGAAGGCGTCCATGTCGACGTGGAAGATGGTCTTCATTGGAGTGGAATGGGCATTTGTTGTCGCGAGGTGCAGAGGTGAATCCATGCTCGAGCGTGCTGCACGAACACCTGCCCTACTCGAGGCCGTTACGGCGCTTGACTTCTTCCCACGTAACGACGTTCCCTTCGCGGAACTCTCGTTCAGAGCGCTCCTTTTGCCGCTTCAGATCCTCAAAGTGGAGTGCCTCGAGTCGATCCAGCTCTGCCTCCGTGATTCTGTGAGAATCGATAAGAGATCGAACAGCGCTCGCCAGCGAAAGGAGACGCTTCATAAAGTCATTATCCCTCCCCCTTCAGCCGCGCCGCCAAAACCCGCGGGATGCCGGCCAAGTCAGGCGCGACGCGCACATCCCGCCAGCGCGGCCCGAACATGGCGAGCACGCGGTCCCTGCTATTGTAGCCAAGCTCCATGACCAGCCAGCCGCCCGAACGGAGCACGCGCTCCGCGTCGGTCACCAGGCGCGCGTAAATTTCAAAGCCGGTGGAGCCGGCGAAGAGCGCCGCTTCGGGCTCGTAATCGCGCACTTCCCGCTGCAAGCCCGCGCGCTCGCTAAGCGGCACATAAGGAGGATTCGAAACGATCACATCTACTGAGCTGCCAGCGACGGCGGACATCAGATCGCACCGCACGAAATCCACCTGAGCGTCGAGACGGCGCGCATTCTCCGCGGCCACCGCCAGCGCCGTCGCCGAAATGTCGGTGCCGCAGACCATGGCCTGCGTCTCGAGCTGAAGCGTAATGGCGATGGCGCCCGATCCCGTACCCGCGTCCAGAATGCGCCGCGCACCCCGGCTTACTTCAAGAGCCGTCTCCACCACCAGTTCCGTCTCCTGGCGCGGAATCAGCACATCCGGCGTCACCCGGAACTCGCGGCCATAAAATTCCTGGCGGCCCGTGATGTACTGCGTCGGCTTGCCGTTCAGCCGCTCGTGCAGATAGCGGCCATAGTGAATCCATTCCACCTCGCGCAGTTCCTGCTCGGGGTGCGCGTAAAGAAACGGGCGCTCACGGTGGATCGCATGGGACAACAGCACCTCCGCGGTAAGGCGCGGGACCGCGATGCCGGCGTCTTCCAGGAGTTTGGTTCCCTGGACCAGAGCCTCGTGGAGCGTCATCGCGCCCCTCTTAAGCCGCTTCGCTTTCCTGCTTGAGTTTTTCGGTCTGGTAGTGCGTGGTCAACGCTTCGATGATGGGATCGAGCCGGCCGTCCATCACGATGTCCAGCTGATGCAGCGTCAGCCCGATGCGGTGATCGGTGACGCGGTTCTGGGGAAAGTTATAAGTGCGGATTTTTTCGCTGCGATCGCCGGTGCCCACCATGGTGCGCCGCTCGGCGCCAAGCTGCTGCTGCTGTTTCTCCAGCTCGATTTCATAGAGCCGCGATCGCAACACGCGCATGGCCTTGGCCCGGTTCTTGATTTGCGATTTCTCGTCCTGGCAGGAGACGATCAGGCCGGTGGGCAGGTGCGTGATGCGGACCGCGGAGTAAGTGGTGTTCACCGACTGGCCGCCGGGACCGGAGGAGCAGAACGTATCGATGCGGATGTCCTTAGCTTCGATCTCCACTTCGACCTCGTCCGCTTCGGGCAGCACCGCCACGGTGATGGCTGAGGTGTGAACCCGCCCCTGCTGCTCGGTCACGGGGACGCGCTGCACGCGATGCACGCCGCTCTCGTACTTCAGCTTGCTGTACACGCGCTCTCCGCTCACCAGCGCAATGACTTCTTTGAGCCCGCCCACCGCGGACTCGCTCGTAGACGTGATTTCCACGCGCCAGCGCTGCGATTCGGCGTAGCGCGAATACATGCGGAAAATCTCGCTGGCGAACAGCGTGGCTTCATCGCCTCCGGTACCGGCACGGATTTCGAGCACCACGTTCTTTTCGTCGTTGGGATCCTTCGGCAGCAGCAGGACCTTCAGTTCTTCCTCGATCTCAGCCAATCGCGGCTCGAGGCCCGTCACTTCCGCGTTTGCCATTTCCCGCATTTCGGGATCCGCGTCGGACATCATGGCGCGGCCCTGTTCGAGCTGGCTCGATACGTGTTTCCACTCGCGATACTTGGAGACGACGTCGGAAAGTTCGCTATGCGCCTTGGCGGCTTTGCGATACTGCTCGGCGTCGGCGATCACGGCGGGATCGGCAAGCTGGTGCATCAGTTCCTCAAAACGCACCTCGGTCTGATCCAGTCTGCCGGCGAATTGCATGTGCGGTTAGGCGATGACCAGTTGGCCGCCCTGCGAAGCTTCGAGCGCCATGGCGTGGTCGAGCGCGCAGATCGCGACTTCGGTCTGCTGGTTAGACGGCGGCTGTGTGGTGATGCGTTGCAGCCAGAGGCCGGGTGCGGTCAGCAGCGCGAGAAACGATCCGCGTCGCCTGGCGGCAAACCGGATCAGCTCGTAACTCAAACCCGTAATCACCGGCAACAGTACGATGCGCGACAGCAGCTTCATCCCGAAACCCTGGAACGGGATCACCGTGTAGACGATCATCGAGATCACCATCACCACCAGCAGAAAACTGGTGCCGCATCGCGGATGAAATGTGGTGAAGGTCTGCGCGTTGTCCACCGTCACGGGCTTGCCGGATTCGAAATTGAACACCACCTTGTGTTCCGCGCCGTGATATTGAAAAACGCGCCGGATATCTTTGGACCGCGAAATCAAATAGAGGAAAAGCAGGAAGATGGCGAGCCGGATCAGGCCGTCCACCGCGTTGAAGGCGATGCGGCCGTTCACCTGCGGATACCATTTCCCAAGCGAGGTGGCCAGGTAGAGCGGGACGAACTTGTAGAGGAAAATGAAAAAGCCGAAGGAGAACAAAAGGTTCAATCCCAGCGCCCACGACGAAATCTCCTTCGGCTTTTGTTCGGCGCCCTCCGCCTCGAGCGCGGCATTGGCGGAGAAGCGCAGAGCCTTGATGCCCAGCGACATCGCCTGTCCGAGCACGCCCAGCCCCCGAACGCCGGGGTACTTGAAGATCTTGTACTTTTCGGACATGCGAGGGACCGGCATCTCATTGGTGACTATCTCACCGGTCTGTTTGCGCACGGCAACACAATAGCTGTGCGGCGCGCGCATCATGACGCCTTCCATGACCGCCTGCCCGCCGACGAGCGTTTCCTCGCCGCTCTCCAGCACGGGCAGCATTTGGATATGGGTGAACAAACGGAAAAAGCTACGCAGGGACACAAAACTCCTCAGATCCTCATTATACGGCGGCTTGGCCCATTTGCGATACATAGTCATAAGTGGTCATAATTGGACATAATGAAGACCGAGGTCAAGATCGCAGAGTTAAAAAGTAAGCTGAGCGAGTATCTGCGATCCGTGCGCCGGGGCAACGAAGTCGTGATCAAAGATCGGGAAATGCCAATTGCACGCATTGTGCCTTACGAGGAACGCCCCCAACGTCCGCGGCTGGCGATCCGGCCGGCCCAGGGTTCTCCCAAGGAAATCGATCGAATCCTTGCACACTTGCCGCGGCCCAAGGGGTTCAAACCGGGTGACGCAGACCGCGCGTTGAAGTGGGTGCGCCGGGATCGTTTTGAGAACGGTCCTCTGTGAAGGCGTATATCGACTCATCCGTGGCCGTGCGCAGCCTGCTCCACGAGCCCGGCGCCATTGAGGACTGGTCCCAATGGGACCTGGTCATGGCGAGTGCTCTGATTCGGGTGGAAACGCTCCGCGCGATTGATCGCCTGCGCGTTATGGGTGCCCTGGAGGGTGCGCAACTCGCTGGCACCATAGAGGCGCTGCGGATGGTCATGATCCGAATCGAAGAGATCGGGATCGGCGCAGCCGTGCTCGACCGTGCTGCCGCGTCGTTTCCTACGGTCGTCTCAGCCCTGGACGCCATCCACATCGCGACCGCGCTGCTCTGGATCGAAGAGCAAGGGGAGCCGCTTCTGTTCGTTACGCACGATGTCCAACAGGCCATTGCCGCTCGCACCTGCGGTCTTGAGGTCAAGACCGAGCCCTAAGGTCGCATGCCACTCGGGAGCGAGCGCCGGCCAATCCCTTAGCGCTTTTTCGACGAAATCAGCGCGGTATTGAGGCCAATGGTGTTCAACCCGCCGAAAAAGCGGGCGTGCTCGATTTTCATGCAGCGGTCCATCACCACCTCCAGCCCGGCGGCGCGGGCCCGCTCGGCGGCGGCTTCATGAATCACGCCCAGTTGCATCCAAACGACTTTCGCGCCGATAGCGATGGCGTCCTCAACGAGATCCGGCACCGCGGCCGGTTCGCGGAAGATATCCACCACTTCCACCGGGCCGGGCACCTCGCGCAGAGAGGCATACGATTTCCGGCCCAGGATCTCCTTTTCGCGCGGATTCACCGGGACTACGTCGTAGCCTTCCGCGATCAGATAGATGGCCGCAAAGTGGCTCGGACGAAACGGATTCGCCGAGAGCCCGACCATCGCCACTCGCTTATAGGTCTGGAGGATTCGCAGCCGGTCGGCGGCCGTCATGGCGAACCGGCTGCGATTCACCGGCGAGTTGCCGCTCACGCCGTCGGACGAACCGAACTGGCAGCGGTCTCCCGTCATGCCCGGTGTGCGGCTTGAAGCGCCTGATCGAGATCCCAGAGAATGTCTTCGATGTCCTCGATGCCGACCGAGAGCCGCACCAGGTCGTTGGTCACGCCGGCTGTCCGTTTCTCGTCGTCGCTCAATTGATTGTGCGTTGTCGAAGCGGGGTGAATCACGAGGCTCTTGGCGTCGCCTACGTTCGCCAGGTGCGAGAACAGCTTCATGGAATCGATGAACCGCCGCCCGGCCTCCAGGCCGCCGCGAATCCCAAAGGTGAGGATCGCGCCCGCGCCCAGCGGCAGATACTTCTGCGCCAGCTTGTAATAGGGGCTCCCAGGCAGGCCTGGATAACTCACCCAGTTCACGTGCGGATGCCGGCTCAAATGCTCCGCCACGGCGAGGGCGTTGCGCGAGTGGCGATCCATGCGCAGATTGAGCGTCTCGAGCCCCTGCAAAAACAGAAACGAGTTGAACGGACTCAGCGCGGGGCCGAAATCACGCAAGCCTTCTACGCGAGCCTTGATGATGTACGCGATATCGCCAAACGTTTCGCGGAAGCGAATGCCGTGGTATCCCTTGCTGGGTTCGAGCAGTTGCGGGAACGCGCCGCGTTCCCAGGGAAAATTGCCGCTATCCACGATGACCCCGCCGATCGAGGTGCCGTGCCCTCCGATGAACTTGGTCGCGGAGTGCACCACGATATCCGCACCGTGCTCGATCGGCCTGCAAAGATACGGGGACGCGAACGTGTTGTCGATCACCAGCGGGATGTTGGCTTCGTGCGCGATCTTGGCCACGGCCGCAATGTCCAGCACGTTGATGCGCGGGTTGCCGATGGTCTCTCCGTACAGCAGTTTGGTGCGAGGCGTAATGGCGCGGCGGAAATTTTCCGGATCTTCGGGATCGACGAACGTGGTGTTGATGCCGATCTTGCGGAAGCTGATGTCGAACTGGGTGTAAGTACCGCCGTACAGCGTGCTGGCCGAGACGATTTCGTCGCCCGTCTGGCACAGACTCGTGATCGCGATCAGTTGAGCTGCCTGTCCACTGGCCATGCCCAATGCCCCCACGCCGCGTTCCAGCGCTGCCATGCGCTCCTCGAACACCGCGGTGGTGGGGTTCATGATGCGCGTGTAGATGTTGCCGAAGCGCTGCAGGTTGAACAGAGCGGCGGCATGCTCGGTGTCTTCGAACACGTAGGACGTGGTCTGGTAGATCGGCACGGCGCGCGCACCCGTGGCCGGATCCGGCTTTTGGCCTGCGTGCAGCGCGCGGGTAGCGAACCCGAAAACGCGTTCTTCGGCGGATTCGTCGGGGGAAGTCGTTGGCGTTGAGATGACGTCGGACATGATGAATAGCTCCGTGGAATTCGGTAGTTCTGCTTGCTCTAAGAAATTCTACGACAATCCAAGATATGGACCTTCGCGGGTGGAACGAATGTTACTTTTCGGGGCAGCGGCAGGCTGAGCACTTCGACGCCGGCCCTTCAAAGCTCGTGACGGAAACCGTGCAGCCGTTGCCTGCGGGGACGGCGCTTGACCTGGCGTGCGGGGCGGGCCGAAATGCGCTCTGGCTTGCGGAACAGGGTTGGAAGGTCACGGCCGTGGATGGAGCGCCGGCTGCGATCGAGATCCTCCGGCGCCGCGCCGCCGAGCGGGGAGTCACGGTGGATGCTCGAGTCGCCGATCTCGAGAAAGGGGAATACTCCATCGAACCCTCGGCCTGGAATCTCATCCTCCTCTGCTATTACCTGCAGCGGGATTTGTTTGAGCCGGCGAAGCGCGGCGTCGTCCAGGGCGGGATCGTGATCGCGATCGTCCATATCACCGAGCCGGGCGAGGAGCCAACGTACAAACGCGCGAGACCGGGCGAGCTACGGAGCTGGTTCGAAGGCTGGGAAATTCTGCATTACCGCGAGGGCAAGCCGGATGATCCGGCGCACCAGCGTGCGGTGGCGGAAATCGTCGCGCGGCGGGGACAAACGTAGGCTTCTCATGGCGCTTCCGCCCGCCGCCGGAGCAGCGTCGCGCAGTAAATCGCGGTTCCCGCCGCGCCCAGCGCCGTCGCAACCCAGAAGTTGACGCTCGGTCCGAAACGCCACAGCCACGCACCTAGCAGAGACCCCGCGCTGACGAAGGTGTCGCGAATCAGGTAATAAGCGCCAACCGTTCGGCCGCGCATCTCCGGACGCGCGTAGCCCACTATGAGCGCCTTGCGCGGCGAATCGCCAAATTCCTTGAGACCGCGAATCACGAACGCCACCACCAGCAGCCCGAAGCTGTGCGCGAACACCAGCGACAGCGGAAACAGCGTGAAGAAGAAAAACGTGGCGATGACGAACGGCTCTCTGCCATGCTTCTCGGCAAGATAGGCCACCGGCACGTAACAGGCGGAGGCCACGATCATCTCGATGGCCGTAAGTACGCCGACCTTAGTTGCACTGACGCCCACATCATCCATGGCGTAGATCACTACCCAGGCGTACGGAATCCGCTCGCAGAAGCGAACCAGAATATCGCTGAACAGCAGCCTGCGCAGCGGCGGATCGAAGCTCTTGACGACGGTCACGAAGCTGCTCGACGCAGGCGCGAAGCCGAACGGGTCGTCCTGAATCTGCCGTTGCACGATTAACGCCACCAGCCCCAGGACGATGGAGATGACGAGGCCCGCGCGCACGCCGCCCACCACGCCGTATCGGTCGATCAGCAGGCCGCCGATCACGGGACCGATCAGGATAGGCAGACGTTTGATGAGGGACTGTATGCCGATCCCCATGGTGTGTTTCGCCGCTGCGAGGTTTGCAGCCACCAGCGAAAACATGGCAGGCAGTGAGAGGGCGCTCCAGGCAAGGAAGAGAAACGTTCCGCCGATCACCGCTGGCCATCGTGGAACCAGAAGCACCACCAGGTAGCCCATGATCGAAATAGCGGTGAACGCCACCAACCCGGCGCGGTGCCCCCAACGGTCCACCACGGCCCCGCCTGGATACGCATAGACCGCTCCCAACAGCGTTTTCAAACCGTCGTACAGCCCGATCACCAGCGCTGCCGCGCCCAGCGATTCCAGATACTTCGGGACGAAGCGCATCCACGTTTCCTCACCGGCGCCAATCGCCACGATCGCGATCAGCATCAGGACGAGGTTCCGCTTCAGCCCGAAAAACTCGCGAAGACTGCGCGCGGCCATTTCTCTAATGGTGCAACGAAATTTCCGTTGCCTGCTCGAATCCTGAAAATCGGCAAGCCGGCCGCGGCATTTGCCGTGCGGTTAATAACCGTCAAAATTGGGGTTGCGCAGCCGCTTCACCCCTCGAAAAGTGCGGTTCGCCACGTAACAGCTGTAATTAACCGTAAATCATTGGAATTTGCGGTTAACGAGGCTTTATATTTCAAGTAGAAGTTGCTTTGGGCTTCTTGAGAACCAGGTGAGGCGTTGTATGCCTCTGGGCCTTCGCCAGCGCTCCCCGTGGTGCTGCCAGAACTGCTTTCGTCCAACAAGGAGGATTACATGAATCCGAGACTCTCCCGCGCTGGTCAATCTCCAGAGCGTGACGCCACAATGGCGCACTGCAAGAGAATTTTCGTTATCGCGGCGGCCGCTCTGCTGTTCGCCGTCGCAGCCTGGGGGCAAGGCGCAACGGGAACCATCACCGGAACCGTAACCGATGCCAGCGGTGCGATCGTAGCTGGCGCCACTGTAGCCGCGACCAACACCGGAACCGGCATTCAGAAAAAGACCACCACTGGCAGCACCGGACTGTACAGCTTTGTGGAGCTGCCGCCTGGAATGTATACGGTAGCGGCCGACGCCACGGGCTTCAGCAAAACGACACTGTCCGCCCAGCGCCTGATCGTGGCCAGCAATCTGCGCCTGGACGTGACGCTCCAGGTAGGCGCGGTCAATGAAAGCGTAACGGTGGATGCGACCGCACCCCAAACCAACACGGAAGATGCGCAGTTGGGACGATCCCTCACCGACATTCCTGGGCTGCCGCTTCTGTCCACCAACGGCGGCCGGAATGCGCTGTCGCTCGTCGGCTTGCAGCCAGGTGTCACCCTGACCCCTGCCACGGCAGCGCAAACCACCGGGGCCGTCATCGGCGATTTCGAAGTGAACGGCCAGCGCTCGCAAGCCAACAATTTCATTCTCGATGGCGCCGACGCCAACGACCTCGCCATCAACATTCCAGACGCCGTGGATGTCATCTCGCCCAACGCGCTGGGAGAGTTTCGCGTGGTAACGGGCGCAATGAAAGCAGAGTACGGCCGCAACTCCGGCGCCGTCATCGTATCCACCATCAAGTCGGGCGCGAACGCATTCCACGGCGAAGCCACGGAGATCTTCCGGAACAAGGTCCTGAATGCCAATAACTTCTTCCAGAATGCATCGTCCAACCCCAGACCGCCGTTCAATCTCAATGATTTCGACGCCAACGTGGGCGGCCGCATCATCCGGGACAAGACCTTCTTTTTCGCTTCCTACCTTGGCTTCCGTCGTGTCTTCGGCGTGACCAACTCGGGCACCGTTTTCTCCGATCAGGAGCGGGCCGCCATCCTCGCCGGCGGCGTGCCGACCGCAAAAGCCATTGTGAATATCACGCCGCGTGCTTCCCAGGGGAACGTCTTGTTCAGCGCGCCCAAGGACAGTCTCAACCGCGATCAGGGACTTTTCAAGGTCGATCACCGGTTCTCCAACGCCAACAATTTCTCGGTTTCGTACTTCACCGAGAGGTCTACGGACAATGCCCCGTTCTCCTTCCTTGGCCCCACGATTCCGGGCTTCGGCGAACTCGACCTGTTGACGTACCATAACGTTGCGCTGCACGATACCCATACCTTCAGCCCCAGTCTCGTCAACGAGGCACTGGCATCGTTCCATCGCCGCGACCAGCCTGGCGTATCCCCGGCGAATCACACCACTCCCGCCAGCCTGGGATTCACCGGTACGATTCCCGATGACCCCTCGGCCGCCGGCCCGCCCTACATCCTGATCAACAGCATCAACGTCGGCAATACGTATACGGGCCCGCAGGTGCGGCGCGACAACACCTGGCAATACGCAGACAGCGTCAGTTGGATTCATGGCCGGCATTCCCTGAAATTCGGCGGGGACTATCGCGCTTTCGAGCAGAACCAGTTCTTTGATTTCATCAACAACGGTTACGTCTTTTATTCGGGTGATTTCACCAGTGCCGGCGCCATACCGATGATTCCCGGTCTTCAGGGCGATCCGAACGCCGCCGCCATCAACGACTTTGCCAACGGAGCTGTGATCTTCTACGACCAGGCCAACGCCGCGAAACAAGGTCTCCGCGACAAGTTTTTCAGCGTTTACGCGCAGGACGACTTCAAGATCGCTCGCAATTTCACCGTGAACATCGGACTGCGTTATGATTACGCCGCTCCGCTCACCGAACTTCACAACCGCGAAAACACTTTCCGCGCCGGTGAACAGTCCACGGTCTTTCCCACCGCTCCCGTGGGTTTGGTTTTTCCCGGTGACCACGGTGTGAGCGCGTCCACATACAGCCCCGACCGGAACAATTTCGGCCCGCGCATCGGGCTCGCCTGGGATCCTACCGGGAAAGGCAAACTGAGCATACGCTCCGGTTTCGGCGTGTTTTATAACGTGTCGGAGAGCGAGCTGGCTTTGCAGTTCCTGGGTGCGGCTCCCTACGGCGTTCAGGTGATCGCTAACGGGGTCACGGATGTGTCTCGTCCCTACCAGACCTCCAGCACCCCGCTCGCGCAGAGCCCATTCCCGTTCACGCCCGCCAAACCGGGAGACAAGTTCGATTTCACCAGCGTTGCTCCTATCGGCATGTTCTTCATGGACCCCAAGTACGCCACACCTTACGCGTTTCAGTACGATTTCCAGGTGCAATATCAGGTCGCGCGGGACTGGGTGGCGGACGCGGCCTACGTGGGCAGCCAGGGGCGGAAGCTGGAGAACCGCCGCGATATCAATCCTGGCCTCTTCTCTTCAACCGCCAATACCGCCAACGATGCCAGTCGTGGCATTTACAACCTCAACAACTCGCAGGATGCTGCTTATGGCGGAGCTGTATTTGGAAGCCTCGTCGCCCAAATCACCGATGCGAACTCGAACTACAACAGCCTCCAGTTCAGCCTGGAAAAGCGCACTTCGCATGGATTGACCGTAACGAATGCCTACACGTACTCGCACTGCATCGACGATGCTTCGGGATTGCGGGTGAATTCCAACCCGTTCAACGCCGGGTATGATCGCGGCAACTGCGATACGGACGTGCGGCATCGCTACGTCGGCAGTGTGATTTATGAGCTTCCGTTCTTCCGCGATCAGCACGGAGTTCTCGGCCATCTGCTCGGCGGTTTCAACATCGCGAGCGTGGTATCGCTCCAGACTGGCCTGCCCTTTGACATCACCGACAGCGGCGATCGCTCGCTGACCGCGGCCGGTGACGATCGTCCCGATTACATCGGAGGCCAGGTGAAATTCGTGGATCCGCGCTCGAACCAGTTCGGCAAGGCCAATTCGTATTTCGATGGGACGGGCGGCGCCACGCCGGACGGCGCCGGCAACCCCTATTTCCGCCGGGTCGGCTCCGGTGGTTCCGCGGCTCAAGGCGCGGGCCGCTACGGCAATCTCGGCCGCAACGTGTTCCACGGGCCGGGAGTCCTCAACACCGATATGGCCATCTCAAAGCGAACGCGCATCACCGAACACCAGTCGCTCATGTTCCGCGCCGAGGCGTTCAACTTCTTTAATCACGGGCAGTTTTTCAACCCAGGCAATTCGATCAACCAGGACGATATTGCTTCGCCAACGTTTGGCCAGGTGATCTATGCGCGCGACCCGCGCCTGATGCAACTCTCGCTGCACTACACGTTTTGAGAGGGGTTTCCCGGCGCCAGGGCTCAGCGTAGACCGCGACCGCTGACCAGGTAGACCGCGAAACTGCCGAGCCAGTGCCCGCCCTCATAGTGCTCGCTCTTGATGCTGTCCAAGCCGGCCTGCTTGAGCATGGCGGCCAGCGCGGTGAGTGGCTCGCGCCGCGCATCGCCGGGCGGTAGTTTCGACACGATGCCTTCCAGCATCCATGCCCGGCTCAGGTTGAGTCCGGCCAGGTGGTATAGCTTTCCATCGGTAACGTCGGGAACACGAGTGGGCTCGAGATCTACGCGCGGCAGAAACGCCGTCAGCCACTGGGCGAAGTCACCCGGCGGGAGAATGCGGCGCACGACGTCGGCTTCCGCCAGGCACGGAGAGAGGAAGTCTTCGCCCGAAGGCTCGTAGCCGAGCGGGCAGTTCCTGTCTTTCAGGTAGTAATCGCGCGCGCGTGATTCCACCAGCCGGCCGAACTCCGTGTTGCCCGTGATGCGCGCGTAGTCGAGCATCAGGCCGATCGCAAAAGCGGTGTTGCTGTGTTCGCCCGCGCGGACCGGATGTTCGAGTTTCCGAAGCCACGAGGAGGTGCGGCCGGTGACGGCCTCCTCGAGAGGACGAAGCGTTGCGTACCATTCGCGCGCCTCCCGGTCGCCGGATTCCTTCAGCTCGGCGGCCAGTTGCAGCAGCCAGGCCAGGCCGTAAGGCCGCTCAAAGCTGGTGCGGCCCGCGTCGTTGAGATATTTCACTTCCTGCGCGATGTTGGCAGGCGTGAAACTCCGTGCCAGTGCGTGACGTGCCCCGCTGGCGAACGGCGCCTGTGGAAACATGCCCATCAGCCGGACCAGCAGCCAGTGCCCGTGGACCGAAGAGTGCCAGTCATAGCAGCCGTAGAACGCTGGAGTCAGTTCGCGCGGCGCCTTCACATCGGCGTCGGAATTCAACGAATGCGCGATCTTGTTGGGATATTCCTTGTGGATGCAGTCGAGCGCCAGCCGGGCGAAGCGCGCCGCCTGGACTTGATCGAACTCGGAATCGGCCATCAGACCTCCACAGACAACAGCACCGAGCCACAGCAGCCGGGTCATGCCTGTATCTTAGCCGAGCGCCGCAGTTCGTTCGTCACGGTGCATTCGTCCATTCCTGCCCAGGCACGCCACGGGCTATACTAACGGTCCTCACCACTACATCAAGCGAAGGGGGATTCATGGACGGTCACAGGCGAATCGGGTATTGCGCGCAAGCCATTTTCTCGGTGTGTTTCCTGATGGCAGGCGTCCGGGCCGCGGACCACGTGAAGATTCAATCGGGCGAACTCGAAGGCGCAAGCGAGCCTGGCTCGGATGTCCGCGCATTCAAGGGGATTCCTTTCGCCGCACCGCCCGTGGGCCCCCTTCGCTGGAAAGCGCCTCGGCCGGCGCCCAGTTGGACCGGTATTCGCGAAGCGGACGAGTTTGGATCGCGCTGCATGCAGGGAGACCCGTTCGGAGACATGATCTTTCGCGGCAAGGGAATGAGTGAAGATTGCTTGTACCTGAACGTATGGACCCCCGCGGCATCGGCGGGGGCCCGCCTTCCCGTCATGTTCTGGATCTATGGCGGAGGATTCGCGGCGGGCGACACCTCCGAACCGCGCCAGGATGGCGGGAATCTGGCAAAGAAGGGCGTGGTGGTGGTGAGCTGCAATTATCGCTTGGGCGTATTCGGATTTCTCTCGCACCCGGATCTGACCAAGGAGTCGGATCGCAACGCCTCGGGAAATTATGGATTGCTCGACCAGGCAGCCGCCCTCGAGTGGGTCGCGAAGAACATTGGCGCTTTCGGGGGCGACCCGCACAAAGTCACGATCTTCGGAGAATCGGCGGGATCTTTTTCGGTGAGCGCGCTCATGGCGTCGCCGCTCGCGCGGGGTCTGTTTGAGCGCGCCATCGGTGAGAGCGGAGCGTTCATTGCGAGCACCGCCCTTCCTGCCAAGCCACGCGCGGAGACGGAGGCAACCGGCCGCAAGTTCGCGGAATCTCTCGGAGCCCAATCCATCGAAGCGCTGCGCGCCAAGCCGGCCGATGAGATTCACCAGGCGGCTTTAAAGCTCGGCGCCTTCAGCTTTGAACCGAACCTCGATGGCTATTTCCTTCCGGATGATGTTGCCGCGATCTACACGAAGGGTAAGCAGAGCCACGTCCCGCTTCTGGCCGGTTGGAATGCCGATGAAGGCAGCTTCGAGATCGCCTTTGCCAAGGAAAAGCCCACGGCGGCGGCTTTCGCGAAGCAGGCGCAGACCCAGTTCGGCGCCAGGGCCGAAGCATTTTTGAAGCTCTATCCCGCGGCGACCGACGAGGAAGCCAGGCGGTCGGCACAGGATCTGTCCGGTGACCGGTTCATCGCCTTCTCCACATGGAAGTGGATCGAGCTGCATCGGGCCACCGGCAAATCACCCGTCTTCCGCTATGAGTTCGACCAGGCGCCTCCCGCCCCGGCGGATGCCAAGCCCGAGAGTCCCGCTGCACAACTCGGCGCGTATCACTCGGCGGAAATCGAGTTTGTGTTTGAGGCGCTCGATTCCAAGAAGCTTCCGTGGCGTGCCGAAGACCGCAAGGTGTCCGACCTCATGTCTGCGTACTGGGTCAATTTCGCGAAGACAGGCAATCCCAACGGACCCGGATTGCCTCAATGGCCCGCCTATGACAGCAACGGGTGGCAGGTGATGTACATAAGCGCCAACCCGCAGGCAGCGCCGGACGCGCACAGAGACCGTTATATTTTCCTTGACAAGGGAACCGCCGACAAACCGTCCGGACAGTAGCATTCGCAAACTTTTCTGCGCCGCTCGACGGCCAAACCCTGCGCCGGTTCGTCATGCATAATGAGGGAGTAAGTGAATCCGTCTCAGAGTGACCGCCACGCCGGCAGTGTCTCTATAGACTCGCCGGCGAAAACCCATCCTGTCGAGAGCCGCGCGGCCAAGATGATCCGGGAGATCTTCGAGTCCGGGCGGCCGCTCACCTACATCCGCTCCTCCGAAGAGCAACGCGTTGGAAGGCTGCTGCTCGACGTGGGCCGGAGGCTGTCCGGCTCGACGCCTGTTCCCGTTTGGCAATGGAGTCTTACAGAGGGTATGCATCGGGATGGCGAGGCCGCTCAGGCCGGTACCCAAGCGCCTCGCGGAGCGCTCGACTTCATTGTGGCGCACAAAGACGCCGCCATCTTCCACCTGAAGGACTTTCATGAGCCGCTGCGTGAGTCTCCCGAGATCCGGCGCCGCCTTCGAGACGTCTACCAGCACTGCATCGACCAGCGGAAGTTCATTGTCCTCTCCTCTCCGGTCCGGTTCATTCCTGAGGAAGTCGAGCGCAGCGTGATCTTCGTTGAGCTGCGTCCGCCCGATGTGGTCGAGCTGGCCGATTTCCTGCGCGACGAGATCCACCGAATCGCGCCGCCGGGGGAGAGCGCAAACACAAGCGAGGAAGTTCTCTACCAACTCGCGCCGGCTCTACAAGGACTCACGCTCGACGAAGCCCGCTACGCGTTGCGCCGTGCTCTGGCCGCGGGGCGTCTTGGACCGGAGTCGCTACCGGCCCTGCTCGAAGAGAAGCGGCTCCTGGTCAACCGCAGCGGCGTCATCGAATTCATTGCCGGCACGACGGATCTAGCGGACATCGGCGGCCTCGAGAATCTCAAGAAATGGCTGCTCGATCGCCGCAAGCTCTTTCAGATGCGCGACACGCTGACAAGCGAGATCGTGCCCAAGGGAGTCCTCATGATGGGAATCCCGGGCTGCGGGAAAAGCCTCTCGGTCAAGGCCATCGCCTCTTCCTTTCAGCTTCCGCTCTATCGGGTGGACATGACCGAGATATTTTCCGGCCGGCATGGCAAGCCCGAAGGCGCTTTCGTCGAAGCCTGCCACATGATGGAAGACATGGCGCCCGCCGTTCTCTGGTTCGACGAGATCGAGATGGGTATCACGTCCACCGAATCCGGCGGCGAGCAAGGCAGGATCTTCGCGTTCTTCCTCACCTGGATGCAGGAGAAAACCCGCGGCCTGTTCGTCGCCGCCACGGCAAACCGCATCGACCTTCTCCCCGCCGAAATGATTCGCAAAGGACGTTTCGACGAGGTGTTCTTTGTCGACCTGCCGCTCGATGACGAGCGGATCGAGATCTTCAAGATTCACCTCAGCCGCCGGGGCATGGATCCGTCGGGGTTCAACCTGTCACAATTGACGCAGTTCACCGGCGGCTGGGCCGGAGCCGAGATCGAGCAGTGTGTCGTATCCGCCCTGACCAGGGCACGGCTCGAGGGCCGGGAGCTGACCGATCAGGATCTCATCAGCGTCGCGGTAAAGATTGTCCCGCTCTCGCGCACCATGAAGGAGCAGATCAATCACATTCGAGCCTGGGCCTTCGAGCGCGCCGTCCGCGCCTCCCCCCACCCCATCGGCCGTTGATCTCGAATCCGTGCCCCCGCTCACTTCCCTTGTTCCGGTTTCCCGCAAACAAAATTCGCCGCTTCGTCTGTGCTGCCGCTTCCCTTCCACCGCGCCACTTCCGGATACGGGCACAGCGGCCGCGTACGCGCCACGCCGCCCGCCGGGTTCATCCACGACTTGTACTTTGCCGCTACGATCGGACCCGGCGCGGTTCCCTCCTCCACCCAGCGTTCCAGAGCCGTATCGATGTCGTGCTGCGCGTCGCCCTGCGCCACGCTCCACTGGCCGAACATGTCCGGCCCAGGGCCGCCCGAGCAATGCTGCATCCCCGGAACCATGTACAGGCGCACGAATTCGCCCGCGCTGTTTGCGCCCATCTTCGACAACACGCTTTGGTAGTAATTGATCGAATTGCCCGCGGGGATGGCGGCGTCGTTCCACCCGTGATACAGGATGAGCTTCCCGCCGCGTTCTTTGAAAGCCGTCAGGTCCGGATCGGTGGCATTCAAGATCGGCCCCATCTTGTCGTCAGCGGCCTTCAAATCCCGATCCACGTTGAACGTGTGGTAGTCCCAGGCCGCATTGTTGAACATCATGTTCGCAAAAAAACCTGTCCCGAAAGCGTACTGCAGGCTCTTGCCCGGCGCCGGTCCCGTCACCCACAGGCCCCAGCCGCCCCCGCCCGTTTCGCCGCCTGAAGGAAAGCCGGGCATGATCTGCTGCCCGCTCGACGTTCGAGGCCCTTGGTAGATCTTCTTCAACGCCGCAACCTGCGGCCCGGTGAGGCAACCGTCCGACTCCGTCCCCTTGCAGAGCAACTCGTTCGGATCAAATGAGCATCGCCTCGGATCGTCGATCACTCCGTCCTTGACGCCGTCGAGCGAGTCGCAGTGCTCGAGCGCCGAGGTTTCGATGGCGGCCAGCTTGCGCGCCGGAATGTAACTCGCCGGATCTTGCATGGTGGCCTGAATGTCCCAGAGAGCCTGCGTGAGCAAATGCGTCCAGAAGTTGGCGGGCGCGCCGGCTATGATCCCGTCGTAGTCGTTGGGATAGCGCTGCGCCTCCATCAGGGCCTGCCGGCCGCCGTTCGAGCACGAACTGAAATACGAGCGCTTGGGCTGCTCACCGTAGAACGAGCGGATCAGCGTCTTGGCCCTCTCGGCGGTTTCATGAATCGCCCGGTACCCGAAATCCACGATCTTCTCCCGATGCCCCAGCGCCCAGCTCGCATCAGGCGCGGCGCCGTGGTGCCCGGTATCGGTGGAAGCGGTAGCGTAGTTGTGGCTCACCGCTTCTCCCATTGCGCCGAAGCTGATGGACCCCGCAAAGCCGCCGTTCCCAATGCCCTGAAACTTCCCATTCCAACCGGAACTCGGCATCCACACTTCAAATTCGATTTGCGAGTCGCCCGTCGGCTTGATCACACCCGCCACGCGGCAGAAGGCCGGCAGTTTCTCGATGGGCTTGCCCTCCGGCGGCGTGAACGTCCCCGCGGGGACGGTCTGAGCCGTGGTGACCGTCGTGTCCGCCAGCGCCAGCCGCGCCATATCCTCGCAGGTTCTGGCCTCAATCGGCGCTGCTATCATCGCGAGAACAATCAGTAGTCTCATCTCACCGTCCTTAACGGAGCCGCGACTGCAAGGAGCGGTCGCGTTTTCACCCTATCCCTTGCCCACTTTCGGTAGCAGTCGCAAGTCACCGCTCTGGTCGCGCAGCAGGCACGTCCCCATATACTGCTGCTTCGACCTCGCCGCCGCCAGGTCGTGATAAACGAACGCGCCCTTCACGAAGAAATGGCAGACCAGCGACTTTCGCGAGAGCTGGATGTTCCTGCGCATCGACCCGCCGTGAATCAGGTTGGCATGCCAGATCAGCACGTCGCCCTTCTTCGCGTGAAAATAATGCGGCTCGATGTGGCGCTCCTCCACAACCCGCCGGATGTATGGCTCGTACTTCGCTGCATAGGACGAGTACCCGTGCTCCTTGAAGTCCGATTCCGTGATGCCCACATCTTTGCTGAATACATAAGGCAGCCGGTGACTTCCCGGGTAGAATACCAGCGGCCCGCTGTCCGGGTGAATGTCTTCAAACGCAATCCACGCCGCGCTCAGGTACCCGATCGGGTACGTCGTCATGTGAATCGAGTCCGAGTGCGCGCCTTGCTGTGAACCCTTATGCGCCATGATGGTCTGCAGCGGCTTCGGTTCCCGCTCCATCAGTAGCCGGATCCAATGCAACAGGCCGGGATGTTTCAAAATTTGGCAATACGCTCCGGCCTTCTTGTGCGGGTTCAGATACCGGCCGGGATAAGGATCATCCGCCGCCGCCGGTTCGGCCTCGAGCCGGATCTTTCCATCGCGAATGGCCCGCTCATAGGCGTTCCAAACCGAGTCCAGAACGCGATCGTCAATCAGCTTGTCGATGATGATGTAGCCATTGGCCGCCCAGTACCGGCACTGCTGGGCCTCTTCTTCGGTGACCTGCCCTTGTTGCAGCTTGCTCTCGATCTGCTCCAGTGCATCCGGCCGGTCGAGCCACGGATACGGCCCCGAGTAAGGAAAATGCTCCGCCCGAAACGAAGGGAGCCGTGAGACTTTTACCGGCTTATCTGCAAACATGCCTTGGCTGCTATCATACCCTGTGGGGCAGCTCCGGGACCGCGCGGAAACGCCCTGTCCTGCATGGAGGAACACCCACGATGTGGGGCCGCACATTCTTGGAGCAATTCTGGCAGGACCTGCACTACTCGGTGCGCATGTTGCGCAAGACCACCGGGTTCGCGTCCGCCGCCATTCTCACGCTCGCGCTCGGAATCGGCGCCAGCACCGCCATCTTCACGTTGCTGAACGCCCTCGTCTTTCGCCTGCTGCCGGTGGCCGGTCCGCATCAGCTCGTGCAGTTCACAAACACGCTTCCGCTGTGGGAAACCGGCAGTACCAACCGCAGCAGCCTGTTCGCCTACCCGCAACTCGAGCGGTTTCAGGCCCAGTCTAAGACGCTGTCCGGCATTTTTGGCGGCACGGGCCTCGGGCGGGTCATCGTCGGCTCCCATGGAACATCTGGACTGGCCCAGGGCGACGCTTACACCGGCAACTTCTTCTCCGTCCTCGGCGTCACACCCCAGTACGGCCGCTTCTTCTCGGCTGACGACGACCGGCTGGACGCTTCTGTGGCCGTCATCAGCGATCGCTACTGGCGCAGCCGGTTCGGCGCCGACCCTTCCATCGTCGGGAGCTTGGTCACGGTCAACCAGGTTCCATTCACCGTGATTGGCATCACGCCTTCGGGTTTCGCGGGAATCTCAGTCGGAAATAGCCCAGACCTTTGGGTGCCCCTCCACGCTCTCGATCGTCTCCAGCCGGACAGCAAGCGATGGACCGAGCCTTTTTCCGCCTGGATATTCATTGCGGGACGGCTCCGCCCGGGAATATCGCGCGAGCAGGCGCAGGCCGAACTCGACGTCATTCACCGGCGGCTTCTGGCAGAGCAGGTATCAGGTTCGGTGATTCGCGGCTGGGAAAATGTTCAGCGCTTCGTTCGCGAAACTCATCTCGCGCTCCGGCCCGCCGCAACGGGCGTGTACAGCGGTCTGCGTGACCTCTACGCGCTGCCGTTGCGGCTTCTGATGTGGGTAGCCGGCATCGTGTTGCTGGTGGCGTGTGCCAACATCGCCAACCTGTTTTTGGCCCGCGCCTGGAACCGGCGCCATGAAATCGCTCTCAGGCTGGCGATGGGAGCCAGTCGCGGCCGGCTCGTGCGTCAGCTTCTCACCGAAAGCGTCGTGCTGGCATTCATCGGTGGCGCGATCGCGGTGCCGGTGGCGTGGTGGGGCAGCCTGGTGCTGGTGCGCATGATCTCGACAGGTGATTCGCCGGTGCCCCTCGGTATCAATCCGGACTGGCGGATCTTCACCTTTACTGCGGCCGTATCGCTGCTCACGGGGATTCTCTTTGGTCTCGCCCCGGCCATACGCAGCACGCGCGTCGATCTCGGTCCAGCCATAAAGGAACGTACACGCCGTACTACCGGCTCCGCACGCACTCTGGAACGTTCCTTGGTGGTGGCGCAAGTTGCGCTTTCAGTGGTACTGCTCACCGGGGCAGGACTCTTCGCCCGCACGCTCCAGAAACTCTGGAGCGTAGACGTAGGATACAACCGCGAGAACGTGCTCCTGTTCTCCGTGGATGCCCGGCTTGCTGGTTATCCGGTCGATCGCGCCGGAGCGGTATACCGCGAAATTCTGCGGCGCCTGCAAACCCTGCCGGAAGTGAAGTCCGCCAGCGCCTCCGTGGTGCGGCCCGTGGATGACCAGTTCTATCTTGTGGATCGAGTCGACGAAATCGACGGTCGCAGGCTGCCCGAGCGCGCTGCCATCCGCGTTACATGGAACGCCACCAGCCCGGAGTATTTCTCCACCGTTTCGACGCCGATCCTGGCGGGACGCGATTTCGATGCCCACGATCACTACACCGCGCCAAAGGTGGCCATCGTCAATGAATCGCTCGCCCGCGTTGCCTTCCCGAACCAGAACCCCCTCGGCCACCGGCTGGGTGATGCCACCATCGTGGGCGTCGTGAAAGACTCGCGCTACCGCGGCCCGCGCGAACAGCCGGCGCCAGTGGTCTATTACCCGCTCTTCCAGCATGGTCCGGATCAGGAGTATCGCTGGGGGTTTGTGTCCTTCGAGTTGCGTTATGGGTCTGGCTTCAACCTGCTGGACGAAGCGCGGCGGCAAGTGGCTTCGGTGGACCCGAATCTGCCGGTCTTCCGCGCCAGGACGCTGCTCGCGCAGGCCGAACTGGCGATGCTCAAGGAGCGGCTCCTTGCGCGGCTGTCCGGCTTCTTCGGAGCGCTCGCCCTGCTGCTTACGTGCGTCGGCCTCTACGGTCTGATGGCTTACACGGTCGCGCGTCGTACGGCCGAAATCGGAATCCGGCTGGCGCTAGGCGCCGGGCGCGATCACATTATTTCGCTGGTGTTGCGCGAGACGCTCCTTCTCACATTGGCAGGCATTGCGGCGGGACTCCCTTTGGCCCTATGGGCCGCGCAGTACGCGAAGTCCGTGCTCTTTGAAATCGGCGCCGCCGACCCGGTGACGATCGCATCCGCCGTTGCCGCTTTGATCAGCGTTGCCGCGCTGGCCGGTTACGTGCCAACTCGCCGCGCCCTTCACGTTGACCCAATGGTGGCCTTGCGCCACGAGTAGAGGGCCCCCATCCGCCCCCGCCCGGCGATTCGATCCGCAGCACATCCCCCTCGCGCACCAGAAAATTCGCCTTCCCCGCAATCTTCATCCGCTTTCTTCCGCGCAGCAGCGTGTTCCGGCCCGGCTTGCCCGCCTCGCCGCCTGCCAGTCCGTAGGGTCCTCGCGCCCGGCGGTCAGACAGAATCGTGACATCGCACGGCGTGAGAAATTCGATCTCGCGCACGATGCTGTCGCCTCCCTCGTGTTTTCCCGCTCCGCCCGAGCCGCGCCGCACTTCGTAGCGATTAACCCGCAGCGGATACTGGCGTTCAAATGCCTCCACCGGCGTGTTCCAACTGTTGGTCATGTGCGTGTGGACCGCGCTCTCGCCAGGGCCTGAGCCTGACGCGCCCATGCCCCCGGCAATCGTCTCGTAATACGCGAAGGGCTGGTTACGCCGCGGGTCCCATCCGCCCAGGGAGAGGTTGTTCATGGTTCCCGAGCTCGCCGCCGGAATCCGGTCCGGCGCCGCTTGAGCCAGCGCGCCCAGCAGCGCGTCCGTGATCCGTTGCGAGGTCTCGACATTCCCCGCGGCCATGGCCGCCGGCAGGCCCGCGTTCACCACCGTCCGCTCCGGCGCGATGACGCGGATGGGCCGGAGCAACCCGGATGTGTAAGGCACATCCTCCGACACCAGGCACCGGAACACGTACATGGTGGCGGAGAGCGCCACGGCATAGTTGGCATTAACCGGTCCCGCAACTTGCGCATCGGAGCCCGTGAAGTCGACGGTCGCCGAATCGTCCCGTATTTCGATAGACACCTGAATCTTCACCGGCCGCTCGGTCACGCCATCGCTGTCCAGGAAATCCGCGAAGCGGTAGACGCCATCCGGCAACTCGCGGATCGCCGCCCGCGCCATTCGCTCGCTGTAGTTCTGCAACTCCCGCATGTTGCGGTTTACCCGAGCCAGGCCGTACTTACGCGCGATTGCCCGCAGCCGCTCTTCGCCCCGCCGGTTGGCCATCATCTGCGCCAGCAGATCGCCCTCGCGCTCCTCCGGCGTCCGCACGTTCGCCAGAATCAACCGCATCAAACCACGATCCACCACGCCGCCGCGCACCACCAGCACCGGCGGAATGCGGATGCCCTCCTGGTAGATCTCCCGCGCCAGCGGCATCGATCCCGGGCTCATGCCTCCCACATCGGCATGGTGCGCGCGGTTGGCGACATAAAACGCCGGGCGGTTCTTGCTCTGGATGAAGACAGCGGAGACGGCTGTGATGTCCGGCAGATGCGTGCCGCCCTGAAACGGATCGTTCACCATCACCACGTCGCCCGGCCGCAGCCGGAACGCATCAATCGCGTGCCGCACCGAGAGCGGCATCGCGCCCAGGTGCACCGGCATGTGATCTCCCATCGCTACGGTCTCGCTGGCGGCGTCGTACACCGCGCACGAGTAATCGCGGCGCTCCTTGATGTTGGCGGAGTACGCGGTCTTGCGCAGAACCACGCCCATCTCCTCGGCAATCGAGACGAAGAGATTGCGGAACAGTTCGAGCTCAACGGCGTCGGGCATTATGGTTTCCGCTGTCCCCTCTTCGAAATGTCGATTATTTCACAGCTTCCTGGCTTCGCCGTCCGAACTCGGGTCGTGCACCGAGTCCGCATCATTCAGCCTGTTGCCGGTCCCCGTTTTTCAACAAGACTCTTGGGCTTCGTTTTCAGACTCGGCGGTTTCGCCGGCGCTGCCGGAGCCGGCTCTGCATTCTCCACCGGTTCAGGCGGCGCTGGCCCGGCATGCGGTGCGGGCTTGCAGCTTCCGATCGTTACCAGAAAACTCGCTGCCGTCTTCCAATGCTCCCCAGTCCGATTTTCGATCACGAACGATTTGGACGGCGCATCCGCCCGGACTCTCCATCCCTCAGACCCGGCTTCAGCAGCTACACGCTGGAGCGTAATCGGCCGCTCACTGGTGCGGCGGATGATCCACGTCTCGCCGCTGTTCGGCGACTCGTAAAGCTCGTAGCGCGACGCGTCGGCCGACTCCATGCGATCGATCACCATTGTGCCGTCCGTTGCCGATCGAAACCAAAACTCCTTGATAGCCCCTCCGCCTCCTTCGCCGAATATGGGCCGCATCCGCCAGTTCTTCCCGCCATCGGAACTGATCAAAAGGAAAGGATCCCGGGAAACCGGAACCAGCGTTTCGCCGCTGATCCATCCGTTTTGGAAATCGATGAACTGGATATGATTCAGTCCCGTGCCTCGCATGCGTTCGTAGGGTTCATGCCAGGTTGCGCCGCCATCCTCGCTGGCCACTACCACCGAGTAAAGGGTGGTGGATTCGGTGTGGATGTTCCCCAACACGATGATCCGGTTGCCGACCGTGTCCATAGCGGAGAGTTCGAGGTAGATGGGACACGGTTGCTCTTCCGAGCAACTCATACCCGCCCATTGCATATCGTCATCGGTGCACTGGAAGGGCAGCAGCAGGGGCTTGCCATCGTAGCGCAGCTCAGGCGCCGGCTCGGGTTCTGTTTTGGCTGGGTCCGCTTTCGGCGGGTCTTGTGCGAAAACTGTGCACAAGAATACAGATGCCGCAAGCGCGAGTCTCATGCTGCGAACGATTTTAGCTCAGGGCAACCTGGCTCGGAACGTGAGATAAGGTCCCGATTAGGAACTGTTCTGCAACGTTTGTTACATATTCGTCGGGCGCGGGAAATTCTACAAATTTTCGTAACAAAATCCGCCGCTACGCCGTCTCATAAGTAAATCCCCGTTACGACAGCGGGCGCACTCACCCCTATCACCCAATAATGCGCCCGCTTATTTTTGTCGTCGGTTAGTCCTCAAACATCCCTTCAAACAGCGGGCTGGTGAGATAACGTTCGGCCGCGTCGGGTAGCACCACCACAAAGGTCTTGCCTTTGAACTCCGGCAGGTATGCGAGCCGTAGAGCGGCTGCGACAGCCGCTCCGCAGGAAACTCCTGAGAGGATTCCCTCCTCCTTGGCCAGCCGCCGCGCCATCTCAATCGACTCCTCGCTGGTCACCGTCTCCACGCGATCCACCATCGACAAGTCCAGGGTGTCTGGAATGAAGCCCGCTCCGATTCCTTGAATCGCGTGCGGGCCGGGACGCAGCGGTTGATGGTTGAGCGTCTGTGTGATTACCGCGCTGGTCGTTGGCTCGACCCCCACCGAGATGATCTTTTTGCCCATTTGCTGCTTGATGTACCGCGACACGCCGCTAATGGTGCCACCGGTGCCGACTCCCGATACGAGCACGTCGATCGCGCCCTCGGTGTCCTCCCAGATCTCCGGACCCGTCGTCTTGAAGTGGATCTCCGGATTGGCTGGATTCTTGAACTGCTGCAGCAGAACGTAACGGTCGGGGTCGGAGGCCACCAGATCCTCGCATCGTTTGATAGCGGCGTTCATGCCTTCCGCTCCGCTGGTCAGAATTAGTTTGGCGCCCAGGATCTTCAAGACTTTGCGCCGCTCGACCGACATCGTCTCCGGCATCGCCAGAGTGATCGGGTAGCCACGCGCCGCGGCCACGAATGCCAGCGCGATACCGGTGTTGCCGCTGGTTGGCTCGATCAGCTCTTTGCCGGGCTTGAGTACACCGCGCTTCTCGGCGTCCCAGATCATCGAGGCCCCGATCCGGCATTTCACCGAATAGGCCGGGTTGCGGCCCTCGATCTTCGCCAGCAGGGTCGCCGGGGCCCCTTTGGTGATTCGATTCAGGCGCACCAGAGGCGTGCGGCCAATGCTCAGGGAATTGTCTGCGTAGATCAAGTTGTTTATATCTCCCAATTCGGCACGAACCGCGCGCGCTTCTCTTTCCACGCGCGCTGTAAGTCCGCGAAGGACGTCTGATCGAGCACTTCAGAGACCGCGGAATTCACCCGCTGCCACATGTCCCCAAACGGCGATTCCGCCTGGCGGCGCACGCGCGATTTTTCGTCTCTTGCCCCTTCAATGAAGCGCAGCACCTCACCCACTCTGATCGCGTCCGCCGGCCGGGCCAGCAAATATCCGCCTTCCGCGCCGCGCCGCGACTCCACGAATCCACCCTGCTTGAGACTGGCCAGAATCAACTCCAGAAACTTTTGAGGGATCTTCTGCCGTCTGGCGATATCCGCGATCTTCACAGGTTGACCCCAAGGCTGCGACGCCAGGTCAAAGATCGCGTGCAGCGCGTACTCGCCCTTAACAGAGATGTTCATCGAAGGGTGTCAAGCAATCTCCAGTATTCAACTAGAGATTATTCAAAAAGCCGGAGAGAGTCAATTTTTGGAGGGGAGTTTTAGGAGGGAAAACCTGGACTGCCGCGCAACTCCGAATGGAAGAACAGGCTGCGCGGCTATCCAGCAGATGTGTTGAAAGCGCGGCAGCGACTACTTCGTCTCTTCCTTCTTCTCAGCCTTCTTCTTCTTGCTCTTGGATTTCTTCTTCTCTTCCTTCTTTGCGGGCTCGTCCGGGCGTGCGAACGACACGGCGGCAAGACCGGTCAGCAAAGACAGGCCGAGCAGGGCGGTCATCAATTTCTTCATTTTTGTATTTCTCCTTTGGGGCGACGATATTCTCGTCTGAGCTGTATGATATCGGACCTGACATGAATTGGGCCTTAATCCATTATTAAAATCGCTTCATCAAGCGCCGGTCACAAGCGTACAAAAGCGGCTGCGTCCCCGCAACCGCTTGTGATTTCAATTGGTTGCCGGATCCAACGCACCGCTGTCGCCCTCTATTCAATCGTGCCGCGTTGCTAGCATGAAACCAGATGAAGAAGTCGGAGCTGGCCACGCGGCTGGCCAAACAAGCCGGTGTTTCCCCCGCTGAAGCCGCCGATCAGTTGGATCACGTCGTCAGCCAGATCATTTCCAATCTCAAAAAGGGACAGGGTGCTCAGCTTCCGGGACTCGGTGAATTCAAGCCGGGTGCGAAGTGGAACTTCAAGTTCGAACGTCAAGGGTCTGGGCGCCGTGGAAAACGGTAGCTGGTCGTCGACCGTGCAAGTGGCGCGGATCCTGCGCGACTGCCTGGAAGAAGGCAAGACGGTGGTGATCGATGGCCTCGGCGCCTTCCGCCCTCATGGCAAGCGCGGCTACCGTTTCCTGGCGCGCACGGCGCCTACGGTCTTTGTGGCTTATGTTCAAGAAGACACAAAAACGGTAGAGCGGCTGTGCGATGCGCTGGAGAAACAGGGTTTCGATCCCTGGTTCGACCGCCGCAAGTTGCTCCCGGGCCAGAACTGGCCACGCTCCATCGAGGATGCCATCGAGGCCACGGACTTCGCCATTGCCTGCTTCTCGCACCACTCGGTCACCAAGAAAGGCGGGTTTCAGGCCGAAATCCGCTACGCGCTGGATTGCGCGCGCCGCGTTCCGCTCGATGACGTTTTTCTGATTCCGGTGCGGCTGGATGACTGCCGCATGCCCTCCCGCATCCGGCGTGAGATTCAGTACATCGATCTGTTTCCGGATTGGGACCGCGGTTTCCGGCGCATCGCCAGCGTCATCACCCGCCAGCTCCGAAGACGAGCCGCCTAACTCTTTGCCTTGGGGAGTTTCGTGAGTTTCTTGCGAATTTCCGGGAGGCGCTTGTCGTCAGCCGCCAGTGCAGCGAACTTCTCGTACGCTTCACGCGCGGTGCTCCAGTCTTTCTCCTTCTCAGCCGCTTCCCCCAAACGCAGAAAGGCTTCGGCGAAATTCGGGTTCCACCTGGTGGCCTCCCGAAACCGCTGCGCCGCCGCCCGGAACTTCCCTTTGTGGAAATAGAAATTTCCGATGCGCATTTCCTTGTCCGCCTGAAGCGGATTGAAGGAGTACTCTTTCGGCTTCTCGGCCTCATCCTCCTCGGGCGGAGCCTGCTCCTGTTGCGCGGGCGGTTTCTGTTCGGTGGGCTTTTGCTGGGCCGCCACAAGGGAGGTCCAGCAAAGGAAAGCCAGTCCCAGCCAGCGTGACATAATTGAATTATATTGCCAGCCGTAGAACTCCGAGAAAAAGCTGCACAACTGCCACTCGGGCCCGGAGTGTATCTGTACAAAGACGCGGCCGGGCGGGTGATCTACGTCGGAAAAGCCAAGAGCCTGCGGCTGCGGGTGCGCAGTTACTTCTCCGATGATCGCCTTGCCGACGCCAAAACGGGCACGCTGATTTCCGAAGCCACGGACATCGACTACATCCTGGTTGACAACAACAAAGAAGCGCTGGCGCTCGAGAACAACCTCATCAAGCAGTGGAAGCCGCGGTTCAACATCCTGCTGCGGGATGACAAGACGTACCCCTACATCAAGCTCACCATCGAAAAATACGCGCGCGTATACGTGACGCGCCGGCTGCGCAAGGACGGTTCAACGTACTACGGCCCGTTCTTTCCGGCGAACCTGGCGCACCGGCTGGTGAAGTTTATCCATCGCGCTTTCCTTGTGCCCTCGTGCAAGGTGGATCTCACGCGTCATCATCCCAAGCCCTGCCTGCAGTATCACATTCACCGTTGTCTGGGTCCTTGCGTGGAGGGCTTGACGACCGACGACGCCTACGCCGCCGCGGTAAAGAACGTGAAACTGTTCCTGGAGGGAAGGCACGCAGACCTGGCGGCCAGCCTGCGCCAGCGGATGCAGGATGCTTCCGATGAGACGCGATTCGAAGAGGCCGCTTCGCTGCGCGACCTGCTCTCGACAGTCGAGGAGATGGAAGAACGGCAGAAGATGGCCGCGGCCAAGGGCGATGATATCGACATTTTCGCGGCCTATGCCGAGCCCCCGTTAGTGGCGCTCAACCTGTTTCACCTGCGCAACGGCCAGATCGTGGACCGGCGCGAATTCTTTTGGGAGGACCAGCCCGATTTCGACGAGCCGCAGTTCTTCTCGGCGCTGATCAAGCAGATCTACATCGACCAGCAGCACATCCCATCCATTATTCACGTGCCGGTGGATTTCGAAGACCGCGAGGCGCTCGAAGAACTGCTGTCGGAGAAACGTGGGCGGAAGGTCGAGATCCACACGCCGCAACGCGGGCAGAAGAAAGCGATGCTCAACCTGGTGGAGACCAACGCAAAGCACAGTTTCGACCAGCGCTTCCGCGTGATGAAGCCGTCGTCTCGAGCCATTCAGGAAGCCTTGCAGGATACGCTGGGCCTGCCGGACGCGCCCAAGCGCATCGAGTGCTTCGATGTCTCGCACATTCAGGGCACCGATAAAGTGGCCAGCATGGTGGTGTGGGAAGACGGGCGCATGAAGAAGTCGGACTACCGCAAGTTCATCATCCGCAGCGTGGTGGGCAACGACGACTTCGCCAGCATGCGCGAGGTGGTGACGCGGCGTTACTCGCGGGTGCAGCAGGAAAATCAGGCGATGCCCGGTCTGGTGCTGATCGATGGCGGCCTCGGGCAACTGCACTCCGCCGCGGACTCGCTCGAGGCGCTTGGGATCATCAATCAGCCGCTGGCATCCATCGCCAAGCGCGAGGAAATCATTTACGTTTACGGGCAGGAGAACGAGCCGGTGATGCTCGACCGCTTTTCGCCGATCCTGCATCTCATCCAGTCGATCCGCGACGAGGCGCACCGCTTCGCGGTGACGTTTCACCGCACACGGCGCAACGCCGCGCGGCTTACCTCGGAGCTGGACCAGATCCCTGGCGTGGGAGCGAAAACCGTGCAGAAGCTGTTGCGCGGGCTTGGGAGCCCGGAACTGGTTCGGGCTGCGTCGGAGGACGAACTGGCGCGCGTGGTGGGCCGGGCGGCAGCGCGACGGGTCCGGGAGTTCTATGCACCCGTGGTGCATCCGGAGACGGTGTGAGCGAGATGCGCAAGTTAGTGCCGCTCATCCGGGCGCGGCTCAACAAGACCTGCTCATGCTAACGAACCCGTTGCGACAGGCCACTAGCCTAGTTACCGGGGATAGTATTCACCGCACTCGTTCCGACCACCGTGCCATCGCTGGCGACGAAAACAAATTGGTAATAAAGGTCGCCGATGGTTCTATCCACTGTCAGGCTACACCCGGCGGTACACTCCGTACCCGCAATCTGATAATTCAGATCCTGGGAATAGATGTATCCTTGGTGCAAAATAGCGCTGGCGCCCCCTGCAGGCAGGGCCGGGGCTAAGATAGGAACCGACGACAGGTAGGAAGTCGCACTGCTAGACGGGAACAGCCAAATCGCTGTTTCGCCAGCTCGTAGGGTGACAGTGTCAGACGTAGTGTCCGGTACTAGAGCGGTACGAATGCCAGCCGCACCAACAACGTACTTCGTAATCGCGGTTCCCGCTCTGTAGGGTGTGAGATCAACAGTTAAGCTCCGCTCCCAGTCGTTTGCGTTGACCGCCATCAGGAATATGCCGTTGGTACTCTGGCGAGCTGCCGTAACTATGTTTCTGCCTAGCCAAGGCGAAGATATAGCCTTACCCAGGATGAACGGTTGTGCAGTTTTCGTCAACACATTGGAGGCATAGCTGATTGCCTTCCAGATATTGCGCGAATTCTCATCGGCGGTAGGGCTCGCGCCTGTTTGATATTGCGAACCCACAGGGGCCTGTGCCCGGCCGATTTCATCTCCGGGCTTCTCAAACAGGTAGAGCCTGACGCCTGCATTCCCTATAGCCGCAGCGGTCATGATTCCTGCCGACGTAGCGCCTGGGCACGTGCCTGGAATAACTAAGACGTCTTGTGGAGGATTGTAGTACGCGGCGCCCGGCGTTTGTTTCTCGTACCAGAAGCTGCTAATGCTGTCGAGAATGATCTGGGGCCGGGAAAGGTTTGCGTACACCTGTCTCGAATAGAACGCATTGCGCATCCAATGGGTTCTCTCCGCGATTCCGCTTCCCCACGAATAGGTGCGGCCTGCCTGAAGGCTGTCCCAGTAGTGCGACATGAAGTCACTCACCTGGCTATCTTTGCCCGCCCAGTTGTCATGAACGATAGGCGGAGCGATGCCCAAAGCCGGCCAGGAAATCGGGACATGGGGTGTCGCTGAACGTAACCACTGTGCTATTGAAGCCAGCGCGGTATTGGGTACTGGGGGATTGCAGGGAGAGGTGGGGCAACCGAAACTACCGGCCCACCATAAGAATTCCAAGTTCGGGTCGTTAGCCGCCGTAAAGGTACCGGTTACGGGCGCGGCTGGAGCAAACGCAAAAGTAGTATTCGTGACATTCGCAGCCAGGAATATCTGCCCCAGCGGGGTGTTCAGACCTGCGTTACTGGAGCCCGTCAGAGCGAACTGCCTGCCGGAGACTACTGGATTGTTCGGCCAAGTTACGGTGCAACTGGCACCAGAACACGTGATCGATGTGAACATGCCCTGCTCGCCGACCTTCCGGGGTGGAGTCGGCGTCGGGCCCCACATCGAACTGCCCTCATCAATAATATCGATGGCGATCGCTATGCCGGACGCCGCCAGACTCTGCATGGCATGCTGGGCGGCTTGCTGGCCGTAGGGCCAGTTTAGGGTCCACCACGCTTCGCCGCCAATATTTCGGGCGATCTCATCCCCCATCGTATAAAAGTGGTAACCATTGTTCTTTGCCCATGTCCAGTCGACTCCGGCACTCCCATCGTAATCTGATTGCCAACCTCCGTAGTCCTGAGTGATCGAGCGTGGATTCATGTAAAACCCACGAGACAGAGTATTGATGCCGGCGCGCTTCGTCTCGGCGGCGAGTGCCGAATTGCTTTGCAGGTCAGAAGGGTCTAGAAAGAAGGGAGCGACAGGAAATATGGAACTTCCTGTCTGGTACGTTTCCAGCATCTGGCCGCTGCCGGAGAAATGAGGGATATTAGGATTGTTCTTGACCCATACATAGATATCCGTAGTCTTGCCGCTATCACTGAGTGTGATTTGTGAAAATCCTTCAGCAGAGCCAGCCGTGATCTTTCCTGATAGATCGACACCAACCGTAAGAGGTGCGCTGGACGAATAAGCGGGTGCGCTGCAAGGGCCGGCGGTATTGTCTGTGAATACCTGTTTGCACTGAACCACCAGCGAACCACCGGGCTGCAAATATACGTGTTGATAGTTCGTAGCAACACTCATCAGCGCGTGGCCGTTGTCTATGGTTATCGTGCGACTTAGACTAAGGCGATTATCGTACCAGGATTTGTTATCCTGCTGCCCGGCAGGCCAGTAATTCGAGGCGACTTGTATATGGATCTCGTGCTTGCCGTTTGGGACATGCGTCGTATCAATCTGCGGCGTTATTGTACTGGTCCTTTGTCCGGTGTTATCGGTCCACGCTGCAAAAAGCTCCTCGCCGTCAAGAAATACATTCCATCGAGCTGGATAATAGCTGCCAGGGTCGGTCCCTGTTATAGAAAGCGTAACCGTGCCGCTCAGCGTCGAGGACAGGTCTGGTGAATTGACGGTGATCTGGCCGCTATGATTGTTGATGTTGACGACTGTCTTTGCCGTTGAAATAACGTTGCCTGTGGCATCGTAAGCGATGGCCTCGACGGAATAATTTCCATCCGAAGCATAGCCCGTATTCCAGGGCAGGCTGAATGGTCGGGATGTTGCGACCCCCAAGCTCAAAGAGCCGATGCGGTATTCTACGCTGGATGTTCTGGGACTATTGCTTGTAGCTACGGAGAAGGTGTAAGAGCCAGAGATCGTTCCGTTGGAGGGAGGTGCTGTAATCGTCAGTGTGTTGGGCGTAGAACTCGAGCATGCACCACCCAAAGCGGCCACAATGACGCGCTGCAGGTCGGCGACGGCGCACTTGCCATCGCCATCGAGGTCTACCGTGCAGGCGGACAGCCCGAGAGCTTGATTGACGGCGTTCTGCACGTCGACGATATTGACTACACCGTCGTGGTTCACGTCGCACGGCGTGATTTGCGCAGCCAGGGGTTGGAGCAGCAGAAGAGCCATGCCCAGTCTCGTCATCCGTGCGCGCCTCCCTGTGTTTTTATATCGGCCGACCCGAGGTAGGCCGAAAGGTTTCATCCGGTAGTTTAGGTATTGAAGGTCATAAAATCTAGATTCGCGAAAGGCAGCTATCTTTCCATATGGGCTAATACTTTTCTGTTAATGCGGACTTATGGCGCGACAAGCTGCGTTGGGATGCGCGATCTACCCGACCTGGTGGGTTAGCCATGCCCCTGGCGATACCCAGCGCGCTGTGGTAGCGTATTTCCCTGGGGGACTGCTTTGGCCGCGCACCCGGGCCGGGCAGCAACGCCATGCCCGTAACTCTTTTGGTTGTCCAGGGGCCCTATGTGGGGCAGCAAATTCAGGTAGGGGCGGGGCAGACCTTTCGGATCGGCCGCACAGATCGTTCTGAATATGCGTTTCCAAACGACACCTACCTTTCCGGGGCCCACCTTGAGGTTGCCTGCGACGAACAGGAGTGCCGGATTCGGGATTTGGGAAGTTCTAACGGTACCTTCGTCAACGGAGTGAAGATCGACCTGGCGGCGGTGCAGGAAGGGGACCAGGTCTCAGCGGGGGAAACCGTGTTTCTGGTTCAGATGGCTGGCCAGGAGCAGGCGGCAGCCGCGCCGACACCGGCGGTAGAGCCCCCCGACGGTGCTCAGCTTCCCGTGGCGGAACGCACCGCGCGCATGTTTGCGCCGGGTTTCGAGCCAAAGGCGGAAGAGCAGTTAGCTCCCTTGACCCCCGAGGGCAGGCGAGCTCTCCACATCCTGACCCATCATGGGGCGCCTCTTTTCACGGTGGTCGACGCGGCGTGTGATGGCAAGGCGCAGGAGTTGGTGCAATCGTCGCGGCTGCGCTCGCAGGCCCTGTTCGAGGGTGAAACGGCTGATCCGCCGGCTACGCACACACCCACTCTGGTGGAGTTGGGGCAGGCCGGTTCACAAGGTGTGGGCAAGGAAGTGCAGGCTTTTCTCGAGACGCTGCTACGCTCGGGATGGGGGAGAAACTGGGGCATCTTCTGCACCAGCCCGTCCCCGTTCGAGGCGGTTCTGGAGCACTTTCGCAGTTTTCTGCTGGTGAGAACCCGGGAACAGCGTCCGCTGTACTTTCGCTTCTACGATCCGCGCGTGCTGCGGGCATTCTTGCCTACGTGCGAGCCGCAAGAGCTGAGCGCTCTGTTTGGCCCCGTCACCTCGTACCTGGTGGAGTCGGAGCGCCCGGACATGATGCTGGCGTTTTCGTGCGGCGCCGAGGGGCTGATCACGTCGCGGGTTCTGCTCGCAGAGCAGTCCATGCTGGCGCAGGCAGGTGCAAGCCAGTCTGCATGACCGGGGTTCGAGGCTGGCCTGACGGAAGTGTGCGATCGTTTCACTTTTTTGCGATCTCCTCATAGACTTCCATGACGTCGCGCGCGGTGCGCTCCCAACTAAACCGCGTGGCCTGTTCTTTGCCCTTCAGGATGAGTTGGTGGCGAAGATCGTCATCGAGCAGCACGTCACGAATGCCGCGCGCGATATCAAAAACATTTTCCGGGTTCACCAGCACCGCGGCCGCGCCGACCGCTTCCCGCAGCGAGCTGACATCGGAGGTGACGACCGGAGTTCCCGACGCCATGGCCTCGAGCGGCGCTAATCCGAAACCTTCGTACAACGAGGGGAACACAAAGGCTGCCGCGCACTCATAAAAAATACGCAGGGTATCGAAGGGCACAAAACCGAGGAAACGGGCGCAGTTTTCCACCCGGCTATGGACCACGGCACGCCGCACCGCCGGATTCCGGGCGATCTGATCGCCGATGATAATCAGGCGCAGATCCGCATATTGGGGGTGGTGGGCCAGCTCGCTGCGAACCACCGCGAAGGCTTCGACCAAACGCGGAATATTCTTCTGCGGGCGAATGTTGCCGGCGTACAGCAAGAACGGGTAGTTGATCTGGTACCGTTCGAGAATTCTCATCCGCTCGTGTTCCTCCGTCCGAGGGCCGGCGGCGCGAGCATCCGCGGCACGGCCATGCCGGAAAAATTCGGCGGCAGGCGCGCTGTAGACCAGGCGCACGCGTTCGGCTGGAATCCCCAGGATGTTGACGACATCGCGGCGGGTCGCGGCGGAAACGGCCATGACTTTGTCCGCCCTCAGGAGCCCTCTTCGAAAGAGAAGGCGCCGAAGGTTCATCTTGAAGCCGCTCTGCGGGTCGAACAGAAGGCTGGCCATGTCGTGGATCGTCACCACGTACGGCTTGATCATAAAGAACGGCACGCGATTGAGGGGGATGTGGTACACGTCGGCGGAAAAGCGGCGGAGAAAGAAAGGAAAGGAAACATGCCCCACGGCGCCGGTGTCGGCCCCATTGTAAGTTGCGATTTCGAACTGCGCCGGCAGGCCGGCCAGGAGAGGCGCTTCAGCGGACGAGGCCACCAGCACGTACCGATTTTTCTGGTCCACTCTTCCGAGGGCGTGAATCAGGTTGCGAATGTAGGTGCCGATTCCGAAGTCACGAATGCGGCGGGCATCAATGACAATCTTGAGCATGCGCGCCGCCGGCCGCTGCAGTCTACCCGACCGCGGGAGCCCGCTCCAACTTCCAACTGTAGAGGGGGAACCGGTCGGTCAACTTCTGGACTTTGCGGCGCACATCGGCGATGGCGTCGTCGGCATGAATGTTGCCCAACACCTCGGCAATCAGCGCCGCCGTTTCGCGCATCTCGGTCTCGCGGAAACCGCGCGTGGTTACCGCGGGGCTGCCCAGACGAATGCCGCTGGGGTTCATGGGCGGGTTCACATCGAACGGGATCGTGTTTTTGTTGACGGTGATGCGGGCGCGGTCAAGCGCCGCCTCGGCCTCTTTGCCGCGGATGGCTTTGGAGAACACGTCCACCAGCATCACGTGTGTATCGGTGCCGCCGGAAACCACACGGTAGCCCTCGTCCATCATGCCCTGAGCGAGCGCGCGCGCGTTCGCCACGACCTGCTTCTGGTAGGCGATGAATCCAGGCTGCATGGCCTCCAGGAAACAGACAGCCTTGGCGGCGATCACGTGCTCCAGCGGCCCGCCCTGCACGCCGGGGAAAACGGTCTTGTCGATGGCCGCGGCGAATTGGGCCTTGGCGAGGATCAGGCCGGAGCGCGGGCCACGCAGAGTCTTGTGCGTGGTGGAGGTGACGATATCGGCCCAATCGCACGGATTGGGGTGAATGCCCGCCGCCACCAGGCCGGAGAAATGAGCCATGTCGACCAGCAGCAGCGCGCCTACCGAGTCCGCAATCTGGCGGAAACGGGGAAAATCCAGCGTGCGCGGATAGGCGCTGCCGCCCGCGATGATCAGCTTGGGCTTGTGCTCCGCGGCCAGACGCGCGAGCTCCTCATAATCGATGCGCTCGTCGTCTTTGCGGACGCCGTATGGAATCACTTTATAGGTTTTGCCGGAGAAATTGAGGTGGTGGCCGTGCGTCAGGTGACCGCCGTGCGAAAGATTCAAGCCGAGAATCGTGTCGCCCGGCTGCAGGACGGACGCGTACGCGGCCTCATTCGCCTGCGAACCGGAATGCGGCTGTACGTTGGCGTACGCGGCGCCGAAAAGCTTTTTCGCACGGTCGCGCGCGAGATTCTCCACCACATCGACGAACTCGCATCCGCCGTAGTACCGTTTTCCGGGATAGCCTTCCGCGTACTTGTTGGTCAGGACGCTGGCCGTGGCTTCGAGCACGGCCTCGGAGGTGAAATTCTCGCTCGCAATCAGCTCCAGTTGCGAGTTCTGACGCTCCGTTTCGTGGCGGATGGCCTCGTAAATTTCAGGGTCCACTTCGGCCAGAGGCCGCGACATACGATTGTCCATAGGAGAAGACGATTGTAACATTCGGGGGGCCCATGCATCGCGGGCCGCGAATTGGTCCAGCCTCCTGAGGAGGTAGGACAAGCCGTGTACATGCCCTTCTCGTACTTCTCGCGGTAACATGTAATTGGCATGCTGACACCGGTCTTCGAAAATGGGGTGCTCCACCGATTGGGTTCTTCACCGGTTGTTCCACTCATTGAGGAGCCAGCCCACGCATCTCAGGATCCCCTAGCTCCGGTAATTGACTATGAGTTCCTGGAATACGCGAGGGCACTAGTAAGGGCCGCAGAACAAGTTCCCGCATTGGAAGAGGTGCAACGAATGCTGTCCAAGGACAAGAGTTCCTGGGCTGAGATCATCGCTACTCAACGCCAAGATAGGCTCTGATTGGCAAGCTTCTTCTTCGATTCCAGCGCGCTTGTCAAGCTCTACCACGTGGAGGCTGGCTCGGCGGTCGTGGATTCCCTGCTCCGCGGAGCGGATAGCCGTATCGTTATTTCGAGGCTCACTGTGGTTGAGCTGGTCTCTGCATTTGCCGTCAAGCAACGTACTCAGATGTTGACTGCGAAGGACGCCGAAGCCGGACGTCTCCGGTTTCTGTACGATGTCGCAAACGGCCGATTAACCGTGATTACAGTTAGGGAACCGCATTATTTAACGGCGCAGCGCCTAATCATCGGCTACGGGGGGACCAAAGGAGTTCGTGCTCTCGATGCAATCCAGCTTGGAGTTGCGCTGGATGTGAAAAACCTCGGGGTTAGCGTGTTTGTGGCTGCGGACAGGACTCTGATGGAGATTGCCAGATCTGAAGGATTGTCAGTGTTGAATCCAGAAGATCCATAGAACTCAGGTCGTCTGTTTGTCGATTTCGGCCACTCGCCGCAGAAGTTCCTGAGCTAACCGTCGCGCATCTGGCAGGGACAGCGTTACCGCTATAGCCCTCCACCCTTCAGTCAAAGGCGGCAGTTGACCAGGCTCACGGTCTCCCTCCATAAAATTCACGATGATTTCACGAGCGTTGTGCGGGAGGTAAACACCAGAGCAATGCGCTATGTACTCATCACGCACGATCATGGCCTCCTCAAATTTGACGTTCGGATCTGGCCTTGGAGATAGTTGCATGCTGACAGTATAAGGGATTTGCACTTCCGGCTCGTTGCGTGGGCGTCATTGTACCCCTAGAGAAGCCGAGTTAGCCGCGAGCGCGAAGCAAGAATCTCCCAGGCGGCCCGTTTGATAAGATAGAGTCTTCCCGAAAATTTACAGGCCGCTCATCTATGCATTGGAGTAAGCTCTTCATCCCTACGCTGCGCGAGAACCCCGCGGAGGCGGAAGTGGTCAGCCACCAGTTGCTTTTGCGCGCGGGCTACATTCGCCAGTTGTCGGCGGGAATCTACAGCTATCTCTTCCTGGCGCAGCGGTCCTTACGGAAGATCGAGCAGATTGTCCGGGAGGAGATGGACGCGATCGGGGCCCAGGAGATGCTGCTGCCGGCGCTGCATCCCGCCGAGCTGTGGCAGGAGTCGGGACGCTGGGGGGTGATGGGCGACAATATGTTTCGCCTCAAGGACCGGTGGGGGCGCGATCACTGCCTGGGGATGACGCATGAAGAGGTCATGACGGCCATCGCACGCGGCGAGATGCGCAGCTACAAGCAACTGCCGCAACTCTGGTACCAGATCCAGAACAAATTTCGCGATGAGCCGAGGCCCAAGTCGGGGCTGTTGCGTGTGCGCCAGTTCCTGATGAAGGATTCATACAGCTTCGATATCGATGCGGCCGGCCTCGATGTTTCGTACCAGAAACATCACCGGGCCTATGGCCGCATCTTCCAGCGCTGCGGGCTCGACTACATCGTGGTGGAAGCGCACTCGGGCGCCATGGGAGGCAGCCAGTCCCACGAATTTATGGTGGTTTCGGACGCCGGAGAAGACTTCGTGGCGATCTGCAAAAGCTGCGGCTACTCGGCAAATCTGGAAAAAGCCGTCTCCCGGCCTTCGGCGCCGCAAGCCGCCGATCCGGTTGGCAATCTCACTCCGGAAGAGTTCCACACGCCGGGACGCAAGACCATTGCCGACGTCGCCGCATTTACGAACCTGCCCGAGACCTCGCAGATGAAGAGTCTCGTCATGGTGGCGGATGGCAAGGGCGTGCTCGCGCTCCTGCGGGGCGACCACCAACTCAGCGAGACGAAGTTTGCGAGCGCAGTGGGCGCGAGCGAGGTCCGTCCGGCGCATCCGGAAGAAATGCGGAAGTGGCTGGGCGCGGACGCGGGCTCACTGGGTCCGGTGGGCGTGAACGGCCTGCGAGTGGTCGCGGATTGCGCGCTCGAAGGCCGGCGCAACATGATCGCCGGTGCGAATCGCGATGACCACCATCTGCGTAACGTCACTCCCGGCGAAGATTTTCAAGCGGAGTTCCACGATCTCCGGCAGGCTGCGGTGGGGGACGGTTGCGCGACCTGCGGCGCGCCTCTTGATCTGCGCAAGACCGTCGAGGTTGGCCACATCTTCAAACTCGGCTACAAATACTCGGAATCCATGGGGCTGCGCGTGTTGAATGCGGAGGGTGCGGAAGTACCGGTGATTATGGGTTCGTACGGGATCGGCATCGAACGCATCCTGAGCGCGGCGGTCGAGCAGCGGCACGATGCCGATGGCATGGCGTTGCCGGCGGCGATCGCGCCGTTCGTCGTAGTGGTGACGCCGGTGAACAGCGGCGAGCCGGCACAGCGCCGCGCGGCGGAGGAGATTTACCAGACGTGCCTGGCGCTCGGCCTTGATGCCCTGCTGGACGATCGCGACGAGCGGCCGGGAGTGAAGTTCAAAGACGCCGATCTGGTTGGCATTCCGTTCCGCATTACCGTCGGAAAGAAGCTCGCGCAAGGAATAGTGGAGCTGGTCGAGCGCCACGGAAAGAAGCTGACCGAAGTGCCTGTGGCGGAGGCAGCCGCCGCGGTCAAGAGCCGCGTTTCGGAGTTGGCGACATGACCGACTGGAAGAAAGTCCGGTCCGAGTTCCCAGCGCTCGAAAATTGGACGTTTCTCAACACGGCGACCTTTGGGCAGCTTTCCAAGCGGGCCATGGAGGCTGAGACGTGCCACTTCTCACGCCGGGATCAATATGCCTGCTCCGATTTCATGGAGTGGTTCGGTGATGCGGACTCAATCCGCGGCGTGATTGCTCGGCTGATCCACGCGCAGGCGGAAGACATTGCGTTTATCCCGAACTCTTCCACGGGGCTATCTCTGTTGATCGGCGGCATCGATTGGCGGCCAGGCGACCGCGTGATCACACTGGAGCACGAATTTCCAAACCACTATTACTACCCCAGCTTTCTGGCCGCGCGCGGCGTGGAATTCGTCGAGGTGCCGTACGAATCTTTCTACGATGCGATTACCGAGCGCACCCGGCTCGTGGCGCTCAGCATGCTGAATTATTCCACCGGGTTTCGCACGCCGCTGGCTGAGATCGCTCCCTTTCTGCGCGAGCGCGGAGTCCTGTTGTACGTGGATGGAACGCAGGGGTTGGGGGCGCTGGAGTTTGATGCCTCGGCGATCCGGCCGGCGATGCTTTCGGTGAATGGCTACAAATGGATGCTCTCACCGACGGGCGCTGGATTCATGTATGTCGACCCGGCTCTGCGTGACACCTTGCCGCCGAGCATCATCGGCTGGCGGAGCCATCACGAATGGCGCGATCACGAGAATCTGCATCATGGCGCGCCGGAGTTCGGCGCCAACGCGGACAAGTATGAGGGTGGAATGCTGGCCTTCGGTCCCATTTACGGGCTGGCTGCCTCTGTCGAGATGATGCTTGAGATCGGGCCGCGCGCGATTGAGGAGCGGGTGATGGCGCTGGCAGCCTTGACCCGCGATGCATTGCGTAGAAGTGGAGGCATTTTGCTTGCGGACGAGGACCGGAACTACGATTCGCCGATCGTAACCGCCCAGTTCGAGAATCAAGACGCGCGCATCGTCTCGCGTGAGCTTCAGGCACGCAAGGTGCTGGTGGCGGCGCGGCACGGGAATCTGCGGGTATCGCCCCATTTCTACAACAACGAAGAGGATCTGGAACGATTCGAGAGGGAATTGAGAAGCGTGCTCTAACAACGGGGACTGGCTCCACTGTCCCTAGTCGACAAAACCGCAAACCCAGCAGGCAGCATCTTCGTGGACAGTGGTGCCTGGAAGCTGTGAAGTAATGGCGTTTTTCAAAACGCCGGATCCGTTGTGTGGTGCGGCATCCGATTTTACTCCCGACGGTGCCAAGCGTTCCGATTACTGCGGCGGTTACACCGCCAGCGCGGGCTGGATTTTCAGTAACCTTTGGATATTGAATGTCAGGGCATGCAGGAGCGCCTCGGCACGCGCCTTGATGCGACCCCGCACCGAGAATCTCCGGAACTTCAGCTTCTCTTTCAGCCAGAGATTGG
>JAIQFK010000042.1 GCA_020073305.1 Terriglobia bacterium
CGTTTCCAACGCGAGATGGTAGGAGCGGTCGTGCGCAGGCTGCGCATGATCTCGACGTAGCTCGCGCCGTCGGCCAGCGCCAGAATCAGCCGGGCGCGGAAGACATCACCGGCAGGCAGTGTGCGCGACTGCGCCCACTTCGCCAACTCCACTCGCTGTTCGTCGGTTACCTGCAGCAACTTTCGATACTGTCTCACAACAATGAGACGGATCGGAAGCAATAACGTTATGACAGGGACGGCTTACTAGCGGCAGTTAGAGTGCGGGTGCCGCTCCTGCTGCCATGGTGGCTGGTTTCGATGCTTCAGCGCGGCGGTGCTCGCAGATGGCCTTCATGGTGTTCACCACGTCGTCGTAGGAGATGCCTTCTTTGCCCTCGGTCTTCTGCACGTGGAGCACGATCTCGTCCAGACACAGAATCCCGGCGAGTTTGCCATCCGCGCCGATGACAGGCATCCGCCTGATCTGGTGTTGCCGCAGTGTCTTGAGCGCCGCGTGTGTATCATCATTCGGTCCGCAGGTGAACACCGGCTTCGTCGCCACCTCACATACTGCGAGCTCGCTAGCTCTACAGTTCCTAGTGCCCAGAGCGATGCACATATCGCGGTCGGTTATGACGCCAAGGAGCTTGCCGTCTGAGTCCAAAACGGGCAGCGTGCCGCAGTTGTTCTGCCACAGGATCTCCGTGGCGGCAGCCAGATTAGTGTCCGGACCACAGAACCTCACCTCCTGGGTCATGATGTCTTGAACTTTCATATGTACCTCCAGTTCTGTTGAGAGAGCCCTCAGGCAAAAGCCGATTGCACCAGCACCGGCCGTTTCAGTTGATCGCCCCCACGGCACGCTCAACGGATGCGATGTTTTCGTTCAGCTTGTCGGTAGCACCAGCTTCATCTTCGATGCGCACTGTAGTCATCACGTGCATGGAACGCCTACGTGCCTCCTCGTGACAGCGCTTCACGAGCGCCATCACATCGTCCCATTCGCCTTCGATGCACGTGCCTAACGGCGTCAAGCAGTATTTCAGGCCGCTCCAATCCACGATCTTCAGAATCTCTGCCAAGTCCTGGCTGAGATGTGTTCCGCGGCCCAACGGGTTGATACTCAACTCGATTAACATACTCCCTCCTTTCGCTTCCTTTCCCGGGAAGCGACGATCGGAAACCACTAGCTTCCGAATAATCTGAGCTTTCCGAGCCGCGTATATCTGTCTTTCTCAGCGCGTCGACTCGGACCTGAGCCACCCCGAGTGGGATATCGTCTTCACGGCGTAACCAGTGTCTCGTCTTCTCGCCGCTCGCGGATCTCCTCGAAGGTGAGCTTGCCCTCGGCTAGTTCGTGGAGTTCTCTCCCGATCGCTACATCAACGGCATCATTGTTGCCGTGAATCCAAACCCGGACGCGTCCGGTGCGCACGTCGGGGGTGCCGGCGGCATAACCCTGGGCGCGCAGGATCTCTAGCGCCTCATTGTCCGTCATAGACCTACTCCCATCTAAATTTTCCTCCGATCCGGCGAAAAATGCACGCGTGATTCTCGGGGACCGACAACGATCACGAACGCACACTCGTATAAACATGTTAGGCTGACGGAGCGGGTTCCGGCGCGTACGTTTGTCCGACTCATGTTCCTCCAGCCCGCGTTGTGCAAGAGTGAACTCTTTGCCAGCGCGATAGCTCGACTATTAACTTGGAGACTAAGTTGAAGCGAGAATTGTGGCCCGTCGACCAGCTGATGCTGGCATACCTATTCGCGATCGGCGCAATTGTCGCTGTATTCAATCGCAACATTGCACATTCCGGAGCGATCCTGATTGCACACGCCGCTGGAATGCTCCTGATCGCCGTGTTCGCCTTTGTTCCACGGCTTCCCGGCATGACTCTGTTCCGGCACTGGTACCCGCTTCCTTATGTCGCCCTTAGTTATCGCGAGTTAAGCGTGATCATCGGCTCCATTCGCGGCGCGAGCTTTGACGCCGCCCTGGCAGCCTGGGATCTTGCGATTTGGCGCGCTCATCCGACAGTCTGGCTGGAGCGCATTCAGTCTCCGGTCTTGACCGAATTGATGCAACTGGCTTACTCACTGTTTGTGCCGTCCGTTTTGTTGGTGGCGATGTGTTTTTGGATTCAGAAACGCTTCGCGGAGTTCCGAAGCTACGCTTTCCTGATCACGCTCGGGTTTCTGGCGTCGTACCTGGGCTATCTGCTGGTACCGGTGAGAGGTCCGCGTTTCTTTCTCGCAAGTCTGCAGACACAGCCCCTTCGTGGTCTGTGGCTCTTCCAGCGAGTGCGGGCAATGCTGGACGTGCTGGAATCAGCGCACTACGACTGCTTTCCAAGCGGCCACGTGCAGATGACAGTTCTCGCCTGGTGGTCATCGAGGCGGATTTCCGACCGCCTCGCTCGAGTCTTTGCTGCCTATACAGGCTGCGTCATTCTGGCCACGACCTACCTCCGATATCATTACACGGTGGATGTGATGGCCGGACTTGCCGTCGCCTCCGCGATTCTTATAGTGGCGCCTCATCTGGAGAGGAAGCTGAATCGTGGGCCATCTCGAGATCTTGCCGGTAGAGGATGAAAGGACCCAGCGCGAGTTTCTCTGGTTTCCATACCGCTTGTATCGCAACCATCCATATTGGATTCCCCCGTTACTCACCGCTCAAAAAGAGCTTTTTGACATGTCGAGACATCCTTTCCACCGGCACGGCACGGTGCAACGGTTTCTGGCCACTCGTTCGGCACGAACGGTAGGGCGTATTGCCGCCATCCTGGACCCCCGCTACAACGAATTCCACAACGAAAATGCCGGTTTCTTCGGGTTTCTCGAAATGATCGAGGATCCGGCGGTCGCCTCAAGCTTGCTTGAGACGGCGCGCGAGTGGCTGCGGCAACGCGGCATGAATGTGATGCGGGGACCGGTGAATCCCTCCACCAACTACGAATGCGGTTTGCTCGTTGATGGCTTCGACTCCAGCCCGCGCGTGATGATGACCTACAACTACGCCTATTACGCGCGTCTGGTGGAGCAGGCGGGGCTTCGAAAGGCTAGGACCTGCTGGCATACGAGGTGTCCGCGCAAACCCTGAGAGCCGGCCGTGTGAACGCACTTCTGGAACGGGCGAAGTGCGATGGGATGCGCATCCGGATAGTCCGCCTTTCGGAGTTTGACCAGGAGGTGGAACTCGCCTGGGAACTGTACAACACCGCCTGGGCCCGAAACTGGGGCTTCGTGCCGATGTCTCGCGAGGAGTTCTTCCATCATGCGCGGGAGATGAGACCAATACTGGTTCCGAAATTAGCTCTTTTCGCGGAGATTGGAGGCGTGGTTGCCGGCTTCGCGTTGGCGATCCCCGATGTGAATGAGGCGCTCAAGCATATTGGCGGAAGACTGTTTCCTTTCGGCCTGGTGAAACTCTTGTGGCACAAGCGCCACATCCGTCACATCCGCGTCGTGCTGCTCGGCGTGCGAGAGGAATACCGGGCTACCGCCGCTGCGGCGGCGCTGTATGCGTCGCTGATCCACGAGGGTACTCGGCTGAACTATTTGGGCGCAGAATGCTCCTGGGTGCTGGAGGACAACGTCCTGATGAGGAGAGCGATCGAGTCGATGGGCGGCACCGTCTACAAGACGTACCGGATCTATGAATGGGACTGAAGGGCTGCGTTATATACGGGACATAGCCAATAACTAGGCACTCCTGGAAATCGCACCGACTTCGGTGTGCAAGATAGACTCCAATGCTCACAGACAGGTCCCCAAAAAATCGGCCCTTCTAGCGCAATTCGCCGAAAGCGACCGCTTCGTCTGCCGTACGTGGCCGCAACGGAGCCGTCGATTTGCCGAGGCGACGTTAGAAAGAAGCGCCTGCCGTCATCGCCGAAATCACCCCCGCGGACTGGCTGTGTGTCCGCCGTTCGCCGAGGCCTACAGGAGTCTTAGGGTTTGCTGAAGCCGCTGCAGCTTCCATTCCAATCGCTGCCGGTCGCCGAGATCATCAACAATGGCCAGCAACCTGGCGGCGTCGGCATAGGCCGCCTCAGCCATCACGTGAGGCAGCTCCGCCGAGCCGAGACCCTCTACCGGACTCGCTTTTTCAGCCGCGAGCGCCAAATGCAGACCCCGCTCCAATTCATTGTCGATGAGCACGACAAGTTCTCGATCCGTTTTGGCCTGCAATGCTTTTGGCAACTACATTTGGCCCAGTTCGGCAGTTTAATTTGGCCCACCCTAAGTCGTTGATTTCTTGGGCGAGGCGGTTTTCAGCCTCGCCGGGTTTTCGTCCTTATATATAGGCGGTGGTCGAGGCTGTGGGAATGTGGGAATCGCGGAGCGATTTCCAAGGGCGGTGGGAAGGGTGGAAAACCTGATCTTGGTTTTCCAGGCTTTCCACGGTCCGTCATTTCCACAGCCGGGCCCCGGTTAGTTTGCTTTGGCTCCTTTCTTCTTCTCCGCCGTTCGGCGGAAACGATAAGATTCCGTGCCGGTCTCCAGGATGTGCGCGCGATCGGTGATGCGATCCAGCAGCGCTTTGCAGAGTCGCGCGTTGGGAATCACTTGCGTCCACTCGGAGAATGGCAAGTTGGTGGTTAGCACGACAGCAGCTTTCTCAGCTCGTTCAGCCACGACCTGAAACAGAAACTCAGCGCCGACCTCGGCCAACGGCACGTATCCAACTTCGTCGATCGCAATCAGATCGTACCGGCTCCATCGCGCCATCACGCGCCGAAGTTGTAGCTGATGCTTGGCCTCCACCAGTTCGTTAACTAGCCCCGCAGCCGTCGTGAAACGGACCCGCCGCTTCTGCCTGCAAGCGGCCACGCAGAGGCCAGTCAACAGATGCGTCTTGCCGGTTCCACATTCGCCAATGAACAGGACCGGTTCTGCACGATCAATGTAGCCTCCTTCGGCGAGGTCGCGCATCTTTGCCGCGTTCACATTCGGTGACTGCGTATAATCGAACTCCTCCAACGTCTTCATGCGGGGCAGATGGGCTTCGCGGATGCGGCGTTCGATGGTGTTCCGTTCCCGTTCTTCCACCTCGGCCAGCAGCAACGCCTCCAGGTATCCGATGTGGTTCTTCTTTTCGCGGATGGCTTGTTCGGCGAGCGTGCCGAACTGCGAGGCGATCATCGGCATGCGCAAGGTTTTGCAATGGGCCTTGATCGTGGCTTCCTGCAACTGCGCCATCTGGTTGCTCATTGCGCCGCTCCCGTGTTGAGCAGCCGGTCATACTGGTGCAGCGTCGGGAGAGGCCGCGTGTAGCGCTCCAGTCGACCAACATCGATGGCCTCGCAACTGGTGTGCTGCAGATCCTGTGCGTTCAGCAGATGCTGGACCGCCGCGCCATCGAAGCAATGCCGCCCTTCTCGTGCGCCTCGGCTGGAGTGCAAAACTCCGCTTCGAACCGCCAGTGCGAACGAAAAGCCACGAAGCGAGCCGTCTGTTCCCGACGAGATCCGCGCAGAATCTTTCTTACTGCCGACGTCAGGTTGTCATAACGGAGCTTTCGGAACACGCCGCCAAAGTAGGAGAAGGCCAACTCGTGCCCCTCCAGGAATGCTTGCTGCGTTGCGTGCAGGTAGGCGCAGTGGAATGCCGCTCCGCTCGCCATGCTGCGCATCGCAAAAACCTGCAGCTTGATTCGCTCGCCTGCTAGGTCGGCATAGGCTTCGTACCAATCAACCTGTGCTTCCACGCCCCACGCATAGCTCTGTGGTACGTAGGTCTCTCGCACCAGCAGCCCCAACGCGATCTTTCGACTGTGCACATACTGGCGGACCGTGCGTTCGCCAATCTTGCAGTCCGGCAGCTCGTGCTGAATCCGCTCCCAGATACGATGGGCCGTGTGCCGCTGCTTGCGCGGCGCTTTGCGGTCGGCCTCCAGAACCGCATCCACAAAATCCACCGCCGCCCGCAGCTTCCAGCGTGGCCGTTCAGTCTTCTTCCGCAGTTTGGGCAGCGCACTACCGATCGCCTCGCGCACCATGCGCCGATGCACGCCCAGCTTCTTGGCCACACCGGCAATCGTGCCGATCCCAAACTCGTACTCTCGACGGATCTGTTCGAACAACTCCACCTTGGCTCTCCAGTCCAACGAGTCTCCTCCGTTCGGGCTTCGCCCGAATCAGAGTACCCGTTCGTCGCTGGGTGGGCCAAAACAAAATGCCGAACTGGGCCAGTTCAGAATACCGAAATCATGCAACTCCGCGAGTTTAGATTGTGTCGACGCGCTGCTCATCGAACCTCCGTCGAAAAGGACGCGATTGCTACGCCACAGAACTCCGCGAGTCCGTTCTCGACAACTTCAAAAACGTGATGCACTCGGGCGCGAATCACTTCCCCTCTTCGCTTTCTCTGCAGGGCCTGAGCAGACCTCGGAAGCATTGCGTTGGTTAGCGTCCCGGCCCTTTTCTTGAACCAGCCTGCCCGTCTTACCGCGGAACTAGCCTTGCCCAATCATTCAAAAGCATCAACAGAAACTTCAAAAACATCCACACAAATATGACGCCAGCGGCAAGGAAGCCTAAGCCCGCCAGATAAGCTGGCCATACATGGTCGTGTTTTTGCACCACCCCGGACATGTTCATCACCTCCTGTTTGGCCGGGGAAGCTCAGCTCGCATACTGAGGCGGCCGAGCTACTCATCTTCGAAAAAGCACGCGGTTAGCCAGCCGAAGTAAGGCCGTAAGGCATAGTGAGCAAAGCGGTTCCGGAGGGTGGAGGCGGTGAAAAGCAGAAGAGTGGGGCTTAAGCCCCAGTATGAGGTTGACGGTGCTCTGCAGTACCTCAGTTCGAGCGGCCAATGCAATAATCGCATCACCCCTCCATCGATATACCTGGACCGACGCCGCTTGATCGGAACTCAGCCTTCGTCAGTGGTGCCCCTTGCCCTTCAGCGCCTCGAAGCCGGAGATGATGTCGAGCAACTCGGAGGTGATCGCCGCCTGGCGGGACTGGTGAAATTCCGATGTCAGCGCCTTCAACCGGTCTTCGATGTTGCGCTCCGCTACTTGCATGCTGGCCAGCCGCGCGGCATTCTCACTGGCCAGAGACTCGGCAAACGCACGAAATAGCGATACGAACAGGTACTCCCGAATCAGCGAATGATAGAGACGCCCGGTCTCCATCCTGTAGGTGGGAATGACTTTTGACGGCCAACGCTTCGCCTTCAAGCTGCGGATCCAACCGATGTCGACCGGCAGCAGACGGATGCCGTGTGGACGATAGAATATTCCGGACGTCAGCCTGCAATAAAACAGCACCACCATCTCGATGCCACGCTGGCTGTGCCACTCCTCGATCGAGCGCAGTACCTCGTGGACTGTGGCTGTGATGCCTCCGGTTGACCCAGGTACCTCCAACGTTGCTGCGATCGATCGCCCCGAGTCTTCCAGCTGTGCGGCTGCACGCTGGCCAACCGCAAGAATGGTCTGGTCGTCCCGCCGGAGTGCAAGCCTGGCCAGCGCGCGCGCAGCATGGGTGACGATGACGTCATTCAGTTGTCCGCACATGCCCTGGTCGGAGCCGAACACGATGGCGCCCAACTTCCGGCCGGGAGCGTGCCTGAGCGGCAGGAGGGGTTCGGGCAAACTCCGCAGTGCGATCTGGAGCCCCATCTCGATGGTGTGGTTGTACTCGGCGACGGCATGCGCGGCCCGCTCATACTGGCGGATATTCAGGCCCGCCATGACCTTCATGGTCTTCACCAGAGACTGCAATTCCTCGGTGACATGGATGGTTCTCTTTAGGGCTTCGATGGCTTCCATTCGACGCCTACCGCTTTTCCGGCAATGCCAATCAACTCCTGACGATCGGCATCGCCGAGCATCTCACCGCTCTCGACCAGGTCGTAGATTCGGGGCATTTCCGCCGGCAGCATTTCGCGGATCTTCGCGGATGCTTTGACGATTGTTTCCGCAGGCAAATCGTCAAACAACCCGCTGGCGGCGGCCAGGAGAATGGCAATCTGCTCGGCTGCAGGGAGGGGATCGTACAGCGGCTGTTTGAGCGCCTCGCGCACTGCGCGGCCGCGGGCTAGCAACTGCCGCGTGTGCTCGTCCAGACGTGTGCCAAAGCGCGAAAATACCTCCAGTTCCTCAAACTGCGAGTACGACAGCTTGAGATCTCCGGCCACGGCCCGGTAGGCGGGCAATTGCGTTTTGCCTCCCACGCGTGATACCGACGTACCAACGTCCACCGGAGGAAGAACGCCTTGCTGGAAGAGACGGGGCGTCAGATAGATCTGGCCGTCGGTGATCGAGATCAGGTTGGTAGGAATATAAGCGGCCAGGTTTTGCTCTTCGGTTTCGATGATGGGAAGTGCGGTAAGCGAGCCGCCGCCGAGCTCCGGGCGCAAATGCGTGGAGCGCTCGAGTAGGCGGGAGTGGATGTAGAAGATGTCGCCGGGAAAGCTCTCGCGCCCGGGCGGGCGCCGCAGCAGCAGCGAAAGCTCCCGGTAGGCGCGGGCGTGCTGGCTGAGGTCGTCAAAGATCACCAGCGCATCGCGGCCCTGGTGCATGAAATACTCACCCATCGCCATCGCCGCATAAGGAGCGATGAACAACTGGCCGGGAGGAGCATCGCCGGGCGCAAACACGACAATGCAGTAAGGAGTAGCGCCGTGATCGCGCAGGTCGGCGATCACTTTTGCCACCGAAGAGCTGCGCTGGCCGATGGCGCAATAGATGCAGATCACATCCTTGTCCTTCTGGTTGATCATGCAGTCCACCACGATCCCAGTTTTGCCGGTCTGCCGGTCGCCCAGGATCAATTCGCGTTGCCCCCGGCCGATCGGAATTAACGCATCCACTACTTTGATGCCGGTAGCCAGGGGAACGGTGACGGGAGAGCGATCGATGATCGCCGGGGCGGGCGCCTCGATCGGGGCGCGCTCGGTAGTTCTCACCTGGCCGGCATTGTCGAGAGGGCGCCCGACAGCATCCACCACGCGGCCCAGCAGCGCTTCGCCAACGGGCACGTCGAGCACGCGATGGGTTCTCCGCGCCTGCGCGCCGGCCGCGAGGCCGGGTCCTTCGTCTAGCAGAATGACGCCGACTTCGTCCGGGTCGAGATTGAGGGCCATGCCCAGCAGATCATTCGGAAAGCGGACGATTTCTTCGGAGCCAACGCCCGGCAGTCCCTTTACCCGTGCGACTCCATGACCGACGTAAATGACTTCACCGTACTCCTCGAGCTTGAGATCGGCCCGCCGGGCGCGCGAGACACGATCTACAACTTCCAGCGTCTGATCGAGAACGGCGGAGAGCTGGCCGTGATTATCGTTCATGTGGACTCCACATGAGCCCCCGAGTCGGCACTATGTTCGAGCGCTTCCTTTAGATCCTCCTCCAAGGCTTCGAGATAACTGTCGGAATTCCAACCGACGCGCCAGCCATTCCCGCGGAGCTCCAGCCCCAGACCCATTTCCGGCGCACGCTCAAATCGCAGGCTCACCGGCTTTTCCAGCCCGTTCTCGATGGTCTGCTGAATTTCAGCTCGCGTGGCGTCGGGTAAATCGAACGGACTTCGAATGGATAGCACGCCTTGGGCGAAACGCATCCGGGCATCGCTGTCCAGCGATCGGAATTTCTCCAAGAATATCCGGATCGCACACTGTTGAACGTCCGTGCCGGCCAAGTCTGCCACAGTCCGGCGCGCGACGGCGAGAATCTCCATCGCCGCGCGACGGCGAAGATCCAGCAGAAATGCCTGCCGCTCCCGGTCCAGATCTTCCTGCCACTTGGTTTCGAGGGAGTGAACCTCCTCCCGTGCTTTGTCGAGCAACTCGGCGTGCTGCTTGTCCGCTTCGAGCCTGGCCTGCACCAGCATCATTTCATGTGTCTGTTCGAAGTCCTGGAGCTTGGCCTGGTAGAGCGCAAGCTGTTCTCCTGCTTGCTTCTCCCTCGCCTCCCCTTCGGCCAGGCGCGCGGCGATCTTGCTTTCGCGCTCGTCGATGGCGCGAACGATTGGCCCGTAGAGGAACTTTTTCAATAACCACACGAGCACGAGGAAATTGACAATCTGTGCGCAGACAGTAAACCAGTCGATCAGCATGGATTCTCCCCTGCTTGCTTCAGCCTCCGCTCTTCGCGATCACATGGCTCCAAAACGGGTTGGCGAAGATCAGAATGATCGAAATCACGAGGCAATAAATGGCGATGGATTCGATCATGGCGAGACCGATAAACAAAGTCCGGCTGATGGCGCCTGCTTCGTCGGGCTGCTGTGCGATAGAGCTGAGGGCCTGTTGTATTGCCCTTGCTTCTCCCAGCGCCGGACTGATTGCGCCGATGGCCATGCAAAGCGCGGCAGCGCAGATGGAAATGATTCCTATCCAGGTGGAACTATCCATTAGTTTGCTCTCCTTTCATGTGGTTTGCTCCTGCGGTTTTTCGTCCTCGCGGTGCACCGCGGCGGCGATGTAAACCATGGCCAGAATGGCAAAAATGTAGGCTTGAATAAGGCCAATGATGAGATCGAGGGCCTGGATCAGCACCGGAAAGAAAAGTGGCGCGATGACCAGAAGAATCGCCACGACCATCGACCCGCTCATGATATTTCCGAACAACCGGACTGCCAGCGCAATGGTTCGCGAAACCTCACTGATCATGTGAATCGGCAGCATGAAAAAGACCGGGCTCAGGTAGTGGTGCAGGTATTTCTTGAGCCCTACCTTCCGGATGCCGAATATGGGCACGCTCACGGCCACACAGATTGCCAGTGCACCGGTGGTGGAGAGAGATCCAGTCGGGGCATGCCAGCCAGGAACCACATGCAACTCATTGGACGCGGCGATGAACAGGAATAACGTGCCGATGAAGGGAATGTAATCGTCACTCCCGTCCCGGCCACTAACTTCGCGAATCTGGCTGCGAATTCCGATCACAATCGCTTCCATCGCGTTCTGCCAGCGACTTCTCGGCCCATCCAAGCGAATCTTTCGTGTGGCAGCCCAGGCCGCCAGGACAAGCAAAAGCATCACTGCCCAGGTGTAGACAATCGTTGCGTTCAGATGCACGAAGCCCCATCGGAAAAGGATGAGATGGTCTGGCGTGATGTCCATAGCTACACCGCACTTCCGTTCGTGGTCTTGCGTCCCGGAATCCACCGAGCCAGCAAAAGCCGCGCTATCAAAAATCCGAGCAGGCAAACCAGCGCGTTTTGCCAGCGGCGGCCTATCGCCAATGTGAATCCGGCAACTACCAAGCCAGTTCTTCCCCAGAAACTTGCCAGCATGAGGACGGCAGGATAGGACGACTTGGGCAAAGCACGCACCGTGAGCCACAATCCACCGAAAAACAACATGCCCAGACCGAAGCCGGCCAGCAGGGCCAGGATGATTGGGATTGGCCCAGGCATTCAGCGATCCTCCTGTTCGTCTTTGATTCGGGTCCACGCGCTCATGCAACCAAACCCCAAGCCGCCCACGAGGAGCATCAACGTCCACGAGAAGCGACTGGGCCATGTCCGGTCAATCCAAGTTCCCACCGCGATACCGATCAGCATTGGCACCACCACCGTCCATCCGATCAGGCCGACCATCGCGACCGGCCGCCAGAGGCTGCGATAGCTTCGTTGTCTTCCGCGGATCATGCGGGCTGCGCGCAATTCGACCTGCTCCATCATGTTTTCGGTCGAGTCGGGCAGTTTCGGTTTCGGCGCAGACTCGGAGTCAGACATATTTCTCCATTTGCATGAGTTGCCGGACGAGATCGGCTTCCAGCTTGGCTTCAAACGCACGTGCCCCCTGCTCTTTTTCGTAGCGCGTGCGGAACTGCTTTTGGACGGCCTCCTTCAAAGCGCCAAGGTCGGCGCTACGTACCGCGTTTCGCGTCGACACGGAAACTGCGGGCCCGCATTTGACCAAAACGCCGTGATCGATGGCCAGATACTCTGTTTGATGACCGGGTAACTCGAAAGACAGAACACCGGGAACGAGCGAAGTGACGAAATCAACGTGCCGGGGAAGAATGCCGAACCAGCCGTTCTCGGCTTCGGCTTTGATCTTCGTGACCTCCTGGTCGAAGACGACCTCTGTGGGAACCCAGACCTTGAGCTTCATGGCTTGCGTGCCTCATCAATCGACCCGATCATGTACAGCGATTGCTCGGGGTATTTAGCGAACTCGTCGTTGAGGATGCGCTCGCACCCATCGAGCGCATCTTGGAGCGACACCAGCTTTCCCTTATGACCAGTGAACTGCTCGGTCACGAAGCACGGTTGCGTCAGGAAGCGTTCCAGCCGACGGGCGCGATAGACGGTGCGCCGGTCATCCTGCGAGAGCTCTTCGATGCCCAGCATGGCGATGATGTCCTTCAGATCCTCGTAACTGGCCAAAGTTTTGCGAATGGCCTGCGCGATGCGGTAGTGCCGCTCCCCGGCGATCTGCGGGGTCGCCATCTTTGAGCCGGACCGCAAGGGGTCGATCGCAGGGTACAGGCCTTCGGCGGCGCGTTTGCGGGAAAGCACGATGGATGCCGAAAGATGTCCGAAAGTATGCACAGCCGACGGGTCCGCGAAGTCATCGGCCGGCACGTAGACGGCCTGGACGGACGTGATCGCGCCCGTGGCCGTGTTGCAGATGCGCTCCTCAAGGCCGGCCAACTCGGTGCCGAGCGTGGGCTGATAGCCGAGGCGCGAAGGCAACTGCCCCATGAGGCCGGAAACCTCCGACCCGGCCTGGATGAAGCGAAAAATATTGTCGATGAGCAGCAGGACGTCCTGGCGCGCATGGTCGCGGAAGTATTCGGCCATGGTGAGGGCGGAATGACCAACGCGAAAGCGTGTGCCGGGCGGGTCGTTCATCTGGCCAAACACCAGGACCGTTTTGTCCAGCACCCCCGCAGCCTGGATTTCGCGGTACAGCTCCTCGCCTTCGCGGCAACGCTCGCCGATCCCGCAGAAGACGCTGACGCCGCTGTGGTGCCCGATCACGTTGTGGATCAGCTCCATGATCAGCACCGTCTTGCCCACCCCGGCTCCGCCAAACAGGCCACTTTTTCCACCGCGCTCCAAAGGAGAAAGCACGTCGATAGCTTTGATGCCCGTGGCGAAGATTTCTGCAGTCGTAGCTCTGCGCGTCAGGGGAACGGAAGGGGCATGGATGGACCGCCATTCGCCGCCGTTGATCGGGTCTTTGCGGTCGATAGTCTCGCCGAAGACGTTGAACAGGCGGCCCAGCACGCGTTCGCCTACCGGAACGCTCAAGGTCCGCTCGGTGTCGATGATTCGATCGCCGCGGGCCAAGCCTTGCGTAGAGGTCAGTGCAATACCGCGGACGGTGTCGGAGCTCAGATGAGCTATGACTTCAATGACGGCCTTGTGCCCATCACCGGCCTCTAGGAGATCGAAGAGCGGTGGAATTCGATGCGAGAAGCAAGCATCGACAACACTGCCCCGGACGGCAGTCACGGTGCCGTCGTTGGCGGCCGAAGTATCCATAAGACCCGCCCTCCCGCACCCGCACTTCTAGGTTCTCGTGCTCACTAACTCTGAACTCCCGCCGAAGCCGCGACCTGCGATTCGGGCTCCAACTCCTTCTGAATTTCCTCGAGCAACTTTCGTTTGGCAGCGCCGATCCTTCCCAAGTGCCAGCCGGCGGCGGAAGCGACGTCGGTACAGCAGTGCATGATGGCATCTTGCGTGGCTGTTCGTTCATTTTGACGCAGTGACCCCAAATGCGCTCGAATGGCGCGCAAGGTCCCTCGGAAGAACTCCTCGGGAGGTGGCTGGTCGAGCCACGCCACCAGTTGTTGGTAAGTGGGGGTGTTCTCGTTTACCCCGTGAAGATACGCTATCGCTAATACGCGATCCCGTTCGGCATGTCTGACCGAGCCGCCTGCCCATGCCACCTGAACCAATGGCACGAAGTGAAGAAGCGACACGGTCGTGGGATTATATCCAAGTTTCTCGAGAGTCTCGAGGATGTTGGGATCATTGATCTGGGATGCCTCCGCCATGTGCAGCCGCCGCTCTTCCACGTCAGCGCGCCTTCGCATCTTCTCGATCAGCTCGACATCCAGTTGATGGAAGTATTCTCCTTCTTTTGTTACATGACCAAGTTCCTGCCGCATAAACACCTCCGCGGCATTGTCCGCATTTGTGTCTTAACCGTCAGTGTCCACCTCGGGGGCTTTGCCCGTCGCCGTTGTAATCTCAGACGGTGGCTGACTGCCGGGCAAAATAGCCCTTCTTTATTATCCACCTATTATCAGATTTAGAGATCTGTTTATTATGCCGCAGGCTGAACGTTCTTCAGCAAACTCATGGACCTAAAGCCGCCCTCGATGGCCCCGACCACAGATTGCATAAGATCGCGCTCCAAGATCAACGAAATCAACCCAGTCTTACCGCAGAACTAGTCTTGCCCAATCGTCCAATAGCATCAACAGAAGCTTCAATAACATCCACACAAATATGACGCCAGCGGCAAGGAAGCCTAAGCCTGCTAAATAAGCTGACCATACATGGTCGTGTTTTTGCACCACCCCGGACATGTTCAATCACCTCCCGTTTGGCCGGGGAACCTCAGCTCGCATACTGAGGCGGCCGAGCAATTCACCTTTGAAAAAGCACGCAGTTGGCCAGCCGCATTAAGGCCGTAAATCATAGTGAGTTAGGCGGTTCCAGATGGTGGACGCTGTGAAAAGCAGAAGAGTGGGGCTTAAGACCCAGTATTGGTGTCGCCAGCACTCTACAGTTTCTCGGTTCGAGCGGCCAATCCTACAATCGGACCTCTGCGGGCTGGAGTGCTACGGGAAATCCATGGACCGAGACTGTTAATCAAACGCGGCCTCGGACGACATTCAACCGAGGCAGTGCTGCAACCGGCGGACGGACGACAAGGCGGACCATTGCGGCGGCACAGCGAAGACGGTCGGCGAGGATCACCGATAGGGTTTCGTGTTGCAGCAGCTGTGATGTCTGATCCGCCGAACCGTCGGCCTGGTAGGCCGGCAAAGCAACATCCAACAACTGGGCCGGCTCCTCAACCACCTGTCGGAAGTCGGGCGCTGAGTCGGGTGCTGAGTCGAACTCCGTCCGACAAATTGACTCATCCATATTTCGCACAAACTCTTCATCAAATGCGCTTCGCCTGCTAACAGGCAGGGATCAGGCAACAAGCAGAAGAAGAAAAAGCGAATATCTTGGCCTGATTCCAGCCTGTTAGCAGGCCTGTCACGACCCGGCAACGCAGGGATGCGACCCGAGCGCGGATTCAAGCCCGGAATGGATGGCGGCCTTCGGGCCGCCTCCTGGTCACCCGCCGCACCATCTAAGCGACGGCCAAATTTTGTCCAACCTTTGGGGTCCACGTCACATACTTGTGTTATGAGAGCAACTGATTTTCGCGACGCGGAAGCCTTGTTGATTCGGCTGAGTCACCTGGCTAGGCCGAACCGGGAGGCGGCCCTGATCCTAGAGCGCGTGAAACTGTATCTCGCCGATCAGTTCGATCGTGGGGACCACCCCTACGTACTGCCCACTGAATTGGCGGCCGCAGGGAAAACTACATGCCGGTTCTTTCCACGCGAAGGAGACACGCGCCCCAACCATCAGTAAAATTGCCTGCGGAGAACCGGCGGGCGACTGCGTAGTCCGAAACGCTTTGATGCCGAATATTCGGGGCTTGTGCTTCGGTCTGGTCGTTCACTCCCGGCATGAGCACGCGGGACTAAGCGACGAGAGCCATACCCGCGCCAGCCTGCGTCCAGTGAACGAGGGTGGCTTCGTTATACCAGTGAAGCAACCTTCTCATAGTCGGCACGCTCAGCCTTCCTCTTCGCAGCGCACCCACTCTTTGAGCCTCGGGGAAAGGGGCTGGGTATCTAGAGCTGTCCAGCTCGGTTTGCAATCGACGATCCGCACGATGTTACCGGCCTGGAGTTTCTCCGCGAACGCACGTGATTCATCGGATGGCAGGCCGAGAGCCCCGCCCAAATTCGCAATCGGCCTATCCCAGGGGTTCTCAACTGGGCCAGTGCTGACGAGCGCATCCACGGCCTGACGCTCTCGCTCCTCCGGGTCTTCCTCGAATTCCTTTAACTTCTCGACCAGCCACCGGGCCGACGTCACATTCGAGATTGTGACTGGCTCTCCCTGGTAGAACCGCCACCGCACGGCTCTCGCCAGGTCAGATTGCAATTCTGGCCAGTCCGATTCGTTCGTGAGTTCAGCAGCGAGCCTGACGGAGCGCCGATGATGACCCTGGTGGGAGACATCGGCGACAAAGTTTACACCAAAAACAACGAAAGCTATCAGCCCTTCATCGCCGAAGAGTTCAAGTGCCCGTGGCCCTGCGGAAAGTGCTGGATTCCATTCAGTCCGATGGCGAATACCGGCGCGTCATGGCGGCCTTCGTGAAGGGCGGCCAGTAAACGCAGCGGTCCGGGCCGGCCCCGATCTAAAGCCGGGTGGCCCGAGAGGTATCCGGTCCGGTGTTATTCGCGAGCTTCTTTTTCAACTCACGACTGCGGACCCGCCGGGCAATCTTTTGCTTGCGCAATCGGCCGGACCTCGCTTTGTCTCCGTTTCTAAATGACATACCCCATTATGGAACCTTATTGTCGCTCGCTTACCTCCGACCACGGCGCGACGTTAGGACGCACTGCTCGTTCGGGCTCCTGCCACCGCTCTGGAGCCACGCCTCGACCTTTGCCCACTGGATCTCATGCGTGGTGCCGGGCGCTTCACCGTGCTCGTATTTCAGTGATAGGCTCATCATTGGGTTAGGATCGCCGATGGAGTGCGGGCTCTGCACTGAGCTTGAGTTGCTGCACCACAACCGCACCGAAGAATTCATCAGCCTCGTAGAACGGCAGAGCCGCATGTTTCGCAACCGTGAGGCACAGGTTGGACGAGAACTCGATGAAGCGATTATCGCGGCGAAAGCGGCTATGCAAGAAAGCCGCGGTCCCTCTCTTCTTGCCCCACCGCGCAGTTCGCGCCCTGCTCCCGCCGGACGCCACTTTCCCCCGGCCCACTCCAGCGCCAGCCTGCTCAGACGCAGCCGTGCATGTTCACGTGCTGATGGTACGTGCGGCACGCTTCAACGTCCGCGGCCTTGGCTACACGAATCTTCTCCACGAAACTGGCGGAGATTGAACCGCCCGTTCTCATTGCGGCGAACTCCTCTCCTTGGAGCGTCATCAGACGGTTCGAGCACTCAGTCCACTCGCGGAGGAGCCTCTCGCGCTGCTGGCATTGTTCTCTACGGTCTGGCCTCAGGGGCGCGCTACCCCGGACTACGCGCAATCGGGGTTCCGGCGTCATTGCGTTTTGCCCTTCCACCGCGCCTGTCGCGTAGGTTGAATCCCTCCTTGGCTTATTCATTGCACCCGTGGATTGCTATGTGCCGCTCATACTCCCGCTGGGCAAGCCTTTCGTCTTCCTGGGCTTCCTGTATTCGGGCATCCCATTGAGCGACCTGTGGATCGCCGTCTCTAATCGCGCCGATTTTAAGGGCTTCCAAATCTCTGAGTGCGTTTGAAGTAGCATTCCATCGGTCAAACAATCCGTCGCGTTTTGGGCACGGCTTACTCATTGCCCTTCTTTCTTCCCCCACGCCGTCGCGAGCCGTGCAGGCCCCAATTGCCACCCCAAGGCTCACCCTATTGACCATGGCCGCGGGCGCCTTGCGGTCACGCACATGTTTTCGGGAAGTGCTCTGGCCTGCTAACAGGCACAGAACAGGCACGAGGTTTGCCTGTTTTTGCCTGATAATTGCCTGTTCCTCGCCTGATATTCGTGGAGATCAGGCGATTGCCTGTTGTCCGCCTGTTAGCAGATGTCTGCCCAATGCGAATCTCCCGGAACAAGTTCCCGTCCCGGATGTATCTTCCTCACCATCTGCACCGACCGATGGCCCGGTCTGGCGCATTATGGCTCGTTCCGACGCTCCCGCGATGGCGGCACTGGTGGCATGTCCGGCCCGGAGTGAATGCCCCGCATACTTGGCGGCGTCCAGGCCCGCGCGCTCCGCCAGCTTTTTGACGATGCGCGCCACGTCGATACCAGACAAGCGGCCCGGCTGTACCCGGCCGTGGCGATTGATCGACCGGAACAGCGGACCGGCACTGACGTCCGCCAGCTCCAGCCAGGATTGAACCGTGCGGACCGGGCACGTCTCGGGATTTGATCCATACGGGATTCCGATTTTGCGGCCCGCGCCCTGCTGGTCAGTTTTTGACCGGCGCAACGTGACCGTTCGTCAGAGTCAACGTCCTGAGTGCTGGTTTATCGTTGGCCGGTTTTCAGGGAGGGAAACGCCCTTCAATTACATCGACACCACTTCAAGCCGGGCTGAAATCGATGTGGTCACGGCGAAGCTGAAAAAGCTGAACCGGATCGCGATCGCGGGCCTGGGCGGCACGGGTTCCTACATCCTGGATTTCGTCGCGAAGACGCCGGTGTGGGAGATTCACCTGTATGACGGCGACGACTATTTGCAGCACAACGCCTTCAGGGCGCCTGGCGCACCGTCGCTCGCCGAGCTGCAGGAGCAAACGAAAAAGGCAACCCGGTTCAAGAACATCTATTCGAAGATGCATTCCGGGATTGTCGATCACCCAGTGTATATCGACGAGAACAGAGACCGCTTGGGCATCGGCACAAGGGAGCAACGGGCGTTTCTCGCTCATGTGGTCATCGCGAAGGTAAACGCTGGGCGACTACACGCGGGGAGTTCCGGCGTGAGCCGGTTCGCGGGGCCACTTATACGAGTCACTACGGGATTTCGGGGCCGGACCGGAAGGAACCGGGGCGCTAGGCGGGAGCTATCCGGCACTTCCGGCGACAGGCGTGACAGGCGGCATTCGCCAGCACCCCTGAACACTAGCCTCTAGAATCAGTGCCGGGTCCTCCGCCGTTGATCCGCAGGCTGAGCGAGTGCTTGAGGTATATTGAGAATTGTCCCAAAAACTTCTGGGGCACAAGGACGTCCAGAAGATGATGGTCTACACGCATATAGGGAAGGGCGTCTCGGAAGGCTGTCCCAAGCGAGAGCGGCGGGGAATATCCGGGCTGACCGGCCAGCACAGCCGAGCGCGCATCACACCAAAATGCCCTTTCGTCTTTATCATCGAAGGAGATGATCGTGCCTACATCCTCCAAGCGACCGTCCAAACTACCAGCCAAACCACGTGTTAAGCGGCTGGTCAAGGCGTCCTCACCGTCACCTCAACCATTCCTACGCTTCTACCACTCGGAGAGCCTCCGGGCGAAGACCCTCGCGGTCCTTACCACTCTCGAAAAAGCGAAGGACCGCACGAAACATCGCGATGCCTTGGCCAACATCGTTGTGGAACTGACCGACAGCGGCATGGATTACTACTTCCTGAGACCGCTGAGGCTCGCCAAGGCGGGCTTTTTCGTCGAGCAATCAGCCAACCTCGGCATGTCAGCTACGACAGCGGTATTGGCATCCGTTATCCGTAATATGATCGGCCACATGGATGGCCACCAACTTCTCACGGTGTGTCGCTACATTCGGCAGCTCATGGAGTGAACCTCCGCCCTGTAATCCAACGTTCTCGCCTTCTCCGCTTGCGTTGCCGGCCGACGAGTGCCGCCTGACCCGTCGTTGCAGCGAACTCGCTGCCCTCGCCGCCGAACTCGATATCGTTAGCTCCTCCGAGGATTAAGTGACTTTCGGAAAACCCGATCCAAACTCACTGGCCCCAACCCCGCGGTACAGAGGTAGAGAAAGACGAAGCAGTACAGCACCGCAAGTTCACCGCCGTTCTGAACAGGCCAGAACCCGCGCGGTTGATGGGCGCGAAAGTAGGCGAACGCCATCTCGCCGGCCAGCACAAAAGCGAGGTCCCGTCATTTTTGCGTCGAACCATCAAAGTCACCTGGACACGCCTTCTATACTGGCCGCGTTGCCGGCGAGATATCGTCACCGGGTCGCCGTGGCGATGTGGAAGGAGTACCTCGATGCGTTCTTTTTTCCGGAGCGCTATACACGGCGCGAGTGGCTCCTCAATAGTATCGCCTACTGGTTAGTGGTGCTGTTTTTTAATGCGTTCCCGCTGCCGCAGACTGAGGCTGGAGCTGGCCAATCGCTGCGCCACCTCGGCGACCTGGTCAGCGAAGGATGGTCGATTCTGTTCTTCCCTGAGGGAGAGCGCACCGAGGCCGCCGAGATCCACCCGTTCCAACCTGGGATTGGTTTGATTGCTTCTCGCTTGGGTGTGCCGGTCGTCCCGATCCGGCTGCGAGGCTTCGACAAAGTCCTGCACCGGCAGGAGCATTCGCCGCGACCAGGCCGCGTGCGGTTGGTGTTCGGGCCACCGCTACATCTGAAGGGAGAAGACTACATAGGACTGGCGAAGCGTGTGGAAGGGGCGGTGACCACGTTGTGACCAGCTGACGTTAGCGCCGATGGCGGGAACCAAGCAGCTGGCCCGCAGCCAAATATTTCTTGCACCTGCCCTCAGGAGCGATGCGGGGTCCCCACGTTGGAAACATTCAACAACAAGACTGGGTTGAGGAGCACGGGTGGGTTGAAAGGCTTCGCCGGGAACAGATCATCGCGCTGCACGAACCCTTTTAGACGAGGAGATCCAGTCTTCGCATCTGCTCGCATCGAACACTGTTATTGCGTCACTTACAGTCAGTGTTACAAGTTCCTTCGCAGTCATCGCGCACCCCGACTCGTTTTTGGCGACCTACAAGCCGTGTAGCGGGCCGTGCAAGTTCGGAGCCGGGCGGGGGCAGTGGTCATTTGGGTTGCTCGATGGGTGGGCCGATTTCAGGGATTTCGTCATCTTGATAGACGTCAGCAATTCCGATTACCTGCCAAGCTTCGCCGTCCCACTTGGCGGGCTCCCAGCCACCATCCCTGAATCGAACCCAGTAGAAGCCTTTAGGTCTCATGCAGGCACCCTCCTCACCGTCGTTCTGGCCCCCCCCACCCTAGGCGCAATCAGGCTGTACGCGTGACCGTCGCCTACGGTCAACGGGTCATCTGGAGTTTTGCCTCTAGGTCATCCGCCGCCGCACCATGGGGCCCGGTACGTCGCAGGGCAGCACACCGAGCGCCATACGAATGCCGATTTCGTGTGTATGGAGCCCATTGAGAGAGCAACAATTCCCTCGCTGTCCTCGACAGCTAGAGGGCGACTGCCGCCGCCATGGTTGCGGGTTTGGGCTCTTCCGCCGCGCGGTGCTCGCAGATGGCCTTCATGGTGTTCACCACATCCTCGTATGAGATGCCTGCGGCCGTGGCTTTCTCCGCTTGGAGCACGATCTCGTCCAGGCACAGAATCCCCGCGAGCTTACCATCTTCGCCTACGACAGGTACTCGCCTGACCTGGTGCTGGCGCATCGTCTTGAGCGCCCCGTGTACATCGTCGTTAGGCCCGCAAGTAAACACGGGTTTCGTGGCGACCTCACGGACGGCGACGTCGCTGGCCCTGCAGTTCCTCGTGCCCAGGGCGATGCACATGTCACGATCAGTGACGAAACCAATCAATTCGCCACCTGAGTTTAAAACCGGCAGCGTGCCACAGTTGTTGTGCCACAGGATCTCCGTAGCTTCAGCCAGGTTGGTGTCCGGACCACAGAACTTCACGTCCCGGGTCATGATGTCTTGAACTTTCATTGGCGTACCTCCAGTGTTGTTTTGAGAGAATTGTCAGTGAGAAGCCGATTGCACCACCATTGGCCGTTGGAGCTTGTGGCCCACGGCCCGTTCCAGCGACGCGATGTTCTCGTTCAGCTTGTTGGTGGCGCCCGCCTCGTCCTCGATCCGCACCGTGGTCATGACGTGGCTGGAACCGGTGCGCGCCTGCTCATGACAGTGCTTTACCAGCGCCATGACTTCATCCCATTCGCCTTCGATGCAGGTGCCAAGCGGCGTCAAGCAGTATCTCAGGCCGCTGTTGTCGACGATCTTCAGGATGTCCGCCAAATCATGGCTTAGATGGGTCCCCCGGCCCAACGAGTCAATACTCAACTCAACCAACATAGTGCCTCCGTCCCGCGCCCTCTACGCGGCAGCGATGCGATACTCAGAAACTACTAGCCACCCAGACGATCTCGGTTTTTCTCGATCCTTTGGATAGCGCAAGAACCTTGCCGAATTCAGAGCGTGCCTGGCGGCCAGAAGAGGCGAACTCGGCCTGGCCCGGTAACCGGCTGGCGCGCATCGGATTTCGTTCCCTCGCTCCACTGTGCCGCAAACCCTTCGCCAACTTCTCCTCAATCCGGTATTCGCGAGTTAATTACTGACCGTGAGACGGTTTTCGATTTTGGTGACGCCCGGGGCCGCCCAAGCTGCGCGTTCGGCTTCCTCCCGCTCCACCCAGGAACGGACGTTGCCACGAAGCGTCACCGTGCCACCAGAAGTGTCGACCTTGATATGGCTGGCATCGATCTCCGCGTTACGCTTCAACGCGTTTTCGATCTTGATCTCAACTCCGGCGGCGCTGGCGCCAGGCTTCGGGTTGAGCGTGATCTTGTTCAGAATGCTTTTCACGCCGATTAACGGCAGGAGGCCACGCTCGGCCTGTTCTTTCTGGAATTGCCATTCGACAGTGCCCTGAAGCGTAACCACGCCATCGGTCACCTGCACCTGTACGGTCTTAGGCACCAACGCGTTCCATTCCAGGTGGTTCGACGCCGCGTGCGCGATATCCTGATCCGTTCGGATTGCCGAAGAGGGCGGGTCGACTTTGATTTCGCTCGCGACCGCCTTGACCTTGGCGACGCGCATTGCGGCGTGCTCGGCAGCATATTTGTCCCAGACGTAGTCAACATGACCGTCGAGTTCGACAACGCCGTTCTTCACGGACACGCCGATCCGCTCGGCGGCGTGAATGCTGCGGTCCCAACGCAATTCCTCCTGAACATCATGTTGTAGATCTGCATCGTTCTTCATAAGAGACCTCCTGTGATCTAGGATCTGAAGCCTTGGGTGGCTGTAGGTGTCCACCCAGAGAATCAAGTTCAATATCTGACCTCAAGCACCTCGTACCGGTTCTTGTACCCCACTGCCCGCAGATAACGGGAGTCGTGCGGGCTGCACCGTTGAGACGGGATATCCATAAGGGGAAATTCCAGGATCCTCTGTTCCCTATCTAGGCAGTTGAGACAGACAACGTTTCGTTCCCGAAGCCAGTAAGCGTTGCCTTCTGGCCTGTGGAGCGCCGCCATCACCTGAGCCACCTGCGCTTCGCTATTCATCCACCCGCTCAGTTCCTCAGTTGCGTCCTCGTGAACAATTTTGACCTGATATTCATTACCGTGGCTGTGCGCCATGTGCTTTCTCCCTAACTACTTCCCGGCTGAAGCCACGGCTGCGCAGTGCTTTTTCGTTCGGTGATGAACCGGGTACCCTTGAAAGGAAGGAAAGAGGGTGGAACTACAAGAAGATCATGCGCCCAAAGCAAAACAAAATCAATTACTTTCAACCTATTACCTAGCCGATTTGTGGTTCCCCAAATCGAGATACGCTCACCTCAGAAGTGAGCCGAGCCGTCGCGTTCGGCATAAAATAAATTCAGATAACAAGTCCTGTTTATTTATATGAGGTCCAATTTTCCACAGATCGAGACTGGTCCTCCGGACAATCTGCTTTTCCCAAAGGCCGAGACCCGGGAAAGTCTGACTAATGAAAGCCTTACCGGAACCGACAAGGCGCACGACATCCTCAGGCTAACGGATCACAACCCGTTAACTGTCTTCTTTGCGCCGCACAACGTGGCGGTCATCGGTGCGACTGACGCCCCTGCGACCGTGGGCCGCACAGTCTTTTGGAATCTGATCGCCAGCCCGTTCGGCGGCACCGTGCTTCCAGTAAACCCGAAGCGCACGAGCGTGCTCGGCATCCGGGCTTATCCGAATATTGCGGCGGTGCCCGATCAAGTGGATCTGGCCGTGGTCGTCACTCCAGCCAAGACGGTTCCGGGCGTGATCCGCGAATGTGTCGACGCTGAGGTCAAAGGCGCGATCATCATCTCTGCCGGTTTTAAGGAAGTCGGAGAAGCGGGTGCGGAACTGGAGCGGCAGGTACTCGATGAAGCGCGGCGTGGGCGAATGCGCATCATCGGACCCAACTGCCTGGGTGTCATGAGCCCGCTCAACGGTTTGAACGCTACGTTTGCTACGGCCATAGCGCGGCCCGGGAATGTCGCGCTGATAAGCCAGAGCGGGGCTCTCTGCACAGCGATTCTCGATTGGAGCCTACGCGAACAGGTTGGTTTCAGCGCATTCCTTTCTATCGGTTCGATGCTCGATGTGGGTTGGGGTGATCTCATCGAATATCTCGGCGATGATCCGTCCACACGCAGCATCGTCATGTACATGGAATCGATGGGCGACGCGCGCTCATTTCTTTCGGCGGCGCGCGAAGTGGCGCTGAGCAAACCGATCATCGTCATCAAAGCGGGACGAAGTGAAGCAGCGGCGAAGGCGGCGACATCGCACACCGGCGCGCTCTCTGGGAGCGACGAAGTTCTCGAGGCCGCATTTCGTAGGTGCGGTGTGCTGCGCGTGGAGGAAATTTCAGATTTGTTCTACATGTCCGAGGTCCTCGCGAAGCAACCCCGGCCGGCCGGGCCGCGCCTGACAATTCTGACCAACGCCGGCGGTCCAGGCGTGCTGGCCACCGACACCCTGATGTCGCTCAACGGCCAGTTGGCGGAGCTATCGGACGCAACCATAGCGGCGCTAAATCAGATCCTGCCATCAGCATGGAGCCACGGCAATCCGATCGATACCCTCGGCGACGTGGATGCGGAGCGCTACGCCAAAGCCGTGGACATCGCTGCTAAGGACCCGGCAACCGATGGACTTCTAGTTATCATGGCGCCCCAGGGCATTACGGACCCCGCGCAGATCGCCGAAAGGCTGAAGCCGTTCGCCAAGCTGGATGGCAAGCCGATTCTGGCGAGTTGGATGGGTGGCACGGCAGCCTCTCGCGGCCAGGACATTCTCAACCGCGCCGGCATTGCCACGTTTCCGTACCCCGATACCGCCGTGAAGATGTTCCAGTATATGTGGCGCTATACGTATAACCTCCGTGGGCTGTACGAAACACCGGTTCTTGCGCCGGAGGCGGATTCCACCGCGCGTGAGCAGGTAGCGGCCTTAATTACGAAGGTACGGCAATCCGGACGCACACTGCTGACGGAGGCAGAGTCGAAGCAGGTGCTTGCTCTTTACGGTATCCCAACCGTAGAGACACGGGTCGCATGCACGCCAGACGAAGCTGTGCGATTTGCGGTCGAGATTGGTTATCCGGTGGTCCTGAAGCTGCACTCGGAAACGGTGACACATAAGAGCGATGTCGGTGGCGTGCAATTGAGCCTAGCCGATGAAGCCGCTGTGCGGCGCGCCTGGGCGACGATTGAAGCGGGCGTGCTGGAGAAGATTGGCCCCGGCCACTTCCAGGGAGTCACTGTCCAGCCCATGGTCTCGCTCAGCGGATATGAGCTGATCGTGGGAAGCAGCGTGGATCCGCAGTTCGGACCCGTACTATTGTTTGGCGCAGGCGGAACACTGGTCGAAGTATACAAGGACCGGGCCTTGGCGCTGCCGCCGCTCAACACCACACTCGCTCGTCGCATGATGGAGCAGACCCGCGTCTTCGCCGCGCTCCAGGGAGTGCGTGGGCAGAAACCCGTGGCCCTGGCGGAACTCGATCAACTTCTGGTGCGCTTCAGCCGTTTGGTTGTCGAGCAGCCGTGGATAAAGGAGATCAACATCAACCCGCTGCTGGCGTCTGCGGAACGGCTGATCGCGCTGGACGCGCGCATAATCGTCCACGGACGGGACATGCGGGAGCAGGACCTGCCGCGAACTGCTATTCGCCCGTATCCGGCCCAGTATGTGGGCCGCTGGATAGCCAAGGACGGTACCGAGGTCACGATACGGCCGATCCGTCCGGAAGACGAACCCCTGATGGTGGACTTTCACCAGCGTCTGTCGCAGCGCAGCGTCTATTCCCGTTACTTTCACATGGTGAGCCTGAGCCAGCGCACGGCGCACGTGCAGTTGACTCGGATGTGTTTCATTGACTACGACCGCACGATGGTTCTATTAGCGGAGCGAGAAGATCCAACGCACGCGCGCGAGTTTCTGGGCATTGGCTGGCTAACACGCATCCACGGGACCAACGACGCGGATGCAGCTGTTCTGGTGAGAGATGATTTTCAGCGCCAGGGCCTGGGCACAGAGCTGCTGCAGCGGCTGATCAACATCGGTCGGCAAGAGAAGATCGAACGAATCGCCGCCGACATTCTCGCTGAAAACCGGGCCATACAACTCATCTGCCAGCGGCTGGGTTTCCAGCTTCAGTACGATCCGGCGGAAGGCACGGTGAAAGCCGAGATCCGGCTCTAGCCTTACCCCGGGGTCTTACGAATTGCACGATCGTCAAAGTCGCCGCGGCGGGAGCTATTCGTTACGTGGAGGGCCCTGAGCAGAACTTCCCGATTGGCTTTTTCTTCTTCCTTCGCGAAGACGTAATGCGACCCGTCAGTCAACGTACTGGCCAATGGCTGGCTCCTGTATCAAACTCTGGCGTGCCGCCTGTGGGCCCGCAGCGGATACTACCAGTCCGGGGGCGCGTTCGGTTTTCGCGATCAATTGCAGGACGTGATGGCCCTCATCCATTCCGAGCCGCGCCTTGTGCGCCAGCACTTACTCCTGTGCGCGGCCCATCAGTTCCGGGAGGGAGACGTCCAGCACTGGTGGCATCCTCCCTCCGGCCGGGGTGTGCGCACACATTGTTCGGATGATTATCTTTGGTTGCCGTTGGCCACGTCCCGTTACGTTCTGAGCACAGGGGACACCGGGGTGTTGGATGAGCCGTTGCATTTCCTCGAAGGCCGCCCGGTGAACCCCGACGAAGACTCGTACTACGATCTGCCCAGTCTGTCTGAAGAAACCGCTCCGTTGTACGAACACTGCGTGCGAGCTATCTTGCACGGGCTGACAGCGGGCGAGCACGGCCTGCCGCTCATGGGTTCCGGCGACGGGAACGACGGCATGAACAAAGTCGGCGAACACGGTAAAGGGGAAAGCATCTGGTTGGGGTTTTTCCTTTATGACGTACTCACGAGATTTGCCGAGGTCGCACGCCTGCGGCGCGACTTCCACTTCGCCGAACGTTGCCGGAGTGAGGCGGCTCGCGTGCGCGAGAATATCGAGCGGTATGGCTGGGACGGCGAGTGGTACCGCCGCGCTTACTTCGACGACGGCTCACCGCTTGGGTCGGCAAGTAACCCCGAATGCCAGATAGATTCGATCGCGCAAAGCTGGTCGGTTCTATCTGGGGCGGGCGATGGCAAGCGCTCGCACATGGCTATGGCAGCGGTGGATAAGCACCTGGTTCGGCGGAGTGATGCTCTGATCCAACTCCTGGATCCTCCGTTCGACAAGTCGAATCTGGATCCCGGCTATATCAAAGGGTACGTTCCGGGCGTTAGAGAGAATGGCGGACAGTACACTCACGCGGCGATATGGACCGTGATGGCGTTCGCCGCATTGGGCGACAATCGCCGCGCCTGGGAATTGCTGGCCTTGATCAACCCGGTGAACCATGGTGCAACTCCCGAGGCCACCGCTACCTACAAAGTGGAACCGTACGTCGTCGCGGCCGACGTCTATGCGCTCTCACCGCATACCGGCCGCGGTGGATGGACCTGGTACACGGGCTCGGCCGGCTGGATGTACCGGCTGATCGTGGAATCATTGCTCGGGCTGAGGATCGAAGTAGATAAACTGCGCTTTGCGCCGTGCCTCCCTGCGGACTGGAAAGCGTTCCAGGTGCACTATCGATATCGGGAAACTGTCTACCACATCACGGTTTCGGAAACGCGGGCCGCCATCGGCGAAACTCGTGTCACCGTTGATGGTATCGAGCAGCACGACCAGGTCGTTCATCTGATTGACGACCACCAGGAACACTACGTCGCGGTGAAAATGTGTACCGTGCAAACTGCAACCAGTTCATACATTGCCTAGCAGACAGATTAAAGGCACTGGAACGGCAGACCAGTTCCTATCCGGATCGGTGACGGTCGCTGAGATCGCGGCTGCTGACGGCTTGGCCGGCGTTGCCGAGATTGCCCCATTTTGCCAGGATTTGCCGTCGCGCGTTGCCCACCATTCCTCTCACCAATGACTGCTCCCAGTCCGATGCTTACGGCATGATCGCTAGGCGGGCAAGATCATTGGCACTCTCAACATAACGTTTCTGAGGCAAGCCGCCGGCCCGCCATCAGGTCTGGACTAGACCCGATGTTGCCGTTATCAAAGCGTTTGGGGCCTGCGTTTCGCGCGGCAATACCATCACGTCAGGCGTTGCAGACGAAGGTTCTTCCCACCATACCCGGTACCGCCGCCCGCACTTCCGGCATTCGTACCAGCCGTGCGTGGGCCACATCGGTTCGTCGTGCATGAACCTACACCAGAAATCTGCGATTCGCGCAATGGCTTCCATCATTCCTTGCCGTCCGGTCCGTTAGTCATCAGCCCGATGAGACTTTGGGACGGCTAGTTGTTTCCCAGATACGTCACGTGAACGTAGGTGCCCAGCCTCTGGTTATAAGCCAGATACCAACCATCGTGGTCTGGGTCCTCATAGATCACGATCTGGTCGCGATCCCAGAGCCAGTCATTGCAGAAGTTGTAGTCGTATGCGGCGACGTTGAAGTAGAAACCACCAAACCAGAAACGCTCCCTGTTTCCTCCAGCCAGACGGAAGACATGGCCGCGGCCGAAGCCGCCAGTAAATCGCCCGTGTTCCCATGCGCGATCGACGCGGTAGTGGGCATCATTGCGGCCGGAATCATGCCCGACCCACTTGTTGTTGGTGTGAACGTGGGGGAGCTTCCGGATGTCCCTTTTTGTCCGCAAATTGGCGTTTTTCTTGGGCGGCAGACTGCTGGACCCGGGAAGGCGTTTGAACTTTTGCGGGAGCCGGACCATGATTGGGAACGTGTCCCCCGCCAACACCACGACTGCTACCCCCATGTTGCTCTCCACCACTGCCTTGCGCGGAAGCAGGGACAGAGAACATCAAGACGAGCAAACACCCAAAAGCGCCAGCTATTAACAGGCTTGTTTTACTCACGGAACTTCCTCCTAAATATATTAAGCACTACCAGGCTCTTCTTCCTCGGAGAGCATGATAGACGACCAGCAAAACCACTGAGCCGAGAACGGCCACGAAGAGACTATACAGATTGAGCCCGCTTACCCCGGCGGCTCCAAAGGTGCGGAATAACCAACCTCCAACAACGGCGCCGACAATTCCCAACAGGATGTCGAGCACGATGCCCTCACCTCTCCTATTCACGATCTTGCTCCCAATAAACCCGGCAAGCAAACCGAGAACGATCCAAGCCAGAAATGGCATAAGCTCTCCTTTTTGTTGAGTTAATGAATGTGATCGTGTGATAGCGGACTGGCCGGAGGCCGGCGCACCACCTCAGAACGGTGCGCGAAGCTCAGACCCCGGCGCGTTGTGCTCGCTCTTCTGTCTTTGCCAAATCCGCGCTGGTTTCCTTCACGATCACTAGTAAGCTGTCCCGGCGATTTTGTTAGCCGTGATTCTTCGTTTGGGATCGGTGTAGGTCCAGCGGAAGGGTCGTGCCGATTTGGAGTAGGCGCGGATGTATTTCCGCAGCTTCTTGCCCAGATCTGCCACCGAGGTGAATACGCCGCGCGCAATCACGTCCCGCTGGATCTTGGCGAACCACAGCTCGACCTGGTTCAGCCACGACGAATACGTCGGCGTGAAGTGAAACCGCACCCGCGGATGT
>JAIQFK010000020.1 GCA_020073305.1 Terriglobia bacterium
ATCCAAACGGCCGACAAAGCTCCAGATGCTGCGAGCGGGGTGCTCTTCGCCGATGAGTCCCTCAATGTCTACCGGCAGCAGGACGCTCTGGGCACGATCGATCTCCTCGAAACGGAGTGCCTCGCTTGCATGTTGGTTGGTGTCCACAAATCGAGTTTACGGATTCACCGAATATTTTCAAGTGAGCGCCTCGATTTTTTCACAGCTTCCTGTCCCCACTTCCACCCGATTAGCGTTACATGACACTCCAGAAGGCCAGCGTGGTTGCGTCCTTGATCACCACGCCATCCCGCAGGACCAGGGGGTGCGCCCACGTGGGGCTGTCGGCTACGGTATAGGTGCGGAGCGGTTCGAAGCCCTGGCCGGCCGCCTTTGCGATCGCGAGTTCCCCACCGTCTTTCAGCAAGATCAAGTTCTCCCGGCTGATGACGATGGCTGTGTTATCGCCCTGGCGGGGAGGGCCGGTCCACCGGGTCGCTCCCGTGTGCGCGTCCAGGCAGAAGATCTGGCCCTTCTTGTAGTGCGAGAAGCCGAAAATCAAATCGCCTCCGAGTACTGGGGAACTCATGTACATCGAGACATCCCGATTGCGCCAGACCGTTTCCGCAGTCCACTTTCCTTCTTTCATGGCGGGGTGGACGGCGAAAACACCCTTCTCCAGGCCGGAGAATATGACCAGGTCGCCGTAGAGCAGTGGAGTGGGAATGTTCTGGACGTACTCCGTGCTGAAGGGGATCTGCCACAGTAATTGGCCCGTGGCGGCCGAAACACCGACAATGTTGTTCTGCGTCTCAGTGATCACCTGCCGGGCGCCGCCAAGGTCCGCAACAATGGGAGAAGCGTATGCCGGGCCGTCGCCCGACCATTGCCACTTCACCTCACCCGAGCCGGCGTCAAAAGCGGTCAACGCGCCGTTATCGTGCCCTCCGACGTGAGCGATCAGCAGACCGTGATCCACCACCGGTGACATGGCGGTGCCGTAAAGGGGCGACGTCTGGCGGTATTGCTTTGAGAAGTCTTTTCGCCACTGCACTCGACCTGTCGCCGCGTCCCAGCAGGTCAGAATGCCGGCGATTCCCAACGTGTATAGCTTGCCCTCGTAGAACACCGGCGTGGATTTTGGGCCTTCGCCGTGGCTCTCTGCCGCCGGATTCATTTTGTAAGGCGCTGGATAAGATTCCTGCCAGAGGATCTTGCCGCTGGATAGATCGATGCTCGATGCGACTTCCTTATCTTGTTGCCGCGTAAAAACAAAAAACCTGCCGGCCGACAGAATCGGCGAGGAGTGCCCCTCGCCTACCGTGAGTTTCCAGCGCAGTTGAAGATGCTCGGGCCAGGATGCCGGTGCAGACGTGCTGCTTGACGTGCCATCGCGATGGGGTCCCCGCCACTGGGGCCAGTCGTCACCGGTTGCGGCGGTCAAAACCGCACTGAGTAACAAGGGTAACATCCAGTTATGGCGGATTACTCGCACCTTAGACTTTCTCCATCCAGAAACAGCTTCCCTCATCTAAGTCCGGCATGTTTCGTTGGAACCACGCTTGCTGCGCATTTTGCATATAACTAAGGAACAACAAGATGCGGAAGTGTTCATTGTATTCCAGGAAGGCGCGCAGCAGGTACGCTTCATTCCATGCGCGACCTTCCATCAACCAGGCATCCGGGTACTCAAAATCTCTATAGATGTCATGTAAGTGAATAACGACTCCCGATTTTAGCCTTGGCAGAATCTCAAAAAAGATGTAATTTACATCACTGCTGAGTTTCGAGACATGCGAGGAATCGATGAAAAGCACGTCACCCGCATTCAGTTGGTCAAACATTTGAAGGTCCACGTCCTGCACCTTGCGTTCGATGATGGTCAACGGATCGGCAGATTGGGTGACGAGCGATCGCAAGAGTTCGGCATTCGGATCAATAGAAACAATCTCTGTCTGTGACCCAAAGGAAAGGCGATTCGTGTCCAGAATTGCGCAAGTAGAGAATCCTGATCCGATTTCTATAAGTCGTCGCGGACGAAGATCGTTCAACATACAAAACAAAATCACGCTATCTGTATATGAGTAGTGTGGATTCTCTGCAGCGTAAAGCAGACTCGGAAGAGACCGGCCTTTGAATGGGACTAACGGATAGTGAGCCTGGAGGCGCTCAAGTACCTCTAACTGTGAGGCGTCACCTAGGTGGACGGCCGGCACCTCTCTTAGGGGAGAGAGCGGGCGTGCAAGATGTTCTTCGACATCTCTTCTCGACGGGAAAGGGGAGTAGAAGTGGCCCGGAGCCACGAACTGCACAGTGTTGAAGCCGTCCAGGATCTCTCGCAGCCCCTGGCGTTCATCCGTTACCTCAGCCAGCCGGTCCTGTAGGCCTACCCGCGCTTCGGTAAGTTCTTTAATGTGGTTCTCGGCGTCCACCAGTTTGCCGTTCGTGGCATTCAGCAGGTTGGTTAGTCGGATTCGTTCGTTAACTGCCCAGTTCGGCAGCAGCATCACCTTGATGACAGATCGAAGCCTCACGCGGCCGCTCCCGCCGGGCGCACGTCGCGCAGCACCGCGCTCCAGCCCGGCAATCCATTCGCGGCGGAATAAGAATCTTCTTCAAGGACCAGCGCGGCGTCCATGCGTGCGCCGGAGGTGAACTCGGCGATTCGGTCTGCGAAGTTCCAGGCTTTCAGCCAGAGCGTGCGCCCGTCCTGACGGAGCGGCACGCGCAGGTGCTTCTCTTTCCAGAGGACGGGTGGCCCGGCCACCTCGACACCCATGGCCGCAAAAATGGGAGCAGGATGGCCGCATCCAAACGGCGCCAGCGAAGAAATCTCCGCTACGGCTTTTTGGTTGATCTCGCGCAGCGTGATGATGCCATCGATGTCCAGCTCCGGGCGAAAGTCCTCCGCGGTGAGGCGGGTGGCGGCATAGTCCTGGAACCTGCGGCGGAAAGTGGCTACGTCTTTCGCAGCCAATGTCAGCCCGGCGGCATGGTAATGGCCGCCGAATTTCACCAGCAGCTCCGGCATGGATTCGAGCGCCTTCAGCAAATGGAATGCCCGGATGCTGCGCCCGGAGCCCTGTGCAAAACCGCTTTCCGCATCCTCACTGAGCACAAACACCGGCCGGTGAAAGCGCTCGACCAGCCGGCTGGCCACAATACCCAACACGCCCCGATGCCAGTTGAGGCCAGAGAAGACCAGCGCGGGCTGCGAATCATCCACCGGGGCCCGCGCACACTCCGCGAGAATGGTTTCGGTAATTTCGGCCTCGGTTTTTTGCCGCTCGGTGTTGAGTGCGTGCAATTGTCCGGCGAGGTCGCGCGCGCGGCGCACATCCGTCGTCAGCAGCATCTCGATCACGTCGTTGGCGGTGGCCATGCGTCCGGCCGCGTTCATGCGCGGCGCGATGCGAAACGCCACCTGTGTGGCGGAAGGAACGCTGCCCCCACTGAACCCCGCAACTTCGAGCAGCGCGCGCAAACCCGGATTGCGAATGTCGCGCAGGCCGTTCAGCCCGTGTTTCACGATGATGCGGTTTTCACCCGTCAGCGGGACGACGTCCGCCACCGTCCCGATTGCCACCAGCTTGAGAAACGATTCGAGCACGCGGCGCAGCTTATCTTGCGGCCAGTCCAGGCCCGCCAGCAGGGCCTGCACCAGTTTGAATGCCACGCCCACGCCGCAGAGATTCTTTTCGGGGTAATCGCAATCGGGACGGTTCGGATTCAGCACCGCGAGCGCCGGCGGCAGCTCGGCTTCGGGCAAGTGGTGATCGGTGATGATGACGTCGATGGAGAGTTCGCGCGCGCGCCGCACCACTTCCGCCGCGCGGATCCCGGTATCCACGCTGATGATGAGAGAAACGCCGCGGCCGGCGGCTGTTTCCACCACCTCCGGGCGCATGCCGTAGCCGTCCCGAAGCCGGTCCGGAACGTGGAAGTCCGCGGCGCCGCCAGCCATTTCGATGGCGCGCTTGAGGATCACGACGGATGTGGTGCCGTCCACATCGTAATCGCCGTAGATCAGGATCTGTTCCCGGTTGCGAATCGCACGTGTCAGGCGCTCGAGCGCGCAGTCCATGCCGCGCAGCTTAAGCGGGTCATGCAGATCGTCGAGGGAAGGGCAGAGAAAATGGCGTGCGGTGACGGCGTCCTGGAGTCCCCTGCCGTACAGTACGCTGGCCGCCGGAAGCCCGATGCCGAGCGCCTGGGCCAGCGCTCCCACACCATTGCGGTCTAGCGGTTGAAACAGCCAGCGCGCGGCTTGTGCCATGCCCGCTCAGTTATTGGAATAAAACCCGCCCAGCGAACCATCATCTTCTTCCTCCTCCTGGACAGGCAAGTGGCTGGTGATCTCGTCGCAAACGCCGAGAAACTCTTCGTACCAGTCGGGGCGGAGCTCGTAGACGTACATGCGGGCGTGGTGGTCGAAAGCGAGCTCGAGCGAGCAGGTGACCCCTTCATAGCCCCGGACCGCGCGCACCCGGCGTTCCAGTTCCAGGCGGTCGTCGGCCGGAAAGTCGCTCTCATCGAGCTGTTCGAGCGCTTCCTCGATCTCCGATCCGTCGAAATCCCGCGAAGCAAAAAGAATCATCTTGCAGCCGATTTTCTGCGCGGTATCGAGAAACATCTGGTAGTCGGGGTAGCGCTCGGTGTCCCAGGTCACCATGGGCAAGCCTTCGAGGCCGCCCGCATGGCTGTGAAACACGACAAACCCGGAGCTATCCAGATACTCGAGGATTTCGCGTTTCAGAGTGTCGAGGTTGAGATCCACGGATTCGTCCTTCAGCGCTGGGTCAGAACCAGAATATCAAAGCGGTCACCCAACTCGCGGGCCGACGGGGTAACGATGGTCTTGGGACCGATGTAGATTTTTTGCCCGCCCTCGACGGCTGCACGCACATCGGCCTCGCAGACAAAGCCGGTGACGGAAATAGTCGGAGCCGGTGGATCTGGGATTGGGGGGCTGGGATTGGGGGGCTGAGGAGCCGAGGCGCGGCGGGCGGAGAGGAAACGATCGACTACCTCCCTGATGATGTTGGCTTTCGGAGCGGTCATTGGCTCCGCGGCGCCGGTCACGATACCGCGTGCGCTCAAATATTTTTCGACGGCGGTGACCAGGGTCTCGCGATGGATCACGGGGGCCTGCGCACTCGGCGTCTTGGCCGGAGCCGCGGCTGCCTGCGGGGGCGGGATCTCGAAGGCCTCCTCCGGTTTTCGCACGGCGTAAGCCAGCCGTTTGACATTGATCAGGTGCAGCGGGCCGATGTTGTCGCCGGTAATGTTGCCGGCGATGGCGCCGCAGCCCAGCGTCATGGACGGGAAGACGTTGGTGGTGATGCCGGTTGAGCCCTGCGGTGCGGGCGTGTTCACCAGTACGCGAAACGCCGGCATCTCCAGCGCGAACTGGCGTATCCTGGCGTCGTCCTGCGAAAAAATCACGCAGGTGTGACCCAGGCCGCCGAAGCGCAGCAGGCTGCGGCACGTCTCGAGGCCTGCGGAAAAATCCTTCACAAAATACAGCGCGAGAACCGGCGAGAGTTTTTCCGCCGATAACGGGTGCTGCTTGCCTACGCCGTCCATCTGAACGACCAGGACCGGCGTATCGGGTGGAACTTCGAAGCCGGCCATCTGCGCGATCTTGGTGGCCGGCTGGCCGACGCATTTTGGATTCACCGTCCAGTTCGGCGTCAGCAGGAGCTTGCCGAGCGCGTCCTTCTGCTGCGCGTCACAGAAAAACGCTTTCTGCGATTTCAGCTCAGCGAGCATGCGGTCGCGCAAGGCCTCTTCGGCGACGATCGCCTGTTCGCTTGAGCAGACCGTGCCGTAGTCGAACGATTTGCCTTCGATGACTTTGTGAACCGCATCGGCCACGTCCGCGGTGTGCTCGATCAGCACCGGTACGTTTCCCGGCCCCACGCCAAACGCCGGCTTGCCGCTGGAGTACGCAGCTTTGACGATGCCGTGCCCGCCGGTGGAAAGGATCACGCCGGTGCGCTCGTGATGCATCAGCTCTTTGGTGGATTCGAGCGTCGTCGTGGTGACGCAGCCGATAATGTCCTCCGGCGCGCCGGCTTCGAGTGCCGCGCGGTAGAGCAAGTCGACCGTTGCGCACGTGCAGCGGAGTGCATTGGGATGCGGGCTGACCACGATGGCGTTCCCCGCTTTGAGCGAAATCAGAATCTTGAAAATCGCGGTGGAAGTGGGATTGGTAGTGGGAAGGATGGCTGCCACGACGCCCACCGGGACGGCGATTTCGACGACGCGCTCCTCCGGCAGCTCGCGGATAACGCCGACCGTTTTCAGGCCACGCATCTTGCGCGGCAGCAGGTCCGCGCAAAGCAGGTTCTTGGCAAGCTTGTCTTTGGCGTTGCCGTAGCCGGTCTCTTCAACCGCCAGTTCGGCCAGACGGCGGGCGTGCGCGCGGCCTGCCGCGGCCATGCGCTCCACGATGGCATCTACCTGTTCTTGAGTATAGGAGCGGTACTTCTGCCAAGCCGCGTAGGCTTTCTCGACCTTGCTCCGGGTCTCCTGAATGGAGACCAGGTCCTTATCCGCGAGCATCAGCCAAGCGCTTTTTTGGCGGGTCCGGCGCCGGGAAGAATCTTTTCCGCCTCTTCATGCACGCGGGGGATGACGTGGACACTCACCAGTTCACCCACGCGGCGCGCTGCGGCGGCGCCCGCGTCGGTGGCGGCTTTGACCGCGCCTACATCGCCGCGCACCGTGACCGTCACGTAGCCGGCGCCGATGTATTCCTTGCCGGCGAGTACCACGTTGGCGGTTTTCACCATTGCGTCGGCGGCTTCAATTGCACCAATCAAGCCCTTCGTTTCAATCAGGCCGAGAGCCTCCATGTCGCCTCCAGGGAAACATTCACGGTAACACAGTTGCAAAAAAATAGGGGATCTCCATTCAAGAGATCCCCGAGGGAGGTACTCGATTTGACGGTTAGAACTCGATGCGGGCGGAAATCTGACCGGTACGGTAGCCGCCGAAATCAGAACCGCGTGCACTCGTGATCTGACCATAGGAGCTGTTGTCTATGGACAGCACGGGATCGGCCAGGTTCACGTGGTTGAAAATATTCGTGAACGAGCCTTCGATCTTGATCTTGAACCGTTCGGTAACGGCGAAGGACTTGCCCAGCGCGGTCGAGAGATTGACCGACCCAGGGCCCGTCACCACGCCCAGGCCGGCGTTCCCGAAGCGGCCGATCGGAGCCAGGTCGGATCCCGGGTTATCGCCGATGGTGCAAGGTTGCCCGGTCGTCCATCCCGGAGTCCCGGGGCAGACGAACGCGTTCGGATCGAGCCACTGATTGGCGGTCGGGTTGGAGAGTGAGCCATTTCCTACACGGTCCGGATGCTGTGGACGGCCGATGACGCCGGAACCTGTGCCGGACGGATCACCATCACTAAAGTAGGGGGTCTCGTAAGGCCCGCTCTGCACCAAAAAGATATTGCTGAGCCTCCATCCGCCCAGCACCGCATGCGCTAAGCGGCTCGAATTCGACATGAATTGCCGCCCGCGTCCGAACGGCAACTCATAAACCGCCGTCGTAAGCCAGCGGTGCTGGCGCGTGCCCCACACGGGACCATATTCAGCACCGCGATTCAGGTAGTCCATCGTCCGGCCGCCGGAATTTTCCCCTGCGAACGAACCTTGCGGTTGCGGACCCTGGTTGTCCGCCAGATTCTTGGCGAATGTGTAGGTTGAATTGAACGTAAATCCATGCTGGAAGCGATGCGTGATTTCAATCTGTGCGGAATTATAGTTCATGGTGGCGCCCACTGCGCGGGTGTTCACCACTCCCCAGTTCGGAAACGGACGGCTGCTCAACGGCTGTGATGCATAGAACTGCGTCGAATATGTGGACTGGTTCAGATTGGGCGCCCAGACCAGATCTCGCGTCCCCTGACCGATGTAGGAAACGCGCAGGCCGGTGTTGAATCCCAGGTCGCGATCGATCGAGAAGTTCCACTGCATGGTATAGGGCTCTTTCCAGTGGATGTCGTTGGCGGTGCCGAAGTAAGCCGTGCCATAGGGATTCACGGTAATCCCGCTGCCGCCGGTGCTGACGTTCGGCCACTGGAAAATGGGGCCGCCCGTTGCGGCGACATTGTTATACGTGAACGTTGCGGACTGAAGCGTGCCCGTCAAGGCGTAGTAGATGGAGCCCATGCTGGGAGTGTCGTACATGCCGAAGCCGCCACGGAGAACGGTCTTGTCATTCGAAAACGGGCGGAACGCAAACCCGAATCGAGGAACGATGCGCGAAGGAGCTGTCCGCAAGCCTTGCGGCAAATGCGCGTGGCTCGCATCGAATACCGGAGTGCATGGCGCGCCATTGACCGATGGACCGGTCGTACTGTTGTACTGCGGGCAGGCGTCGAAGGAGGCGAGAAATCCCGGGGCCAGTGTGCTCTCCGCGCCATTGGGATACACCACCAGGCCCGATTTCGCTACGCTGGGATCAAAGTTCCCGATATTGCCAAATGCATCCGTGTACCCCGGATGGTATTCCCAACGGAGCCCATATTCCAGGGTCAGACGCGAGTTCACGCGGAAGGCATCCTGCGCGTATATCCCATATTGCATGGAGAGGCCAAAGTTGTCGTGCTTCACGTCGTCGATCGAAGTGTCGTGAGGAATGCCAAGCAGGAAGTCGGCGAACGGATCGCCCGTGAAGGCGCCCGTGAAGTTGTATTGGCCGTAATTGTCACCGGACAGGAAGCCGAGTGCGGAAACAGCTTTGATCCGGCGGATGTCGAATCCGAACTTCATCGTGTGGCGGCCCACCGTCCAGGTTGTATTGTTATTCCACTGGTAGGTATTATTCTGGGACACCGCGTTGCCGCGATCGGTGTTCAGTCCCTGGTAGTTTGTAATGCTGACATCCGGAAGTCCGTTGAACGGAAAGCTCGGGCCGACGCCCACCAGGCCCAGAGAGTTGGTGAACTTGGCGCCATCAAACGGTAAAACCTGGGTGCTCGGATTCAGCGTGAAGCCGAAGCGAAACTCGTTGATCAGGTTGGGCCGGAGATTCCAGTTCCACGAAACCACGAGCATTTTGTACTTGTCGGTTTGGTTTTCGGAAGGAACCAGCAGACTCTGCGGATTGGCGTTGCCGATGCTCTTCCACGTCCAGCGGCCAAACAGCGACATGTTCGATGTCAGGTAATGATCGATCCGAACGTCATACTGATCGGAGTGGAGGCTGAAATCGTGATTGGCGATGTAATTCGCGGCGTGCACGGAGTTTACATCGCCGGCGTTCGGAAGCGGATACAGAGTTAGAAATCCCTGCGCTACGGAACTGATGCGGTTCGAGGGAATCTGATTATTTGGAAATGGCTTTCCGGTGGTCGGGTCTGTGATCGTAATGCCGGTTCCTGAGAAATCACCATTGCGCAAGGCTTGCGTGGGAACTTCATTCTGGATGGTCTGCGCGCGCGGGAAGCGAAAACCTTCGTAAGTGCCGAAGTAAAATGTCTTGTTCTTGCCGTTGTACAGCTTGGGAATCAAGACCGGACCACCCATCGTGGCGCCAAAATCATTTCCCACCAACTGCGGCTTTACCTGCTCGCCAAACGCGGTCGCATTCAGATCGCGGTTCTGGAAATACCAGAACAGGTCGCCATGCATTTCGTTCGTCCCGCTCTTGGATATGGTCGTAACGTCGCCCACGGCTCCGAACTCCGCCGTGTTCCCCACTCCTTGTACCTTGATCTCCGCAATACTCTCCAGCGACGGAAAGGCCTGTTGCAGCGGGCCGTTGCCGCCCACGGCGGTGATCGAGATCCCATCCACCGAAAACTGCGACATCGACTGAATGCCGCCCTGGATGGAAAAGTTGCCGTTGTCATCCGGCTGCACGCCGGGCAGAGTCGCAATCAAGGCGTAGGGACTCGTGCTGCCGTTGCCGCCCCGGACATTACCAGGCAGTGTCATCAGCGCATTGCCGTCTAGACTCGATTGAATGGTTTGCGTATCGGTCGTGATCACGCCTGCGAGCGCCTGCACATCGACGGTAGAGGAAACCTGTCCGACCTGAAGGCTGACATCCAGGCGTAGCGTTTGACGTGCGACTAATTGCAGTTCGGTGGCGGTGTACGGCTGAAATCCCTGGGCCGCTACCTCCACTTTGTAATGGCTGGCCTTGGTATTCACAAATTCATAGTCGCCATTTCCATTTGTGGTAGTTTCGCGGCCGGTGTTTTCATCCGTGTCCGTAAGTTTTACAACCGCTCTCGGAATAACGGCGCCCGAGTTGTCCTTTACGGAGCCAAGTATTGTGCCAAAAGTCGATTGAGCATAGGCTGCGATGGGGCAAAGCAGCATAAGCGAGCAGAGTAAGTGCCGACGCATTTAGCGAACCTCCTTAGCGAGAACAGAAATCATAACCTAAGTTTAGAATCTGATCCAGAAAAAACTTGGTTTCGAAATGATGAAGAATTAGCTGTGGGAAAGCGGCCCGCTGCGTGTTTCAGAGCCGTGCGATTCGTTGTGAGACCGGCTTCAACGCGGGATAGAGCGAACGGTAGATCGAATGGCCATCCTGATAGAGGGTGGACTCTGCAGCGCGCGGCTCGACCGTCGCGGTTTCGCGTATCACGTTCCGGCAAACTTCCGGAACGGATGTGAACGCGCCCGTGCCGACGAGAGCCAGAAGCGCCGCGCCGTAGGCCGAGCCCTCCTGCGTTTCAAGTGTAACCACCGGTTTCACCAGCACGTCGGCGAGCACCTGCCGCCAGAACGGACTCTTGCCTCCTCCGCCGGATATGCGCACCGAGCGCACCAGCACGCCCAGTTGCTCGATGATGTCCAGGCAATCTTTCTGGCTGTATGACACGCCTTCGATGACGGAGCGAATCAAGTCGGCGCGCGTATGCTTGGCGGTGAGGCCGATCCATCCTCCGCGCGCGCTCGCGTCCAGATGCGGCGTGCGTTCTCCCATCAGGTATGGCAGCCAGAACAGGCCCTGCGCACCCGGAGGCGAAGTGGCGGCCTCGCGGGTTAACGCGTCGTAGTCGGTCCCGGGTGCAAGCTGATTGCGGAACCATTGCAGGCTGAGACCGGCGCCTTGCGTGACGCCCATCACGTGCCACTTGTCGGGCACCGCGTGGCAGAACGTGTGAACGCGCCCGGAGGGATCGTACGACACCTGGTCCATGTGCGCGAACACCACGCCCGACGTGCCCAGCGTGCAGGACACAATACCCGGCTCGACAATGCCGTTGCCTACGGCGCTCGCAGCTTGATCCCCGCCTCCGCCGACCACGGGTGTGCCTGCCGCGAGCCCTGTCAGTGCGGCGATGGAGGGAGTCACGGCGCCCGTTACCGCAACCGACTCGTGGCAAGCCGGCAGAATGGAGCGATCCAAGGCGAGGGCCTCGATCATCTGCGAGGACCACTCGCGATGCACCACGTCGAACAGGGCCGTGCCCGAGGCGTCGGAAACTTCCGTGGCGAACTCGCCCGTCAGCCGGAAGCGGACATAGTCTTTGGGCAACAGCATCTTGCGGACGCGGGCGAAACGCTCCGGTTCGTTGTCTCGAACCCACAGTAACTTGGGCAGCGTAAATCCAGTGAGCACGGGATTCGCAATGTAGGAGAGGACATTGGCACGGCCGACCGTGCGGTTGACCGTATCCACTTGCGGCTGGCTGCGCTGGTCGCACCAGATGAGCGAAGGCCGGATCACCTGGTGTTCCTGGTCGAGAATGACCAGGCCGTGCATCTGGCCGGATAACCCGATGCCACGCACGTCGCGTCCCGAAACACGCGCCTGTGCGAGCGCGCCCCGGATGGCTTCCACCGCAGCGTCCCACCAGTTCTCGGGGCGCTGCTCGGCCCACAGCGGGCGCTCCATGCGCATCTCTTCGTGCGGCGCTGTGACCCCCGCGCGGATCTTGCCGCGCTCGTCCACTATCAGCGCCCGCGTGCCGCCCGTCCCGACGTCGATACCCATCCACATGGCTTAATCCTGTCCCACCCAGGGCAGATATGCAGCGCCGAACAGCCCGGCTTCATTTCCGAGGATGGCTTTCTCCACTCGCGTATTGGTAGAGCGAAAGGTAAACGAACGGCGCCTGGCCTCTTCGAGCATTGCCGGCGCGAACAGATCCCATGCGCCCAGCACGCCGCCGCTCAGCAGGTACAACGGAAAATTGAACGCGTTCACCACCGTGGCCAGCGCGATCCCCAATGCCTCGCCCATCGCGTGAAAAACTCTTCGCGCGCGCTCGTCGCCCTTCACGCCCAGCTCGTAGACCTCCTCGGCGCTGAGATTCTCACCCAGGTGGAGAACGCTCGCCATGGCCGTGATGGCGGTGGCCGACGCGTGCTTCTCCACGCATCCCTGATTGCCGCACCCGCAGGGAATCCCGTTGGGCACCACGGTCAGATGCCCGATCTCGCCCGCCATGCCCAGAAACCCGTGCAGCACCTTGCCGCCCGAAATGATGCCGCCTCCGATGCCCGTTCCCAGCGTGAACAGAACCAGATCATCCACATCGCGGCCGGCCCCCATCCACTTCTCTCCCAGCGCCGCCGCATTCGCGTCATTCTCCAGAATGAACTTCGTCCCCAGGCGATGCTCCATTTCGTCCCGGAAGGGAAAATCTTCCAGGCATGCCAGGTTGTTGGAGTTCCGGATCACGCCCTCTTTGAGCAGGATAAATCCGGGGACGCCTAACCCGATGCCGGCCAGGTCCTTCGTTCCCCAGCGCGACTGCAGATCGTGGATCGCCGCCACCATCTCGCCCAGCATCGATTCCCGCCCGAGCATGGGGTTCGTGTTGACCGCAACCTTTTCCAGTACCTTGCCTTCGCGGCTGATTACCGCCGCCCGCAGGTTAGTACCCCCAGATCGAGGCCTATCGAGTATTCGGCCATGAGGGGGCATGATAACAAAGGTTAGAGGATCGCTGGAATTCGCGTGACAATTCCGAACCCTAAGGGCTTCGATAATAGTAAGTTATAGGACCGATTTGAATTTTTCTCTCAAATTTAATGAGGGTTTCATGGTAAGAATGAAACAGAATAGTAACCGTTTCGCGTCGATAAGAGTGTAGGGACCGGTTATGGGAGACGGACGGTACATAGACATCCCGGGTAGCGCAACGCACGAGTTGCCGCCCCTTCTGGTGCATGGCGCGCAAGAAGGCACGCCGCTCTCTGAGGTGGTGGGGATGGCTGCCGGCATTGTCGAGGCCGAAGACATTCTCGGCTACGTGCCGGTGGATGAGAACCTGCTCGAGCAACGCAAATATGATCTGGCGCTGAACCTTGCCGAGCAGTATCTCCGGCTCATGGCTCACTGGCAGTGGGGCGACTCGATTCTCGAGTGGATCCGCCAGTGCGAAATCACCTTCGAATCGAGCGATTCCCTGCGCAGGTTCCTGCATCCGGACGTGTGGCCGCATGCCGGGCGAAGCAGCTTCGTCAACCTGTTGATGGAAAAATCGGTTCCGACGCACGGCGTGGGTGTGGAGAACGCCGTCGGCCTGCGGCTCACTTTCCGGCAGCCGCCGCCCATCGATTGCTTCTCCAACCAGTTCCTGTTCTACCTGAATTCAACCCTCACCACGACCGCCTACCGCACGTGGGCGCATCTGGCGCAGGATGCCTCGGCGTTATTTCCACCCGACCGCTTCCACTTCCAGGTTGTCGAGCTTCCCTCGGCTTAGGGGTCCGGCCTCCTCAGGTCGTCTTGAGCGCGGGCCGGGAATCTCTCTCCGGTTGTTCCAGCCAGCGGCGGCGGGTCACCCGCATCAGCGTGAACAGCAGGAGGAACGCAATCAGGAACCCAAGCGAAGCTCCCACGCCGATCCATTGCGGCTCCGGCTTCCGCACCAGCAACACGAACGCAAGGTTGAAGATCACTGGAATTGCCACCGCGCGCAACGGGAGCCATGGCCGATCTAAAGCAAACAGCGCGCGCGAGGTCAGCTCCAGCAGGCTCCAGCCGATCAAGCTGGGCGCGAAACCCAGAAACACGGCGGATACCAGGTGTGTGGATTGTGCGGTGAAGCTGCCGCGCTCGAACATCAGCCGGATCACCGGCTCACGAAGAGCGATTCCCACCGCGCAGCTGGCCACCGCGGTCAAGGCAACCAGAGCGATGGTCTTGTCGATCAGCCGAAAGGCACGGCGCAACTGGAAACGGCTCCGCAGCCGCGCGATCTCCGGCAGCAGAGAGTTCGACACCGGATTGACCAGGTAGGCGAGCGGAACATTCAGACACCGCATACTGTAATCCAGCGCCGCCGCCATCCCCGGGCCGGCGTGAGTGGCGTAAGCGCGGGTCACGATGACATTCAACGCAAGCAGCACGGCGTAAAGCAGGAACGACCCGGGCTTGGTCAGCAGGTCCCGCCAGTGGACTTCCGGTTCGGGTGCGGTCTCAAGCCGCAGGCTCGCGCGAGCGGCAAAATATACGATCCCCAGTTGTACCCAGGCGCCCACCGTATAGCCAATCGCGAATCCGAACACACCGATCACTCGCCAGAGGCTAAGCGCCGCGACAATCGTGAACACGTTGAGCGACGCCTGGTGAAAAGCCGTCGGCGCAAACCTCCGGTGTGTGAATAAAAAAGCCGCGTGCAACGCCGCCGTGCCGGCAGCCAGTGAGGAAAGGGAAGCAATCCGCAGGATCGTAACCGCGGTGCCGACGTAGTTCGCATCCAGTCCCGGCGCCAGCAAGCGAATCAGCCAAGGCGCAAACAACATCATCGCCACCGCGAGCAGAAGAAAGACGCGGACGAAGACACGGTTCAGTTTCCGGAACAACGCTGCGCGGGCCGCCCCATCCCGCTCGGTCAGCATCGGGACGAACGCGAAGATCATGGTGTTGATCAGGACCGAGTTGAGCGTGTCGATGGGACCGACCGCGACGGCCAGAGCGTCGGCAGCGCTGTGCGTGCCCAAAAGGTAAGCCGTTAGCGCGACACGGAAGAAGCCGATCAGGTTTCCCGTGATGAGGCCCGCGCTGATAGCCAGACCGCCGCGGACCAGCGGGCTATCCACCGCGCGGCTAAACGTGCTATCGCCTGTACGCCCGGTGGCGTCCTGCAGGGGGGCGGTCGGCGTTGGTTGCCCGGTGTTCAGTCGAAATCCCTGGGTCGGAAGGCCCGTATCAGGCGGGCCCACCCTGCTTTCAGGCCGAGGCTGCGTTAGCCGCGGCGCGTGCGACCGACAGCGCCGCATCGTAATTGGGATGCTCGGCGACTTCCTTTACGTATTCCGCGTGTCGAACGGTGTTGTTCCGGTCCAAGACGAAGATGGCACGGCTTTCGATGCGCAATTCCTTGATGAGCGTTCCGTAGTTGGCGCCGAAGGATCCGTCGCGATGGTCGGAAAGCATCTTGACCTTGTCGACTCCGAAGGCCCCGCACCACCGCTTCTGCGCGAAGGGCAGGTCCATGCTGACGGAAAAGATGTCGACTCCCGGCAGCTTGGCGGCCTCTTCGTTGAAACGCTTCGTCTGCGCGTCGCAAACCGGCGTGTCGAGTGAAGGCACGACACTGAGGATCCGGACATTGTTGCCGGTATCGGACAGCGTCACGTTCTTGAGGCCATTGTCCACGAGATTGAAATCCGGCGCCTTATCGCCCGCCTTCAGTTCGGGCCCGATCAAGGTGAGTGGATTTCCCTTCAATGTTGTCGCTCCTGGTCTCTCCATTTTGCCTCCTGAAATTCGAGTGTAAACGGCTATTGTAGCAGGCCGCCTTATTGCAACAGCTCGCCGAATTTTGCGGGATCCGCCGTGGGCAGCTTACAAGTGTAATTTTCACAAACGTACGCCGTGGTCTCGCCGTGGACGCGCGTCATCGTCTCGATGACTGGAAGATAGCCGGCGAGTTGCTTCCGCGCGGCGTCGTCCACCAGTATCACGATCCGGTTCGGCACAAAACGCGCGTGGAGAATGCTCAGCATGGCCTGCGTATGGGGCGCTGAACGGTCGCCCATCAGGATGATCTGCCTGGGCTTGGACAAGCTGAGCTCGTACGCCACCAGCATCTGCGGCACGGCCGACGGCATGCCGGTGATGCGCGAAGCAAACGCACCGAGTGTTTTGTCGGCGGAGCCGCGGAAGTCTCTGCGATCCGTCATCTGGGCCAGGCGCAGCAGGTTCAGCGCCGCCACCGAGTTCCCGGAGGGCTCGGCGCCGTCGTAATCCTCCTTCATCCGCATCACCAGGCTGGCATCTCCCGCGGCCGTGCTGAAAAACCCGCCGTGCTCCTTATCTTCAAATAGTACCCTCTGCTTTTCGGCGAGCTTCACGGCGATCTCGAGATACCGGATATCAAACTGCGCTTCGTAGAGATCCAGCAGCGCCTGCGTGAAAAGCGCGTAGTCATCCAGGAAGCCCGCGATGGCCGCATCCTGCTGCCGGTAGCGGCGCAGCAGCACGCCGGCCTTCGCCTCGTACATACGGTGCAGGATGAATTCGGCGGCGCGAATGGCCGCGGCCGAATAGCGCGGCTCCGCGAGAATGGCCCCGCCTTTGGCAAACGCCGAAATCATGAGCCCGTTCCACGCGGTGAGAACCTTATCATCCAGGTGCGGCCGGATTCGCTTTGAGCGGGCTGCCAGCAGCTTGCCCGCGGCTGCGTCCAACGCATGGCGAACTTCCTCGGCCCCCTTGCCAAAATGCCGCGCGGTCTCTTCCACGGTGTGCGCTTCGTAAAGAATGTTCCTTCCGGGGAATTCGCCGTGCGGATCCTCGTGCACATTGCCGTGTTCTTCGACGCCGTAGCGGTAGGAAAACCATGCGGCCGCGGGCTCGCCGGCGATGGCCTCGATCTCCCGTTGCGTCCAGACATAAAAAGCGCCTTCGCCCTTGACATCCGGCTCGGCCGGGTCGATCACGCTGTCGGCATCTTCGGCTGAATAGAAGCCGCCGTCTTTATCGGTCATGTCGCGGAGCACGTAATCGAAAATGCGCCGCGCCACACCGGAGAAAAACGGATCGTGCGTGATCTGGTACGCCTCGAGGTACGAGATGGCGAGCTGCGCCTGGTCATACAGCATCTTTTCGAAATGCGGCACAAACCACCGCTCGTCCACGGAGTAGCGATGAAATCCGCCGCCCAACTGATCGTTCATTCCGCCTTTAGCCATGGCGCGCAGAGTGGCCAGCACCATGTCGCGCGGCTCCTCCTGGTGCGTACGCGCGAAATACCGCAGCAAAAAGTTGTTTGTGACCGGCCGTGGAAATTTCGGCGCGGCGCCGAATCCGCCGAGCTTGGAATCGAAGCTGCGCCGGAACTGCATGAAGCCGCTTTCGAGCGCCGATGCATCCAGGCCGCCGGATGGCTTGACCTCCGCGGCGTCCTCGAGATGCTTCAGCACCTCCTGGCTCGATGCCACAATCTTCTCGCGGTCGGCCCGCCATGCTTGCGCGATGCGCTCCAATAGCGCCGGGAACCCGGCACGGCCGTAGCGATTCTCCGGCGGAAAATAAGTGCCGCCCACGAACGGCTTCAGGTCCGGCGTGAGCCAGACCGACATCGGCCACCCTCCGCCTCCCGTGGTCGCCTGCACGTACGCCATGTAGATGCGGTCCACATCCGGCCGCTCCTCGCGATCGACTTTGATCGCCACAAAGTACTCGTTAAGAATCGCCGCGGTCTCCTCGTTCTCGAACGATTCCCGCTCCATGACGTGGCACCAGTGGCAGGTCGAGTAACCGATGGAGAGAAAGATCGGCTTGTCTTCCTTACGCGCTCTGTCGAATGCTTCCGGACCCCACGCATACCAGTCCACCGGGTTGTGCGCGTGCTGCAGCAGATAGGGGCTCTTCTCGTGAATCAGGCGGTTGGCGTGCATGGGCTTGTTTTTTTCTTTTGGGGGAGCTTGGGCGGCGCAACTGGCTCCAACCAGAGCCAGGACGATGTTAATGCCGGCGCGAGAGCTCCGTCCGCAGCGCCAGCCGAAAGACACGTACCCATATTAACTCCCAGGGTGCTTTATCATTCTTGAGGAGATCTTGCCAATGTGGACTCACATGTTCGTGCTCGCACTGCCCCTAGCGGAAAAAATTCTGCGCCCGGCGATCGTCTATGCGTTTCTGGTCGTCATGCTGCGTATATTCGGCAAGCGCGAGCTGGCGCAGCTCAACCCGTTCGATCTGGTCGTATTGCTTTCGGTGTCCAATACGGTGCAGAACGCCATCATCGGGGAGGACAACTCGGTTTCGGGCGGGCTGATCGGCGCATTCACGCTATTCGCCGTCAATTATCTGGTCGTGCGGTTTCTGTTCCGCCACCGGCGCCTGGATGAGATTCTGGAGGGCACACCGACCAAGCTCGTTGAGAACGGCCGCCTGTGCGAAGACGGCCTCGCCAAGGAGTTGCTCTCGCGGTCCGAGCTGCTGACAGTGGCGCATCGCCAGGGTTTCGGGAGCCTCGACGAAGTGCAGAGCTGTTCCCTCGAGCCGGGTGGTGCGTTCTATATCGAGCCGAAGGAACCGCGGCCGCACGAGCGACATCATGCCGAAGTGATGAAGCGCATGGGCCAGCTCAGCAGCCAGCTCGAGGATCTGCGCCGGCTAGTCAGCACACGCTGAGGCCTACTCATATCGCAACGCCGACGCCGGATCGACATGAGTGGCACGGTGCACGGGAACATAGGTGGCCGCTGCGGCAACCGCGATCAGCAGAGCGGCGACGCCCGAAAGGGTCGCCGGGTCCCACGCGCTCACGCCAAAAAGCAGGGTGCTCATTATCCGGCCCAGTGCAACCGACGCCATCACACCCGCCGGCAATCCCAGAAACACCGGCAGCAGGCTCTGGCCAAGCACCATGCGGCGAATGTTGCCGGGCTGCGCGCCCAAGGCCAGGCGAATCCCCATCTCATGGGTGCGCTGCGCCACCGAGTAGGAAACCACGCCATAGATTCCCAAGCTCGCGAGCAGCATCGCGGCCGCGGCAAACAGCAACACCAGGCTCATCTGAAACCGGCGCTGCGCCACGGACTCCGACACTATCTCCTCCATGGTTCGAAACGCCGGCACCGGCAGTTCCGGATCAATCTGGCGAATTGCCACTCGGAGGGACGACGAGGCAGAGAGTGGGTCCATCGCAGTTTTCACGGCCAGCGAAGCCTGATTGTAGAACCGTTTCCAGTACGGCACATAGACGGTGAGCGACGGATTCGTATTCAGGCTGACACCGCGGACATCGCCGACGATGCCCGTGACCTCGATCAACGGCGAATCCTCAGCGCCTACGCGAAAGCGCTTGCCGATGGGATTCTGTCCGGGCCAGAGGCGCGCGGCAGTCACCGCGGACACCAGCGCCACATTTCGATCCCGGTCGGTCTCCGCGAAGATCCGCCCTGCTCGAACGGGAATACCCATAGTGCGGAAATAATCCGGATTGACCTGGCGGATATCGGTGAGCGGGCGCTCCACCATGGGTAGGCTCGTACCTTCTACGCCGATCAGATTGTTCCCTCCTTCACCGCTGAGCGGCAGCTTATTGGAGACCCCCGCCGACGTGACCCCGGGCAGTGATCCCACACGCTCCAGCGTTGAACGCAGGAAAGCCACTCTCTTCGCCAGATCCGGGTAACGGCTCTCGGGCAGATTCAGATCGACGGTTAGAATGCGTTCGGCTTCGAAGCCGCGATCCACATGAAGCAGGTTCACAAAACTGTGCAGAAGCAAGCCGCCGGCGATGAGGCACATGGCGCTCAAGCCGACCTCAAGGCCAACCAGCAGCGAGCGAAGACGGCCGCTCGCCCGCCCCGCGGTCATGCCTCTGGAGCCGGATCTCATCGCTTCCTGCGGATCTCCTTGGGTGGCGCGCCACGCGGGGAAAAGGCCGAAGAGAACACCCGTAAATATCGAAATGCCGAGCGTAAACAGAAGGACGCGCGCGTCGAAATGGACTTCATCGATGCGCGCCAGGTCAACCGGCGCTCGTGCCACGATGACGCGAATGGCTGCGTACGCGAGTGCCACCCCGAATGCGCCGCCTGCGCCGGCCAGAACCAGGCTCTCCACCAGCATCTGTCCGACCAGGCGCCCGCGGCTCGCCCCCACGGCAGTTCGAATGGCGATCTCCCGGCGGCGGCCCGTGGCGCGCGCCAGCAGCAGGTTAGCAATATTGACGCAGCCAATCAGCAGAACTGCGCCGACCGCGGCCAGCAAGAGCTGGAGACCGGTTCGCGACCGGCCGGTGATCTGGTCCTGGAGCGGGACCAGCGCGGCGCGGAGTTCGATCTTTTCAGCTACCTGGCGCACCAGGCGGGCCTGCACGACGTTCAGCTCCGAGAGTGCCTGCGAGGCAGAAACGCCGCGTTTCAGCCGCGTGATGCAAACGTAGTTGAAATCTCCAATCGGCTCGAGCTCGTCGTCGCGTATCGCAAAGGGTTTCCAAATCTGTGGGCGCTCTTCCGCGATCGTCATGGCGTACAGTTGACTCAGCTTCGGAAAATGAAACCCCGCTGCAAGGACGCCCACGATCTCATAAGGATGGCCATCGAGCATGATCTTCCGCCCGATTACATGTGGATCGGCGGCGAAGCGGCGTTGCCACAATTCATGGTTGAGGACGACGACCTGGTCATGGCCGGGCCGGTCTTCTTCCTTGAGGAAAGTGCGGCCGAGCTGGGCTTGAATTCCGAGCATCGGGAACAGGGCCGGCGAGACGCGCGCCGCCGGCAACCTCTCGGGTTCGCCCGCGCCCGTCAAATTGAATGTGGTGCCGCCCACCAGAGCCGTTTGCTCAAACGAACGCATGCTTTTGCGCCACTCCAGGAAGTGCATGGCGTTGACGGGAATCAATGGCGCGAGCTGGCTAAACTGGGGCACGGCTTCATGAACGGCGAAGAGGCGGTCCGCATTCCGGTAAGCCAGCGGCCGGAGAATCACGCCGTCCACCAGGCTGAAGATCGCGGTATTCGCCCCGATGCCCAGGGCCAGCGTGGCTATGGCGATCGCGCTAAAACCCGGATTCTTGCGCAACACGCGGCCGGCGAATCGAAGATCGGCAAGTAAGGGTTCGAGCATATCAGTCCTGATACGACGCGAGCATCGGTTTGGTTCCTGGAAATCTTGCGGGGACCGCGTCTACTCGGCTTCTTGAAACGCCTGCTTGACGTCCTCGCCGGGGATGAGATCCACTTGAGCCGTGGCGCCGCCACCGGCCTCCAGTTCAACCCGCGCGGCACGTCCTTCCAAGGCCTGGAGCGCGCGGGGGCTCTGCTGCAGAGCCGCGCCTTCAGCCACGCCGGCGGCGTAGAGGCGGTAGCGCCCGGGTTCGATCCCGGACATGCTGAAATGGCCGTCCCTGCCCGCCTGGATGGCGCGCGGCGGTGCGGCTTCCGGATCTTCCGATACCAGAATCAGCAGAACACTGTTCGCCTGCTGAAGCGACATTCCGTTCACCGTGCCCTCCACGTGCGCCAGCTTCGTCGATACCACGACGCGTACGGCGCCGCCTGCCCCTGGGACCACGTTGAATACGCCGGAGTGCATTTCCTGGCCGCCAACGGAGAGTGACTTCACATAGCCATGAACGTTCTCTGCCGCCAGGCGCCAGCGTCCGGCAACCACTCCGGAAAGTAAGAAGGTGCCATCCGCTTCCACTTTTGCCTCTGGCCATGCCCCGGAAAATTCGGAGTCGAGAGGCGTCAGGCGGATGTGAACGTTCTCGATTGCCGGCTTCGGCGGATCGCCCTCCAGCTCGATGGCGCCGGTGAATTCGCCTCCGGGAATCAGCGTCAAGTCGATCGGTTGCGGAGGATCTGCGCCGATATCCACGGGCAGGCTCGCTTCGTAGCTGTGGCGCTTATCCTGCGCCGAGGCGACCAGAACGTAGGCGCCCGCGGGCACCGCCGGAATATTGAATTCGCCCGTCTTTGCGTTGAGGGACGCAGAGTACCGCACCAGGTCTCTGAGCAACGGATCGCGGGACACCAGTTCAACGCGCGGCCGGAGACTCATTGCGTCTGCATCCGCGTTCATGTGGCCGCGAACGGTAACGGTGGAAGTCGCGTGCATGTGAAAATCGATACCCGTCACATTCGCTCCAGCGGCGGCCATCACGCGGGAGGCGCCCGAAGGGTCCGGGCTGTCGGGATAAAATTGCGTGGCGTACCGTTGGTTGGGCAGATCGGCATCCGAGCCGCGCCGCACAAGCCCGTGCGCCTGGGGGAGCGGCTGGCTGCACTGCACGGAAACATAGAAGCGCCCTCTCGCCAGGCCGTAGATGCGATACTCGCCGCGATCGTCGGAGGTTGCGGCGCGCGTCCCGTACAGTCTGTTCCCGGGTGGGCCCGGCGCGAATTGCATCGTCTGGACGGAGCAGCCCGGCAAGGGCTTGGCGTCTTCGTCCATCACGCGCCCGTTGATCGATGCCCCCGGCGTGAGAGCCATCACCAGGTCGCTCTTCTTTTCGTGAGCCGTCAACGTCACGATCAGCGGACTCGTCGCCGCCTGGCCGGACACGATCAGCGGGAATTCCGTGTGCTGGGCGTGTAGCGAGTACGTGCCGGGCGGCAGGTTGCGGAAGGCAAAACGGCCGTTCGCATCGGTAATGGCCGCAGGCACATTTCCGGGAACCATCGTTACCTGCGCCTTGCGGACTGGTTCCTTTGTGACTTCGTTGATGACCGCGCCTTCCAGCGAGCCGTCATCGGCAGGCTCTCCCTGCGCCACCTGCGCCGGCAGGCTGCCTGCGAAGAGCGCCGCGCACACGAGAATTCGCATCATTGCTGGCTTCGCGCTCCGGGTATGAGTTGCACATCCTTCGGCGCATTCACGCCTTCGGTGATCGCCACTTTCTCTCCATAGCTGTCGAATGGTTTCAAAAATTCCGGATTCTGCCACGCGCCACTTTCCATGGCTTCAAACGCGTAGAGCTTGTAACTGCCGGGTGTCAGCGCTTTGAACTTGAAGAGGCCGGCTTCGTCGGCGACGGCGGTGCTATAGAAGCTCAGGATCTGGCTGAATTTGCCCGCCGGCGCCAACAACACAATCGATCGAGCGGCGTGCTCACCGGAGGTTCGTGTCACGCTCCCTTCGAGAACTCCGCCACGCGTGCTCACCACGATCCGCAAGGGCGCGGCCGTCTTCGGACCGATGATCATATCTTCGGTGACGACATCCTGGTCTCCGAGGCGCATCGATTTAATGTAGCCGCCCGGCGGAATCGGATTCACGCCGATGTCCCAGATCCCGGGCGCCACGCTCTTGAGCACGAAACTGCTGTCGGCTTTCACGGTGGCCATGGGCCGCGGTTCGTTGGGAGACAGAGCGTCGCCAGGACTCAACTCAACCTTGTACTCGCGCTGCCCCGGATCGTCGCCCTCGACTTTCAGACTCCCCGAAAGATCGATGCCTGGATCCAGTTTTAGCATGACCTCCTTGTCCACGCCGCCTTTAATCTCCACACGCTGCGCGCCCTGGTACCGGCGCTCGCCGAGCGAGAGACGCGTCAGCAACAGGTATTCGCCTGGCACCAGTCCGTATTGCTCAAACGAGTAATTCGGCCCTGGCACACTGAAGGCAAACGTGCCCTGGTTTTCGTCCGGCAGATCCTGTTGCATAATCACCACGTCAATGCGTGCATCGGCGGGAAGCTCAACCGGCGGCGTCACCGTGCCCCGTAGCGTAGCCGTCGAATAGGGCGACATGCGGAAATCCGTTCCTTTGATTTCCTTTCCCGGGTCGACAGTAATCACCGCGGCCAAAGACATACGGTCCGTTCCCGGAAAGAACTGCGCGCCGTATCTGGCTTGCTCAGGCGCCTTCTGGTCCGCGATCGCCTCGGGCTGCATCCGGAACGCCTGCCGCCCGAGACCGTTCGCCAGGGCGATGTACCGGCCCGCAACGACGTTGGAGATACGGTAGACGCCGCGGTCGTCGCTGTTGACTGAGCTGCGCTCGAAGAATCGTGGCTTGCCTCTCCAGAAAGATTGCATCCACAGGCTGACGGCCACTCCTGGAAGTGCATCTCCTTCCGCGTCGACCACCGTGCCCGAGACCGCACCCAGCGCCTCGAGCCGCAAGACAAAATCGCGCCTTTCACCGCCATGCAGAGTGATAATTCCCGGCGCATGATTCACGGTCTCTGCCCCGTACCAGGCGTGCAGATATCCTTTGCAGTCCGCGTGCAACTGATACCTTCCAGGAGGAATATCCGTGAAGCCGAACCGCCCGGTGCCGTCGGTGATGGCCTGGGCGTCCAGCGGCGTCTCTTCCTCGGTAGAAAGAGTCACCAGAGCTTTCGAAAGCGGAGAGCCGGTACCGCGATCGAACACGGTGCCGCCCACCCAAGCGTACTCGGAGGGCGAGGCGGCCTTCTGGCATAATGCAGCTGTGCAGGCGGCGAGCAGGCACAGCGCAACTCGCGATGCCGGAACCATTGCTTACTCAATGTTGATGGTAACTGTGTTCGCAGTCTGCCCGCTCACCTTCAGTACGACATCCACCTCGCCCGCGCCATGCAGGGACAGCGGCAGTCCGACATTGACCTGGTCGAGCCCAGGATACGTGCCCTGCGGACCTGCGTATAAGACCGAAGCGCTCGCGCCGCCGATGGTGACGCTCACGTCCGCACTCCCGCGAATCCCCGTGCCGTAGAACGACAGGAATATCGGCGTATCCACTCCAATCCGGATGGGCACGCTTTTGCAGTTCCCGGGCTGGGCGCAGGTGAATACAGAGACCGGACCCTGGTGAGTCGTCGGCAAGACGACCTCGACGGCGGTGGCGGCAGCCACCCCTTGCCCGTTCCCGTTCGCGCTGAAAAGCGCGGGAGCCGTCGCGGCGATCAGAACAGTTCCTAAACTGATCGTGCCGGTGCTCTGCTCGATCATCAGTGTGGCGTTGCCTGCCGCCGTTCCGGCCGGCACTTCGAAATTGATCTGGCCTGACGACACGTAAGCCAATCTGGCCGAGCGTGCTGCTCCGGTGCCGTCCTGGACCGTCAACTTCACCCCGCCAAGCGACGTGGGCCAGTCCGCCGAGGCCGCGCTTGCCGTCTGGGTGCTGAGCTGCGTCCCAAATACCGACCCGATGGATTCCGGCGCCAGCACGGCAAACCCGCTGGCAGCCGATATGGCCGCGGGCGCGTACGTAAGGCGATAAATGGCGCCCGCCGTATCATCGGAAATGAGCATGCTGCCGGTTGCGTCTACCGCCGCGTCTACCGGACGCCCCCAGGCATTTTGAGACGTGTCGTCGAGCCATCCCGTCACCAGGTCGGCTTGCTCGCCGGGCAACTGCGTTGTGTTGCTCCACGGAAAGTAGGCGACCTTGTATCCCGTCTTTGCCGTTCGGTCCCAGGAGCCGTGCAGCCCCACCACCGCGCCCGTCCGGTAGGGCTGCGCAAACCCCGTGTCGCCCAGAAACAGCAATCCGAGTGGCGCTGAATGTGCCGGGATTCCCTTCGAAACCAAATCCATCTTGCCGCAGTCCACGTGGCTGTCCTGGTTGGTGTCGAAATCCGCGTTGAACGGCATCTGGTCGAGCGTCTTGTCGGGATTCGAATCGCAGAACGGCCATCCGTAGTTGCCGCCGTCACGCACCGCCGTGAGCAGATCGGGAGGGTGGTTGTCGACGTAGGGCCAGATCACCTGGCCGTAGTTTCCGCTCGAGTCCTGCACAGGATACGGCACGTTGTCACGGTTGTTCACCGCTGCCCAGAGCGTGTTCGTTCCCGGCAAAAAGCGCACGCCCTCCGCGTTCCGCAAGCCGCGCGCAAACAGGCGGCCGGCAGAGCCATCGGCGTTGTACTGGTAAATCGCGCCACGAACCGGATCACCGGTCGTGTCATCAGCGCAAACGTTGCAGCTCGAACCGATCGAGACGTACAGGTGGCCGTCACTGCCGATCGCGATGTTTTTGAGTTGATGTGCATAGCCGCCGCCGAATCCCGCCGCCTGGCTGTCGGGCAGCCCGGTCACGATAACCTCGCGGTCATGAGCCGACGTGTCTCCGGCGTTATAACGGAAACGGTTGATCTGGTTGGTCTCTGTGATGTAGACGTAGCTGGTCCCGTTGATCGTGTGGAAGACGATATCGTGCGGACTCCGCAACCCGCTCACAAACGTGAAGCTCTGCGGAACTCCTCCGCCGGCAAGGGGACGCAGCAGCGTCACCTGTCCGGCGCCGGGCTGGGACACCAGGACATCGCCATTGGGAGCGACGGCCAGGAATCGTGCCCCTCCAACGCTCGCGAAAAGTGAAACCTGAAATCCCGGCGGGATGTTCAGATAGCGGTCGGCTGCGAAGGTCCCGTTTCTAAGGGCATTGGGAACATTGAGCTTGGCGCGGACCATGGCGCCCGGCGGCGCGGCGGAGACCACCAATGACAGAGATATCCCCAACGCCAGAGCCTTCCCGGACATAACCCCTCAAGCCCTTTCTACCGCGAAACGGGCCCAAGCGCCAGGAGCACCGCTAGAAGCAACAGACCTTAACCGGAATTCCGGAATTCCGTATGCAAAGGAGCGGCGGTATGATAACATTCCGTCCATTTGGAGGAGGGAGCCATGAAGATTGTTCTGCTTGCCCTGTTGCTGGCCGGCGGCGCGCTGGCCCAGCGTCACAAGGTAAACATCAATACCGAAACCCCCGAGGGCCAGGCGTTGCAACAGATCGGCCAGGAGTCGGATGACGCCAAAAAGCTTGCCGCGTACGAAAAGTTCGTACAGGACTATCCGAAAAGCGAAAACTTGGCCTGGGTTTATGGGGAGATGCAGCCGCTTTATGTGAAGGCCAATCAGCCCGACAAGGCCGTGGATGCGGGCGACAAGATCATAGCGCTCGATCCCGAAGACCTGGACACCGCGCTGGTGACGCTGAAGGCTGCCGAAGCCAAGAAGGATCCCGATCTGGTGAAGAAATGGTCGAACACCACCGGAGCGCTGGCTCAGAAGGCGATCGCCGCGCCACAACCCAAAGACGAAGATGCCGTTGAGGACTGGAAGAAGCACGTCGACTACGCCAAACAGGTAAACACCTACTCCGAGTACGCCATTGACGCCATGGCATTGCAGACCACCGACCCGCGCAAGAGGGTCGACCTGATCGAAGCCCTCTACGACCGCAATCCGCAGAGCCAGTACATGGCCCAGTTGCTGCCTGCGGCCTTGCAGGCCCTTCAGCAGATGAACGATGCCGAGCGGAAGACCGCATTCGCCGAGAAGGTGCTGGCCAAAGATCCAGGTAACGACCAGATGTTGCTGCTGGCGGCAGACGGCTACAGCCAAAAAGGTAAAGAGCCGGACAAGGTCATCGATTACTCCAATAAACTCATTGAAGTCCTGAACCAGAAGGCGAAACCTGACGGCATCAGCGACGCGGACTGGAACACGCGGAAGAACGCGATCATCTGCTTGGGGCATTACTGGCCAGGCAAGGCGTACTACAGCCAGAAGAAGTACAGCGCGGCGGAGAAGGAACTGCGCACGGCGCTTCCCCTTGCCGAGAGCAATCCGGCATTAAAGCCCGAGGTCCTGTTCATGCTCGCCGATTCTGCTTACCGGCAGGAAAATATCGTGGACGCGCTGAAATATTTTCAGCAATGCGCAGCCATGAAGAGCAACCTTCAAGCCCAAGCCGCCAAGAACGTCGCCGCCATCAAGGCCCAGTACCGCGCTGTGAAGTAGGGCTTCGCGTCGACAGGGCTACTTCACGGGCTCGAACAGCTTTTCTTTCGCGGTGAAATGTTTTTCCAATTCGGCGGCGATCTGCTTCGCCTGGCGCGTGACGGTTTCTTTGGTCTGGCCGGGGCTGGCTTTGAAATCCATTCCTACCGTTCCAATAATTTTCCCAGCGGCATCATGGATGGGGAGGGTTGCATCGAACTCGTCCTTCTCTTTTTCAACGAAGGGCTGATTCGTTTTCATGGCCGTGAACTCATCCTTATCGCATTTCTCGCCCATTTCTTTCGCCTCGGTCGTGGCGATGGTCTTGCAGCCCTCCTGCTCGGACCGCGTTGCTGCAAGTTCCAGGCCGGTGATCTCGGGATGCGCCGCTTTGACTTCTGTCACGACTTTCTGCGCCATGATCTCGGCCGCACCCGCGGGCAGGATCGTGAAACTTCCCAGGGCGATGGCGGCAACGGTGAAAAGCATTCTCTTCGGCATGGTTCACCTCCTGGCTCAGAGCATGAACCATGGCTGATGAACACACGATGAACGAGTTGCGGCCAGTTAGTTCGAAGCTCTCTTCGCTGTGAACTCCTGCACGCGGTTCCCGCCTTCGCGCTGGCGCGTAAACTTGATCTCGTCGCCGGAAACCTTGCCCTTGAACGTCAGCTTCACCTCGTTGCCGTTGAACTCCATCACCTGGTTGAACGAGATCTCGTCGCCGTCAACTTTTCCGTCGGAGATCGGCGCCTCGCCGCGCGGCGTGGTCACGGATCCAGTGAGCTGGTTGCCGTCCGCTTTAAAGGTGAATGTGGCTTCGCGGGTCTCGCCGCCCCGGCCTGGAACCTGGGCCACCCACTTGCCGGTAACGTCGGCGGCGAAGGCGGCTGCCGCCGCCAGCAACAGGAACAGAATGGTTTTCATGTCTGTAAGATGGAGTACGGCGCCGGAATGTTACACTCCCTGTCTCGCATGCGTCTTTTTGACATGAGGTTCGTTTTAACCCTGCTGGTTCTCGCAACCAACATGCCGGCTCAGATCTTCCAGCAGCCCCTGGCTACTTTCACCGGCGTGGTTGAGGAAATCGACGGCAGAAGACTCGCGCTTCAAGACGCTGATTCCAACACACTCCAGTTCGCGTTGACTCACAAAACCCGCTATTACGCCGGAAGCAAGAAGATCAAGGCTTCCGATATCAAGCAGGGGGATCGCGTATCGATTGAAACCAAGCGATTTCCGGACGGAGAACTGGAAGCCATCAACGTCCGGCTGGAGCCCAAAACGAAAACGCCGGGAACCTGATCCGGCCCCGGCGTTGCTCTACCACAGCTACCTGGAATTTACTGGTCCTGGTTGTCCCGGCGCTTCAAGGTCGGGCGTTCGTCCTGATCCTTCGGGGCTTTCTTGTCGCCCTCGTCCTCGATCGGTCCGGTGCCCGAACCCGGCGCGCGGCGCAGGGTCGGCCGGCTGCTGTCTTCCTTGACATCGACGCGGCGGCGGTTGTGGAGCATGGAGAGGCGGCCCTTCACGTCGTTAAATTCCGACGTGCTGACCACGTATTCCGGCTTGGCCTTCAGGATGCTCGCAATGTTCTTTTGCGCGGCCTTGATGCGGTCGTCGGTCATGGGGTGGGTCGAGAACACCTTGGACATGGTCCCGGGCTTCTTCTTTTCGAGGGATTGGATCTTCTCGAAGAAGTCGACGAACGCTACGGGATCGTAGCCGGTCTTGTACATGTACTCGAGGCCCAGCATGTCGGCCTCGGATTCAAAACCGCGCGAGAAGGTCAGAAAGCCCAGCGGAATCGCCAAGCCTGCGCCCTGCCGGATGGCGTACCCGGTCCACCCTCCCATGAAGATCAGAGGAATCGAGGCGTAGTTGATGATAGCTCCCCGGGTTGCCTGCCGGGTGCCGTGCCGGGCGGCGACGTGAGCGATCTCGTGCGCCATTACGCCCGCCAGCTCAGCTTCGTTGTCGGCTTTCAGGATGAGACCGGAGTTCACAAAGAAGAATCCACCGGGCAGCGCGAACGCGTTGACCTCTTCGGAATCAAGCACCTTGATGGTAAACGGCACTTTGGCGTCAGAGTTGCGGACCAGGTTTTGGCCCACGCGGTTCACGTACTCGGCGATCACCGGGTCATCGATGATCTTGGCCTGACGCTCGACTTCCTGGGCCAATTGCTTTCCGAGCGCGATTTCCTTCTCCAGCGAATAGAAGTTAACCCCTTTGCCGACATCGCGGTTGCCGATCTCGTCCGGATCTTTCTTTTTGTTGTCGGCGAACGAAACCGAGGCCAGAACCGTGATAGCCAGCAGAAATCTAAGCACTTGGGTGGAAAAACGCTTCATCGGAATCCTTCTTCCTGTAGGCATTATAAACCTGGATGTGGAGTTCCCTTCATACATAACGTCTTAAACGCTGCCGCGGTTTCTCTTATGAGGGAGAGATTTACAGCTCGTCGCCGGCGAGACGGCGCTTCAAAGTGGGGCGATCGTCTGCGCTGCTTTCGGACGGTTCGCTGCCGGGCGCATGGCGCAGGGTGGGCTTGGAGGGATCGGCGGTGTCCTTCTTCCGGCTCTGGTGAAGGGCGATCATCCGTCCCCGCATTTCATTGAATTCAGAGGTACTTACCACGTATTCGGGTTTGTTTGGCAAAATCTCAGTGATGTTCTTCTGGGTCTCGCGAATACGATCCAAGGTCATGGGGTGGCTCGAGAAAACCTTGGCCACCAGCCCGGGTTTCGACTTTTGGAGCGATTCGATGCGCTCAAAGATGTCGATGGATGCCGTTGGATCGTAGCCGGCTTTGTACATGTATTCCAGGCCCAGGAGGTCGGCTTCACCCTCAAAAGCGCGCGAGAAGCTCAGAAATGTCATGGGGATGCCGAGACCCACGCCTTGGCGGATGGCATAGCCGGACCAGCCGCCCAGGAAAATCAGAGGGGTGGTTGCCAAGTTGGCCAGTTGCGCGCGCGTCTCCTGCCGGGTGCTGTGGCGGGCTGCCACGTGGCCGATCTCGTGCGCCATCGCTCCGGCCAGCTCGGCTTCGGTTTCCGCAATGCGGATCAGCCCGGAATTGACGAAGACGTGTCCGCCGGGAAGGGTGAAGGCATTGATCGAATCATCATCGACGATTTTGAAGCTGACCGGCATCTTGGCGTCGGAATTCCGCACCAGATTCTGGCCCAGTCGGTTGATGTATTCGCCCAGGATGGGGTCGTCCACCATCTTGGTCTGCTTTTCGACCTCGAGCGCAAGCTGCTGGCCGAGTGCAATTTCCTTCTCGAGGGAGTAGAAATTGATGCCCTTACCGACGTCGCGATTGCCGATCTCGTTGGGGTCTTTTTTCTTGTCAGCGGCGAAGGAGGATGCAGCGACCAAAAGCAGGGCGAGCGTGAACCGGGCAAACATGGGTCCCTCTTGATTAGGCTAACATACGCGCGGCGGGCCGATTGGGTTACGGGAAAGTTTGGCAAATCTGAACTGGTTACGCCGCAGAATCGGAAAAGTCAGTCGAGGGGATGGCTCCACTGCAAACCTGGGAACCGGCTAAAATCCCTGTCAGCCGTAATCCACTCGGTCCCCGATTCGATTGCAAGAGCCGCAAGGTATGCATCTGGTATCAAATTGCCTCTAGCGTTCACCGAGCGACAGAGGCGGGAAAAAATATCCCAGTGCCGCGGCCCGGGCGCGACGATCACGCAATTTGGCTGGCCGCGCAACGCATCGGCGAAACGGATGGCGGGCTCGAGCGGGCTGGGCGGGCTGAAAACCTTCGGGTGGGTCGCGATCCTCAGAAACCCCGAGAGAACCAGCTCCGCCAGGCCGAAGGGTTGGTCGGAGTTGATGCACCGTTCGAGCCATTGCAGGTAAGACTTATGTTCGGGCGCTGCCTGGCGGTAGGCGTACACCAGCACACCGACATCAATGAGGAGCATCCCGCCCTTCCATCAGGTCCAGGAGAGCCGAGCTGTCATCGAGGTCGACACCGGGCTGTAACTTGCCTCCCGGAAAAGTAGGCAGGCGCAAGGGACGCCGCTTGATGGTGTGCTTCCGCCGCGCCAGAGTCTCACGCAAGGCGTCTTCGATGACCGCAGTGAGCGTCTTTCCGGTTTCCGCAGCGTACTTCTTCGCTTCCGCGAGCAGGGGGTCGTGCAGGCGCACCGTGGTCCGCATACATCAAGACATATTATATCTGCATCAATATGTCAAACAGCCCGAGAGAGCTTGCAAACAAACCCGCTAATTCACTTTCATCACGACGAACGTGAGGTCGTCGTATTGTGCGGCGTCTTTGATCCAGTTTCTTAGCTCGTGCGAGATGCGCACCGACATTTCGTGGGCGGGCAAATGAACGACCTGGCGCAGGAGGTTTTTCAGCCTTTCTTCACCGAACTCTTCCTCATGTGGATTCAGGGCCTCGGTGACGCCATCGGTGAAGGCGACGAGAACGTCGCCAGGCTGCAGATCGACCGTGGCCTCCTGGTAGCTCACCTGCGGGAACAAGCCTAAAACGGTACCGCCCGTGGACAATTCTTCAATCTCCGAGTTTTCAATGGAGCGGAGGAGGTAAGGCGGATTATGGCCTGCGTTCACATAACGAAGCTGGCGGTTTCGGTCGTCAATCTGCGCATAGAAGAAGGTGGCGTAGCTGTTCGATTTGGTTGAACCGTGCAGAAAACGGTTCATCTTCGCCGCCAGTTGCGGCAGCGAAATATTTTCCTCGGTGGACAAGATGCGCAGCGAAGCCTGCACCACGGACATGATCAAAGCCGCGGCAATCCCCTTTCCCGCAATGTCAGCGAGCGCGATTCCGATGCGATGGTCGCCTGCATCCAGGAAATCGTAATAGTCGCCGCCAATGCTGCGAGCGGGGAGGCTGATGGCGGCGAGTTCGGCCACGGCCGTCTGGGGAGGTTGCTCGGGGAGCAGGCGCCGCTGGACTTCGACCGCCAGGGCAAGATCGCGGCGCACCTTCTCCTGCTCGACCACGCGATCGGTCAGGCGCGCATTCTCCATCATGAGGGCCAATTGCTGCGCCCAATCGCCCAGCGCTCGTGTCTCAGCCCGGCTGTAGGACTCACGGCCCTCCGGCGGACCCAGCAGCAGCACCCCGAGAATCTCGCTCTTTGTCCGGAGGGAAACCGCGAGGCGAGCGCCGGTATTCTTCAGAGTCTCAATCTCGGCGAGGTATTGAGGCCGGTATTCTTTTGCCCATCGCTGCCAGGTGTCCACGTCGCCGCCGTTAAAAGGCAGAGGGAAGGCATAAAACCTGAGCCGGTTCAGCAGAAAGCCTTCGGCGGGCAAGGAGCAGTCCGAAAATGCCTGTTCGGGTGTCGCGGCTGCGCGACGATATTCCTGCCCGGAAACCTTCTCCAGCAACATCGCCGATTTGCCTCCGACGCGGCCGCACAACGTGGCCAGGGAGGATTGGAGCGCCTCCGCAAAAGAGGCCGCGCGGCGGGATGCGTCGACGAACTCGGTGAGCATCGACCCATCCGACAGGACGGAAACATCCTCGGCCCGCGACATGCCTTGCACCGCCTGCCGGATGCGCTGATAGGCAGATTGCCACATGGATGCCGGATCATTCCGCATGGCCACCATGGGAGATAGGAGACTCGCTCGCCAGGCAGGGAAGAGGGAGGCGCCCATGGCAATAACCGCCACGATGGCCGTGGAAGACGCGAAAGGAAGAAATCCCACGTCGTGAACGGCGACTACCCGGGCCAGAAGCCAAGCCGCCGTGGCCACGGCCAGGCCTCCGAAGGCGAGTCCATACACCGCCATCCGCAATCCACCGCCCACCACCAAAAACAAAACATCGCGGCTGACCGCGCCAAGCGCCATACGCGTGCCGATCTCGACTCTTCTTTGACGCACGGAATAGGACACAACCCCGTAGATGCCCAGAGTTGTCATCAGCAGCGCGGCGAGCGCGAAAAAAGCTGTCATGAAAGTACCCACGCGTTCGAGGGACAGTGACCCTTGAGCAATGTCATTCATGGCCGTCACGTCGTGAATCGGCTGCAAAGGATCGACCCTTTGCACCGCGCGCCTCACTTCGGGAACGAGTCTTTCGGCCGGCAGGGGCGATCGAACGACGAACAGCATGGGGTTCACGGGCGCAACCGCGCTCAGGAAGTAGATTTCGGGCACGGTGGGACTGCCCAAGCCGTTATTTTTTACGTCCCCGGCAATACCCACCACCTGGAACCGGGAGCCGTTCGGGCCGGCAAGTCGTCCGTATGCGCCGACAGGTTCCTGGTTTGGCCAGTCACGTTTGGCGGCGGCCTGGTTGATTACAACGAAAAGAGCATCGTTCCTGGCATCGTGCTCATTCAAGAAGCGGCCGCTTCGAAGAGGAATCCGCATGGTGCGAAAATACTCCGGGCTGATCACCATGAAACTGGTTCTCTGGACCTGGTTCGGATTGGCGGGGCGGCCTTCCGCATAGATGGCTGTACTGAGGCAGCAGCCGTTGAGCGGCAACTGGTTAGCGATAGCCGCGCTGCCGACGCCAGAAATCGCCTCCAACGATTCGATCAGCCTCTTCTGATAAGGCCACAGCTTCTCCGCACTCGAACCTGCTGCGTCGGCTACGGTGAGTTGGAAGGACAGCAGGTGATCGGGTTCAAAACCCGGGCGAATGCGGGCGAGATTTCTCAGGTGCGAAATCAAAACTCCGCTGACCGTCAGGAGCGTAAAGGCCAGCGCGATCTCAGCGACAACAAGCGATTGCGAAAGCTTGCGGCTCCGAGCCCCCGCCGACGCCCGCACTCCCTCGTTGAGAACCTCATTGGGAAAGGTTCGCGCAGCCTGCCAGAGGGGCGCCAGACTGGAGAGCGCGCTTGCCAGGCACGCCGTGCCCGCTGCAAACAGGAGGACCTTCCAGTCGATGGCAATCTCGTCGGCACGCGGGATGTAATCGACAGCGATAGAGACCACGACACGCACGAGCGCAGCGCTGACAACGACGCCGGCCGCCGCCCCTGCCAGGGAAACAAACAGCCCTTCCATAAAGTACTGGAGGGCAAGCTGCCGTGGCGCGGCGCCCAGAGCCACTCGGGTGGCGGTTTCCCGGGCGCGAGACACGGCCCGGGCCAGCAGCAGTCCGGCCACGTTGGCACAAGTGATCAGAAGCAGAAGGCCCGCTGCCGCAAAAAGGAGAAGCAGCGTTGGCCGGATGTCGCGGCTGACGGATTCGCGGACATCAACCAGGCGAGCGGTGTACGACGGGTGGGATACGGGATTCAGCTTGGCGATTTCGGCAGCGGCGTGCTTCACATCCGCCTCAGCCTGGGACAACGCTATGCCCGGCTTTCGCCTGGCGTAACCGACGTAGTAAGCTTCGTCGGGATTCCGCCCGGCGCCGTGCGGATCGAGGGAGATCCAGACGTCGCTCCCCAATGTATCCACACCGGGTCCGGGCAAGGGCAGACGGAATGCCGGTGGCATCAAGCCGGTAACGGTGTAGCTGCGGCCATTCAGGGCGATGGCCTTACCGATGATGCTGGGATCGCCTCCCAGACGTTTCCAGAGGGTGTACGAGATTACGGCGCCGGCGTCGTCGCGGAACCATTGCCCCACGATGGGGTTCACGCCGATATGGTGAGCGAGCGAAGGCGTGACCGCTGCTCCGATGACATGTCGCGGCTCGCCCGGCGATGTGAGGTTGTAGTTCTCCGACCTGAGCCAGCCGAAAACATCGAAGCTGTGTGTCAGTTGCTGATACTCCAGGAGATCTGGAAAGTTGCTTGCCGACCACAACGTGGGCTCACTGAAGCTCGCTCCGTACAACGCGACCCAGCGTTCGCCGTGGGGATAAGGCAACGGTTTCAGCATCACGGCGTTGACGACGGTGTAGATGGCGGTGGTGGATCCGATGCCCACCGCGAGCGCCAGAGCCGCCACCAAGGCGACGGCTTTGCCGCTCTTCCACGAGCGCCACGCCTGCGAAATGAACGACGGCATACGGGAGAAGCTTACATTATCGGCAGGCGCGGCTGCTGGGGCCTAGCGCTCCTTCGGCGTAGCCGCCATCGCCTTCTCGCGTAATTCCAGTCTTCTGGCCCGGCTTGGGAGCCATATCGGCCCTGAGCCACTGAGCCTTATCTCACCAGGCGGATTTGCAGCGTGCCGCGAGGAGGCCTGTGGCCTGAGCGATGTCGACATCCGCGATGAGCAACCCTGGCTTGCCGTAGGGCTGGTAGCTGAGCAGAGTCCCGTCGGGCCGCACCACCGCCGAAGTGGTCGGCGACCCAGCGCTGGCACAGTTTACCGTTGCGAAAAAGCAGGTGTTCTCGGCGGCGCGGCACAGGGCGGCTTTCTCATGGAATGTGTTCGCAGGATCGGCGAAACTCGAAGGCCGGTAACTGCCGGGCTCGGCTTGGTGGAAATGAGGGTGGAACACGATGTGTGCGCCGTGCCGGGCGGCCCAGCGGACCGTCTCCGGATAGCGCCATCCTTCATGGCAAATGGCGACACCGAAGGTCAGCGGGCCGGCCTGGAAAACGCGCCTCCCGGAGCCGGGCGTATAAGTGCACTCCTCGGAGGGATCGAGCTGGACTTTGTCTTGGAAGCCGGCGATGGTTCCATCTGGATTGATGACCAGGGCGGAGATGAGCAGCGCACCATCGACGACGCGTTCGGTGCCGAGAATGACTGCCAGATTTGCCTTCGCAGCGGCCACTCGAACGACGGACCACGCGCGTTCGAGGAATACCGGATCGGGGGGCGGCACTTGCTTCCCCATGCCTCGGTAGCCGGGAATGAAGCATTCCGGAAAGCAGATGAGGCCGGCGCGCTCGATGGATGCTTGAGCAATGGCTTGTTCGGCCAGCGCGATCGACTCCTGGGGAGTGGCCGGGCATTGGATATTAGCGAGTGCGATTCGAAATGTGCTCATTGCCACTACTGGCCCGGTTCGGCGATGGCAAACAGATGCCGGGCGCCGCGCACAAGCAGCAGATCGCCCGCTAGCGCCGGAGTCGAGAGAATCGGCTCACCGATTGGATTCTTGGAGAGCAGTTCATACTGCGGTCCGGCTTTCACGACATACACATCGCCGTCTTCACTCGAAATGTACAGCTTGTTCGCTGCCGCGATGGGCGACGCGACGAATGAGCCGCCTTCTCCAATGCGCTGCTGGTACACACGAGTCCCGGTCTTCGCTTCGTACGCAGTCAGAATTCCGTTGTTGCCCACCGTGTAGAGATGCTCGCCGTAGACAATTGGGGAAGGCAGATAGACACCGCCGTGCTGTTTGCTCCAGGCAATCGCGTCGCTCGACTCCTTGCCGTCCTTGAGCGTCAGGTCGCCGCTTGACCCTACTTTGATCGCATAGATCGGCTGCACGGGCGGATAGCCGGCCGTCACGAAGATGAGGCCGTGCGCGGAGACCGGCGTCGTGCACGTGACTTCGGAATTCGGACCCAGGGTCCAAAGTTGTTTGCCGGTGGCGGCGTCGTACCCTCGAATGGCCTTGGTGCCGTTAGTAGCCACTTCGGCGTGGTCTTTGCCTGCGACGACGGTGGGCGTGCCCCACGACGGAATCTCCGCGCGCGCGGTGCGCCACAATTCCTTGCCGTCTTTCAAATCGAATGCGGCGATGAATGAGTCTTTCTGGCGGTCGCACTGCAGAATGACCATGTGCTGGTAGATCACCGGTGAACTTGCTGCGCCCCACTCCGAATCCGGATCAAAGAACCAACCCGCGTTCTGTAAACCGAGATCTTTCGTCCAGAGCAGCTTTCCCTCGGTGGAGTAGGCGTACAGGCCCTCCGAACCGAAGTAAGCCACCACCACTTTTCCGTCCGTCGCGGGCGACGGCGACGCTTGAGACGACTTCGGGTGCCGCTTGGTCCTCGGTACGCCTTCGTGAGCCGTCTGCTCCCACAGGATCTTTCCGGTTCTCTTATCCACGGCTAGCACATTCCACTTGTGCGGAGAACTGTCGTTGACCGAGTCCGTATCGCCATAGAGCCCGGTGCGGAAGCCTTGTTTGGGATCGCTGGAGATGGCCGTCGTGACAAAAACGCGATCGCCCCACACCACGGGCGATGAATCCGCAAGTCCGGGGATCTCGGTCTTCCACGCGATGTTGGAGCCCTTGACGGCATCCCAGCGAACCGGCGGCTTCGTGCCGTCGCCAAGGCCGGAGCCGCCGGGACCGTGGAACTGCGGCCAATCTCCTGCCAGTGCCGTGGATAGCGCCAGCGGCAGACCGGCTGCCAGCATCCATAGTTTCGCGCGCGTCATTGGGCTACCGCCTTCTTGAATTTGGATTCCCTGCCGCCCTGTTTCACCGTGAAGCTCGTGGCGGAATCGAAATCAACCTGCAGTTGAAACTGGGCGTATTCGAATGAAGTAGGACTCTTGGGTTTGGGCGCAAATTCAGGCTGCCCGGTTGCCTGCAGATACAACTTGCCGTCCTTGACGAATACCTTGATGTCGAAGGGGAGCTGGTCCGTCTTATAGGTGCCGGCATAGGACTCGAGGACCTTCGGGTCCACGACAACCGGAGGCGCGGGCTCGTGAGCGCCCGCCTTCTTCAGCAGATCAGCAATGACTCGCTGCTTCTGGTCGAGGGCCATCTCGTAGGTCTTATCCAATGCTGGCTGGCTCACCTTGCCTTTTGCCAGGACCGCTTGGACCAAGTCGGGGTTTTCTGAGTCCGCCACTGCCGCCAACTCGTCGTCGGGGCTGCCAGTGCCTTTGGCGATTAACATTTTCGCCACTTCATAATGCTTGCGCTGGACGACGAAGTCGAGGATAGATGCTTTGTAGAATGTATCTTTCACGTCGGTGACGGCGCCCTTGTCCAACAGAAACCGAACCACGTCGTCGTGGCCGTTCATGGAGGCCAGGTAGAGCGGGGTTTGTCCGTACTGCGTTTTCGCCTCGATTGCCGCGCCCTTTTCGCATAGCGCTTTCACCGCTGCAAGGTCCCCTTTGCGCGCAGCGTTAAGCAGGTCGTCGTTGACATCTGCGGCGAACACCGCCATGGCGAATCCCAAAACCAGGCCGGCTAAACGTTTCATACAGCCCCCTTCTGAGTCAGTCTACTCAACTCGTGTGGCGGATGGGATGGACGCGGCGAGGTGATGACGGGGGAGATGCACGTGGAGGATCCCGACGGCAACGTGCTCCGGCTGGGACCGGAACCGAAGGAAGCACTCATGATTTCGATCGACGACGCAGGCGCACCCTCGCAACGCGCTCGCTCGACGAAGCGTCAACTCTTGCGCCGGCCGCGATCAACAACTCCACGATGGGTGCATAGTCAATCCTAGAGTCACTGTGTTCGGCGGACCACAGCGCTTGACCGAGCACCGTGCCGCCGTAGACGTTCACTACTTCGAGAGGAACTCTTCGCTCTAGGAGCAGCTTGATGGTGTCCAATTGTCCGCCAATCACGGCCCAGTGCAGGCCGGTCTGCCCGTGAAGGTCCTGCGCGGCCATGTCGACATCCCGCTCTAACAGGAACTCGACGACAGTGGTTCGACCGTACTCACAAGCCCACATGAAGCCGGACTCCATCTGCGCCTTCGTCGCATTCGATTTCAAGCTGCCGTCTTCGTTGAAGAAGTTTTTGACCAAATCGAGCCGCCCCAATCCGGCGGCTCCCGCGAGGTCCACTTGCGCGCCACGGCTGGCGAGAGTCTCGGCGGCCTGCGGGCGCCCGTTGGCCAGAGCTGCGGTCAATGGCTGGCATCCTTCTGGAACGCCGTCGAGGGCGGCACCGTAGTCCAGCAAAATCTCGATCAGCGCATTTTGCAGGCCCGCCCGAAGGGGATGAACGCTCGCCGCCACCAGGCCCAGAGCCGTGTCCTTGCCGTACGCGTCCGCCACGGCGTCGACCTCGGCTCCGGCCTTGAGAAGAGTTTCCGCGACCTTCACGGCGTTCTTTGGAGTCTTCTGGCGAAAATCTTCGACGCCATTGGCCGAAACATAGTGCAAAAGCGTCGCGTGATGCTCGCGCGTCGAACGCGCCCGAATCAGCCCTGGGTTTTCGCGCAGCAGCGACTGGAGGGTCGCCACATCGCCAGTGATGATCGCATCCGCTGCGGATTCGAATTTTGAGACAGGGGAATTCTCGCGAGTCAGCGCTTCGATGTGTTGCGCAAACTTGGGCCAACTCTCGAAACCGTGTTCGCGGGCGATGGTGAATTGGGCATCGGCAAGAGTACGAACCGCGCGATATCGCTCGATTCGCCGCACCGCTTCGGCATCGCCGTCCCTGCAGCTCTTGACGAGTTCTTTCGCCTGTTTCTTGTATTGCTCCAGGCTGGGGCGAGCGGGGAGTTTCTTGGCATCCATTACGACCTTCCTTTCATGACTGCGCCTGGAGTCCGCCCGAGTCAGGCTGAAAGAAGGTTCGTAACCTTCGGTGTTCGGTGCAAGGTGGGCACGGCCCTTTCCGCGGACTGGATGCGCCCTTCGCGCTAGGGAGCAGGGTAGCGGTTTTCCAACCCCGAAGTCAATTTCGCCCCAGCGTGAAACTAAACTCCTTTGCGCCAGTCCTTGTCTGAATTGCTCTTGAGTTGAATAGTCAGGGAGCCGTCAGGGTTCAGAGGTTGGGCGCAGGACCAGCGGATAGGGTGGCGCACGCCGGCTTTGGCTTCGATCTCGCCGCGCAGGATCAATTTCTGGCCGTCTATGCCGGATGGAAGAATGAACGAAGCCTGCCGCACTTTTCCGGCGTAAGGCTGTCCGGCGTCGAGCGAGCCGCTCGAGCGGAACTTGCCGTCGGGACTCTCGGCGGTGACGCGGAGGACGCCGGGGATTCCGGCGACGCCGTTGTTGGCGAAGCCCACGATGATCTCCGCGGTTCCGTAGCGCTTGCGCTGCCAGATCCAGGCCGGGCGCACGCGGTAACCCATCCGCCGCTGAAAGGCGGGGAAGGCGTTGGGGTAGCGCTCGTGGTAGCGCGCAAGATTGCCGGCTTCGGTCCATAGCGACCAGTAGTTCCCGCCCATATCGAGCACATGCTGCATGCAGTTCTCGCGCAGATTGATGCCCGCCGCATCCACGGCGATTGTGTCGACGTTGTAATCGCGGTTGTAGCCGTCTTCCATCACCACCGGGAGCCAGGCCGGGCGGTTCGAGAGCTCTTCGATTTGAATGGGCTCCTCGACCAGCACACTGTCGGAACGCAGCCAGCATCCGGCACGCACCGCCAGGTCGATGACCTCGCGATTGCCCACGTTGCTGATGTCCGGCTCCGTATTCACGGCGAGCGGCGTGCGCCGCCACGTTTCGAGCTGCAGCCGCGTCATGGCGACGAACGTCTTTTCCGCGGTCAGGTAATCATGGAACGGGTTGGGCAGGTCGCTGGTATGGCTTTCGCCCCAGAAGCCGTACTGCATCAGGTCCATCCACTCAATGAGCGGATTTGAATCGAGTTCCGCCGCCAGCAGTTCATTCAGCTCGCGGAAGGCTTTCTGGAATTCGGGATGATCGTAGCGCGGCTCGAGCGCATCGAACTCCCGCCCGCCGCGTTCGAGCTTGCCGATTTTGGCCAGCGGCACGCGATCGCGCAGGAAATCCGGCATGGCAATCTTCGCCGGCTGGATTTCGGGGTTCGAGAGTTGCACGCGGAAACCCACGCGAAGTCCGCGCTGCCTGGCGGCATCGAGCGTCAATTTCCAGATAGGATGGAGATCGAGCCGGCCGGGGCGGCTCTGGACGTCGCGCCAGTCGCAGCGGATATAGAGAATGTCGACGAACGGCAGCGACGAGATTTTCTCGACGTGCTGTTCGAGGGTCTCCGCGCCGCGGCGGGCCGCGAGTGATGGGCCGCTTTCCTCCCAGGTGTAGCCGACCAGTCCGAGGCCCCAGTTGCGAATGTGCCCTTCCGACGGTGTGGTGGCCGCGATGGTGAACCAGCCTTCGTCCTGATCGATGCCGAACGGACCCTGGTTGAGGCGATTGGTGACGGCGGGACCGGGGCCGAAGTCGTAGCCGTCCCAGCGGTGGGGAGGAACGTCGGCGAGCGCCAGGGCAGGCGCGGCGCCGAGCAGAGTACGTCGAGAGATTCGCATAAGCTCAGGTTTCAAGTATCAGGTTTTTAGATTCCTATACTGACACAGGCTCGTGTCGTGCCGGGGCTTTTGTTTGAAGATAGGAGTTATGAACCGGTCAACCACTGACGCCTCGACTCCCGTGCTTTGGGAACAGTATCCGGATCAGTTCCCGGTGCGCGCGCACCTCATCTATCTGAACCACGCTGCCGTGACGCCACTGTGCAGGCGCGCGGCGGACGCGATGAAGCATCTGGCGGATGACCAGGTTCAATTCGGCAGCGTGCATTACGACCAGTGGCTTGCCGTGTACAGCGGCCTGCGGCGCTCCGCGGCGAAGCTCATGGGCGGAGCGGCCGAGGATATTGCGATCGTCAAGAACACCTCCGAAGGCATCGCCACGATCGCGATGGGATTCGACTGGCGCGCGGGCGACAGGATGGTGGCCTTCGAGGAAGAATTTCCCGCGAATTACTATCCCTGGAAGCGCCTGGAGCAGAAGGGCGTCGAGGTAGTGTGGCTATCGGGGTTCGACTCGCTCGAAAAAATCGACGCTGCCTGCCGGGGAGCGCGGATGCTCGCCATCAGCTTCGTGCAATATCTGAGCGGCTACCGCGTGGATCTCGAAGCGCTGGGCGAGATTTGCCGGCGCCGCGGGTGTTTCTTTTTGGTGGACGCCATCCAGGGCCTCGGCGCGTTTCCGGTGGACGTGCGCCGGTGCGGCATCCACGCGCTGGCCGCCGACGGCCACAAGTGGCTGCTCGGACCCGAAGGCTGCGGCATCCTTTATATCAACGCAGAGTTGCGCCAGCGCGTGACGCCGGTGGAGTTCGGCTACACCAACGTGGCCCGCTACGCCGACTATGGCACGCGCGATATGACGCTGCGGCCGGATGCCGGTCGCTACGAATGCGGCACGCTCAATACGATTGGCTGCTACGGATTGAACGCCGCGATCGAGTTCGTGCTCGAGGTGGGAGTGGAGCGCATCGCCCCGGCCGTACAGGCGCTGGGCGATCGCATCGCGGACGGGGTCCGCGAGAAGGGTTACGAGGTGCTGGGACGGCGCACGCCCGCAACGGGAGCGGGCATCGTAAGTTTCCGCAAGGGGGGCGTGGAGAGTGGGAGCATCGTGCATCAATTGAAGCAGCAGCGCATCGTGACGGCCAATCGCGGCGGCTGGGTACGAACTTCGCCGCATTTTTACATCCGGCCTGAAGAGATCGATCAGATGCTGGCGGAGCTGGGGTAGACAGTTTACGGGCGACCCGAAAAAATCAACGGGTTCGTTAAGGATGAGCAACCGCTTCCTTTGGTCGCGGCTCAGGATGCGACGGGTCGTCGAAGGGTTCGAAACCGCTCGCGCCGGCGTACTAGAATGATGGGGCCATGCTGCACCTGGGCTGCGTCACCTACAACCTGCTGAAGGATTGGGATCTCGAAACCATCATCCGGAATCTGGAAGCGGCGGGCTACGAAGCCGTCGAGCTGCGCACGGGGCACAAGCACGGCGTCGAGCCTTCGCTCAACGAATCTCAGCGAAACCAGATCCGGGAGCGATTCCAGAAATCCAAAGTCCGGCTGTTGAGTTTTGGCTCGACGTGCGAGTTCGAGTCGCCGGATACGGAGGTGAGGCGAAAGCAGGTCGAGATCGGAATGCAGTGGGTCGATCTGGCGCACGATACCGGCGCGTGGGGCGTCAAAGTGCGGCCCAACGGCTTGCCGCAGGGCGTGCCGATGGAGACGACCATTGACAACATCGCCGCGAGCCTGCACGAGCTGGGTGATTACGGCCTGGGTTACGGGGTGGAGGTCTGGATGGAGGTGCACGGCCCCATCACGCAAAATCCGCCCGTGGCCGCCGCCATCATGAGGGCGACAAAACATCAAAACGTCGGGGTCTGCTGGAATTCGAATCCGACCGACGTGGTGAGCGGGTCCGTCAAGCCCAGCTTCGAACTGCTGAAACCGTGGATTCGTAACGTTCACATTAACGATCTGAGCAATTCGTATCCGTGGCGTGAACTGTTCACGCTGCTGCGCGATTCCGGCTACGAACACTACACGCTCGCGGAAGTGAATCCGGAGAGCAAAGAGCCGGAGCGATTCCTGCGTTATTACCGCGCGTTGTGGGCGGAGTTGAGCCGGGCGTGAGGAAGAAAAACGGGGACAGGCAACACCGTCCACGCGCCGAACTAGAGGGTCGCTTGAGTTGCGGGTTCGTGCGGCTTGGGACGGTGAAGCCTGTCCCCGTTTTTCAGCTTTCTATTCCACTGTTAGTCGTATTGTTCGCTGTATGCGGCGTTCAAGCCGCGGTTCCTTCTCCCGCGAGTCATTTCGGGCACGAGATTGGTGTTGACCGTGAATTGCTCGACTGGGACAAGGTGGTCGCGTATTTTCGCGCACTCGAGCAGTCAAGCGATGAGATTCGCGTCGAGGAACTGGGCAAGACGGTGGGCGGCCGGCCGTTCATCGCAGCCACCATCGCCGAGGCTGAGACGCTGCGCAATCTCGATCGCTACCGCGAGATCCAGCGGCGCCTGGCCGATCCGCGCACCACGCCGGAGGCGGAAGCCGAAAAACTGATCGCGGACGGCAAGACGGTCGTGCTGCTCACGTGCTCGATTCACTCGGATGAAGTCGCCTCCACTCACACCGCGATTGAATTTGCCTACCGGCTGCTTACCGAGGACAAGCCGCGCTTCCAAGCCATTCTCCACAACACGATTCTGCTGCTGGTACCGTCGCTCAATCCCGATGGCGTGGATATCGTGACGCGCTGGTACCGGCGCACGTCGGGCACGGCGTATGAAGGCACGTCGCCGCCGGAGCTCTATCACCATTACGTGGGGCACGACAACAATCGGGACTGGTACATGTTCACGCAACCCGAGACGCGGCTGGTGGTCGCGAAGCTGCACAACGCCTGGCATCCGCAGATCGTTTACGACGTTCATCAGCAAGGCCGGAACGCATCGCGGATCTTCGTGCCGCCGTGGCTCGATCCCATCGAGCCGAATGTGGATGCGATCCTCGCGCAGGAAATGAACATGATCGGCACGGCCATGGCCAGCGATCTGACCGCGGCGGGAAAGAAAGGCGTCGCCATGCATGCGGCGTACGACTTCTGGTCGCCGGCGCGGCATTACCAGGCGTTTCACGGTGGACTGCGGATTCTGACGGAATCGGCTAGCGCGAATCTGGCCACGCCAGTAACGATTCGCCGCGACCAACTCGACCGTAACTTAGTGGGCTTCGATGCGCAACAACGGAGCTGGAATCATCTGGAACCGTGGGAAGGCGGCGAGTGGCATTTGCGCGACATCATCGACTACCAGTTGATCGCGTTTGAATCGTGCCTCTATCAGGCGGCTATCCAGCGCGAGGAGCTGCTGCGCAATTTCTATCGCGTGGGCCAGCGGGCGGTTGCGCGCACTCAGCCTGCGGCATTCCTGATTCCAGCGAAGCAGCGCGATCCCGGGGCCACGCGAAAGCTGCTCGAGACGCTGGATTTCGGAATGGTCGAGATCGACCGGGCCGAAGACGGCAGCCACATAATCTTGATGGCGCAGCCCTACAGCAGCTTCGCCAAGACACTGCTCGAGCGGCAGAATTATCCCGACATGCGCCAGTATCCGGACGGGCCGCCGGTGCGGCCTTATGACGTAACGGCGCACACGCTGCCGCTGCTGATGGGCGTGGATGTCGAGACGCTCGACAGACCGTGGAGCGGGCCGCTGGTGCGCGAGGAATTTCCAGGCGGCGAGCCGCACGAGAGTTTCGCGGCTTCCGATACCGACTCCTGGCTGACGATCAATCGCATCTGGAAATCCGGCGGGACCGTCTGGCGGGATCCGGCAACCGGCGATTTCGCGCGCACGCAGCAAGGCCCGGCGTGGAAACAACTGCGCCGGCCGCGCATCGGATTGTACAAAAGCTTCATCCCAAACATCGACGAAGGATGGACGCGCTGGCTGCTCGAGCAGTTTGAATTCGCCTACGCCAGCATCGGCAACCAGGAGATCCAGGCGGGCGATTTGCGCCGCCGCTACGATGTTCTGGTCTTTCCAGATCAGCCATCGAGTGAGCTGGTGAGCGGCCGCGCCAAAGGGACCATGCCTGAAGAGTTCACCGGTGGACTGGCAGATGCCGGCGGCACGGCCCTGCGGGAATTTGCAGCGCAAGGCGGAAGGCTAGTCTTTCTGAATCGCTCGACGGCGTACGCCACACAAGTACTGGGAGTAAAGGCGAAGAATATCGTCCAGGGCACATCCGATCGTGAATTCTATGCGCCGGGATCGCTGCTGCATGTCGTGCTGGATACGAAACATCCGCTGGCGTTGGGCCTGCCACGGGAGATCGCGGTTTGGTCCGACGAGAGTCCGGCGTGGAGTAGCCAAGTCGGCGCGGTGGCGCGATACCCCGAGACTCAGATACTTGCGTCGGGATGGCTGATGGGCGAGCAGCGGCTGGCGGGCCGCGCCGCGCTGGTGGACGCCCGCCTGGGCCGGGGGCACGTGATTCTGTTCGGCATGCGGCCGCAGTATCGCGGCCAGAGCTACCAGACCTTCAAGCTGTTTTTCAATTCACTTCTTGATTAAGTCGGCCGCCGTTTCGCCCTGCGAGGTCACCTCGTCCGCCGGATCGCCGGCTACCATATTCTGGGCCATGATCAAGCGGTGCGCTTCCGGCCGCAGCGACGGCAGGCGGAGGCTGAAGACGATGCTGCCCGCAATGGCGATCACGCCGCCCGTGGCCACGGTTGCGGGTGCGCCGAACCGGTCCGCCATGACGCCGGAAAGCAGTGCGCCGACCGGCGCCATGCCCATGAACATCATCGAGTAGACCGACATCACGCGGCCGCGAAGAACATCGGGCGTCATGGTTTGAATCAGTGTATTCGACGAGCCCATCTGGGTCATCATGGAAAGTCCGACCGGGACGAGCAGCGCCGCCGCAATCCAAAACGAGCGCGAGTACGAAAACAGAATCAGGCTGACGCCGAAGATGCCGGTCGAGACGGCCACCCAGCGGCCGAGGCCGATGACCTCCTGGCGCGTGGCGAGGGCCAACGCTCCGATGAGCGCGCCCGCGCCGGAAAAGCCCATGAGGATTCCGAGGCCGCGCGCGCCCGAATGGAAGATCTGACCGGCAAAGACTGGCATGAGCACGGCATACGGCATGCCGGTGAGACTGACCAGGCCCAGCAGCAACAGCAACGCTCGAATGGGCGTGGTGCGCGCGGCGAAGCGGAATCCTTCGCTGATGTGGCTGATGGCCGAGCCTTTCTTCGGGGCGCCCGCTGGAGGAACTTTCATCATCACGAGGCCGATGATGACGGCGATGTAGCTCACGGCGTTTGCGAAAAAGCACCAGCCTTCGCCGATGGCCGCTACCAGAATGCCGGCGACGGCCGGGCCTACAATCCTGGCGCCGTTGAACATCGACGAGTTGAGCGCAATGGCATTGATGAGATCTTCGCGCCCCACCATTTCCACCAGAAAGGACTGGCGCGCCGGAATGTCGAACGCGTTGACTACTCCGAGCAGCGCGGCCAAAACGAAGATATGCCACACCTGCACGCGCCCGGTTAATGTCAGCGCGGCGAGCACGAATGCCAGGATCATGGCAGAGGTCTGTGTGCCGATAACCGTGCGCTGGCGGCTGTGGCGGTCGGCGATAAGACCGCCAAGAGGAGAGATCAGAAAGACCGGGATCTGTCCCGCGAAGCCGACCATGCCGAGCAGCGCCGAGGAACCGGTCAGCCGGTACACCAGCCAGGACTGCGCCACGTTCTGCATCCAGGTCCCGATGAGCGAGATGAGCTGGCCGGCGAAAAACAACTGGAAATTGCGATGGCGGAGCGCCCGAAGCGTGGTGCGGACTCGGGAAGGGGAGTCGGCCATCGGATCAGATCCAGTGGATATTGATTTCGGATTCGAGCGCGCGGAATTCGCGGTCGCCGGTCACCAGCTCCGCGTTGCGCTGTTTGGCCAGCGCCGCAGCAAACGCATCCGCGTAAGAGATTTTGTGGCGGGATTTGTAGTCAGCGGCCTGGAGAACCATGGGCCAGTCGACATCGACGCGCTCGAGGCCGATTTGAGTGAGCTCAGCAAGCTGCCGGCTGGCATGATCGGGGGAGTGCCTCCGCGCAAGCGTGTACCAGACCTCACCGAGATTGATGCTGCTGATCCAAAGAGGCCGCCTTACTTCTGCGTTTTCCAGTAGAAGGGATTTAACCTGAGCACCGCCAGGCTCAGCCTGAACATAGGCAAGGATAGCCCAGCTATCGAATACGAGATCCTCTATCAATTTTGCGCTCCTCTTTTTCTCTGTCGCGCGCACGCTCAGCTTCTAGTTCTTTGGTCAACGATGGACCTCCTTTTGCCGAGCCGTAGAGTTTTTCAATTTTTTGCCGGATGAGTTGTGGGCTGAGCGGGTCGAGAATGATGTGATCGTCTTTCTCATATACCTGAATGCGCGTGCCTTTTTTGATGCCGTACTTTTTGCGCAGCGCGGCGGGAATGACGATCTGTCCCTTCTCGGTAGCACGAGTCTCAGTTCGTTCAACCATACAAGAAAAGTATAACATTTCAAAAAAGTAATACATTTGACTCCAGCTGCGATTTCTGTAAAATTATAGTGCGGCGAATAAAAGGCGAATATCGAGATCTGATTTATGGCCTCCTCCCTGCTACAAACCATTGATTTCAAGCTGCATGAGCGGCATGCGCCGGAACTTCTGCAGTCTGGCATTGCCAGCCTCGATTCCGCGCTCGGCGGCATTCCACGGGGATGCGTCACCGATATTTTCGGGCCGGCTTCTTCGGGCCGGACCACGATCCAGCATTCGTTGATGGCGCAGGCGGCACGGAGCGAAGAGTTCTGCGCGCTGGTGGATGCGAGCGATGCTTTCGATCCCGCATCGGCCGCGGCGGCGGGTGTGGCGCTGGAGCGGCTGTTGTGGATTCGTTGCAGCGGCAACGCCGAACATGCACTAAAAGCTGCCGACCTGTTGTTGCAAGCCGGCGGCTTTGGTCTGGTGGTGATGGATCTGGGGGACATTCGACCGGAAACGGCGCGGCGCATTTCGCTGGCTTCCTGGTACCGGCTGCGCCGGGCGGTGGAAAACACACCCACGGCCCTCGTCGTAATCGAGCTGGCGCCCAATGCGCGCGCTTGCGCCATGCTCGCGCTCGAATGCGAGCGAACCCGCATCCAGTGGTCGGGCGCGCCGGGTTGTTCTCAGCTATTGCGCGGCGCGGCATTCTCGGCCGAGCGGCGGAAGCCCTTGCGCCCGGCCTGTGCTGGATTCGAAGCGCGTGCGCTGAGGTGACCGGCCATGTTCGCGTGCATGCATGCCCCGGGTGATGGCGCGCGGCTGCTCGCCTGCGCACAGGATTTTTCGCCGCAGGTGGAGCAGACCGATCCCGATACCGTGATCCTGGACATCGCCGGCCTGGGCCATCTGTTCGGCACGGTTCACGAGATCGCGCATGCCATGGCGCGGCGCGCGGGCGCGCCTGTCAATATCGCCGTGGCTTCGAATCCCGACGCCGCTTTCCATGCGGCGCGCGGATTCGCGGGTATCAGCATCGTGCCCCAAGGCGATGAAGCCAAATTTCTGGCGACTCTGCCGGTCGCGCTGCTCGCGCCTCCCGAAGATATTGCGGAAACGCTGGCACGATGGGGCATCCGTACTTTTCACGATCTGGCGGCGCTGCCGGATCTGGGAATCGCAGCGCGGCTGGGTGAGGAAGGGGTCAGGCTGCAACAGCTCGCTCGCGGAGCAGGAGATCGCCCGCTCCAACCCGTGGAAACGCCGGCTCGCTTCGAGCAGGAGGCGGAACTGGACTACCCGCTGGAGTTGCTCGAGCCGCTGATGTTCGTGCTGGGACGGCTGCTGGGTGATGTGTGCGCGCGCCTCGAGGAGCGGGCGCTGGCGGCGATCGGGTTGCGATTGCGCTTGCATCTTGAAAACGCGGGCGAACACGAGCGCTCGATCCGCCTGCCGGTTGCCATGCGCAGCGCGCGCGTGTTTTTGAAACTGCTCGAGCTGGATCTCGAAAAACATCCGCCCGCGGCGCCGATCATAAAAGTTCATCTGGCCGCTGAGCCGGCAAAACCACGCGCCACGCAGAACGGACTATTCATCCCGCTCGCGCCGGAGCCGGAAAAGCTGGAGCTGACGCTGGCGCGCATTGCGGCTGTGGTGGGGGAAGAAAATGTCGGATCGCCGGAGCTGGTGGATACGCACCGGCCGGGTGCGTTCCGGATGTCCGCTCCTTTACAGTCGCGGCTCAGTAACAAGTTTCCGAGCCGCGACCGTGAGGGAGCGGTTGCTCTCGCTTTTCGTACGTTTCGTCCGTCGCTGGCGGCCAGAGTGCAGGCGGGCTTCATCTCCGCGCCGGGAATCCACGGCAAAATTTCGCGGCAGGCCGGGCCGTGGCGCACTTCGGGCGACTGGTGGTCGACCGGCGCCTGGGCGCGCGACGAGTGGGACATCGAGCTGGCCGGCGGTGCGCTCTACCGCATCTATTGCGAAGCACAGACCGGGCGCTGGTTCATCGAGGGCAGCTATGACTGAAGCCTACATCGAGCTGCACGCGCGCTCTGCGTTCAGTTTTTTGCAAGGCGCATCGCTGCCGGAAGATCTGGCGCAAACGGCGGCAAATCTCGGCTATCCCGCGCTCGCGCTTCTCGATCGCAATGGTGTATACGGCGCGCCGCGCTTTCATCTGGCGGCGAAAAAGTCCGGCATCAGCGCACACATCGGCGCAGAGATCACCTGCACCGACGGATTTCAATATCCGCTGCTGGTGGAAAATCGCACCGGGTACCAGAATCTGTGCCGCCTGGTCACCCGCATGAAGCTGCGAGCCAAGAAAGGCGAGGGCGCGGTGTCTCGGGAAGAATTGGCTGAGTTTGGGAAGGGGCTCATCTGTCTGGCTCCATGTAGCGATGGGGAGATGGGGAGACGGGGAGACGGGGAGACAATGACCGACGCGGGGACGCGGGGACGCCCGCTTTCGGGTCCGCAAGCGGACGGCGACGCGGCGAAAAACCTTCAGCGGCTCATCGATATTTTCGGCCGCCCGAACGTCTTCGCTGAAATCCAGCGCCATCTCAGCCGCGAGGAGGAAGCTTGCAACCAGGCGCAGATTGCCGCCGCGCGCCGCATGCAGGTTCCGCTGGTTGCGACCAACGGCGTCCGCCACGCCACGCCGGCGCAGCGAGAAGCGCTCGACGTGCTGACGTGCGTGCGAAACCATGTGCCGCTGGCGGCTGCCGGACGGCTGCTTGCGCTGAACAACGAGCGGCATCTGAAATCCGCCGCGGAAATGTCGAGGCTATTCGCTGATCTGCCGGAAGCCATCGCCAATACGCACGAGATTTCTGCGCGGCTCGATTTCTCCCTCGCCGATCTGGGCTACGAATTCCCGCGTTATCCCGTGCCCCAGGGCGAAACCATGATGTCGTTCCTGCGCCAGAGGACCGATGAAGGCGCGCGCCGGCGTTATATCCCCTATTACGAAAAAGCGCAGCGGCAGATCGAGCGCGAGTTGGCGATGATCGAGAAGCTGAAGCTTCCCGGATACTTTCTCATCGTCTGGGACCTGGTCGAGTTCTGCCGGAAAAACGGCATTCTCGCGCAGGGGCGCGGGTCGGCGGCCAATAGCGCGGTCTGTTATTCCCTCGGCATCACGGCCGTCGACCCAGTCAGCATGGAACTGCTGTTCGAGCGCTTCCTTTCCGAGGAGCGCGGCGAGTGGCCGGACATCGATATCGACCTGCCTTCGGGCGACGAGCGCGAGCGCGTCATCCAATACGTCTATGAGCGCTACGGAAAACTGGGCGCGGCCATGACCGCCAACGTCATCACGTACCGCGGACGGTCGGCGGCGCGCGAGGTCGGCAAGTCGCTGGGCTTCGAGGTTGAGACGCTCGATCGCCTTTCCAGTCTCGTCCACACCTGGGAGTGGAAGGATCCGAAAGACACGCCTGATCGCCAGTTTCGCGATGCCGGCCTGGACCTCACGAATCCGCGCATCCGCAAATTTTTCGAGCTGTACCTGGCGGTGCAGGACCTGCCGCGGCACCTGGGACAGCACTCGGGCGGCATGGTGATCTGCCAGGGGCAGCTCGATTCGGTGGTTCCGCTCGAACCCGCCACCATGCCCGGGCGCGTGGTGGTGCAGTGGGACAAAGAGGATTGCGCCGACCTGGGCATCATCAAGGTCGATCTGCTGGGCCTGGGCATGATGGCGGTGATCAAGGATTCGATCAACCTGATCCGCGAGCATTACGGTGAAGAAGTGGACCTCGCGCACCTGCCGCCCGGCGACCCAGACGTGTACCGTGCGCTACAGCACGCCGACACGGTCGGCATGTTCCAGGTGGAGAGCCGCGCGCAGATGTCCTGTCTGCCGCGCCTCAGCCCGAAGAATTTTTACGACATCGTGGTGGAAGTGGCCATCATCCGCCCCGGGCCCATTGTGGGCGAAATGGTGAATCCGTATCTCGAGCGGCGGCTGGGACGCCAGCCGGTGGATTATCTCGACCCGTCGCTCGAACCGGTGCTCAAACGCACGCTGGGTATTCCGCTGTTTCAAGAACAATTGCTGCGCATGGCCATGATCGTGGCCGGATTCACGGGCGGTGAGGCGGAGGAATTGCGGCGCGCCATGGGCTTCAAGCGATCGGAGAAACGCATGCGCGACATTGAGGTGAATCTGCGCGCCGGCATGGATCGCAACGGCATCGCGAAGGAAGCGCAGGAGCGCATCATCCGTGCGATCACGTCGTTTGCGCTCTACGGATTTCCCGAATCGCACGCGGCGAGCTTTGCGCTGCTGGCCTATGCCAGCGCGTATTTGAAGTGCCATTACCTGGCGGCATTCATGGCGGCCATGCTGAACAACCAGCCCATGGGATTTTACGCTCCCGCGATCTTGCTAAACGACGCGCGGCGGCACGGGCTGCGCGTGCTGCCGATTGATGTGGTTTCCTCTGAATGGTTGTGCACGATTGAACCGATGGGGAGACGGGGAGACAGGGTGACGGGGAGAGTCAGTGCCGCAGTATCTCCCCCTCTCCCCCTCTCCCCCTCTCCCCATCAAGCTCTCCGTCTGGGTCTCATGTGCGTGAAGGGCCTCCGTGCCGGCGCCGGCCAGGCCATCGTGCGTGAGCGGGAGCGCGGGCCGTTTCGTGACATCGGCGATCTCGCGCGGCGCGTTCCCGAGCTGCGCAAGGATGAGATGAACAAGCTCGCCGAGGTCGGCGCGTTGAATTCGCTCGAAGCCGCGCACCGGCGCGACGCGCTATGGCAGGCCGGACATGCGGTGCAGCCCGCCGGACCGTTGATCGAGACGCAGCCTGAGCCTGAGCGCGCCTCGCCGCTCGCGCAGATGAATATCGAGGAGCGCCTGAATGCCGATTTTGCGGGCACCGGATTCACCATCGGCAAGCATCCCATGGCTTACCGGCGCGAAGAACTGAACGCGCTGGGCGTCACCCCCGCCCGCCAGCTCGCGCGCATGCGCCACGGCTCGACGGTGCGCGTGGCCGGATGGGTCATCGTGCGCCAGCGGCCTGGCACTGCGAAAGGTTTTGTGTTTCTAAGCATGGAGGATGAGACCGGGGTCTCCAACGTGATCGTGACGCCGGACCTGTTCGAGCGCTCGCGCTTCGTACTGCTCAGCGCGCATTTTTTATTGATCGACGGCACGCTGCAGAACATGGATCACGCGGTTTCGGTGAAAGCGGCGCGAGTGGAAGCGCTATCGGCGCGCGTGACGGCGGATTTATCGCACGATTTTCATTAGCCAGGCAAACCAAAGAAAATATTGCAGTTACAAAAATTACATTTCCTTTTATATAATATAGAATATATTCTAGATAGGTTGAAATATGGCTCTCAGTATCAAACATCCCGAGGCCGACCGGCTGGCTCGAGAACTGGCCGCGAAGACCGGCGAGAGTCTCACCGAAGCCGTGGTGAACGCATTACGCGAGCGGCTGGCACGGCAGTCCGGGCGCAAAAGCGTGTTGCGTCTCCGGGACGAGCTGCGAGCCATCCGGGAGCGTTGCAAGAAGTTACCCGTGCTGGATCACCGCACATCGGACCAGATCCTTGGCTACGATGACCGTGGGCTGCCGCATTAATGGTAATTGATACGTCCGCTGTACTGGCCATATTTCTTGATGAGCCGGACGCGCCGCTATTTGAACTCGCTATAGAATCTGATTCCACCCGGCTGATCTCCGCTGCTTCAGTCCTGGAAGCCGCCATTGTGCTGGGCACACGATTTGGCGACACGGGTGAGCGAGAGCTGGATCTTTTCCTGCACAAGGCCAAAGTACAGACCGTGGCGGTGACCGAGGAGCAGGTGGAAGTCGGGCGCCTCGCATACCGCACGTACGGCCGGGGTCGTCATCCAGCCGGGTTAAACTTCGGCGACTGCTTCTCTTACGCACTTTCAAAATCGGTCGGCCAACCGCTGCTGTTCAAAGGGGCGGATTTTGCGCAAACCGATGTCGAGCCCGTAGCACTGCCGCCAGGTTGAGTTTCCGTTACCGTCTCGCAATCGCCGTTCCCGCGCCTGTAGCGCGCGATTTTCATTAGCCGCTACACTGAAGCAAGGCATGCGCTACAAAGTCGCACTAAGCGCTCGCGAATATCCAGGCAGCGATCCGCGAGTATCTTGAAGCTGCGGTGGAACTGAACCGCCGCTAAAACCGGCCAAAGGCCGATTCGACCCGATGGTGCGCAGCGTTGAGCTGGCGGCAGGAAAGCACCCGATCCCGAAGATTCACCAGTCAAGAAAGTGAGTGACACCGTATGCTGTTCATGGTCAGCGAGCGGTTTCGCGATAACGACATGCTGCCCATCTACAAACGCGTGCGTGACGAAGGCCGCTTCCGGAGGGCTTGAAGTATGTGGACAGCTGGGTTGAGCCAAACTTCGCGCGCTGCTTTCAGTTGATGGAATGCGACGATCCGCGGCTGTTGCAGCGATGGGTACTAAGCTGGCGCGGATCGGGGGTAACTTTCGAGATTGTTCCTGTGGTGAGCAGCGCGGCAACCCGCGAAGTTGTGGCGCCGTACCTCGACAAATTACCGTGATAGCCTGCAAGGTTACACGTGCCCCCGCCAAAACTCCGCTCCCGATGGTTCGCCTGGTGGTACTTCACCATCGCCCTGGGCTTCGTGCTGCTCGCCATCAACCGGGCTCTGGTTGGAGAGAAAGTATGGCTGATCGCTCTCCGGTTTGTGATCGCGGCCGGATTCGCGGCGCTCGGGTACGTCGAACTCCGATCCGGCAAGCGAAGTTAGGTGGCGTCTCGCACACCGCTCCTTTTGGTTACGGCTCGGTTACCCGACGGATTTTGCTGAGCCGCGACCGAAGGAAGCGGTACTAAGTTTCTGGCTGCGATACGCCACTAATCAGGTCTTCCGGTCCTGCGCTCGCCCCTTCCATTCGCCGCCGCGGCCGGCCCAATACTCGATGGCGGAATAAATGGTCGCGCCGGTGTAGAACAAAGCAACCAGAGGAAGCAGCGGCGCCCACAGCATGGAAACGCCGTAAAATCGCAGTGCGGGCGCATAACCGACTAGCATGAGGATCCACGCGTAAACTCCCAGGCCCGCCGGAACCAGCCTCCCCGAGAACAACAGCAGCGGCGGGAGCATGTAGGTGACGAACATTCCCGCGACCGTGCCCGCAAGCAGCGCCGTCGAATGCCTGAGCTGCCAGAATGCCGTCCGCGAAATCATGCGGCCAATCGCGCCGAACGTTTCGTAGCTGCGAATGCTTCGCGTTTTCGACGTCAGCCCCAGCCAGAGTTTCCCGCCGTTTTTTTTGACCGCTTTCGCCAGCGCGCAATCGTCGATCAACTCGCCGCGAATTGACGCGATACCGCCCATGCGCGCAAGCGCGGGCCAGCGCATCAGGATGCAGCCGCCCGCGGCGCCGGCGGTCGCGCGCTTGGGGTCTTCGGTCCATCTGGGCGGATAGAGCATGAAAAAGAAAAATACGAACGCGGGAATCAGCGCTTTCTCGGCCAGGGTTTCGCACTGCAGCTTGACCATGGAGGAAATCAGATCGTAGCCGCCGGCTTCGGCCCGCCCCACCAATTGCGAAATGCTCTCCGGCGCGTGGACGATATCCGCGTCGCTGAAAAGCACGTAATCCGGCTGGAATGACTCGGCCTCGGCGACGCCCTCAGCCAGCGCCCAGAGCTTGCCGGTCCAGCCCTCGGCGAGCGGCCGCGCCTGGATCACCGTCACTAATTCCGGGCCCGCGGCCTCGCGCGCCACTTCTGCCGTGCGATCCTCGCTGTGATCGTCCACCACGTAGATGTGCCAGGCGCCGGAATAGTCCTGCTCCACGAGCGAAGCCAGCGCGCGCCGGATGGTTTTGGCTTCATTCCTCGCGGGAACGATGACCGCGACCCGGCGCGGCGCCGGCCGATCCGCCACTTCCGCCTCTCGCAGCAGCCAGAACTTGCCGCGGCCGAGCAGCAGGTAAATCCAGATCGCTACCGCGCATATGCTGGCGAGGAAGGCCATTACTTCGCGTACGTCTTCTCAAACTTGTTGCGGCTGTTGTAGACCGTGATCGAGCCGCTGGCGTCGGCTGAAACGCGCAGCCAATTGCCTTCGTCGCCCTGCTCGTAGATGTTGGCAATCATGGCTTCGGGCACATTGTGGTCTTTCCCGCCTTCCATGGCATAGTGCACTTGCCAGATGTCCTTGAGCCCGGGCGAATCGTGGACCGTCTGCCAGGCTTCGGGCGATCCGCCTTTGCGCGCGCCGTTGTTCATGATAGCCACTCGCGGATTGAGAGCCCGCACCATTGCCGGCGAATTCGATTGGTCCAGGCCGTGGTGCGTAGTCAGATACAGATCCACTGTTCCGATCTTGTTATTCGGGCAGACCAGCTCGTTTTCCTTGTTCCACGTCAGGTCGCCCAGGTCGATCATACGGAACTCGCCGTACTGGATCAGGATGCCGAGCGATCGCCCGTTTTCCGACGGATCGGTCTCCTTGGGCTTGACATCGGCGCACGCGGGATTTTTCTGGCCCGCACCAGGGAGCGCGGCCGGGATGGCGTCCCCATTTGACGCCAGCACGGTCACATCGAGATCTTTCACCGGAATCTTGTCGCCGGGCTTGACCTCGAGGTGCTTTCCGCCGCTGGCATCGCGCGTCCTCACATACGCCTTAAACAGGCGGTCTTCATTCGAGCCGTGTTCTACGGTTTCGCCATGATCGACAAAGTTGCGCACCGGCAGCTTGGCCGCAAGTTGTGGGACGCCGCCCACGTGGTCATCGTGATAGTGCGTCACCACCAGGTAGTCGATCTGCTTCACCCCGGCGTGTTTGGCCGCCGCTGCAATGCGGTTGGCGTCCCGCGAATTCATTCCCGGCCAGCCGGTATCCACCAGCAAAGACTGCTTGGAGGGCGCCACAATCAGGGTCGCCTGGCCGCCCTCGACGTCTACAAAGTAGATTTCCAGGGTCTTGGCCGCGGGCAAGGCCTGCGCGGCGCACAGCAGAAAGAACGGTAAGATAGGACGAATTCGCATGGTCGAAATCGTATCATAGGGACGTTGCCCAGGCGGAGCGGGCATTGCCGGAACATCTGGCGCTGGCGTAACGTATTGATAATTAGAAATGCCTTATTGCAGCAGTTGCGGGAACGTGGTCAACCAGACGGACCAATACTGCGCCAAGTGCGGCGGCCGCCAGCCGGGTGCGGCGGCGCCGTCTCAGCCCATTGATCCGCTAGCGGGGATTACGCCGCGCACCGCCTCCATCCTTTGTTACATCCCGGGAGTTGGCTGGATCGCCTCGGTCATCGTTCTGGCCGCTGACAAGTTCCGCAACAATAAGACCGTCCGCTTCCACGCGTTTCAGGGTTTATATCTGTTCGTGGCCTGGCTGATTGTGGAGTGGGTGCTCAGCCCGATTTTCCGCGAAATCCACGAGCCATTTTTCCGCATCGACAAAGCTCTCCACCTTCTGATTCTGTTCGTCTGGGTTTTCATGATCATCAAGACCAGCCACGAGGAGCGGTACTCGCTGCCGATCATCGGCCAACTGGCGGAGCGCTCAGCGGCCGAACACTAGGCGGCGGCGCTTTCCCCGTGAGAGCGGAGCAAGTCGATGGAGTCAAGAACCTTTCCCATCAGTTCGTCGCTCTGCGCCACCGTGGTCTGCAGCACTTCGATGGAGCGCACCTGCTCGAAGAGTTTGCTGTCCAGTCCCGACATCGTGCTCGAGAGCATCTCTTCCATGGTGCTGACCACCTGCGCCAGTGTCGGCACTTCCCGGAGCTTGGCATCGTGATCGGTGAGGCGGTTCTCTGCCTCGGCCAGGCGATTATCGTATCGCGTGGTCAAAACCGCCACCGTCGATTCCAGAGACGCAATCGCAGTCAACATCTGGGCGGAACTGCTGCTGCTGTTCTCTTCCGCGGCAGCGTGACGATTTTCAAGAGACTCGAGCGTCGCGACTCTGGCTCCGAGATCCTCAAGTGACTCCTTGAGGGGGCCGGCATCGTCAGAGGCGTTGCCGGTCGAGATGGCTTTCCAGACCGCTGCTCCCATCGAGATCCCCGTCAGAATCAAGGCGGAGCGCTGGACAAAATTCTTGAGTCTCGGCATACAGAGGAAGTATACTACAGAAAATTCTGAGAGGCCGCTAAGGAATATACGCGCCTGCAAAGACCTTCTCCTAGCGTCTAAACACCACGACGGGGGGGACAACGTTCGGTAACCCATTCCGTATATCTATGACCGAATAGATTTTGGTGTGCTAAAATTAATACTTTAGTGGCATGATCAAGTCGCCATCCAAAAGAACGAGGCGCCAGATGCCAGCCCGTGCTGCGTCCAGGAAAGTGATCGTGGAATTCCCCCATGCCCTGTACGAGGAGACCCAGCGAGCCGTGGCCGAGCTTTCCGTGACGCGGAGTGTGTTCATTCGCGATGCGGTCCATCAATACCTGCGCCGCCTCCAACAGCAAAAGCTTGCGCACGAACTTGCTGAGGGCTATCGCGCGAATGCCGAGCTGCACCAGAGGATTTCAGATGAGTTTAAGTACTTAGACGCCGAGAATGTCTAGATGCCCGGCAAGTGCGTACGTGGCAGTGTCATTGAAGTCAATCTCGATCCCAGCTTGGGACATGAACAAGCCAAAACAAGACCCTGCGTTGTCATCCAGAATGATATCGGTAACAAATACTCCCCCACAACAATCGTGGCTGTGATTACCGGCGCCGAGAACATCAAGAAAGCATTCCCGGTAAACGTTCCCATCCCGGACGGCGAGGGTGGTCTGACAAAGGAAAGCGTAGTCCTCTGCGGCCAAATTCGCACCGTAGACGAGGTTCGTCTTGGCAAGATCTACGGGCAACTGAGTCCTTCTACAATGAAGAAGATCGATGCTGCGCTACGCATCAGCCTCCACCTCTGATCCCGGAGTCGTGGTATATTTATTCATTGAAGTGAATATTTAATCATGAGGCGTGTCGGTATTGTCGGGTATCGAGGCTACAGCGGGGCGGAGCTGGTTTCCATCCTGCGGGGGCACCGGCATGTCGAGGCGCTGTTGATGGAGCATCGCAGCGACGCGGGGCATGACAGCGGGCTGCTTCATGCGAAAGGGCCACGGCAGGTTCCAGCGACGGCTGAGGCGGTGCGGGCGGAGAAGATCGACATTGTGTTTCTCGGCACGCCGGCGGAAGTTTCCATGGAGCTTGCGCCGGCGATGTTGGATGCGGGCGCGCGCGTCATCGATTTGAGCGGTGCGTTCCGCCTGCGCACGGCGGAGAATTACGCTCGCTGGTATCGCCAGGAGCACACGGAGGTCGAATGGCTGAAGGAGGCCGTGTACGGCCTGCCGGAGTTTTGCCGGGAACGGATTCCCGGCGCGCGGCTGGTCGCGAATCCCGGGTGTTATCCGACGGCGGCCAATCTGGCGATCCGGCCGCTGGTGGAAGCTGGCGCCATCGATCGCACGATGGGCATCGTCTGCGACGCGAAATCCGGGGTGAGCGGCGCAGGCCGGAAACCGTCGCTCCATACCAGCTTTTGCGAAGTGACGGAAAACTTCTCGGCGTATTCGCTCCTCAACCATCGCCACGTGCCGGAAGTGCTGATGGTTTCGGGTCTGGAGGAGCGCGAATTCAGTTTTACCGCGCAGCTTCTGCCGCTCGACCGCGGGATTCTCGAGACGATTTACTTCCGCGCAGCTAACGGCACGAGCGCGGAGGAACTCCTCGCGATTTACGAAAAGCGTTACCGGGGTGAGCCCTTCATCCGACTTTACAAACCGGGCCGCGTTCCCGATCTCCGCGCGGTGGCGCGCACCAATTTCTGCGACATCGGCGTGACCCTGGATCGCGCGACGGGCCGCGCGGTGGTGGTCAGCGCCATCGACAATCTCACCAAGGGCGCGGCGGGCCAGGCGGCGCAGAACATGAACCTGATGCTCGGTTTTGCCGAGACCGAGGGGCTCTTGTGAAGGCGCTGATCAAGCTGGGCGGAACGCTGCTCGATTCGCCGGAGCTGCGTTCCGATCTCGCCGCGCAGATCGCGGCGCAGGCGCGGCGCGGCATCGAAATCACCGTGGTGCACGGCGGCGGCAAGCAGATGACGCGGTACCTTGCGGAGCGCGGCATCGAGAGCCGCTTTGTGAACGGACTGCGCGTGACTACGCCGGAGACCATGGACGCGGTGCTGAAGGTGCTGGCCGGAAGCGTGAACCAGGAACTCGTCGCCGCGCTGGTCGCCGCGGGGGCGCGGGCGGTGGGGCTCTCAGGCGTGGATGCGAATCTGGTGGAAGCCGAGCAGATGGATCCCGCGCTGGGGATGGTGGGCCGGGTGACGCGCGCGCACCCGGAGCTGCTCGACCTGCTGGTGTCGCGCGGATACCTGCCGGTGGTGGCCTGCGTGGCGGGCAGCCGTGACGGGCGCATGTACAACGTGAACGCCGATCAAATGGCCGCGGCGTGTGCGGCCGCATGGCGCGCGGGCCGGTTGATCTTTCTGACCGACATCGCGGGCGTATTGGATGGCTCCGGGCAAGTGCAACCGGTGCTGACCTCCGAGGATTGCAAGCGCCTGATTGCGGCCGGCGTCGCCACCGGCGGCATGCAAGCCAAGTTGAACGCGGCCAGCGCGGCGCTCGACGAAGGTGTGGAAGAGATTGAGATTGCGCCTGGAGCTGCGCCTGGAGTGCTGGCGCAGTTGTTAGATGGCGCACCGGCCGGAACGAAGATCGTGCGCGCGGCGCAACGGGTGACCTCGCATGATTAGCAGCATCCGCAGCGACGCCCTCGTCGAGACTGCGCAGACGCAGATCCCGGCGGAGGTGCGCAAGGCGCGCATGTCCGACATTGCGCCGCTTCTCGAACTGATCAACGGCTATGCCGCCCGCGGCATTATGCTGCCGCGCACGGAGTTCGAACTTTCCGAAGGCATGCGCGATTTCGTAGTCGCGGAGTCGGAGGGCCGGCTGGTGGGCTGCGGCGCATTACACTTCTATTCGCCTACCACCGGGGAAGTTCGTTCACTGGCGGTCGCCGAGAGCGCGAAAACGCACGGGGTGGGCCGGCGCGTAATCGAAGCCATTATTGAGGAAGCCTTCGAATATTCGCTCGACGCGATTTTTGTCTTTACCTATGTCCCGGAATTTTTCCGCAAAATGGGTTTCGGGGAGGTGGAGCGTGGCGCGCTGCCGCTCAAAGCCTGGAAGGATTGCCTACGGTGCCCCAAATTTCAGGGGTGTGATGAGATCGCCATGATGCGGGTACTGCGACCCGAACATTGGGCAACTTCATCCCAGAAATGGGGGAATATACCGTCCGCGTCTGAGGGCACTGAGCACGTGGCGCTCCCGATTATTCGGTCTCAATAGAGGACTCCTATCCTCTAGATGAAACGTCATGCAGTTCCAACGTGGTATGCTTCGTCACCCTCAAATTTGAATTCTATTTCCCTGAGAATTGTCTTTCCCATCAAAACTACTCCCATATAATCGACACCAACTTCGTCGGGCTCGGTGCGCCATGGGGTCCGATGTTTCGGGGAGGAGTCCGGCTAATGAAGGCACAAACGGTAAGCGTCAAGGTCTCGACGGGAAGAGTTTTGTGTTGCACCGTGTTTCGGCCGGGCGGGAAGAAACTGCTGGCAAAGGGGCACATCATCAGCGAGGATGACATCCGCATCCTGGAATCCGAAGGCATGGAGAAGGTGTGGGTGACGGAACTGGAAGACGGAGAGATCGGCGAAGACGAGGCCGTATCCAGAGTGGCCTCGGAAATGGGCTGCGGCTGTTACGAGATTCACCTCGCCGCCGGCGGGCGCGCCAACCTGCACGCGACCGAGAACTGCTGCCTTCTGGTGGATGACGAACTCCTGCGGCAGATCAACTGTGTTTCGAGCGTGGTGATTGCGACGTCGCTGAACTTCAGCTTCGCCGTGGCGGGCCAGCGAATCGCGACGGTGAAGAGCGCGCCTTTTGCCGTGGCTACCGATCAATTGAATGCGATCAATTCCATCCTGCGCGAACGGGGGCCGATTATCCAGGCCCGGCCGGTGCGCAATCCTCCGATCGGCGTGCTGTACAGCGACCCGGTCAATGGGGAGCGCGCGCGGCAACTTTTCGAGAACGTCACCCGGCAGCGGTTGGAGCGGTTCGGACTGGGCGCGAGTTTCGTGATGTCGTGCGTGGAAGACGAACCGTCGGTGACCCGGGCGCTGCATCACCTGTTGCGGCCCAAGCCCGCCGTGATCATGGTCGCCTCCACGACGGCTCCAGCCGGCCCGGAGGACGTAGTGGGCAGAGCCATGGCCCAGGTTGGCGGAGCACTCGAACGTTTCCTCGCTCCTGTCGAGCCCGGCAATCTGCTCATGCTTGCTTATAAGGATGATGTCCCGATCGTGTCAGCGCCGGGCTGTTTCCGGTCGGCTAAAGCCAATGTGATGGACCTCGTGCTGCCCCCGTTGCTGGCCCGCTACCGGGTCAACAGTTGGGAAGTGGCCTGCCTGGGGCACGGCGGACTGCTGGGGTAGGCGACCGCTGCGGCCGCACGACACGGCGACACGGCAAGGGGGGCGACGCGGCGAAACGCAAGCCGCAGACCGCCTACAGCGCTTGCCGGCAGTACTCCAAACATTTCTTCACTTCAGCTACCGTATCGGCGCCCTTGTATTCGTACTCGATGTTTGCTGGAATGCCGTATTTGTTCTTCTTCAGCAACTGAAGCACCGGGCCGATGGGGGTGTCCCCTTGCCCGAACGGCATGTTCGGACCGTTGTCTTTCTTCCGGTCTTTGATGTGCACCGTCACGATCCGTTCGTGGTGCTTGCGGATGAACTCGACCGGATCGAAGCCCGCGGCGAAGAAATGTCCGATGTCCAGATTTACATTAATGTACGGCGAGCGGCCCGCCATAGCCCTCTCGAAACTCTCCGGGGTAGAGAATTCGTTGGGACGCTTGACGTCGGAGTGGCCATGAAACCCGACGCGGATCTGGTTCCTGGCGGCCTCGCGATCCACGCGATCCACGACGGAAAGAGTCGAAGACGCCGTGATGATGCTCACGCCTAACGTCTTCGCCATCTCGAAACCGCGCGCGATCTCTTCATCGGTGAAATCGTCGCGGAAACTGTAATTGAAGGCGTAGAGCTGGATACCCGCGTCGTCGAATTTCTTACGAACGTTGCGGAAATACTCCATCGAGACAGTGGCGCGCCAGCGGCGGATCTCGGAGCGAAGGATGCCAGGCTCGACGTGTCCCGAGTACAATTCGCATTCACCGAGCCCGACTTCCACCATCGCCTTGATGGCTTCATCGAGGGGACGGTCGCGAAAGCTGTAGGACTGGACGCCGATCTGGACGCCGTGGAACGTGGAATCAATGCGCGCCAGCGCCGCTGCCGGAACCGCGGCAAACGCGAGCTTCGAGAATTCTCTTCGTGAAATCATATGCGGCAGTGTATCGTACTCGGGTTTCGGATGGCGACGGGCGGTTTGACGGGATAGGAGGTAGAAGGCTCCAAGAGTGCGCCCCCATCGATTTTTTTGGGGAACGCGGGCACTGGTCTGGTGCAGCCGGAACCAGCGCATGTATTCATAGGTGACGTCTGCGCGTTAGCGACGCTGAAAGGGTCCTGGATCGTCAGCGAGTACAGCGTTCCGTTGGCATTCCACACAAGACTGCCCTGGTAGACGAAGTTACCAGCCACCGTCGATTCAAAGGAGGTCGTGCGTCCCGTGTTGGGTTCAAGGGGCAGATCACGCTGACACGTTTGCCCCACGTTGGCCCGTTTGCCGCCGGCGTTTTCACGGCCATGCCGAGCGGAGGGTTTCCCAGCATCCTGTGCGGAAATGTCTCCTGCAGCAACGTAGTATGGATCGCTGTTCACCGCGGGCCCTCTGTTGACAGGCTGGCGAAAATCGCGCGGGTCGGCTGTCCCGGTTTCCACCGTTTCCACGAGCCATCCGAGGCATGAAAATAATGAGTGCCGCCGGGCCCCGTTTCTCGCGATAATCGGGATTTGAGGTCCCTGGTTACCCCTGGTTACCGCAATGGATTCACGAACGCTGGTTCTATCAGCCGTATTCGGCATTTGCGCAGGATTATTGATGGCTGGAGTGAACTACTGGCTTGTACATCCATATTCCATCTTTGGGCCGATTTTAACCGGCTTTTCAGTCGCTGGACTGGTTTATTGTTTCATCAAGTATCGCAATCAGGGAGGCCCGACCGTGGAGCCACTGAGTTACGGCGCAGAGCCAGAACGAGGCGGCGAATGCCTACGGATTCTGGGCCGTGGAGAGCCAGCGTACAACGTGGAGGTAGAGTCGGTTCCTCTCCGAGCTAGCTGGATTCTGTGCTTCGGAGATCCACTTAGCCGAGTCGATGGCGAAGTATTCTTCTCCGCTGTAATTCGTCGAGGACATGAGGCCATCACAGGGCTGGAAGACATCTGGAGAAAACTACAAGATGAATCTGGTTTGCCGGGATTTCTGCCACTGTACCTCAGATACAGAGATTCGAATGGGCACTGGTGGAAGAGTATCTGCGAGTTGCACCGCGACGTAACGAAGGCGGGTCCAGGATTTGAGGTCCGTTTTATTCGCCGTAAGAGGATCAGGGCACCGCGCTCCATGTATGGAGAAGGAACGCGAAGGCTTGCTATCGTTCTCGGCCTGTTCGGGGCACTTGCTGGCGGCTTTTACGCCAGAAACCAATTCCGCACGACTTTCAGTGATCTTGACCGACGCATCTGGAATTCCTCGTATTTTCGTGAACAGCGCGAAGGCCCTACTCCCAAGACTCTTCCGGCTGATTTCTCGGAATGGGATGCCACACCGCCTAGGACTCCATCCCCGGATGCGTTGGATCAGATGCTCGCAGGGATGAAGCAAGCCGCTCCTGCGTCTGGCCCGCCGTGGTATAGCTATCTTCGTCCACTCGTTCCAGTGTTATTTGGCTTCGTCCTGGCCTGGGGAGCCACGCATTGCGTCGCATGGGTCATTCGCGGTTTCGCGGAGGGGTGAGGCTGGCGGAACTCGAACCTGAGTTCAACGCACTTTTCAGGCACCGCCGGCGTTTGACCCGTGCCGGGGCGGTTTCTTATACTGGAAATTCGGAACATGCTTATTATATTGACCATCATCCACGTCCTGGTCTGTCTCTTTCTGACGATTGTGGTTCTGTTGCAGAGTGGGAAGGCCGCGGATTTGGCCGGCGCTTTTGGCGGTATGGGATCGCAGACGGCTTTCGGGCCGCGTGGATCGGCGACGCTGCTCTCCAAGGCGACCACGTTGTCCGCCATCGTATTTATGTGTACCTCGCTGGCGCTTTCGATTGTGGAAACGCGCAACGCCGGCACGAACGCGACCATCCTCGAAAAGAAGACGCCGGCGAAGCAGTCCGTGCCTGGAGCCAACCCGCCGGCGCAAGGACCGGCGCCGATGACCGCGACTCCGTCAATCCCGGGCGCGCCCAAAGGTCAGCCGCAGCCGTTGCGGCTTCCACCGAAGAAGTAGTCACCCATGCGGAGGTGGCGGAATTGGCAGACGCACTAGCTTGAGGTGCTAGCGGGAGCAATCTCGTGGGGGTTCAAGTCCCCCTCTCCGCACCAAATTATCTCTTTTGGGGCCATTAGTTTACGGCCTCCAATTTTTCGTGGGTTCTCTATGATGGTCGGTGGCCGATGATTACCCGTTTGGCGCCCAGCGTTTGGATCTTGGCGCTCGAGGGTTAATCTTTTTCTTTCATCCGTTGCAGGCAAAGCTATGCATCAGCCGCAGGCCGCGGGGGAGCCGCGCCACGCGCCATCATCCGATCCAGGGTCAGGATATTCAACATCAGTTGGCGGAGAGGATGATAGTTGTCCTGGCGGCCGACGTGAGGCTGCAAGGTCATCCGGCGGTCGGCGAAAAGCATGTATCCGGCTGGGTAACCGCGCTCCTTCTGCCAGAACTTCTCGGTGACAATCTGGTATGCCATCCCGAAATACTCTGCCGCCCACTCCGCGCCGGTTCGCTCCAGCACGTTCAGAGTTGCTACGAGCACTTCATTTTGGCACCACAGGCACTTCATGTATTCATATTCGCCCGTGAAATGCAATTGTTGATGGGTCCCCGGCGGGGTTTCCACCGGCCATCGATAAAAGGGGTGATCCACGTTGATCCACTGAGAGAGTCCCCCGTAGATGTGGTCCCAACCGGCGTTGAGATGGTGATGAATGCGCTGGGCGCAGGTTTTCCACAACGACTCATCGTGGCGGCGGTTCGCTTCGTCCATCACCATCCACAAGGCCTCAACCGAGTGGCCGAAGCGCGACTTCTGTGCTTCCTCTTGCGGCCTCGTGAAATCGTAATACAACATTTCCGTATTGAGGCCGATGTCGGGGTTGTAATGCCTGTTCATGATCGCGTCCAAGGCGCGGTCCGCGATCGCGGCGATTTGCGGATCGTTCCCCCGCGCGAGCATCTGGGTCGAGATCCTGAGGTTCAGAAACCACAATCCCTGGGGCCGTATAGCGCGTTTGCTGGTCCATAGGTACGGGAAATCAGCGCCCCGGTAGCGAAACGCCGGGCTGTCGAAGTCCTGGAAGAGCTTGTTCAGGATGGCGAAGGCGGCTTCACGGGACGGTTCGTCGCCGCTCGCGGCAGCGTACTCTTGGAGGCCTTCGGCGAGGTGATACATTCCCTCCGTGTCGCCACTGAAGGGCCTCAGGACGTTCCCCTCCCGCGACAGCCCTTCCGCCCACCAGCCGTCTTTTTGCCGCGCGTACTTAAACACAAATTCTTTGGTCCTTTTCGCTACCTCCAGAAACTGGGGGTTATTTCCAAAGCGGTTATACAGGAAACTGTAAATCCAGATGGCGCGCCCCAGAAACCAGAGGTTCTTGCCGGTATCGAGGAGTGTGCCGTCGTAATCCAGACTGCACATGAGACCGCCATAATCGTGGTCGATTCCGTGCTCGTCCCAAAAAGGCAGAAGAACCTGGAAGAGCTGGTTGTGGAGACTTTGGCGCAACTCCCCAAGGCTCATTCCCGCCAACCGCAATTCCCCAGGGTCTGTCGCATTCCCCGGCGGTCCACTTAGGCTCTGAGCCCTTCCCAGACTCGCTATCCCAAGTCGCACTGCGGCTGCTCCCGTGAATCCGAGAAACGCACGTCGTTTCACCTGTCGGTGCTCCTCTCTGTATCTTTCAACGAAGCATCCCTAACCAACCGGCCGGCAGGGCGGGGGCTTCAGCTACCTGCCGCTAGACCGGTATTTCAGCTTCGACATTCTCTCACGGGTGCGTTCTCTGGTTGGGGGTCGACAGTCCGCAAAAGCCACCACGGTGCGGAACGGGCGCTACTCGTTCGGAAGGTTCCTGATGATTAGCTTTCCTACTTCTTTGACGCGAGGGCCGACCAATTGAGCAGCAAGCCTATCGAGCTTGCTTCCGCCCGAGCGGGAGTAACGGCCAGAACTCGCTGGCCATCGGCAGAAACATCAAATAGCGGTGCGGCCGTGTCTACCAGGTTCACTTGAAAGAGCGGGCGCAGGGCTTTCACTTGCAAAGATTGAGGGTTCAAGCTCAGGTCCGCTTCCATCAATTGATTGCCCGTAGTTAAGAAAAACAATTGATTTTTCTTACTCCACCGGACCAACCACCCGCCAGCGTGCGAGATCTGGTATTTGCCGCCGGGCCCCGGAAAGGGCACGACATACACCTCGGGCCGGCCCGTTTCAATGGAAAAATAGGCCAGCCAATGGCCATCGGGTGAAAAGTTGCCATCGAACTGGTACGCGGGAACCGAAGCAACCTGAAATGGCTTCCTTTCACCGAACAGGGGAAGAATCCAGTTTTCCATAAGAGCGGTTTTCAGGCTAAAGATGTCATAGGAGAGATAGCGCCCGTCGGATGACCAGTCCACCACATTGGCGCCCGCGGCATCAGGCCCCAGCGTGAACAGTGTTTCCTCCGCGCCCGACCCATCAGCGGGTTTTCGCAGGATCGACACCTTGCCACCGGAGCGATTAGAGTACGCGATATACCTTCCGTCCGGGGACCAGACGGACCAGACTTTCACGCCAGGACCGAATGTCATCCGGGTACTGACGCCACCGGCCGCGGGAAGCGACCAGAGGTCCGAGCCAGGGGAGTTCTGGGGTTCCACCACTGTCAAAACCTGCTTGCCGTCAGGCGATATTTTCGGACTGCGGTATTGCGCAACTTGTCCAATGGTGCCGAGCGGCTTGCCGTCTAAGTCAAACCATTCGAGACGCGTTTCTCGCGGACTGGCCTGAAAAGCGAGAACAGAATCGCCTCCCACCGAGTAATTGGAGGCATCCGTCAACGGAACCACGGTACCTGACAGACTGGCAGAACCGGGATCAAAAGGCTGCGCGAACAACTTACTGTCTCTGAGAAAGAGCAAGAAACCGGCGGCATAGGTTGGGTGAGAAGCATTCTCGATCACTAGTTTTGCCTCGGCCGAACCCAAGGCTCGCATTTCGACGCGGTTCTGAAACTTCCGGTCCGTTGCGACATATACGAAATGCTTCCCGTCAGGCAGAAACGCAGGATCGGACTCCGACCAATCGTTGGAATTGAGAGGTGCAACCGGCGACGGCTTTCCCCCCGTAACGGAAATCCTGTTTAGAGCTTGTCCACGGGCAACAGCGAATAGGATGTTGCCATCTGCTCCCCATGCGCCTGCGTGATCCTGGGGCGTACCGTCGTTCAGGACTTGAATGTTTCCGTTCGTCAGATCCACCGTCTTCAGTCTGGAATCGGCGAAAAAACCGAGAGAACGGCTGTCGGGCGACCAAAATGGTTCCGCGGCATTTTCGGTTCCGGATACTGCTGTGGCCTCGTGCGCGTTGAGGAAACGCACCCACAGTTTGATGACGCCGTTTTGGTCGATGGCGGAGAAGGCCAGTTTGGTTCCATCCGGCGAAACCGCGACCGGACCGGCCCCGAATCCAAAAGCCAGAAAGCGCGTGTCCGGCGGTGGAGGAATGAACGCCAGCACAGGAGCAGACTCCGCAGTGTGGGACCGACGGGAAATCCACGTCACAGAAGCAAGGAGCAAAAGCGCGAGCGCGCCGGCAAGCATCCATCCTAACTTCTCGCGGCTCTTTCCTTTGCCGGCGACTGGCGCAGATGCGGCTTGGGATGCGGACGAAACCGCGCCTTCAGCGATCCACCTCAGTTGCAGCTTCAGATCGTGAACGGTCTGAAATCGCTCATCCGGATCCTTCGCCAAGCAGGTTTTGATCACACGATCCAGCGCGCGCGGAGACATGGGCTGGACCGACGAGATCGGAGCCGGGTCGCGCTCCAGCACCGCCGCGATCACGCTGGCCGTGGTCTTGCCTCCGAAAGCCCGCTTGCCCGTCGCCATTTCGTACAGCACCGCGCCCAGCGAAAAGATGTCGCTGCGCGCGTCCGATTCCTTGCCTTCCACCTGCTCGGGCGACATGTACTGAAACGTTCCCAGCACCGTGCCCTGCGCCGTGAGCGGATAGCTGCCTTCCGGATGATTCAGCGTTGCCGTCAAACTGGACGAGGGCGCGGCCGCGGGTAGAACAGCCTTCGCCATGCCGAAGTCCATCAGCTTCGCTCCCGTCTTGGTCAGCATGATGTTTCCCGGCTTCAGGTCGCGATGAATGACTCCGCTCTTGTGGGCTTTCTCTAGGCCTTCGCAAATTTCCCAGCCGTATTTCAGCAATTGCTCTGCCGGCAGTGGACCTTTAATCAGGCGCTCGGCCAAGGTCTCGCCTTCCAGGTATTCCATCACCAGATAATCGATGCCATCCTCGTGGCCGACGTCGTGGAGAGTGCAGATGTTGGGATGGTTCAAGGAAGAGATCGCACGTGCTTCCCGGTCGAAGCGCTGCCTGGCCTCAGGGTTTTCAGAAAGGTGAGAGGGGAGAATCTTGATGGCGATAGTGCGGTCGAGCCGGGTATCACGCGCACGATAGACTTCGCCCATGCCGCCGGCGCCCAGCGGCGAGAGGATTTCGTACGGACCGAGGCGGGTTCCAGCGGAAAGCGGCATGAGCTGAACGATTGTAACGCGGGCACGTACTGCCAAGGATGGCATGCCGCCGAGCGGGCTCAGCGAATGCGGACCGCAATTCTTCAGTTCCCGGTTGGTCAGCAATCCGCACATCCCCCCGGCACTTGGAAGGCGCCAGGTTCGGAGGCCGCGCACGGATTGCCCTTCTCAGTTTATCTTCGCCTCCAGTTCCGCCCAGCGGTCGTAGAGTTGGTCTACTGCCATTTGGGCCTCTTGCATGTCCTGGTAAGTCTGCTCTAACAACCGGCCATCCTTCATAACCGCGGGATCCTCGAGAGCGGCGCGCTTGGCTGCCAGTATCTCCTCCGCCTGCGCGATGCGGGTTTCCATGCTTTCGTATTCGCGCGTGTCCAGATAGGACAGCTTCTTTTTGCGCGACGGAGCTTCCGCTTCGGGAGTCGGCGCGGCTCTGGGTTTGGGTTGTTTGCGCTCCGCCTGCCACAGGTCCCATTGGGAATAGTCGGCAAAGCGTTCCGCCTCACCCTGCCCATCCAGACCCAGCACTACAGTGGAAACGCGATCCAACAGGTAGCGGTCGTGCGTCACCAGGACCAGCGCTCCGGGAAATTCGAGCAGGCTTTCCTCCAGGATTTCGAGAGTCGGGATGTCCAAATCATTGGTCGGCTCATCGAGCAGAAGAACGTCGGCCGGATCGAGCATCAACGCCGCGATCAGCACGCGCGCTCGCTCCCCGCCGGACAACTTTCCCACAGGCTGATTCAGTTGCTCGTTCGAGAAGAGAAATCGGTCCGCCCAGGAGGCCACGTGAATCGCACGATCTCGATAGATGACCGAGTCGCCCTCCGGCGCCAAGGCTCGCCGCAGGGTGATGTCCGGATCGAGCCTCCGGATCTGATCGAAATAGACCATGCGGAGACCATCGGCGCGCTCGATCCGACCTTCCAAAGGCGCGATCTCCCCTCGCAGCAGCCGCAACAGCGTGGTTTTTCCGCTGCCGTTAGCTCCCACCAGGCCCACTCGCATTCCGGTGGTGACGGTGAAGTCGAGGTTCTTGAACAGCGGTTTCGTCCCAAAGCCGTAGCTGACCCCCTCCAGATGGATCAGGCGCTTGGTCCTGCGGCCCGTAGCCTGAAATTCGAGATCGGTGGACTGGCTGCGGCTTCTCTCTCGCGCGTCTCCCAGCTCCGCGATCAGCTCACGCGCCTTGTCAATGCGGGCCTTGGCTTTGGTGGCCCGGGCCTTGGGTCCGCGGCGCAACCATTCCATCTCGGTTCGTACACGGTTTTCGAGCGCGTCCTGGTGCTTGGCTTGCGCATGCAGATACTCGGCCTTTTTCTCGAGGAAGGCGCTGTAGTTTCCCGGCACGTAGAAGAAGTCGTCTTTGTAGATGCGGTTCAGCTCGGCGATGGCGTTGGGGACGTTCTCGAGGAAGTAACGGTCATGGCTGATCACGATGGAGGCGAAGGCGGAGTTGCGCAGCAGCTTCTCCAGCCACTCAATGCCCGCCAGATCGAGATGGTTGGTGGGTTCGTCCAGAAACAGAATCGCGGGGTCGCGCGCCAGAGCCTGGGCAATCGCGAGCCGTTTGCGCCAGCCACCGGACAAGGCCGCGGCTTCGGCCTCGAAGTCCTCAAAGCCGGCGCGGCCGAGCGTCGCCGCCTCGCGGGCCGGCCAATCGGCGGTGGGCACGCCGGCTTCCTGAAGTGTCTGCCGCATGACAGCGCGGATGGAAAGTCCGGCCGGGAATTGCGATTCCTGCGCCACATACGCCAGCTGAGTTCTTTTGCGCAGGACCACTTCTCCGGAATCGGGCTCGATGCGGCCCGCCATGATGTCGAGCAATGTCGATTTGCCGGAGCCGTTCGGCCCGATGAGGCCCAGCCGGTCGCCCTCCTGTATGCTCAGGGAAATGCCGGTGAACAGAGGCGCGGCGCTGTACGACTTAGCAACGGCTCTTGTATTCAGCAGAAGTGCCACTTGGAGATGGCGGGGAAAACACCATTATCCAACAATCCATCTCCAGAGTGACGCGGCTTCGGTAGTGGGTCCCCGCTTCTATTGTCCTGTCTTCTCCTTCGGCTTTTCGGCAGCCGCCGGTTTGGTCATCGGCTTGGGCCGCCAGAAGTCCGGATCGGCGTCTTCGGTTGCCTTTGAGACATAGCTCATGTGCGGGTTGACGGCAAAAACGTTGGATTCGATGGAGACGAAAGTATCGCCCGACCCCTTCATGATCTGGCTGTAGTTCTCGGCGCCCATCGCCTCCATGAGCGCTTTCTGGCGAGCCGGGATCTCGTCCATGGTCTTCATCGATTCCATGGTTGAGAAAAACATGTACGTGCCGGAGGGGGCTCCCTCGATCACCTGGTAGCAGAGGAGCGTGGCGTCAATGTCCGCCTTCGCATAGGCCGCCAGGATGGCCTTGGCGCCCGCCTTAAAGTCCTCGTCGTGCCCGAGCTTCACCCGGTAAGTGCCGATGGTTACGACGCGGGTCTTGGCGATATTCAACTTCTCCGGTTTGTAACTCATCTCCGGGCGGTACACGGCCCACATGGCGCGCTCCGTATCCCGCAGGGCGCCGTCATGGGATTCCGCCGCCCCGACTTCGCTCTTCAGGGGTTCCTTATCTTCCAGCTCACGATATTGCTCTGCGGCGGCGAAGGAGGGATATGGAGAGAGGAACCACGCGTCAGTCGGTCCGGACAGCGAATCGAGTCCCAGGTAGTGGCCGGGGAACTTGGCCTTCTTGAACGCCCTCACGTACTCCATCTCGGTCTTCTCGTGAGCAGCCCCCTTCCCTTGTTTGATCGCTTCGCGAAGGATCTGAAGCACGGGAGGCGGACCTCCTGCGTCATGCTCCTGCGAAAACAGCGGCGCGAAATTGACTGCGGACAGCGCGACAATTCCAACAAGTAGTCTCTTCATGAGTTTTTCACCCTCTCTGCCGGGCAAGCCGGCTCCCCAATAGCTGAGAGGCCGCAGTGCGGCTCCCCAGGCAGCAGGCAGTATACACCACTTCCCGGTTGTAGGCGCGGAGAGAAGTTGACTGCTGAACCCCCGATGCGCTATACTACAGTCGATTTGATCCCCGCCAATTCAAGGCCGACTCGTTTAGCCTGTTCGCTATAATTCGTCCACCTTCCAAATTAGCCACCGTTCAAGTCACAAAGGAAAATGAAACAATGAAGAATATTTTTGTAGGGAACCTCAGTTTTGGAGCGACGGAAGAGACCGTTCGTTCGCTATTCGCACCTCATGGAACCGTTGGGCGAGTGAACATCTGCACCGACCGTGACTCGGGGCAGCCAAGAGGTTTTGGATTTGTCGAGATGGACAACGACGCTGAGGGCGAGAGAGCTATCGCCGCTTTGAATGGTACGAGTCTTGATGGCCGGAACCTAAACGTCAATGAGGCCCGCCCAAAGGCTGACCGTGCCAGTGGTGGCGGCGGCTTTCGTCGCAAACGCTGGTAGGCTCTAAACTGCGCGGACCCCGATTTGGATACAACGCCAAATCGGGGTTGCACTAACCATCCCTTCGGTAAGCGGACTCGCCATCTGCTAAACTGAAGTTGGCATTACCCACCATGAGCCGAGCGGCCTAGCTGTATTCCGGCCACTTCCTACCGTCCGTCCCGGATGGCTTTTGCCAGAGAGGACGAACCATTTGAACAATATCTTCGTAGGAAACCTCAGTTTTGACGCCACCGCGCAGGACATTCGACGCATCTTTGAAAAACACGGAACGGTTGAGCGGTTGAGGATTATGACTGACCGGCGGACCAAGCAGCCGAAGGGCTCTGCGTTCGTGGAGATGACGGATGACGCCGACGCTGAAAAAGCCATCATCGCCCTCAACGGCATGGAACTCAACGGAAGAGCCATTAACGTGAACGCCGCCCGCCCGCAACTGCATCGTAGTTCTGCCAGCGACGGCTCTCGATAAAAGGCGGATTCGTAGATGCCATTTCTCTGCCCAAATTGCCATTCGAATCGCATTCACCCGTCGCACGGTTTATTCGATTGGCTCCTCCGCATGCTCGGGCGCAACCCGTACTGGTGCCAACTTTGTAGCACGCGTTTTAACTTCCCCGATGTTCGACACGCCGAAAGTTAGGAACGGATAGCTCGAGCCAGCAGCTCGGGTGACTTCATTCGATGGCAGTGTTCCTCAAAGTTTGGGCGCGGTCCTTTCCAGCCAAGATCCTCGACCGTGTCAAAGACGGGCACATCCAGTCGCAGCGTCGCAAGAGTGCGAAACAACAGCGCATCGTTCCATGCGTTCAACAGCGCTGTGGACAGCACGCGGGCGTTGCGGATTGATGGATCCCATTCCCGCCAATCTTTCGGAATCTCTTCAAGGTGGGAGTACCGGGACAAGGCCAGGGCCGCAGTCTTTGCGCCCCATCCAGGCACACCCGGGAATCCATCCGCGCTGTCGCCGACCACAGCCAGGTAGTCCGGAATAGACCGCGGCTTCACGCCGAATTTGGCCACAACGCCGGCTTCATCACGCAAAATCTGCCGCCTGCGGTCGAGTTGAACGACTCGCGTGCCCACGACGCACTGACTGAGATCCTTATCCGGTGTACAAATAAGCACCTGCCTCACGCGATCATCCTGCGCTGCCTTACCCGCGGCGGAAGCCAGTGCATCATCCGCTTCGTAATAGACCATTGGCCACACCACCACTCCCATGGCCTCGAGCGTTTCCTCGAGAACCGGAAACTGGGAGAGCAACTCTTGGGGCACGCCTTCACTGGTCTTGTATCCGGCATACAGATCATTCCGAAACGAATCCACGACGTGATCGGTTGCCACCCCGATGTGGGTTGCGCCGCGTTCAATCATGGACAGTACGGAATTCAGCACACCACGTACGGCGCCGATTTGCTGGCCATTCATGTCGACCGCAGCAGGTACGGCAAAAAAGTGCCGGAACAATTCATAGGTCCCGTCGATCAAGTACACATCCATTGGTTCTCCGATCAGTTACTAATAGAAGGATTTGAGAGCACGGCGCACCCGCGGCGAAGAACAGGAGAAGCCCGGGGCATTACTCACTCCCGGTTTACTCTGGCTGTACACCCGAAGTCAATATTGTGCGTTTGGACGATAAGCCGGATACTATCGGTGTAGGTTGGAGGCACCACGTGGAGGTTGTGATCATCGCTGGGATCGTCGGTTTGATCCTGCTTCTCGCAGGATTCGCGGTCCTCTTCACAAAAGTGCTCTCGCAGCGGGATGCGAACTTCTCTCCGACGGATATCGTCAAGGAACCCTTCTCGCCCGAACGCTACCGCGCCATGGAGCGCGTTCTCGCCAAAGCCGATGAGAATTTTCTCTCTTCTCATCCCGGTTGCACCCGGCAGATGAAAAAGAGTTTTCGCAAAATGCGAATCGCGATTTTCCGCGGCTTCGTCCACCTGCTCTCTGAGGACTTCAATCGAATCTGCAAGGCCATCAAGCTGCGCATGATCACGTCCGACGTGGATCGTTCGGAGTTGGCTGCCGTCCTGATCAAGCAACAATTCCGCTTTACCATGGGCATGATTTACGTGGAATGCAAGCTGACTCTTTATAGCCTCGGTTGGAAAGGTATTGACGCGAGCGGTCTGGTTCAGTCTTTGGATGCCATGCGCGCTCAACTGCAGGCTCTCTCAGCGTTGGCCGCGCCAGCCAGCTGCTAGGCCTCACCCTCGAGGTGCGTGTTGAAGAAAGCCACGATGCGACGGCGAGCGTCTTCGGCTGAGGACTCGTGGTAGCCGATTCCCACGACCTTCAAGACTCTAAACAGAACATTATGGCAGTCATTCCCGCAGCGTCGTGAATGACCACGACTCCCGGCCAAGGACGACTCTTGTGGGGAGTGGCCACATAAGCGGGAAGCTTGCCTGAAGCGCTGGGAGTCTTCATTTCAGCCATTATTCCTCGTCATCATCCTGTAACAATCCAACCTTATGGTAAGAACCGAGAGCACGACAAGACAGATTGTGCCAGCTATTCCGGTTCTCTGACGGATGAGCGGTGTTGACTCATGGCTTACAATCGCAAACAGGATCTTCGATGTCGCGTGAACGCTATGTTGCCGAGTTGGAACAGACACGGTCGGATCTTCTCGACATGGGAGCGCTCGCCGGAAAAGCACTGACCGAAGCTTTGGGGGCGCTGACTAAATCGGATCGAGCCGCCGTAGATCGCGTTCGAAGTCTTGAAGCAGAAATCGAAGCATTCAACAAGAGTATCTATGGGCGTTGCCTGAACCTGATGACATTGCAGGCACCAGTTGCCGGGGACGCTCGCCTCATCACGGGCATCCTGGAAGCCATCGTCGACCTTGAATTGATTGGAGACTATGCGAACGAAATCGCCGAACTGGCCTTGGGAATGAATAGCCGGCCGGTTTCTGCCGCGCTCACCGGGCTTTCCGAGGCCGCCAGGAGGGTTCAGGATATGCTCTCGCAGGCCTTGGGCAGTTGGCGACGTCTCGATCGGGGTGTGTCCATATCCATTCGGCCCATGCAGAATCTTGTGAAAAACGACTGCGAACGGTTGGTTGAGAAATTGACCACGCTGAGCGCCACCTCTCGGGACACCTCGGCGTATGTGGGTCTGATTCTGATTTGCAAATATCTGGAGCGAATCGCCCGCCACTCGGTGAACATCGCCGAGCAGGCCGCTTTCGCGGCGCCTTCTTATTCTTGAGCATCGCGCGTGCAGCGGTTCGCTACCGATTCAGAAGTTCCACTTCAGTCCGAACTGGATTTCGCGCTGATTGTCGGGTAACGTGGCCGTGATGGCGGCTCCTCCGCTGACGTCCGGATTGGTGTTGGGCAGTTTGAACTGCGGATGGTTGGCGATGTTGAAAAACTCGGCGCGGAAGCTCAGGGTTTGATGCTCGGTAAGCGAAAAGTCTTTCATGAGGCCGACATCAAAGTTGACCTGCCCCGGGCCTCGCAGATTGCCGCTGCCGCCATTGCCGAATTGGTGGGCAAACTTTTGCCCCGGCGCGAGTGCCGGGACGGTGAACGCCGCGGGGTTGTACCAGCACTGCGGGGACTGGTGGCCCACCGGGCACCCCATCGCCGCCTGCACGTCCTGGCCGAACGAGAAATCGTAAGGATCGTGAATGCGGTCCGGCCAAGGCGCGAAGCTGCCGGTGTTGGTGAAGTCGTTGGAAAGGATCGCCGTGGTGGCCTCTCCGGTTCGGGCAACCGCGATGCTGCTTAACTCCCATCCGCCGAACGCAAGATCAGCGGCCCGGTTCCAACTCTGACCAAACGTCTTCCCCTTGCCGAACGGAAGCTGATAGACGGCGCTGGCCGCGAAGCGATGCCGGAAATCCGGCTGAACGTAGCCCCGCTCCAGTTTGGTGTCGAACGAGTTCTGCACGGCGCTGCCCGGCGTGCCCTGGCTGGTGCCGATATCCTTGCTCCACGTGTAGGCGCCTCGGAAGGTCAGCCCGCGCGAAAATCTCTTTTCCAGCTTGGCTTGCAGGCCGTTGTAGAACATGTCGAAACGCGAGTAGTCAATGGGTAGGATGGAAGCGAGATTGGGCTGCACCGAGTAGTACGGCCGGCCGTAATTCGGCGCCGGGCCGAAGTTGGAGTCAAGCGGCTGCGGGGCTTGATTCAGGTCGCTGGATTCGTTGTCCCACAGACGCGTGCCCCGCGTCCCCACGTACGCGATGTCGAGCACCATGTTGCCCGGCAATTGGTGCTGGACGTCGAAATTCCACTCAAGTACCCTCGGCATCAAGCGGCGCGGTCCAGTGGTCTTGATTTGCCCGGAGGGATGGAGGGGATCGATGCCGGGCAACTGGTCCGGAAAACCAGCGGAAATCAAGCTGGCGGGTGTGGGGATGGCCGCTGGATTTGGAGCCTTGAAGTAAAACTCAAGCACCGGGGGATTTTCGCCCAGATCGTTAAAGATGTTGCCCTCGGGCGCATAGAACATGCCAAACGCGCTGCGAATCACCGTATGCGTCGAGCCAAACGGCGACCATGCCAGACCGAAGCGCGGCCCGAAATCATGCATATCGTACTTCACTCCTCCGTTGGCTTGTGCATTCGGTCCGAAGCTGTCAATGACGATGGCCTTTTGCAGATCGAAATTCCCAACGCGTCCGCCGACGGGGGAAAAGATTTCGTAGCGGAGCCCGAGATTCACCACCAGGTTGCGCGTGACTTTCCAGTCATCCTGAGCGAACAGGCCCATTTCCCAGTAGTTGGTGAGATCGCGCTGCGTGAGTCCATCCTGCAAGCTATAGGTGGGGACGCCCAGTAGCATGTCTGCGATGGCGTTTCCACCGTTGCCCGTCGTCAGATCCAGCGTATACGTGCCGGTGAAGCCGAACCGCCCGAACGGGGCCTGCGCCTGGTAGAAATTCCGTGTCCAACGCTTGATGTCGCCGCCTAGCTTCAACGTGTGCCGCCCGTGCACCCAGCTCAGCGTGTCCGCGAACTGGTAGGTGTGGTCGGTCGCCAGCTCCGGCACGTACTGGGAGTCGCCCAGGTAGCCGAAGCCGGAAATCTGAAACAGGGACAAGCCCGAAGTGACCAGATCGCCCCGATTGGCATTCGGGATTCCAAGCGCTTGGGAACGGTTCTTGCCTGAGTCCAGGTGAAGCGTGTTGATGTTCCAATACACGAAGGCAAAGCTCAGTTCGTTGACCAGGGCCGGGCCGAACGTGTGCGTCCAGCCGGCGGCGTGGCTCTGCTCAAGCCCATCGATATTGCTGCCGAAACCCTGGCAGCAGCCGCCGGCGTCGCCCAACGGAGCCGGCTTCAAGAAGCGGACATCCTGCGCCGCCGAATGCCCGAACAGGTTGTCGTGTTCCGAGATGCGATGGTCTAGCCGGACATCGTACTGATCGTCATCGGTAACCTGCTTCGGAGTGAAGACGAAGTTGTTGAACACGCCGGGTAGATTCGCGTGCGGGAACAGGTTCACCACCGCCTGGCCAACCGGATTGATGCGGCTCTGCGGAATGACGAACGGATTCGAGGAGTTAATCGGTTGGCGAAGCGCAGTCTGCGAATCGGTAGTGTATGGATCGTAGATGGTTGCACTCAACTCGCTGAAATCGCCACTGCGCATTTTGTCGGTCGGAACGGTGTTTACGAAGCTCACGCCCTTGCGGATGCGCGTGCCCTGGTAATCCACAAAGAAGAAAGTGCGGTCATGAACGATCGGGCCTCCCAGCAAAGCGCCGAACTGGTTGCGCTGAAAAGGCGGCCGCTGCGGGTCGAAGAAGCCCCTGGCATCCAGTTCCCGGTTGCGCAGGAATTCATAGGCTCCGCCGTGGAACTGGTTCGATCCGGATTTCAACACGACGTTGACGGTGGCGCCGCCGCGCCCGAACTCCGCCTTCATCGTGTTCTCCTCAACGCGGAACTCCTGAATGGCGTCCGGCGGCGGCTGCACGGCCAGAGTGCCCTGGCCCTTCTCGTTGTTGTCAACGCCATCCAGAAGGAAGTTGTTGTCGAAGCTGGTGAGCCCGTTCACTGCCACCTGTATGCCGGGCCGGTTGTTATCGGTCGTTCCGCGCAACGGCCCGTTGTCCTGCGCACCCTGGTTGGCGCCGGCTCCCAGCCAGGCCAGTTGCATGAAGTTTCTTCCGTTCAAGGGGAGTGAAACAATCCGTTCCGGCGTTTCAACCGTGCCAAGCGACGACGTTTCGCTCTCCACCAGCGGCGGCGTGGCATTGACCTCCACCTGCTCGGTCACCGTGCCGACGGGGAGCGTCAAGTCAACGCGCACCACCTTGTTGACATCCACGGCCACGTTGGATTGGAGCACTCTTTGAAAGCCGCTTTTCTCCGCGGTCACCGAGTAATTGCCGATCAGCAGCGAATTTGCGAGGTAATTGCCAGAACCATCCGTCAACAGCTTGACCCACTGTCCCGTGCTCGTGCTGGTAACGGTCACGGCGGCGGCAGGGATCACCGCGCCATTCTGATCCAACACGCTTCCGGCGATGGCTCCGCGATCCACCTGGGCGAAGCACGAACTCGACAGGGCTGCAATCGACAACAAAAACACAGTGCGACACAAGCTTCGTGAGAGCATGCGCCGATCCTAGTGATCCACTGTTACGGTGTGATGACGGCACGGTAAATGAGCGATGACGAGCGAAATTTTACGCGTCTTTCACACAAGAGAAATGCTCTCGCGGTATAGAATCGGCAGTATGCGAATCGTATCTTGTGCGTTTCCCGCAGGCGCAGCCATCGCCATCCTGTGCATCTCGGTTCTTGGCGGTCCGAACCGCGAATCGAAGAGTCCGGGGAGAACGATCCTGACCAGCGCGCACCGCGGCGAGCACCTCAAGCACCCTGAGAATTCACTGCCCGCGATCCAGGCAGCGATTGACGCCGGCGTAGACTACGTGGAGTTGGATGTGCGCACGTCCTCCGACGGTTACCTCGTGCTGATGCACGATCCCACGGTGGATCGCATGACCAACGGCAAGGGCGCCATCCGGGACATGACGTTCGCAGACATCCGGAAGCTGGATCTGGGAGCCCGCTTTCCCGGAAAGTTCCCTGATCTGCAAGTTCCGACCTTCGACGAAGCGCTTGAACTGTGCAAGGGCAAGATGGGGATTTATGTCGATACAAAAAATGCCGCGCCTAAAGATCTGATCGCGGCAATCGAGCGGCACGACATGGGAGACCACGTGATGTTCTGGTCAGAGCATGTCAACTTTCTCAAACAGATCGCCGAACTGCGGCCATCCTGGAAATTAATGCCGGAGGCGTTCAACCCGGAACACGTTCGCGAGTTGATGACCGTCCTTCATCCCCAGGTGCTCGGGTTCGATCAGCGGGACTTCAATCCTCGTACGATCGCGGCGGCCCACGAAGCCAACGCCGGAATTTTCGTGGATCTCAACAGTCCGCAAGATTGGGACGACGGAATTGCTGCCGGCGCAGCCGGGATTCAAACCGACTGGCCCGCCGAACTCGTGGCCTATCTCCGCGCCCGGGGATACCACAAATAAGCCACGCCTGCGCGGCGCCGGCGCGCCTATTTACGCAGCGCCTTCGCATCAACACCGCCTTGATGAATGATCAGGTGATTCACTTTGCCTTGAGCGTCCTTCACGAATTCTACTTGCGCGTCCACCACCTTCAGGAAGAAACGGGTCTCGCTCTCGGCGAATAAGGGAAACTTCGGTTGCCCGGTGATCTGAGTCATCAGCGCATCGCCTTCCACGGTCATCGTGACATCCACATTCGGCTCCAGCGCGTAGGTGCCGGCATACTGCGCCAGGATCTTCGGGTCAACCTTGATCTCCTTCCGCGGAGGCGGTGCTTCTGCCTTATCGCTAATGCGTGGCGCCTTCTGGTCGCGCCCATTTTGGTGCAGCACCAAAGCCGTGACGGCGCCGCTCGCGTCCTTCAGAAATTCGATTTCGGCATCGACCACCTTCAGGAAGAACAGGCTCTCGGATTCAGGAAAGATGGGGTAGGTGTTCTGGCTCCCTAACTTCTCGGACAATTGATCACCGTCTATGGTGATCAGCATGTTGTCGCCTGGAGCGAGCTGATAGGTGCCCACGTAGCGGGCCAGGATCTTCGAGTCAACCTTGACCTCCTTCCGCTCGGTCTGCAACTTGACCGTCTCGCCGTGGGCTATGGCTCCCAGTTTTATTGCGATATCCTCAACCGCTTGCCCGTTCACGTTGCCCAGCACCACGACCGTGAGCTTGTCCTCGGGATAGTAGGCCAACTCTGTGTTGAACCCTTCAATGCCCCCGCCGTGTTCGATCACCTTGCGACCGCCCTTGGCTTCCACCTGCAATCCGAAAGCGTAGTTGTCCTTGAACGGCGTAGTCATTTTCTCGAGCGACGCCGCACTTAACACCTTCCCTCCGAAGAGACCTTGTTCCCATTTCGAGAGATCCTCGGTGGTGGAGTAGAGCGCGCCTGCAGCGTGCGGAACGCTCATATGAATGAAGCCGGCATTCTCTAGTCCCTTGTCGCCGTGCACATATCCGGATGCCCGGTGCGCGATGACGGCGGAATTGGAATCGTAACCGGAATCCTTCATGCCGAGCGGAACGAAGATGTTCTCGGTCACGAATTTCTCGTAGCTGCCACCGGTGATCTTTTCGATCAGGTATCCGAGCAGCACATATCCCGAGTTGCTATAACTCCACTTTTCACCAGGCTCGAAATCGAGCGGCTTATCACGGAAGCGCGCCACCAATTGCTCAGCCGTGGTGGCGAACGGCTCGAGCTTCGCATAGTCGGGAAAGCTGGTGAAGCTCGGAATGCCTGAGGTGTGAGTCAACAGGTGGAAGATCGTGATCTTGTCCCAAGCCGCGGGAGCGTCGGGCAGGACCTTCTTCACCGGATCGTTGACGCTTAACTTGCCGCGTTGTTCGAGCAGCAGGATTGAGGCGGCCGTGAACTGTTTGGTAATAGATCCCAGCCGGAACTTGGTCGCAGGCGAATTGGGAATGTTCCATTCCACGTTGGCAGAGCCGTAGCCTTCGCTGAGAAGTACCTGGCTTCCGCGCGCGATCAGCACCGAGCCCATGAACGACTGGTTGGCCGCATAGGATTGAACCACCTGCTCCATGCGAGTGACATCCTGAGCCAGGCAGGCAACTGCCAGCAGAGCAAGAACGAGCAGGCGGGAGAGCATGATTGGGTATAGCGTTTTTCAAGGTTGAAAACAAGGAGCGGCCGAGAGAGTCAACGCAACATCCCCTCCGGAAGATAGAATGCAAGTGGAACGCCATGCTGCGCGCCACGAGGCTCATTGCCGTCTTGATCGCTGGGGGCTGGTCCATTCTAATCGCACAGCCGGAAAGCGCTTCCTGGCAGGGGACGCTGCGAGATGCGGGAGCCAGGCCCGTAATCAACGCCGTTGTCCGGCTGGAAAACGCGCAGCAGACCTGGGTCGCCAACACCGATTCCAGCGGTATTTTCCGCTTTGCAAGTCTCGCGCCGGGCAGTTACTCGGTTTCGGTCCTCCAGGGAGAACGGGCGGCCCGCCTGCAAACGAAAATCGATTTCCCAGCGGGTGCGCATCTCGAGACCTTGCTCGAACTCACTACGGCGGGCGGAGCCGAGGTTCTTACCGCGACACAGATCCAGGGGACATCTGCAACGGGCGGTGAACACCTGTCCAGCAGGCGCGTCGCCGGACTCCCTCTCAACAAACGCGATTTCAGCCAACTGTTGTTGCTGGCTTCTGGCACTCAGACCGACACGAACGGCGCTGCCAACTTCACGCAGCAATTCGCCGTGAATGGACAGCGCGGCACGGCAGCGGTGTTCGCCATGGACGGAATCGATTCCACGGATCCCGAAATGGGCGGCGCCACTTTTTCGAATTTCAATGTCGATGCCATCCAGGAGATTCAGGCGAGTTCCGGAGTGCTGCCCGCCGAAATCGGGCACGGCGCCGGCAGTTTCACCGACATCATCACAAAATCCGGCACCGATCAGATTCACGGAGCCGTTTTTGAATTCGTGCGCAATGCGGCCTTTGACGCCCGCAATTTTTTCGACCGGCGCTCTGTGGCGAGTCCAGGCCGCCTGCCGCCGTTTCAGCGCAACGAGTTCGGATTCACCAATGGCGGTCCGGTGGTGCTGCCCGGCATCTATGATGGCCGTGGACGCACTTATTATTTCGGCCAGTATCAGGGTTTCCGGCAAGTGCTGGGAACCACGCAGGTGTTTCCCGTGCCGACACCCGACGAGCGCCGCGGATTGGATTCCACCGCGTTTCCAGGCGACACGCTCAGGGTTCCGGTCAACGCGCAGATCGCCTCGATTCTGGCGCGCTACCCGTTGCCCAACGATGCCCAGGGGCCTTATGGTGCGCGAACCCATGCCACCTCTTCCAAAGTAACCACCGTCACCGATCAGTTCTCGATTCGTATCGATCACCGGATCTCAGATAAGGCGCAACTATTCGGCCGCTTCAATCTCAACAATGTCACGGGACCGGTAACGAACCCCGATCAGACCGCCATCGATGCGAGTTTCGGGATTCGCTTTCTGGACCGGCAGCGAAACCTCGGTCTGACTTACACCCGGAACGTTTCTCCGCACCTCATCCTGGAATTCTCTCTCGGCTACATCCGGAGCACGCCGTTGTTCCCGCCCAGTAATCACAACGAGCCCGGGATCCTGTTTGGGGACAGCTCGTATGAGGCGTTCAACGCCCCTGGCGGAACCATCACCGGCACCTATGGCAATCTCTATCAAGGGCGCCAGAATGTCACGTATATCCACGGCTCTCACACTCTGAAGGCGGGATTCGAGGCCCGGTGGAACCGCGATACAACGGTCTTCGGTCTTTCGCCCAACGGGCAATATACGTTTGGTGGAGGAACCGCCTATGCGACGGTACCGATCGTGTCGCAAAGCGGACGGCACAATATTCAACCGGGCGATCCTCTTCCCGATTCGATGACTGGATTTTTGACCGCGACACCCTTTTCGTACACCATCGCGGTGTCTCCAGCCATGTTCCCGCAGGGTGATCACATTGGCTGGACCGGCGTGCAGCGCGAAGCTTACGGAGCGTATTTGCAGGACACCTGGAAAGCCGCGGCCCGGCTGACGATCAATTACGGCTTGAGGTACGAAGTCAGTACACCGATTCATGAACCGGCCGACAGAACCTCGGGACCCGTGTTTGCGAATGTGCCTGGAGGGGGCGTCGAGCAGAAACTGCTGGTGAATCTTCAGCCCGGTTACATTATGGACTGGAACGGCTGGGGCCCGCACCTCGCGGTCGATTATCAGGCGAGTCCCCGCCTCGCGTTGCACGCCGCCGGGTCTCTCACAACGGTTCTGGCGAATTTATTTCAGGATGACTTCCTGACTGCCGGGACCCCGTTCGTGGTGCTGCCGTACATCTCCGCCAAACCCGGAGCGCCGGTCCCGTTTGAAAACACCATCTCGCAATTCAACCTGCCAGTCGCTTATACGCCCGCAGGCCAGGCCATCTTTGCGACAGGCCGCACTACTGATGTTCCCCCCAACACGGTGATGGACGTGCAGCGTTACGAAGAGGATTTAGCCGCGGCGACACCCGGTCATCAGATCCGGGCCCTCACCGAGTTCGGAAACGACAGGAACTTCCGCAACGGCTACGTCGCCACTTATACCGCGGGTTTCGACCGCGATTTCGGCGAGGTCAAATGGTCCGCGGGATACGTGGCTACCGTGGGTGTGAAGCTGGATTCCCTGGCCTATCCCAACAGCTACGGAGGCGCCGATCCGGCTTTTGCGCCCTTCACGAAATTCGATGCGAAGGGACGGGTGTTGGGCGGATTCGGTAACGAGTCCATCGTCACCAATCGCTCTCACTCCACCTTTCACTCTTTGCAGACCAGCGTGCAGAAGACTTCCGCCCGCGCCGGTTTGGGGTTTCAGGCCAGCTACACGTTCAGCAAGTCGCTGGACGATGTCAGCGCCGTGCTCGGCGGCCTCCCGGGCTCGACTTCCGGAACGTTGCAGCAAACGGCTCCACAGAACCCGTGGGACACGCGCGCCGAAAAAGGCCCGTCCACGTTCGATGTGCGCCACGCCCTGACCTTCAATCTGGTCGAGGAACTTCCCTTCGACCACTGGTGGCGGCCGAACCGCCTGACCTCCGGATGGCAATTGTTCGGTCTTTCGGCATTCGCCAGTGGCGCACCCTTCACGGTTTATTCCGGAATCCAGCAGACTGGCGCCGGATCCATGGGCGCGGACCGGCCGGATCAGTTAGGCCGTCCCGTTCTTTCGACCAGCCGCACGGTGCGGGAAGACTACTTTGGTTTGGGCGCCGCCAATGCGTCGTTATTCTCCATTCCGCTTGATGTTCCGGGTGGAACCGGTCCCAATCACGGCCGCTTCGGGACTTTGGGGCGCAACACGTTTCGCGGGCCCCTCTTGCACAACGTGGATATATCCTTGATCAAAGAGACACCGCTCGTGCGGGAAGCGCTGAAGCTGCAGTTCCGCGCTGAAGTTTTCAATGTTTTCAACCTGGTGAACCTCGGTCTGCCCGCCAACATCGTGCTCGGCCCGGGCTTTGGCCTGATCAGCCGTACCGCCGCGCCATCGCGGCAAATCCAGTTCTCACTGAAGCTTTTGTATTGAAACTTACTTCGAACGCTCATCCACGAGCGTAGCCAATGAGTCCGCGGTGGACTCGGCGGTCTGCCCGTTGCGGGAGTTGAATCGCGGCCGGATGGAGCGGCCGATGCCGGTGTAATCCAGGCCGGCGCTGCGTGCGGTTTCCGGATCGTAGAGGTTGCGGCCGTCCACCAGAACCGGCTGCTGCATCACGCAAGCGATCTGGGCCAGATCGAGCCCCCGGAACTCGTCCCACTCGGTGACCAGCACGGCGGCATCGGCCTCGAAGACCGCGTCCAACGCCGAATCGCAATACTGAATCTTGAGCGCGGGATTCTGAGCGCGGCATGCCGGCATGGCGATGGGATCGTAGGCCTTCACTCGCGCGCCAAGCTGCACCAGGCGCTCGGCAATCTGCAGGCTGGGAGCATCGCGCATGTCGTCGGTATCGGGCTTGAACGCCAGGCCCAGGAGCGCAATCGTCCGGCCCTTCAGGATGAACAGCTTCTCCTGCAGCTTCTGGATGACGACCTGACGCTGGGCGCGATTCACGGCCAGCGCGGCTTCGAGCAGGCGTGCCTGATAGCCGTACTCTTCGGCGGTGTGCAGCAACGACTGGATATCTTTTCCGAAGCAGCTTCCACCCCAGCCCAAGCCGGTATTGAGAAACTTGGCGCCGATGCGCGTGTCCAGGCCGATGCCCGCCATCACTTCGATGGCGTCGGCGCCCACTCTCTCGCACAGATTGCCTACCTCGTTGGCGAAGCCGATCTTCATCGCCAGAAAGGTGTTGGCCGCGTACTTGATCATCTCGGCGCTGGTCAGGGTGGTGGCCACCAGGGGGACGTGCGTCATGTGTGCGGGACGCGGCAAAAACTCTGGCGCGTCGAAGGACTGCGCGGTTAATGGCGCATAGAGCGCGCGCAGCGTGTTCAGAGTGTGATCTTCCTCCGCTCCCAACACGATGCGGTCGGGATATAGCGAATCGGAAATCGCGCACCCCTCGCGCAGAAACTCTGGATTGCTGGCCACGCCGAAGCGGATACGCCTCTCTTCCTGCGGGTGCGTCTCACGAATGCCTTCGCGGACCAGCGTCTCCACCAGATTGCCGCAGCCCACCGGTACCGTTGACTTGTTCACCACGACGCGAAACCGCTCGCCATCCATCGCGGCCCCGATACTGCGGGCGGCCGATTCGAGATACGAGAGATTGGCCTCCCCGTTAGGCCGCGGAGGCGTGCCGACCGCAATGAAAATCACGTCGCTTTCCGACGCTGCCGGCGAAAGCTCCGTGGTGAAGTGGATCCCGCCGCGTGCCGACGCCGCTCGTAGCAGCTCCGTCAGGTGGGGCTCATAAATCGGCATTTCGCCGCGCTGCAACTTGGCGATTTTGTCCGCGTCCATGTCGACGCAATGGACCTGATGCCCCAGATACGCCAGGCATGCCCCGGTCACAGTTCCCACGTACCCTGTTCCGATAACAGTTACTCGCATAGGTTTCGAGTTGTCAGGAGGGTTCGACCCCATCAGGAAACAGCGCCAGCAGTCATTGTACGGCTTTTTGGCGTATGGACGCCAGCGGTGTGAAACTCGTGATACTCAGCTTTCACCGCAATGACTCTGGAGCCGCTGTCGCAGCGGACGATTTTCCCGCGCATGACCAATTTCAGGTTACAGATTCCCTGCAGCAGAAACGGCCAGCTCAAGGCGAGCTCGATCGGTCCCGTGGCCGGCAGCAGCTCGTCGGTTTCAAACAAAACGCCGCCGCTGCTGATGTTAAGGGTTCGACCGACTCCCAGCTGCTCCACCCGGCCTTTGTTCAGCAACTTGTATTGAAGCTCTAGGGTGATCGGATAACGCCCATTCAGTCGCTGCTCAGCTCGCTGCTGCTCAGACATAGTTGGAGCATGCGATATGTGCGGCGACCTACGAGCGTCAGAAGTGGCTTGCATGTTCCTCCTCATTTGAAACCAGACGCTGCCGGGGATTGCGAATCCCTCTGTTACTCTGTTTTTGGCAATTCTGGTTCCATTAGTACCAGAGCGTATAACCCATTTCGATAAATAGAGTTGCAGAAATCGAGCCGAACACACAGGCGTGCAGACTTCCCAAACCTCGGGACTCCACCTCAGAAACTTGGATTTTGGTTAGAGAAATGCAACAGTTCGCGGCTACGCCACGTCCCAACAGGCTAGGCGCGGCTACGGTACCGACGTCTGTAGGGTATTGGATGTGCCGGTGCCGTTGGCGATGGTTACCGAGACGGAAGCGATGCTCTGCAGCAGCGTTTGAGTTGCGGATACCGTCCCCTGGAGGGTAAACGGGATGGTGGCCGTAAACTGGCCCCCGAAAGGCACCGAAGGAGTGCTGGAGAACCAGAGCTTGGCGGCCTGGCTGATATCGATGTTGAACGGCGTGGCAGGCACTGTGAATCCGGGAGCGGCAGTGAACTGCGCGCTCACTGACGTCAAGGAGCGAGTGGTAGAGAAACCACTCAAGGTGAGCACAAAACTGCTGGTGGTCGCGCTGGTTACCTGGCTGGCGATCAGCGTAGGCGCGGCCGGCGCAACCGTGAACTGCAAGGAAACTGGCTGGCTGGGCGTCAGGTTCACTCCACCCGTCTGAGTTGCGAATGACGGGGTCAGCGTGACGGTGGTGGCGACGGTTCCGGTCTGCAACTGGATCTGCTGGCCTTGGCCGGCGAACACCGCATTGGTCGCGTTTGCCGCAATCGTGAACTCGACCGTGCGTCCGCCGGTGGAGAATTGCACTGCTGGATCGTTCGGAAGGTTGCCGAAATCACTCAGTGTCAGGGTGCCCGCAATGGCGATGGGATAGGGCTGAGAAAGCTTGAGACTCACATTGGGCTGCGAGGCAGCGTCCACGTTTCCGCTGGGTCCCTGGAAGCTGTACGCGGGAAGGGGAGGGGGTGCCGTCCCCGAGCCGATCAACGGCACGATGGTGGAATCCAGTCGGAGAGTTCCGTTGGCGAAACCGTTGGCGACCGGAGCGAAAGCTATGTTGAAGCCGGATTGCGCGCCGGAGGCCAGCGCCAGCGGAAGGGCAGGGAGCCCGGAAACGGAAAAAGGACTGGGCGACTCGCCAATTCCGATATTGAAGATCGTGGCCGCAACTGTGCCGGTATTCTGAAGCGTGAAATTCACCTGTCCGGATTGACTAATCATGATCGGGCTGAAGACAACCGCGCCATTCACCCCGAGCTTGACCGTAGCTCCCCCCGACGCATAAGAAAACACGAGATTCGGCCCCAGGCCCTTGCCGGTCAGATTGAAGGTATCGGTGCCGACTGACAGAGACGCCTGCCGTGCTACGGCTTGAGTGGGCGCAAACGTCAGGGTGAATGAAAAGCCAGCGTTGGGCTGCACGATCGCCGGGAGCGCGGGAAGGGCGGTGATGGCAAAGTCAGCACCGTTCAGAATAATCGCCGGCACCGTGCCTGCGACGTTTCCGGCGTTCTTGACCTGAAAGACGGCGCTGCTGGTCTCCCCCACGTTGGTGTCCGGCAGGGGAACGGTCGCGCCAGGCGTAACCGGTGTAGTCTGAGTCCCTTGAACTACCGTATAGACAAACTTGGCGGCACTCAGAGTTCCCACCAGATTGAAGGTGACGCCCCCGCCGCCCGGGAAAGTGACCTGAACCTGACCCGTGTCACTGGCTGCGCCACTGGGCTGGTAGCGAATCTGTAGCTGAAGGGTCTGGTCGGCGCCCACTAAGGCGGGGAACAACGGTAATCCCGAGAACCCGAAAGCCGCTCCGCTGATGGTGACCGACCCGACCTGTCCGGCAACCGCGCTGGTGTTGGTGATATTCAGCGCCGCCTGAGCTACTCCATTTTGGGGAGTTCCCGGGAACGTGATGGTGCCTCCATCCTTCAGCGGGATCACGTTGAGGTTGGTGGGCAAGACATAACTGAAGACAAACGTGGCTTGCTGTTGAGCCGGAGCCAGGGCGGCCAGCGCGAGGCACAACAGGATGCTCCGGATCACTAGACCGGATGGCATCCGCTTCCCTCCGCAGAAAGTCGAAAAGAATTCACGTGACGGCATGCGCATGGCCTAGTGAGGGGCGCCTACGCTCGGCGAGCCTGGTGAAATCGTGACCGTGCGGGTGCTCGTGCCACTCCCCCGGGTCGCCAGAACGATTCCCGCAACCAGCCCGGCCGCGCCGGCAATGGCGCCGATCTTCACCCACTTGGAAGCGTACCAACTCCGATGTTTGCGAGACGTCTTGCCTTCCCGTGTGATGCGCGTCACGTTCGTCATCGAAATGGTGGCCTCCCCGATTTGGTTGCCGTACGACGCGGTCACGTGAATCTGAAACGTTCCCACTTGGCCGTTCGCCGTCCAACCTGTCGCTGCGGCCTGCCCCTGCAGGTTCGTCCGCACGGTTTTCGAGTTCTTCTGGTCGGCGAAACTGGCGCCGGGACCGCCCAATGGAAAACGGAACACCACGTCGGCCCCTTCAATCGGCCGGTCGTTCTGATCGACCACTTGTACTACCAACGGCGCCATCACGCGGCGTTCTAAATCATTCATCTCTCCGTTGCCGGCTAGAGCCGTCACTCTGAGGCTCTTCACCGTCGGCAGCGGTGCCATCGGCTTAATCTGAGGTGTGGGAGGGGGCTGTTGTCCGGTGGCGATGTTGGGCCAGGCAAGGAGGGCCGCAATCAGCGGAGACAGCCAGCGCCGCATGGCCGCGCCTTGTTGGAAAGATCTCATGTTAAACGATACAGTATAGCGTAACGTTTCAGAGCTAAAGCGCGGAGTCTGCCATGAATTTAGTGAAGAAAGGCATAATAGAGCAAGGGGCCGAGGAGGGCAAGACTCACCGTGCTCGCCACAGTCAAGAGAGTCCGCGTGTTGCTCCGCGGTACGAACAGCACGTCGTTGGGCAGCAACGGTACGTCGTTCTCCTTCCCTTCAAAAACGCGGTTTGCATCCACTTCGATCTCGGCCCGCCGATCTGTATTTAAGATCGGCCGCAAGATTCGCACTTTGCCGCGATTTGCATCACGCCCGAAGCCCCCGGCCATCGTCAACGTTTGAGCAAGGGAGACCGAATCCCGCTCGCCGAGTTCGATGCCGCCAACGCGTCCGACTTCCCCGTTTACATAGACCAACTCAGCCCGCTCTACGCTGATGACATCGAAAGGCTGCAGCACAATGTCCTCCGCGGGATTGACATTCTCCCGCAGACTCCCCATGCTGATCTCGACCGAACTGATCTTCTTTTCCGGATCTTCGGCCGCGTTGGGAAGCGGAATGGTGCCGTATTCCATGCGCCGTGTGACCTTGATGTGGCGGCTTGCGTTGGGCTGCAGACCTCCAATGCTGGAGAGCATTTCAACCAGCGTGCGCCGGCCCTGGAGAGGATAGATCCCCGGCCGCTGAAAGAGGCCGACAAAAAAAACCGGCTCACTGCGAAATTGAGTTACCGCGATGATGACTTGAGGGTTCACGATATACTCGCGGAGGCGTTTCACCAGTTCTGCTTCGAGCTGCTGCAGGGTCAAACCCCCGGCGCGAATTCGGCCGATCAATGGAAGATTGATAAAGCCTTCGGCATCGATGCGAAAGGGTCTTTCGTTAATCTCTTCCACACCGGGCGCGCGAATCAGGATTTGATCGTTGGGGCCGAGCGGATAATTGGGCCGTATCGAGTCGGGCGGCAACTCGGCAGGCTGTGGAGCTTGATTCCCCGGGACCGGGGCTGGCGTGGGCTGGCCAGGCTGGGCTTGTTGTGCCAAACCGTAGAAACTGAACACCACAGCGAGCAAGGGAGCCTTGAATCCGCGGAGCATCACCATAGCACGCTATTTTCTCACGCTCTCAGTCAGACCGCACAGGGCGGATGAATCAAAATTTCCTTTGAGGCGGTTTGCCGCACGGGCCGAACCCAGTTCCGGTCCACCTCCGCGGACACGGATCGCTGCAGCAGCGCGATGGAGACGACGAGACGAAACTGGCCTTTGAGTTCCAGAAGAATCCCTTCTACTCCAGACAGGGGCCCGCGCTCGATGAGCACCGTTTGGCCCACCTCGAGGAAGGGCCATGGCTGCACCAGGATGCCCGATTGCACCATCGTGCGGATATTCTCGATATCTCGATCCGGGATCGGAGAAGGCGTCTTTCCGAACCCCACCAAACCTACAACCCCCGGCACAGTCAGAACAGGCAAACGGTCGTGAGGATTCAGGCGGGAGAATACGTATCCTGGGAAAAGGAACTGTTCAACGGTTTTTTTTCGATCCGACCATCGCCGCTCGGTTCTAAACGACGGGGAAAACTCCTCGTAGCCCCGCTGGCGCAGATGCTCGGCCGTGGTGCGCTCATAGTTGGAACGGACCCGGATCGCAAACCAAGGGTGATGCGGGCTGGGCGGCTCGTGTGGAATCGAATTCTCGGGGTGCTGACTAACCATAAAGGCCCAGAAATTTCCGATCTTATGAGACATTATCCCAGAATCTGGCACCGGGATGGAGTTTAATTTCAGGATGGCCGGCAAGTGTAATTTAATCAGATAGATCTGTAGGAATTTAGGTACCATGTTGAGATTGAGTCTTCCAGGCGCGAAACCCGGGCCAAAGGGGGTTGTGCAGGAGCTAACTGATTGATGTTGCAGGGAAAATACACCCTCAAGGGGGCATTGGCATGAATGCGACGAAACCGATCGCGAGCTTGTCGCTCGATCTCGACAACCAGTGGTCTTACATGAAGACGCACGGAGACGCCGGGTGGCAGTCGCTGCCCTCGTATCTGGACGTCGTGGTGCCGCGCGTCATCGCCTTCCTGAAGCAACGCGATTTAAGCATTACTTTTTTTGTAGTTGGTCAAGACGCTGCACTGGAGAAGAACCGGGAAGCCCTGCGGTCGATCGCGACGGCCGGACACGAGATCGGCAATCATTCATTTCATCATGAGCCGTGGCTGCATCTGTACTCGGACGCTCAGGTGGAGACCGAACTGGCGTCGGCGGAGGAACACCTCGAGCGTGCGACCGGCCGAAAGCCGGCCGGCTTCCGGGGTCCCGGCTACAGTCTTTCACCCACCGTGTTGGAAGTGCTGGTCCGGCGCGGCTATCAGTACGATGCCTCCACGCTGCCGACCTTCATTGGTCCCCTGGCCCGCGCCTACTATTTCATGACTGCTAAGCTGAACAAAGAGCAGACCGAGCAGCGCAAGGTGTTGTTCGGAACGTGGCGCGATGGTCTCCGGCCCATCAAGCCTTACCTTTGGCGCGTCGGTGATCGCAAGCTGGTGGAGATCCCCGTGACCACGATGCCAGGCTTCAAGATACCGATCCATTTCAGTTACATCATTTATCTGGCGGGTTTTTCCCGGATGGCGGCCGTGCAGTATTTTCGTTCGGCGCTCCGGCTATGCCGCTGGACAGGCACCGCTCCCTCATTGCTTCTGCACCCCCTGGATTTTCTGGGCGGTGACGACGCAGGAGCCCTCAGTTTCTTTCCCGGAATGAGAATGGCTGGCGCTCCGAAGCTGGAACTGATGGCGGAACTAATGAGTGTGGTGCTGGATCATTTCTCCGTCGTGAGCATGCAGGAACATGCCCGCCTGGCGATGCAGAACGGCAACCTTGCCACTGTGGGGCTGAAGGTTGCGCCGTGAGCGAGGCTGAATCGGTTGTATCGTTCCGCGATCCGGCCGGGCGACTTCTGCTGCGCGATGGACGCATCTTCCGGCTGGTACGACGCGAGGCTCTGCCGGACCTGGAACATTTTCTCGAAAGCGCGGCCGCCCAGCGGCTAACGGCTGATGGACGCCTGGTACGCACCATCGCGGTGGAGAAGCCGGCCGGGCAGACCGGCGAAGAGGCGTGGTACGAGCACGAACGGATTCCGTTTCCCAGCTACCCCTACGAATGGCCGCCGGAGATGCTGCACCAGGCCGGCTGCCTGACGATTGAACTCGCCCTTTCCCTGCTCGTTCACGGACTGGGGTTGAAGGACGGCACGCCTTACAACGTCCTGTTCCGAGGACCGACGCCGGTTTTTGTTGACGTTCTGTCGGTGGAGCGGCGCACGGCCGGCGACCCGACGTGGCTGCCGTACGCCCAGTTTATACGCACTTTCCTGCTCCCGCTAGCCGTCAACCGGGACTTACGCCTCAGTGTGGCCGACCTGCTGGCGGGCCGGCGTGATGGATTGGAACCAGAATCGGTCTATCACTGGCTGGGACCCTGGCAGCGGCTCCGTCCGCCCTATCTCACGCTCGTCTCAATTCCTGCATGGCTGGCGCACAGCGCCCAACGCAAGGAAGGCGCTCTCTACGAACGGCGGCAACTCAGTGATCCGGAAAAGGCGCAGTTTGTTCTCGAGACACTCCTTAGGGGGCTGCAAAAACACCTGCACAAGCTGCAACCGGCACGCAACAAGAGCAGCCAGTGGTCCGGCTACATGAGCAGCCACAGCTATGGCGATCAGGACTTCGCAGACAAAGAGCAATTTGTCCGCGAATTTCTTCAGGAATTCGCGCCGGCCAACGTGCTGGATGCGGGTTGCAATGATGGACACTTCAGTGTGATGGCCGCGCGCGCGGGGGCGCGGGTGGTCGCGATCGACTATGACGAGAACGTAGTCGGGATAGTATGGCGCCGGGCCGCCGCCGATCGCCTGGATATCCTACCGCTGGTGGTGAACCTCACTCGGCCGACGCCGCCGATGGGCTGGCGTAATCGCGAGTCTGCCTCGTTTCTCGAACGCGCACATGCAGGTTTTGAAGCTGTGTTCTTCCTCGCCCTGATCCATCACATGCTGGTCAGCGAGAGGATTCCGCTTTCTGAAATCCTCGCGCTGGCGGCGGAGTTGACCACCGGGTTCGTGGTGATGGAATACGTGAGCCCGCAGGACACTATGTTCCGCCAACTCACCCGGGGGCGGGAGCATTTGCACCAGGACCTGACGGAGGAGACCTTCGAGGCGGCGTGCCGGAAGCACTTCGACATACTGCGCTCCCGGCCCCTGATGGGAGGCCGCCGGCATCTGTACCTGTTGAGGAAACTAGCATAAATTCTTTATAATCAAAGAAATACTGCACAGTTCCCGGCCGGCTCGGGCCTGGTACTATTACCCCCCTCCTTTGAAGGGGCACCACTACGTGGTGAAATTAAATGTATCAGCCTCGCAGGCAGGCGCGGCGTCCCGACTATGCACAGTGTGCTGACCCCGGAAGCGGTTTTATCCCCAGTTCCAATCACCCCTGATATCGATCGGCCCCCTTCAGTCTCCCGGAGGCGATGGCAGGGTCAGCCAGTGGCCGAAGACGCTCTGATAGCCCTTTCATTCGCCAATCTGTGCTTTCTCAAGGCCTGGGGACAATTGCAAAATCCGGCTCAGTCTTATTACCGCAGCGGCCCGCCGACCTTCGCCAGCTTGGCGGCGATAGCGCTGGCGGTGCTTCTCATTGCATTCACAGTATTTGTTCCGGCCGTGCTGATCCGTCGCTTCGCCTCCAGGAAGAGCCAACAAATCTGGGGCGTCCTCGCCTGTGTGCTGCTGCTCCTTCCTGCCAACATCTTGTCGACGCACTTCCTGGGGGTTTCTCTCGAATCGATGGCGGGTAACTTCATGGGTCACAATCTGCTGCTGGGAGTCGTGGCAGGGGTGCTGATCTGCCTGGTGGTTCTACGGTGGCGCCGGCCCATTTTGCGAGTGGTACGGGGAATACTGCTGGCGGCCTCCCCTCTGGTGTTGATCTTTTCCCCCATCGCGTGCTGGCAGGTCGTTCGTGCCCGCTCCTTGTGGAGTGAGCCAAATGCCAGCGCCCATTTTCTGGCCCACCCGGCGGGACCCCGCGTTTTGTGGGTTCTTTTCGACGAAATGGATGAGGATCTGACCTTTACCGCGCGCCCCTCCTGGCTTTCGTTGCCCGAACTCGACCGGCTTCGTGCGGAATCAGTCTATGCCGCTCACGCGATGTCGCCGGGACCGGCAACAGTCAGTTCAATTCCTTCATTGATCACCGGCCACCTCGTTTCCGATGCGCAACCTGCAGGGTACAGGGAGCTGCGGATCACCTATCAGGACGCAGGACGAACCAGGAGCTGGATCGAAGAGCCCAGCATTTTCTCCTCCGTTCGCGAACGTGGGCTGAACGCCGCGATTGCCGGTTGGTATCACCCCTATGGACGACTGTTCGGCAAGTTCCTGGCACAGTGCTCCTGGCAGCAATGCGTCTGCGCGACTCCGTTCCTGGTGGCCGAAAATTATTCACGGCGGCGAGGAGTCTGGATGGGCGCTCTGGGCCTAGTTGGCCGGCAGGCCGCCCTGTTCCCGCTGGTACAACGCTTGGGCGTTCTTCACGTCGGCGAAGGCACGGCGCAGGATTGGGAGGCCGCCAGGGAGCAGCAGCTTGGGGACTATGTCGAGATTCGGAAGGCGGCGCACGAGATGATTGCCGATCCCCGACTGGACCTGGTGTTCCTGCACTGGCCAATACCGCACCCATTGGGCATTTTCGATCGCGCCAGTGGGAAGTTGGGCACGGGCACTCGCAGCAACTACCTCGACAATCTCCAGCTTGTGGATATTACGATCGGCGAGATCAGACGAGCGTTGGAGAATAGCGGCATGTGGGAGAACACCACGGTTCTGGTCTCTTCCGACCACCCATTGAGAGGATTTTGGCAACAGGAGCTTGCTTGGGACCGCGAAGAGGCCGCGGTCGTCAGCCGCAGCAACTCCGGGAGTGTTCCGTTCCTATTGAAGCTAGCCGGACAGAAGCAGGGGCTGGTGTACAACGGCCGTTTCAACGCAGTGATTACGCACGACCTGATTCTGGGCGTGCTGGACGGCAAGCTGAAGAGTCCGGAGCAAATCGTGTCGTTTATTGATCGCACTGCGGCGAACTGAGTGTATTGGTTTGATGAAAAAAAACACGTAGTGATCGGAGGACCTAAGGGTGAGACAGCTAGCATTGTGTGTAGTGGCGCTTCTGATGGCGGAGCGCCAGGTTTCCGCTTACACTGATCCCGGCTCGGGGGCGCTGTTATGGCAAGTGCTGGCGGGCGGTGCTGTGGCATTTATGTTTTATGCGCGGCGCTTCCTGGCCTGGCTCAAACGGAACAAACGAGCCGAAAACCAAGGCGGAGAGTAGGCGCTTGGCAGCGCTGATGCGTGACGCTACAGGTTTCCGCTCGGCGCGCAAACCCTACTGACTGATGGGCGGCATTGAGGTAAACGAGCCGATCGGATTGTAGCGAAGTCCAAGCGCCGAAAGATCGGCGTTGGACGAAAACTCCGCCACCCCCTGAACGTTGACCGTCTCTGGAAATTGGGCCGGCACGACGAAGGCACTTCGGCCTGATGGCGCGAGATTGACGGTCCCATTCCCCAGGACGGTGCCATTCTGATCCCGCAAGGTCACCGTCACAGCAGTTGACTGGACTGGGTCCTGATTCGCTAACGCCATCGCGGTGACAAAGCCCTGAGTATTGTTAAAAGGTAAGACAAACTGCCGTATGCCGGACAGGCTAAGAGGCACCGCTCCTTCCGCATCACGCACGGCACTGAGCCGTTGCCGGAAGATAGCCGTTCCCGCAACGGACCCGGAGGTGATTACCTGACCCCAGCCCTGGGAAAGAGTGGGCGCGGTCCCGGCAGTCTCAATGATTCTCGAGCCGCCGGCCGGAATGACATCGCTGTACTCGGAGATGCCGCCAGTACCCGCCACTGACAACGCCCAGGGGTTTCCAGTCGGTTGTGTGAATCTCAAGGAAACCGGCGCTGGCGCGGAGCCCGTATTGACAAGAATGATCGTCGTCTGCCAGTCACCTCCGTCGGCGATCTGGGAGATGGTCGAAGTCGTGCCGGCGTCGGGGAGACTAGAAGTATCGATCGGCTCAATGGAAGCGAGCGTGTAACGAGGGCTCGCCCGGAGGCCCAAGGCGGAAACTTCCACAGGGGATGAAAACTCGGCGACTCCCCGCAGGTTCGCAACTTCCGGGAACTGGGACGACAAGACGAACGCTTGCCGAGTACCCGCCACCAGAACAAGGGACCCTGTCGAGATGAGTTGTCCATTCTCATCACGGAACGTTACGGACACGTGTGCGGTCTGCGCACTGTCCGGATTGAGCATGGCCATCGCCGTAACGAAACCTTGCGTGTTGTCAAAAGGCACCAGGAAGTGTGTTCCCGCGCTCGTTTTGAGAGGCACAGCGCCCTCTGTATCCACACTGCCGGCAGCGTGTTGCCGGAAAATTGCTGTTCCGTTTATCGACTTCCCCGCGACGACTTCCGCCCAACCTTGGATGAGATTGCTCGCGGTTCCTTGCGTCTCGATGGTGCGCGAACCGCCTACCGGGATCACGTCAGAGTAATCTGTCACAGGGCCAACGCTAATGAGGGGGATAGAAACGGGGCTTCCGGCGGCATTCCGGAAGCTGATTGTGAACGGCGCCGGATCCGAATCCGTATTCACCAGCACGATTGTGGTCTTCCAGCCGTTGCCGTCCGCCACCTGAGGAATCCTCAAGTGATTGCCTCGAATCGTAAGCGTGACAGGTATCTTGATTGAGGTCGTCCCGATGTCAGGCCTGATTGTGATCGATCCTGAATACGTCCCCGCAGCCAGGCCCGTGGTGTTAGCCGACACCGATACCAGAACTGGAGCGCTGCTAACCTGGCCACTGCCAACTCCCACGCCGCCCTGCACGGTACCGGTGCTGGCATGTGGCGTGGGATTCAGGGAAAGCCAGCCTCCGCCGTTAAAAGAGGTCGTGAAGCCCAGCTGATCGCCAGTGCTGGAGACAGTGATCGTTTGACTCTGACTTATCGGAGAGCCGACCTGCGTACTAAATGACAAAGAGGCCGGGGATGCCGCTAAGTGACCTGTCGTCGCCACCGTTAGAGTTACCGGAATATTTATGAGACTGTTGCTTGCGCCAAAAGACGTGATGGAAACTGTGCCGCTGTACGTACCGGGCGCTAAACTGTACGGCTGTACCGAGACGCCGAGACTGGCCGGTGTTAATCCCCCGGTATTATCAATCGAAAGCCATTTGCCTCCGGATGAGACGGAAACAGACGCAGCGAAGTTGGTCGTGCCGGCAGAGATCGAGAGTATTTGAACGCTCGGCGCCTGGAATCCCCGTTCGTAGTAAAAAGACAAGGCGCTGGGGCTGGCAATGATCGTCGGGAGGTTTCTCACGACGAGGGTGACCGGAACATATTGGGAGCTACCGGCCGCAGATGACGAAATCGTAAGCGTAGTTTTATAAGTGCCCACTGCCAAATTGGCCGCATTCACGGATATGTTGGCTGTTGCCGGCGCAGTACCACTCGGCGTGTCGACAGAGACCCAGCCAACAGGCGGAACGGAAATCTTGAAATCCAGCGGCGCTCCACAACTCGATATGGAGATCGGACTCGGCGATAATGCCGCTGAGCCCATCTGGTAATTAAAAGTAAGTGAGCCAGAGCTGAGCGAGAGCCCGGGACTACTTACCATTAACAATACCGGCACCACTTGGGGGCTGTTGGCAGCCGACGCCGAAGCCACCGTCACGGTGCCGTTGTATGTCCCGGGAGACATGCCGTTCGTGTTGGCGGATACGGTAACGGCACCCGGCGTAGTTCCCGCATTCGAATTGATACTTAACCAGCCCGCCGAGGTAGCGACCGCAGTATAGTTTGCAGGCAAGGGAAGGCCAGCGGCCGTTTGGCTCGACAAGGACAGACTCAGCGGATTGGGCGCGTTGCACCCAATCTGGTAGGGGAATGCCAGCATAGCGGGCAAGACCGATAGACGGATGTCCGGCACATTTAGCGTGACCGGTATCTTGACAGGGCTGTTGGATGCAGTGCTGGAGGTGATCAGAACACTTCCGGTATAGGCTCCGGGCGCGAGTGTGATTGGTTTTATCGACACGCTGAAGGTGCCCGGTGTGCTCGACGCCGCAGGGCTGACCGCCAACCAATCGCCTCCGGAGACGACGGAGACAGAAGCATTCAAAGGCACGCCTGTCGTGGGAATATCGCTCGTGACCGAAACAGACTGGGCTGCCGGAGGGCTGCCGCCGGCTTCAGATACAAACGACAACGACTGCGGGCTCACCGACAGGATGGGGCCATTAGCCACCGTGAGAGTAACGGAAATTATCAGGGGACTCGGCGTGGCGCCCGTGATCGTCACCGTTCCTGAGTATTGGCCCAGCGACATTCCGATGGGTGAGGACAATATGCATACGTTCGCGGGCGTAACTCCGCTCGCCGGAGTCACGGAAAGCCAACTGCCGCCCGATATTATAGAGGCGGACGCCGAGAAACTGGCGCCGGAAGGCGTACTAGTCAGCGGGAAACAGATCTGTGCCGGGGGTGGCGAGGTTAGCTGAAAGACAAAAGAGATTGACTGTGGAAGCGAAACGGTCAAGGTTACCGGAATCGCGACCGGACTGTTTGCTACCGTGGAAGAGATGATACTTACTTTCCCCTGGTATGTCCCGGGTCCCAGGCCCGCAGGGTTGACCGTCACGGAGACACTCGCAGGCGCGCCGTTGCCGATGGCCCCGACGGAGAGCCACGGTTCTCCAGAGGTCTTTGCCGAAATCGTTTGCCCCGTCGGGTAGCTGGTGACTGACAAGGTCTGGGCCGCCGGAAGGTTCAAGCCGATTTGGTAATCGAACGACAACGAACCCGGATTGACCCATATGGTGGGCGCCGTCGGTTCGGTAATGGAAAGCTTGACGGCAACTTTTGCAAAGGGCTCGCCCGGCGTACTGATCGTCATGGTGCTACTGTAGTTTCCAACCGGCAATCCGCTAACACTGACTGTGACGCCAATACTGGCGGGCGTCGTTCCGTTCAGCGGGCTGATGGTCAGCCAGGATTCACCCGAAGTCGAAGCTGTGAAGTTCAGCGGCGCGCCACTGCTGGTGACGGAAATGGGTGGTTGCAGCGGAGGTAACGGACCACCGATTTCATAATTTATGGAATATGACGCTGGGGATACGAGTAACTGGCCTTGTGCCATTACCGCCCGGGACGACATGAGGAAGACCGCGAGCAAAAGAAGAAGGCGCAAGGTAGTTAGTCGGGCAACGAGCGGTTCTTCTTGTGCCCGACGCTTGCCGCGTGCTGCACTTTCTTCCGCGGTCGCCCGAAGGCGGCTCTGCGATTGCACCAGTAGCCCATCAATAGGAAGTGTCACAGTTCTGTTCATACAGGTAGAGGTTCGTAAGGTTTGACTTGAATTCCAGGGCCGGCTCACGCTCGCATCCATCGAGGCGCGAGACACTGCGGCAAGTATTCGGTTCAATCATCAACTTGGGAGGATCCGAAAAAGGCCACAGCTTCTTCACCTCGCTACGGTTCCGTACACCGCAGCTGCAATATTTCACCCCAGTCTAAATCGTAGACGCGATCAGGGTTGCGATACAAGATTAACCTTTGTTAGACGCAATAATAGTTGTGATGACCCAACTTATATCTGAGGATGAATACAGGTCATGTTGGCGGTAACTGAACTTCGCGCAGGCGCCGCTCGAGAAACCGGCGCTCGCTATCATTGGTGACTAGCGCGAGCGCCTTCAGGTAGCTCTTCGCCGCTTCGCCGGGAGACCCAAGGCGGCGCAGCAGATCGGCACGTGCGGCGTGCAGCAGGTGATAGGTGTCGAGATCATTGGTTGCGGCCAAGGCATCAATCAGCGTGAGCGCAGGCCTTGGGCCGTCCACCATCGCGACCGCTACCGCGCGATTCAGCGACACAATGGGAGAGGGCTGCACGCGTTCGAGAAGATCGTAGAGCCGGACGATCTGGGGCCAGTCCGTCTCTTCGGCGCGCGCCGCCTGACAATGCAGGGCGGCAATCGCCGCTTGCAGAGCGAACGGGCCGGGCGCGCCGCGCAGGGCCTCCTCGACCAGCGGGAACGCTTCAGCGATCTGCTCTTGGTTCCAGCGGCCGCGATCCTGCTTGTCGAGGACGACGAGATCGCCGGCCTCATCGAGACGGGCGTCGCGGCGCGAGTCCTGAAGCAACATGAGGGCGACGAGAGCCGTTGCTTCGGCGGGAGTCTGCGGCCCCGGCAACGTTACGATCAGGCGGCCCAGGCGGATAGCCTCCGCGCAGAGATCGGTCCTGACCAGCGAACCGCGAGTGGCCGTGTAGCCTTCGTTGAAGACGAGGTAAATCACGGTCAGGACGGCGTCGAGCCGCGCAGCCATTTCGTTCGTCTCAGGCACGACGTAAGGAATGCCGGCATCGCGAATCTTGCGCTTCGCGCGCACCAGCCGCTGGGCCATGGTTGCCGGAGGCACGAGAAATGCCCGCGCAATTTCGTCGGTATCGAGGCCGCATAGCGTGCGGAGGGTAAGGGCCACCTGGGCTTCCAGCGCCAGCGCCGGGTGGCAACAGGTGAAGATCAGCCGAAGGCGGTCGTCTGGGATTTCGCTCGTGTCGTAATTCGGCTCTTCGAGGGTGCGGACCAAGCCGCTGGCAACGTACGATTCAAGCTTCTCTTCGAAATTGGCTTTGCGCCGAATGCGGTCGATAGCTTTGTGCCGAGCCGTCTGGATGATCCACGCGCGCGGCGACTCAGGGACGCCGGAGGCCCGCCACTGGTCCACCGCGGCGGCAAAGGCTTCCTGCGCGCACTCCTCGGCCAGATCGAAGTCGCCGACCAGCCGGATCAGAGTGGCCACAATCCGGCCCCAGTCGGAGCGGTACACTGCTTCGATGGCGGCGGTCGAATCCAACGGCATACTTGATTGTAGATATTCTCCTCGCGAGCGTGTCGATTGAGCCTCGTGCCGTTCGATTTACTGACGGAGGAACTCGAATGAAATACATGCTGCTGATCTACCTTGACGAACAGGTGTTGAACGAGACCGAGCGGCAGGAGTGTTACGTGGAGTCGACAGCGCTCGCGCACGACCTAAAGTCGAAGGGCCAGTATGTGGCGACTTCGCCGTTGCAGCCTGTCTCGACGGCCACCAGCGTCCGCATCCGCGACGGCAAACGGCTCGTCACTGACGGTCCGTTCGCGGAGACGCACGAGCAACTTGGCGGCTACTTCATGATCGATGCCAAGAATCTCGACGAGGCGATTGGCATCGCCGCAAGGATTCCAGGGGCGCGCAAGGGCACGGTCGAGATCCGTCCGGTGATTGAGATTCCCGCCCTGCCTACGGATTAGATGTCGTGACCTGCGGAGCTAATTCGCGAGCCTGCCGCGTAGCACGATGAGCGAGGCCTTGGGAAGCTGGTAGAGCGTACCAGGGCCACCGGCCGTCATGGTCGATTTGGATGGGGGGCCGTCGGGGTCCGCATGACCGTTGCCCCAGCCGCGGCGACGGCCTCCAGCCGTTTCGGCGCCAGCCGCTGCTCCAGCAGGAACGGGATCGGGATGCCACTGGTATTCGGCCGGGCCGAAGACTACCCGGTCGACCGTACCGGAGAAGAAGCGATCGTGCCGGGTAACCGGATCGGCGAACGTGACTTTCACGGAGTGATCGTTGTCGTGATCCTTGTTGATCAACATGACGGACCATTGTCCGTCGGGCCGCTCGACTGCGTAAGCCGTGACCAGGATGTTCCCGTCCTTGTCCTTCACGTCGCTGCCGACTTTGAAGAGCTTATGAACGGCATCGACGGGCTGCACCCATTCCTTGGTGATCACCTGCGTCGCCAGATATTGAGGAGAGTAGCTGGTGACGCGGTTATCCCGGGTGATCGGCAGGAAGCCGCCTCCGCCTCTCCCCTCGGAGGCAATGTAGTGGAAATAGTAAGTGCCGGCGCCGCCCGCAGTCATCATGGAACCTACATAATCGGCCAGCCAGAGGCCACTCTTGACGGTGCCGGGTCCGCCCTCGCCCAGGTCGTTGCCCTCGGTCATGAAAAAGGGAATGTTCGGCAATCCGTTATCCTTCCAGGCTTGAATCACATGGTTCAGGTAGGCCGGCTCCCAGTACAGAGAACTCCAGTCGGCGCACTTGCGCCCGCCATCCATGCAGGGATAGTGCTCGAAAGAGAAGAACGTGAAGTCCTGCAGGTGACCGCGCGCCTTGAGGTAATCCACGAACCGGCCCAGAAACGAGACTCTCCCGTTGGCATCCGCCCAGGAGTCCACGTCGCCGGGCGTCCCCTCGAAAGCCGGTCCGCCCAGGGGTGCGCCGGGCACAAGTCTGTGGATGGCCTTGGCGAACTGAATGTACAGCGTGGCATAGTCTTCCGGGAGCACGCGCTGCCCGTCCGCTTCCTCTCCCATCTCGATCCATGAGATCGGATACTTCCGTTTGTAGAGGTAAGCGATTTCGTTGGCCGCATCCTCGGGGATCGCGTAGAGAATCGCGATCGGGATCATGGCGGGAAGGCCGCGCGTGACGCCGCAATTGAAGAAGAAATCGAATCCGATCTGGTCCCCCCTTCCATAGTCCAGGTCGGATGCGGCATGCCATGGATCCACCGATGAAGGCCATGTGATGGTCTGCTTGCGGCTGGGCACGTGCTTGACGACGTCGGTGAACTGGCCATCGGCGGACAGGCTCCCGATATACAGCTCGTTGATCGCGTACCCCACGCAGTTGCGCGGGTCCTCCGCGCCATGTGTGTCGCAGGTGTTGGACGATTCCGTCATCCAGATGCGCAGGTACTGCACCGGGATCTTCCAGTTCACGAGCTTCAAGGTGGGAGTCCCGCCCTTGCCATCCGCGATGGCGCCCATGGGGAAGGCCTGCCAGGCGCCCTTGTTGATCCCGTCATAGAAGGGCTCCTGTTCTCCCGTCCAGAACTGCACGTAATAGCGTCTGGCGTAGGGATCGGCCCAGGCGATCTTGATGGCGTTGACGTCCACCTTGGCGCCCAAATCGATCATGACCCATTGCGGATGCAGCGAATCGTCCTCGCCCGTGTAGGCTTTGGTGAGATAGGGGTTGCTCTTCCAGTAGGATTTCAGATTGCCGTCGGTCAAACGCGACCAGCCGTTGCCGTCGCCCACGGTGGCACCGCGATGGGGAAGCGGGTAAGCCCAGGAGTGGAGGATCTTGTCGTCGGTGGGCTCCGCGGTGCCCGTGAAATAACCCTCCTGTTTGGCCGCATTGCTCCATGTGCCGTGCGGGTTCCAGTGCCACGCTTCGATCATCAATTCCGTGTTCTGGCGATAGGTCACGGTCCCCCATCCCGCGCCCAGAAGCTCCTTGAGGACCGGGCCGGTCAGCAACCTCTCGGTATTCTTCTCGTTCGCCTCCCTGGTGTTCCCGCCGTTTATGCCCAGCCGGTCAATGGCTCCACCGAGTGCCCGAGGGGGACTGAAGGAATTCACCGCGTGGGACGGCGCGGCGTCCACCACAATATTCTGTGCGCTCGCCGCGCCCGCCAGCCAAAGGCATACGCCTGTGCCGAGAACGCGCCATTTCATGCTCACTGACATAATTGCCTCCTTGATGACCAGGCTCGCCCGGTTGCGTGGGCAGGACTTCCAATTTGAGATCTGGGAAAGCCAAGTGTATACGCCGGGCTGCATCGGGCACAAGGGTCGGCGGGTTGGTAGAATCAAAGGGCAGTACCTGTCGGGGCGTAGCGCAGCCTGGTAGCGCACCTGCCTTGGGCGCAGCGCGGCCGTCTCTAAAGCTTCCTTAGGTTTACCTCCACTTTCACGGTTTTCAATAACTTGGGGAATCTGCTTTTCGCTCAAAGCCAACCCAAGTCAGCTCAACGTGATGGGTTTTGTCACGGTTTTGCCACGGTCCACTCGCGACCTTAACCCGCCCTTGGGCCTCGACTATCACGGTATGCCAAGCGCTCATGTTGACCTTCAGCCCTTGTCCGTCCCCGTTCGTCGCCACTTTCAGATTCACTCCTGATCGGGACCTTGCGCTGAGGCCGATTTCTTTCACATTTCACGGCCGTGGCACCCCTGAAGCACGCTTACCTTTCACTTGCTTTCCGTTCGTTCACGTCGATTGTACTCATGCCGCGCCGCAGTGTCGGGATAGAACTGCGAACCCGAAAAATGTCCTTGGACCTATCCTTCGTCTTTGCTAAAAGGCTCGGTTGTGGAATCGCCGAAACGCAGCCCGACAGAACGCTCTCGGCCGTCTTGCTGCGCGCCTGAGGATTCGAGATTCAACGTCGCTGGTCGGCTGCGGTGCGCGTCCACCTCTCCCGATCCCGTATGGTCAAGAAATTCACGCGACCCTTGGGTAGTGATACTTGAGAAGACCGCCGAGGCGCTCTCGACATCGAATCGACGGTCCACATGTCTGGCACAACTCGTCGGCCCGGGGGAACAGCAGAACGTTCCCCTTGCCCTGGTGATTCCGTTCGGCAGGATAATGTTCTGTGAATTGAGTTAGGGCACGCTTTAATGAAGACTCTCCAAATAGGATGAGCTTACCGAGGCACTCTTCCCTAACCGATCGGACCCATCGTTCGGCGAACGCGTTCAAGTTTGGACTCCGGCGGGGATTCCGGCGAAGCCGAACGCTACTTCCGGGATGATTCCGAACGGCGTTCCGGGATGAACCCGAACACCATCGGAGCGTAGCGACGCTGGCAATCCGATTGTGCAAGAAGTGTTCGGTTTCGTCAAGCGGAAACTGTCCGGAGCGAAGCGAAGGCAGGATGGTCGTGGCGAGGATGGGGGCGTGGGGCAAGGGGCAGCCGTCCCTTGCCCCGCCTCAGCACGCAGAAACCCCGGAGCGCGAGCGGCGTTCGGCCTTGAAATGTAAAGTTGTGTAGATTGTTTCCGTACACCAGACCATCCATCCGCTATCCCGCCAACCTACCCCAAGAACGGCGCTTTCATTGAAAATTCGCGCGGCGCGGCAGCGCACTCCTATACGTTCGCGGCGTCCACAAGCGGCGCACCGGGACACGACTCGGGTGAACCGGGCCAACTCGATCCGCGGTATTTGCCCAGGACGCGCCCGATGAACAGAATGACAGGGAAAACGATGCGCTGAATGGCTTGGGGCGGAGTCGCAATCAACTGTGAGTTGCGATGGCGCCACAGCACGTGGGCTATATAGAAGATCGATGGCCGACCGTTCGGGCTGGCGTTGAGAACTGCAAACACTCCCTGGAGGTAGCGATCCAGGTCAACCGCCGGAATTGCGTGTCCGCTGAACTCCAAGAGATCGTCGCCCGCGTTCCACCAGTTATGACGAGTGCCGGCGGCAAAGACTGCGGCCCCCCCGGCTGGCACTACTATCTTCTCTTTTCCGACTTGGGCGCCGAGTGTTCCAGATTTCACCTTGCCCTCCTCCAGTTGATGGAAATGCACGTGAAGAGGCGGGCCGCTCGCTCGTGGCGGCAGGGACCCATCGAGGTTCAAAACGATTTGGCCCTGGGCGTCGCGCACTCGGCTCAGCCGCAGGATCTCTCCGGTGTGCCGGTTCCGGATTGTCACGAAGTTATCCACGATTGTCCTCCCTTGACGTATCAGCTCCGAAAAAACTCCTTGCGATTTTATCATTGGGCCTCCAACTGGCGGCAAACCGTCCGCAGAAGTGATCCATCCTGGCCGTTAGCTAAGCTAGTCCTGAATCACCGGCCCTTATGGAAAAGCTCGACTGTGGTGGGCGTCGAGCGAACTTCTACCAGCTCCTGTACGAGGTTGTAAGGCACGCTGTAGTAGTTGGTGTCGAACGCAATGTGGTAGTCGATGTTGACCCGTGCGGCATCCGGGGCATATGATTCACGAGCTAGTCATCGCGAGCAGTACCAGGTTCCTCAATTCACCGGGCCGGCCGATCCGATACTGTGCGAACTGCACTTCATTTTTTGCAGTACCGCTGCTGAGTATGGACACCAGCAAAACACGGAACTCACATTTGCGTTGCGCTGAATCGTTCAAATCCAACCACATCCTCTCCATCGTTACACACTCAAGTCAAGTTCCTCGTTTGCCAATCTCCTGGCCACGTTGCGCTGCTGTGTTGCTATTTTGTTAGCCGCGTGGCGCATGTATTCTCACTTCGACCGTGTGTTCTTGATGGTCGTCGACCAAAGGAATAGCCGTGCCCACTTGTTCAATGCCATCAATCATCGTTGTTCTGCCGCTCGTGGCAGGCGTTTGCAGGACAACAACGTGGTAAACAGTCTCCCGATACCGGTAGTGCACCTTGAACGCCTTCCAATGCGCTGGGAGGCACGGCGCGAACTGCAGTTTATCCACTTCGATCCTCAGCCCGAGAAGTGATTCCACGATAAGGCGGTATATCCAGCCGGCAGAACCGGTGTACCAGGTCCATCCACCGCGGCCGGTATGCGGCGAAAGCGCATAGACGTCAGCCGCGACGACGTAGGGTTCTACCTTGTAGGTCTTAATGGCCTTTGGAGACGCCGCATGGTTCACCGGGTTAATGAGGGCCAGCAATTCCCACGCGCGTTGGCTCTCGCCCAATTTGGCGAATGCCATCGCCGCCCAGATGGCGGCGTGCGTGTATTGCCCGCCATTTTCTCTCACGCCTGGAACGTACCCTTTGATATAGCCGGGATCCATATTCGATTTGTCGAACGGAGGATCCAGGAGTTGGATCAGCGCATCGTTCCGGCGAACGAGGCGCGTATCTACTGCAGCCATCGCGATGCGCGACCGTTTGTCATCGCCCGCGCTGGACAGAACGGACCAGCTTTGCGCGATCGAATCTATCTGGCATTCTGGGTTACTCGCCGACCCAAGTGGCGAGCCGTCGTCGAAGTAAGCGCGTCGGTACCACTCGCCGTCCCAGCCATGCTGCTCGAGATTCTCGCGCACGCGAGCCGCTTCACTCTCGCAACGCTCAACGAAGGGTAGGTCACCCCGGAGGCGGGCAAGGTCGGCGAACCGCGTCAGCACCTCATAAAGGAAGAATCCAAGCCAGATGCTTTCACCTTTGCCGTGTTCGCCCACTTTGTTCATGCCGTCGTTCCAGTCACCGGAACCCATGAGCGGCAGGCCGTGTTCACCCACCGTGAGGCCTCGCAAGATAGCGCGCACGCAGTGTTCGTAAAAAGGAGCCGTTTCTTCAGACAGACTTGGTAGATCGTAGTACGAGTCTTCGTCCATGTTCACCGGGCGGCCTTCGAGGAAGTGGACAGGTTCATCCAACACTCCGGTATCCCCTGTGCTCAGAACGTAGCGGGCCGCAGCCAACGGCAACCATAGATAATCATCTGAACAATGCGTGCGGACACCCCGGCCCGAGGGAGGATGCCACCAGTGCTGGACATCGCCCTCGCGGAACTGACGGGCCGCGGACAGCAGCAAGTGCTCGCGCACCAGGCGCGGCTCGGCGTGGATGAGGGCCATCACGTCCTGCAATTGATCGCGGAAGCCGAATGCACCCCCAGATTGGTAGTATCCGCTCCGCCCCCACAGACGGCATGCAAGGGTTTGATAAAGGAGCCATCCATTGACCAGAACGTTGACGGACTGGTCAGGTGTTTCCACATACACCGCACCGAGCGTGTGCTTCCAGTACTGCCACACGGCTTCGAGCGCGCCGCGTGATGCAGCGGACCCACGGAAGCGGTGCACCAGGTTGATGGCGTCGTCGGCGTCACGACCTGCGCCGAGCATGAAGACGACTTCCCGCTCTTGCCCCGCGAGGAGTTCGAAGGGAACTTGGATCGCTGCACAAGGGTCCAGCGCGGCTCCCACCTTGCCGGAAAGCCGAGACCGCTTCATGGCGGCCGGACTCCGAAGCGTGCCATTGCGTCCAAGGAACTCCGTGCGGTCACCGGTTACGGTCCGGCCCACGTCGTTCACATCGAAAAAACCAACCCGGCCGGGGAACTCCATGTTGTATGGGTTCCGCCCGAACAGCGCGCCCGTCGCGGGCTCTACATCAGTAATCACATGCATAGACGATTTAGACCGCAGATCGCCTAGCGCCCATTCCACATAGCCCGTCGCGGAGAGTCGGCGCGTTCGGCTTGACTCGTTTCGCACCTTGAGGACCGAGAACTTAACCGATGCGTCCAGGGCCACATAGACCCACAGCTCCGAGTTGATGCCGCCTTCCGAATGCTCGAAGGCACTGTAGCCGAATCCGTGGCGGCTGACGTAGGGCCCCGCTCCACGGCTGGGCAGCGGCGTAGGGGACCAGAGCTGGCCGCTTTCTTCGTCACGCAAGTAGAAGGCTTCTCCGCCCGAATCGCTCACGGGGTCGTTGGACCAGGGAGTGAGGCGGAACTCGTGGGCATTCTCGCTCCAGGTGTATGCAAGGCCGCTCTCTGAAACAACGGTTCCGAAGTGCGCGTTCGCGAGCACATTCACCCAGGGAGCCGGTGTCGCTTGTCCCTCGGAGGTTGTGATTACGTATTCACGGCCATCGGGAGTGAAACCTCCGAGGCCATTGAAGAAGATCAGATTGCGGAGCGGCAGTTCGGCCGCGGCAGGCGATTCATTACGATGGGTCCTCGTCGGAGCGAACGGTGCGACCGGTACTTCAACAACGCTCCGGCCGTCGATCTGGTCCGCCAGTGATCCCCGGCAATCCGTGATCATGGCGCGAGCGACCGATTGAATCAGAATGCGATCCTCACTGGATATCTGCTCCGCGGGCCTTACAAAGATTCCGCCTGGCCGGTCCGTCACATTAGCTTCAATGCCCGCGGCAATCAGCCCCATGATTTGGTCATGCAGCAGTTGCCGGTAGCCGGCGTGATCTTCGTTCCAGATCACAAGGTCAACCGCCAGGCCTTTGGAACGCCAATATGCGTGAGCTTGTACGAGTTGCCGTACCAGATCGATATTGGCCAGATCTCCAATCTGCAGCAGTACGATGGGCAGATCGCCGGAGATGGAGTAGCCCCACAAGCCCGACTGTCCGCGGCGGTTCTTGATGAGAACACTGGCGTCGGCACGCAGCGATGAATTGGCGTAGATGACAGAGCCGGCCAAGCGTGCGTAGAGTTGCGTATCGGCCTCTGTGGCATTTAGCTGCCGCAGGACCACCTGGTTGTGGGTCCAAGCCAGATCGAACACGCGATCCGCCAGATGCCGGTCGTGGTATTTCTCGACAAGGTCCAGGCACGCCTCGCGGCTTTCGGCGATACCGGTAACAATATTGACGGTCGCCGATTCTTGCGGATCGAGTGTGATTCGATGCCGGATGGCAACAATCGGATCCAACACAGAACCCTCACTGCCCGATAGCGCCGAGGAACCGCTAATGGCTTGTGGATTGGCGACGGTGTTTCCACGGCCAATGAACTTCAAGCGGTCAGTCTCAAAAGAGACTTCTGCGATGTCTGCCCCGTGCACTGCCATGAGGTGAAACATCCATGGCGCGTGCTCATCGCGAGAGCGGGGCCGGCGAGTGCAGAGTATCGCCTGCCGCCGGGGGACAATCTCGGTCTGAACGAAAAGGCTGCTGAACGCCGGATGCAGCGCGTCGGCAACCGGTGACGTCAGAACGATCTCCGCATAGCTCGTGATTTCGATGGTCCGGCGTGTCCGCGACCGGTTGGTGATCGTGACACGGCGCAGCTCGATATCATCCTCGGGCGAAACGGTGATCTCGGTGTGCATGTCGTACACCCGGCCGCTGGAACGGAACTCCGCCCGCCCCTCCAAGAAGATCGCTTCGTAAGTTTTCCTTTGCTTTAGCGTCGGCTGATACGCGGTTGACCAGAACTCTCCACTGGTTACGTCGCGGAGATAACAGAACGTACCCCAGTTGTCGCACGTGCTGTCTTCACGCCAGCGAGTGACGGCGATATCTTTCCAGCGGCTATAACCGCCCCCCGCATTGGTGATCATCACGTGGTACCTGCCGTTGGACAGTAACTGCACTTGCGGGACCGGCGTGCTCGGGCTACTGAAAACGCGAATCGGCGTCTCCGCGCCGCTCGAAGTCGCACGAAAACCGGAGGGTTCAGCGGTGTGGGAATAGAAAGGTGTGGTCTTTGGAATCCGTTCCTGCAACAACAACGTGGTCGCCTGGAACGACGGATCGGACTCGAATCGCTTTTGCATCGGGCGGTCGAGAAGCAGATAGGCCAAGGATAGAAAGCTCATCCCCTGGTGATGGGCCATGAAGGACCGAACCACCACGGCCGATTGACCGCGCGGCACACGGGACGGGGTGTAGTCGATGGCTTCATAGAAGCCATATCTCCCTTCGAATCCTTCGGCCGCGAGCCGTTGCAGGTTGAGGCACGCCTCTTCGGGCGCCACGGCCAGCGCTAGCGCTGAGGCATACGGGGCGATGACCAGGTCCTCCGCCAGTCCGCGTTTGAGCCCGAGGCCAGGCACGCCAAATGCTTGGTATTGGTAGTTGAGATGAACATCGATGGCGTTGAAGCCGGATTCGGAAATCCCCCACGGGACGCCGCGTGTCTTTCCATACTCGATCTGCCGTTTCACCGCTGCCTTGTAGGTTTGGTCAAGCAGCGTGTTTTCGTATGTGGGCATCACCAGCAGCGGCATGAGGTATTCAAACATCGAACCGCTCCAGGAAAGGAGAATTGGTTCTCCACCGGCTGTCGTGAGCAGGCGGCCCAAAGCAAACCAGCTCTCCTGCGGAAGTTGCCCCTGGGCAATCGCCACGAAAGTGCACAATCTTGCCTCGGAAGCCAGCAGGTCGTAGTAACTCGAGTCCCGCCGGTGCTCGCTAGCGTTGTATCCGATGGCGAGTAAGTTGCGCGACTTGTCGAACAGAAAGTCATACTCAACCCCGGCGAGTTCGCCGCATTCGAGTGCCAGACTTTCGATAGCCGCAATCCTCGCCCTGGCAAGTTGGCTGGCGGCGGGAAACTCCTTTTGCAGCCGCCCCAATTCGCGTAGCGTCGGGATCTCATCGATGCCGGCAACATCGCCGGGCATTACCTCATCTAGGGCGCTCTGGCATTGCCGCGCGAACGCACTCGCCCACCACCTCGCTTGCGCCTCGGAGTCAGGATCAAGCTGACCCGCCACCGCGATGGCGGACGCCGCCAGCCGGTCAAGACAAAGCCGGACAGCCGCGAGCGTGGCCGGCCGCGACACCAGATCCGTGTGGAGTTGCGCGAATTGAGCCGGGCAGGCTCCTGCCGCCGTTTCTTCGAGAATCGTCAGTGTGTCGGCGAGCCCGTCGATCCATCGCGATCCCAAAATCTTGCGATCGGGAAGAGCCATCAATCCCGCCCGCAGCGTCAGCAGATGACCCACGAGGTTCCCGCTGTCCACGGTCGAGATGTAAAGAGGCGGCAGCGGTTTTAGAGACTGCGTGTCGTACCAGTTGTAGAAGTGGCCCCGGTGCCGGTCCAACGCCTTCATCGTGTGGAGTGCATTCGCCGTGCGCTCGATGAGTTGTGCCGCGGAAATATAGCCGAAATCGCAAGCGGTCAAATTGGCGAGCAGTGCAAGTCCCATATTGGTCGGCGACGTGCGATGCGCGATCGCGCCTACGGGATGCTCCTGATAGTTATCCGGCGGCAGCCAGTGATCTTCGGGGCCCACGAATGTCTCGAAGAACGCCCAGGTCCTTCGTGCAAGTTTCCGGAGGAAGATTGTCTGCTCGGTCGTCAGCCTGGGGCGCCGGCGGCAGAGCGGCAGGCTGATCCACCATGCAATCGCGGGGGACGCAAACCAGAGGCCCAACACAGGCCCAGCGACGGCCAGCGCGGTTGGCCTGGATAGCACCAGATACATCACGGCGAGGATGGCAATCGCAGGGCCGACCCACATGGTTTGGCAGAAGGCAAATAGGTCCCGGCGACCACTGCGATCCGGGTGGCTCGACGGATTCCATTCCAAGAGCCGTCTGTGTGTGAACAGCATGCGTCCGGCCGTTCGCACAATCGCATCCAGACTGAAGAACGCCTCGTAAGGGAGACACACGAAGGTGAATAGCGCCTGGGTAAAATGACGCTCCGTCGAACGCACCCAAGCTGCAAGGTGTTGCGTCAGCAGGACGTCATCTGGCTTCTGAAGCACGTCCAGGATGGAGGCCATCAAAGGTGGAGTCAGAATGATTGCGATCACCGACAAGGTCCAGAACCACGCCGGCGACAGAGCCGTCCAGCCCAGAAGCAACAGCAGCGTCAATGCAGAGGGTGTGAGGCTACGACGAAGGTTGTCAAAAATCTTCCAGCCGGACAGACCGGAGAGTGGATTCTTCTGATGGCCGCGGTTCGGGCCTGGGACACGCGGCAACAGCCACCGCGCAATTTGCCAATCGCCACGAATCCAGCGGCGCCGGCGGCTCACGTCGGCGCTGTAGCTGGATGGATATTCCTCGTACAACTGCACGTCGCTCAGCAAGCCGGCGCGCGCGTAGCAGCCTTCCAGCAGATCGTGACTGAGGATTCGGTTCTCGGGAAAGCGCCCATTGAGCGACCGCTCGAAGACATCGACATCATAGATTCCCTTGCCAATGAAGGAGCCTTCAGCGAACAGATCCTGGTACACATCGGAGACGGCGCGCGTATACGGGTCGATGCCTGGTTCACTTCCCCACAATCGCGCATACCGTGACCGGTTCGTGCCCGGCAGACTCACCGCCACGCGTGGCTGAAGGATGCCGTATCCTTCCGAGACGCGCTGCTTGTCTTCGTCGTACCTCGCCCGATTCAGCGGGTGTGCCATGGCGCCCACAAACTGCCACGCCGAATCGCGCGGAAGTTGAGTATCCGTATCAAGGGTGATGACGTACCTTACGTTCGATAAGAGGGCGGTCTCGCCGACGACGAGAGAGAAGCCATCCCCAGCTTGACCAAATGTTCCCCCGCGGAGCAGCGAGTTCAATGCCGCAAGCTTCCCTCGCTTGCGTTCGTATCCCATCCAAAGCCGTTCTTGCGGATTCCAATGACGCGGACGGTGGAAAAGGAAGAAGGTGCCATGTTTGGCGCAACCGTACTTCTGGTTGAGCTCTTCGATCCTCGTCCGAGCCAGCTGTAGCAGCCGTTCATCCTCAGGCAGCGTCTCCTCGCAGGCATCTCGAAAATCAGTCAGCAGGCCGAAGTGCAAGTTCGCGTCCCGATTGGCGAGGAACCGGACCTCCAGGGCTTCGATCAGATCCTCGACGTTCTGAGCGCTGGCGAGCATCGCCGGGACGACCGCTAGAGTCCGCATTTCCGGTGGAATTCCGCGAGAGAAGTCCATGCGCGGCAACGGATGCGGCGTGGCCACCAACGTCGCCAGCCAGTTCACCAGCGCCACGGTTAGCTGACTTGCGCACAGAAGCGAGACGATACCAGTCAGAGCGAGCGCCCAGCCATGAAATCCACCAGCATGCGCCCTCACCAATAAACAAGCGGTGAATAGCACCGAGCTCATCAGGATCGCGCCCAGATAGAGGGACAAAGGAAAGCGGCAGATGATCCCGTGGAAACTCTTGAATACAGATGGGCGGATGTGCGCGGTTCGCCCGAGCTGCGGAAGTCCCTTGTCGATCAGGTAGAAGCCTACGTGCGCCGCGCGATCATCGACGCCTTTCCTGGCAGCGCTCTCGTGCGCCAGTTCGGTGGCTTTGCCTGCCACCTCAGCCTCGGATAGCAGACTGCCCTTCGCCATCTTTTCCACGACGTGACGGTAGCGGTCGCGTGTGGCGAAATCCATTCTGCCGTAGATTCCGCCGGGATCCTGGCGCAGTTTCTCTTCGACCGCGCTCATGGTCTCGACGAACTCACGCCAGTCCATGGCTCCGAGAAATCGCAGACTGCCAATGGTGTTGCTGATGGAAACCTGGTCGGCGGCCTGTTGTTGGTTCTCCGACTGCACCAACTGCTCAATTGTCAAGCCGGATTCGGAGAGTCGCTGTTCAATCCAAGTGAGTGGCAAAGCCAAAGCAGAGCTCTGCCCCTGCAGCCGGCGCGAAAATTCCGCGACAAACGAGCTCACCATGGGTGGGTTCGACCGCGCCATATCCGCAATTACCAGAATCAGGCTCTTTGGGTCCTTCTCGGCGATCTCCGTCATCTGGTCTGCCCAAGAGTCCGCATGGTTCCGGTCGATCCGGTCGGCCGCGACCCGCGATCCAACACGCCGGAGATTCTCGATCAATGCCAGGCGCAGCATGATCGGGATGGCCCACAATTCGCCCAACTTCAGAGCCGTGACCGTTTGGTAAGCCGCTACGAAGCCGGCAAGACTCTCGGGATCCACCCGTCCATCGCCATGTGAAATGGTCTCCAGCGCGATGTCATACACGCGCGGAAGTCCAGCCGAAGCGCCATTCAGCAAGACAGGCAGTTCCTGGCTGTAGCCCTTCGGCAGGTGTCTTTTGGCCGTGCGAATTTGTTCTTCGATCAGGTAGAAGTTATCGAGCAGCCACTCTCCAGCGGGGGTAATCCTGCGGCTCGCCTGAACGGCTTCCGTCAGCAAATTGCGGACGCCAACTAAAACGCCTTCGTTGGCCGCCAGGCGGGTCAGAAGCCGATCCCTGGCGCGTTGCGGACTTAACCGGTGCGACGTCGCCAGGGTCTTGCCGTGCAATTTCATCTGATCGGAGCTGAACAGCTCCGATCGCAGCGGTGGCTCGTCGCCGGAGTACTTTTTGGCCGAACCCTTTCCGCGGAGGCTCGCACTCAAGTCGAGCCAGCTTTTGTTAATGGTGTTGCTGGTCGCCTTCACCTTTGAAGTTAAACCAACTGCCATGATCCCGCCATGATGGGTATCAGCCAGGCGCTTTCTTTGGTGACTCCTCATCCAGCATCAGCCGCAGGCGCGCAACCAACGCCTTGCTAAGGCTCATTTCATCCGAGTTGGGCCTGTAACCGGGCATCTTCGGATCGATGAATTGTCTGCGAAACAGCTGATCGGATGCCAGGGTTGTTAACAGCCTCAGTTCTTCAAGCGTGAGTTTCAGAGTCATGCTTTTCATGCGCTTACTGCTGTCTGCGAGTGAGTTGGCTCCATTATCACCGGGTAAATAGTTGATGGCTACTTTGATCATCTTCATCCCTTCTGTCGACGCTAGTTGTTCGCTTCCTCTTGAAGGTCGCAGATCATGGCCTCGGTTGTGAGCATGAGAGAAGCGATGGAAGACGCATTCTGGAGCGCCGTGCGCGTCACCTTCGTGGGGTCGATGACACCCGCCTTGACCAGGTCTTCATACTGCTCCGTCGCCGCGTTGAAGCCATAGTTGGCGTTTTTATTGCTACGAACGTTCTCTACCACGATGGCGCCCTCGCTGCCGGAGTTTTGCACGATCTGCCGCAGAGGCTCTTCACAGGCGCGCTTCACAATGTTCAACCCGGTCTGCTCATCACCTTCGAGCTTCAGGTTTTCGAGCGCGGCCGCCGCGCGCAGCAAGGCAACGCCGCCGCCCGGCACGATGCCTTCCTCGACCGCGGCGCGCGTAGCATGCATGGCATCCTCCACGCGGGCCTTCTTCTCTTTCATCTCGGTCTCGGTCGCGGCGCCTACTTTGATGATCGCCACGCCACCAGCAAGCTTCGCCAGCCGCTCTTGCAGCTTTTCCCGATCGTAGTCAGAAGTGGTCTCATCGATCTGTGCACGGAGCTGCTTGATGCGACCTTCGATGTTCTTCTGCGTGCCCCCGCCGTCGATGATCGTGGTGTTATCCTTATCCACCGTGACGCGCTTGGCGCGGCCCAGGTCCTCGAGACGCACGCCCTCGAGTTTGATGCCGGTCTCTTCCATGATGGCTTTTCCGCCGGTCAGGATGCCGATATCTTCCAGCATGGCCTTGCGACGGTCACCGAAGCCCGGCGCCTTCACCGCGCAGGCACTCAGGGTTCCGCGCAGCTTGTTGACGACGAGCGCCGCCAGTGCATCGCCCTCCACTTCCTCGGCGATCACCAGCAGCGGCTTCCCCGCGCGCGCGATCTGTTCGAGAAGTGGCAGGAGGTCCTTCATATTGCCAATCTTCTTTTCGTAAATCAGGATGAACGGATCCTCGAACACGCACTCCATCCGCTCGGGGTCTGTAACGAAGTAGGGCGACAGATACCCGCGGTCGAACTGCATACCATCCACCGTGACCAGCTCGGTGACCATGGTCTTCGACTCCTCGACCGTGATCACCCCGTCTTTGCCAACCTTCTTCATGGCCTCGGCGATGATGTTGCCGATGGTTGAGTCGGCGTTAGCGGAAATCATGCCGACCTGCGCAATCATGTCGCCCGAGACCGGCTTCGATAGTTTCTTGACCTCTTCGACGGCCACTTCGACCGCTTTGTCGATGCCGCGCTTCAGCGCCATCGGGTTTACACCTGCCGCGACGGCCTTCACGCCCTGGCGGAAAATGGACTGCGCCAGAATGGTCGCGGTAGTGGTGCCGTCACCGGCAACATCAGAAGTCTTCGACGCCACCTCACGGACCATCTGGGCGCCCATGTTCTCTAGCGGGTCCTTCAGTTCGATCTCTTTGGCGACCGTCACACCGTCTTTAGTGATGTTCGGCCCGCCGTATTTCTTTTCCAGAATGACGTTGCGGCCCTTGGGGCCGAGCGTAACTTTCACGGCGTCCGCCAGTTGGTTCACGCCTCGCAGAATCGCCTGCCGGGAATGCTCGCTATAAACGATTTGTTTTGCCATGTGATGACTCCTGAGTCCCTTTCGGATTGCCGGTTGAATTAACCGGCCTGCTTCGCAGCTTTAGGCTTCTGATCCACAACGCCGAGGATCTCGTCCTCGCGCATGATCAGATACTCTTCGCCGTCCACCTTGATGTCGCTGCTGGAATACTTGCCGAACAGGATGTGGTCGCCGACTTTGACGTCGACAGGAACCAGCTCGCCGTTCTCAAGGCGCTTGCCATGCCCAACGGCGATGACCTCGGCCTCCTGCGGCTTTTCCTTGGCCGAATCGGGGATTATGATCCCCTTGATTGTGGCTTCTTGCTCCTCGATCCGCTTCACCACGATGCGATCGGAGAGGGGTCTAATTTTCATGCTGTTTAACCTCCAGTTAGGATTGATTTGTGAGATTCGTCTGGCCAACTCTTTATTGACCTTGATCCTCTTGTACCGGGGATCTTGAGCGATCATTTGCCGAACCTGATCGCGCAGCTCCTGCCAGTCACGGATGAAATAGCCTGCCTGATCGTTCCCCAATACTTCGGCGCGCTTCTCTTCGAGGATGGCGATCACGGCCAACGTATCGGTGCGATCCTGTTCGGTCTGCTTGGTGGCCGCTGACGCGAGCGCTCTGGCGACGCGATCAAACTCGCCACGTACCTGTACCTTGATCTGCTCCGCCCAGTCCAGCTGATTCGTCGTGCCAATCATTTCTTTTTCGGGGCAACCCGTTGCACAACCTTGGGCGCCCCGTTCGCTGTGCTTCATGCCCGTCGCTGGACGGCGTGGTAAAGCACCAACACTAAGACTGAGCCCACAACCGCAACAAACAGGCTGTAAAGGTTCAAGCCACTTACGCCAGGGGCGCCGAGCGCGTTGAATACGAGGCCGCCGGCAATCGCGCCCACAACTCCAAGCACGATGTCCAGCATCAGGCCTTCACCCCTTTTGTTCACAATCTTGCTGCCGATAAATCCAGCGAGCAAACCCAGGACGATCCAAGCTAGAAATGACATTTCCGTTCTCCTTTTACTTGAACGTGCCTCAATACCTGATATGCTTCGCCTGGAATTGGAACCCATCAATCAACTCAATGGACCTCCAGACTCCGGACAGTTGCCTGTCGGCGCCACTATTCTTTTCTGGTTGAGTACCTGTTCAAGTCCGCCGCCAGTTCGGCGCCCGCCTCAGTGGCCTTCGTTTCGCCCACAAGAATCTGTTCATTCGTTAACTGGCCGCCGTACATCTCCGCGTTCGTCTCATGGTCAGGCCGGAGCGTCGCACCGTCCAGTGCGATACCCGCAAAGACTCCTCGCGTGCGCGAGTAGGTCAGGATTTCAGCCTGCATCTTGAGATCTGTATCGGCCGACGAAGTTCGGCCCACTGGCCCCGCCGCCACCGACGCATCTACGCCGAGCGTAAATTTGCTCGTCAGAAGCTTTTCGACGCCGCGCTTGTTGATGACGAGCATGATGGCGTCCGTCTCCGAGCCGCCAATCTGGAAGCCGAAGCTACCGCCCTCCACCTTGACCGCAGCCGGAGCAGACCATCCCTTGCCGGAAGCCCGCCGGCACTCGATGAAGCCTCTGCCGTACTCGCCGCCAACTATGAAAGCCCCCTTCTTCATACCCGGAACGATCACGACGCACTGTGATTTCTCCAGCAGTTCCTCCGGGATGCCCTTGTCGGGCGCAGCCATGATTTCCGTCAACACCTCGGCCGACGTCTTCAAGCGTGTAGCCGCAGTCTCACCAGCGAATAACACTCCTGCGCTGAGACAAACAAGTCCAACCGTTTTCAGTTTCATGATTCTCTTTTCTCGTTGGTAATGACCGTTCAAAATAAGTCCGTCTTAACTGGTGCTGTCTAATGCGGGTGAGAACGCCGAGCTTTTCTGGATATGCCGGGCGTGCGCATGGACGTTTACGTAGGGTATGCCCAGAAAGGACTGCGGTGACACCTGGGTAATCTCCAGACAATTGCATTTGTGCGATTCGACATCGGTGATCACTCGCCTTACGGCCCTGCGTACAGCTGCTTGTTTATCAAATCCAAAGGCGGTGATCTTTACCTCTCCAGCCATGAAGAAAAATGTCCATCCAGCTTTGGCGATTCCCGTATCGAGTTCGTCCAGATTGAGGTTGCTGACGGATTTCCAGCTACTCGAATAGGGCTCGGTTTGGATCTGCAGAGATTCCGGCGTGCGTGAGCCGTTTTCGATCAGAATAGTTCCCGCTTTAATAACTTCTGTCATAGGGCCTCCGATTGCGCCCAGGCCTGGTCAGCCGCCGGTCCAATGGGCTCGCCTCGTGGGTGCAGATCCGTAATCAGGTTCGGGTAAAGAGTTATGGATGCGTCCATCAAGGCGCCAAAGGCGATTAGTAATGGCCAGAGGCACACCAGAAAGAGCAGCAGCATCAGATTGCCAGCGGCCGGCAACGCCGGCACGACCGGATTGAGAAGCAGGGCCATCCCAGTAAACCCGAAAGCCCAAATGTTTTTGTGTGCCCGCACCGCCTGCTTGATAACGGCGATGGCGCCCACACAAAAAACCAGATCCAGCAGGAGCGCATAACTCCCGTTCGAATGCCAGGACATTGCCGCCAGGAGCAAACTCACAACAGAGCCCCACGTCGTGATTTTCATGAGCATATGGGTGCAGCCTCAGACCCCGGCCGGAACCGCGATCTTGTGGAACGTCGAGTTGCAGACCTCAAAAGTTCGAACTTGAGGTGTGCCCTCAACCACCCCGCCCAGAGCTTTCAGTACTTCTGGGTAGGCGCTACGGCCATAACTGTCCGCATTATGTTTCTCATCCCACAGACTGATGGCGACCGCTTCTCCACCGCCGGGCACGACAAATGTGAGTTCGTCCTGGAAGCCTTTTTGCTTTCTTAGCACGGGAAGAGCTTCTTTATCGATGAGGCGCGTAAACTCCGCAACAGCGTTGGCTTTGAGGCGGATGGAGACACTGCGAGCATACATGTCAACCTCCTCGGTTGTGGTGGGCTAAGAGACGGAAATCTCAGATCATCAGACTTAGTTCAGATGATCCGCAGATTGGGCGGAAGTGCTCAGTCGTTAACTAATATAGGTTAAGCATGTTTACTTGTCAAGCACAATATGCCATCTTATGACCAGCTTCTTAATCGCTCGCAGTTAATTGAAAGGCCAAAGGTGACGAAGTGGACGTTCCCCTGGTAATCAGGCGGCGCTTGAGGGAGTTGGGATTAGAACAAAAGGACTTGGCTGCTGCCGCGCAAGTCACCGAGTCCTACATTTCACAGTTGCTCGCCAGAAAAAAGGCGCCTCCCGCCCCAGAGCGAACCGATATCTACGACAAGATCGGAAAATTTCTAAAACTGCGCAGTGGGGAACTTTCCAAGCTGGCGGAGGTTCAGCGCCAGGAAGCCTTGAGGAAAAAAGTCGCCGATCCGCCAAGGCCCTTGTTTCAGGAATTTCGCGAGTTGATTCTCCTGAAGTGCCAGCCCCGCAAACGCAACCAAATACGTGCGATTTTCGAAAAAGAACCCTTCGGTGAAATCGAACGGCTCATTACGCAGAAGCTCTTGGATGTGGCCAAGCGAATTGCCAAAGAAGAATTGGAAAGTGAAAACTGGCTCCGCCTGGTGGCGCGACTTAGCAAACGAAGCTATGAACAGATGCGGGTCATGATTCTCGAGTTTCTGGATACCGATGTCTTCCACGTGTCTGTCGAAAACTGCGTCTCGTTCCTCGATCCGCTGATCGAGTCGTGGGATATCGACCTCGAAACCTTTGGCGTGGAGGTCGTATTGAACCGCAGGCTGGCCCTGGAGCGCGTTAGGAGATTTGAGTTCATAGAAACGAAACCAGAGCCTGTTTTTGAGCCGGAGCCGGGTCTGGAAGAGTTCCTCAAAGACGCCTCCCTAAGCGGTGATGCCACCAAGGAGGAAATCGAGTTTCTGAAGGGGCTGAGGTTCAACGGACGGCGGCCTGCACCGCTTTATTATTACCGCGAGCTGCAAAACCTCAGAGACCCGCTACATTTCCGGCACTCTGCGGGCGGAAAATGAGTGTTCCCCGCTGGGCGAGCCGTCGGCGCGGAGCGTTACCCATTTCCAAGACGGCTTGGCTGGAAATCCGTGCTTCGCCATCGAACACGCGTTCAATCACTCACGGAAGGCTGGCCCGAAATTGTTTATGAGATGAGTTCTAGCCAGGATCGCCGTCGCGCGTTGCCCACCATTGCCCACGGCTGAACTTGATAACCGCATGCTTTTCTGATACTTAATTTTTATCGTGCCTATATGACCTCTAATATATAGGCCGTTCACAACAGCTTATGATGCTATCGGGCGTTTCCATTAACGATTAAAAGTTCTCATTATATGTATACTGTTTTTTGCACGAATGCATACCTAACGCGTACGGGTGTCAACGGCCGGATCGCTAGGTGAAACAACCCTCGACCATTTCGATGTTGTAGGACTGGAACCGCTCATCGACTGTGCCGATGCGCCGCATGCTTGCACCATCGATACGTCCCGGAGAACCGGGTTCGCGAGCTTTCGAGCATGCTGTAATTCCGAGCGCGATGAAGGCCACGCTCTCATAACGGTTCTGGTGCAAACGCCTCGGCGCCTGGCGACGATGAAGAGATGCAACCATTGGTACGCCATGGCGAAAGGTGAATGCGGAACTGCAAAGCCGTATCTGCGCGGCAAGATTTGGTGGATCAAGGACTACATACCGGGAGAGTCGCAGCCCAGGTACGAATCTTCGAAATCCACGAGCAAGAACGAGGCGAATCGACTGTTGAACCAGCGCCGTTCGGAGATCGACAATCGTCAAGTATCTTCTGCAAACACGACGGTAGGCGACCTCCTTAAGCTGTACCTGGCCGATCAGCGGAAGCAAGGACGACACAGCCATAAGCAGGCTGAAGGATAGGTTCGTTTGCACCTCGATCCGGCGTTCGGCAAAACCAAAGCATGTTGATAACAAGCCAAATGATTGATCGTTTCATCGAGCAGAAGCAGATCTCAGATTACGCCAACGCGACGATCAATCGCTGGCTCGAAGCAAGCACCATGCGTCCTGCCGAACAATCCTGGTGGAAAAGACCGACCGCCTCTACCGAAACGTCAAGGACTACGCGACCCTAGACGAGCTGGACGTTGAGATCCACTTGGTCAAAGAGAATGAGGTGATCAGCCGTCAATCCCGGTCATCCCAGCAGTTCGTACACGGCATTAAGGTCCTAGTGGCGCGCAACTATAGCCTCAACGTGGCCGAGGAGACCGTCAAGGGACTGACGGAGAAGGCACGCGCCGGTATCTATCCGAGTTACGCCCCAGCGGGGTACCGCAATGTTGACGGCCCCAATGGCAAGCGAATCATCGTGCCTGATCCAGACGCAGCCTCGGTGGTAACGGAGTTGTTCGGACGATTCGGTGCGGGCCGGCACTCAGTAAGGGCGTTGGTGAAGGAACTCAATGCTGAGGGCTTCAGTCTGCGCGGCCGCAAGCTCAATAGCAGCGTCGTTCATCAGATTCTTAGAAAGCGCATCTACACGGGCGATTTCGATTGGAACGGCACCACGTACGCCGGCACTCATCAACCGTTGGTGACCCGCGAATGTTGGCAGCGCGTCCAGGAGCTGCTGGATGCTCGCGCCGAGAACAAAACCCGGAAGGTAAAGCACGAGTTTGCATACAAGGGGACCGTGCGCTGCGGCCACTGCGGCTGTATTTTGGTCGGTGAGATTAAAAAGGGTCGGTTGAGGTGGACCCCAAAGGTTGGACAAAATTTGGCCGTCTTTTAGATGGTGCGGCGGGGTGACCAGAAGGCGGCCCGAAGGCCGCCATCCATTCCGGGCTTGAATCGGCGCTCGGGTCGCATCCCTGCGGTGCCCTGTCTTCCTATCAAGCCTCTCCAGTGTACGGCAGCTTCTCAAACCAGAAAAACAAAAACCATCCATTCTGGAAAAAAACAGCTCTAAATCCCGGGGAGTTTGGGGGGCAGAGCCCCCCATCATGGCGATGATCTTTTCCTTATTGACCGGTGCGGGAACAGATCTGCCGGCGTGCGGTAGCCGAGCGCCTGGTGGGGGCGCCGGTGATTGTAGAAGCGGAAGTAGCGGTCCAGCGCTTGAAACAGATCGGCCCCGCTGGCGAAATCGCCGGGGTAGATGAGTTCGTACTTCAGGCTGCGCCACAGGCGTTCGATGAAAACGTTGTCCAGGGCCCGGCCCCGTCCATCCATGCTGATGGAGATGTCGCGTTTCTTCAGCGGCGCCAGAAAGTCGGGCGAGGTGAACTGGGATCCCTGATCGGAGTTCCAGATTTCGGGTTGGCCGAAACGGAATGCCGCCTCCAGCGCGGCCAGACAGAAGCCGGTCTCCATCGTATTGGAAAGTTCCCAACTGAGCACGAAGCGGCTGAACCCCCGCTTGCGGGTCCGTTCCGGAAATCCATCACGGCAACCAGGTAGAGGAAGCCGCCATGCATCGGAATGTAGGTAATATCGGTGCTCCAGACTTGGTTGGGCCGTTCGATGGAGATGCCGCGCAGCAGGTACGGATAGATCTCGTGACCTGGAGTTGGGCGGCTCAAGTTCGGTTTCGGATAGAGGGCTTCGATGCCCAGAATGCGCATCAGCCGCTGAATGCGTTTGCGGTTGACCTCCAGCCTGACGGCCATGCGACGGCTGCCGAAAAACGGGCAATCCAAGTACAGCTCGTCGAGCCGCCGGAGCAGACGCAGATTCTCCGCGCTTTCCGGCCGCGGCCGGTGATAGTAGGTCGAGCGAGGCACGCCGAGCAGTGCGCACTGCTGCTGAACACTCAGGTGCGGATGTTGTGGATCGATCCATCGTCGGCGGTCTTCAATCGATGAGGCCAGCTCTTTTTTTGAGAAAGTCCAACTCCACTTTCAGTTGGCCGATCTGCTTGTAGAGTTCGTCCTTCTCGGCGTCGGCCTGCTGGCGCATCTGCTCGCGGCCGTTGCCGAAGATGTCCGGCAAGCCGGCCAGCGCCTGTTTCTTCCAGCCGCCGACTTGGGTCGGGTGGATGCCGAACATCTGGGCAATCTGGGCCGTCGTTTTGTGGGCCTTGATGGCCTCGACGGCGACCTTCGCCTTCAGGCTGGGCGGGTGACTCTTACGCGTTCGGGGCATTGACACTCCTTCATTTTCAATGCCGCCCACCATCTAAGAAAAGGCCATTTTTGTGTCCAACTTTTGGGGTCCATTACAAAGATACCGAAAGCAAATGGTGGGGAAAGGAAACTGGGCATACCGACCGTGTCGGATCGGATCGCGCAGCAGGTGGTGAAGTCGAGACTGGAGCCGGCGGTGGACCCGCTATTCCATCCGGATTCCTACGGGTATCGACCGGGGAAGTCGGCGCTGGATGCAGTGGGGCAGGCGCGGCAGCGATGCTGGCGCTATGACTGGATTTTAGATCTGGACATCAAGGGCTTCTTGGATCGTGTTCCATACTGCCCCCTGATTATTGAAAAAGTTCTGGCTGCGGATCGACCACTTTGATTCGCAAGCCTTTACGCCGGCCTTTCCTCACCAGCAGCGCTTCAAGTTCGCCGCGCTTTACACGCTGCAACACCGTCTGCCGCGAAACACCGAGTTTCATGGTGGTCTCCAGCATCGGCAGATACTCCGGCGGTGCCTGCTGCACGATGCGCGCCCGCAGTTCATCGGTGATCCGAATCTGCCAAGGCGCGCCCGGCGTGACCTGCTCACCTGCGATGAAACCATCGGCCAGCCAGCGATGAATGCTGGACGTATTCATGCCCAGGATCTGAGCTGCCTTGCGGATCGAAACCAGTTCCCCGGTGGGCGGTTCAGACGGCGGCTGGAAGCGAGGAATATCGCGATAGCGGCGCAGGCTGCCAACTTGGTTAGCGGTGAAGCGTTCGCCGGTAGCTGTCTTGCGGCCCTGACGATTCAAGATTCCGGCGATGACTTCGTCCGGATAAAGAGCCGCCAGACGCCGAAGCAGCGAGATCGTATCTTCGTCGGTGCGCGGCCCCATGGGCTTGAATCGCGGAACAGCGACATCCAGCACCGTGATCGCGCCGCCGCGCCAACGCAGCGTCAGGTGCGCGTGACCTTCAGCCCGTTTGAGATTCAGGATCACTTCTTCGAGCAGCGTGCGCAGCAGTTCTTTGCGGTCGCGGTCCGTGATGGCCGGCGCAGTCCAGACGTGACGAATATCGGAGCCGAGCATCTGAATGCGTTTGAGTTGCTCGGGACCAATCGGGTTGGGCCGCTGTTGTTCGCGGCGGCGCAGTTCTGTTTCGGCGGCGGCGAGGTCACGCAGACGCTTCTCCCATTCGGTTTCCAGGCCGCGAGCAACCAGGCGGTTTTCCGGCTCCACCGCCCGGTATCGGCGTTCCGCCCGTTCCACCTCATAGCGCGTCCGTTCCACTTCCAACCGCCACTGCGACAGAGCCGCATCATGATTAGCTTGGAGTTGTTGGACCGAGAGCATGGTTGCTTCTACGGC
>JAIQFK010000021.1 GCA_020073305.1 Terriglobia bacterium
GCATACCAGTCAGGATTTCGTGGCATTTCTGGAAGGATTGGTGGCGCGCACGGCGTGGGCTCGGCAGATTCATGTGGTGCTCGACAACTTGTCGGCGCACAAGACCAAGGAAGTGGAGCGTTTTCTGCAGGAACATCCGCGGGTGCGGTTTCACTTCACGCCGACGTATTCGTCGTGGCTGAACCAGGTCGAGCTGTGGTTCGCCAAGATCCAGCGGGACGTGATTGCGCGCGGCGTATTCACCTCGGTAGCAGATCTGGGCAAGAAGCTGCGGAAATACATCCGCGCCTACTCCAAATCGGCACGACCCTTCCGCTGGACCTACACCGATCCCAAACGAAGAATCACGGCTAACAAAATCGCCGGGACAGCTTACTAGGGCCTCCCCAAAACCTAACACCTCTCCCCGCCCCCGTCTACTTCTTCGCGCCCTGCCGTGCCAGCCATTCAGCAAGTTCCGGTGTCTTCGCAGCCGCGGCCAGCTCTTGCGCAGTCCGCCCATCCTTCATCTTCATTGTCGTGTCTGCCCCGTGCAGCACCAGCATTCGAACAATGGAGTCCGCCCCGCCCATGGCCGCCGTATGAAGTGGCGTGCCGCCCAGGAATTCAGGGACGTTCGGATCCGCCCCGTGAGACAGCAGAATCTCAACCAGCGTTTGATCCTTGTGATCCACGGCGGCATGAAGCGCCGTAACTTGAATCTGGTTGTGAGACTGAATGTTCGGATCGGCGTGGTGAGCCAGAAGCAGGATGACCACGTCATGATGTCCAAAGAAAGTTGCCAAACCGAGCGGCGGGAAGCCATCTGCGGATAGCCGGTTCACACCGCCGGGGTCGTCTTGAAGGGCGGATTTTACGCTATCGAACTGGCCCAAGGCGCACGCTTCGGCAAGCTCAATGGTCGCGCCACGCGAAATCAGGAGGTCGGCAATCTCCGGGTGGCGCGTGTAAAGCGCGAATAGAATCGCGGAGGCGCCATCCTTCCGCTGCGCGTTAGCCAGGCCGGGTTGTTGATCGATTAAGGCGGTCACTTTGCCGGCATCGCCCTTTTGGATCGCCGTCATGAACTCTTCAGAATCTGCCGCCAGGAGACTCAAGCAGCACGCGGAAACGGCACTGAACGCCATCGTGAGAAGATTGATTTGCATTCACTCAGAGTAGGAGCAACCCTCCCCGGTTGTCCTATCGATTCTTGCTTTTTTCACAAAATCAGGTAAGCTGGCCCCAACGGCATGCCCAGCGAGTTCATCCGCGCCAATCCGAGCGGTGGCCCACCCACCCTTGGCGGCGAGAACTTGATTCTGCGCGCCAGCGCCCGCACTCACCGCGTAGAAAATTACCCCGGCCCGCTGTCGATCAAGACGGTGGTCAAAGGGCAAGCGATCTGGCGCCACGACCGTCGGAGCCTGGTCGTGGGCCAGGATTCGTTCCTGGTGCTCAGCGACGGCCAGCCGTATTCGCTCCACATCGACGCCCGCGAGCCGGTCCACACCTGTTGTGTTTTTTTCGCGACAGGATTCGTAGAATCCGTTCACCGGGCCTTGACACGAGACGACCTGGACGCCGGCGATTGCATCAACACCGATTTTCTTTCCCATGTCCATCCTCGTGACGAACGCATTCTCCACCGGCTCGGCGAGATCGTCGCGCGCCCGGCTCCCAACCGCCTCGGGATGGATGAGCAGTTCGTCTCTTTGGCTCAGGACCTGCTGCTTTTGTACTCCGAGGTGAGAACGCGAATCGGCCGCCTGCCAGGCCGGAAGCCGTCCACCCGCAATGAACTCTTCCGGCGTGTCAGCCGGGGACGCGACTTCCTTCACGCCCGCGCCTTCGAAAACATCAGTCTGGCCGAAGTCGCGCGCGCATCCTTCCTTTCGCCCTACCACTTTCATCGTGCTTTCCGGGGCGCCTTCGGAACATCTCCTCATGAGTACCTGACCCGGCTCAGAATCGCCCACGCGGCTCGTCTTCTCCGGACGGCTCAGGAGATAAGCGTCACCCAGGTTGCCGAGGCTGTCGGCTTCGAAAGTCCCACCTCGTTTGCGAACCTGTTCCGCCGCCACACGGGAGATTCACCTTCAGCTCTCAAGGCCCGGAAACAGTTGAAACCCAGCGGCGCGCCGCCGCGTACCAATGGAAGCTAATGACCAGGTTGTCGTGTATCCTGCTTGTCGCTTTCGCGGGCTTACTTTCGGCCGCGGACGATGATGTCGTTTTCCGCAGCGATGTCTCGCTGGTCCGCGTAGATGTACAGGCCCTGGACCGCGACAACCGCGCCATCACCGGTCTGCGAGCGGACGACTTCATCCTGCGAGAAGAAGGCCGTTCCCAGCAGATCCGCAATTTCGCCAGCGAAAACATGCCGGTGGACGTCCTATTGCTGCTGGACGTCAGCGCCAGCATGCGGCCGCACGTGGAGCGCATCGCCTCTGCGTCCCATGAGGCCTTGCGCGTGCTCCGGGATCAGGACCGGATCGCCATCATGGTTTTCGACCGGGCTACGCGCGTGCGGCTGCCGTTCCGCAATAGCCGCGACGACGTGGAGCGCGAGTTGGAGGCGCTGCTCAACCAGGAGAACTTCAACGGGGGTACGGACGTTACCCGCGCGCTGTACGACGCCGCCAATTACATCGCGCACAACGGACGGCGCGACGCACGGCGGGCCATCGTCATCCTGACCGACGACCAGACCGAGCGCAATCGCGACGTGGAAGGAGTTTCCCGCGCGCTGGCGAAAGCCGATGCCGTGTTGAGCCTGCTGCTGGCGCCCGACGCCATGGGCACTTACTACCCTGGCGCCGGCGGTGGCGGCCGCAGCGGCGGCGGAACGTGGCCCGGCAGCGGACGCATGGGTGGACCGCTGGGCGGTATCATCCTGGGCCGCCGCGGACCCTACGGCGGCCGTGGACCCGGTGGAGGTCCGACCATGCGCGGGCCTCACACCCAATCAGCCGAAACCGGGGAGGTCGCACGCCGGTCGGGCGGCGACTTGATGCCTGTCGACGACGCCTATGCGCTCGAGACGACGCTCTCCCGCCTGCGGCAACGCTACGCTCTGTACTTCAATGTTCCGCCCGATGTGAAGGCCGGTGAGCAGCGAAACATCGAGGTGTCGCTGGCCGACTCCGCTCGCCGGCGCTTCACCGGAGCCGACATACGATACCGTCGGGTCTACCTCGCGCCGGTAGCCGGGGCTGCGCCCACAGTAGCTGCCCAGGCATCTCCCAATCCAACCGCCGACACCGAGCGTCCGCCCGTCGACACGGAGAGACCCGTGATCAAGCGCCGTCCCGCCGTTAGCCCGGATGGGCCGCGCCAGGGTCCGCTCGACGCGGCCAGTCAGGATCCGCAGCCGGATACTGCTCCGCTGCCCCGGCGTGCCGCGCGCCACATCGACGAACCATCCGAGCAGCAGGGTCCCATCAAACCGAGCTGCGGTGGCTGGCACAAAATCGATGAACCGGCGCCCCCGCCCTGCCCGAGCGATTCCCCCGACGGCCAGCAGCCCCCATCAAAGTAAATTGCCGGGACCCTCAACAGGCCGCGCTACGCCTCCCCGACCTGTGGTACACCGGCAGGATGCAGACTCTTGGGCTGTCAAACAGCACCCCCAGGACTGACGGCCGGCTGAAGAGCCTTCTCTGGCCGGCAATTCACAACAATGTGGACCTTGACTCCGTTACCACGCAAGGCTTCTGGCTCTGCTCGTTCGTCGGCACAGTCACATTAATATTCTCGTTTCTGAATGGAGCCGGGCTGACCGCCGCGATTGGTTGTTTCGAAGCGGTCTTCTATTTTCTGGCTGGCATCGGCGTCCGTATGCAGAGCCGGATCGCTGCCGCCGGAGCGTTCACCGCCTATCTGCTCGGCGGTGCGGTTCTGCAAAAGTATACCCACCAAGGCTTCAGCATCCCGCGCCTGATTTTTCTCGCCCTGTTGCTGTCCAATGTGCGCGGTATCTGGCTTTCGGCGACCTGGAAGGCGGCCGAATCCGGTCCGCCCATCGTCAAGCTCAGCGAAACCTGGCGTGACAAACTCTCCGACCAACTGCCCGCCTTCCTCTGGCCGAAGGTCAGGATTTTCTTCTATATTGTGGCGGCGGTCGAGATCGTCATTCTCCTTCTCGAGTTGTTTCCCATCACACCGGCAACATCTGGCTTATCGGCGTAATTCGAGGCACGACATCCTCTGTCCGGTAACGCAATCCGCCGCCCCATTTCTGCCTGCCGTGAAAAATGTGCATGGCTGTAACGACACTCTCCGGACCAAAGGACTGAAGATTACGGATCTTTAAGATTGGCAACCCCTGTGCAGGCAGGTTTCCCAGCCAGAGCGACGAAGAAACGCGCCATGGGGACATAAGTGGACATCGCCAGGTCTGGTTCAGCACGCCCGTGAAGGACGAGTTCCGTCCGTCCTAACGTCGTGCTCGGTTTGTACAGTTCACGCCGAAATTCTCTGGAGGCACTTGCGATGGCTGACTTTCATCAGACCGGAGTAGTCACCACCCTCCATCGTCTGAAACCCAACAACATCGACAGGCTCGAAGCCGATCTGGAAAAGTTTTCGCGCAACCGGCCTATCGGATTGGTTTTGCCCGCCCTTTACTCGGAGTTCGAAAGCCTCGCCATGCCGCAAATCGTCTCCGAGTTGAAGCGTGTCCGCTACCTGCAGCGCATTGTGGTCGTGCTGGGAAGAGCCACGCTGGATCAATACGCCCGTGCGTGCAGTTTCTTCGAGGATTTCTACACTCCCGTCACCACCCTATGGATGGAAAGCGAGAGGATCCAGGATCTTCTGCAAATGCTCGAAACGCGCGGGCTATCAGCCGGCGGCGACGGCAAGGGCCGTTCCTGCTGGATGGCATACGGCTATCTTCTAGCGGCGCGGGATTGTGACGTGATTGCCCTGCACGATTGCGACATCGTGAATTACGACCGCCAGTTGCTGGCCCGCCTATGCTACCCGGTGGCGCATCCACACCTGAGCTTCGAGTTCTGCAAGGGCTATTACGCCCGCGTCACCGATCGTCTGCACGGGCGCGTCACCCGCCTTTTCGTTACGCCGCTCATTCGCGCACTCGAGGGTATGGCGCCGGGTGCGCCGTTCCTCAAGTACCTCGACAGCTTCCGCTATCCGCTGGCCGGCGAGTTCGCCATGGACATCAACCTCGCGCGCGCTAACCGCATTCCCTCGGATTGGGGCCTGGAAGTCGGCACCCTGGCCGAGGTCTACCGAAACTGCGCGGTTTCGAGAACCTGCCAGGTGGATCTGATGGAGAGTTACGAGCATAAGCACAAGGAGATCTCCGAGGATGATCCTTCTAAGGGTCTGACTCGCATGGCTGGCGATATCGCCAAATCTCTGTTCCGCACCCTCGCCTCGGAGGGCCTCGTCTTTACCGCCGACGATTTTCGAAGCCTCGAAGTGCGCTACGTGCGCATCGCGCAGGACACGAGCGCGCGCTACTACGCTGATGCCATGTTGAATGGCCTCAAGTTTGACCGCCACGCCGAGGAGATTGCCGTCACCGCTTTCGCCCGGAGCCTGCACCGGGCCGCGGCGGAATTCATTGAGGACCCCCTCGGCCTCCCGCTCATTCCCAACTGGAATCGCGTGCTGTCTGCCATCCCCGAGTTTTTCGAGCTGCTGCAAGACGCAGTGGACAAGGCCTCGCGGCCCATGGTCGGCCGTGCTGTTCATTAAGATCCATGCCAGAGCGATTGCCGGATGAAGCTCGCCGGGCCGCTGAATCCATCGGGAAAGCCGACGTGGTCATCGGCATTCCCAGCTACAACAATGCCCGCACCATTGAGCACGTGGTGCGGGCCGCCAACGCCGGGCTGAGCAAGTACTTTCCCGAATTCAACGGAGTCGTCATCAACGCGGATGGAGGCTCCACCGACAACACTCGCGAGGCGGTCCTTTCTGCCCGCATCGAAGACGGGCATCTCATGCTCGTGTCGGCGCCCTTGAGCGTGGCCCATCGCCTCTCCTTGCCCTACCACGGTATCCCCGGCAAAGGCAGCGCCTTCCGATTGATCTTCCAGATGGCAGCGGCACTCGAAGCGAAGGCGTGCGCGGTCGTCGATTCCGATCTGCGCTCCATCACGCCCGAGTGGATTGATCTGCTCCTGCGCCCCATCCTGTTCGCCGAGTTCGATTTTGTCGCTCCCTACTACCACCGCCACAAGTACGACGGAACCATCACCAACAGCATCGTGTATCCCCTGACCAGGGCCTTGTACGGTCTACGGGTGCGGCAGCCTATCGGCGGCGAATTTGGAATCTCATCTCGTGTGATCGCGCGTTATCTCGAACGCGACGACTGGGAGACCGACGTCGCACGCTATGGCATTGACATCTGGATGACCACCATTGCCATTGCCGAAGGTTTCCGGGTCTGCCAGAGCTTCCTCGGCGCCAAGCTGCATGATGCTAAGGACCCGTCCTCGGACCTGACCGCCATGCTGCACCAGGTCGTCGGCAGTGTGTTCATGCTGATGGACGAGTACGAATCGGTCTGGCGGGGTCAGACGGGCAGCAAACCCGCTGAGCTGTTCGGATTCCGGTTCGATGTCGGCTTAGATCCGGTCGACGTAAATGTCGAACGCATGATCCACGCCTTTCAGAAGGGCTGCGCGGAGCTGGAGGAGGTTTGGAGTCTTGCGCTCCAGCCGGAAACCCATGCCCAGATCCGGAAATTGGCGGCCGGCTTGAGCGAGAATCCCATCACGTTCCATTTAGAGGACGAACTCTGGACACGCGTGATTCTGGATTTCGCCTGTGCCTATAAGCAGCATCCCCTTTCGTCGGCGCACCTGCTCCAGTCCCTGACCCCGCTCTATCTGGCGCGTGTTGCGTCCTTCGTCTATGAGACGCGGAACCTGGCGTCCGTCCAAGTAGAGGACAAGATCGAGCAATTGTGCTTGACCTTTGAGACTCTCAAACCCTATCTGCTCGCCCATTGGGACCGGGAACCGGTGCTGCCTCCGGAACCCGTCCCCGCAGGCGCCGAGCAAGGACAAGAAACAAAATTGGAGGTGTGAAGCCATGGTCGAAACACTGAGAACCGTCCTCCAGGGAGTGCTGGAGCGACTCTATAAATACGTCACCATCTATCTGCCTTCGTTGCTGGCCGCGCTCATCCTGTTTGGGGCGGCGTACGTGGCGGCGGTGTTTTCCCGCTGGCTGCTCTATCGAATTTTCAAAGGACCTGCCATCGACCGGTTCCTGCGACGCAGTGGCGTTGCCTTTATGCTCGATCCCTCCGGCCGACTGCGCGCGACCCGCCTGGTTGCCGAGACCGCCTACTGGTGCTTTGTGCTGGCCGGCATCCTTCTGGGATTGAGCGTGTTTAACACCGACATCACCACCGAGCTCATTCAGAGGTTCGTGTTCCTGCTGCCGAAAATTGTCGTGGCGGGATTGATTCTTCTGGGGGGCGCTGCCCTGGGCCAGTATCTCGGCCGCAGCATGCTGGTTTGGGCCGTCAATGAAGACTTCCCTTCCCCGCGCCGGCTGGCCACTGTGGTGCGCATCGTCATCATGTTTGTCGCCGTGGTCGTGGCCGCCGACCAGCTCGATTTCGCCCGCAGCGTCTTCCTCGCCGCTTTTATCATTCTGGTCGGAGGCGGCGTGCTCACCACGTGCCTGGCCATCGGCCTCGGCGGCGGATTCCGGCGCTTCTTCGAACAAAAGAAAGAACACGCTGAGAGCGACGGTGAAAGGTCGCTGTGGAATCATCTGTAGCCTACAGCACCGGCACGTCTCCAGGTGTCGGACACCGGGCAGGATCCCCGGTCGGACTTCCCAACTTCCCGATGGGCGCCTACGCGGGACTTTGGATTGCGTTCGGGCCTGCACTCTTGAAGGAGAAAAAGGGCGATGGTCACGCTGCGCAAACTGCAGTTGGACGATCTTGATGCTGTTCATGCGCTGATTTCGAGGATGGACGTCGTGCGCTACATGTGCTCCCCTTATGTTCACAGGAGCAGAGTGAAAAATTCCTCCACGACTCGCTTCAGGACTCTCCTTCTGAACCTTGGCAATCGGTCGTCCGAGCGGTCAGTGATTCCGCACTCGGTGATGTGATTGGACTCTCTGGGTTGGTCGCCCTGAGAGGCGCCCAGGAAGGCGAGATTTGGTACTTGGTGAGTCCCAAATGGTGGGGAAAGGGAATCGCGACAGCAGCAGTAAAGAAACTGCTTGATCTCGGATTCGCAGAAATCGGGCTTCATCGAATGTGGGCAACCTGCCTTCCCGAGAATCCTGCGTTCGCGCACGTGCTGGAGAAGGTGGGTATGAGAAGGGAAGGCTTCCTCGTCAAGACCCTCAAGATCCACGGAGAGTGGAAGAGCAGTTACTGTACGCCATCCTCGAGGAGGAATGGGGCCGCGCCGCATCACCCGAATCGCACTCACTTGTCGTGTAACGGCGCACTCGAAGTTAGTCTGGGGTATTACACCTTTGGCGATTTGACGCCCAACACACACGCACTAGGTGTAGTTGGAGGGAATCTGGTGCTGAGCACCCGGCCTGCCAGGCCGCGCTCCCGCCTGTGAGATCATGGCTCACGAAGTGCGAATCCTGGTGCTATCGGCGTCGGTCGGTGCCGGTCATGTGCGCGCGGCTGAGGCAGTGGAAGCGGCGCTGCGGCGTACCGGCACACCCGTCACCGTCGAAAATCTCGACGTTCTGACCTTAATGGCGCCGGCGTTTCGCAAGCTGTATCGCGACGGCTATTTCGAGATGGTTCGCCGGGCGCCCCGCATCGTCGGCTGGCTCTACGACGCGACCGACAAGCCTTTCCACAAGGATCTAGTGCGGCAGAAGCTGGAGCAGGCCGGCGCGGCGCGCCTGCTCAAGAAGATTCGCGAGTATGATCCGGACGTCGCGATCTGCACGCACTTCTTGCCGACCGCGTTGCTGGATCGTGAGCGGCGCAAAGGCCGGTGCCGTGCCCGCATTGTCACCGTCGTGACGGATTTCGAGGTCCACGGTATGTGGCTGGCCACCCCGTCGGATCACTACTTCGTCGCGAACGGCGAAGCGCGCGCCCATTTGGAGGCGATGAGAATCGCGTCATCGGCGATTACCGTCAGCGGCATTCCCACCCATCCGGTGTTCGCCGAGAAAAAGGACCGGCTCGACATGCGGCGCAAGCATGGCTGGCGCGAGGATCTGCCGGCCATTCTCGTTTCAGCAGGCGGGTTCGGCGCGGGAAATGCGGGCCGCATGCTGGAGGCGCTGATCGCGGCCGAGGTGCGTGCGCAGATCATCGCCGTTTGCGGGAAGAGCATGGCCCTCAAGACGTCGATCGACAGGATCGTGGCGCGCCGCAAAGGAAACACGCTTCCGGTAGTGAAGACGGTGGGGTTCACCACGCAGATGGATGAGTTCATGGCTGCGGCGGATTTGATGATCGGCAAACCAGGCGGGCTGACGACGTCGGAGTCGTTAATCAAAGGGCTGGGATGGGTCGTCGTAAATCCCATTCCCGGGCAGGAAGAGAAGAACGCCATCTATCTGCTGGAGCAGGGTGTGGGAGTCTGGTGCGACAACCTGTACACGCTGGCGTTCAAAGTGCGGTCCGTGCTGGAGGAGCCGGGACGGCTGGAAGCCATGCGGAAGAACGCCCTGCGGCTCGCGCGGACCCATGCGGCCGACGTCGTCGCCCGGTTTGTAACCGGCGGCAGATCGTAGAGGATGCCATGACTCAATCATCGCAGGGTGGGCCCGTCCGATTTCTTGCCTGGCTTGGCGGCCACGAACTGGCTGTTTTATTGGCATTCGTGGGAATCGCCTCCGGCATCTGGTTATTTGGCCTGATCGCCGGCGAAGTGATGGAAGGCAACACGCAGGCGTTCGACCGAAAGCTGCTCTTGGCCATGAGGCAGCCGGACGATCGCTCTCCCATAGGCCCGCCCGCACTGCAGGAAACCGCCCGCGACATTACGGCGCTGGGCGGAGCCACCGTGCTGGCCTTGCTGACCATCATCACTGGTGGATTTCTTTTGCTCGACGGCAGGAAACACCTGGCGGTTTTCGTGTACGGTGCGGTGGCGAGCGGATTTCTAGTAAGTTCGATTCTCAAAACTCTGTTTCAACGCCCCAGACCGGACCTCGTACCCTACGTTGCCAACTTCTCGACCACCAGTTTTCCCAGCGGACACTCCATGCTGTCTGCGTTGACTTATTTGACTCTGGGAGCGCTCCTCGCACGATCGCAGGAGCGAAAACGGCTGAAGGCGTATTTCCTCCTGGTGGCCGCTCTGCTGACGTTTCTAGTCGGCGTGAGCCGCGTCTATCTCGGGGTGCACTGGCCCACGGACGTACTGGCCGGCTGGACCGCCGGCGCGTCGTGGGCCATCTTGTGCTGGCTGGTGGCTCGATGGCTGCAGAGGCGTCGCGCGATTGAGGGCGAGAGTTAAACGATTCTGCAAGGTAGCGGCTTTGTGCCTATAACAGCGCGCGCTCGATCTCGCTGAATGCTGCCGCTACTCTTTCCATCAGAACTTCAGCCGGCGGCAGCAACCTGGCGTTCCTCGGGGGCAACAGTTCCATCAGGCGAGCTTCATCCCATTTGCACTCCACCCCCGCCGCGCGGAAGCCACTCATGTTCGCCGCGATGCAGGCGGCGTGCACCAGCAATCGCAGAGCCGGCGTACCGGGTCCGGCTGCGTCGTGGTGATGCGCGATCACATCACTTATCGCCAACGGAAAATTCCACGATTCGGAAAGGTGATACCCGATCTGGCAGTGATCGGCATCGAACAGTTTGCGCTCGGTTTCCAGATCGCTCGGCCCCCCCTTGATGGAATCGCTCACGAACACTGCGTAGTCGTGGGGGAACAGGGTCAGCAAGGCAATGCGCCCGACGTCGTGGAGGAGCCCCGCCGCATAGCCTACGGGTGGTTCCACGTTACAGCAATTGGCCAGAGTCTCGCACCACAGCGCGGTGCCCAGGTTATGGCGCCAGCACCGGCGCAAGAAGACAGTGTCGCGTTGGTGGCCGATGTAGTTCTTCAGCGCCACGGTGACCACGAGGGCGCGCAATCGATTCACGCCCAAAGCGGACAGCGCCCGCTGGATACTCGTCACCTCGTATCTCGATCCAAGCAACGCCGAATTCGCCACGCGGAGCACCTGGCTCGAAAACGCCGCGTCTGTCGCCAGCAGTCGCGACACTTCGCGCAGGTGCATGCCTTCTTGGTCGATTAACTCCAGCAGGCGACGCGCCACCAGGGGAAAGGGCCTCAGGAACTTAACGCCCGATGCCCGCCCCAGATCGATACTTGGATTCGCAGCGATTGGCCTAATCTCCTCGATCTTCTATTCGGCAGCGTTCGGGCGCGGCTTTAGCCACTTGCTTCCGGGTCAGCTGTCCCGGCGAATGTGTGGGCGCCGGGCCGGGCACGCCCGGCGGCCCCCACATCGCAGCCACCGTAGAGGCAAGGCCTGCCTCGCCTGACGTTCGCGTCGCTTTCGAAATCGCACGGACAGTCTCCTAGTGGACGGCGGCTTCTTGCCGGATCCGGTTGAGCACAGCCGCAGCCTCCTGCTCGACCAGTGGCGTGATGACGTCCTGACCGTCTTCATTGGCTCTGACATGCAGGGCATCGCCGAGAACCGAACCGGCAGTCTGAACGGGGATGAGCCGGTAAGCGAGCGAAATCTCGTCCCTGGCTCTCACGACGCGCGCAGCTTCGCCGGCACCGCTCAAAACCGTTCCCGCCGTTACGCTGGTCATCGCGACTCCCATGCCGCGACGCGGTCCAACCAGTGGAATCACTTGCGTCATCTGCGACGCTCCACGCACGAATCCGGCTTTTCCGCTGGATTTTGCCTGGCGAGTGATGGCTGTGTACAGGACGTAGTCACACTCCTTCAACTGGGCGTCCGCCTCGACCTGTCCCGGGGCGATTCCTGAAAGCGGCATTACTTCTACTGCGCCGGTTAGCTGGCTCATCAACAGGCCGCGCAGGGGCTCGCTGAAGTTGGCGCCGGACGTCTCGGCGGTCATTGGCGCCGCCACGGGAGCTACTCCAACCCGAATCTTATGCGAACCAGCGGCGGCGTGCGCCAAATACTCCGACTCAGCTGCCGCCGTCAAGCCTTCGGCCGGCGTTGCGCTTGAGGTCTGCGCGTGCGCCGCAGCCACAAGCAGCACTCCGGAAAGCGCTGCAATGGCCCACTGAACGATATTCGTAACGTATCGTTCCATCGTCATCCCTCCAGGGTCGACTTCCTAAACCCTCTCTGAATAACGCGCAGGCCGGGGCGCACTTAGCTCAGGGGAACGATAAGACCTCAAGTGGAAGATTAACTTTGGAGCGCAGCAGCAGCGAAATGCAGCAGATCCCCGCGTTCTCTAGCCAGGCTGCGCAAGCGACCGTAATCCCCAGACGCCTGGCACAACTGGAATACGGAAGGGCAGAAAAGCCGATTGGGGTCGGTGTCGCGCAGGTGATCGAGCGAAACCGCGATGGCCTCGGGATAACGCCCGAGCCGCGCCAGCAGTGCGACGAGCGTTTGCGCCGGCACGGTGCCGGAAGTCTCCGCGTCGCACATGGCGATCTTGCCGCGAAAATAGGCCACGGCCTCGTCACCGTTTTCACCGATCAGCGCACGCAAGTAGATCGCATAGGCCTTGCAGCCATCCTCGAACGGCGGGTCTCCATGGAATTGGAAAGTCGACGCGAGGTGCTTGCCGTACTCGGCCAGCTCGACGGCGAGTCCAAGCGTTTCGCGGTCGGTGGCATCCAGGCTAAAGCGCAAAACGGAGGCCAGATGTGACGTGTCGACGTAATAGTCGTATTCGCCGAACAGCCAGTCGCGGCCGGCGATCAGATCGGGCACGCTCCGCGTCTCAGGCGCGTGGCCTTCGTTCCTGGCGATGGTCCGCTGGATACTTTCAACCAGCTCATGATGCAGCGTCCGAACGAGTAGGCGGATGCAGTCTTCACGCGTCTTGCGATCAGGATATTGCTCGAAGAAAGTAATCGCGCGGCAGATTCCGTAATTGGCAAGGATCAGCTCGAAGCCTTTGCGCGGATGCACGCGCTCGTGCAGCGCGATTTCGATGACGGCTTCCTGATTTTCCTGTGGCTGGAGCTGTTCGATTGCGGCAGCCACGGGTGCGGTTTCGCCGATGGCGCGGAAGTAAGACCATGCCCGGGGAATGTCGCCATCGGCCAGAAAAAGGCCGCCTACCTCGTGCGCGGCCTCCATGTAAGCGCGCTCGTGCACGGCGCGCTTTTCCTCCGGCAGGTCTTCCAGCTGCCCGTCGTGGATCACTGGCAGTCCGAGCTCATACCGGCTCTTCATGATCCGCGCTTCAAACACCAGCGGATATTTCTTCTCCCCGCGGAATTTCCGGATCAGCAGTTCGAAGCCGGCTGCAGCCCCGCCGGCACACAGAGCTTCGTCGAGCGCGTCGAAGAGATCTTCCGGCATGCTGAGGCAATGATAGCGCGGAGAAGGAAATGTGAATCGAGGCCATGTAGCAAATAAGCTACAATAGTAGCGTTGGCAAGGTCTCTACCAAGAGTCCGGATTTATGCCACGCCGAATGGCAGGACCCCTTTCACCGAATGGTTGGAAGCTTTGAAAGATCAACGGGGACGCGACATCATCAAGGTGAGAGTGCGCCGGATTTCGGTTGGGAATTTCGGCGACAACAAAAGTCTTGGCGGAGGGCTTTACGAGTTGCGAGTGAATTTCGGTCCCGGCTATCGCGTTCATTTTGGAAGGGAGAACGAGGATGTCATCCTTCTCTGGGGTGGCCAGAAACAGCAGCAAGCGAAAGACATCGCGCGTGCGAGAATCTACTGGACGGAATACGAAACGAGAAGCGGCGCCTAGAAGCATACCGTGGGAACCGTACCTCATCAGTTCGCTCAGGAATCCGAAGGAAGCTGAAGGGTACCTGAATGCCGCCCTAGAGGACGACAATCCGAAAGTATTTCTTCTCGCATTGCGGGACGTAGCTGAGGCGCGTGGGGGAATGGGCAAGATCGCGCGGACCTGCAAGCTGAACCGGGAGAGCCTGTACCGCATGCTTTCGAAAAAAGGAAACCCGAGCTTGCAGAGCTTAGGCAAACTCCTGTCAAGCATGGGATTTCGGTTGGCGGTAGAAGAAAAAGACGCGGCGTAAACCGATCCATCCAGAGCCGCGCGAAGAGCGTCTCCCTCTACCCCAGCCCCGCTTCCCTCAAAAACTGCGCCGATTCCTCGGGCGGCGTGGGATTGATGTAGAAGCCCGAGCCCCACTCGAAGCCCGCCACCTTGGTCAGACGCGGCATGATCTCGATGTGCCAGTGGTAATGCAGCATGGATGGTTCCTGCGCGGGCGCGGTGTGGATCAGGAAATTATAGGCCGGCTTTTCGAGCGTCTTATCCAGCTTGCGCAGCGTCGAGCGCAGCACCCATGCCAGGTTTTGCAGGTCGGGGGCACCCGCGTCCTCGAAATGCGAATCGTGGCGCTTGGGAATGATCCAGGTTTCAAACGGGAACCGCGAGGCGTAGGGCTCGTTCACGATGAACCGGTCCGTTTCCATCACCACGCGCACGCCCGCCTGCGATTCCTGCCGCACAATGTCGCAAAACACGCAGCGCTCTTTGAAATCGTGATACTGCTTCGCTCCATCCAACTCTTCCTTCACGCGCTTGGGAATGACCGGCAACGCGATGAGCTGCGAATGCGGGTGCTCGAGCGTGGCCCCTGCCGGCTCGCCGTGGTTCTTGAATAGCAGGATGTAGCGCAGGCGCCGGTCTTTCTTCAGATCAAGTACGCGCTCGCGAAAAGCCCACAGCACATCCTCCACCTGCTTGTCGCTCATGGTGGCCAGCGTGGCCGTGTGCTCCGGCGACTCGATGATCACCTCGTGCGCCCCGATGCCGGACATCTTGTCGAACATCCCGTCACCCTGGCGCGCCAGATCGCCTTCAATGCCGAGCACCGGAAACTTGTTCGGCACTACGCGCAGCGACCAGCCCGCCTGGTTGTGCCCGCCGTTGACGCGGTAAGCCAGAACCTCTGGTGGCGTTTTGGATTCGTTGCCGTAGCAGAAGGGGCAGAAGCGCGTGGGCGGCGCGATGATAACAGGCTCACGGCTGAAGTCCGAGGGACGCCGCGCCCGGTCGGTGGCGATGATGACCCACCGGCCCGTCACCGAATCTTTGCGAAGTTCTGGCAATGAGTGAAAGCCTCGTGCGGCACGGGCATTTCCGGTCATCCCGCGCCTTGTGCTGATGTCGTTACGACTGCGTGCAGCCGGAATGGCTGCGAGAGGTTATTATAGCTTCCGCCGCGGGCCAAAGGCATCTCGGAGCAAATCGATCCGTGGCGGCTCCGTAAACAGGATGCTGACAATGTCGAACCGGACACGATCCCAGTCCACATCCGCGCGGCGGGCATACTCGCGCGCGGCGCGCTCCAGATGCCCCTGCTTTTCCGGATCGACGGCGCGGTCCGGAGTGCCAAATTCGTCGCTAGCTCGGGATTTCACTTCGACGAAAGCCAGAGAATCGCGTTCCCATGCAATCAGGTCGATCTCCTCCGCCCCACTCCGAGGCCGGAAATTGCGCGCGACGATCGTATACCCCTGCCGCCGCAGAAAGCGGTGTGCCAGATCTTCGCCCCGCCGGCCGCGAGCAAAATCCGGATGCGCGCGCCGCATGCGCGCACGGTGTCGCAGGCGGTCGGCGAGGCGGTAGAGGGAGAGCATGTCAGAGAAGCAAGTAGGTTCAGGGGGGCTGAAATCTCCTGAAATAGCGGCTACACGACCACTGGCGCGAGCTTTGACTCGATAATTCGGTGGTCCGACGTAACGAGCCGAAGCCGTTCCACCCGCGCCGTCGCTACGATGGCGCGATCCGCGGGATCACGCAGGCTACTTAGTAAAACGACTTCCGCGGCAACCTCACATGTCAACGGAAGGATTTGGAAGACGGGACCCTGCAAGTCTTCGAACAAGTCCTCCAGCGCCACCTTCAACCCGAGTTTGCCCGTACTGCCTAGAACCGCGATCTCCAGTAGGCTGAGTACGCTCAGCGCGATCGGTTCCGCCCGCCGAACCGCGGACTCAAGCACCCGGTTCTGTTCTCGCGAGAGCTTTTTGGGGTCCGTCAGCCATCGAACCACGATGTGAGTGTCCAGAAGAAGGCGAGGGAGCAAACGTCACTCCTGATCGCCGCTGACACACTCCCAAAGGCCCGACGTGTCCAGATTCACAATGTCGCCCACGATTTCAACCTTGCCAGCCCAACGGTTGCGGGGCGATTTCCAGGCGGCTCGCTTAACGCGGCCAAGCACGGCCACTGGGCGGCCGCGGCGGGTAATCGTGATCGGCCCACCGTGCTGTTCGATCTCGTCGAGGTAGGCGAGGCACTTGGCTTTGAACTCCGTCGCGCTGACGGTGTGGGTTTTCATGATCTGAAACCAGGATAGCAGGAAAGTGGTCATCTGACCAGTTTATGAGCGGGCTAGCCGAGCCCAAACCGAGTCAGATGTCGCCAGTCACGACCGCCGGGGCGGCGGCGCTAGCTAGATGTGCTAGTATTACTATGTAGTATTTATCTAGCCTAGACTTGGAGTTAATAAATGCCTGACGGAAAAATTCAAGTGACAGTCGGTTCCGTTTCATTTTCTGGCGAAGGAGATCCACAGTGGCTCGCTGAGCAACTCGACAAAGTACTCAAGGCGGCGCCAGAGGTCGCCGCGGTGCCGCCGCCGTCGCCTAATTTGCCGCAGGAGACGCCCCCTCAACGTGGCACTGGCTCCGGTGGAGCGCTCGTTTCACATATTCGAACCAAAGGCGGTGAGGGTAATCAAACGAAGCGGTTTCTCGCAACTGCAGACTGGCTCCGTCTCCGCGGAGAGACGGAACTGACAACGGCGAAGGTCTCAAAGGCACTATCCGACAATCACCAGAAGCGGCTTGGCAATCCGGCTGATTGTCTGAACCACAATGTTCGCAAAGGGCACTGCGAGAAGAGCGGCGAAGGCTTCTTTATAACGCCGGACGGACTCAGAGACTTGGGTCACACGTCATGACTGCTGGCCAGGCTTTAGCCTCGCTCCCAGCAGGACTTCGAGAACCACTCCTAACGGAGTATCAGAGTATTATCAAGAACTACTTAGAACACCGATGGTCACCGTCGGAGCTGAGCGGAGGGCTATTTTGCGAGATTGTGTTTACGATTTTAGACGGACACGCGAGAGGCACGTACGCCTCGGCACCGTCTAAGCCCCGAGATTTGGTGGCCGCTTGCCGCGGCCTAGAATCCAATTCCCATGTTCCGCGTAGCTTTCAAATCCTGGTACCGAGACTGCTGCCAGCGCTCTACGAAATTCGGAACAACCGAGGAGTTGGCCATGTCGGCGGGGACGTGAATCCTAATCAGATGGACGCGGTGGCCGTACTCTCCATGGCAAACTGGGTGATGGCCGAACTGGTCCGAGTTTTTCACGGTGTTTCGACCGATGAGGCGCAGGCCGTGGTCGATACCCTTGCTGAGCGCCGCATCCCTTTGGTTTGGCAGGGAGGTGCAATGAAGCGGGTTCTCGATCCGGAGCTCCCTTTGAAGGATCAGTTGCTGCTCCTGATCGCCTCTTCTCCCTTGAACGTGGCAACCACGGATCTCTTCGAATGGTCCGGATGCGAAAACAAGCCCAAGAAGCCCTACTGCCTTCGCCTATTGCGTTCCATGCACGCAGAACGGCTGGTCGAGTTGTCGTCGGACGAGAAGACCGTCCAGATTCTTCCGCCGGGTAGTCGGTGCGTTGAAGAGCTAGCCGCAAGTAGAAGTTGCAGATGAATGAAATGTGTGTTCATCCGCAAATGAACCCGCATCCTTCACTTCACCACCTCAAACTCAAACTCCATCACCTTCCCCCGCACGACGTAGCAAAGGTAATACTCCCAAAAACGCCGGTATCGCGGAAAATGATTGACAAGGAATTCGAAGCCCAGCCAGCGCCAGAAGGCCAGCAGCTTCACGCGTAAGGAAATCTCGCGGAAGCGGGCCTTGGAGTAGTAGCCAAAACCGCCGTGATCGGGGCCGAAATAGCGGAAGGAAAAACTGTTCAGATGGCTGCGGTGCGTGGGGTCGCAGAATGAGCTGAAATCCGTATAGTGCGGCGTTTCGATCCGTACCGTGCCGCCGGGGCGCGCCAGGCGGTGGAACTCTTCCATGGTGCGGATCACGTCGTCTACATGCTCGATCACGTGAATCGCGAGCACGCGGTCGAAGCTGTTATCGGCGAATGGATAGGGGAGGCGGTTGAGATCGCAAAGGACGTCGGCGCGGCTCGCGGGATTGCGGTCAATGCCGATGGCGCCCGGCCGCTTGTTGATGCCGCAGCCGACGTCCAGAATTCTCAGCTTTCGCGAATCGCGAGTTTCAGGCACTCTTCCAGCACGTCCACGGCGAAACCGGCCTGGTCGCGCGTGATGACCAGCGGCGGGCACAGCCGGATGGAATTCTCACCCGCACCCAGCACCAGCAGCCCGCGCCCGAACGCCAACTCGAGCACCCGGTTGCGCAACTCCGGCGCCCGCTCGCGCGTTTGCTGATCGCGCACCAGCTCGATCCCGATCATCAACCCCAAGCCCCGGACGTCGCCCACAACCGGGAAACGCGCCGGCCAGTCCCGCAGCCGGTCCATGATATACCCGCCGACCGCGGCGGCATTCGCCACTAGCTCCCGTTCCAGCAGCTCGATGGTCATGAGCCCGGCCGCACATGCAACCGGATTTCCGCCGAACGTAGATGCGTGAGCGCCCGGAGGCCACGTCATCAGTTCCGCCCGAGCCACCGTTGCGCCCAGCGGCAACCCGCTCGCGATTCCTTTCGCCACCGCCAGGATATCCGGCACGGCATGGAAATGCTCGGCGGCCCACATCTTGCCGGTGCGGCCCATCCCTGACTGCACTTCGTCGAAAATGAGCAGCATACCAAAACGCTTCGCGATCCGCGCCAGCTCGTCGATAAATTTCTGCGGCGGCACCACGTAACCGCCCTCGCCCTGCACCGGCTCGAGCACGATGGCCGCCACTTCATCCGCGGGCAGAATCGTCTTCACAAGCTGATCTTCGATTACCTTCGCGCATTCCACGCCGCACATGTCCGGCGTCTTGCCGTACGCGCAGCGGTAACAATAGGCGTAGGGAATGTGGTGCACGCCGGCCATCATGGGGCTGAACTTGCGGCGCTGCGTCGGTTTGCTGGCAGTGAGCGAGAGCGCCCCCATCGTGCGGCCGTGAAAAGCGCCTAGAAACGCAATGAACTTGTCGCGCCCGGTGGAGTAGCGCGCCAGCTTGAGAGCCCCTTCAATCGCTTCCGCTCCCGAGTTGCAGAACGAGACACGCCGCTCGATCCCGCCGGGCGCGAGCGCCGCCAATTTCTCCGCCAGGGCGACCATGTTCTCGTAATAGAAGTCGGTGCCCGACATGTGAATGAGCTGCGCGGCCTGGCGCTGAATGGCCTCCACAACTTTGGGATGGCAGTGGCCTGTGGCGACCACGGCAATGCCTGCGTTGAAATCCAGGAACCGGTTGCCATCCACGTCTTCAACGATGGCGCCCTCGCCGCGGCTGGCCACCAGCGGATAGGGGCGAGTGTAGGACGGCGAAATGACTTTCTGATCTCGCTCGATGACTTGCCGCGCGCGAGGTCCCGGCAGCGGGCCGTGAATCTGCGGCAGGTCCGGACGGACTGCCTCCAGAGTGGAACTCATAAAACCCTCCAAGATTCCTTGATTTTGTTTTTAACCTGGAACAAACGAACCGGCAGGGAGGGTAACTAATCAGACCCGAAGAGGCTGGGACGTGCGTTGGCGGGCCTCGGCTCCATGCTTACATTCTAGCCCCCGGCACGGCCGGTTACCAGGCTTATCGGGGCAATTTTTCCCGCCAGACGCCAGAATTCAGCCAAAATAGGGTGGATGCGCCCCTATTATCTGCTGCTGTTCGTGCTGGCCGCCGCCGGGTGCGGCGAACACCGGAACGCCCCGAACCGGGCCGAGCTGAACGTGGCAACCGCCGCCAACCTGACCAAGGTCTTCGCTGAGTTGGGCCAGGACTTCGAGCGGGAAACCGGCATTCACCTGACGTTCAGCTTCGGCGCCACCACGCAACTGGCGCAGCAGATCGAGCATGGCGCGCCTTTCGACGTCTTCGCCGCGGCGGACACCGAGCATATCGACGAACTGGCGCGCAAAGGTCTGATCCTGGCGTCGACGCGAGCCATTTATGCGCGCGGCAAGCTGGTGCTCTGGGTCCCCGAAGACCGCGTGCCGGTGGAGCGCATCGAGGATCTGGCGCGCCCCGGAGTGACCCACATTGCCATTGCCAATCCTCAACTCGCGCCTTACGGCCGCGCGGCGGTCGAGAGCTTGCACGCATTGCACCTTTGGGAGGCTGTGCAGCCAAAGATCGTGTACGGGCAGAACATCTCGGCTACGACTCAATATGCTGATACCGGCAATGCCGATGCCGCGTTTACCGCGCTCGCGCTGGTCAACGACAAAACGCGCGGGCATAAGATCGTCGTCCCGGAAAACCTGCATACACCCATCGATCAGGCCATCGCCGTCGTGCGGAGCACGTCGAAACCCGATCAGGCTCGGAAGTTCGTCGAATTCATTACCGGCGCACCCGCGCGGGAGGTGTTCCGGCGCTACGGCTACGAGTAACCCGTGCCCGAATCATCCCCCGTGATGCATGTGCGCCATGTCGCCCGTACCCTTTAAGCGCACTCGCAAGAAAAAGAACAGGCCGGCGGGATGCTGGCCATAGTACGGCTGGATGGCTGGCGGCACTCCGTACAGCATGAAATTTCCGCCGATCCCGGTCACCAGCCAGGGCACCAGTTTTACGTCGCGCGTGTAGCCCAGGGTGTAGGCTGCGATGCGAAACGTCGAACCGGCCGTCGCGTCCAGGTGCTCTCGAATCGTGGGCCGGTCGTTGAACAGTTCATCTTTGTCCACCAGCTCGAAGCGGCCGGTCACGTAGTTCAGCTTTTTAAATTGCACCACGGATTCCGCGAGGTAAGAATTCAGATTGTGCTGTTCGGCCGTTTTGTGATTCCGCCCCCAGATAACGCTACTGGCCCAGTTTCCGCTGGTGAGCGGGCGATTGTACGTCAGCGACGCGGTCGACCGCACCACGTCGCCCGGCTCGGCGGCTTCGGGATGGCTGAGGCGCCCGGCGGAGATCTGCCCTACCCAGTTATCGCTCGGCGTCCACGTCAGGCGCGCGGCCCAGGAATCGATCGCGCCGTGATCAATGTTCCATCGATTCTCGTTCGGTTCCCCGCCGTGAAAACCACCGGCTTCGAATCGGAATTTGCGGCGGACCAGCGCCACGGTGAGCACTTCGTTGGCGATGTGCGTGGAATCCTGCACGTGGTGCGAGAGCGTGGCTTGCGGAATCTCCATCGCCGAAACGCGATGCGGGAACGCCACCGGCCCCAGCGCCGGGTCGCCAACGGGAGCGAAATAAAGCAGCAGGCTGGTCGATTCCGTAACTGGCCGCGTGTAACGTACGCTCAACTCCATGAAGAAGTCGTGCGGGTGTTGCGCGTCCACCAGCGGAGTTCCGTAAGCAGTCTCGCCCGTTTGGAAAAGCAGAGGGTAGCGCCGGTTGGTGATGGTGGCGGGGTCCAGGCTGAGCATCGAGCGGAACTCGATGCTGCCGCGGCCAATGGAATGGCCGGCGGTTCCCATAAACCAGTTGGGAGCAAACAGCTTGTCGCCGCCACGCGGGCCGGTCTGCTGCTCGTCGGCAACAAAGACCACACCATGGAACATGAAAGCCCATCCGCCCAGGCGTTTGTGGATCATGTCCATGGGAGAAGAGCGCGGATTGACGCTGGTCCCGGAGGCCGCGTGGTCAGCAGGCACGCCCGGCGCTGGCGGTCCCATGTCCATGCCCGGCATGTGCTCCATATCGTGCTGGGCCCGGCAGACGAGACTTAGGAAAAGGAAGGTGAGAAGCCCCCGCAGCACAGACACGTATGGTTATTTTACCCGCAGGTCTCTTCCCGTCATTTCTTTCGGCTGCGATTCGCCCAGCACGGCCAGCAGCGTCGGCGCAATGTCCTGCAACGCGCCGCCCGCGCGGAGCTTGGCGTGCGAGTCGTCCGTCACCAGAATGAAAGGTACGGGATTGGTGGTGTGGTAGGTGTGCGGGCCATGGGTGACCGGGTCGATCATAGTTTCCGCATTGCCGTGGTCGGCGGTGATGACCCAGGCGCCGTTACGCGCGCGCAACACCTGATAGATACGGCCGAGGCATCCGTCCACGGTTTCCACCGCGCGCACGGTCGGCTCCATTTTGCCGGAATGGCCCACCATGTCGGCATTGGCGAAATTCATGATGATCACATCGAAATTGCCGCCTTCGATGGCTTTGACGATCACGTCGGTGATGCCCGCTGCGCTCATCTCGGGCTTCAGATCGTACGTCGCCACCTTGGGCGACGGCACCAGTTCGCGCTCTTCGCCCGGGTAAGGCTTTTCATTTCCGCCGTTGAAGAAATAAGTGACATGCGCATATTTTTCGGTCTCAGCCACACGCAGGTTCTTCCAATTCAATTGCGTGAACACATTGGCGAGTATGTTGTTCGGATGCTCGCGTGGCAGTACGTACGGCAGCGTAAACGTCTTGTCGTACTGGGTCATGGTGACGTAGTGCAGGTTCTTGGGCGCAAGCGTACGGGACGGGCGCTCCAGCATCGCGTCGGTGAGCGCCATGGTGGTCTCGCGAGCGCGATCGGCGCGGAAATTGAAAAAGATCACAGAGTCTTCGTCGCGGATCAGGCCCACGGGATCGCCACGCTCGTCCGCAACGGTTACGGGCTCGATAAATTCGTCCGTGACGCCCTTCTCGTAGGAACGCTGGACCGCCGCCACGGGATCGGTGGCCTTCTCTCCGTTGCCCAGCACCATGGCGCCGAACGCGCGTTCGATGCGCTCCCAGCGCTTGTCGCGGTCCATGGCGTAATAGCGGCCTGATACCGTGGCGATGCGGCCCACCCCGATCGTTCGCATCTGGTGTTCCATCTCGCGCAGGTAATCCGCGCCGCTTTCCGGCGGCGTGTCGCGCCCGTCCATGAAGGCGTGGACGAACACGTGCCCGATGCCTTCCTGTTTCGCCATACGCAGCAGCGCGTACAGATGCGTGAGCTGCGAATGCACCCCACCGTCGCTGCACAGCCCCAGCAGGTGCAGCCGGCGTCCGCGCGCGTGTTGCATCGCGCCAAGAAGCAGGGGGTGGCGAAAGAATTCGCCGGAGGCAAGCATCGCGTCGATGCGCGTGACATCCATCTGGATGATGCGCCCCGCTCCGATATTCAAATGGCCGACTTCGCTGTTCCCCATCTGGCCTTCCGGCAGCCCCACGTGCGGCCCGGACGTGTGAATGACGGTGTTCGGAAACTCGGCGAGCAGTTTGTCGTAGTTGGGCTTGCGCGCTGCGGCAATGGCATTGCCTTCAACGGCGGGAGAAAATCCCCAGCCATCGAGGATGGTGAGGATCAACGGTCTGGGTCGCGGCATTATTGGCGGAAGGCCCTTCTGCCGGGAAAGCGAGCCGCCTCCCCGAGCTGCTGCTCGATGCGCAGCAACTGGTTGTACTTCGCGATGCGATCGGTGCGGCTGGCCGAGCCGGTCTTAATCTGGCCGGCGCCCGTCGCCACCACCAGATCGGCGATGAAGGGGTCTTCGGTTTCACCCGAGCGGTGTGACACCACCGACGTATAACCCGCGCGCGCCGCCATTTGCATGGCCTCCAGCGTCTCCGTCAGCGTGCCAATCTGGTTCACCTTGATGAGGATCGCGTTGGCAATGCCCTCGTCAATACCGCGGCGGAAGATGGACGTATTGGTGACGAAAATATCGTCGCCCACCAGCTGAATTTTTTCTCCAAGCGTCTGGGTGAGCAGCTTCCAGCCAGCCCAGTCGTCCTCCGCCATCCCGTCTTCAATGGAAAGAATCGCCGGATACTGCCGGACCCAGTTGGCCCAGAATTTCACCATCTCGTCGGAGGTTCGCTGGCTCTTATCAGATTTCTTGAACACGTACTTCCCATCGGCGTAGAACTCGCTCGACGCCGGGTCCAATGCGATACCGACCTGCTCACCGGGCTTGTAACCCCCTTGCGTAATGGCTTCGAGCACCAGTTCGAGGGCTTCGTCGTTGGACTTCAGATTGGGCGCAAAGCCGCCCTCGTCGCCGACCGCCGTCGAGTAACCCTTCTTTTTCAGAACCTTCTTGAGCGTATGAAACACTTCCACACCCATCCGCAGCGCTTCGGAGAACTTCGCGGCTCCATGGGGCACGATCATGAACTCCTGGACGTCGACCGAATTGTCCGCGTGCGCGCCCCCATTGAGAATGTTCATCATCGGGACCGGCAGAATACACGCGGAGACGCCACCCAGGTAGCGGAAGAGCGGCGCGCGTTGCGAAGCGGCCGCGGCACGCGCGGCAGCCATGGATACGGCCAGAATGGCGTTGGCTCCCAGGCGCCCCTTGTTCTCGGTGCCATCCAGCTCGATCATGGCGCGGTCGATGCGCGCCTGTTGGGCGGCATCTTTTCCCGTTAGCGCCGCGGCGATCTCATGGTTGATGTGGTCCACCGCTTTGCGCGTTCCCTTCCCCAGGTAGCGCGTAGCGTCGCCGTCGCGAAGCTCCACCGCCTCGTGCTCTCCGGTGGATGCGCCGGAGGGAACCGCGGCGCGGCCCACGCTGCCGTCGGTCAGGATTACATCAGCTTCTACCGTCGGATTCCCGCGGGAATCCAGAATCTCGATACCCGTGATCTTCGCAATCGTTGTCACACTGTGCTCCTTGCGTTTTGCATGATAGGAACGGGGCGTTGCTCACCGCTTACCACCACGATTCCCGACTCGGTGATGTGGTGTCCGTTGCGCCGGTCTTCCTCGGCGTTATAACCGATGACGCTCGACTCCGGAAGTTTTACGTTGGTATCGATAATGGCCCGGCGAATCCGGCTGTAGCGCCCGATCTCCACGTTGGGCATCAGGATCGAATATTCCACTTCGCAGTAACTGTTGACGCGCACACCCGGCGAGAGCACGCTGCGCAGCACCCGGCCGCCGGAAATAATGCTGCCGGCGGAAACGATGGAATCGATCGCCACGCCCATGCGCCGCCCTTCCTGCGCGAAGACAAATTTCGCCGGAGGCTGCTGCAGCACGCGGGTGCGAATGGGCCAACGGCTGTCGTACAGATTCAACTGCGGCGTGACGTCCACCAGGTCCATATTGGCCTCGTAGTAGGCGTCCAATGTTCCGACATCCCGCCAGTAGCGCGACTGCTTGGCGTTGATGTCCACGAAGTCGTAAGCCACTACGCGGTAATCCCGCAAACAGCGCGGGATGATGTCCTTGCCAAAGTCGTGGGAAGAGGCGGGATTCTCCGCGTCCTCTTGTAACAGGCGTGTGAGCACGTCGGTGTTGAAGATGTAGATGCCCATCGACGCGCTGACCATGGATGGGTTGTAAATGGAGCGTACCGGATTGCCATGCCGCGGCTTTTCTTCGAACCTTACGATGCGATGGTCCTGGTTGATTTCCACCACGCCAAAGCGCTCGACGTCTTCTGGGAGCACCTGTGTCGTCGCTATCGTGATGTCCGCCTCGTGCCGGTGATGCCGTTCGAACATCGACTGGTAATTCATCTTGTAAATCTGGTCCGCGGCGAGAATCAACACCTGTTCCGGTGTTTCGGCCAGAATGCTCGGCGTATTTTGAAATACTGCATCCGCCGTCCCCAGATACCAGCCTTCTCCGCTCTGCTTCATCGCCGGAATGATCTCGATGTACTCGCCGAGTTCCGGTGAAAGAATGCTCCACCCGTCACGCACATGGCGGATCAGTTCGAGCGATTTGTACTGCATGAGAACAAAAATGCGGCGAACATCGGAGTTGATACAGTTGGAAAGGGTGAAATCGATAATGCGATACGCGCCGCCGAATGGCACGGCGGGCTTGGCCGTATCGCGCGTCAGGGGGTAAAGACGTTCTCCAGCCCCCCCGGCCAACAAAATCGCTAGAACATTATTCACGGGAGTTGATTTGTAAGTCCTTTATGTACAGCCAGTTAAAGGTCTTGCGCGGAACTCGCCAACACGGCCCGCGAATTTTGGGTCTTGACTTTACCGTTCAAGCACCTATGATATCAATACCTTGCCCTACCGCGCGGAGGAAAGTGGTCGCGTCCGGCAAGTTCTTCATCCGCACCGCAGAGTGCGTTGGGTCAGTTTCCATCCGATGGGAGGTGTTTTTAGTTGGCAGAAGTAAAACTGCAGGAGGGCGAGACATTAGAAAATGCCCTTCGCCGGTTCAAGCGTAAAGTCCAGCAAGAGGACATTATCAAAGAGGTCAAAAGGCACTCTTTTTATTTGAAGCCGGGCGAGAAAAAGCGGGTAAAGCAAGCGTTGGCCCGCAAGAGAAACAGGAAGAAAAGTCGTCGGGAAGTGGAGTAACTTTCAGTAGCAGCGTCCTTAACGGGCGGGCATGGTGGCCTGGGTAGGACCGCGGGAGCGGTGGCGATGCCAGAGTTTCAGGACCGAATTATCAAGTGCGCGGATTGCGGGGCTGAGTTTGTTTTTACCGCGGGGGAGCAGCATTTCTTCCACGACAAGAACTTCAAAAATGAACCGAAGCGCTGCAAGGCGTGCAAAACCAAGCGGCAGGGAGCATCCAACTCGGGAGCACAGCGGAGCGAAACTACTACCGTGTGCTCACAGTGCGGGCGGGAAACCACCGTCCCTTTTAAGCCTACCCAGGGCCGTCCAGTTTACTGTCGTGAGTGCTTTCTGAGCAGGAAAGCACAAGCGGCAGGCGCCCACTGATTTCATTGGGCCAACTTTTTTGTTTCGGGCGGACCGAAAGGTCCGCTCCAGCCCGCGTAGTTGTTTCCTCTCGTCCCTTCTAAATTCCCAGATCCTTCTTCAGTTCGCCCAGGAACCACTCCGCTTCACTCTTCTCAAGCCCGCTTCCCGCCGTGACCTTGCCGCCATGGCTGAGGTGCAAGCGAAGGTCGTACCAGACGTGATCGCCGCTTTTCATCGCCGGGTAGAGCTCAAATTTCTGAATCTCGGCGGCGTTGACGCTCCGCTCGCGGGAGAAGCCCAGGCAACTGGAGCGGATTCGCAGGGAGCGGCCGCGCACGCTCATATCCGTCTGGCCAAACCAAAGCCCCAGGGCAAACAGAATCAGCATCAGGCCGGTCCCTCCGGAGAAAAGCAGCGGGATTGCTCCCGCGAACCACGTGAAGGAACCACTCACCAGGCGGCCCCAAAAAATGCCTGCGCCTAGGAAAATACTTCCGAACAACGTCAGGGCCGCAGCCACTCCCTTGTTGCGAGCCGGCCCCAGATGAAACCGCACGCCGCCTTCGCCGGAGGTTCCTGTGGCGATCTTGGCGTCCGGAGGTTTCTGACCGGCCAAATGGGCGACTTCGCCGGCTTCGAGCACTTCGGTCGTGAGACTCGCGTCGCTCGCTTCGGTCTTGAAAACCGGCACCTTGAAAGAGGCGCGAAAATCGAGACCGGCCAGCGCGGCGTTCGCCGTCAGGCGCCAGAAGATCTCGTCCGCCGGGTTGCTGGCATCCGTTTCCCGCGCGTCGCAGGGAATCGTGAAATCTATTGGCGCCGAAGTTCCCGGTCCCCCAACAAACGGCGTAATGGCCTGCCGGGCTTGCCACAGCACATTCTCCCAGCGCGAGCGGCCGTCGCCCGAACCGCTGACATAGGATCGAACGCAACTCAGGGTGATCAGCACGTCACAGCCGGCCGGAAAGGCAAACGCCGATTCCAACTGCCCTCGAAGACGCCCTCCGAGAACTCCCGGAAGCGTGGAAAGCGCCAATCGCACCTGGCGGAATTTTCGTTCGCGCAGGCGGATCAGAATGCTCTGGCCGATGAGAATGAGGCCACCCAGCGGAAGCACCAGGACCAGCAGCTCCATGTACGACCGATGTCGCGGCGGATGAAGGATCACACCCGCAAGACTGGCGCTCGACACGACTAGAAGCAGGAGCCCAATCGCGCCCCGCGTTGCGGCCTCCGACTGCCAGTCGGGCCTGGCATAACCCTGTGCCCAGTCGTCTCGCCAAAGCCATGGCTTGCCCGGAGACGCGCCGGCGGTGGCCTGCGCCTGCTTGGCGGTTGTCGTGGCTGACCTGCCCGCGACGATCAAACCTACGCCGATGCATGCCACCGCCAGAGCTACCGCGCCACCCGTCATCTTTTGAGACGGGTCCTGGTAACCCTTGGTGCCCAGCAACGCGGCGCCGCCAAACACGATTCCAGCCAAAGTGAACAGCACGCCCATAGGCAGCAGGCAACCCGCATTGTTTGCGTTGTTGGAAGGGGCCCGTCCTGTCATAGGAGCAAAGGAGCTTACGATTTAGTCCTGGTCTTTTCCCGGCGTTTTCGCGCCCAATCCGGCTTGTTCACCTGGCGCGCACGGCCCAGTGCCAGCGCATCCACGGGCACAGGATCGGTGATGACCGAACCGGCCGCCAGATAGGCGCCGTCGCCGATCTCTACCGGCGCCACTAGCGTCGCGTTGCTGCCCACGAAAACGCCATTGCCGATCTTGGTCTGATGTTTGGCGCGGCCGTCGTAATTGCAGGTGATGGTACCGGCGCCCACGTTGACGTTCTCGCCAATGACCGAGTCGCCCAGATAGGCCAGATGCATGGCTTTGGCGCCCGCGCCCAACCGTGTTTTCTTCAACTCCACAAAATTCCCGATGTGCGCTCCGGGAGCGATGTCGTTCTCCAGCCGCAGCCGCGCATAGGGACCGATATACGCTCCCGCCGCCACGCGAGAGGTATTGATCATGGTGAACGGCGCGACTTGCACGCTGTCAGCCAGTTCAGAATCGCGCACGATCGAGCACGCGCCAATGCGGCACGCTTCTCCGATCTTGGTCTTGCCCAGGATCTGTGCAAACGGCTCGATGACCGTATCGATCCCGATCGCGACCGAATCATCCACGCTGACGGTCTCGGGTTTCTCCACGGTGACGCCGGCCAGCATCAGTTCGCGCACTTTGCGTTCACGAAAGGTGCGGTCGGCGGCCGCCAGTTCCACGCGATTGTTGATCCCCAGCAGCTCCATGGGATTGCCCGCGCGAAAAGCATCCACCGTGTGGCCAGCCCGAATCAGGATCCCGACCATGTCGGTGAGGTAGTATTCGCGCGCCGGATTGTTAGTGCCCAGCTCATCGATGTGTTGCCAGAACGGGCCGGCCTGGAAGCAGTAGATGCCCACATTGGCTTCGCGGATGGCGAGTTGCGCCGGCGTGCCGGCTTTCTGCTCGATCACCTCCAACACTTGGCCGCCGGAGTCGCGAATCACGCGGCCGTAGCCGGTAGGGTCCTCGAGTTCGGCGCTGACCAGGGTCGCCGCGGCCTTCGAATGCTCCTGATGATCGATCAAAGAGGCGAGCACTGCCGCCGGAATCAGAGGACAATCGCCGTAGTAGACGACCAGGAGCCCGCCCAGAGGCGCCAGCAACTCACGCCCGGCGATCAGTGCGTGCCCCGTTCCCTTTTGTTCCGTTTGGTGGATGAAGCGGACGCCGCGCCCCTCCACGGTGCTTTTCACCTGAGCCGCCTGGTGGCCGACCACAACAAACACGCGATCCGGCGTGGCCAGCGAGAGCGCGGTGTCCACGGTGTGCTCAACAAGCGTCCTGCCCCCGGCCTGGTGCAGCACCTTGGCGCGCCGCGATTTCATGCGGGTGCCCAAGCCGGCGGCCAGGATCACAACCGTTACGGGAGTGTTCATGCCCACTATTATTCAATGCTGGGCATGATTACCGCGACATAGGCCGGCGCGCCCGGCCTTCGGTGGCCAGTTCAACCGCAATCGCGGCGATGGCCTCGGAATTATGCCGGACCAGGGGAGACTGCTGCACCAGGTCGCCGCAGACCACGTTCACCCCCATGGCGCCAATGGCTTCGAAGTCGTTGGCGACCGGCGCGGAATCCATGCGTGCGTAACGCCGGCGCATGGCGAGACTGATCTCGCCCGTATTGACGATAGCGTAGTCCAGCAGCTTGCCGCCGGCATGCCGGTGGATGGCCGCGATATGATCCGAAGCCCCAAAATTGGTGGTTTCGCCCGGCTGCCACATCAGATTCACAAAATACGCTTTCACCGCCGGAGAACGTCGAATGGCGTCCGCGATTCCGGTCACCAGTAGGTTCGGGATCACGCTCGTAAACAGCGAGCCCGGCCCCAGAGTGATGAGATCCGCATCGGCGATGGCCGCCAGTGCGTCTGGGAGCGGGCGGCAGCGGCGCGGGCGAAGCCGCACCGTCTCGATCCGCCGCCGGCTTCTGCTGATCTTGGTTTCCCCCAGCACTCGCTGGCCGTTTTCGAGCACGGCTTCGAGAGATACGTTCGCGGCGGTCGCGGGATAGATACGTCCCTTGATGGCGAGTACGTCGGAGGATTCCTTCACGGCTTCGGGAAAATCTCCGGTGATGTGGGTCAGGGCCGTCAGGAACAGGTTGCCGAAGCTGTGGCCTTTCAGTCCGCGTCCCGATGCGAACCGGTACTGAAACAGACGGGAGAGCAGCGCCTCGTCCTCTGATAACGCCACCAGGCAGTTCCGGATATCTCCCGGCGGCAACACGTCGAAGTCCCGGCGTAGCCTCCCCGAACTGCCCCCGTCATCGGAGACAGTGACGATCGCAACGATGTCCACCAAAGAGTCGCGCCGCGCCGGGCTGTGCCCGCCCGTGTACGGCTTAAGACCGTGCAGCAGAGTGGAAAGCCCAGTTCCGCCGCCGATCGAGACGACGCGCAACGGGTCGGTCGCTGGACCTCCGGTTATCGAAGGAGATTGCATCCGTGCGCCCTTACGCGGCGCCGGTTTTGTCCGGATAGAGCAGTTGTTGAATCTGGGGATAACTTGAAAATCCGCCGAAGTCCGCGTCTTGCCTTGCGGCGATCCGGTTGCGGGGCTCCAAATCAATCGCGCGTTTCAGATTCTCGCAAGCGGCGTCGATATCGCCCGCCAGACCTCTACACAGAGCCAGCGCATAAAGCACGTGGTCGGCATTGGGCTCAAGCTTCAGGGCCGCCTCTAGGTGCTGCTGCGCGTCCGCCAGTTTCCGCGCATTGACCATCGCGACCCCGTAGTTGTAGTGCTCCTCCGCCGTCTTGAGGTCTACGATCGGCTTTTGGAGACGCCGGTCGCACATGCGAATGTGGAGTTCGGCGTTATGCCCCATTTCGCGGTTGGGACCGCCTACGGCTTTCGCGAACAGTTCCCGGGCTTCGGAAAACTTCGCGGCGTGAAACAGGCGAACCGCATTCTCGAAAGCCTTCAGTTGCGCCTTCCGCGTCTCGGTGGCCTCCGCCGAGACGATGGGGTCTGGAGCGGCAGTCGCAGAGCGGCGGCGCGCCGCGTTGTCAAACTTCGCTACAGGTTCGGGGTCGGATTTTCCTAGGTTTTTTGCCACGGTCGTCTTCTTCTTGAAAGGCATCTTGCGCCCGTTCGAAAGTGACTTTAGGTACGCTAGCAGACCGCAAAACGGAAGTCAAAACGAGGGTGACAGACGCCTGTCACAAGTTGCCGACAAATGCCCCGAGTCTTGACCCTTTGCTTTTCAACAGGATACAATCGGGACTGTAGGGGAAGGTTGATTCCGTCCTATGCCTGACGAAGGAGCGTTGAACCCTAGAGAGCAGGAAATCCTGCAATCCATCGTTCGCGCGTATATCCAGACGGGTGAGCCAGTTAGCTCACGCGCCATCGCCCGCCGCCGCAGCCAGCCGCTGGGCGCGGCGTCGATCCGCAACGTCATGGCCGAGCTCACCGACGAAGGATATCTTTCTCAGCCGCACACCTCCGCCGGCCGTGTGCCCACCGAAAAGGCGTTCCGTTGCTACGTGCGATCCATCACCACGCGGCCCCTGGGGACGGCCGAGGCCCAGCGACTGCGTGCCGAACTGATCGAGGAGGACACCGTCGAAGGGCGCCTGGAACGCTCGTCCCGCATGCTTACCGAGTGGACGCTCAACGTGGGAATCGCTGCCGCAATGCCGGCCACGGGCCAGATTCTGGATCACATCGAGTTGCTCGCGCTGGCTGACCGCCGCGTGCTCATGATCGTCGTGACGAGCGACCAGATGGTTCACAATCGCGTCGTCATGCTGGACGAGCAGTCTTCGCAAGACGAGCTGAACTCCATCCGCAATTACGTCAACCTTCATTTCAGCGGCTGGATGTTGGGTGACGCCCGCCAGGAGCTGCTGCGGCGATTTGAAGAAGAGCGCGCCGCCTACGACGCGATCCTCCGGCGCCTCACGGTGCTCTGCCAGAAGGGCCTGCTCACCGTGGACCCGTCGCCTGAGGTGCACCTGGATGGCGCGTCCAACCTGGTGGGTATCGATCTGCATCTGACGCGCGAGCGCATGCGCGACCTGCTCCGCGCGCTCGAAGAGAAGAAACGGCTCATCGATCTGCTCGACCGCTTTCTCGAACAACCGGCGGGCGAAGTGGGAGTTCATGTTGGACTCGAGCAGGCTCACCCGGCCATGAAGGAACTGGCGCTCATCGGCATGACCTTCCCGCTGCCCAGCGGAATGCTGGCGCGCGTCGCCGTGCTCGGCCCCATGCGCATGCACTACGAAAAGGCGATCTCGGCCGTCCTGCACATTGGCCGCGCGTTCGGGAGTTTACCCACCTAGCCCGGCTGGACGCATCTGCTAACCTAAGACCGTGGGGAACGAGAATCCAGAAGTAAGAACCATCCCGGAGGACGAGGGCGCCGCCGCGGAGGCGGCCGCATCCCCCGATCTGGCGGCACAGGTCTCAGCCCTCACTGCAGAGCGCGATCGCCTGGCTGCCGAGAAGGCGGAGTTGAACGACCGCCTGCTCCGGCGCGCCGCCGATTTCGATAACTTCCGGAGGCGAGCGGAGCGGGACCGCTCCGATTTTCTGCAGTTCGCGGGCATGGAATTCGTGCGCGAAATGCTGCCCGTCCTCGACGATTTCGAGCGGGCACTGAAGTCCGAATCCGCCGACCCGCGTTATGCCAAAGGAGTCGAGCTGATCTACACGCGGCTCTATGACGCGCTAAAGAAAATAGGGCTCGAACCGATGGATACGCTAGGCAAGACCTTCGATCCCAAACTGCACCAGGCCGTGGAGCGGGTGGAGACCGACGAAGCGGAAGATCAATCCATTTTGGGTGAGTTCCAGAGGGGGTACTATTTCAAAGGTAAGTTGCTGCGGCCAGCCATGGTAAGGGTCGCCGTCCGGCCTTCCTGACATCCGAGCCATGCCCGTGACCAAACGAGACTATTACGAAATACTGGGTGTCAGCCGCGAAGCCGACGACCAGCAAATCAAGAGCGCCTACCGCAAGCTCGCCCGGGAACACCACCCCGACGTCAACCCCGGCAACGATCAAGCCGAGGAGAGGTTCAAGGAAGCGGCGGAAGCGTATAGCGTTTTGAGCGATCCACAAAAGCGCGCCGCCTATGACCGGTACGGCCATCAGGGCGTGCAAAGCGCCGGCCAGGGATTCGATCCATCGGGCCTCGACCTCAACGACATTCTGGGCGACTTTTTCGGCTTCGGCGATCTGTTCGGGGCCGGGGACCGGCGCCGGCGCAACCGGCCGCAGCGCGGCGAAGACGTCCGCTACGATCTGGAAATCCGGTTCGAAGACGCCGTGTTCGGCATGGGGGCGGAGATCCTGGTGCCGCGGTCGGAGTTGTGCGACCGGTGCGAAGGGAAGGGGGCGGAGCCCGGCAGCGGCGCCACCACCTGTCCGGCCTGTCACGGCCGCGGCGAGGTGGTCTATCAGCAAAGCTTCCTGTCGGTGCGGCGCACCTGCGGCCACTGCGGCGGATCCGGCAAGATCATCCGCACGCCCTGTTCGCAGTGCCGCGGTCACGGCTACCGGCAACTGCAGCGCAAGATGAAGGTCAACATTCCGGCGGGCGTAGACAACGGCACGCGCCTGCGCCTGGCGCACGAAGGCGAGCCCGGCGCAAACGGCGGTCCTCCAGGCGACCTATACGTCGTGCTGAAGGTCAAAGATCACGCGTTCTTCGAGCGCCACGAGTACGACCTGCACTGCACCATCCCGATCAACGTGGCTCAGGCGGCATTGGGAGCGGAAATCGAGGTGCCGACACTGGAGCAGCCGTACAAACTCAAGATCCCCGAAGGCACCCAGACCGGCGTCGAACTTCGCATCCGCCACAAGGGCGTGGCCCACGTGAATGGACACGCGCGTGGCGACATCGTGGCGCACATCGAAGTCCGAACGCCCACCAAGCTCACCAAGGACCAGAAACGATTGTTAGAGCAACTCCGCGAAACGCTGCCCGCGGACAATCAGCCGGCCGAAAAAGGCATCTTCGAAAAAGTCAAAGACTACTTCGTGTAGAGCCGCACCGGCTCTGCCCTCACGCGAGAAACAAGGCCCGGCAGGGGCGTCAGAGGTGGACCATGGGGTCCGCCCCAATTAGTGCTGATTCAATTGCAATCGCGCAGCAACAGTTGACGGCACGTTCTGAGAACGTAGGTCGACCGCGCTGGCGAGAGTCCGGGTCGCCGACCACTCGCTCCTGTGGCCTCCTGGGAGCCCGTTTCGCAGTGCCCGAACTTCCGAATTGGCGACCGTACAGAATTTGCCGTTCACCTTGCGGGCAGGCTTGAGCTCCCATCACTTCGCGAAATGGGCTGTTCGCGCGGACTGTCCACGCGAGCACTTTGTCTGAAGTTGCATTGACAACGGGAGGTGGAACTTTCGCCCTGCGGCACTCGTACCTCTATCTGACACATGACACGCGCCACCAATGCACGCATCGCTGGCATCGTGTTCCTTCTCTATATCGCAACCGGGATCGTTATCATGATCCTGTCTGCCCAAGCAACCGGCGCCGAGGGGACCGCTGCCAAACTGGCGGGCATCGCCCGCCACGCATCACTAGTGCGCCTGACCATCGTGCTCGGCTTGCTCACGACTATGTACGCTCTGGCGCTGGGCGTGACGTTGTACGGTCTCACGCGCGACCAGGATCCGGAACTCGCGCTGCTGGCCCTATCTTGTCGCATCGGTGAGGGCGTGCTTGGCGTTGTCCCGACGCTCGCGACGCTGGGTCTGCTGTGGCTCAGTGCGGGGGGTGCCGGGGCATCGCTCCCGGACGCAGCGGCAGCAAATACCGTTGGCGAGTTCTTGTTCAGGGTGCAAGACTGGAATACGCTCATGGCCGCGACTTTCTTCGCCGTAGGTAGCACACTGTTCTCTTGTCTGTTTCTGCGGGGCCGGTTGATCCCTGTCCCACTGGCCTGGATCGGCGTCGTTGCGTCAATCGTGCTCGTGGTGGGACTTCCAATCCAACTCGCAGGATTCCTCAGCGGTCCGATCACCTCTCTCATGTGGCTACCAATGGTGGTGTTCGAGGTTCCTCTCGGGCTGTGGCTGCTCATCAAGGGCGTCGCGTCACCAGCGCCGCGATAAGGCGAGCGGGAACGGATTGGGCGCCACTTGAAAGGTGAGTTGCTGCCGCGGGCCGTCTGAAATTCCCTCGAATCCACCCACCATGAGTCAGCGCTTATGGGGGTCCGCCCCAAATCGCGAATTCTTGAATCGTTGCACGTTGCCATTGGACAGACACGACTGCCTGTCCTACGATGTAGCTTTATGGCCGACCAAAACTTTTCCACGGCCGCCGCGCAACGTCGATCGAGAACAGCCATCTGCGCGTGACGGTGTTGCACCCCTTCACTCCGAGGGAGGCGGGATGCGCGTCACCTTGGACGCTGCTATTGGAGTCCCCTCCAGACCATGCGGTGGAAAAGCTCGTCCATGGCCCGCGGGGATTCTTTCGCGCCGCGATCAAGCCACCAGCGCAGGAGCGACAGCAGGCCGCCCGCGAACGCATTGGAACAGGCGGTCAATTCGTGTTGATGCGGGTTGCGGAGGTCTGTTGATTGCTTGATACGTTGTTCGATCCCGCGCGCGAAGTGGCCTTGCGCAAGCTCGAAGAATGCTTCGATCCGGCCAGGCCAGAGTTGACCAGGGCACGATAGAGCCTCTTCGCCGAGGCGACGTGCGCAAAGAACTCCGCCACGGGCGCGACTCGATTGGATATCGCTTGCTGCCGGCTGAGCGTCGTGGTCCACATCTCTAGGCCCTGCTCCAGCTCGCTCAGGAACAGGTCATCCTTATCGCGGTAGTGGACATAGAACGTGGAGCGGCCCACGCCGGCGCGGTGCAGCACCTCCCGCACCGCCACCTCGTCGATCGGCTTCTCCTGAATCAACGCGATCAGTGCATTGCCCAGCCGGTTGCGTGTACGCTCGATGCGCCGATCTGGCTTCCGCCGCCCGCTCGCGGGTTTCCTCTGCTCCACAAGCTTCGTCAGCGAGGTGGCGCGGTCATTATTGGACATCGCCCGCCTCTTTGTTCAGCAACTCCGTCGTTTTCATGGATAGTGCTCGACTCGGCAGCATTCGACCGCTACATTGCTAATCATAGGGCAAAGGAGAACGCGATGAATCGGATTCGTTCACTTGCGATCGGGACGTTATTGATTTTCGCGCTTGCCGTGCTCGCGCAGCAAACCGCTACCACGCCTGGCACCTCTTCCCGGGGTGGCGCGGAGGGCGGCGGCATGCCGACTGTGGAAGAGCATCTGAAGGTGCTCACCGAAAAGCTTGATCTGACCGCCACTCAGCGGGCGAAGGTGAGACCCATTCTGCAGAAACTGGATGACGCCACGGAGAAACTCATGCAGGACGAACGTTTGTCGCGCGAGGAGCGCTTGGCTAAGGTGAGGCCGCAACGCAAGCAGGCTGACAAGAAGATCCGCGCGTTGCTGAACGACGACCAGACGAAGAAGCTCGATCAATACCTCGCGGCGCCGCACGATGAGATGCACGGCGGCCTGAGCGGGGCGACGGCACCGCCGCAGCGATGAAAATCGCCACTGAAGAGATGGCGGTGGCACTGTTTGTCGTAGATGAGGTTCAGCGAGGACCGGCGATAATCTAGTTCATGGAGAGCCCTCCCGACTCTGGCGGAAGACTGATCATCGTATGCGGCTTGCCGGGTTCGGGCAAGACGACGCATGCCAAGCACCTTGAAGCCAAGCTCCCGGCAGTTCGTTTTTGTCCCGATGAATGGATGGATGCGCTTTCCCTCGACCTTTGGGATGAAGCCAGGCGCCAGAGGATCGAGAACCTGCAGTGGGAATTCGCTCAGCAACTGCTCGCCCACCGCGAGACCGTAATCATCGAATGGGGCACTTGGGGAAGGTCGGAGCGCGACGCCTTGCGGCTGCGGGCGCGCGAGCTTGGGGCTGCTGTCGAGTTGCACTATATCTCCGCCTCGGTTGATGTCCTTCTCGACAGGATCCAACGCCGATGTCTGGAGAATCCACCGATCTCACGGGAGCAACTCCTCGACTGGGCGGACGTTTTCCAAGCGCCGTCACCAGACGAAACCGCACTATTCGATCACGCCGTGATGGTAGAAATCCCAACGATGGGAAACCCGTCGAAGGTGCGCCCCACGTAGTCACCGGGCCGGAAGTGGCGTGGCCTCAGTCGCGTTGACGCATAACGCCCGACCAGTTGAAGTGAAACCATGCGCGCAGCAAGTCGTGTTGTGGGAAAGTGCAGGCTGAAGCGGTGCGTGAACTTCTGAAATTCCCTCGATTCCACCCACCAATAGTCGCACGACGTCATTGGACAGACACGAATCCCTGTCCTACGATGTATCCTGATGCCCGAGATTAACTTTCGCGGCCGCCGCGCCACTTCGATCGAAAACGAACGGTTGCGCGTGACGGTGCTGCATGAAGGCGGACACATCGCCGAGATCCTGGACAAAGCCACCGGAGTGAGCCCCTTGTGGATTCCGCCGTGGCCCTCCATCGAGCCCTCCACTTACGATCGCGCCAGGCATCCCGAGTACGGCAACGATTCCGAAAGCAAGCTACTGGCCGGCCTCATGGGCCACAACCTGTGCGTCGATATTTTTGGCGAGCCCTCCGAGGAAGAAGCCGCGGCGGGCATGACGGTGCATGGGGAAGGCTCCATCGTGCGGTACGATATCACCGTCGATTCCGGCGGGCTGACGCAGCGCGCCGAGTTCCCCATCGCGCAGTTGCGGTTCGAGCGCCAGATCCGCTTCGGCGGCGAGCGGGCGATCGAGGTCCGCGAAACCCTAGAGAATCTTTCGGCCGCCGACCGGCCCATCGCCTGGACCCAGCATGCCACGCTGGGCCCGCCGTTTCTCGAACGCGGCCGCACCGAATTCCGCGCCTCGGCCACCCGATCGCGCGTGCTTGAAGGCGATTACGGCCAACCGGGGGCCTACCAGAAGCCCGGCGCGGACTTCGACTGGCCGAACGTTCCCAATATCAACGGCGGCTACACCGACCTGCGCGTCTACAATAGCTCCCCGGTTTCGGCCGGCTTCACCGCGCACTTGCTCGACCCCCAACGCGAGCACGCTCACTTCGTCGCCTTTTCGCCCACCAGCAAGCTGGCATTCGGTTACGTTTGGCGCCGTGCGGATTTTCCGTGGCTGGGAATGTGGGAGGAAAACGACAGCCGCATTCCCCCGCCCTGGAGCGGCAGAACGCTGACGCGCGGCATGGAGTTCGGCGTTTCGCCGATCTCCGAAACGCGCCGCAAAATGATCGAGCGCAACCGGCTCTTCGGCGTGCCGTGTTATCGCTGGATTCCGGCGAAGACGACGCTGCGCGTCGCCTATTGGGCCATGCTGGCACCCGCCGATCGTGTGCCGGAAGCCCTCACGTGGACGGGCGAAAACAGTGTGCGCTTCGAGCCGTGATCCGCATACGGCCCGCCGCGGAATCCGACCTCGATGAGATGTGGCGCATTCAATCGGCGGCCTTGCCTGCAGTCGACTGGAATGTCGCCGATTACCTGCGGCACGAGTGCCTCATCGCAACCATAGAAGATCGAGTAGCCGGCTTCGCGGTAGCGCGCCACACGGCGCCCGATGAGTTGGAGATTCTGAATGTCGCCGTCGATCCCCCATTGCGCCGCCGGGGCGCGGCCCGCAGCCTGATCGCGCAGTTGCTAGCTAACTTTCGAGGTAACGTGTACCTGGAGGTTCGTCAATCTAATCTGGCCGCCCGCGAACTCTACCATTCCCTTGGGTTTGAGGCCAGCGGGGTACGCAAGGACTATTACGACTTCCCGGGGGAATCCGCTATTGTCATGAAGTTTCATTCATGTTAAGGTCACAAATGGACGGAAGTGGCAGCAGGCCCGTCGATTCTTTCAAAACTGAATAAAGTGCAGATTACCCACCGAGCCCTTTTCGTTGGTAATCGACTCGGCGTGGCAACCTCACCCTAGAGGAGGAATGCCTGGAATGGATCGAAACGCACAAGAGGAACTGAAAGCGCACCTGATGCAGGCGGACGAAGAATTTCGCCGCCTGGTCAATGAACACTCCGACTTAGCGCACAAGTTGGATGGTCTGGCAGACAAGCCGCATCCGACCGAGCAGGAACAGTTGGAGGAAGTCCGGCTGAAGAAGTTGAAACTGCATGCGAAGGATCAAATCGAGGCGATTCTGAGCCGTTATCGCGCTCAGCAAGTCGCCTGATATCAGGTGCGCAATTCCACTTAGGAGAGCCCGGTCTGGCGCCGCCAGATCGGGCTTTTTTGTTTTCCGGAAAGCTACAATAGGAGCATGAGCACGCGCGCGCTGGTGCCCGTCGAGGAATACCTGCGAATGAGTTTCGACGGTCCGGATCCGGAGTATCTGGACGGCGAACTCGTGGAGCGGAATTTGGGTGGCGATTCACACAGCAGTACGCAGTCGAACCTGGATGGCATCCTCCATCCGCTAAAGAAAAAGTTTCGGATCTATGTACGGCCCGAGATTCACATGCGTCTGGCGCCCACGCGCATTCGCGTGGCGGATCTGGCTATCTTCCGGGAGAAACCCGCGGATCCAATTCCGTCCTCTCCGCCACATGTTGCAGTGGAGATCGTTTCGCCTGGCGACCGGTACACCGAAATTCACCAGAAGCTCGAAGAGTACCTCCGATGGGGCATCAAGCACATCTGGCTGGTGGATCCGGCCTCACGGAATTTTTCGGTGTATGATGACGCCGGCCTTCGCGAGGTTCCGGTGCTCGAGCTGCCAGAATTCGAGCTGACGATTCAAAAGTCCGACGTCTTCGAGTGAGCGACGAGCTGGTCCGGATTCCCATTACCGACGTTTTCGATCTGCACACGGTTCCGCCGCGCGATGTGAAACCGGTGGTCGAAGCCTATCTCGAAGAAGCGCACAAGCTGGGATTTAAGGCCCTGCGCATCATTCACGGGCGCGGCATCGGCGCGCAGCGCGAGATCGTGCGCGGGGTTTTGGCCAAGACGGAGTTTGTCGAGTCGTTCCGCGATGCGCCAGCGGAAGCAGGCGGCTGGGGGGCGACGATGGTGACGTTGCGGTAATTCACGCCTATACGGCTTCCGAGACGCTAGCCAGATTGAAATCGGTGACCAGGATTGCCGGCACGATGGATGCTCCCGTCTCGGCGCCCTGGCTGCGCAAGGGCTGCGTGAGCTTCTTGGTATTCTGCAAGACGCGCACGGGGCTCTCGTTCCACCGGTAATTGGTCACGGGATCCGTTACTTTGCCCTTCTCCACGAAAAATACGCCGTCGCGCGTCAACCCGGTCAACTGCAACGTCTGCGGCTGGAGAAAACGGATGTACCAGAACCGCGTGATCAGCAGGCCTCGCTCGGTCGACTGGATCAGGTCCTCCAGCTTGTTGTCCTGGCCGTCCAGCACCAGATTGGCGGGCGCCGGCGTTGGATCCTTGCCCGCTTTACTCGCCCAGTAGCGGTCGTAAAAGAGGTTCTTCACCACGCCCTTGTCGATCCACGCGATTCGCTCGCTGGGCAACAACGACGGTCCCCATGGAGTGGCCGCCAGCTTCGTATTCAGGGGATCGCTTCGCAACGTGATGTACTCGGGAAACATTTTCTCGCCGAGATGCGTCCCTCCTCCCTGCTTGCTCAGGAATGACTGTCCCTGTTCTGCGTCGCGCGCACCCAAGTTGAGTCCCACAAATCCAACCAGATCGCTCACCGCCGCCGGTTCCAGGATGACCGTGTATTTTCCGGGATCGAGCTTCTTCCGGACGCCCGCACCGCGCCGGCACTTCTCCGCTGACGTGCGCGCCGCTGTCTCTCCATCGACGTCTTTCAACGAAACGGAGGTTTGCGAGGCCCACCCGGAACTTTCCCCGCCCGCGCTGCGCATGGTGTTCGTCAGGCTCGAATCCGTGAACGTATGGTATCCGAACAGCCCAGATTTGTTGCCCACTGCCACGTCGGCATTCGCGGAGCGCTGGATGAAGCCCGCCGCGGTCAACTGGTTCGCCCTCGCGCGATCGATCACGGCCTTCACGTGCGGAATCATTACGTCTCCGCGTGCCGCGCTGGTATAGGAATCGAAATTTTCAAGCGGCAGGTATTTCTGCGGTCCTAGCGCCGGCATGTCTTCGGGATTCGGCTGGGAGATGCGAGCCAGTTTCTCGGCCTGCTCCACGCCATGCTTCAGCGCGGCATCCGTCATTTCGCTAACCACTGCATTGCCTGCGCGCTTGTCTTCGGTCACGCTGCTGATGGAGGCCTGCTGGGTGATGCGATAACCCGAAGTGGTGATGCCGTTGTTGGCGAAGCGAATGAAGACGTCTTCGGTCCAATTCAGATCCACCTGGCACTGCGGCAGCTTCGAGTAACCGATCACTTTGTCGATGATGTTCTTCGCGTCTTGCCGGCTCAGCATAGCGGGCTCCTCTCAGTCGGTCACCAGCACGTTGATCTGGCGGAATCGGGCCGGCGAGCAGCCGTGGCTCACCGCATTAATCTGTTCCGGCTCGCCCTTGCCGTCAAAAAACGAGCCGAACTGCTGCCAGTAGCCCGGACCCGCGATCCCGTCACAAGCGTGCCAGAAGTCGGTGGTCTTCGATTGGTAGGCCACGCGCGAAAGCATGCCTCGTTTCTTGCCTCCCTTGATCTCCCAGAAGGCGTCGCCGCCGAACTGGAAGTTGTAGCGCTGCTGGTCGATGGAGAAGCTGCCCTCGCCTTCGATCAGTATGCCGTCCTCCACGCCCGAGATCAGGTCGTCCGGAGTCACGCTCCGCGGTCCGGCCTCCAACCAGACATTGGGCATGCGCTGAAAAGGCACGCTCGACCACGAATCCGCGTAGCAGCACCCGCGCGATTCCTTTTCTCCAATCAAGTGCGCCTGGTCGCGAATCGTCTGGTAGTGCTTGAACACGCCCTTTTCGATGATAGGGAACTTGGTGGTGAGCACCCCGTCGTCGTCGTACTTGACGCTCGCGAGGCCACCTTCGTTCGTGCGATCGCCGAAGATGTTCATGAGCGGACTACCCACCTCATATTTCCCCATCTTTTCCGTAGTCATGAAACTGGTTCCGGCGAAATTGGCTTCATAGCCCAGCGCGCGATCCAGTTCCGTCGAATGTCCGATAGATTCGTGGATCGTCAACCAGAGATGGCTGGGCAGCAGCACCAGATCTTTCTTCCCCGCCGTTACCGGCGGCGCGGCCAGGTGCTCCAGAACCTCCTCGCGGATCCGCGGAGCGTTCTCGCCCAGGTTCGCTTTCGCCACCGCTTCCCAGCCGGCGGAGGCGGGTGGAATGTTGTAGCTGCGTGTGCGCGAGATGTTCTTCTCAAAATCCACCGCGGTTGCTTGCAACAGCGGCATCCCCTGAACGACGTATTGCTGGATGGACGAACCTTCGCTCGAAGCAAAATACTTGTCTTCGGCCCGGAACGCCAGAAAGCCGAAGGCCGAAAAAACCTTCGGATCTTTCTTGATAGTGAGTGCGGCGCCGTGAATCAATTCCAATTTCTCATCCACCGATACGCTGAACGGGTCTCTTTCGAACGCGGAGGTCCAGCGGTCGGTGTAGACGCTGACAGGAGCCAGTTGGACGGGGGCCGCCTGCAGCGCCGAGTTGGCTTTTGCCACCACCACGGCCTCGCGCGTGATCCGCGCAATCTCGTCGGCGGTGACCAGCGGCGATGCCGCGAATCCCCACTGTCCATTGGCGATCACCCGCACGCCGAAGCCAAAGCTCTGCTGATCGGTAACGAAAGGCACTTCGTCGGTTTTGTTGCTCCCGCGCCGCGGCGACAGACGGTAGCCCGAAAACTGCTGGCGATAGCGGTTGATCCGGATATCAGCGTAGCCGGCCCCGTGCTTTTTGGCCTCCGCCAGGGCTACGGCGCTTAGCTTTTCAAGTTCCGGGTTGGGTTTAGCGGCTGCCTCGGCCGGCGCGCCGAACAGTCTGTTCGCGAAAAGGGCCGAAGCTCCGGTGGCCAGGAATGAACGCCGGGTGAAGAATCCAGGTGAGCGTCGCGTTCTCATAAAACCCCTCTGCAAGGAAGCTAATGCGAACAAGTGTACTACGGGGCACAGGGCCGATTGACCGATGATTCCTGACGCGGCAGAAACGGTTTACTTTGCGGCGACGATCTTCGGACGCTTGAAGAAATACGCCGGATAGGTCTGCGTCACTACAGGCTTTGGCTTGCTTGTGTCATTACCCCGCTCTTCGTTCCGGTAGATGTACGGCATGACACTTACCAACTCCCAACCTTGGTCGGCCAGAGCCTGCAACTCTCTCTGTGGTCAAACGTGCACGGTCAAATCGGGCCGTGCGGCCGCCATACGTCGACGGGTTAGGAGTCGCCTTTTTTGCGGATGAAATTGTAGCTCAGCGGAACGATTGAGGCAGGTAGAGTGCCGTCGTCCACCGATACTGCTACGTTAAGGTACTCCGGGGCGTTTTCCAGAAGCTCCACTTCTACCTGGTAGTGCTTGGATTCGAATTCGACTTCGTACACCTTCACGTCCGGCAATTCGGATATGAGTTGCGCAGCGGACAGGACCGACCATCGTTTGACCTCGGCATCGAGAACCGGCCGCCACTCGTCTCGACGGGCCACGATCTAGCGTGATCCAACGGCGATGTGGTTAACTACAGTGGTCTTGATCCGCTCCACCGCCTGCATCAGGTTCTCGTAGGAGTTGGCGTAGCTGAAGCGGATGTAGCCCTCGCCGAATTCGCCGAACGCGGCGCCGCTCAGACATGAGATGCCGCCTTCATAAAGCAAATAGTCGGCCAGTTCTTTGGATTTCATGCCGGTGCCGGTAATATTGGCGAATGCATAGAATGCGCCGCCGGGAAGAGCGCAACGGAAGCCGGGAATCTGGTTGAGGCCCGCGCAGAAGGCGTCGCGGCGGCGGCGGAGCTCGGCGACCATCTTCTCCGTCGGCTCCTGGGGACCTTCCAAAGCCGCGATGCCGGCGCGCTGCGTGAAAGTTGCCGTGCAGGAGTTGGAGTTCACCATCAGCTTGGTGACCGCTTCTACCAGCCACTCGGGCATCACGCCGTAGCCCATGCGCCAGCCCGTCATGGCGTACGTCTTCGAAAATCCGTCGAGGATGATGGTCTTTTCGAGCATCCCGGGCAAACTGGCAATGGACGCCGGCGGCTCGTCGCCGTAATAAATGCGTGAATAGATTTCGTCCGAGAGAACCATCAGGTCGCGGTCGCGAACCAGATCGGCGATGTGGCGGATGTCCTCGGGCGGAATCAAGCCTCCGGTCGGGTTTTGCGGCGAATTGAGCACCAGTAATTTCGTTTTTGGCGAAAGGCGCTTGCGCAGTACATCGAGATCGAACGAGAAGCCGCGCTCCTCGATCAGCGGAATGGGGACGGGCACGCCGCCCAAAAAGCGGATCATCGATTCATAGATCGGGAAGCCCGGGTTGGGATAAATCACCTCATCGCCCGGCTCGATCAACGCCAGCATGGGGAAGAAGATGATCGGCTTGCCTCCAGGGACGATGGACACATGTTCGGGACCGACGCGAATATTCCGGGTGTTTGAGATGGAACGGGCCACGGCTTCCCGCAGTTCGGGCAAGCCCTGGGTCTGGCCGTAGTGCGTGTAGCCTTCATCGAGCGCCCGCTTGGCGGCCTCGATAATGTGGGCTGGTGTGGGGAAATCCGGCTCGCCGATTTCCAGGTGGATCACGTGCTTGCCCCGCCGCTCCAGCTCCCGCGCGCGCACCAGAACCTCGAAAGCGGACTCGACTCCGATGTGGTTCATTCGCTCAGCTAGTTTCATGTAACCCTCCGGAAGAAAGGAACCCCGTCGCGGAGCTCGACCTGCTCGACGCGATCGTCGATCGCCGCGCGCTCGCCGAGGACCCGGCCGGTGACGCGCGAACCGTCGGCAAGCGTCACGATGGCGACTTGATACGGGACATCCGCGGCGAAGGCCTCGGGCGCGAGGTAGACGATGGTTTCAGTGTAAATGGTACCAGTCATATGCCGACTTTATAACGCGATTTGGCTTGCAGGACGGCACTCCTGATTTCCTGCGAATCGGGAAACGTCAACGGGTCTCCGCAAAGACTCATCTCGCGGCTGACCAATTTCCAGGTGCCGGAGACGTTCACGAGGAACCAAACACCTGGTCGTCCATCGAGGTGCTGCATTTCATCGCAAATGCCTTGGTCTACTCCAAACGGCCGCTGCCACAGGAAAGGGATCGAATGGATCTCATTACTTCCGAGCAAGACATCCTTGACACGAAGTTCCGACCGATAGTGCCAACCGTCCAACCACGGACGCGGCCAGCCCACATGAAATGTGCCCACGACCACTAAATCGGACCTGGCCGCTGCCAACGGGATCTCGTGGTTGTCTAGTAAGCAGATATAAAAGTCCCCCCTCGGTCTCCGAGCGAGTACGACCCCAACGACGACCGCGGTGAGAACCAGCAGGATGAGGGCCCAGCGCACTGGTCGCGTCACGCGTTTCATACGTTGCCTAAGATGCTGACCACGCACGTAGCCCCGGAACCGCCCAAATTCTGCGCCAGGCCGATCGAATTCCGTTTCAGTTGCATGTCGCCGGCTTCGCAGCGGATCTGGGCCACCAGGTCGCAGAGCTGTGCCACGCCCGTAGCGCCCACGGGATGGCCCTTGGATTTAAGGCCGCCCGAGGCGTTGATGGGTTTTTCTCCCGTCCGTGCCGTTGCTCCGGACGCTTCGAACGGACCGCCCGCGCCGCGTTCGACGAAGCCGAGGTCTTCGAGCGCCACAATCTCGGCGATGGTGAAGCAATCATGCAGCTCGGCGAACTGAATGTCCCGAGGACCGACGCCGGCCATCTCGTAGGCCTTCTGCGCGGCCCTGCGCACGGCCGGGAAGGTCGTGATGTCCTGTTTGTGGTCGAGCGCGACGAAGTCCGAAGCCTGCGCCACGCCCAGAATGCGCACCGGCTTCTCGGTAAAATCGCGCGCGCGGTCCGCGGGCATCAGCAGGACTGCAGCCGCGCCGTCGCTGATCAGCGAGCAATCGTAGAGATGCAACGGTTCGGCGACCGGCCGCGCCGCCAGTGCCTGCTCTATCGTGATCACTTTGCGCATCTGCGCATCGGGATTGAGCGCGCCGTTGGCGTGATTTTTGACGGCCACGGCGGCCAGGTGCTCACGCGTGGTGCCGAACTGATGCATGTGCCGGCGGGCGATCATGGCGAACAGCGAGGGAAAAGTGGAGCCGGCCTTGATTTCGCCTGAGCAATCTCCCGCCCCCGCCAGAATTTCGGTGACCCGCGCGGTGGGCTGCGAGGTCATCTTTTCCACACCGGCCACCAGTACGCAATCGTACACGCCGCTCGCCACCGCCAGGAATGCGTGGAAGAAGGCCGAGCCGCTCGAGGCGCAAGCCGCTTCAAACCGGGTGGCGGGGACGTCGCGGATCCCGACGGCGGTGGAAACGTACGGTGCCAGGTGATTCTGGCCGACGAAGGAAGGCCCGGCAAAGTTGCCGAGGTAGAACGCCTCCACCTGCGAAGGGCTAACATGTCCATTTTTCAAGCACTTCAAGCAGGCTTCCACGGCCAGGGAGCGCAAATCCCGGTCGGGGAAGGCGCCGAAGGGCGTCTTGCCCGCGGCGGCTATAGCCACAGGTCTCATATAATTAGCTTAGCGCGTTGAAGTAGTCTCCACGTTTTCGCGTCCCGGCCGTCATGTTCAAGTAGGGACGGGATTTGGTGTACTGCGAGGTCATGAGCGAATTGGTACCCCCGCCTCTGGAGGCCGCCGAGAGACAAAATCGCTTTGTCTCGGAAAACCTCCGGCGCATCTTCGTACAGATCTACCGGATCGTCGGCAACGTCGCCGATGCTCAGGATCTGGCGCAGGAGGTGTTCATTAAAGCGCTCCAGCGGCAGGATCAACTGAAGGACGACCAGAAGGCGGCACACTGGCTCTCACGGATCGCCACCAATACGGCCATCGATTTCCTGCGGCGGCACGGACGCGTGGCGTACTGCGAACTGGACTTCAGGACCGAAAGCCGGGAGGAGTCGCCCGAAGAACAGGTATTGCGTTCGGAGCACCGCGACTATCTGGAAGACGGGTTGCGTTTGTTGACGGCGCGGGAGCGCGCGGCCCTGATGCTGCGCGATGTGGAGGGCTGCTCGGCCGAAGAGGTTGCGCAGCAACTGGATTGCTCGAAAGCCACGGTGCGGTCGCACATTGCAAATGCGCGGGTGAAGTTGCGGCACTACATGGCGAAGAGGAGACGCTGATATGGTGAAGCATCCGAGTGAGGCGGATCTGGCGCTGTTCTCCGGCGGCGAGTTGGGCCGGTGGAGACGGTGGCGTGTCGAGCGGCACGCCGCGGAATGCGAGGAATGCCGGCGCGACATCTCCGATTTTTCGGCGTTGCGCATGGAAAGCGCCGCGTTGGCCAGTCTGCCTGAAGTTTCCTGGGATCAATTGGCGGCTGAAATGAAGGCCAACATCCGGCTGGGCCTGGAGGCAGGTGAGTGTGTCGACGTGCATCTGGCGCCGCGCACGGTTTTCAGCCCGCGGGCACTGGCCGCCTGCCTCAGCCTGGCGGCGCTCCTGGTGGCGAGTGTGTTCCTGGAGCGGCCGGCACCGCGTGTGGCGGACCTCAAGCCCTCCGAACCGGTGCTCGAGACCAGCGTCGCCGGCATCCAGTTCCGCGAAGGCAACCAAAGCATCATGCTGCTGAATAGAGGCGCGCGTGACATCAACTACATGGCAACCGGCAGCGCCATGCGTCAAAGCTATGTGGATGCCGAAACCGGTCAAGTGACGGTCAACAATGTCTATGTGCAGTAAACTGGCGGTTCTGATTTTCGCGGGTGCTGTCGCTGTAGGGGCACAGGATGCTTCGTTTGACCCGCACAGTTCGATCCAGATCAACCTGCCTCCGGATTCGCCGGTGACGCTCCTGAAGAGCGATATTGGGGAATCGCGGGCCACGCCGCGCGGCAGTGCCATGGTAATTGACCTGCACATGTCGTTGTCGCTGCGCAATTCCGGGGCACGGAACATCCGCGGCGTGACGTTGCTCGTCACCACGCAGGAGATGACGCCGGGCGGTAAGGCGTCGGTCGCCGTGCCCAGCCTCAACGTCGCACCCGGCCAGGCATTCCCCATTCGCATCGACCTGCGACTGTTGCGGCCCTTGCAGGCCGGCGGCGGGCCTCTGGTGCAAGTGGGCCTGGATGGCGTACTGTTCGACGGTTTCGGCTTCTACGGGCAGAACCGGCTGAATTCGCGGCGCGCCATGACGGTTTGGGAAATGGAAGCGGAGCGCGACCGGCGGCACTTCAGGTATGTCTTCGCCGCATCCGGCGCCGAAGGGCTTCGCCGCGAGATGCTGGATTCATTGACCCGCCAGGCCGAGCGGCCGCGCATCGATGTGCGCGTTTCGCGCGGCGGGCCGGCGGTTAATTCAGCGGCTGCGAATGAGCGCATGGAGCAATTTGCTTTCCTGAAAATTCCGGATTCGCCCATTGAAGCGGTGGATGGCTTTGCGGCGGTGGCGGGCAATGAAGCGCGCACGCCGCGAATCCGCGTGGTGAACCGCTCACCCAGACCGGTTCGTTACCTGGAAATCGGATGGATTGTGAAGGATACCGAGGGACACGAATTTCTGGCAGGGTCGGTGCCCGCATCGGAAGGCGACCTGCTTCTTCCGCCGGGGCAAACCGGCCGCGCGCTGCAGGATACCGCCTTGCGTTTCTCGCGCAATGCCGGCGAACCGGTCTCGATTGCCAGCATGACGGGTTTTGTCAGCCAGGTGGAGTTCGCCGATGGGAGAGTCTGGGTGCCTAACCGGGCGGCGCTTCAGAGTTCCGGCCTGTTACGCGTGGTTGTGCCTTCGCCCGAAGAGCAGCGCCTGGTAGATCTCTATCGCACCAAGGGCCTGAATGCGGTGATCGAGGAACTGCGGAAGTTCTAGGCGCAGCATCACCCTTCATCGGATGGAAGCGGTTCGGTTTTCGCGCCCATAGCCGGCCAGAGCGACGAAAACAAGGCCAAACCTGCGACCACCGCATTGGCGACGATGACCGGGAGCGCATGAATCAGGAGCCCGTAGCTCATCCATAACAAGGCCGCCAGTCCTTGAACGCGGCGCAGAACCGCCGGCCGTTTGCAGAAGTAGGAACTGGCGAATGTAGCCGTCGCCACCCAACCGATCCAATCAGGCATCCCGGGTCTCCCTCAGCCCGCCACCGGCGAAGCAGCGCCCGTTTCGCGGATAGTCAGCGAATCCGTCCGCATTTTTTCCCAGTCCTGCAGTACGAATCCGTGGGCATCAAACAGGGCGCGAATCTTCATGGCATCCCAACCGGCGATCTCTTCCATGATGGGAACCAGTACGCTGAGCGCATCCTCGCTAAGAATGGTGCGCCTGGCGATGCGGGTAATGTACTTATTCTCCGAGACCGCGATGGTCAGTCCCTCGAGACGATTCAGGTGCAACATGACATGGACGTCGGAGCTGCCGTCTCCCACATAGACCACGCGATCATGGCCCACCTGCAGTTTCTTGCGCAGCTCCTCGAGCACGGCGACCTTGCCGTAACCCGCCGGGACCCGAAGGATCGACTGGATCTCGCCGGACGACGGATCGTACTGGAACTGCGTTCCGTAAATGTGATCCTTGGGAACAATGCCTTCGAGCGCCGACTGGATGACTTCTTCGGGCGCCGCCGAAATAACGTAGAAAGCAAAGTGATAACCGTCAAGGCCATTGAGTAACTGCGACAGCAAACGAATGTTCTGCTTTAGCCGGATTCGTTTGCCGGCTGCAATCAGATGTTCCTTGCGCACACAGCGATAATCCGGATCATGCAACAGTAGATATGCCAGCTCCGCACCTTGCTGCGCGAGGTGGATGTGCGAGAGTCCGGCGACTCTCTCTTCGAAGCCCGACGTGCCGAGTAATTCACTTAGTACGATCCCGGAATCATTGAAGCTCAGCGTTTGATCGAAGTCGCTTGCCAGTAAATATTGCTTTGGGTTCTTTGTTCTTTCCTGCATGATATAAACCTCTCCCCCTTCTTGTTGTCGCTGGATGCTGAAAGATGATCTCTGTCTTAGAGACGGATTACTGCTGATTAGATTACGGATGGGCGACAGAGCCGCAGGTGAGACATACTGAAAGCATCTTATCACAAGTCTGTATTATTGTGCTTTAAAAAACCTTCACCTTGGTTAAGTGAGTTACAAACAGAAATTTACAGCTCGGTTACGATTCCCCGCCGCGCATCAGACTTATGAGCTGAAGGATTTGTCTGCGCATTTCCTCCGGCGCCTGGCGGATTCGCTGGCCGTGCCCGGGGAGGACCCACTCGAAGGAATATTGCGCGAGCGTGGCCATGGAGCGCGTCTGTTCGTCCCACGAGTACCAGCAGACTTCGCGTCCGGCGTTCAGGCTTTGCTGAGTGCGGCTCCACCACAGGTGATCGCCGGTGAACAAAAAGCGGTTTTCGACCAGCAGGCACATGTGGCCGCGGGTGTGGCCCGGCGTAGGAATCGCAAGAAAACCGGGAGCGAGTAGCACGGGCTCAAAGCCGTCGACGACGCTTTCCGCGCCGGGTTGTGAAGCCAGCTCTTTGCGGTGAATGATGCGGCAGCTGGAAAAGCGCGCGGCGTATTTCCCGGCTTCGGCCACGTCGTCGCGGTGCGTGAGAAAGATCTGCGCGATGCCGCCCATCTCTGCGAAGCGACGAACGAGTGGCGGCAGGAACTTGGGCGAGTCGATGAGCCAGTTCCCTTCCGGCCGCACGACGAAATAGCTGCTGCCACCGAACGATTTCGGAGAATGGTAGCCGCAGTAGTAGACGCCCGCTTCAAGATGCATGGGAAAATCGCCGCGGACCTCGCGGGCACGATCCGGATGCAGCGTTCCGATCGAGCCTGTTGGACAGGCCAACAGCGCCTGCAAGGCCTTGCGCGTGGCATCGGGCGTTTCCGGCTGCGCATGAACGAAGGAATAGCTGCCGGCGTCGGCAAAGACAGCAGGCGCCAACTGGCGGCAGGCATCGCAATCGATGCAGGTCTCGTCCACGAAGAAGTCGCCAGGAAGATTTTCGGCGACACCACGCCGGCGATCGGCCATAACTTCATCGTCGCACGGTGTATGCTGGGAGGTTGAAAAACGGTGACAGGCAGCGCTGTCCACGCGCCGCTGGTGCTGTGGCGCGTTCCTGCGACGCAATCCGGCTTGGGACAGCGAAGCCAGTCACCGTCTTTCAGGAGCCAATAAATAACTCCCATGGATCTGAAGACGGTTCCGCTTGAGGTTCCCGAGGGTGGCAACATCATCGTGGGCCAGACGCACTTCATCAAGAGCGTGGAAGACCTCTACGAGGCGCTGGTCAACACGGTGCCGCAAATGAAGTTCGGCGTCGCTTTCAATGAGGCGTCCGGACCCTGTCTCACGCGCGTCGACGGCAATGATGAGGTTCTGAAATCGCTGGCCGCGCGCAATGCGATTGCGGTGGGTGCAGGCCATATCTTTGTGATCGCGATGCGCGACGGCTATCCCATCAACGTGCTGGGACGGATCAAGGACGTGCCGGAAGTCTGTTCGATTTTCTGCGCGACGGCGAATCCAGTCACGGTCATCGTGGCGCAGAACGATCAGGGACGCGGCGTCGTGGGCGTGATCGATGGCTCATCGCCCAAAGGTGTGGAGACGCCGGACGATGCCGCCAAGCGGCGCGACTTTCTCCGGAAAATCGGATACAAGCGCTGATGATTTCGAACGAGAAACAACTGGAAGACCTTCTCTCGGAACCATCGCCCGACGACGCGCGCGCCATGGCCGAGATGAACGGCGACCTGATCATCCTCGGCGTAGCCGGCAAGATGGGCCCGAGTCTCGCCCGCCGCGCGCGCCGCGCGTGCGAACTGGCTGGCGTTTCGAAGCGAATCATCGGCGTGGCCCGCTTTTCCGAGCGCGGTGTGCGGGAATCGCTCGAATGCGCCGGTATAGAAACCGTGACCGCCGATCTGCTCGCACCGCACGCTCTGGCGAGCTTGCCGGATGCGCCGAATGTCCTCTACATGGCGGCGCGCAAGTTCGGGTCAACCGGCGCCGAGCACCTCACGTGGGCCATGAATACGCTGCTGCCGGGGCTGGTTGCCGAGAGATATGCGGCGTCGCGCATGGTGGCGTTTTCCACCGGCAATGTCTACCCGCTGGTCCCAGTGCAAGGAGGTGGCGCGACCGAAGACCTGTCCCCTGCCCCGGTCGGCGAGTATGCGCAATCGGCGCTTGGACGCGAGCGGATCTTCGAATTTTTCTCCCGGCGCAATCAGACCCCCGTCATGCTGCTGCGGCTCAACTACGCCATCGATCTGCGCTACGGGGTGCTGCTGGACATCGGCCAGAAAGTCTTTGAGCGGCGGCCGGTGGACGTGGCCATGGGCTACGTTAATGTGATCTGGCAGGGGGATGCCAACTCCGTTGCGCTGCGTTCGTTTGGATTGTGCCAGTCGCCGCCGGCGGTGCTGAACGTGACCGGGCCGGAGATTCTGGCGGTGCGGGGGATCGCCCGAATGTTCGGCGAACGCTTCGGCGTGGAGCCGGTCCTGCAGGGCAAGGAGGCCGACACGGCGCTGGTAAGCAACGCTGGCCGTTGCCACAAGCTGTTTGGCCGCCCCTCGGTGACCGTTGAGCAGATGATCGACTGGGTGGCGGACTGGATCCGGACGGGAGGCGCGACTCTCTCCAAGCCGACGCATTTCGAGACGCGGGACGGCCGATTTTGACAGCCTGGCGCGACAAACTGCAACGCGGTGTCGTGATCCCCGCGCATCCTTTGGCTCTCGATCAAAACCGCAAGCTGGATGAGCGCCGCCAGCGCGCGCTCACGCGTTATTATCTGGCCGCGGGTGCGGGCGGCGTCGCGGTCGGTGTCCACACGACGCAGTTCGAAATTCGCGATCCGAAATTCGGCCTCTACCAACCGGTGCTCGCGCTGGCCATGGAGGAACTGCGCTCGACCGATGCCATTCGCATCGCGGGGATCGTCGGCCCCACAGCCCAGGCGGTGAAGGAAGCTGAACTCGCAGCCGGCTGCGGCTATCACGCGGGACTGCTGAGCTTGAGCGCGCTCCGCCATGCCAGCGTGCCGGAGTTGATCGCGCACGCCCGCGCCGTGGCTTCGGTAATCCCGCTATTCGGTTTCTATCTGCAGCCGGCGGTTGGCGGACGGGTTCTGCCTTATGAGTTCTGGCGGAAGTTCGTCGAAATCGAAAACGTCGTAGCCATTAAGACCGCCCCATTCAACCGTTATCAGACGTTGGACGTGGTGCGCGCACTGGCGGAATCAGGGCGCGCGGATCATATCGCACTCTACACGGGCAATGACGACAATATCGTGGTTGACCTGTTGACGCCATTTCAGTTCGGAAAGCAAACCCTGCGCATCGCCGGCGGCCTGCTGGGCCACTGGGCGGTTTGGACGCGCCGCGCGGTGGAACTCGTCGAGCGTGTTCATCGGGAACCGCAATGGCCAGGGTGGCTGACGCTTGCCGCTGAGGTGACGGATTCCAATTCCGCGCTGTTTGACGTAGCGAACCAGTTCGCGGGCTCGATCGCCGGGATTCACGAAGTATTGCGGCGGCAGGGGTTGCTGGCCGGCCGGTGGTGCCTGAATCCGGCCGAAGATCTCTCGCCCGGCCAGATGGAAGAGATTGACCGCGTTTATGCCGCCTATCCGCATCTGAATGACGACGACTTTGTTCGCCGGCATCTGGACACGTGGTTGATGTAAACGAGTTGGCGCACGCGTGCGTCTTACACTCAATCCCGGGAGCCGTACATGCGTTTCGTCGGACTCGCTCTGGCGGTAGCGCCCCTGCTGCTCGCCGCGCAACAACCGGCGGGAAGAAGTCACCACCGACCAGTACGGGCGCTTCCACATCAAAAGCGTCGCGCCAGGCGAAAGTGTCACCATTAACGCCAGCGGCCACGAGAACAAAGAGTTAAAGCTGATCCCGAGCGAACGGAAGAAGGCGGCGAACTAGCGAAGGTGCTGGAGCATTCTTGCCCGCCGATTTAGGGATGACTCTTGGTCGAAGCGGAAGTCAGTGTCAGCGCAGTGCTGACCGAGTTCCCGTTGCGGGTCGCCGATAGGGTAGCCGTCTGGCTGGAGTTGATGGTGCCTGCCTGTACGGAGAACCCCGCAGCTTTTGATCCGGCGGCCGCCGTTACCGAGCTCGGGGCGCTCAATGCGGTTGAACCTGTCCGTTGGATGGCGATGTGCAAGCCGCCGCTCGGCGCCGCAGCCGATAACGTAATCTTGCATTTCGAGGACGAATGCGAGCTGAGCGTGGTTGGGCTGCATGACAAATGAGTCAGATTTATCGGCGCCAGCGTCAGCGTCAAGGTCTGTGAACCGCCGTTCAGACTGGCAACCAGCACTTCGGTAGTATTCATACTCACGGCCGAAGCGTTCACCTTAAATCCGGCGGACGTCGCGCCTGCCGCGACCGCAACAGACGATGGAATGGAGAAATTCGCAGTCCCGCCGCGCAAGGCGATCGTCGCCCCTCCGGCGGGGGCCGGCGCTGCCAGGGCGGTCTTGCAGGCGGCGGAGCCTGGGGTAGTGATCGTTGCGGGCGAGCACGTTAATCCGGTAACGGCGGCGTTTGGCGTGATGGTCACCTGACCGCTAGTGGCCGTCACGCTCACAGGAGTACTGCTGACCGTGGCTCCACTCGTGTTGATCACCGGGATCGTGGCAGACGTGTCGGTGGTCGTTGGGGATACCGTGAAGGTGGCGGATGCAACCACGCCGCTGGTTAGTGCGGTGTTATTCAAACCAAATAACAGGCAAGTATAGGACCCGGAGCTGCCCGCGCACGAAACCGATTTTCCCGCCGCCACGGCTGCCGGTCCGGCGGTGACGCTCACCGCGGTGAAATCCTTCGCCGCGTAGCTATATGTCCACTCGAGCGCAGCCGGCTCGCTTCCCGGTGTAACAATGAGCGAAAGATTCAGGGATACGCTAGCGCCGGCCACCGCGGATCCGGACGACAGGATCATCGCGTCCTGTCCGAGCGCGCAAGCTGCCGCCACAAACAGAACCACCGCCGCATGAAAAGGGGCGCGATTTATGTCGAAATCCGCGTACATTTTCTGAGCATCCTCCGCTTTGCGTCCGAAGCCAGCGGCAATATGTGCCATTTATCGCCATCCGCCGACCTAAGTAGACTTGCGATTGAATTACAGTCTCAAACTCTAGCCGCTTTCCTGGGAATGCTCAATGCCGAAAAAAGACGGTAAAAATTAGCTAACTTTAGGTGGGATATATTTCTGGCTGGTGGTTAACAAGGACCGGAATTTTTAACCGCGGGCATCAGAAAACCGGTGGCAAACCGACTTCTTGAGCCGGGCTCAACGGCGCCGCTTCTTCCCTTCTCTGGCCGGCCGTTCTTCCACCAGCGAAAACTGAAGCTTCCGCTCGACGGTGTCCACACGCTCGACGAGAATGCGCACCGGGTCGCCAATTGAAAACTCGCGGCGCGACCGCTGGCCGATGACCTTGCGCGCGTTTTCGTGGTACGTGTAGCGATCGTCGGGGAGAGAATCCATGGGCACGAGACCTTCGATGAACAGGTCGGTCAATTCGACAAAAAGGCCGAACTTCGTGGTGCTGATGATCAGGCCGTCGAACTCCTCCCCCACGCGGTCGGACATGAACTTGGTCTTCTTCCACTCGACCAATTCCCGTTCTGCGTCGGCTGCCTGGCGCTCCGACTGCGAGGATTCGTCGGCAAACGCGCTCAGCTCAGGCAGCGAGGAGTACGCCCACCCATCGAGCGAAGCCGTCAGCAGGCGGTGCACGATGAGGTCGGGGTAGCGGCGGATGGGTGAAGTGAAGTGGGTATAATGGTCCGCCGCCAGCGCGAAGTGACCGACGTTGTCGGTTGAGTACCGCGCCTGTTTGAGCGAGCGCAGCATGAGGTAGCTGAGGATACGCTCTTCCGGCTTGCCTTCGATTTTCGCGACTAGTTTCTGGTAATGCCTCGGCGAAATCCGGACCTCGCCGGGCAGAACAATATCGCGTCGGACTTTGTGGCCGTCGCGGCGCTTATCGACATACGCGAACTTCTTCACCGGAATGGCGCCCACGCCCAGCGAATAGCCGAAATGTGCGGCGACCTCTTCGAACTCCATCACCCGTTTGGGATCCGGCGGCTCGTGGATGCGGTAGATGGACGGCAGACCGGAGGCTTGCAAATGTGAGGCGACGGCTTCATTGGCTGCGAGCATGAACTCTTCAATGATGCGATGCGCGATATTTCGTTGCGCGCGCACCACTCCGGTCATGGCGCCCCACTCGTCGAATTCGATCAGCGGCTCGGGAAGATCGAAGTCGATCGACCCGCGGCGTACCCGCTTCCGGTTCAGGGTTTCCGCCAGCTCGCGCATCAGCTCGAAACGGCGAAGAAGAGCTCGGTATCGTTCCCGCAGCCCCGGATCGCCTTCGAGCACCAGATGAACATCGGTATACGTCATCCGCTCGGCGCTGCGGATCACGCCGCGCACGAACCTCTGCGCCACCATGTCGCCCGCGTGATCGAACTCCATCAGCGCCGAGACCACCAGCCGGTCCACGTGCGGGTTGAGCGAGCAGATGTTGGTGGAAAGCTCGAACGGCAGCATCGGTACGGCGCGATCGGGAAAGTAAACGCTGGTGCCGCGCAGGCGCGCTTCCGCGTCGATGGGCGTGCCGGGCCGCACGTAGTGGCTCACATCCGCGATGTGGACCTGCAGCGCGAAATGCCCGTTGGGCAGCCGGTCCACCCACACCGCGTCGTCGAAATCGCGCGCGGTTTCTCCGTCGATGGTAACGATGTCCAGCTCGCGAAAATCCTCGCGATCCGCCAGTTCCCACGCCGCGATGACGCCCGGAACGGACTCGGCCTGCGCCACCACGTCCGGCGGGAAGCGGTGCGGCAGATGATACTTGCGGATGATAATTTCGACGTCGATTCCGAAATCATCCGGCGAGCCCAGAATCTCGACCACGCGGCCCACCGCGCGTTCGCCATTCTCTGGATATTCGAGCAGTTCCACGTTGACGATCAGGCCATCGAGTTTTGCCGGATCTGTGATTGCGAGCGGCTTCGGACCGATCCGGTCGATCTGCGCGGTCGGCGCCGGGATGGCCAGGTCCTCAGGGATCTCGATCCAGTCGCGCAAGCGCTCATCGTGAGGGATCACCAGGAAGCCCTGGCGCCGCACCTGGAATTCGCCCACCACCGTGGGATGTGCACGCTTGAGAACCTTGACGATTTCGCCGTCCGCCCGGCCGCCGGGCTCGATGCGTGCAATACGGACCACCACGCGGTCGCCGTGCATGGCGCTGCGGGCCGCGTCTGCTGGAATGTAGATGTCGCCGGTGATTCCTTCGAGCAGGCGATCGGAAATCAGAAAGCCATATCCATCGCGGTGCATGGAAAGCCGGCCCACGGCGAATTCCCGATTGCCAGACGTCGCCACAAAGTGGCCGGAGCTCGTCTCGATCAGGTCTCCCCGGGCAACCAGACGCGCCAGCATGGTTTCCAGCTCCTGCCGGCTGGGCAAGTGGGAGCCCAATTCCCGCACAAGTTGCTTGAAGTTGGCCTTGGCGTGGGGCAAACGAGCAATGTGCGCCAGGAGAGCCGCCTCGGTCATATACTTATGGTACTCGCCATGAACGATTTAGCTGCAACGGTATTGGGCAGCACCTCGTCAAAATAGCTCGAGGTTCCGGCCATGAAAACGCTGGCTTGCTGCTTCTTCTCAGTCACGCTTCCGGCTGCGCTCGCGTCCGCCCCTGTCCGGGTGGCTCGTGTGGGTGAACTGGAAGGCAAGGTCGAAGTACAGCTCCACCCCGCGGACGCCTGGCGTCCCGCGGTGCGCAACCTGCCACTGGTGGAATTGGCATGGGTCCGGACGGCTCCCGGAGCGCGCGTTGAACTGGAACTGGATGATGGCAGCGCGCTGCGACTCGCCGGCGATGCGCTCTGCGAGTTCTCCGATTACACGCGCCTCTCCACCGGCCAGCGCGTGACGGTCCTGTCGCTCGACCACGGTGTGGCTTACTTTACCGGCGAGCCGGACCGCCGCGATGCCCTGGTTCTGGTACTGCCGGGTGCGCAAGCCACCGTGCGCGTCGGCACGCGCGTGCGTCTCGAAGCGCGCGATGAGGCCACGGAGATTTCGGTCCTTGAAGGGAAGGTACGCTTCTCGTCGCCAGGCGCCGAAATGGATCTCGCCGAGGGCGAGATGACGCGCGTGGAAAAGGCCAGCCCCGCGCGCTTCTTTCTGTACCGCGAGATCCCTCCTCTGGATAGCGATGGTTGGAATGAGCAGCGTGACAAGGCGCTCGCCACCAACGGTTCCGTGCGCCATCTGCCGGGATTGCATTACGGCCTGGTCGACCTTGACACCAACGGCTCCTGGGTCGTCAGCAATGACGCGGGCGTGGTGTGGAAGCCGAAGGTTGCGCCGGGCTGGACGCCGTACCGCGATGGCCAATGGCTCTGGTACGACGAACTCGGCTTCACGTGGGTGCCGAACGAGCCTTGGGGCTGGCTGCCGTTCCATTATGGCCGCTGGGTTGAAGACAGCGGAACCGGCTGGGTCTGGGCGCCCGCAAAAACCGCGGTATTCAAACCTGGAGAAGCTTATTGGCTCCGGGAGACGAGTTTGATCGGCTGGGGGCCTCTGGCGCCCGGCGAGATCTGGGACGCACGCGCGGTTCCGAAATTGTATGCGCGCACGAATACAACCTTGGCCAAGTGGAAAGAGAACACCCGCGAGCTGGTTCCATCCGATGCGTCCGAGAAGCTCAAAACCACCGAGGCGATGTTCGTTGTGGCGCCGCCGTCACCGGCGATGGATGCCGCGCGCCTGGATGCCGTTCGGCCCGTCTTGCGCGCCGGCAGCACTCGTGTCGTGCCGATTGTTCCGGGTGTGACTTATGGGAGTAGCTCAGGGCCTGAAATCGCCGATGTGCCGCCCGAGCCACCCGTGCCGCCTGAGCCATCCGCAGCCCCGTCGCCGGACGCCGGTCCCCCACCAACGCAGATTGACGGCCCGTTACCTGTTGACATTTACTACCCGGTGCCCATATACACAGGAGTCATCGTGGTGAATCCCCCGGAGGACCGGCCTCGCAGACCACGCGATTCCAACGCACCGCCCACACCCGCGACGCGACCGGCAACTTCCGACGCCGGGCCAGCAGAACGTCCGCAGCCCGCGCGCGTGCATCCCCTTGAACCGCCGGTTCGGCGCACGGAGCCTGCACCGGTTCACCACACAGATCCGCCGCCGGTTCACACACCGCCGGTTCACCACGCAGATCCACCACCGATTCACCACACCGACCCGTCGCCGGCGCGTCCTCACGAGCAGCCGTCTAAACCGGCCGAGCCCAGCCACTCGGACGCCCCCAAATCGCAGAGTAGTGACAGCTCGAGCGGGAAACATTAAGCAAGCGTGGAATTTGGCCGGTCTTTAATGGTCGCGGTCGGTCACCAGGTCGGTGATGCCGTAGAGCGCTCGCTGATAGGGGGACTCCGGAAACTCGCCAATCAGGTGGCGCGCTTTATCGGTGAAGGCTTGGGCGCGCTCGCGAACGCGCTCGATGCCGTTATATTTCTCGATCACGGCCAGAATCTGCCGCAACGCCACGTGCTCATAACTCCGGTCCGCCAGCACGCGCTCCACCAGCCGGCGCTCATCCGCCGAAGCGCGCTCCAGCGCATACACCAGCGGCAGCGTCACCTTGCCCTCGCGCAGATCACCGCCTACCGGTTTGCCCAGTGTGGTTTCGCGCGCCGTGAAATCGAGCACGTCGTCCACCAACTGAAACGCCATCCCAAGGTTCCAGGCGTAGTCGCCAAGTCTTTCCTCAGTCTGTGAATCCGCGCCCGCTACCAGCGCCCCCAGCTTGGCGCACACCGAGAACAGGCAAGCTGTCTTGCGATCCACCAGCTCCATGCAATCAGCCTCGGTCACGCCGATGCGGCCGATCCGCTCCAATTGCAGCAGCTCACCCTCCACCATCATCTGCGTCAAGCCGATGAGCAGATCGAGAATGTGGAAATTGCGCCCGCGTAGCGCCATGTGAAACGCCTGCATGTACAGCCAGTCCCCGGCAAGCACGCAGGTATGGTTGCCCCATTGCACATTGGTGGAAGGACGGCCGCGGCGTGTCTGGGCGGCATCGATCACGTCATCGTGGACCAGCGTCGCCGCGTGGATCATTTCCACAACGGCGCCCAGCCGGATGGCGCTCTCGCCGCCGTCCCCAATGAGTTTGGAAGCGAGCAGCAGCAGCGAGGGACGAAGCCGCTTTCCGCCGGCCTCCTGCAGGTATTGGCCGATCGCCGTGATGGCGTCGACCGAGGCCACGGATTCCCGGCTGATCTCTTTTTCAACGCGCTCGAGATCGTCCCGAACGAGATCGAAGACCTCGCGCGCCGTAAGAGCCTGGCCCAGCTTGCCTAATCCCATGAGAATTCACTAGTTTACTCGTTAGATGCGTGGGCCGCAAACAAAGCCGCAGCAAGTGGCGCGGGACGCAATGCCTGCGCCGCTCGTCACCCCAGCCATTCCGGGTGGTGCGCCGTGCCGTCGAAGTGCGACGTGGTTTTGAACGGCTCGTATTTGCCGGCCATGGCCGCCTGCCTGGTTTTGTCGAGCAATTTCGCGATTTCAGCCTCGCCCATGGGCCTGAACGTGCGCGCCGCTTCGAACGCCTGGTCCAGCCGTTCCATCGATTCACACCCGTTGATGACTACTGAAGTCGGCAATGACAGCGCATAGTGCAGGCACTCGATGGGTGTGACGACGCCGCTCTTCAACACGTTGCCATCTCCCATGGACTTCATCGCCAGCACCGCGATCCCTTCTTTCACCAGCCGTGGAACCACCTGGTGCGCAAAGCTGCGGAAGTGCGCATCCATGACATTCAGCGGCATCTGGCAGGCGTCGAAATGGAACCTGTTTTGCGCGGCAACATCCAGCATGCGCAGGTGCACCACGGGATCTTTATGACCGGTGAAGCCGGCGTACCGGATTTTGCCCGCCTTTTTCGCCTCCATCAGGGCTTCGAGCGCGCCGCCCGGCGCGAAGAAGCGGTCGGGATCCTCCATGCGGATGTTCTCGTGGAACTGCATGAGATCGATGTGGTCCGTCTGGAGCCGCTCGAGAGACTCGTCAATCTGTTTGGCAGCCGCTTCCTTGGTGCGGCCGTCGAACTTGGTCATGAGGAAAGCCTTCTGACGATAGCCGTCGCGCAGCGCCCTGCCCATGCGAACCTCGCTGACGCCGTCGTGGTAGTCCCAGCAGTTGTCGAGAAAATTCATGCCGCGGTCGAGCGCGCTGCGGATGATCCGGATGCCTTCGTTCTCGTCCTTCGGGCGCCCGATGTGGTGGCCGCCCAGGCCGATGGCCGAAACCTTCTCCCCGGTCGTTCCAAGTTTCCGGTAGATCATTGCGTCAGAACTGGCCGCGTACAAGACGCCACCCGCCGTCAAGGCGGTGAGCCCGGCCATGAACTCGCGCCGCTCCAGATCATTCGGATTCATTCTGTGTTCTCCTGTCTCCTTTGATTCAGGCTGGCCAGCATCTTCATGGCTTCGGCATGCGCCATGACTACGTTCGGATCGCGCTGCAAGGCCTCCAGATACTGTTTCCGAAAATTGCCCGTCGCCGCGGCGGGGGCCAGCAGTTCGCGCGCCTGAGCCACCAATCGGTCGGCGTCGGCGGCCGTAGCTGGCTCCTTGGCGTCCAGGATTTCGTCGATCAGCACCACCAACTCCGACAGCTCATGGAGCCACGCAAAGAACGGGTCGTGCAGCACCAGGTTGAGCAACTGCCCCTTGGAGGTGATCCTGGCAATGTCGTGATCGTACGTAGCGGACTCGGAATCGAGCAGGGTCTTGTGCAAGTGCAGCAGACCGTTGCGAAGGTCGGTCAGCCGCTGGCGCGTGCTGTCCGGCGGTGATTCGAGCGTAGCCATGGACCTTCCAACAGCGTAGCCTGTCTTGAAGGCGTGTGGTGTGGCGGGTCGCGACGTACTGCGCGGGTCGAAACTCAATCGGCGGCGGCGGCCTGAGCTCCCGGGCCTTCCACCTGGCGTGCCCGGAAATAGCCGCCCACCAGCGCCGAGGGAATCGAGAGAAACATAAGCGCGATCGAATACCACAGCGGCTGCTCGCCGGGATAATAGAGCGCTTCGAGAATGCCGGCCGCGATGGAGAGCGCGCCAACGCTCAGCGCATGCACCATTTCGAAACGTCCGGCCATCAGCGCCGCGACATAACCGCCCATGGCGATAAAGAAGAAGCCAACTCCCAGCCGAAAGGCGAAATAGGCGGGATCGGGAGGCACGTCGGGCTGGGGCATCATGGATGGCGCCATCGCGGTCAGCGCCGTGTCTCCGCCAAGCTGCGCCACCAGCATCACGACATATCCCAGCGCCACCGCGAGCACCGTCCTTCCGATGGGGTAAAGCGGTTCCAAGGTGATGGAATTGGAAGCGAAGTCCACTTGAAGGCCCGGACAATAGACCTGAGCCAGTTCGATGGCTCTCGCAATATTATGCCGCTGGACATTCATGCGGATTTTGGAACACGTAAAAAGAGAGAGGATCAATGGCACCAGCGTCCACGCGAAAAGCGAACTTACAATACCCTTGCCCATCCGGCCCATGTAGTAGTGGTGCGCTCCGATGCCGCCCAGGAAAAGACACAACAGCAGCGCGACGTTAGGATTGCGGCGCTCTTTTGCAAACCGCGTGATGAACATCAGCTTCTGCTCGTCCGGCATGTGGGCAGTAAGCTGAACGACGATTTGATCGACGGATATCGGCATAACCTGCGGGAGTCCGGATCTGTAGGCTCACGCGCCAGACAAATCAATGCTGCGCCAAAACGTTGTCGTCATTGGGAGATATGATACACGAGTTGCGTTTCCAAGCTGCGACCACAGGGAGCGGTTTTCGGTTCTCTTCAGCACTGATAGAAATTCAGATCGGGACCGCTATCCCTAGAACGGCTCCCAATCCTCGCTGGCTGCCAGCTTGAAACCTCCATAGCCTTTGTCCAGCCAGCGTTGCGCTGCCTGCGTCAAGATGCTTTCATGATCGGTCGCCAGGTGAATGTCGGATTCGTGGCAGAACAGGCATTCAAACGTGCGGTCACGATCTTGCACAACCAGATCCGCCTCACCGGGCGAATAGATCCCTTGCTCAATGCTGCTCTGAATAAAGGAAACCAGGTCGGCCCGGCGGACTTCGATATCCCGCCAGAGCAGCTCGGGGTCCAGCTTGCAGCCCGAGCCGTATTCGATCACCAGGTTATCGATGCCATTCGACTGGAGCCATCCGACAATCTGCGGAATCTCGTCCAGCAACTGCGTGGGAGTGAGAGGGCTGGTCACGAACGTCATGGCGATCTCCTTTTCGCGAGCCCCGAACCGCGATGTGGGGAGTATACTTAAAACGAGCAAGGATGAAAAGGCTGCGCAGATTCAAAATGAATCCGGCAACAGACGCTCACTTACCTCGCAGGCGGGCGATCACCTTCTTCACTTCCGATTCCGCGACGAAGTTGCCCGCCTGAGCCTCGCACAAGCCTTGCCGGATAAGTTTGAGGTGCCAGCGTTGTGTTGCAACAGTCGGGCGCAACGCGGGCACTATGCTGTCTTTTTGCCCTCTACTTCGCATCCCGCCAGTTCTCTCCCACCCCGATGTCCGCCACCATCGGCACTTCGAGCGGGTAGACCTGCTCCATTTCTTGCTTCACCATCGCGGAGAGTCTTTGCGTCTCTTCGGGCGGCGCTTCAAAGACCAACTCGTCGTGAACTTGCAGCAGCATGGCGGCTTGGTACTTCTCCTCGCGCAGGCGGCGGTCAATGTGGATCATCGCGGCCTTGATGAGATCGGCCGCGGTACCCTGGAGCGGCGAATTGACGGCGGTGCGCTCGGCGAATCCCCGGGCCGAGGGATTGCGGCTGCTCATCTCGGGGATGGGGCGCTCGCGGCCCAACAGCGTCTTGGTCACGCCCGTTTGCCGCACTTCGGCGATCGTCTTCTCGATGAATTTCTTCACGCCGGTGTAGCGTTCAAAATAACCCTGAATGTACTTCTCCGCTTCGCCCCGCGAAATACCGAGCTGCTGCGCGAGGCCAAACGGACTGATGCCATAGACAATGCCGAAATTCACCGCCTTGGCGCGGCGCCGGTCTTCCTGGGTCACCATGAGCGGCGGAATGCCCATCACCTCAGCGGCCGTGCGCGTGTGAATATCTTCACCATTGCGGAACGCCTCGACCAGTACTTCGTCGCGCGACATGTGCGCCAGTAGGCGCAGCTCGATCTGCGAATAATCCGCCACCACCAGCTTCCAGCCCGGGCGCGGAATGAATGCGGCGCGAATCTCACGGCCCAGCTCGGTGCGGATGGGAATGTTTTGCAGGTTCGGATTCGATGAGGACAATCGGCCGGTGGCGGCGCCCGCTTGGTTGAAACTGGTGTGCAGACGGCCGGTGCGCGGATCGAGCAGTGCCGGCAGCGCGTCCACATACGTGCCCTTCAGTTTGGTGAGCTGCCGGTACTCCAGCACCTTGCGCACGACCTCGTGCTCTTCGGCAAGATCGTCCAGCACATCCGCCGCCGTGGAGATGGTCTTCCCTTTGCCGTATTTCACTGGAGCCGGCAGTTTCAGGTCTTCGAACAGCACGCGCCCGAGTTGCTGCGGCGAGCTGATGTTAAACGGCTTTCCTGCCATCTGGTGGATGTCGGCGGTGAGCCGCGCGATTTCGGTCTCCATCAGGCCGGACAGCCGCTTCAGCTCGCGAGAATCGATCAGGATTCCGGTCAATTCCATGCGCGCGAGCACGCCCGCCAGCGGCAGCTCCACGGTCTGGTAGAGGCCTCGCAGACCGCGCGCGTCGACCTCGCGGCTGAGGTCTTCGTACAGTTCGAGTGCGTAATCGGCGTGTTGCTCGGGAGCCGCGCCCAGCTTCAGGTCGAGCCGCCGATGGGCGAGTTCGTCCAGCCCGCAGCTTGCCGGATCGGCGTCCAGCAGAAACGCGTACAACATGACGTCGTGCTCGAAACCTCGCGCCTCGATCCCAAGCTTGCAAAACGCCAGCAGAGCCGATTTCACGTCGCACGCGACCTTCGGACGCGCAGCGTCTTCGAGTACGGGCCGCAGCCGGTCGAGAAGCTGGAGCGGCACGGCGCGCGCTTCGCCACGTCTCCAGGCAAGCCCAACGGTATCGAGCGCCAGCTCACCTTCGCCGGATTTCGCGATCGCAACACTCACCGGCGCGCCCGCGGGTATCGCCGCCACCCAGACATCCACTCCTTCGGTCGTACCGAGTGTCTGGTAATCTCGCGCTCTGGTATCTTCGCTTGGGCCCAACTCTTTCAGGTGGCTGTGAAACTCCAGCTCCTTGTAGGTCTCCTTGAGCGCCGGCAGATCGGGCTCGCGCGCCCTCACCAGTTCAGGCGAAAACTCGATTGGCACGGCGGTCTCGATGGTTGCCAGGCGCCTGCTCATGAGAATGCGGTCGCGGTTGTTTTGCAGGCTTTCCCGGTATGCCTTGCGTTCGACTTCGGCGGCGCGGTCGAGGGCCGCCTCAACCGATCCGAACTTCTCGATCAGCTCTTTGGCGCCCTTGTCACCGATGCCCGGCGCACCGGGGATATTGTCGATCGAATCGCCTTTGAGCGCCAGCAGATCGGCGACCTGCGACGGCTTCACACCCATGAATTCCTGCACCTTGGCGGGGTCATACCAGGTATCGTCCTTGGCGGGGTTCAGCATGGAAACGCGGTCGGTCACCAGTTGCAGCATGTCCTTATCGCTCGAAACGATCACAACGTCGAAACCCGCCTGTTCGGCGCGGCGCGCTATGGTGCCGATCACGTCGTCGGCTTCGAAACCCTTGAATTCGAGGATGGGAATCCGCAAGGCCTCAAGCAGCCGGCGGATGTAGACAATTTGCTCGCCCAAATCCGGCGGCGCCTCGGCCCGGTTGGCCTTATATTCAGCGAATTCCTGTTCGCGCAGCGTCGGACCGATGCTCTCAAAAACGGCGGCAATGTATTCCGGCTTGTAGGTCTTGGCCAGCTTCCGGAGCATGTTAGTAAAGATGTAGACCGCTTCGGTCGAAAGGCCCGTGGAGGTGCGCATGGGCGGAGCGCCGGAGCGGGCCCGCGCGTGGTAGGCGCGGAAGATAAATCCGTACGAATCAATCAGGAACAGACGAGGTCGGGGCACGTGACTTTCATCATATCCCAGAGGTTCGATAGAGGTATTTCGGCCACAGACCGGGCTGCAATGTGTGGCTTTTTCGCATCGGCCAATTTCTTGAGCATGCTTAGAATCAATAGGTTAAGCTTCGGCTTTGCGATTGCTTATTAACGAAAGTTCATAGTAGACCATCAGCCACCTCCTGAGGAGCCACATTTGCGCTTTGAGACGACGATCCAGCGCCCGGTTGAAGCCAAGGGCATCGGCCTGCACAGCGGAGTGCCGGTTTCGATTCGCGTTCTGCCCGCGCCGGTTTCGACGGGCCTGGTTTTCCTGCGAACCGACCTGGATAATTTCCCCATTTCCGCGAGTTGGAGGCACGTCGCGCGGGTAAGCTACGCCACCAGCCTAATGCGCAAGGGCGTGCTGATCTCGACCACCGAGCATCTGCTGAGCGTTTTCTACAGCAGCGGAATCGACAACGCCTACATCGAGATCAATAACCTCGAAGTCCCCATTCTCGACGGAAGCGGCCAACCCTTCGTCGAGCTGATTCGCCAGGCGGGCGTGCGGCAATACCGGCGCAAGCGGCGCTACTTGCGCATCCGGCGTCCAATTTCAGTCGAAGACCGCGGAAAGCGCATCAGCATCCTGCCGGACGAGGCGTTCCGGCTTACCTGCGAGATCCGGTTCGACCATCCCATGGTGGGCAAGCAGGCGCTCGAAATGGAAGTGACACCGGAGCGGTACGCGGCCGAGATTGCCCCGGCGCGCACCTTCGGCTTTTCGTACGAGCTGGACCAGATGCGCAACATGGGGCTGATCCGGGGAGCCTCGCTCGAGAACGCGGTGTGTTTTGACCGCACCGGCGTCATGAATCCCGAGGGCCTGCGCTTTGCCGACGAGTGCTGCCGCCATAAGGCGCTCGACTTGATCGGCGACCTGGCGCTCATCGGCAAGCCGCTGCTCGGCCACGTGATTGCCGAACGAGCCGGACATGCCATGCACGCCCAGCTTGTCGCACGCATCATGTCCGACCCCTCGCTTTACGAAATCATCACCTTCGATCAACTGGCCACGCGCGTGGCTCACGCTCTGATGTCGTGAGATTCGCGGCGATCTTATTGCTGGCGGCTGCGGCGCTCAGTGCTCAGGACAAACCCAACTGGGAAAGATGGCACTTCCTGATTGGGGACTGGGTGGGTGAGGGTACCGGGGATCCCGAGTCCGGAAAGGGCGGATTCAAGTTTGAGCTGCAACTGGATCAGCAGATCCTGGTTCGCCAGAACCGCGCCGAGTACCCCGCAACTAAAGACAAACCGGCCTTGTCGCATCAGGATCTGATGGTGATTTATCCCGAAGGCTCGGGCTGGCGCGCGGTCTACTTCGACAACGAGGGACACGTGATCCGCTACGCGGTCGAGTTTCGGGCCGATGGCGGGGCCACGTTTACCAGCGCTGATCCGGCTCCGGCGCCGCGCTTCCAGTTGACTTACACAAAGCTCACTACGAACACGGTCGGAATCGAATTCGCGATCGCGCCAACGGGGAAGCCTTTCACGCCGTACATCCACGCTGTAGCGCACCGCAAGTGAACATGGCGCGTAAGCAGAAGTTCGACGTCAAGAAGGAAATTCGGAAGCTGGCCCGCGAACGGGTGGGGACGGTGCCCTCGGCGCGCGTGATCGTCCCCAAGCCGGCGCGCAAGAAACCCAAGCACAAAAAGAAGATCGACGAAGAAGCCGAACCGTAGCGGCTAGACGGCGCGGATTAAGCGCTTGCGGCGTGTAGCCCACTCCGCTTGGGAAAACACGTTGGGGCCGACCTCGATCATTCGCGGCAGCATATTGAACACCGAAGCCGGGCCCCATTCCATGCCGCGGCGCGTTCGGAAGCCGCGCGCGTTCAATTCGCCTGCGACCTGGGACAGCGTCCGATCCTGAACGATCAGCTCAAGCATCAGCATCAAAGCCTCCCGCTCGGTGGGATGCGCTTCGAGGTGCGTGCAGTCCTCGGCAATCCTCAGGCCGTAGGGAATCTCCTGCGCCGGATCAGATAGGCCCGTCCCCTCGTCTTCTACTTCCTTTGTCCATTCCACTGCCGCCACTCTCCAGCCAGCCTCACTCTTGCGCTTCCAGTAGTCTGCGGCCGGCTCAGCCGACATTTCCTCGCGAATCCGTTCGATTTTTGCCATAGCGCCTCCTGCTGAGTGATTGCAATCATATGGGGCTAGCACGCCACTTGCCAGGGTACCCGCTTCTATCCCCTTGCACTTCGCGAAGTTGTTTCGCATGCGCTTGTCCGGTCATGGGACTGGCTGTCCCGCGGTTGGGACAGGATTTCCTGGGCCAATCGATCGCTTACGCGCGCATGAATGGGATCGTCCGCCGTGGTCGCGGGGCGAGTAGTTTTGGATTAGTGTGCAGTTTTCAGGAATTCCAGCAGGTCAGCCATTTGCTGGATGTCGATCTGCTTTTCGAGATCGCCCGGCATGGCGGACGCGTTGGTGACGTACATTTGCCTGATGTCTTTGCGCTGGATGATGTCTTCTTTTCCGTCTTCGTGCCGCAGCGCGATCGTGGTTGGAGTCTGCGCCCCCAACACGCCGTCCAGTGTGCCGCCAGTGGTTTCGACCACGTAGGCTTCGTAGCCCTGGGCGATGGTTTTGTTGGGCATGAGAATGTCTTCGAGCAGCGCCTGCTTGGGCTGATTCTGCACGGTGGCGAGATCGGGCCCGACCTGCACGCCGAGACCCGCGAAGCGGTGACACTTTACGCAGATGGATTTGAAGACTTCGCGGCCACGGACGGCGTCGGCTGTGCGGTCGAAGGCGGCTTCGTACCGCTTGACGACCTTTTCGCGGTCGCTGGCACTCGGCTCCAAGAGGGGACGGGCCTCGGCGCGAATCGCGGGATCAATATTCATGATCAGACGGCGCCGCTGGCTGAAGTTCAATGTCCAGGGCTGAACATCCCCGGCCTTGAGAGCGGCCACCAGCAGGCGGACGCGGGTCGGCTCCAGGTACATAGCGTCCGCGGCCTGGGTGCGGCCCGCGGGCGTCAGCGCACGCCACTTGGACAGCAGAAACTTCCCGACGTTGTCGCCTTTGATCTTGCCGAATGCGCGGACAGCCGCAGCCTGGACGGGGTCCGGCTCCTGCGGATCGATCAACTGCTTGAGCAGAGCTTCGTGAGCTTCCGGACCAGCGATAGCCAGGAGCCCGATGGCATCTGCCCGCGCGGCGGTGTCAGCTTGACGATCGCCGGCAATCGCGGCCGCGTGTCGTAGCGCAGACGTGGATGCCGCGCCCGCAGGCAGGCCGCTGATTTCCATCAGGCGAAGCGCGGCGCGGCGAACGGGCGCTTGCGGACTTTCGAAGAGTTTCAAGAGCAGTGGCTGGCTGGAGCCGAAAACTTCCGGGCCTGTAGCCCTCCCTTTCAGCCCGAGCGTCAGTCCTTCGAGGCTCGCAGCGCGCCACCAATCCGCATTACTATCTGAATTGCGGACCACCCTGCTAAGCACGCTCTGAACCTCAGCCGGCTTGCGCCGTGCGCCCACAACGGACGCCGCCTGCCGGATGAAGCTCGCACGGCCCGGAGTCTCGCTGGCCGCGCCTGCAACCGCCTTCTCGTAAAGGCGCGGCGCCTCGCCGGAGGAGGCACTCAACGCAGCAATCTGAAACCATCGGTCCTCGACGTCGTGGGCGAGCAGTTCGTCGCGAACCGTGCGCGCCGCTGGTGAATCCAGTGAGCCGAGGGTGCACAGCAACTGGAATCGAACCCTGGAATCAGGGTCCTTAGCCATCCCGGTTAGTTGGCGCGCGAGCGCGGGCGAACTGGCCATCCGCGGCTCAGCAACCGCGATGGCGTTTTCGCGCACTCCGGGTTCATGGTCTCCGAGCGCCATCTCGATTTCCGGCGCTTCCAGCTTCCCCAGGCCGTCGAGCGTCCAGAGGGCATGAAGCCGGCCCACCGGCGACGGGCACTCATGCACCATGCGCACCAAGCCGGAAGCTACATCCACAGCCTTGCGATCGACGAGCAAACGCTGCGCCGTGCGCCGCCACCAGATGACAGGGTTCGCCAACTCGCGGACCAGCTCGGAGTTCGAAGCCGCGCCGAGCTTGATGGGCTTCGGCGCGGGCGCACCGTCCGGAACGATGCGGTAGATGCGGCCGCGGTCGATGCCCTTTGTCAGATCGGATGATTTTTGAGCCTCGGTGGACATCCACTCGGGATGCTCGATCACCAGCCGGTAAAAATCCATCACGTAGAGAGCGCCATCTGGTCCAACGTAGAAATTGACGGGCCGGAACCAGGCGTCGGTGGAAGCCAGAAACTCCACATCCGGATGAGCGCGCCGGGCTACAAACGTTGCTCCTGCCTCAGAAATCAAGTCCTGATGCGCCAGGGCGTGCACCGGCTCAGCGACGAACAGGGATCCGTGATAGCACGTGATTCCGCATGCCGAAGTGAATTGCCCGACCTCCGTGAGCAGTTCGAACCGGGGATGGAGGGTGATGGGATAGACCTTGGCGGCCGCGCCGTGATCCGAAATTTGTTGCATGGCGGAGGACACCGGCAGATCGGGATTCCGTTCCAGGTAACGCGCGGCAATCACTTCTTCGCGCGCGTGGTCGGAATTGTTGGTGGTGAAGTGATGGCCCCAGTCGTCGAACGCGTGCCCGTATTGAGAGCTGCCAGAAAGGGCCTCGAGCTGATAAGTATCCGGGCGGAAACGCACATTGCGGTTGTGCTCTTTCAAGCCGGGCAGCTCTGGACGGTCCGGGAAGCGGATGTCGGAACCGCGGTCGCCGAACTGCTTTTTGTAGATGATCGCAGTCGCTGGGCCTTCGTGCGCGAGGTAGATCCAGTTGTCGAGTCCGTAGACAGGATTGTTCACGGTGTGCTGCGGATTGGTCACCGCGAAACCGGTGAGCACCAACTGGCGCACATCGGCTTTTCCGTCGCCGTTGGTGTCTTCGAAATACCAGAGGTTGGGAACGTCGGTAACGAGAATGCCCTTCTTCCAACGCATCACGCCTGTCGGCATGACGAGCTTGTCGGCAAAAATGGTCACGCGGTCGGGGACGCCATCTCCATTGGTATCCTCAATCAGCTTGACCCGGCCCAGAGGGTTGTCCGTGCTCAGCGGATAGCCGCGATCCTCCACCACGTAAGTGCGGCCGTTTTCGTCGATGTCCATGGCTACGGGCGATTCGACAGCGGGCTCGGAGACAAACTTTTCCACGTGGAAACCGGACTCGACTTTGAAGGTTTTAAGGGCATCATCCACGTTGTAGGGCGGGCCGGACTTGCGGCAGGCGGCAAGGATTAGCACACAGAGCAGCAGGACACACCAATATTTGCGAGATGAAATGAATTGAACGCCGGGCATTTTAGTTTGGAATGGAACACGATTGTATCAGCGTTACCCGGCGCCGGCGAATTGATACACTGAGGAACTCCTGCGACATGAACGCCATCGTGGAATTTCGCGGAGCCGGTTATTCGGTCACGCGGCCCCAAGGATCCTCTGATATCCTGCGCGAACTGACCTTCACGGTGGCGGCGGGCGAAACGTTGGTCCTGCTGGGACGCAGCGGCTCCGGAAAAACCACCGCACTCAAGATGGTCAACCGGCTCCTTAGCCCGACCTCCGGTGAGGTGCTCGTGGAAGGCAAGCCTACGGCCGCCTGGGATCCCATCCGGCTGCGCCGCAGAATTGGCTACGTGATTCAGGAAACGGGGCTGTTCCCGCATTTCACCGTCGCCGAAAATATCGGATTGGTTCCGCACCTGGAAGGATGGGATGAGGAGCGGATTCGTTCGCGCGTACGCGAACTGCTCGAACAAATGGGACTGTCCTCGCACGAATTTGCAGCTCGTTATCCGCGCGAGCTTTCTGGCGGGCAGCGGCAGAGGGTGGGAGTGGCACGCGCCCTGGCGGCGGATCCGCCCGTCCTTTTGTTCGACGAGCCGTTCGGCGCGCTCGATCCCGTGACGCGCCTGGATTTGCAGAAGCAGTTTCTCGCCTTGCGCGACGCTTTGCACAAGACCGCCGTATTCGTCACCCACGATGTCCGCGAGGCCCTTATGCTGGGCACGCGCGTCGGCTTGATGCGCAATGGCCGGCTTGAACTGCTGGCCACACCAAGGGAATTTTTGCACGCGGAAAACGATGAGGCGCGCGCATTCCTTGCCGGCCTCGATTGGAAAATGGAAGCCGATGGACCTTCGCAGTGAACTGGCGTCGCTGACGCTCGAGCATTTCGAACTGGTGCTTGTGGCCGTGATCGTGGCCGCGGCCATCTCGATCCCGACCGGCATTCTGCTCACGCGCCGCGCGGGCATGCGCCGCTGGGTGCTGGGCTTTGCCAATTTACTCCAGACGATTCCCAGCCTGGCGCTGTTCGGCTTCCTGATCCCGGTCCCGCTCATCGGCGGCATCGGCAAACGTACGGCGATCGTGGCGCTCGTGCTCTACGCACTCCTGCCCATGATGCGCAACACGCTGACCGGGATTTTGGGAGTCGATCCGGCAGTCCGTGAATCCGCCGTAGCCATGGGCATGACGGGCCGGCAGGTGCTGTGGCAGGTCGAGCTGCCGCTGGCGATGCGCACTATCCTCGCGGGAGTTCGCGTGGCCACGGTGACCACCATCGGCACGGCGACCATCGCCGCCGCCATCGGGGGAGGCGGGTTGGGCGTTTTCATTTTCCGCGGAATTTCGACCGTGGACACCACACAGATTCTGGCGGGTGCAATTCCCGCCGCGGTGATCGCTTTGCTGGCGGATGAAGGCTTGGGATGGCTGGAACGAAAATTGTCGCCGGTTTGATCGCCCTCGCGCTGGGCTGCGGCTGCTCGAGATCGCGGCCCATTGTGGTGGGATCGAAAAATTTCACCGAGCAGCTCGTGCTGGGTGAAATTCTGGCGCAATACCTCGAGCGGCGGCTGGGCCAGCGGGTGGAACGCAAGCTGAACCTGGGCGGCACGCTCGTGGCACATCAGGCGCTGGTGAATGGCGAGATCGATTTGTATCCCGAGTACACGGGCACGGCCCTCACAGCCGTCCTGAAACTGCCGCTTTTGCCGGATCGCGCGCGCGTGCTGGATCAAGTACGGTCGGAGTATGGCAAACGGTGGCGGCTCGAGTGGATGGCGCCGTTCGGGTTCGACAATTCTTTCGCCATGGTGATTCACGGCGACGAGGCGCGGCGCAGCAATTTGCACACGCTCAGCGATGCCGCGCGACAGGAGACCGGTTGGGTAATGGGAGTGGGTTACGAGTTTCTTCAGCGGCCGGACGGTTTAGCCGGCCTGGTGAAGACCTACGGGCTCGCAATCAAGGGACAGGTCATGACCATGGATCTGGGTCTGCTGTATCGGGCGCTCGACCAGCGGCAGGTCGATATGATTGCGGCCTCCGCCACCGATGGAATGCTTTCGGTGCTCGACGTGACGGTTCTTCAGGATGACAAACACTATTTTCCGCCGTACGAGGCAGCGGCCGTGGTGCGCACCGATTCACTGGCGTCTCGCCCCGGGATGCGCGATGCGCTGCAGGCGCTGGCCGGAAAGTTGACCGATCGCACCATGCAGAAACTCAATTACGAAGTGGATGGAAGGCACCGGCCCCTGGCGGAGGTGGCGCGGGAGTTCCTGAATTCAGGACGCGAATGAACGCGCTCAATCCAAATCGATGTCGCGTTTGGGAGGAGTCACGTCGGGATTTTCTTTGGCCTGCCGCAGCAGTTCATCGAACTTGGTGTTGAGCACCTGGCCGCGCGATTTCTCGGCTTCAAACTGCTTGCGGAAAACTTCTTCGCGGCGTCCGGCTTCGCCCTTGAGTTTCGCTACAGCGGCGGCGAGATCCTCGATGGGCGGCGGTTTTTCAGGAGTTTTGTGGGAGATGACGGCGCGCGTTTCGGGATCGACCTTGAGCACCGTCTGGCAGCACGGGCACTCCACGTCAAACAGGCCTTTTGCCATGGAACCATCGTAGCTCAGATGGTTCGAGGTTATTTCGTTTTCTTGACGGGTACGCGTACGCCGGCGGCTCGCAGAGCGTCCTCGACTTCCTCGATCGCGTCGGGCGTAATCCCGGACTCGCAGTCACTGCAGCCCAGTTGGTGGCTCAGGTTCAGCAGGTCGAGGCTGAAGCTGACGGGCTCGATGATTTCTTTATTCACATTACCCCAATCGGCAAACGGAGCTGGATTCTTTAGGAGCGATCCAGGCTCAAGGGCGACGATTGTTGAGGAGTTTAGAGGAAACTTCGAGGAGTTTAGAGGTACTACTCGGGGCGTAGCGAACTACGTGGGTTCAATCGTCTCTCGCCTTGAGCCTGCGCTTTGTTTCTCACGCCTTCCCTAAAGCAATCTCCTCGCCAAACACTAACTGCTTTTCTTTCAAGCAGAAACGTTCGCCCTGTGACATCCCCGCAAGCAAAATTGGCACATCCGCGTCAAGATTTTGTACAAGGGCTATCAGACATGTACTGTATTGGAACACGGCAAGCGTCTGATTCGTTGTAAGCCGAACCGCCTACGGCTCGCGCGTGGCTGGCATCGCCGCCGGGGGACGCGACACCGAGCCGCGGAACGCCTCATCGAGCGAGATATTGTTCCTGTCGATGGTCTGCCCTGTCGCCCGGTCGAGTTCCACGCGAGCCTTGGAGTAGGCGGCAAGAGCCGTGACCTCGTTCGATTGAGCCGTCAACAGATCGCGCTGGGCCAGAATGACGTTATAGATGGTCTCAGCTCCCAGTTCGTATTTCTTGTTTTCCGCATCCAACGTTTGCTCCTGGAGAACGCGCGCCTTTTGCGCCGACGTATAGCGCGCCCGGGCCTGCTGCACGCCGATGAGCGCATTCTGAACCTCGACGCGAACCTGGTTTTCGAGCTGCTGCAAGGCGATCTGTTGCTGGCGCAGCGTCAGCTCGTCGGTGGTGATATCGGCCTGCGCGGCGCGATTTCGGAGTGGAATATTCAGGTTGAAGCCAATGCCGTAATCGGGGAAATTGCGCGAGAACAATTGTGAGAGCACGGTTCCGGCTCCGCCGATGAAGAATGGATTGCCGCTGTGAGAGAGTCCCGGAATCACATTCGGCAACGGATTCGGAGTGCCCGCCAGGCCGTTATTATTGGCTAGCGCAACCAGGTCGAGGGTTGGCAATAGTGCGCTCTTGTCGCCCTTGATGTTGATCTTTTGATCTTCAATCTGAATCCGGTTCTGTGAAAGCTCCGGCCGTGACCGCAGGGCGTTGGCGGCGAGGTCCTGCAACGGCTGAATCGGCTCGACGGGCGGAACCTGCATGTGGTCGGTCGGCACGATGCGGGCATCCGCCACCGACGGACTGGCGACGCCGTTTCTGCTGAGAGCATTCTTGATGATGGTCTCCTGCTGCAGAACCTGAGTTTCGGAAACGGTCAAATCCTGCTCACGGCTGGCCACTTCGGCCTCGGCGCGAACGATTTCGATGGGCGCCAGGGTGCCGACTTCCACCTGTTTCTTATTGTCTTCGTACAACCTCTGGCTGGTGGCGAGCGCTTGCCGTTTCACGCGAACATCTTCGTTAAATGCCACCAGGTCCCAATACAGATTGACAATAGCCGTCACGGTGGTGATGACCTGCTGCTTGAAAACCAGGTCGGAGATTTCCCGCTGATTTCTGGCGATGTGGATCTGCCGCGAGTTCACGGCCCAGCCAAATCCCTGCAGCAGGTGCTGCGTGAGCTGGAAAGTCAGACTGCCCTGTACGGATGGGTTGAAGTCTGCGCTGCGGTTATTCGCGTTGATAGCGGTCCCGCTATATCCGAACGCGATCTGTGTGCCGCTCAGCCAAGCCTGGTTGTAAGTGAAGCTGCCGACGTTTAGCTCTTGGATGTATGAATTTGTGCCGGTGAGAAAAGCGCTGGTCTGTGGAGTGGTCTGATGCTGAAACCGCATAAAGCCTTGTAGCGAGGGGTCGAGTTGAGGGATGGCGCTCCCCGTCTGGCTGACGAGTACGTTGCCGGTAGTCTGGACGCTCGAAGCCTGCTGCGCCGCGCTCTGGTTGATGCCGGTCTGTGCGCCAGTCTGGGTGGCGCTGGTGGGTCCGGCCGCCACCGACGTATTCACGCCGCGTAGAAACCCGCCGGCCCTGGATCTCAGAATGTTGGCATCGGCAATCTGCGTCCCGTAACGCTGCACCGCGATATCGAGATTGTTCTCCAGCGCGAGCGCGATGGCGTCTTGCAAGGAAAGATATAATTTCCCGGCGCGCAGCAACGAATCCAGGCGGTTGGAGTTTGCGAAATCAACCGGAGCAACATGGGGTTCGCGGTATGGCCGCGAAATCCGCCCGAAGGGCCCGGCGCTGGAGTCGAGTGAGGCCGCCTGCGCGCCCGCCGGCGCAAGCAGCGCAAAACAGCAAAGCACGGCTGTCAATGATTGAAGACGGTACATGGCTATTCCTTTTAGAGCTGAAGTTATGAAGTCGAGCGCTGATCTGTTCCTTAGTACTCAATGCTATAGTAGGCGTTTGTGATGCCGCAACCCGAGCCAGATGAAGGAGTTCTGAATCTATTTCGATCCACCGGCGCGTACCTCAGCGGTCACTTTCGCCTGACCAGCGGCCTTCATAGTCCTGAGTATCTTCAGTGCGCGCTCGTGCTCCAGCATCCGCGGCACGCCGAAAAACTAGGACAGCAACTGGCCGTAGCCCTCATGGCCGTGGCGGGGCCGCAGCCGGTCAACCTGGTCGCGTCTCCAGCGATCGGCGGTCTGATCATCGGCCATGAGGTCGCGCGCGCATTAGGGACGCGATTCATTTTTGCCGAGCGGGATGCAGGGAAGATGACGCTGCGCCGGGGATTCGAAGTGACAGCCGGCGAAACGGCAGCGGTTGTCGAGGACGTGATCACCACCGGCGGCAGCACGCGCGAGGTCATTGAAGCTCTTCGAGCGCGCGGTGTGCGTGTTGTGGCCGCGGGCTCTATTATCGACCGCAGCGGCGGCGCGGTGGATCTTGGCGTTCCGCGCGTGGCGCTCGAAACCCTGACCGTGATTTCGCACCCGCCCGAGAGTTGCCCGCTGTGCGCGCAGGGTATTCCCGTGGTGAAGCCCGGATCGCGACCCACCTGAAGCGGCCGCCGGTCCCATGCGGCGCATCAAGCTCACCCTCGCTTACGACGGCACGGACTTCCACGGCTGGCAGGTTCAGCCCGGACTCGTCACCATTCAAGGCACGTTGGAACAGGTGTTTGCCGAAATTGAAGGGCAGACGGTGCACGTGGCCGGGTCGGGCCGAACGGACGCCGGGGTGCATGCACTCGGTCAGGCCGCGGCGGTCTCGCTCTCGAACCCGATCCCGCTAGTCAACCTGCGCCGCGCCGCGAACCGGCTGCTGCCTCCCTCCATCCGCATCCTGGAAGTGGAAGAGGCCGCGCTCGACTTCCACCCGCGACACCATGCGGCATCGAAGACTTACGAATACCGGCTGTTCCGCGGGGAAGTCTGCCCGCCAGTCGAATGGCGCTATGTGCACCAGTACCCGTATCCGCTGGACCTGGACGGTATGATGGCGCTCGCACCCCTGCTTGAAGGCCATCAGGACTTCGCCGCGTTCGCGGCGGCGGATGACCGCGTACTCGAATCCACCGTTCGGACGATCTTTTCTTCGCGTCTCGAAGCGGCGGGCGATCATCTGATCTACCGCGTGTCCGGCAGCGGCTTCCTCAAACACATGGTTCGCAACATCGTGGGCACGTTTCTCGAAGCGGGTAAGGGCAATCTCGATGCGGATGGCTTGCGCGAGTTTCTGACGCCGGGTTGCGGGAAGCGAGCCGGCCCGACGGCGCCGGCGAAGGGGTTGTTTCTGGTGCAGGTGGATTACGGGCGACGCGAAACGGGGACAAACAACTGCGTCCACGGTGAGGGTTTCGAGTGAGGTTGAGGCCGGCCGCATCTGATACGCAGAGGTCAGGAAGGTCTGAAGAAATCGATTCCATTCCGACTGTGGGAGACCGATCTGGCCGGGCACGCCCGGCCCGATTTTTTCAAGCGTTCCGGCCCCCATTTCGCGGAGTACGATAATGAAGCCATGTACCACTACGATCCCCAGACCGCGCTCGAGGAATTATCCGAAGACGCTATGCTGCCGCACCCGGTGCATGTGCGCGACATGATCGTACGTTCGCGGCTCAAACCCGACCAGGCCATGGAGCTGAACCGGAAGTTTCAGGATTACCTGCATGCCTTCGGGGATGCGCAGGCGACGGTGAAGCCGATCCTGGAGCAACTGGCAAAAGCCGAGCGGAAGTAGGCCTCGCTCTCTATTTAGAAGGTTGCTCTTTGTCTTCGGGCAGTGGATCGGGAGTCACGGCATCGAACTTGATCTCCGCGTCGGCAGAGAATTTGCGGTAGAGCCGGAACTCAATCTCATTCTTGGTTAGATACCTGTCGTGGCGCATGCGGACTACGGCTTTCAGCGGCAGCAGGAACGGCTGGCCGCTGATGTCCACATAGTCATAATCCAGCGTTTCGCGCGCTTCTTGAATCGGGAAGGAGAGCGGAATTTCCTCGGCTTCAAAGGTGACGCGCAGAACCTGGCGGGTTTCCTTATCGACGTAAATCAGGCCATGATATCCCACGATAATCCGCAGGTCCTTCTCGTAGCGGATGTTGTAATCGGAGTTGCCGCTGGAGATGCGGTACGAGAACACGTAACATCTTTTCCCGCGCAAGGTCGCCCAGTGATCGAACTCGATCACCGCGTCGGCCTTGCGCGCCAGCGTCACATGGAGCAGGCTGCCGAAGTCGCCCGCTGAAGTCGCCCCGCCCACCGAGTCATGCTCCAGATTTACATAGGTATTGTTGACCATCATCACCTTGTAGTGCTCCTGCTGGTCGAAATACGTCAGATTCTCCATCACGGTGGCGGCGGTGCTCCAGGATTCGGTGCCCGTGCGATCGTAATACTGCCGCGTGACCTGCGTGCAGATGAAGTTCGGCAACTTTTTCGAGTAGTTCATGGCATACTCGCGCATTTCGCTGATGACCTCCTGCTGCTCTTCAGGCGGCGGAGGAGGAATGGGCGGCAGCGCCGGTTTTGCCGCCTTGGGTTGCGGCTTGGGCAGCGATTCCGACGCCGACGCCAACTCGTTCAGCGCGGCCACGGTCTTGGGGCCGGCGCCCTCGCCCTGCAGCTCTTCCACCGTGCGCGCGTCCAACTGTTCCGAGAGCTTCAGCTTCGCAATATAAGCGGCGACCTGCCGGTCCGGCTGTTTCAACTTAATGGAGGAGCGGATAAACGAGAGCAACTGGTCGACCGTTAGGCTTTGCTGCGCCAGCGCGGAGGCGCATACCAGGAACGCGCTCAGCGCGAACAATCCCCGTGCAAGGCGAAGCCGCATATCCCTATTTTGGCATTGACGCGCGTGAATCGCCCGCAGTTACGGATTCGCAGAGTGCAGATGCTGAGCCACAAAGGCAGTGGTTTTCGCCCCTTTCACCACCGCCTAGAAGAACCTGCCTTTTTTCTTCTTCCCTTGCTGCTGGCTGACCGCGCGGTCTACGGCATTCAGCGCGATGGGCGCCATTACCCGGTAGCCCTTGCCGTTGGGATGCAGGCCGTCATCGGCGAGATCGGCCTGGAGGTAGCCGGCCGAATCGACCATCGAAGAGAAGTAATCCGCGTAAGTGTAGCCGCGCTGAGCGCAGAACTGCTGCAGCCAGCGATTGAGCGTCAGGATCGTCGCGGGCGGCCGGCGGCGTGTCATCTCGAAACGAGGGCTCACGTTTTTGTGATAGTCGCTGACCGGAAGGATGGAGGCGAAAACCGGTCGGATGTGATGAAAATCGGCCAGGTCGGCGATCATCGTGAGGTTGTTCTTGATGGTGCTGACGGACACTCCCCGCGCGATATCGTTGGTGCCGGCCAGCACCAGAACCGCAGCGGGCTTCAGGTCGATGACATCCGCCATCATGCGGCCCAGCATCTCACCGGTGATCTGGCCGCTGATGCCACGGTTGACGAAGTCGCGGCCGGAGAAGTATTCCGAAAGATGCCAGCCGTCGGTGATGGAGTCGCCCAAGAAGACCACGCGCGCCGCATTAGCGGACGGCGCACCCAGACGCGCGTCCTCATCGGCATATCGTTTCAGATTGTCGCGGTCGGCGCCGCGCAACTGCTCTTCCCGCAAGTCGAGCAAGGCGGCGAAACCGGCATCCATGCGATCCACCGAGTCGCGCAATTCCGCAACTTGTTTGCGCGCCGTTTCGGTGAAGGGATACTGCTTGGGCAGCGCGTCGGAAAGCGCCAGGTAGGCGCGCACGTGTGCCAGCAGGATATAGACCTGGCTGGTGTTTTGCGCCGACGTAGATTCGATATTGACCAGGGCTTGCTTGACGTTCTCGTCGAGCGGCGCCGCGGCGCGGGCCATGCCCGGCGTCGCCAGCATCGTCGATTCCATCAACTGGGAAATGCGGCGGAGCAGCGCCAGCGCATCGTTGTTGCTGAGCAGGGCGGTAGCAGGCGCCGCGCTCTGGTTGGAGGATGCAGCGGGCTGCGTCTGAGGGTAAAGGGCGGGTGCGGCCACGAGAGCCGCCGCGAGAACTGCCGCGAGCTTCATGTCTTCTCTTCTTTCTCCAATTCAAAGGTAATCGTGCCGATAGCGAATTGCAGACGCACCTGCAGGCGCACTGGGAGTTTCCGGGCATCATCGGTGAGCCAGACGTACAGGTGGCCGGGCCGCCGGTACAGCACGTTGCTGAACAGAAAAGCTTCGTAGCGAATCGTCTTAAACGTTCCAACCGGCACCTTGATCGACTCTCGCGCCTGCGCCTCCACCTTGGCCAACACCATTTTCTTGCCATCGCTGACAGGAACTTGAATGGATCGGCCAGGCTCCAGGTTCAATGTCCGGAGGAAAAAGAGGCCGCCGATCACATCGTGCACACAAGCTGGAATGTCGGTCTCTTGGGCGAGCACCACCGCGTGAGTCTGCGCGTCGCGCTCGAGGTAGCTGGCTTTCTTCGTTACCGGATCAAAGTGCACAACGGTTTCCCGCTGCCGGCTGCCTTCGTGCGCGGCCAGATGCGTGTCGCGCACACAGAACTCGCCGTTCAGATTTGCCGTGTAATCGTCGTTGACTTTGTAGAGCTTCGAAACCAGCCCGGTGGATTCAAGATGAAGGCGAAGTTGCGCTCCCGGTTGGGAAGCCGGGGCACTCGCGTTCCAGGTCAATTTCGCTTTGCCCGCGTCGATCAAGCGCCATTCAACGATGTAGTTCAGGGCGCCGGCGGCTTGGAGCCCACCGGTCTGCGCTGGCGATGCGCTCTGCGGAGATAACGCCGGAACATACAACAGGGCCAGCAACACCAGCGCGGGCCGGGTGTCGAACCTGGATCCAGGCATGAAGACGCCAGTTTAGCAGGTGGCGGCTCGTTATCTGCGAGCCTCGTTCACACGGCTTGGCGGTCTGATTTTCAGCAGCACTTGGGCCGCACGTATTTCGCGCGCAGCCGCTCGTCTGAGAATTTTCGCCACTCCGAGGGCGAATGCTCGCGGCCGTGTGTGGCGAGGTGCCGCTGGTAGGCGTTCTCGTCCGATAACTCACGGAGCAAAGCCAGGAGGAGACTGCCGAACGCCCGCAGCCGGGTCATGCTTCCTCCGTCGTCAGGCGCGAGACTACGAACGGCGCCTCCATCACGCGCGATTCCCGGGTGCCGCGAAGCACGCCGGCCCAGATGCGGATCGAGTCAATTAAGATCACGGCCACCAAAATCAGAAAAACCGCGCAGAGCAGCGCATCCAGGCGGGCGTTAAAAATCAACGTCCGTGTCTGGGCGATCTGGGCGCCGGTAATCGCGCCCGATTGCAACGCGGATTCGAGCTGCCTGGCTTGCGCCAGAAATCCCAGGCGCGGCACGGGTGAAAAAATCTTCTGCCATGCCGCGGTGAAAGTCACGATCACCAGCCAGACGAGCGGCAGTCCCGTGATCCAGATATAGCGCGCGCGGTGCATCTTGATGAGAATGGTGGTGGCTACGCACAACGCGATGGCCGCCAGCAACTGGTTGGCGATCCCGAATAGCGGCCACAGCGCGTTGATGCCTCCCAGCGGATCGCGTACGCCCTGGTAGAGAAAGTAGCCCCAGGCGAAAACAATAACGCTCGAGGTGGCCATCATGCCCGAGATCCACTTCATCCGGCCGAGCGAGGGAGTGACATGGCGGAGCAGATCCTGCAGCATGAAACGTCCCACGCGCGTTCCCGCCGCGATGATGGTCAGGATGAACAGCGCTTCGAACATGATGGCGAAGTGGTACCAGAAACCGATGACCGCCTGTCCTCCGGCGCCCGCAAAAATGTGCGCCATGCCGAGGGCCAGCGAAGGCGCGCCGCCGGTGCGATAGAACAGAGTCTGCTCGCCGGCGCTCCGTGCCAGTTCCTGCATTTCGGTGACGCTCACCGGGAACCCCCAGGAGCTGATGGTCGCCACCGCGGCCGCCGGTGTCGTACCCACGATGCCCGCCGGTGAGTTCACGGCAAAGTAAACACCCGGATGCATGACGCAGGCCGCGATCATGGCCATCACCGCCACGAAACTTTCGAGCAGCATGGCGCCGTAGCCCACCGGCCATGCGTGCCACTCCCTCTCGATCATCTTGGGCGTGGTGCCCGAGGAAATGAGCGAGTGGAAGCCAGAAATCGCGCCGCATGCGATGGTGATGAAGCAGAAGGGGAAAATTTTACCCGCGAAGATGGGGCCGGTGCCATCGGTGAAACGCGTGAATGCGGGAAGCTGGAGTTCGGGCCGCACCAAAACAATCCCCACGGCCAAGAGGAAAATCACGCCGAGCTTGACGAACGTGCTGAGATAATCGCGTGGCGCCAGGAACAGCCACACCGGCAGCACGCTGGCCACGAACCCATAAATGATGATGGCGTAAGCCAGGCCCGTCGCGGACAGCGTAAACACCGGAGCCCAGAACGACGATTCCGCCACCCACTGGCCGCCGAAAATGGCCGCCACTACCAGCAGGAAACCGATAATCGAGCACTCCAGCACCTTGCCCGGCCGCCAGTAACGCAAGTACAGACCCATGAACAGGGCGATCGGCATGGTGGCCGCAATGGTAAAGGTACCCCAGGGGCTGCCCACCAGGGCGTTGACAACCACCAAAGCCACGACCGCCAGCAGAATGATCATGATCAGCAGCACCGTGAGCAAAGCCACCAGGCCGCCCAGCTTGCCGATCTCGTCGCGCGCCATCTGGCCCAGCGATTTGCCGTCGCGACGCATGGACGCGAACAGGATCACAAAGTCCTGGACTGCCCCGCCCAACACGCCGCCGACGATGATCCAGAGCGTGCCGGGTAAGTATCCGAACTGCGCTGCCAGCACCGGCCCGACCAGCGGTCCCGGCCCGGCAATTGCGGCAAAGTGATGGCCGAATAAAATCCACTTGTTGGTGGGCTCGAAGTCGAGGCCGTTCTTCAGCCGTTCGGCGGGAGTGGCTCGCTGGTTATTGAGGGCCATCACTCGCGCGGCGATGAACCTCGCATAGAAACGGAACCCGATCAGGTAGGTGCAGGAGGAAGCCAGCACCAGCCAGGTGCTGTTGATGTGTTCCCCGCGATTGAGCGCAATCGCTCCAAGGCAGAACGCTGCCGCGATCGCCACCAGGACCCAGAGGACGTATCCCAGCAGCCGCTTAGGACCCCCGGAACGCGTGGCTAGCGCCGAAGCAGCAGACATCAGAATTTCGTGAGGCCGGTCAACGTGGAACGCGTGGTGCCCCCGGGGTGCAGCTCCAGCCAGTGGATGGGGACCCACTTGGCATCCATCGTCCCGATGTACCTCGCATGGCTCCTGTCATCACCCATCAGGATGACGAAGTAGGCGCGTCGCGGATACCACAGGCTGCGAAACTGAGTGGCTTCGGTTTCGGATTGCCACCGGTCGCCGGCGGGCTGCCCGAGCTTTCGCACCACGGCCGAGTAATCATCGTCGCGCGTGAGGTCCAGATACTGCTGGTCGCTGGCGTCGTAGACCAGACGCGGCTTGAGTACACCTTGACGCAGCACGTCTACGGCTACGACGCTGGCCACGACACCCACTAGAATCGTGAACCCCACGAGTTTGCCCATGCGCGAGTCGGTAACCAACGGAGCGCGGATACCGATCACCGGCGCGGGCGCATCGCCCGGCGGTGGCAGCGCGCGCGAACGCTCTCCTACCGCCAGCGGCATCTCGATCACGCGACGCTGGTGCGGCCATACGGCGCCCGCTTTGTATTCCAGCTCCTTGACCAGCCCGACAATGACCACGGGGTCTTCGATCTGTGAAACCTCTCCCAGGAAGCGGCGCGGAATCCAGATTTCTTCCTTGCTCCGCGAGTTCATCACCAGGATTTCAGCCCAGGAGCCGCGGCGGAAGAACCACTCATTATGTTCGACATTGAGAATGGGCGGATAGAAGGAGAAGGGCCGGTTACCGAAGTGAACGAGCGACGAAATCGGTGGCAGGGACATGCGCCGCCTTTATCATAGCTCAGTCAATGTTGAGGCTAGCGAGAATGGCGCGCACGGCGGCGGGGCTCACGTGCACGGCGGCGCGCGCCGCTTCCGGCGTCTCGCGTTCATCGAACGCCTGGAACAGCGCCATCTTGGCCGTTGCGTATCGTTCGGTCGCGCTGAGCGTTCTGCCGCTTTCCTGCTGCCAGCTCAGCATGGCCTCATCACTGACGAAAACCGAGACCTGGGACGATGTCTTGCGATCGGACGAGACATTGAAAACATACTCGGTGCCGCGTGGGGAAGACGTCGGGCGGTGGCCTGCATAGAAATATTGGTACACGTAGCCGCTCTGCGCGGAATACGTTTTCTGCCGGCGCACCGCGGGCGCACCGCTGAGCGGCGCCGTTTTTTTAGATAACCACCGAAACATTGGATTGGGATTCTCGCCCTAATTTTACAGGATGAAAACGCTCTTGCCCCCATCCGTACACTTAGGCCTTAAGCACTATTGACAATCCTGGACACTAGACGGAGAATGTGAATCGGGAAGCATCCGGTAAGCTTCTCGGACCAAGAGCCGCTGGTAGTAGGGCGGCGGGAGGTGACGATATAGAACCGGGCAAGGATCAGGGCGGTCACAACTGATCCCGAGAGCGGGAAGCAAGAAGGGTGACGAACGATCGGATGCGCATGGCGGAGTGAAGAACCCCATGCTGAGCGCGCTCTTGCGCGGCACAGATGATCGGCAACGACACGCTTCGAGTCTCGGCGGGATACTGGATGTGGTCGCCCTTTTCCGTTTTCTCCTGTTGACCTCTTTTACTTGAATTGTTCTGAGCCCCAACCAGTGTGATACTGGTGAAAGTTTTCCGCCACCAACTATGTCTCCGCCACAACAGGAAATTATCACTGCGCATAGTCCGGACTCTGACGATGCCTTCATGTTTTACGGACTGGCGACAAAAAAAGTCCGCTCGTCCATGGTTGCTTTCCGCCATGTCCTGGAGGACATCGAGTCGCTGAACCGCAAAGCCGTTGAGGGGCAGTACCATCTCACGGCTATTTCTTACCACGCCTATCCGCACGTGGCCGCCAAGTACGTATTAATGGCGAGTGGATCGAGCATCGGCGACGGTTACGGGCCCATGCTCGTCGCGACCAAGCCCATGGAGCCCGAGGAAATCCGCGGCAAACGCATCGCCATTCCCGGAAAACTCACCAGCGCCTACCTGGCGCTGAAACTGTTCGAGCCGGATTTCGAAGCGGTGGTGACGCCGTTCGACAAGATCCTCGACGCGGTCACCGAGCGCGCGGCCGATCTCGGCCTGATCATTCACGAGGCGCAACTGACCTACTCCCGCGCGGGGTTCCAACGCATTCTCGACCTCGGCCGCTGGTGGAAGACCAAATTCGACCTGCCGCTGCCTTTGGGCGCCAATGCTTTGCTCCGCACCCTGCCCCCTGAAGTGCAAAGCGAGTGCTGCCGCCTGATGCGAGAGAGTATTCAGTACGCCCTGGACCACCGCGAGGAAGCCCTGGCCTACGCCCTGCAATTTGCGCGCGACATGGATGCCCGCATGGCCGACAAGTTCATCGGCATGTATGTGAATCACTACACGGTGGATTGTGGAGACGTGGTGCCGAAAGCCGCGCAGAAACTGCTGGACATGGGTTACGAGGCCGGACTGATTCCCCAGCGCTGCGAAATCGAATTCGTGCGATAGCTCCCCGGGCGGCTGAATAGACAGCTACGCCTGCCTGTCCTACATTGAAAGCATGGGCCTCAGCAGATCATTTTCTCTCACCAGCGCCGTCGTATTCGCATTCATGCTTGCTTCCGCGCAAGAAACACTGCGCCCCAAAAATGTTCGGGATCTCGCCAAGCAGGGATCAAACGCCCTGCCCCGGCTCCAGGAGTTGCTGCGCAATCCCGATCTGGAGATTCGTCTCGAAGCCGTAAAAGCCATCATCGACGTGGGAACGCAGGGCAGTCTGGCTCCGCTCATCCAGGCCACCGCCGATAACGACCCTGAAATACAGATTCGCGCCACCGACGGGCTGGTGAACTTCTATCTCCCCGGCTATGTGCAAACCGGTCTCGGCGCCTCGCTCAAGCGCGTGGGCACCAGCATCAAGGGAAAATTCACCGATACCAACGACCAGGTGATTCCTCCATTCGTCAATCCGCGCTCCGACGTGATTCAAGCGCTGGGAATGCTGGTGCGCAGCGGCGCCAGCATGGAGGCTCGCGCCAACGCCGCCAGGGCTCTGGGGATCCTGCGCGGGAGAGCCGCGGTTCCCGACTTGCTCGCCGCGCTGCGCTCCAAAGACACCGGCGTGATTTACGAGTCGCTCATCGCGCTCCAGAAGATCCGCGACGAATCCGCGGCGCAAGGCGTGGCGTTTCTCACCCACGACCTCGATCCGAAAGTCCAGCTTGCCGCCATCGAAACCGTGGGGCTTCTGCAGAATAAGTCTTCCGCGCCGCAACTTTCCGATGTGCTGGAGCACTCGCGCAGCAGCAAAGTTAGACGCGCGGCGCTGACTTCGCTCGCCATGCTGGGGGACGAAAAGAGCCGCCCGGTATTCACGCGCTACCTGCACGACAAGGACGATGGCTTGCGCGCCGCCGCCGCCGAAGGCTTCGCGCGGCTGAAGAACCCGGCGGACTTGCCCATGCTCGAAAAGGCGTCTCAGGACGAGGGAAAGACTGCGCCGCGCCTAGGCCTGGCGTTCGCCGAAGTGCTGCTCGGGAAAACGGAAATCGCGGAGTTCAGCCCGTACCAGTTGCTGATCAATACCCTCAACTCGGTGGGTTACCGCGGCGTAGCGTACGCGTACCTGGTCGAACTGGCCCGGAATCCGGCGCTGCGCCCGCCGCTATATCACGCCGTAGACATCGGAACCAAGGACGAGAAAGTCTACCTGGCCAGAGTGCTGGCAGCCAGTGGCGGCCAAGACAGCGTCTCTTCTCTGGAAAAGTTGAGCCACGATGGGGATGACGAGGTGGCGCAGGAAGGGTTGCGGGCCCTGCGCAGCCTGAGGGCCCGCCTCTAACCAAAAACTTACTTGGCCTTCTTCTGTTTCTGCTGGCCGACGCGAACCTTGAAATGCGCCTGCTTGGACTCCTGGTACGCCTTGTGGTCGTGCCGGGCTACGGCATCAGCAAGATATTTGTCGACGTCTGCGTCGCGCGGCAGCACCGCCATGATCGTGTAGTTTTCGTTGCAGGTCGGGCAAAAGGGCCGGAACCGCTTCACATTGGGGATTGCCATAACTTTGTTATTTTAGCATTGGCGCGCAGTCGCGTGCAGCCGCGGCCCCTTCAAGACGCTTGCGGCAGCAGAATAATCAATTCGAGCTGCGGATTCGGGAAATCGCCTGGCACGTAGGCCGCCAGGTTGCGCGCGCGCGTGACCGCCTCCCAGGCCAGGCCCGACTGGTTCATGCTGAAATACTGGAAATTCAGCTTCAGCGGAATCTGGCTCGGCGGCGTGGCCACGTGCGTGAGCGGCACGCCCGGCAACGCCTGCCTGACCAGATGTTCGATGTGATTGGCCGAGCAGACTTTGATGAGCTGCGGGGCCTTGTTGATCAGATCGCCCTGATTCATCTCCGCATGGACCGCCAGATACATCTTGGTGTTGGCCAGGTACTTGTCCTGATCGAGGGATGTAGCGTAGATGGACGCCTGCACCAGCTTCAGCGGCAGTGAGATGAAGTTGGTCGGCACCACGGTCTCTAGCAGCAGGCGCAGTTTTTCATCCAGGTCGGTAAAACAGGCGCCGAGATTGTCGTGATCGTACAGCGGCAGATCCCGTGGATGAATCTTCAAGGAGAACGTGGTCAGCGAGCCCGCCAGCGAGAGCATGGCCGCATACAGCTCCTCGGGGTGTCCGGCGCGCGTTTCAAACAGGTGACGCAGGATGGGGAAGTGCGTGTTGATGGTATACAGCAGCCAGAAACTCGCGATGTCGGCCGTGGTGAAGTCCGCCAGGCTCTGGTTCTTCTGCCGGCGCGTGCCGGAGAGCATGCTGCTGCGCGCCGAAAGAATCTCCACCAGCCTCCTGGCGATCGAAACCAGATAATCGCTGGCCGTATAATCCAGCAGCGGCGGAACGAACTTCGGATCGAGTTGGAACGTGCCCGAAAGCGACCGTTTGACGCGAGCCACGGCGAGCGAGGTGAATCCCTCGCGGCTCTCGCCTTCAACCAGCAAACGGAAGTTCTTGCGCGCAACCTGTACCGGCCTTTCCGATGAGCCGGTGTTTTCGTCCTTGAAAGTCTCAACTTCGGCCCGATACCGCGTGTCGGCGTTGCGCAGCGTTGCGGAGACATTCAAACCGCGCTCGCGGTACTGCGGAATCGCCAGGTACACCACCATCTCTTCCTGTTCCGGCGCGAACAGCTCGGCCAGAGGCCGGGGCGGAGGCGCGGAGTCGGAGTTCGGCATGTCGAACAAAAGGCCATCCGGGAAAATGCCCGAGGCGCTCGAAATCGCGAAGTTTCCCGCCGCCAGCAGTTCCTGGTTGGCCACAATCTGGCGGCAACCCCACGGACGGAACGAGAGCGCGTCGAGCTGAAAGCGCAGCGTGTTTTCCAGGAACCGGTCCTGGATCTGAAGGTGCTGCGGCGTCAGAAAGGTGCCCTTGGCCCAGATCACCGGCTCCAGTCGCTTCATGCACTCCAACTTAGCAGGACAGGCACGGAAAACAAAGCGCGGTTATGGCGCAAAGGGACCGGCACAAATTGCGGCGCCGTCGAACGAAGTCCTCCCTAGCGTGATGGTGAAGTTCGACAACACGTTGTCAAACGGATTGGCGCCGAGTCCGAGATTACGGGCGCACGGAAGCGTACCGGGTGGCATCGGCGGCGCCACGAAGTTCACTTGATACAACCCAACAAAGCTCGATGCCAACCCAACAAAAGGCGGGGGTGAAGCGACGAACCACTCGTTCATTCGAACAAGACCCGGCGTGGTTGGCGCGTTCGGCCGGCAATCGAAATTGAGAACAAATCCCCCGGCCGCCGGAACCGCTGGCCCCTAGGCCGATTTCGAGCGAGTGTCAACGGCCCGGCGCGTGATCCCCTCACCTAACGTGGCGAAGCCGAAAGATCTTTACGCGCAATTGAGGTGACTGCGGGCGTCGTGGCAACGTTTTCGATGACCGGCATGGAACTGACGGCGGGAGACGAAGAGAACGCTCTGAGTTCCACCGTGGCGACCCGCGTGTTGGACTGACAAACCAGCGTGCCTCGCTGCCCGGCCAGCGAAGGGCCAAACTGCTGGTCTATGAGAAACTCCGCGTGCCGGAACGGGCTTAACGGCCCAACCTGCAGTCCCGAACGCAAGATATTGCCACCACCGCCATACGCGATACAGGTCATCTGCGCCGGTATGGTCGAATCTGTGTTGGTAACCGCAAATCCGTTCAAGAACGGCACGCCCAACGGCGACTGTGTTTCGTCAAATGGCACTGCGAACAACGAGTAAGGGGAACTAAGCGGTGCAGAGGCCTCGTAATAGCTGCCATCGCTGCCATGCCGGCCAAACACGGCCACGCCGGATAAGGGTGCGCTGGAATCGACTTCCGCCCAGCCTTCATTTGGAGTTGACGCGGGAGATGTTCTGAAGAACGCAACTCCGTTGGGCGGCAACGTCACGCTGCTGGTCTGGGGATTTCCGTCGAGAGTCATCACAGCGCCCGTGTCTGTGTGGAAAACGAGGCTGAACGTTACCGGTGTGCTGTTGGTGTTCAGAACGAAGATGTCGGTGTGCCACTGATTGTCTGAGGCGACGTGCGGGAAGGTCAGCACTCCGGAACCGCTCGCCGGCGTCGTATTTGCGATGACCGGCATGGAGCTGATAGCGGGTGACGAAGAGAACGCTCGCAGCTCCACAGCGGCGACCAGGGTGTTGGACTGACAAGCCAGCGTGCCTCGCTGCCCGGCTAGCGAAGGGCCAAACTGCTGATCGATTAGAAACTCCGTGTGTTGGAACGGGCTTAACGGTCCGACCCGCAGCCCCGAACCGAGGATGCCGCCCGCCGTATTGTAAGCCGTACAAGTCATCTGCGCCGCATTGCTGGGATCCGAATTGGTAACCGCAAATGCGTTCAAGAACGGCACGCCGAGGGGAGATTGCGTTTCGTCAAACGGCACGGTGAACGACTGATAAGGAGCGCTCAACGGTACGGATGCTTCGTAATATTTGCCATCATTGCCATGGCGGCCAAACACCGCCACCCCGGATAACGGTGCGCTGGAGTCGAGTTCCGCCCAGCCCTCATTTGGAGTTGAGGCGGTAGATGTTCTAAAGAACGCAATTCCGTTGGCCGGCAGTATCACGTTATGGGTCGGAGGATTTCCGTCGAGAGGCAGGGGCGCGCCACTGTCCGTATGAAAGACGAGGCTGAAAGTCACCGGCGTGCTGTTGGTGTTCAGAACGAAGATGTCGGTGTGCCACTGGCTGTCTGAGGCGATGTGGGGAAAGATCTGAAACAAGGACTGCTGTGGGGCCGCCGCGAGCGTGAAGTTCAATGTGAAAAGCGGTGTGCTTGACTGATTCCAAAATGTTGCAGCGGTCCATGTGCCCGGATAAGACTCCGGCGCGGCGCCATGGATATCGATGGAATCAGAGAAGCATACAGATCCGTTGCTGCCGACAGACGAAATCGACACGTTCAGGGCTTTGTAGAGTGTGCCGTCAGGACGATAGAAACTGACCTCCCCCGTGTCTCCTATTTGTGCGCCGGTAAGGGAGAAATAAAGCCAAACCTGTGGCGATGAGGTCGTGAAATTCGAAACTCGAGGTGGAGTACTGCACGCACCGTTCACTACACCGTTCGCGTTTGAAGTCAGCGCGGCCAGCACCTGGACGCCGGTTGATTTCACGGGCTGGTTACTCCAGTGCGAAACCAGATTGTTCGCGTCGATGGAGCCCAACCCCGTTACCAGATCGTACCCGGGCCCCGCGTAGAACCCAAATGAGCCCGTACCGCAGTCGGTGCTGCCCGCCATGCAGGGCACCACATTGTTTCCTGTCGTGATGTCGTGAAAAGCGGAAGGCGTGCTCTGCGAGAGACGGTAAAGGCTCGGGTTGATGTTGCCCTGGCCGGGTTGGGTCTGCAGACCCTTGGATAACTCATACTGATTCAGAATGGCGAGAATGCCGGCAAGGGATGGCGTAGCAGCCGAGGTTCCGGAATTGATGTACGCGTTCCCATTCATGAACGTGATGTAGCCGTCGTGCATGGCGGCGGTGAGGGCCACATCCGGAACCGCGCGCTGGTTCTGAGTCGGAACTCCCGGTCCGGTCTGCCATGCGGGCTTGAGATAAAAAACGCTCAGCCCTCCGCCCGACGCAGCGAGGCCGTTGGTGTCCGACTCGTTCCAGGCCATCTCGGGAATATAGGACAGCGCGGAAGCTTTTCCCGCGCCGCTCCCGGAATTCCAGTAAGCCCCGGACCCCTCGTTGAATTCCGTTCCGCCGACGGCAGTGACTTCCGGGATACTCGCCGGAAAACTTACGGCCGGACCGTTGCTGGCCTGGCTGGAGGTCGAGACGCCGTGTGGGTCGCAGCCCGCCGCGCCGGAGTCGCCGGACGACGCAAGCCAGGTTATGCCTTGCGCGTTCGCCTGTTTCGCCAGAGATTCGTAGGTCGCCAATGTGTTCTGGCTGAAGCCTTGCTCACAACCCCCGAAACTGTACGTCACGATCGGCGCGATATTCTGTGTCACCGCGTATTGCACGGCAAATAGCGGATCCGTCGCGTAGACGTAATCGATGGTGGCCGCGTTGGCTATGCCGCCGCTCCAATCCACATCCAGGTACGCTTCGCCGCAATCGCCCTTTTGGACGCCGTTCGGCCCGGGATCGAGGCTCCCGGCCGCGAGGATGAGCTGCGGGTTGTTGGCCGGAAGGCTGAAGTACGACCGGAAGCTTTGGACGTCGCTGAGCGCGATTTTGCAGCGGCCGGCAACCGCGATCTTTTGGCCGGAACCGGAGAACCCGGCCTGATACAACGGGAGAATATCGTAGATCACCGCGTAGTCGGCCGGACCCAGACTATGCGAGCCATCGGTGTAGGTGATTTCGGGAACCATGCCTCTTCGGTTGGAGGCCTTCGGTTGGAAATCGTCCAGACCGGTGACGGCCAGCACGAACGGCGCCACGGCCGCGGGCAACCAGGGCGGGTCGGAGTTTGCGATGTGGTTCTCACCATCGACCAGATAGCGATGGATGGAAGTCCGAAAGGCCGTCTGCACCGTTTTAACTGTGCCGCTGAAAACGATCAGGTTGCGGCTGAGCGGCACATCGACGACCGTCAATCCCTGCGACTTGAGCCAGACGGCGATCCTACCGATGTCTGCCTGGCTGAAACCGAAGCGTTGTCCGAACTGTTCCGGAGTCAGCCAGTGATGGTACTCGCGCGAAGCGGGATCCTGCTGCTCCTGCAACAGCTTGTTGAGTGCCGCCTGCTGCTCGCCAGAACGTTTGAGCACCAGCGTCACGGGCTGCAGCAACGCCGTCTCCTCGGCCAGGCCCAGATCGTACTTCGCCTGAGCGAGGGGATGGACGCTGCCCGCGAGTGGCGCGATTTGCCGGGAATCAATGAAACCGCTCAGGCGGTTCTGCTGGCCCCACGTAGCACACGGGAGAGCGCAAAATGCGGTTAGCAGCCAGCCACATTTTTGAGTTTTTGAAAGCATGGGCACGCTTTGGATGAATTAGCTGCCGGAGGGAGCGGCTTTGGGCACCTGCACTCATTTTCGGGCGGCTTGTCCACGCACTCAATACTGTCTTCGGTTAAGCTCCCGCCGTTGGTGTAGCTCTTTTCCGGCGGTACAATAATTCCACCCCAAGGAGGCCCTGCATGCCCAATACGCGACGCGATTTCTTCAAGCTGGCCGCCGTGCCCCTCGCCTGGCGCGCGTTTGAAGCCAAACTCCAGGCCGCCGCTGCCGCGCGCCTGCCGGATGCCGGCAACGAAAGCTACTGGCAAATGGTGCGACGCCAGTACCCGCTCGAAGAAGGGCTGCTCTACCTCAACGCCGCCAACGTCTGCCCGGCCTCCCGGCTGGTGCTGGACAGGCACGTGGAATATTTGCGCGACTTCCACTCCAACCCGTCGTTTCAGAATCGCGATAAGTACGTGGACATGCGCGAATCGCTGCGCGCCAAGGTGGCCCGCATGCTGCGCGTCTCCCCCGACGAGATCGCCGTCACGCGCAATACCAGCGAAGGCAGCAACATCATCGTGAAGGGCGTGGATCTGAAGCCGGGGGACGAGGTCCTGATCACCGATCACAACCATCCGTCGAACCACGATTCCTGGCGTGTGCGCGCCGAGCGCGACGGTTTCATCGTAAAATCGCTGCCCGTGCCGATTCCGGCGCCCAGCGCGGAAAAGCTGCTGGCTGATTTCGAGCGCGCCATCACCGCGCGCACACGGGTCATCGCTATCACCCACGTCACCAGCACCACCGGCATTCAATATCCAGCCCGGGAAATTGCGGCGCTGGCTCGCAGGCGCAACATCTATGTGCACCTGGACGGGGCGCAGACCTTCGGAGCGCTCGACGTCAATCTCGCCGAGATCGGCTGCGACTCCTATTCCGCCAGCGCGCACAAATGGCTGATGGGGCCGCTGGAAGCGGGAATTCTCTGGGTGCGGGCGGAGCGTATCCCGCAAATCTGGCCGTCGATCGTCACCGCCGGCTGGACCGATCATCTGAAGGGCGCGCGGAAGTTTGAGGTGTTTGGCCAGCGCGATGATCCGCGCGTCGTGGCGCTCGAAGCCGCAGTCGACTTCATCAGTCTGATTGGCATGCCGGCGGTCGAGGCGCGCATGCAGGCGCTCGCCACACGCGCCAAGGTGCAGTTGAAAGAAATGGCAGCCGTCGAACTTAAGACCAATCTCGAGCCGGAGCTTTCAGGCGGCGTGGTGAAGTTCCGGCTGAGAAACGTCCCCACGCAAAAGGCTTACGATCTGCTTTGGCAGAGGCACCGTCTGGCCATTGCCATGACGCCTTCTGGCGATGCCGAAGGCCTCCGGTTCTCGGCGCAGGTTTACAACTCGATGGACGAAGTCGACCGCGCCGTCGCCGCCGTGAAGGAAATCGCGGCCTGATCAAGCCGTGCCCGCAAAGGCGACTCCCCTACAGAACATCATCCGCCGGCTCGAAACCGTGTCCGGCCGGCCAAAGCCGCCCATCACCACCGATCCCTTCGAACTGATTCTCTGGGAAAACGTGGCGTACCTGGCAAACGATGACGAGCGAGCGCGGGCCTTTTCTGCGCTACGGGAGCGCATCGGCACGAAACCGGGGTGCATTTCGGCGGCATCCGGCGAAGAATTGCTGGCGGTGACGCGGCAAGGCCGGGGCTTCGCCTCTCAATGCGCCGAAAAACTGCGCCGCGCCGATCAGATTGCGCTGCGATTATTCAAGGGAAACCTCAAGAAATCGTTGCAACTGCCCTATTTGCAAGCCAGAAAAGCGTTTCAGGAATTTCCGGGCATCGGCGAGCCTGGAGCGGAGAAGATCCTGCTATTTTCGAGCGCGCAGCCAGTCTTCGCGCTGGAATCGAACGGCTTGCGTGTGCTTCGGCGGCTTGGCTTTGGAGGAGAGCGCAAGATCTACATCGCGACGTATCGCGCCGTGCAGGCAGCCGTAATAAACCAGATCGTACCCAAGTGCGGCTGGCTGATCCGCGCGCATCAGCTCTTGCGCCAGCATGGCCAGGAGGTGTGCAAGACCAACCGGCCGCGCTGTGAAGCCTGCTGCCTGAACAGCGATTGCCGTTTCTATCAAAGCCAGGGGACTAGCCGGGAGCGGCCTTCTGGTTCGAGAACAGGCGTTTCAACGCTTCGGTCAACATCTGCGGAGTGAAGGGCTTTTCGAGCGTGGCCAGGCGCGGGGCACGCAACGCGCGCAAGTCGTACAGCGCGGGGTGATAGCCGCTGGTTGCCACCACCGCCATATCCGGTTTGTGCGCGAGCACTTTTCGAATCAGCTCCTCCCCGGACATCCCCCCAAGCGTTAGGTCCACGATGATCACGGAGCAAACGGAGGAATCGCTTACAAAATAATCCCAAGCGGCTTTGGCGTTTTGAAATCCCGTAACCACGTATCCCAGGCGCGTCAGATAAGCGCGCAGGCTTTCGAGTAAAGCGGGCTCGTCGTCGACAACCACGATATGCATCGGGTCTGGCACCACTGGCGCGATTTTAGCAGAGATATCTCAACAATTGAAGAAAATTTGACCCCTAACGAAGTATCATTCCCCACATGAAGTTCCACACAGACTACCTGACATTCCGCACGAAGAAGCACCGCGAATACGTAAATATCACTCCTCAAGTGGAGGGTGCACTGGCCAAAAGCGGGATCCGTGAAGGCATGATCCTGGTTTCCGCCATGCACATCACCGCCGGCGTGTGGGTAAACGACGCCGAAGACGGATTGATCGCCGACATCGATGAGTGGCTGGAAACGCTCGCGCCCTTCCGCCAGGATTACCGTCACCACCGGACCGGCGAAACCAACGGCGATTCGCACTTGAAAAGCCTGCTGGTGCACCACCAGGTGATGGTTCCGGTGACCGCCGGAAAGCTCGATTTCGGGCCATGGCAGCAGATTTACTACGCCGAATTCGACGGACAGCGCTCCAAACGCGTCATCATTAAGGTGATGGGTGAGTAAAGAGTTCGCGTGAGGAACTCTACTCTCCCAGATGCCGTCCAAGGAGGCATGATGCGCCATGTAGCTTGTTACCTTTCGTTTGCACTGGTTGCCGCAGCCGCCGACCTCCCCGTTCGCGAGGTCGTGCTCTTCAAGCACGGGGTCGGTTACTTCGCGCGTTCCGGCCACCTGGGCGCGGGCGAATCCGCCCGGCTCGACTTCAAGGCCGAGGAAATGAACGACGTGCTGAAGTCGCTGACCCTCGAAGAGAAGGGCGGCGGAAAAATTTCCGGCCTGCGATACGATTCGAGCGAGCCGCTCGACAAGAAGCTCGGCCAGTTCCCCTTCTCGATTGGCAGCCAGCAGCCCCTAAGCGCGGTGCTCGATCAGTTGAAGGGCGCACGAATCGAGTTAAAGTTCGGGACGGAAACGGTCGCGGGTGCGATCGTAGGAGCGCGGAAGGCATCCGGGGGGCAGAACCAGCCGGAGCGCGAGCAGATAACGCTGCTCCTTGATTCGGGCGAGGTCCACAATCTCGATCTCGGGGCGGCCACATCCCTACGCTTCAGCGATCCCACGCTGCAATTGCAGTTCAAGGATTACCTGGCGGCCCTTGCGCAGGCGCGCTCCAAGGAAAAGCGCAGCGTTTACATCGATTCGACCGATTCGAAAGCGCGGGAGATCGTGGCGAGCTATATGATCCCGTCGCCGGTGTGGAAATCGAGTTACAGGCTGATTTTCGGGGAGAGCGGCCAGCCGACGCTCGAAGGCTGGGCAATTGTCGACAACACGACCGGCGATGACTGGACGAATGTGCGGCTGGCACTCGTCTCCGGAAGGCCGATTTCATTTATCAGCCAGCTCTATGAGCCAAGATACGCAAGCCGTCCGATTGCGGAACTGGCCGAGGAGCAAGCTCTCGCACCGGTGGTGGATACCGGCACGTTGGACGAGCTCAAGTTCAAACCGGCAGCGGGTCTTGTGGCCAGTGAGAACTTCGAACGTCTGGAGAGATTCGCCAAGGTGCAGAAGGCCGCGGCGCCCCCTGCAGCGGCGCCCGGGGTCGCCGGCGGTGTCATCGGAAGTCTCGTTGTGGCGGACCGCATCAGCGCCGTCCCAAGCACGATGTCTGCTTCCGCCGCTGCCCAGGAGCTTGGCGAGCTCTTCGAGTACCGCATCGCCACACCGGTCACTATCCGCAAAAGCGAATCCGCCATGCTGCCGTTCCTCCAGGACAAGATCGCCGCGCGCAAGCTGCTCATTTATTCCGACCAAAGCTCGGCGCACCCGCTTAACGCCGCGGAAATCACCAATTCCACCGGCAAGACGCTGGATGGCGGCCCCATCACCGTGTTCGACGCCGGCACGTACGGCGGTGAAGCATTGATGGAAACCGTCAAAACCGGTGACAAACGCCTGCTCAGCTATGCGGTCGACCTGGGAACGCGCATCACCACGCAGTTCGACTCGAAAGGCGAGGTCGTCCGTGAAGCGCACATGAATCGCGGCGTGTTGACCACGCGAACCGCCGCTGTCGAAATACGGACCTACACCATCCGCAACGTGGACCAGAAATCGAAAACGCTGATCATCGAACATCCGGCGCGCCCGGAATACACGCTGCTCGAACGCAAGGCCACCGAGAAAACCGCGAACGCATATCGTTTCGAAGTGAAGCTGGCTCCCGATGCCACCGAAAAGTTCCCGGTAACCGAAGAGCGCGTTTACAGCAGCACGTTTGCCGTGACCAGCCTCACGCCCGACGGGCTGGTCACCTACATCCAGAACAAGAACCTGAGCGACGCGGCGCGGAAGCAATTGGGCGACATCGTCAGCCGCAAACGCCTGATCGCTGACAATGACGGCGAGCGTCACCGCGTGGAAGCGCAGATCGCAAACATCGTCCGCGATCAGGAGCGCATCCGCCAGAACATCAACAGCCTCAATCATGTCAGCGGCCAGCAGGAGCAGGTGCAGAAATACGCGCGCCAGCTCGACACGCAGGAAGGCCAGCTCGCGTCACTGCGCGATCACCAGGCGGAACTCGAACGCAAAAATGCCGCGCTACAATCAGAACTCAACTCTTTAATCGAGAAAATGGAGTTTTGAAACTCGCGCTCATCGGATACGGCAACGTCGGCCGGGCGCTCGCCGCGCTGATTCGCCGCAAAAAATCGGAGTTTCCTTTCAAGATCCTCGGGATTCACACGGCGCGCCACGGCACGGCTGTCGACCCGCGCGGCCTCGCTCGCGATCCGCGGTTCGGTCCCGCGGCCGCATCCGTGGAAGCTTTCCTCGACGCCGCTCACGCGGAAATTGCGGTTGAGCTGACCACCCTGAATCCCGTCACCGGCCAGCCGGCCATCGATCACATGCGAGCCGCCTTCGCGCGCGGCATGCACGTGGTCACGGCCAACAAGGGCCCCATCGCCCACGCCTACGCGGACCTGCATGACGAGGCAGTGCGCCGCAACCTCCTGCTCCGCTTCGAAGCCACCGTGATGGACGGTGCTCCGGTTTTCAACCAGGTCCGCAACAATCTGCCGGGTGTCAAGGTGCTGGGCTTCACGGGCGTTCTGAACTCGACTTCCAAAATCGTGATCGAAGCCATGGAGCAAGGCGGCACGTTTGAGGAAGGGCTCGACGCGGCCCGCCGCATGGGCATCGCCGAAGCCGACGCCAGCTTTGACGTGGAGGGCTGGGATTCGGCCGCGAAGACTGCCGCCCTGGCGAACGTGCTGATGGACGCGCGCACGAATCCGCAAGCCATTCCGACGCGCGGCATCACTCGCCTCGGCCCGGACCGTGTCCGCGAGCTCAATCGTGCCGGCAAGACCGTGCGCCTGGTCAGCCGCGCCCGCCGCACAGATCGGGGGCTCTCGCTGCGCGTCCGCGCCGAAGTGCTGGACAAGACCGACATCCTGGCTTGCGTGCACGGCACGTCGAACCTGCTATTGCTGCATACAGACCTCATGGGCACAGTGGGAACCGTCTCCGTTTCGCCGGGCGTGGAGCAGACCGCGTACGGCGTGTTCATCGATCTCGTGGAGGTTCTTCGCGCGGTGAATTCGTGAGGGTACGCCACTGGACAGAGATCGCCGCTTGTCCTACTCTGACCTCGTGAAGCTTCTCACTTTCGTTCACCACAACCGCACGCACGCGGGCGTGCTCACCGGGCAAGGGGTCGCACCCATCGAACAGATCAACGCGAGGCACGGCACACGCGTCCCCAACGACCTGCTCGAGATCATCCGCACAGGAATCGGCGGCATCAACACCGCCGGCGTCTCGACGCTGCCTCTCGCCGAAATCACGCCCCGCCTTCCCTACCCCGTGCCGCCCAAGATCTGGTGCATCGGCCTCAACTACCGCTCCCATGCCGAGGACATTCAGGCCGTTCAGCCGGAGGAACCCGCCAGCTTCATGAAGCCAGCCTCGTGCATGTTCCAGCCGGGAGAAGAGATTGTCCTGCCCCCGCCGCGCCTGTCCAACGACGTCGATGCCGAAGGAGAGTTGGGCGTGATCATTGGCAAGACCTGCCGCTTCGTTCCCGCCAGCCACGTCCGCGAGGTCATCTTCGGTTACACCACAACGCTCGATCTCACCGCGCTTGACGTCCTCCGCAAGAACCCGCGCTATCTCACCCGCGCCAAGAGCTTCGATACGTTTTTCAGCTTCGGCCCGGTAGTGGTCACGGCGGATGAAATTCCGGACGTGGATTCGCTCGAAGTGATCACCGAGCACAACGGCGAAGTTTGCTCGCGCGACTTCGTGCGCAACATGCGCACGCGCCCGTTCGAGCTGGTTCGATTCCACAGCGACTACATGACGCTCCACCCCGGTGACCTGATCTCCACCGGCTGCCCCAAAGGCGCCCGCATCAAAGCCGGCGACCGTGTGCGCGCCCGTATCGAAGGGGTCGGGACGCTCGAAGCCCACGTTTCGAATTACGCCGGCGAAATGTTAAACTAAACTTGTGCCTGGTGGTTTGAAGCGCTTCATTCTGTGGGATTATGCCCGGGCGTCGTGGCAGTACGACGTCATGGTCGGCATCATTTTAGCGTTCATATTCCTCACGCCGCGCACCTGGTTCCGCGACCAGCCACGTACGCCGCAAGCCAGCCAGGTGGCCATGCTGGGGCACGGCAATGATGTCTTCTGGATCGAGCCCGAACTTCTGGCCGGTGTGCCGGAAGATCAGCAGCTCGCAAAACTAGCCGGGATTCTCAAGGCCCGCACCGGAAAGGCCCGCATCGTCAGCCGTGTGGAACCGATCCTTGATTCTGAAGGAGAAGTCAAGGGCTACATGGCTTTTGTGAAGCCTTGAACCGTTCCTCCGTAACCCGATCGAATCGACGTGACGTCTCTCTAAAAGGTCTTATGCGTTTTCGAGCGGCCCTTGTGCTCGCGCTCACATCAGCTCTGGCGGCCCATCCCAACGCTCCGGATTCGCTCGAAAGCGTCCTGGAGCGAATGGATCGCACCGCGGAGTCGTTCCGATCGTTTGCGGCCGACGTGCGCTCCGTGCAACACACCGCCGTGATTGATGAAGACGACATCAGCACGGGCACGATTCTGCTGAAGCGCGCCAATCGCGGAATTGACGTCATCATCGAATTCACCGCGCCGGACCGCAAAGCGATCTCCCTGCATTCCCAGAAAGCGGAAATCTACTATCCCAAGATGCGAACGGTGGAAGAGTACGATATCAGCCGCTATCGTGCGCTGGCCGACCAGTTTCTGCTCATCGGCTTCGGCTCGTCAGGCAAGGAACTGGCTTCTTCTTACAGCATGAAAGTGATGGGCTCCGACCAGGTAGCCGGATTGCAGGCGACGCGGCTGGAGTTAGTGCCGAAATCGACTGAAGTTCTGAAGAATTTGAAAAAACTCGAACTCTGGATTCCCGAGTCCGCCGATTACCCGGTGCAGCAGAAATTCTATCTGGCCGCCGGAGACTACCGGCTGGCCACATATACCAACGTAAAAAAGAATCCTCCCCTTTCGGATTCCGATCTAAAGCTCAAAGTTCCTAAAGACGTCAAACGCGTGTTCCCGCAAAAGTAACTTCTCCATGCCCATATCCAAAACGACATCACGGCTGCAATTCCTGGACTGGGCCCGGGGAGTGGGAGCCGCCATCATGCTGCAGGGCCACACCTACCATTCGTTCCTGCGGCAGGACCTGCGCACGTCGAGCACCTTTGTTCTCTCGGATTTTCTGGGCGGCCTGCCCTCGGCGGTGTTCCTCTTTTTGACTGGCGTGACGCTGGCGTTTCTGATGGACAGCCGCGAGCGCCAGGGAGCGTCGGCGCCGGCTCGCGTCATGGCCTCGTTGCGCCGCGCGGGGTACATTCTGGGGCTCGGATTCCTGGTCCGTATCCAGCTTTGGCTGTTTGCATGGCCGGGCAGCGCCTGGACCGACATGCTCCGCGTCGATGTCCTGAACTGCATGGGCGTGGCTCTGGCAGTCATGGCGGTCATGGCGGTGTTCCGCACCGTGGAGCGTGTGCGCCTCTGTGCCATTCTCGGCGTGGCCATCGCGGCGGCCTCTCCGCTGGTCTCGCAGATTGATTGGTCGGGCGTGCACCCGCTGATCAAGAGCTACGTCGCACCTGACTACGCTTCGTTCGGCTTTTTTCCCTGGGGGGCCTTCGTCGCCTTCGGAGTGAGCCTCGGAAGCTTGATCCGCATCCTGACGCACGAGCAACTGGAGCGCGCCATGCAATGGGTGGCGGTCGTAGGCTGCGTTCTTATCGTCGCCTCACAGCATTTGTCGCAATTGCCGTCGCTCTATGCAAAATCCGAGTTCTGGCTCGACAGCCCGTTCATGATCCTGATCAAGTTGGGCGTGATCCTGATCCTGGTCGCGTTTGCATTTCTGTGGAACAAGCACACCGCCGGAAAGTGGAGCTGGGTACGGCAGCTTGGCACCACGTCCCTCCTGGTTTATTGGGTGCACATCGAACTGATTTACGGCCGCTGGCTGGGCGCCTGGCACTCCAATCTGGGGATCGGCCAGTGCACCGTGTCCGCCGTCGTGATCATGATCCTGATGGTATTGCTCTCGCTGGCGCGGACTCGTTACCGCCAGTGGATGGCTCTCCTGAGTCCGATGCGCCCGCAAGCACAAGTAGCCCGGGCGTCCGGGGATTAAGCCGGCCGCTCGCTATTTCTTCTGCGAAGTCCTGACGATGATGTGAAGCGCGCGATCGCTGTCCTCGCCGCGCGTGTAGCGTACCGTTACCCGAGCCTTCACCCGTAGCTTGCCTTCGACGCGCGTATTCGCCAGGATCAGGAAGGTCCGCGTCTCGGAATTCTTCCCCAGCACGGTTTTCAGAACCGTGATTTTCTCGGCGGAGAGTTCGGTGACGACGCCTGAAAAAAATTCGTTGCGAGGCTGTTCGGCGGGAGGGCTGTCTTGTGCCCGCAGCGAAACCGGAGATGCCGTCGAGAGCAGCAGGAGGAGGGTGCCGAGCAGCACAGAACGCACCTTTCCAGCTTATTCCAGCCAGATGAGACGGGAGCCGGAGTCCGTATTAAAGTTCGTTCATCCCCGAGGCCACCGGCGTGCCGGCCGCATCCGGACGCCGGTCAGCAGGCACGGAGACCGGCAGGAATACGACGAAACGGCTGCCCTTGCCCGGGCTGCTCTCGACGCGAACGTTCCCCTGGTGCGCCTTGGCGATCCAGGCGACGAAGCTCAAACCGAGGCCCAGGCCGCGTTCCGGGCCCGACCCATCGCGACCCGGCACGCGATAGAACCGATCGAAGATGTGCGGCAGATGATCCGTTGCGATGCCGCAGCCCGTATCTTCAATCACCAACTCGACGCCGTCCGTTTCATTCCGAAGCCGCACCCGCACTTCGCCGCCCGCGGGAGTGAATTTCATGGCGTTCGATACGAGATTGGAGACCATGCGTTCGATCTGAATCCGGTCGACCTCGGCCGGACAATCGCCGGGCAGGTCGGCCGTCAGCCGTACGCGCGCCTCCTCGTAGGGGATCTGAAACTGATCGACCACGTCCGCCACCAGCTCCGACAGGTTCATACGCGTCTTCTGCAACGCCAGTTGCCCCGATTCCGCCTGGGAAAGCAGCAACAACGCGCGCACGATCTGCGACAACCGCTCCACGTCCTGCAGCGAGTTGAGCATGGCCTCGCGATACTGATCGGCGGTGGAGGCTGTGAAAAGCGCTACTTCGAGCTGGCCGCGAATGGCCGTAATCGGCGTGCGCAACTCGTGCGAAACATCGGTGGAGAATTGCCGGATCTGGTTAAAGGAGTTCTCCAGGCGGTCGATCATGCGGTTGAAAGTTTCGATTAGAAAATCGAGTTCGTCGTGCGCGCCGCGCGAGGGAATGCGCAGCCTGAGATTCGAACCGGAGATGCGCTGGGCAGCTTGCGCGACTTCGAGAACCGGGGTCAGCCCCCGCGCGGCCAGGAACCACCCCAGCAGGCAACCGCTGACGATGACGAGCGGAATGATCGCCACATAAGTCCAAGTGAACTGTTCCAGAATGTGGCTGTTATCCGCGAGGCTGCGGCCCACCGCGACGAAATAGGGCTTCCGGTTGTTCTCGTCGTAAACCGCGCCGGAACGGAGGAGGTAAGGTACGCCCTTCGCGTTCTTCCGTACCTCCCACTGAGGCTGCTGGGAGTGGAGCGCGGCTGCAATGTGTGCGGGTGAATCGCGGCCGATGGACTCGTAGGCTTCGGAAATCTGCAGGTTTCCTTGCGCATCGGCCAGGACCGTTCCCTGCCCGTCGGCCACCACAAACACGCGCCGCAGCCGCTCGATGATGAAGCTCTCGTCCGGATCGTCCCGGTCGTAGTACCAGATCGGCCTGTCGTTTTCAATTCTCAAATAGCCCTTCACCGCCGCCCACTCCTGCTCCAGGCCGTCGCGAATCTGCGTATCCAGGATGGTCGCCAGATTGCGGCGATAGATGGTGCCTACTCCAATCAGCATCACGCTGAAAAACAGCGCGTAACTGACCGTGAGGCGAAACCGCAGCGAGCGGGTGATGTGCTGGAACTTCCTGACGCGGCGCGGCAAACTACACCTGCCGTTCAGCCGCCGGTTCCGGGGGCGCAGCCGCCGGCGTGTCGGGAACCTCAACCATGTAACCGATGCCGCGCACGGTCTGAATCAACTTCTGCTGGAACCGGTCGTCGATCTTGCTGCGCAGATGGCGAATGTAAACATCCACGATGTTGGTCAGCCCGTCGTAATCCATGTCCCAAACGTGCTCCACAATCATGGTGCGGCTGAGCGGGCGGCCCTTATTGCGCATCATGTACTCGAGGATGCCGAACTCCTTCGGCGCCAGATCGATGGTCTCCCCGGCCCGGCTCACCTTGCGGCGCACGCAGTCCACCGTCAGATCGGCGACCTGCAGTTTCTCGGGCGCGGGTTGCCCCCGGCGCAGCAACGCGCGAACTCGGGCTAGCAGTTCCACGAATGCGAATGGTTTGACCAGGTAGTCGTCGGCGCCCTGCTCCAGCCCTTTGACGCGATCGTCCACCTGCCCCCGCGCGCTCAGAATCAGGACGGGCGGCCCCGCCTTGCGGCTGCGAGCGCGCTCCAGGACCTTCAGTCCATCCATATCCGGCAGCATCAGATCCAGGATCACCAGATCGTAGTCTGTCGAATGAATGAAATCGATGGCCGTAGTGCCATCCGGCGCCGCGTCCACGGCATAGCCTGCCCCTTGCAGACCGCGCGTCAGAAAATCCGCAATCCGCTTTTCGTCTTCAACTACCAGGATGCGCATCTGCTTTATTTTACGCTGTGCGGCCGCCACCAGTTACAGCGGTTCCCTATGCATCGCATGGTAAACTGATTTCGGCCGGAATGTCTGGCCAGCCAATCAGCCCGCTGCTGCGGTTGGCCCGTTAAAAACCCCCTTTTACTAGTGCGCACGCGAACGGGCGTCCCAAGTGTGCCCGATAACGAAAGGACCGTCCCGAAGATGCTCAGCCCACACCCCAATGTACACGCGCCGTGGAAATCCTGGTCTGAGGCGCAAACCCTCCACGTGGCCGTGGCTTACAGCAATCCCGTGCGTTGGGCCACCAGACGCAAGCTGATGAACGACTTCCGCGATCATATGAGCTCCAGCGCCAATGTGGTCCTGCATGTGGGCGAGCTGGCTTATGGCGACCGGCCCTTCGAGGTGACCGGCTACGACCCCAACGACGTGCAACTCCGGACTTCGCACGAACTGTGGCACAAGGAAAATATCCTGAACCTGGTCGTGCAACGCTTCCCCGCCGGCTGGCAATACGGCGCCGTCATCGATGGGGACTTTCACATGACCCGCCGCGACTGGGCGCTCGAGGCCATTCACCAGCTCCAGCATTATGATTTCGCGCAGCTGTTTTCGAGCTACTCCGACCTTTCCGCCGAGCACCGCCCGTTCCGCGTCATGGCGAGCTTTGCCTGCAACTACGTCAGGGGAATCGCAAACCCGGAGTACCGGGCGGCGTTACGTGCCGCTGCGGCCGCGCCCTACGGCTACTACGGAGCACAACCGGGAAAACCGCGCGCCGTGCCGGTGGGAGCAACCGGCGGCGCCTGGGCGTTCCGCCGTTCCGCCTTCGATGCCGTGGGCGGCCTGCTCGATACCTGCATCCTAGGCTCGGGCGACTGGCACATGGCCTTCGGCTTGGCGCAAGCACTCGACGCCGCCGCGGAACTCACGCGGTGCAGCAAAGGCTATCTGGAGTCTGTGCTGCGATGGCAGGCGCGCGCCTCGGCGCTCAAGCAAAACATCGGCTACGTGGAAAACCACGCGATTCACCATTTCCACGGGTCTAAAACCTCTCGAGCCTACGGAAGCCGGTGGCGCGTGCTGCGCGATAACGATTATGACCCCCGCACCGACATTTCGCGCGACTGGCAAGGAGTCTACCAGTTGACCGGGAACAAGCCCCGGCTGCGCGACCAGATCCGCACCTATTTCCGCGACCGCAACGAGGATTCGCCGGAGTTGTCAGCGCAGGAGCGGCATTTGGTATAGGAGCAGCAAGGGACGGACAAGAGAAATTTGCCTCATTTCATCTGATGTTCGAAAGCTGACGCCATGCGATTGATTTCCGCTCGTTTGAGACCCTGCAGCGCCGCCTCGTTGCGCCATGTCGAGACGATCTTCCCGACCTTTACCGCTATGTTTCGGGCTTTGTCGTCATCCAGTTCGAAATACCCGGCAACCTCCATTGCCAGAGCCAGAGAAGCCGTACTGTCATCCTCGTTGATCGCCATGCTGAGGATGCGCGGCTTGATGTCGGTCGGCACCGGATTGAGATCGTAGGCCGGTGACAGGCGCCAGCCATCGGGGCCTTCGTAAAGAAAGCCGTGATTGCGCAGGTGATCGTCGGTATTGGAAATCAGGATATTGAAAACCAGCCGGCGCCACAGCGCCTCCATGTCGGCCTTTGGCGCCGCTCCGTTCTGGCGAAGGGCATCCACGATTTCCAGGTAGCTCCGTGTTTCGTTGTCTTTTGATCCCAGCATGCTCATGGCCGAAAGAAACGGAAGGCGCCGTGCGCCATGCCGGTCAAAACGCCGCAGCAGAAGCACGGGCTTGTCCGCCACAGTTTCAACGCGCCAGGCGGGCACCGCAATACCGGCTTTTTTTGCCAGCGTGAGGGCCACCGCTTCCCACACGACTATGTTGATTTCATCATCCTTGCGCGGAAACTTCGCAATCGCGAGGTGACCGTCCTTGTGCCTGACCGATACCTTCGGCCGGGCGCCGCCAAGGGAAGAACCGGGCGCAAACAGCAGGCGCAAATCCTCGTCCGTATCCTTGTCCTCCATGAGGTGTTCCGCCGCCGAAAGCAGTTTTGGCAGTGCGACGAGCGGCGGGATACGCTGGACACGCTCCTCCCGCAGAAACGGTCCACCCTCGTGCTCAGCAAAGCGCAGCGCGCCCTGGCGTGCCTCATCGTCCACCAGCAGCAGGTAGTCGATTTCTTGCAGCGTGCGGGGAGTTCCTCCCTCCCGTTCCCCGCGCCGGCGCTCCATGCGGCGCATCAGCGCCCGCCCCCACCGGTCCGGCGCCGAGTCCCCAATCGCGCCGAACATGGGCGTATCGGCCGTTGTGTGGTAGGGGCCGGGACCAAGCTTGAGCGCCGGCTCCAAAGAGAACCGCGCGGGATGTTCAAGCCAGGCTTTATCGTATTCGAAGGTGGCGCTTTCCTTGTTCTTGCGCACGCGGGCCCACAGCCGCCCCACCAGATGGGGAATGCCATCCAGATCCACGTATACAAGAACCTGTTGGTCCATCATCCCCCTTTCGTGTGTTTCTGCTTCCGCGCACGCCGAATCCGCTGCGGCAGATGTTCCTCTTCAAGCTGAAGGCCCACGCTGTCGTTTCTCGGATCGGCCAGGTCCGCGAGACGGTCAACCATGCCCATCACAAATAGAACGGTGGCATAGTGCCCGAGCGCAACACCTGCATCGCCCTTTTCAATCCTGATCAACGTCATCCGGCTTATGGAGGCGCGTTGCGCGGCGATCGCTACGGGAATGCGCCGCCGCCGCCTTGCGTCCCGCAGATCGTGACCCAACTTGCGCAGCGTACGCCTGACAGGAATGGGCAACACCACAGAGGATCGGCTGGTTCTCATTTAGCATCCATATTTATGCACTTTATTAAACTTAAAGTACATTATTATAGACGTTAAGTCAATGATAGCTCGTCCGAAAAGCCGGGGCTCGTGGCGCAGGAGGAACTGACGCGTTTCCTCGCCGTCCCGTTCAACCTGCTAGCATAGCGTGCATTGCCCATGCACCATACCGAGCATCACTTCACTGCCACCGAGGTGGTTCGCGACATCGTCATCGGCATGTCGGATGGACTGACGGTGCCGTTCGCGCTGGCGGCCGGGCTCTCGGGAACGGTGCAATCGACCCACATCGTGGTCATCGCAGGCTTCGCGGAAATTGCGGCGGGGTCGATTGCCATGGGCCTGGGCGGGTATCTCGCCGCCAAGACCGACCTGGAACACTATCACGCCGAAGAGCAGCGCGAGTACCTGGAGACGCAAGAGAAGCCCGACGTAGAAACCCACGAAGTGGCCGAAGTCTTCCGCGGCTACGGCCTGAGCGCCGAGCAGGCTGCGCCAGTGGTGGAGGCCATCAAGTCCGACACGAAGCGCTGGGTGGATTTCATGATGCGGTTTGAGCTGGGTCTCGAAGCGCCCGACCCGGACCGCGCGCGTAAGAGCGCCTCGCTCATCGCGGCCTCGTACATGGTCGGTGGCCTCATCCCCCTGTTTCCGTATATGGTATGGCATGAGGTGCGGACCGCGCTCTGGATGTCAACCGGTATCACTCCCGTCGCGCTCTTTGTTTTTGGTTTCATCAAAGGACGCTTCACGGGCGTGTCCGCGCTTCGCGCGGGCATTCAAACCGCGTTCATTGGAGGCTTAGCAGCCGCCGCCGCGTTTGCCATCGCGCGCGCGATCTCGTAAGACATGGAGCAGCCATGATCCAAATTCAGACGAAGGGCGAGCGGAACCTCTACGAGCACGCGCTGGGGTATGCGCGGCGGCAATTGCGCGCACTCATCGACCGCGATCCTGATTTCTACCCCATGTACACTTCGCAAGGCCGCTGGCGGCACTCCGGTGAAGCCTGGACCAACTGGTGCGAAGGCTTCCTGCCCGGCATGCTGTGGATCATCGCCGCGCGCGAGCCGGACGACGCCGCCGGCCGGTGGTGGCGCGATCAGGCCATTCGCTATTCCCGCCCACTTGAAATGCGCCAGTTCGATCGCGAAGTGCACGACCTGGGCTTCCTGTTCATGTCCACCTATTACCGCTGGCGGCACCTGACGGGCGATCCGAGTCTGCAGAGCGTTCTGATCGAAGCCGGGCGGACCATGGCCATGCGCTACCGTCCGCAGGGCGAATACCTGCATTCGTTCGTCGCCGAGAGTTCGCTGTTCATCGACATCATGATGAACGTGGGAATTGTTTTCTATGCCGCGCTCGAGACCCGCGACTCGAAGCTGATGAACATCGCTCTTCGCCATTGCCTGACCACGCGCCGCGTGCTGGTGCGCGGCGACGGCTCCACCGCGCATGAAGGCTTGTTCGATGTTGAGACCGGCGCATTCCTGGGACAGTCCACCCACCAGGGCTGGCGCGCCGATTCCTGCTGGTCGCGCGGCCTGGCTTGGGCGCTCTACGGCTTTGGGACGGCTTACCGCTGCACGCGAGATGCCCGCATGCTGGATGCGGCGGAGGCGTGCACCCGCTTCTACATCGAGCGCACTCCCTCCGACGGCGTACCGCCTTGGGATTACGACGCGCCGCCGGAAAGCCGGGCACTGGTCGATACCTCGGCCGCAGCCGTGGCCACGGCCGGCATGTTCCAACTGGCCCGCCTGGTCCCGGATCAGGTTCGCGGGCAATGCTACGACGCCGTGGCGCGCCGCATCCTGGGCACGCTGTGCCGCAGTTACTTGTCCGAACAGGATCCTCAGTGGGAGGGCATCCTCAAAGGCGGCGTTTATCATCTCGGAAAGAACATCGGGGTAAATGAATCGGTGATGTGGGGCGAGTACTTTTTTGTCGAAGCGCTGGACCTGGCGCTGCGCGACAGCGGCCCGGAAGACTAGCGCCCGTCAGATCATCACCGGGCCCTGGTGAATCATGCCGGTCAGGCGCTGGTGCCAGGAGACATCGCGCCACATCCCGACGAACTGCGGCCCGCAGAAATTGCTCGTTGCCAGAGCCACCCATCGGCCCGTCGCGGACGCCGTCCGCACACCCAGCTCACACAGTTCCTTCACCCAATCCCACTCGAGCAGCGGCCAGTCCTTGTAGTCAACCACCGCCCAGCACTCCGTGGTGATGAGCGGTTTACTGGTCGCACGCGACCACTCGGCTATGGCGTGGATTCCGGCGACAAGGCCCGCTTTCCAGTGATCCGGATTTGAGAGGTAGACCTTCTTCCCGCGCTCCGCCAGGTTATCGAAGCCTTTGGGATCGAAGCGTTCGTAATTATAGCCGATGTCGTCGTAGAAACTGGTCCATTGCGTCATCCAGATGTGCGCCTCCAGAAAGTCCAGCATGGAGACGTCCTGCTTTTTCAGTGCGTCGTATTCGGTGGTGATGGAAAACGTGAAATCCATGTTGGGATACGCCGGGCGCACGGCTGCGATGGCATCGCGCATCCATTCCTGGCCCCGTTGGTTGGAGCGCTCGGTATTGGGCGGCAGAAACGGCGACCAGTCGGGAAGCGGAAACTCGTTGCACAGGTCGACATAAAGGACGTGCTTCAGTAAACCGTCCTTGGCAATGCTGTCGAGCGTCGTCTTCCAGACCAGCCCCAGATCTGCGGGCCGGCGAATCTTCATCCGGGTGTCGTCGGTATCCTGACGAAACCACGTGGACAGTGCAACCCAGAGCCCACGATCGCCGCACTTGCGGATGAATTGGTTCAGCTCGGGCTGAACCCGCACACGATTCTTGGCCGGGCTGCCCCAGACCTGCTGGTTCCATCGAGGAAGCAGCTCCCACGTGCGCCCGGCCGCGGCGGCGACCAAGTGGGGATATGCGTCGATGCGGACGGCATCGTATCCGCGCTGTTTCAGCTCATCGAGAATGGAATCCCAATCTTCGTAGCCCGCCCCGGGCCAGCGCCGCTCCAACCACGAGAAGTCCCACATCGTGATCGCGAGCGGGCGCTTCAAGCTGCGCAGCGCGCCATTCTGGGCCCATGCGCCTTGCGTGGTAGCCGCCGTGGCCATGGCGGTCTTTAGAAAGTCTCGTCGATCCAGAAAACGTCCTCGTATTTGTAATTATCATGGAACCGGCCGCAGACCAAGTGCGTGGCGCCACGTCGACTAGTGGGTTCTAAGACATCATGATGAGTTCAACTCCTTGGTCCGTATTCTCAATCACGTATGTTTCGATGCCGTCAAAGCCAATATTGAATTTGGTCGACGCGTTGTGTAGGACGTAAGTAAACCATTAACGAAGAGTATGGTCCGATAGTAGCGGTCGATTCCAAGTGCCTATAGGCCCGCACGGAAGCACCTACCGGGAGTTCCACATTTTCACGGTAAACGCCACTGCCAGTGAAATCGTCCGTATAGCTAGCGCCGCCCATTGCGCTTTCACCCAGATGTGGGTGTGGTCAGAGTAAAAATCAACCTTTGAGCAGTCAGCCCGGGGGTGTCTTGTGTAATCCCTCGTACTTCCTGCAGGATGGAATCAGGTAGTCCGTTTCGGATTGACCACCTTTTATAACGAGGTTTCGCTAATGCCTGAATCGCTCTGGACGCTTCCGCTGGTTCTTATCCTGACAGTCGGGCTGGCGGTCGGGATATTTAGGGCCGTGCAGCCGCGAAGACCGTGACTCGCAAAGGTCCAGTGCGATGCAACACCGCGGGTGTTATTCGATACTTCTACTTTGTGATAGCTTAGGACGTTGTTATTTTCGGCGACAACAGCAAGTTCTACTATTGACCGCCGCAAGGAAAGCATCTATATTTCGAGATGTACGTGGTTGAACAGCGTAGATCTGCCCGTTTCGAGCTGCACTTGCCGCTCCGGATCCTGCGGACTCCAGTGGGCCGTGTTTCCCACGATTCATTAACGCAGAATATCAGTTCGGGCGGCGTTTTGTTCACATCTGAAGTGGATGCTCCGATCGGCGGCGCCATAGAATACGTGGTCACCCTCAGCACGGAGCGCGATCGTCACGTGGATTTGCGCTGTTTCGGCAAAGTCGTGCGCCTCGAAAAGTCTCGCTCCAAACTTCAAAGTCCCAGTTACCTTATCGCAGCAACCGTGGATCGTTATCAACTCGTCCGCCGCGAGCCGCAGCTCGGCTAGAGACGGCGGGTAGAATACTCGCGGCCTGGAGCGACGGAAAAACCGGCGCCGGCTTTGTGTTTGCGAGGCGACCTGACGGTCCCGGCCATGACGGTTCTAGTACCCTCAGTACAGCCGCCTTCGCAAGCTCTTGAGGCTTTCGCAAAACTCGTGGGTCGGCCGCGTCACGTCGCGTCCAGGTTCCGTTAACCAACCCCGATCACCGGGGTCCACGACGAGCTAACTCCAATTCCTGTAATGGCTAACAAGTCGGTACCTTTGTTCCTGGTACCGTTAATGTTGCAGACCGGCAGAAATCTGTGCCACGATAACAGCAAGTTCGGCGCCGGGCTACGTCGCCGAAACACTCGAAAAAGAAGCATGAGTTTTGCCATGTTTGCAGGACCGGTTGGGGTGCCCGAACGAGCTTCAAGTTTCTCATTTCGTTGCCCATCCGCGACGCAGACTCAACTTGTATCCGGTGTACCAAGGCGGGGCAAACAGCAATCTCTTCCGGCTCAGAATTGGGCCGGCACCATTCAATAACGCAAGATCTGGAGGACGAATTCAAATGATGGTTTCACGTGTAGTAGGAGGCCTGCTGCTTCTGGCCTCATCGGCTTATATGTTCGGACAGACAGTTCCGAACGCCGGCCCCGAAACAGTGGTTGCCGAGGTGGGCGGGCAAAAGCTCACTTTGAGCGACTTGGAGCACAGCATGGCGGACAGGCTGTTCCAGGCCCGCCAGACGTACTACGGTGTCGAACGCGCAGCTCTGGAGCAAATGATCGACGATCAAGTGCTCGCAACCGAGGCGCGCCACCAACAGATAACCGTCAAGGAGTTGCTGGACCGTAACGTCAACTCGAAGGTAACCGACCCAACCGATGATCAGTTGCGAGTCTATTACGAAGGGGTCAACACCGACCAGCCTTTCGAGGTTGTACGGGACAAAGTCCTTCAACACATCAAAGACGCTCGGGCTGCCAAAGCTCGGGCCGCGTACGTGAAATCGCTGCGTGAGCAGGCCGGAGTGCTGATTACCTTTGCTCCGCCTGCGGCCGACGTGAATACTGACGATACCCCCAGCGCTGGATCAAAGAACGCGTCCATTCGTCTGGTTGAGTTTGGAGACTTTCAGTGCCCGTACTGCCAGCAAGCTCATGCCGAAGTCAAACGACTTCTAGAGCACTATGGCGAGAAGTTATCTTTCACGTTTAGGGATTTCCCTCTTCCGATGCATCCGCAAGCCGAGAAAGCAGCCGAGGCAGCGCGTTGCGCGGGCGCCCAAGGCAAGTTCTGGAACTTCTTCGAGGATCTGTTCACCAGCAAGAAACTCGCTCCCGCTGATCTGAAGGAGGAAGCCCGGAAACTAGCGCTCGACACAACGGTTTTCGACAAGTGCCTGGACTCCGGCGAACAGGCCGTGTCGGTGGAAAAGGACGCCTCGAAAGCTCAGCATCTGGGGGTGACGGGGACACCTACATTCTTCATTAACGGACACCTGTTCGGCGGACCCCTGAAGTACGAGGTGTTTCGCGATGCGATCGACAAAGAACTGGCAATAGCTTCTTCCAACAAAGTTACAGACGCCATGACTTCGTCGTCGCGGGTGTCTACTGCAAACGCAAGCCGATGATGTAATCCGGGCGCCTCTTCGCTGATGAATGGCGAAGAGCGACTCCCGCTGCGAGTGCGGCGTTCCCGCGTTGCGCCGCCTCGCAGCCGCCCAGTATTCCCGTCTTGAACGGCACTTGCCTTCCTGATCTTCTCCCCCCAAAATCAATTCCGCAGCGAGCGTGACCGATGCGAGATTCCGTGAGTGAGAGTGCGCGAAACATCGGCTGTGCGACAATTTTTCGAATGCGGGCCTGGTCCAGTTGATGACGACATCCCAGGTTGGTGAACAAGCTCTGGTTTCGACTCCGAAATACATCTTCTGGCGCGATACCACCAACTGACCCTGTGATGCTGGCCGTGGTGGCTTTCTTGCTTTGCGCTGTTTCTGTGTTTGCCGCCTATGTACCTTCGGTACGAGCCAGCCGTGTGAATCCGGCTGCAGCACTGCGATCCGAAACATAATCCCGGCACGTGGAGGTAGGCTTCTCAAGTGGCCCATTAACCGGCACGCCGAGCGGTCGACATGAAGTGGAACGCGCCTATTCAGCGTAAAGAAGGAAATCACATGAGAAGGTTCATCATCACCGGCGCGCCGGGTGCGGGGAAGACAGCAATCATCCGTCAGTTAGAACTCGACGGGTTCAGCGTAGTCGAAGAAGCAGCTACTGACGTCATCGCCGCCGCGCAAGCCCAAGGAACGGTTCAACCCTGGACGCATCCCTCGTTCATTGATGTCATCGCGAATCTGCAAAGGGACCGTCAGATTCGAGCGTCTTGTCAACCAGATGAGGTTCAGTTTCACGACCGTTGCGCTGTGTGTACCGCGGCGTTGGCAGTCTACCTCGGGCACCCTTTTTCACCCTTTTTTGCCAGCGAACTGGAACGCGTCAAAAAAGAAGCAATCTACCAAAGCCGAGTCTTCTTCATTCGCAATCTTGGCTTCATCACGCCGACCGAAGCGCGGCGAATCAACTTTGAGGATACGGTGCGTTTTGAGAAACTTCACGAAGAGACGTACCGAGACTTCGGCTTCGAACTGGTCTCAGTCGAGCCAAGAAGTCTGGTGGAACGGGTCAGCATAATCAAAGCGGCAATTCGTTAGTCGAAACGACAATTCGTATCCCATGCTACTGTGGTCGTTCGATCACCACATCTGGTGCTCTGGCCGTTGGTCGGCGGCTTGCGGCCCGCCGCGCCAGCTCAACGTATTTCTGTCTCGGGACACCAGGGGCGTATTGAGAAATGCCGCTGAGTACCGCTCCCTTTGGTCGCGGCTCGGTAATTACTGACGGGACAAAGGGTGGATTTCGATTTCAACCGGCTGTAGCCAGCACCCTGCAATAAGTCTGATAGATTTCCTCGCCGATGCTGGCAAAGGGTCGCAGCAGCAGGGTCGATTCCCCGAGGTTCAAGGTCCAATCGTCGTTTGCGGCTTTCTCCAGGCGAGGGTGGGTGAAGCGTTCGCTGGGGATCTCAGGCTGCTTGTCGGATATGGCGAACAGCACCTGAGGGCCGCGAAGGATCGCCACCTGGTCCGTAGTTTGCCGATCGACTGCCTCGGTCCTTGTGGGCTGGTCCAGGTCCAGCTCAACCCTGTCGCCACTCTTCCAGTTTCGACGCAACGCGAAAAAGGTTCCCGGCGCAGCAGCCGCCTTCTGCCGTTTGCCATTCACTGAAACCGAAGTCTGGCTACCCGCCCAGGCCGGAATGCGTAGATGCAGCGAGAACGCGACCGGCGAGGAAAGCTCCATGCGCAGCGTCACGAGATCCTCGGTCGGATACGCAGTCTGCTGCGTAAGCACGCAGCGCGCGGAATTCGTTGTCCACGTGACTCGCGAAGGAACGTAGAGATTTACGTAGACGCCATCGGAAGACCGGAAATAGGCGCTGATCGTGTAATCGGCAACGACCTGGGGCAGGGTGCCCGAACAGCACGGCCATCTGCCGTCTTTGTCCCATCGGTAAGACGCTCCCGGGATTTCTCTCCTATAGGTTTTCCTGCCGGAGTGGTGAAAGTCAGAATAGTAGAAGGTCGAGCCGTCTTCGCGGACCGGCCATGCGCCCAGTATCGTGTTGTAGAGAAGCCGTTCGATACTGTCCCCGTAGCGCGCATCCCGCGTGAGGGCGAGCAGGTACCGCATGGCTTTGAAATGCGCGTAGGCTCCGCACGGGGTCTCAAAGCTGCGTGGCGTCTCCGACAGGCTCGCGCCGAGCTGCCCCTTGCCGGGCTCGATGAAGCCCTCGTTCGGTCCCCAACCGCCCGTCGCAAAACTCTGGTCCTTCCAAATCATGTCGACGGCATTCGCCACCGCGTGGAAATATTTCGGGTCGCCCAGCTTCATGTAGCCCTGCAGGCCGGAGCTGAGTGCGTTCACGTGGCTGTAAGCGTGAAGGCCCGGCAGCACGTTTTGCCCTTGTGACAGCGGGTCAAAAAAAGTGCGGTCCAGCAGGTAGCGGCTGCCCATATCGAAGAACATCCGGTCACCGGTGCGTTCATAGGCGAGAAAGAGATTCTCCGCCATGGTGTAGGTCTCGTCCCACAAGTAGGTTTCATCCTTGTGCGGGCGTTCCTGCTGCTCTTGCGTGGTAAGGGCGTGATCGGCCATGTGCGGCGTCGCCGCTCGTGTAGTGGCGTACAAGACGGGCACCGCGGTTTCGTCGCCGGCCCAGGAGTGAGCATCCAGCAGGCCGCAGACCAGCTTGTCGTAGGTGTAGCCCGGATAGCGAAGGTCGGCGAAGAACGTGCCGGTGGAATCGACGGTTTGCGCATAGCCGCGCACCAGGCGTTTCACTTTCTCGCGCGTGGGTTCGGAGCGAGTAGCCGCCGCGAACCGAGCCAGCGCCGAAACGTACTGCCCGAAGCTCGCTCCGGGGCAGAAATCGTCATACCACCCGCCCATATCCTCCCCGGGCGCAGGGAGCCCTGTGCGCTGCCGGTAAATCTTCAGCAGCCGGTCCTCGTTGAGATTCAAAAAAAACGCGTGATTCTCATCGAACTGACGCTTCAGCGGACCGTTCAGCAATTCGACAGCGCCGTAGGGAAAGACCGCCAGATCCGGATTCACAGGCGTGTGCGCCTGCGCCCTGGCTTTTGTCGAAGCGGCGATCGTCGCCGAGATCGCGCCGCCCAGAAAAGTCCTCCGCGTGTAATCAGGCATCATCCACCTCACTCGGCCCGGCAACGAGCTTTGGTCTCGGCCAGGCGCGCCGAAATCGCCGGCAGATCGGGCTGAAGCGCCATAGCTTTTCTCAGCGACTCCGCCGCTTGCGCGCAGGTCTGGTTCGCCGCCGCGATCGCCAGTTCCTCCGCCAGCAACCGGTCGACCGTCCCGTCCTCGGGTTTCAATTCATGCGCGTGCGTCAGTACGGCCAGAGCCTCGCGGTCCTCACCGCCCATATAAAGGATAGTCCCGTACAGGATATTCGCTTCGACGAAGTCCGGACGCAGCCGCACGGCGGCGGCGGCGTGGTCTCGGGCCTGCCGCGCATCCTTCAGATGAAAACAGGTGAGGGCCAGATTGTATTGGATCTCGGAAGAATCGGGATCCAACTCGGCCGCCTTCTCCCAAACTTGGATTGCCTGCCGAAACTGTTCAGCCTGGCCGAAGAGCATGCCGATGGCGACGATCTTGTCCACGTCATCGGTGTCGGCCAGCGCCCGGCATAGGTTCCACGCCTCTTCTATCTTCTGCTGAACGAGCCATGCGCGACAGCGGCCAATGGCCGCCGAGCCCTCCAGATAGTAGTCGTGCAGCCGGCGCGTCTCCGCAAATTCCTTTTCGGCTTCTTTTCCCCGCCCCAGCTTCTGATAGGCGCGCGCCAGAAGCTGGTGGATCCGCGAGTCGCGTGGATTCCCCGCAGCGGCCTGCCGCAGAATTTCGACGCTCTCCTGATATTGTTCCTGCTTGTAGTAGGACGAACCGAGAAAGTACAGTTCGTCGCGCACCGGATGGTCACGCGGGATCGAGCGGAAACGGCGGATGGCGGCATCGAAATGGCGTTCAATCAGATCGATCCGGCCCAGGTAGTACGCCGCGATCGGGGCGGAGCCTTGGGCCGCAGCCATCTGATCGAAAAGCGGCTGGGCTCGAGCGTAATCCCGCAGCTCGAAATAGCAAACGGCGAGCTGATCGCGCGCCTCGCTCAAGGCGGAATCGCGGCGCAGAGCCTGCTCGAATTCCCCGGCCGCTTCCGCATAACGCTCGGCCTGCATCAGCTGATTTCCGCTGCCGAGATGCGCGCGCGCCGCCGCAGGAACAGCGTTGGGGCCCGCGGCGCCCATCAGCATCAGCAGCAATATCATGGGACTCAGTGTAGCAGCGGCAGTTGACACCCGGCGCTGCGCGGTTCGACCATTGGGGATTGGCGTGCGGCGACTGAAGCTTCTCATAGTGCTGATCGCGGCTCTAGAGGCCCGCGCGCAGACTTCATCCCAACCCGAGCAGCAGTATCTTTTCTCGGTGCTGCCCCTGATCGATCGCGGCGATTTCGCGCGCGCCGAGGTGGAGCTTGTGCGAGGCGTCGAACAGTTTCCGCGCTCCGCCATCCTGCACAACGCGCTCGGAATCGTGTACCGCAAGGAGAACAAAATCGATCTGGCCGTGGCGGCGTTTCGCAAAGCGATCGACATCCTGCCGTCTTTCACTGCCGCGCAGTTGCAGCTTGCCTCCCTCGATCAGCAACAGGGGAACAAGGCGGAAGCCGCTAAGCTGTATCGCGGCGCGGCTGAGAGTACGGAGAATTTCGAAGCCCTGGTCGCCGCCGGCCTCGGGCTGGCGGATTGTGAAGACTACGCGGGCGCCGTTCGTGTCCTATCCAAAGCTCACGCCCAGCGGCCGGATTCTTCGTCCGTAACTTACAATCTGGCCCTCGCGCAATTCAAGGCGGGCGACTCGCCAACCGCGCTCGCCAGCCTCCGCGACGCCGGATCAGCCGATCCGGATGTCGTCTACTTGCGCGGCAAGATCATGGAGAGTCTGGGAGACGGTAGCGCGGCGCAACAAATCGTCTCTGCCTGCCACCTCGAACCTGCGAATGAGACCTTCTGCGCCGAGGCCGCCGCGGGGGCGATGCGCCAGGACAAGTTCGTCGAGGCGCTCCGCCTGCTTCAGCCGGCGCTCGAAAAATCGCCTCGTTCGGTCGCACTTCTTTCGTCAGCGGCGCTGGCGCAATTCCGGCTGGGAAGGTATGGCGACGCGCTTCAAAGCTACCGCTCCGCGCTGGAGCAGGCCCCCAACCAGGACGCACCGCGTGAGGGCCTGGGCTTTCTGTATTACATGACGGGCGATCTCCAGGCGGCCCGCTCGGTTGTGGAAGAAGGCTTGAAAAATTCGAATGCGGACTTCTACCTCGCCTACCTCGACGCTTTGATTCTGTTCCGGCTCTCTTCACAAACGCGCCCGCAGGCGGCCGCCTCTGTGGAGCGCGCTATCCGCACGAATCCCCGCTTCGCGCCCGCGTACTTTTTGCGGGGCAAGATTCTGATGGATCAGAACAATGCCGCGGCGGCTCTGGCTGACTTCGAGCGGGCGGTGGAAGTGGATCCCAAGTATCCGCTGCCCTATTACAAGATGGCCCAGATCTACTCCCGGCAGGGGCGGACCCGCGAGGCCGAAGACGCGCGCAAGAAGTTTTCCGACCTGGGAAGCCTGCGCGAAGAGGAAATGCTGGCTCGCCAGGCGCAGGATATCCTGATGCCGGCGCGCCATTGATATGCGACGAGGCGCCAGAATCCTCATCGCGCTCGCCGCTCTCACCTATGCCGCCGTGGTCAGGGAGCCGTGGAGCGTCAGATTCATCGACGTCGCCGCCAAGGCCGGACTCCGGGAAGCCAACGTCTCCGGCGACATCACCCAAAAGAAATACATCCTGGAAATGAACGGAAGCGGGCTGGCTTTTCTCGATTACAATGGCGACGGCTACGTGGATCTGTTCGTGGTGAACGGCTCGCGCCTTGAGCCTGGGGGCGAAGCAGCCAAACCCATCAGTCATCTCTATCGCAACAACGGCGACGGCACGTTTACCGACGTCACGCGCGCGGCCGGCTTGGATTACTCCGGCTGGGGGCAAGGCGCGTGCGCCGCGGACTTCGACAACGATGGCCACCAGGACCTGTTCGTCACCTATTACGGAAAGAACCGTCTCTATCACAACAACGGCAACGGCACCTTCACGGAAATGGCCGAGCGTGCCGGCGTGGCAGGCGCTGACGGCCGCTGGAATTCCGGCTGCGCGTTCGTCGACTATGATCGCGACGGCAAGGTCGACCTGTTTGTTGCCAACTATGTCGACCTGGGGCCCGGGTTTTCGAACGTTCCGAGTCCTGGTTCCGGGGAATTCTGCCACTACAAAGGAATTCCCATCGCATGCGGGCCTCGCGGGCTGCCGAAAGCGGTGAATTACCTCTACCACAACAACGGGGACGGAACCTTCACCGACGTCAGCGTCAAAGCGGGAATCCGCGCGACTGAGGGCCATTATGCGCTTGGCGTTCTGACCTTCGACTATGACAACGACGGCTGGCCGGATATCTACGTAGCTTGCGACTCAGCCGCCAGCATCCTCTATCGCAATCGTCGTAACGGAACGTTTGAGGATGCGGGGATCTCCTGCGGCCTGGCCTACAACGAGGACGGCGAAGCGCAAGCCGGCATGGGCGTGGCCGCGCTCGATTACGATCACGACGGCTTCCCGGATGTGGTGAAGACGAACTTCTCCGACGACAGCCCGAACCTGTATCACAATAACGGCGACGGCACGTTCTCGGATCGCGTGTTTCAGGCAGGACTCGGCAGGTTGCGGAACTATCTGGGCTGGGGCGTCATTGCGGCGGACTTTGACAACGATGGCTGGACCGACGTTTTGATCGTCAACGGTCATCTGACCCCTGAAATCGACACGGCCGGCAGCGACTCGACTTATCGCCAGCGCAAACTGCTGTATCGAAATCTCGGAGGTGGCCGCTTCGAGAACGTAACGCCGGCTGCCGGCGCGGATATGGCTCGCTTGCATTCCAGCCGGGGCGCGGCGACTGCGGACCTTTATAATGATGGCCGGCTCGCCGTTGCCGTTAACGAGCTGCACGAAATTCCGTCGCTGCTCGTGCCGGAAGCGCCGGCGAAGAATCACTGGCTGGGGATACGCCTCGTTGGGAGCAAATCGAATCGTGACGGAATCGGCGCGCGGGTAGAAATCGAGGCGGGCGGGATGCGGCAGATCGATGAGGTCCGGAGCGGTGGCAGCTATCTTTCGCAAAACGATCTCCGGCTGCACTTCGGCCTCGGAGACGCAACACGTGTGGACCGGGTTACCGTGCGCTGGCCCAGCGGCGCCGTCGACCAGATCAGCCGTGTTCCCGCCAACCGTCACGTGATCATTCAGGAAGGAACGCAAAGCTGGAGGAGCGCGAAATGAGCGAGATCGGAAAGACCGTACTCGTGACCGGCGCCGCGGCAGGCATTGGCGCGGGAATTGCAGAACGATTCTCGGAAGCAGGTTATTCCGTCGCGGCATTCGACATCGATGGAGCCGGGGCAACTCGGATGGCAGAGCGTCTGCGCGCGCACGCGCCGGCGATCGCGATCCAGGGTGATGTGGCCGTCGAGGAGAACGCCCGGGAGGCCGTCACAAAGACGGTCCGCGATCTCGGTTCGCTCGATGTTCTGGTGAACAACGCCGGAATCGAAGTGAGCGGATCGGTGAGCGACCTCACTCCAACTGCTTGGGACCGTCAGATCGCCGTCAACCTGCGCGGCGCGTACCTGATGTCCAAATACGCCGTAGAACAGATGCGCGGGCGTGGCGGCGCCATCATTCACATCTCTTCCGTACACGCTTTCGTCTCCTGGCAGGGCATAGCGGCGTACGATGCGACGAAAGCCGGCTTACTCGGACTGACCCGGGCCATGGCTCTCGATCACGGGCCCGAAAAGATTCGCGTAAATGCCATCTGCCCCGGCTACATCGACACGCCGCTGATGGAAAGGTGGTTGGCGTCGGTCCCGGACCGGGAAGAAACCATGCGCCAGGTTCTTAGTTACCACCCGCTAGGCCGCATTGGTACACCGCGCGATATCGGCGAAGCCGCGCTGTTCCTGGCGTCGGATGCCGCGTCGTTCGTCTCGGGCGCCTTCCTCGTGGTGGATGGCGCCATGAGCGTAGCGGGACACTGAGCTGTGCCACGCTCTGGCGAGACAGTGAGCTGTCGTTAGCTTTTCAAGTTGTCCGGTTTTATTAACACAACACTTGTCCGGTCAATTGTTTTAGGCGGCGTGAGCCGCCTTGGTTTTGAGTTTTGGTTTTGTAACCGAACCCGTGGCCGGCGCGGTGGGAAAGTGGGAATCTCGCGCCGTTGGCGAGATTTCCAAGGGAGTGGGGGAGACGGTGGGAACCGTCTTTTGGTTTCCACCGTCTTCCACGCTCCCGCCTTTTCCACCGCGCTGTTGTCTGGTTGCGGCGCGCAGCGCTGCACCATTCCCGTCAAATCGGCCCACCAGATGGGGGCCGTAGCAAATCGTCACCGTTCCGTCCAGATGATCATGCACCACCACCGTCTGCCCCGCCAGACTGTGCCTCCAGCGGCAC
>JAIQFK010000022.1 GCA_020073305.1 Terriglobia bacterium
GTCCCACCCGCCGCTGCAAGCCTGCCGCTCCTTCCTTGCGGTAGGCATCGCGCCAGCGGTACAACACGCTGCGTTTGATCTGCAGTTCGTAGTGCAGCGCCGTCACGCTTTCGCCGTTCAGAATCCGCTGCGCCACATTCTGTTTGAACTCTACGCCGAAGACACGGTATTTTCCAGACAATCCCGACTCCTTTCCATTCAATGAAAAGTGTCCCTAATTTCCGTGTCTCATTTTTGGGGTGCAGTCCATACTGTCCCGGTTTGACCCGTCCCGGTTTGACCCCCATGGGCTCGGCATCGTTCGTCGAGGCGCTGGAGCAGCGGTTGGGTTGCCGGCTGAGACCGCAGCGCGCCGGACGGCCGACGAAGAAAGGGGCGACGGAACGAGGGCGGGAGCAAAGGGCGTTGGAAATTGTGAATTGAGTGTACTGTCCCGGTTTGGAAGTTCGGTTTGGAAGTTTCGGTTTGGAAGTTTCAGGGCAAGAGCGCCCGCGTCTCGCGGAGCAGGGCGGCGTTGCGTTGGAGGGCGCGGGCCAGGATTTCAGCCTGGCGTTGGGCCTGGGCGAAGTTCCGCTTCTCGATGGCTTCTGTAAGGCCGGGGAGTTCCAGATGGCCGTAGGTATAGCGCGCGGCGTAGAGGGTGTGCTTGAACCAGGGGCGGCCGGGGAGACCGTCCGGGTTGGCCCAATTCGATTCCACCTGCATGATGTTTTTGTTTACGCGCACGGTCAGGCTCGCATCGAGCCGGCCTTTTGCAAGAGCGCGCGCAGTCGCGGCATTTAGCTCGCCGCCGGCAGTCCGGAACTCGGAGATCCGTTGTTCCAGGGAGCCAAGATCAACATTCCCTTTTACCAGAACGGATGCGAACGTGGCGATGTCGCGCCCGTAGGCGGCAAAATCGAACGGCAGAATCTCGGCCGCCGCGAGCCGCAGCGCGAGGGTCCCCCAAACCTGCGACATCAGTGTGTGATAGCGATAGCCGGGGTCGCCGAAATGGTTCATCCAGAAAAAATTGTCGTAGGCGGAGTGATACACGCCGTACGGGCCGTCGAACTCCAGCTCCACCGTGGGGCGGCACAAGTAATTCAGAAAGACGGTGAAATCGGAGCCGCTGCCGATGTGCGTCTCGACCAGGTTGTCATCGGTCACGGGGCGCGGGTCCTTGGCCCCGCCGCGGGCGGCCGCCGCGGACTTGCGCCACTCCTCGTACAGGCTCTTGCCGGAAGGGGCCGTGATGCCGCGGCTCAGTTCGACCAGAAGCGGCGCGAGAGAGCCGACGGCGCTGGGATGGAAGTTGGGTCCGGATACGGACCAATCGACGTTGAGATAGGCGACCAGTTTCTCTTTCAATTCAACGGCGAATTCTTCTCCCCACTCAGTGGACCCGGTGAGCCCCACTTCTTCGCCATCCCAACTGGCCACGATGAGAGTCCGCTTGGGCCGGAATCCTTGCGCCTTCATCTGGCCCAGCGCGCGGGTCAGCTCCATCATGGAGGCGGTGCCGCTGGATGGATCGACTGCGCCGAATTCCCAGCCGTCCCGGTGGTTGCCCAGCAGAATCCATTCGTCGGGAAGTTCGCTGCCGGGAATGCGGGCTTCAACGACGTAATTGGGCTTGGGGCTCGTGTCCATGTCGACTTTGAGATGCACGCGAACGCCGTCGCCGCCGAGATGGTAGGGCATGGGCAGGCCACCCTGCCAGCTTTGGGGCGCGAGCGGGCCATCCAGGCGTTCGATCAAATGCTTCGCATCGCCCCACGACATGGCGACCGCCATGATCTTCGGCACAGAAACAGCGTCCGCCGGGGAAATGCGCTTAGCGCCATCCACGGCGGCCCAACCGGGCGTAAGCGGATCGCCGGGGATCAGAAAATCGTAGGTAATGGCGCCACGCTGGATGTGGCTCTCGGGACCCCACGGACCGTCCGGAAATACCTTACCGCGCTTGTAGCCGTCTTCGGCGGGATCGGAGTAAATGAGGAAACCCGCGGCGCCCTCGCGTTGCGCGGTGAGCGCCTTGAAGCCGCGATAGCTGTACGGGTTTGAGTAGCGAACGAGTACGATCTTTCCTTTGACGCTGATACCGTTCCGGCGCAGCACCGCGTAATCCGACGGATTGCCGCTGTGCGCGTAAACCAATGGGGCGGTCACTTCGCCCGACGCCGACATGGAGAGCCAGCCGCCGCGAATGGCGGGGTTCCTGGTGTCCGGATCCGCATCATAAGGATCTTCGCGCAACGAGGCCCGGTACGCGGCCGGCGCCACCATCTCAACGGTGATGGAACGAGGCAGAGAAGTCAGGACATCGTAGCGGTGAATGCGGACATCCTCCAGCCCCTGCTCCTTCCAGGTGTCCGCGATGTAGAGCGCCAGCTCGTGATTGCGCTTCGAACCCGCGGGATGCGGTTCGGCCGTGAAAAATCGGTGCTGTTTCTTTTCCTCTTCAGGGGAAGGAATGGCGCGGAACTGCTCCTCGACGCGTTGCTCGTCGCGGGCGCGCTCGCGGGAGTAGCCGGTCATAGCGGGTTCTTGAGCCTTGAGCCCGGCGGCCAGGAGGAGACAACAGATGCGGAAGATCACGAACTGGAAGCGGCGCGGGCTCGCGTGAAAAGGGGCCGGCCATCCATCACGCCGGGTATCTCGACCTCCGCGGCCGCGAGCACGGTGGGCGCGATGTCATACAGAGTTGCGCGCGGCAGTTCCGCCCCGGGGCTCTCCCCGTAACCGCGAGCCAGCAGGAATCCGAGCGGGGTATGGCTTCCGCTGCGGCTGTCCTGCCTGCGCAACGTGAGCCGTCCGATGGCGGACGAGGCCACCTCGTGCCAGGCGAAGCTCTGGTCCCACAAAACCGTAATATCCGGAAGTCCGTCCACGAAAGGCCCCTGAAACTCTTGGTGCGCCAGGGTGACTTCGAGCGCCACTTTGCGTCCGCTGCGCGCATCCACCAGGTCGTGCATCGCCGACGCGATATCCTGGCAGATTTTGCGGTGTTCGGTGCCGGGCTGCACCATTCCGTGCCGGTCGCGGCCCTTGACCAGAATTCGGATTGCGCCCACCGACTCATTGTTGGGAACGGCGATGGCGCGGCAGCCGGCCCAGTCGCGCGGGCCCGCGTACCAGCGGAAAATCAACTCATCCCGCAGGCGCCGCGGCAGCCTGGCCCTTACCGCGTATTGGAATCGGCCCGGAAGCAGCATCTGCAGGAGCCGCCAGGGATTGCGCGCGCCCATGTCCTCGCCGCCACGAGCCTTGGCTGCCGTGTTCCCAAATCCCAGCCGGTCAAGCATCTCTTGCAGGTTCCAGGAAGCGTGGTTCATCGGTCCCATGCCATGACCCGAGAAAACGAGACAGCGAGCGCCGGGCCCGGCCAGGTTCACCATTTCTCCCACCTGCTTGTCGACCGCCTGGTACGCGGTCTCAATCGTGTGGCGAAACCCTTGGGTGTCCGCGGGATCATAGGCGGGGTTGGTGGCATCGTGAAAGCCCCAGAAATGGTGGCCCGCGCAGTGCGTCTCCGAAAAACCCGCGAAGAAGACATCCCAGTCCTCCCGCTCCATCAGGAGCCGGCACATCTCGCCGTGAAGCCTTATGCCCGCCAGCAAATTCTGCCGGAGCCTCCGCAACGACCGCGGGTTTTCGTCCGTTGCGTCGCAATCGCCCACGGGATGCTTGCCGAAGCGCTTGTTGATTTCGTCGAGCAGCCCCGGAGGCTCGGAAGCGCGCTTCGCGCTGGTGGCGTGCGATCCCCAGTTGGTCACGTGAAAGCCGTTGATCTGGCGGCTGACCGGAAACTTCGGAACGTCGAGAACACACACGCGTCTGCCGGCCGCGCTCAGGTGATCCCAAAAAGGCGTGGCGCCGATGGCCTCGTCGTTGAGCATGCGGAGATCGCCGCTCACGGGATCATATTGCACGTAGAAATACTTGGCGAATTTTGCCGGATTCGTCCCCGAGTAAATCGCGGCCCACACGGTATCGGGAAGTTGAGCCGCGGTGCTGGCCAGTTCAGCTCTTGCGCCCTCGTCCAGGAGACGGCGGAATGCCGGCAGCTTGCCCTCACTGGCCCACTGGCGCACGAGCGCCCACTCCATAGCGTCCAGAAGGATCAACAACTGCCTGGGTGGACGCTCGATTGTTCCGTTCAACTTTCGCTCCTCAGCTTTCAGGAGTATACCCCAGGCGGCACGCCGATTCGATTAGGGCTCATCCGTTTTCCATTCCGTGGGCCTCTTGCCGGCGATCGTCGTAGGCAGGGCTTCCACAAATTCAATAATTCTGGGTAGCTTAAACTCGGCCAGGCGCTGGCGGCACTGCTCGATGACGTCACGCCGGGTGATCTGAAGATCCGGCTTCACGACAATTCTCGCGCGGATGACCTCGCTCTCGCGGCCGTTGGGGACCGCGTCCACGTGACATTCAGCGACGCTCGAGAGCGACTCCACGGCGCGCTCGATTTCCACCGGATCGACCTTCACGCCCGCGACGTTGATGACTCGGCGCAACCTGCCTTCGAGATAGATGTTTCCCGCGGCATCGATATGCCCGAGATCGCCTGTTTTGAAGAAGCCGCTGTGGAAGATGTGCTCGTTCAACTCGGGCTCGCCCGCGTATCCCGACATCACAGCCTCCGACCGCACGGCCAGTTCGCCCTTGGCGCCGGGGCCGAGATCGCCGCCCTCGGGATGCAGGCATTTGACCTCGACACCGCGAATGGGCTTGCCGACAAACGTGCCCGGTCCGGATGGCGGTTCCTGGCCCGAGCAATCGATCGATACCACGCTCGTTTCCGACATGCCGTACCATTGGCGCACGCGAATGTGAAAACGATCTCTCCAGCGACTGGCAACAGCCGCCGGCATGCGTGCGCCAGCGGAGAAGCAGTGCTGCACCGTGGATAGAAGGCTCGCGTCGGCCACGCCATCGGCCAGGATTCCATACAGGAATGGCGAGCCGATGACCGCGTCCACGCGCTCGCGATGTATCAGACTGGCGCATGCCGCGGCGTTGAACTGCCGCATCAAGATCAGGGTGGCTCCGCTGATGAGCGGCATCAACATGCAGTTGTGGAATCCGTTGGCATGGTAAAACGGGACGCCGGCCAACAAGCGGCGGCCGGGGCCGATCCCAAGCGTATGGGCGACATTCCGCGCTCCAGCGGTGAGATTGCGATGACTCCGCGGAACCAGCCGGGGCATACCCATCGAGCCGGAGGTTGGCAAATAAAGCGCCGGTTCATCTTCAGACCGTCCGGGAAATGCGCGCGGGTCCAACGTGTCGCCGGGCTCGCAGCGGATTGCCGCGTGATCCACCGTCAGCAAGGAATGGGGCGCGATGAGATCGCCGAGACGATCCCATTCGGCGCGAAATTGCGGTTCGGTAAGCACGCCGCGGAACTTGAGGCGCCCGGCAAACCAGCGCAACTCCCCCGCCCGCCACTGCGGGTTGCAGGGCATGAACACGCAGCCCAGCTCGGACACCGCAAAGAAGCAGGCTGCGAACTGCCACACGTTGCTCAGCGACGCGGCAATCACGTCTCCGGCCACGGGGTTCAATACATTCCGCAACCATCCGCGCATCCCAGCGACGTGCTCAAGTAGTTGGCCATATGTGATTCGCTGGTCCTCGTCGATGATGGCCGATTGGTCGCGATAGCGATGCGCGGCGTCCCTGAACTGTTCAAAAATCATGCGTGTGAAGCGGGTGCTGCCGGCGAACGCGGAATCTGGCCTTCGATGTAGGAGGCGAGTTGCGGGAGATCTCTGACGAAATCAAGCCGCAGCAATTCCGGTTCTATAGTGATTCCGAACTCCTTCTCCAGAGCCGTCACGAACTCGAGCACGGCCAGAGAGTCGAGACCCGCGAATTCATCCAGTTTATGTTCGTAGTCCAAGTCTAGCGGGCTCAGATTCAGATGCAGGGATTCGACGAAGACTCTGCGGATGCGATTCATCGTGTCCTCGGAGCCTCGGCGCGGTGGCTCGCCCGACCCAGCGTTCGTCAGAAATGCGTCCATAGCCTCCACTCTTCCGGATGGTCAGCGATCTGTTTCTCTAACGCTCGGGTGAAAACGGGCAAATTGACGGTCACGAACTCCTCTCGTGAAGCCGCCGGAGCGAGGGCCAGCGCCGGGCTGAAGCGGATGTGAAAGCCTGAGCTGCGGCCGAGACAGAGCATGGGAACGACCGCGCAGCCCGACAGCCGGGCAAAATCGAAGACCCCCGCGGGGAAGCGCCACGAAGTGCCGAGGAATGGCCCTTCCACCACCCGTGTCCCGGCGAGCCCGTCCAACTGAATGTTGACCAGCCCGCCAGAGCGCAGCCTGCGCAGGATCTTCAGAGTGCAATCCGCATCCTGGATGTAGACCACGTCCGGATGGGCACGCCGCTGAAATTCGAGGTAGCGCGGCAGGAGAATCCGGCGTCCCAGAATTCCCTCAGCGTGGTTTGACGGCGTCTGGTTGTGCACAGAGAGCATCGGATAGCCGGCGGTGGCGAGATATCGTTCGGCGACGCGGTTTGCGCAAAAGTGGCCCGTCAACACGATCACTCCTTTTCCCGACGAAATGGCCCTCTCGAGATGTTCTTTCCCATCCATCGCGGTGCACGTCTGATACAACAACAGGTCATCCAGAATGCCGAACATGTTGTTCGAGACAGATTGCCGCGCGATCCGCGACGCCTGGCTGGCCGTGCAGTTTCTGGCCGTCATGATCCAGCGCACCGCTTTCTCGCTCCGCCGGCGCCAGTGGAACTGGATCAATGGCTCTGCAAGCCGGCCGATCAGATACAGCAAAGACCGGGGAACGAACGTCGACAAAACTCGCAAAGGATAGAGATAGAGGAACCAGAGCAGATCGTGTACCGTACAAAGCGGCGCGCGATCAGCCCGCGGTTGGGAGGGCGCAGTTCTCGCATCGTATCGCGCTCGGGTTACTGCGGGGCTGCTGAGCATTTTTCAGTTAGGATGGAGCCGCTTCAACCAAGAGTATGCCAGTCAAACGGGGACGCCTTCGACCAGACTCCATAGACCCCGAGTCGGGATGATCCTTGCCAGCTTGAACCCTGCGGCGCTGAAGAGCGCGCTGAACTCAGCCTCCGTGCGCTCTCTACCGCCGAGATTCACCAACATGTTGACGTCGCTCCCCACGACGATCTGGCTTCTCGGAGTCTGGTCCAGACGCGAGGGAAACACCATCTCAACCAGCAGCAACCTGCCTTGCGAGGCCATCGAGCCATGAATGTTCCGCAAAATCGCGAGCCCGCGGGCATCGTCCCAGTCGTGAATCACACTCTTGAGAATGTACGCATCGCCTCCGCTGGGCACTCCTTCGAAGAAGTCACCGGCTACGACGTCGCATCGTCCGGCCAGGCCGGCACCCTGGATTTGCTTCCTGGCCCCCTCGGCGACGTGCGGCAAATCGAACAGGACCCCGCGCAGAGCCGGGTTCACGGATAGGATTGCGGTGAGCAGCACTCCATGCCCGCCGCCCACGTCGACCATCGTGCCAAAAGGCGAGAAATCATAGGCCGCGGCGACATCGGCCGAGGCCTCCGCCGAGCCGGCTGTCATTCCCTCGTCGAAGACCGCTGCCTCTTCCGGGTACTTGGCGAAAAACTGAAAGGCGGATCTGCCCGGTGGAGTCTTACCCGTCCTGACGATGTCCAGGAGCCCGCTCCAGGAACGCTGCTGCGCGGGGCCGGCAAGGAGCAAAGCTTGCGCCCGGCGGGATCCGGGCACGTCCGTTCGCAGGTACTCTCCGATGGGCGTTAGCCCGAAGCAACCGGTTTCCTTTTCCTCAAACACACCGGCGCTGGTGAGCAGCAGCATCAGCCGGTAAAGCGAGGGCGCGTGTGCGCCGCTGGCTTTGGCGATGTCCGTGTAGTTCTGCGGGCCATCCTTGAGCAGGTCAGCGATCCCCATTTTGGCGGCGACGAAAATCGCCCGGGAGATGTAATGGCCTGTCACCAACTGAAAGAGAGCCCACTGAGGAGAAAGGCCGGGCGCCTGCGAGAGTTGCTGTTGGGCGGGCATCGACATTTTCATTCCTTTGCCCGCAGACCCGGGAATACAGTGTCCCACACGTTTCGATACTTCCAATATTCTTGTGCCGCCAGATTCGTGGGTTGTGTCAGGCGACACCACGTGTACGGAGACTGTTCTAACTGCCGGCGAAGCGGGTCAAGTGCGGCAGCGGCCAACCCGCGGGCGACGGCGGCAATCGAGACCGAGCCCGCGCTCCGGGAATAGCCGTAAGTTTGCATGTCGCGTGCCGCGACCCATTCGATGAGCGAGACCTCCTGCGCCGTAAGTTGCTCCTGCCATTTATGCAGCCGTTCCGTAGTCAACGGCCCTGAGGCATGGCGCGGAAAGGAGTAGGGGCCATCCACGGGCTCGGCTGCTAACAAAGTTGCAGGCGCACATTCTTCTTCCAGGTGCGCGCAGATGCGCGCCAGCTCTTGCTCGGGCTGGGTCACTAACGTCTCATAGTGAACCAGTAGGTAGCCGCGATAGTTTTGCAGTCGCCGGGCAGCCCGGTTGAAAAGCAGCCACATGGACGTGTTATTCAGGATGCTGTCGGGCGCCCAACGCGTGCGCTGAAGGGATGCTACTACGTCACGCGGGTCCCGCACCAGATGAATGATCGCCGCGCCCGGGTACCACGCGCATAACGTATCGGCGTAAAAGGCATGATGGGGAGTCTTCTCGCCAAAGCGCTTCTTCCCTTGCGACGCGGCGTAGTACCGCAGAATACCCGTAAACAGCGCGGGGTAACTGGTGGCTTCGCGCAACAGTTGCTCCTTCAGCCCTTGAAGGTCCACCCCGAGCCGCCGGATGCGCGCCGTGGAAAGATACTGCTCCACAAGCCGCCGGCGGTTCTTGATGTCCTCGAGCGAACCGAATACGCGCCGGCGCTTGTAGATATCGGCGAAGAAACGCGTCTCGCCGCAAATCGCGAGAGAGGGATGCCGGTTGAGGATCAGGCGCAGAACGGTGGTGCCACTGCGCGGCGAACCGATGATGAAAACTGGCGGCTTATCTGCCATGCGGCACTGGGATGTATATCGGCATGCGTTTGTCGAAATGACTGCGAACCGCTATTTTACAGGTCCCGCCCCGGTTGCTGCGCGACAGCCTGGCGGAGGAGAATGTCCGGAAACACGATCACGTCTTTTTGAAAAGGATAATGCCATGAAAGCGACGCTCTTTTCGATTCTGTTGGCCGCCGCAGCCTGGGCCCAGGCGCCAACGAGCTGGACTCCTGAACTTTCGATGCAGGTGAAGAACATCGGCGAAGTCGTGCCTTCCCCGGATGGGCAGTTCGTGGCTTACACCCAGACCCGTCCGGCGATGGAGACGGAAAAAAGCGAGATGGATACACAGATCTTTCTGGCGCATTCCGACGGTTCGCAACGCGTCCAGTTGACGCGGGGAGAGAAGAGCGCCTCCGCGCCTTCCTTCTCGCCCGACGGGCGGTTCGTCTATTTCTCCTCGGAGCGCTCCGGCAAGCCCAACGTGTGGCGCATCCCCGTGGATGGCGGCGAGGCCGAAATGCTCACCGACTGGAAAGGCGAGATCGGCTCCTATCATGTCTCGCCCGATGGCAAGTGGCTGGCCTTTGCCGGTGCGGAGCCGCTGGCCGACGAAGAGAAACAGAAGAAGGAAAAGCGTGATTTTCGCGTGGTGGACGAGAACCCCAGCAACCATAGCCTTTGGGTTATCCCCGCCGAGCTGGACATCCACGGTAAGCGCCCCGTGCGCAAGCTCGGCAACATCACCAGCCACGTCCACGATTTCGACTGGTCTCCGGACTCGCGTTACATCGCCTTCACGCATACGCCCACGCCCGGCGCCGATGACTGGACCCGCTCCGACATTTCAGAATTGACGGTGGAGTCAGGCACCGTGCGCCCGGTCGCGGCCACACACGCCGCCGAATCCAGCCCGCGTTATTCGCCCGATGGCCGCTACCTGGCGTTTGTGCGGACTACCGATCCGCCGCGGTGGGCGGGAGCCGAGCGAATCGTGTTGCTGCCACGGCAAGGCGGGGCGGCGCGCGAACTGCCGCCAACCTACGATGAGCGGACTGGCACTCTGCTGGGATGGACGCCGGATTCATCACGGGTGCTTTTCAGCGAACCGAAAGGCACCGCGGGAGTGCTCTACGCCATGCCCGTGGACGGTCCCGCCGAGCCCGTGTATCGGCCCGATCGTGGCACGCTGCAGGCAGGCCACGTCAACGCCACGGGCACCGCGATCGGTTTTGCGGCTGAAAACTGGGATGAAGCTCCCGAAGCGTACGTGCTGAAGATCGGCAGCAGCGCACCGCGGTGCGTCAGCGCAGCCAACCTGGACCTGCCCAAGCTTCCGCTCGGTGAGACCAAGCGCGTCACCTGGAAGTCTGCCGATGATTTGGAAATTGAAGGCCTGCTGACTTACCCGGTCGGATACCATTCCGGGAAGAAGGTTCCGCTCGTGCTGGTGATCCACGGAGGACCTGCTGGGGTCTTCCAGGATACGTTCCTGGGCCGCTACGGCGTGTATCCCTATGCGAGTTTTGCAGCGCGCGGCTATGCCGTGCTGCGCGCCAACCCGCGCGGCTCAGGCGGCTACGGGCGAACTTTCCGGTTCGCCAATATGAACGACTGGGGCGGCAAAGATTTTGAAGACCTGATGGCCGGCGTCGATCACGCCGTCTCCATGGGCGTGGCCGATCCCAACCGCTTGGCGGTCATGGGCTGGAGTTACGGCGGCTTCATGACCAGTTGGGTGATCACCCACACGCATCGCTTCAAAGCGGCTTCGGTCGGCGCGGGCGTCACCAATCTCTGGAGTTTCACCGGCACCTCCGACATCCCCGGATTTCTGCCCGACTATTTTTCGCATGAACCTTGGGACGCTTTCGATGGATACCAGAAGCACTCGCCCATGTCGTTCGTGAAGGGAGTCACGACGCCCACGCTCGTCCTGCACGGTGAGGCCGACGTGCGGGTACCCACCTCGCAGGGCTATGAGCTGTACAACGCGCTCAAGCGCCAGGGGGTAATCAGCAAGATGGTGGTGTATCCGCGCACACCGCATGGACCGCGGGAGCCGAAGTTCTTGCTCGACATCATGCAGCGCAACCTGGACTGGGTGGAGAAGTACGTAGGCCAGTGAGCGGCCAATGAAATGGGAGGGTAGCGCCGTAGCGATCTGCGCGGGCGCTATCCTCTTGGTTGTTCGCCGCCAGCGATTCTTCCTTCGCCTTACTGAATGATCAGCGTCACCGTCGTCGCGCGGTTCAGGCTCCCACTGGCGCCCCTGATGTTCAGCTTATAGGTTCCGCGGGCCGCTCTCGTACCGGTGGAGACTGTCAAGGTTGAAGTGCCGGAGGCGGTTATCGAACTCGGGTTGAAGCTCGCACGGGTTCTGCTCGGCACACTGGAGGCGCTCAGGCTTACGGTTCCCGTAAAGCTGTTCAGCGGCGTGACAGTCACGGTGTAGGTGGTGCTGTTGCCGCGCGTGACCGACTGGCTCGCCGGTGCTGCGGAGATCGTGAAGTCAGGCGCGGGGCCAATCGCCGTTACCGTCAGCGTGGCTGACGCGGTGTGGCTCAAGGAACCGCTGGCGCCGGTGATTAATAAAGTGACAGTGCCAGTTGCCGCGGTAGAGGAAGCTGTCAGGGTCAAGGTCGAGCTGCCGGACCCGGTGATCGAGGCGGGGTTGAAGGTGGCTGACACGCCTGACGGCAATCCGGTCGCGCTGAGTGAGACCGCGCCGCTAAAGCCGTTCAGTGCGCCGATCGTCACGGTATAAGTGGTTTGGCCTCCTTGTGCCACTGTCTGCGAACCCGGGGAAGCTGAAACGGTAAAGTCTCCTCCCGCGCCGGGCGTGGCGCTTGCCTCGTTCGAATTGCCGCTCTCGGGATGGGTTCCGCAACTAGCGAGGGCCGTAACGACGTAGTAGTACCTGGTTCCGTTCATCGCGGTTGTATCGGTGTAGCTGTTCGTCGTCGCTGATGCGAGCTGGCTTTCGCCGCCGGAGAAAGTACCCCGCTTCACGTTGTAGCTGCCCGCTCCTGAAACCGCGGTCCAGTGCAACGAAACTTGTCCGTTGCCAGGCGTCGCGGTCAGCCCGTTGGGCGCCGGCGGAGCCGTGCACGAGGCGCTCGGAACTACGCAGCCCGGCCCCGGATAAGTCGCCGTGAAGCCGGACGCGGTGACCGTTCCGCCGTTGGAATATTCGGGCTGGACGAAGAAGTTCCCATTCGCCGTCCGGTAGAGATTGCTCCACGCGCACTTATCATCGGCCTCGTAGCCGCTGGAATCGTACCAGGCGCCGTACGCATCAGTCACCGCCTCGCGGGTCTCGTGGCCAATGAACATGGTGAGCATGTCCGCCGCGGGGTAACCGTACGGATTGCAGCCACCGCAGTTTGGGTAGGGGAAAACCGCGTAAATGATCGGTGTCGTGCCCTGGTAATAGAAGCCGCTGTGGTAAGCGCAGAAATACGTGCAGGAAGCCTGGTTGCTGGAGAGTTGAACCGATGTGCCGGCCGGAAAGATAACGCCATAAATGGTATTGCTGTTGACCGGCAGCTTCCCGGAACTGAACAAGCCTGCGAGATAGGTCTGAATCTGGCTGTCCGTGATGGTGCTTGGAGCAATCTGGCTGTCAATGAAGGCTTGGCCGGAATTCACGGGGTTCAGAGTCAGAGTTGGCGCGATGGGCGAACCCGTCCCGTACTGCTGGATGATTGTGTAGTCGTCAGTCGCGGAATTGTCCCAGTTCTGGTTGTCAGCGAAGGAGGTGATGAACGCGTCCACCTGGTTCTGGATCGTCGCATAACCGTTCGACGTCGAGCTGGAAGTGGCCACCGAGGAATTCCAGTAGATCGCCTGGAACCCTGCATTCGAAATTTCCGGTCCGCCGTGGCTGATCAAATTCCCCGTCCCGTAACTCGGCGGATAAACCGTCGCTGTGCTGGATGGCTTGGCTAAGGAAGCTTTCCTGCCGAAGTGGCGTTCGAGAACATCGGTGCTTGGCACCACATGGGCTGCCTTCCCGTCGTCGGTCGTGGCGTTAAACACATTGTCGTTCGTTTGGGCAAACAGCCCGGTGGCCATCTGGCAGACTGCCAGGAACAGAATCTTCCGCACGTACCCTCCTCAGATTGGGACGAAAGTCTTGATGCCGTACGGATGAGTGTGCCATTGGCGCTCAGAGCCGTCAATTAAGACTTTCGTTAACTATCCGACGTAGTTGACATGGGGAACGACTGGATAACAACCTTCTGCGGACAGAGTCTGAGGCGCATAACAAGCCTCTCAACATTACGGCTGGTATAGACTGATGCAGTCGCATGGTTTCATCGCATGAGGATTCGCCGCGCGCGGAGTACCTTCGCCGGCTCGAGGCGAGGCGCGTTGTCGAACAGCACCTGGAGCGCCGGCACAGAACGCTTGGCACTTGCCGGCTCCTGGTCGCCGTGACCGCCGCCATCCTGGCTTACCTGGCTTTCGGGCCCGGCGCATTGTCGCCGTTGTGGCTTTTGCTGCCCGTTGTTCTCTTCGTCGGGCTTGTCGTCATTCACGAGCGGGTCTTTCAGGCGCGGAACCGGGCTCGGCGCGCGTCCGCGTTCTACGAGAGCGCCCTGGCCCGCCTTGAGAACCACTGGGCCGGTCACGGAGAAACCGGCGAGCGGTTTCGCGACAGGCTGCACCCCTATTCCGAAGATCTCGATCTGTTCGGAACGGGCTCGCTGTTCGAACTGCTGTCCACCGCGCGAACCCGGGAAGGCGAGCAGATCCTCGCGGACTGGCTGCGCGCACCCGCCTCGAGCGATGTAATCCGCGCGCGTCATGCCGCCATCAGGGAGTTGCGTTCCCGCCTGGATCTGCGTGAGGACCTCGCCGTATTTGGAGAAGAAGTGCGCGCCACCGTACACACCGACGCCCTGGCGGCGTGGGGCGAACACGCAGCCGCACTTGGGGGCCGGCCGGTCCGGATTGCGGCGACCGTGCTCTCGGTTGCCGCGGTATGCAGCCTGATCGCGTGGCCTGTTTGGGGAATGCGGGATCTCGCGCTCGCCGTGGTGCTCATCAATGGCTTCTTCTTCCTGCGGTTTCACAAGCGTGCCGAACACATTGCCGCAGCCGCAAGCGACGCCGCGCGCGATCTTGGCTTGCTTTCCGAAATTCTCGCCCGGCTCGAACGGGAGCAGTTCACCGCGCCCCGGTTGACGGAGCTGCGGTCGATGCTTGACATCGAAGGCCGCCCGCCGTCATTCCGAATCACCCGGCTGCGCCGCCTCATTGCCATGCTGGAGTCGCGCGAGCACGTTTTCGTCCGCCTCATTGACCCGGTCGTGCTCTGGACGCTGCAGTGGGCGCTGTCGGTCGAGTCCTGGCGCAAGCGCTCCGGACCGGCGATTCGCCGCTGGCTGGCTGCGGTCGGCGAGATGGAAGCCCTCTCCGCGCTGGCGGGGTACGCCTATGAGCATCCCGCGGATCCCTTCCCGGACCTTGCCGAAACCGGCCCTTGCTTTGAGGGAACGGCGCTGGCACACCCGCTGCTGCCTGAAGACCGCGCGGTACGGAACGACGTCGCCATCGGTGGCGAGTTGCGCCTCCTCGTCATCAGCGGCTCCAACATGTCGGGGAAAAGCACGCTGCTGAGGACCATCGGCATCAACACAGTTCTCGCGCAATGCGGCGCACCCGTCCGCGCCACGCGTCTCCGCGTCTCTCCCTTGGCCGTGGGGGCGTCGATCCGCATTTTGGACTCGCTTCAGGAAGGCACCTCGCGCTTTTACACAGAGATCACGCGCCTCAAGCAGATCGTCGATCTCACCACCGCGTCCGCGCCCGTCCTCTTTCTTCTGGACGAGTTTTTGCAGGGCACCAACTCGCACGACCGGCGGCTCGGCGCGGAAGCCACCGTCCGCGGACTTGTGGCGCGCGGAGCCATCGGCCTCCTCACCACACACGACCTCGCGCTCGCGGAGATCGCCGAGGGGCTCGGCCCGCAGGCAATCAACTGCCATTTCGAGGATCGCCTCGAGGACGGGAAGCTTCTGTTCGACTACCGTCTGCGTCCGGGTGTGGTCCGCAGAAGCAACGCTTTGCAACTCATGCGCTCGCTCGGCCTGGACGTGTGACGCGCCGATTGCAATGGGTTGGCTCGGATTCCTATATCGAAAGTCTTAATCGGTTACCCTCGGTTAGTCCCGGCTTGTTTTCCATCGCAATTAAACGGGGGTTTAACAACAAATTCCCCGGTGTTTTCTTATAATTACCGGCAATTTTCACGTTATAATTGAGACGGCATCTGGAGCTGAGACCGAACTCGTGCTGTGTCTTTACTGTGAGACGGAACTAAAGCCCTTCCGCGGCTTTTTCGACGAAGACTTCTGCTGTCGCGAACATAGGGAGAAGTATTTCTCGCCGGTTCGCAAGGCGCTCACCCTTTTTGGTGTTCTCGAAAAACCCGCGCCGTCTCAGGCCAAGTCCCCCGCCGTCGAGGAACGCCCCAAGATAGCGGACTTCCTGCGGGTAACGATTCCCCCATGCGCCGCTGAAGCTTCACAGCACGGCTGGCAGCCTGAAGCGCTGTCTGTTCGCCACGAAATCGAAATCCCAAGCGGCGAAATCGCCTGGAGCGCGGCGCTTGAAAGTGAGGAGCGGCCGGCCGATCTTACCGCGCCCCTGGACCACGAGGTGGCTGCTCTCGAACCTGCGCTATCACCGCTCGGCGTTTCAGCCTCGGGCTTGACGGCGGAATTGCAAACTCCATGTCCGTCGCTTGAAACTGGCAGCGCGACAATCGAAAGCGGAGTGGCTTCCGGCTTCCGGGCCCACTGGAACTACGCGGAGCCCCTGGCTCCGGCGCCGGTTCCGTTTTCCCTGCCGTCGTTGTCCGCATCCGCCGAAGCAGTCGTCCTGCCACCCTGTGAAGAGTTTGCCGAATGCACACTCTTCTGCCAGGAGCTTGCCAGCTCGCCTGTTGCGGCCGGTGAAATCACGCTGTCGCAGGAAACGATGATCCCGGCATTCACGCCGGCTGGAGACACGATCGGGAGTGAAGACGCACAGGAACCGGCCAGCCCGTCGGAACCGTACTGGGGAGAACTGTACACCGACCCGCCGCCTGATGGCATTGATTTAGGCTCAGCCCTCGCCATGGCTCCCGAAATTGTTCCCGTCATGGTGCTGAGTTCCGCGTCCCACGACCGCCCGGTTTTGGTTCCGGTCAGCTCTGCCTCGCCAATGATGCCGCGCAGTCTGGAACTCGCTTCGGCCCGCTCCGTTCCCGCAATGTCCCCTGCGGGTGCGCCGCAGCCCGGTGTCGAGCCGCAGTTCGCCAACGCCATGGCAGACAGCGACGCGGCCGATTCCGCCGCCGGACCGCACTCCCACGAGCCGATGCGGCTCACGTTCGGCAACCTGGTCCGCATCAAGAGCTGGCGCCTGCGCATCACGTTCGCCAAGCCGGCATAGGACTGCCTACATCCCAGTTGCGCACTCGCTCTCGTTCGTGCAGAATGAGGCTTCTCTCGGCCGAGTCCTATGCGCATCAGCATCACTTACCTTTACGTGATCTTTCAGTACGGCTATCCGCACACCGTGCGCGACGTGCTTCGGGCACTGCCCAAGATCCGGAAACTGGGGTTCCGTTACCTCGAAATGGAAGGGCTCGGCTCGGCGCATCTACGCTCCATGTACGCACACCGCAAGCCGGTGGCCGCGGCCCTGGCGGACTGCGGATTGCACGTTCACAATTTCTGCGTCGTCGACCCGGCTCTGGTGTCGCTCGATCCCGCCAGGCGCAGTCAGGCTCTCGACCGGTTCCGCATGGGCGCGGAACTGGGCGCCTTCTTCGGCTCGGAAACTCTGCACCTGGCAAGTTACGCGCCACCCGTTCGCTACATCAGCGCCCGGCCTTATCAGTTGGGCAGCAAGAGCGGGTACAAGTTCGCCAACCAGACGCGCGTGCGCATTCCGGCGGATTTTGCATGGCAGCGTGTGTGGGACGCTTTGGTCTCCTCGTGCCGCGAATGCGCCGCGATCGCCGCCGGCTACGGCAAGACCGTCATCATGGAGCCTCGCGTGGGTGAGGTGATCTGCTCGGTGGATTCCCTGCTGCGCCTCATCGAGCACGTCGGCCGTCCCAATTTCCAGGCAAATTTCGATACCGGCCACTTTTCCGCACAACGCGAAAACGTCGCGCTCGCTCTGGCGAAACTCGCGGGAAAGTTCGCGAACATTCACATCTCCGATAACGATCCCGTCAACACCGACCATCTCCCCATCGGCGACGGCTCCATCGACTGGGTGGAATTTTTTCGCGTGCTCAAGACCCAAAAGTACGCAGGCTACCTGGGACTCGACCTGGGCATGAGCAAAACGTTGGAGCGCGACTATCAGAAATCGCTCGATCGCATCCGCGCCATTGCTTCGAAGCTAAAGCTGCCCGTTGAGGTATAACCGCAGGGCGGACTCCCGCTCAGGCCAGCAGCGCCCGCACCGTCGCTTCCACCTTTCCCCAATGCTCCGAGCGCGGGTCAATGACGGCAAAGTGATCGGCGCCCCCCAGCACCCACATCAACGCATCGTCTCCGGCCCGGCTCGCGGCCTTTTGATAGTTGTTGCTGATCTCGATGGGAACCACCGAGTCCTCGGTGCCGTGCAGAAGGCGCACTTTGATCCCCAGCGGCACCAGCTCGATGGGTGACGCCGTATGATAGCGGCCGGCTAATTTCTCCGGCGGTCCGCCCATCAGTTCGGCCACTGCGCCATCGCCCAGCCGCAGATCCCAGCCGCGCCGCAGATCCACCACTCCGGCAAGCGACACCGCACCGTGAAGCGCCAGCGGATTGGCGCCCGCCAGGGCGTCGCCTTGCGGAATCTTCCGCCGTGCCGCCAGCCAAAGCGCCAGATGCCCGCCGGCCGAATGTCCGATGGAGATCACCTTGGCCAGATCCAGATGGTGTTTCCCCGCCAGTTCGCGCACATAGTCCGCGCCCAGCGCGGCGTCGAGCAACGTGCCCGGCCACCCTCCGCCAGGATTGCCCACCCGCCGGTATTCCAGGCTCCACGTCGCAATGCCTGCCCCTGTGAGCGCCGCGCACAAATGTCCGATGTGATCGAGGTTATACCTCGCGCGCCAGAAACCGCCGTGCATGACGATGGCCACCGGATGCGGTCCCGGTCCCGGCGGCAAGCGCAGATCGCCGAACTGCAAAGCATCGGACCCGTAGTGCAGGCGCGCGTCGGCCGCCGGCGCCGGCATGTCCATAATTTCGCGTCCCATCGATCTACACGCGGTCCCCGCGGCCGCCACAGCGCCGGCCAGCACTTCACGCCGCGTCATTCATTTCCTTTCGACGAGTTCGCCAAACGGGCCGTCGACGTCCTCCACGCGCAGCCTGAGGTTCTTGCGCGCGTCCACCTGCGCCTGCGGGATTTCAAATCGCACCGCGATCATGCGGTCCATGGTTTCATGCGCTTTGATGCGGTCGCGGAGCTTGAGCGTGTCGTTAAATTTTTGGCCCAGGATCGGGTAGTACTGAAAGAGCCTCTGCGCGTCCACCTCCGAAACCGCGGATCCCTCGTCGGTCTTGCCATTCGGCTCTTCGAGCGTCACCGTCACCTCGCGCACGATGATCCCGAAGTTGGATGCATTCTCCACGCGAAAGTCGATCACCGCGATCGAGGCGTTTTCATCCGCCGCCAGCGTGCGCACTTTGAGGATCTTGCCGGTTGGTTCAATGTGAGACCCGCGCTGCATGTAGAGAATCCACGCCACCGCGATGGCGATCACCACCAGTCCCACGCCGAATGCGGTAAGAAAGCGCTGATTGAGATATTGGCGAATGTCCGGCCTCCCTCACGATCATAACTGGAAAACCGGGAAGACCGAATGATGTGCAATAAATCGGCTCCAACGGTAGCGTTGATGTATAATCTCTGGCGGCCAGGAAACCAAAACGCCGATCCTTGATGGAGGTTTGAAAAAGACTATGTGCAATCTGGATGCCGATCAAAAGCCGGTGTGGCGCTTCAGCATAACCAAGTTCCTGCAGCTCGGTTTGCTCTTCTCCTTCATGCTCTGCGGCGCGCACGCTGCTACTTTGCACTGGCAACTCAATGGTGTGACGTTTAGCGACGGCGGCAGCGTGTTCGGCGGTTTCGACTACGACGCAGGCACCGGAGAATATACCAACATCAACATCACAACCACGCCGGGAAGCGTGCTGCAAGGGAGCTATTACTATTCTGCAGCCCCTGGTCTTTCCACGGCGAGCACTTTGATCGGTGTTTCCACCGTGCCTGTTTTTGCCACGACAACCATGGCCCTGACGCTCACTTTCTCGGCCGCGTTGACGGCGGCGGGAGGAACCGTGTCGATCACCGGGTCGGCGGCGCAGGAATCGTTTTGCGCCAACCCGGCTTGCAGTTCCGTGACCTCGCAGCGGCCAATTACCGGCGGCACGGCGTCGGCCATCTCGAACGCCGCGCCAAGGCGGTGGTATATTCACGACGCCGTGCTTTCCGATGGCGCCCGGATTTTCGGTTCGTTTGTCTTCGACGCCACCACAGGAACGTATTCCTCCATCTCGGTCACGACTACCGTCGGAAAAGCCGGGCCAGGCGCGGGGTACGTTTTCAACATCCCGGCCTCGAGTTCGAATACTTCCCTCACCCTGGTTTCGGCTTCGCCCATAGTCAGCGGCACCACGGCCTCGCTTGCGCTGACTTTTCCAGCCGCGCTGACCAACGCAGGGGGAACCATCACGATTCTGAACGCGGCGGAGGGGACCTGCACATCCGTGAGCTGCGGCGCCAGCACCTCGCTGCGCTCCACGGCCGTCAATGGTACCGTTTCGACCAGCCAGCAGACTGACGAGACCGCCATTCTTCCCCAAATCGCCGACGGCGGTGGTTATGTGACGGAACTCATCATCACCAACCCGACCGGAGCGCCGGTCACGTGCCGCGTGACGTTCTGGGGAGATAACGGAGCTCTGCTCCCACTTTCGCTGAACGGGGCCAACCCGAGTTCGTCCTACGTTGTACTGGTACCAGGGCACAGCACACAATTTCTGTCCACGCCGGGAACGGGGCCGTCCGTAACTGGATGGGCGCTGGCGGAGAATGTCCAGAGGCTTGGCGTCATCGCCGCTTTCCGCCGGCAGGTCCCGAACGTTCCGGAATCGGAAGCAACCGTCGCAGGCATCCCCGCAACCGCCGGTTTCGCCATGGCGTTCGACGAAACTACTGGCTTTAGCACCGGATTTGCGCTCGCCAACGTGAGCCCTTACGACACTGTGATCGAGAATTTGTTCTTCTACGATACGAACGGCAACTTCATCTATAGCGATTCGACCCACACGCTGGGCCCGCATCAGCACGAGGCGTTCTTGTTCAGCAGCCGCTACGGCTCTCAACTCGCGGGCAAGCAAGGCACGGTCAGGGTCTACTACGGAACCACGGGTACGCCAGCCAATGGCACTGTGGGGCTTACCGGACTAGGTCTCCGCGCCAACCCGGGCGGCACGTTGACATCGCTTCCGATCGCTACGATCGACTAGCGCGCATCGGATTGCGGGAATTCAACCGGTGGTGTCCGGGCTTTCATGACGGCTCCTAGTTGAGCTCGATGGTGTACGCGAAAAACTGCTCCCCTTTGTCGTCCACTCGCACCGCCCAGTTGCCGGACGGGTCGACGACCCCCGAGGGAGCCTGATTCGCCAGCTTTCCTTTGGGATCGGCCGCATCCACCACCACGATCCAGAGCTTGCCGGCGCGCGCACGAATCCGGAGATTCGACTCGTGGTAGGGGCGGTTTAACTCCAGCATGGCGTCGCTCTGCGCCAGTCCGCTGTTCACGGAATGGAAGATGACGCGCGCGCCTTTGCCGGCCAGTTGCTGGCTCAGGTGTGGATCGGCCTGCGGCGTCCATTCGGGGTTTGCCCACATGTCGTTGCAGATAAGGCCGCCGATGGTGATGCCCTCCAGCTCAAAGGTCCGCAGGGGCCGCGTCCCAAAGTAGTCGATTTCACCCTTGGATTCCGGCTCGGGGATGTGGCGGCAGAGCAGGATCTTGGCGTGGAAGCCGAGATAACGCCCCTGCCTGTCATAGAAGCGGAGTTCGTCATACCGGCGCCCGTCTGTGGGCTCTTCGAAGCAGGTTCCCAACGCCAGTGCCACACCCGCCTTGCGCGCGGCCGTGGTGATGCGTTCCAGCGCGCCGGCGGTTCTGGCCGCGTCGAATTCGGTGAAATAGCCGCTCAGCGATCCTTCCGGCGTAAGCAGCACATCCGCTTTCTGCGCGACGGCGTATTGCACGGCTCTCTCCAGCGCCGCCAGGTTGGTGCTCACATTTTCAGTCACCGGCAACTGCGCACCGGCGACGCGCAAACGGCGAGGCGCATCCGCAGCCAAGGCCAACGTGGCCGCAAGCAGGGTGGCCATCAGAACCGCGATTGCACGGCGCATGAAGACCATTATCCCTTGTCTTCCAAGCGAGGGGCTTACTGGTGCCGCAACGCATCCGACGGCGCAATCGCCGAGGCACGTTGTGCCGGCACGAACGTAGCCACGGCGGCGACCCGCACCACAACGACGGCGACAACGGCGAACGTGGCGGGGCCGCTCGATTTGACGCCATCAAGCAGGGATCCGAGCCGGCGGGTGATCCCGTATGCGCCCGCGAGGCCCAGCGCAACGCCGATCCACACCAACTTCATTCGGATCACGTCGCGGCGCGCGGAGGTTCCCTGAAAAGGATGCACGTCCCGCAACTTACGCCGCGCCCTTTCATTGTTTTCCGCCATCGAACGCGCTACGATTCTTACATTCTAAGAACGCACACCGCTTTCGGTGATACAACCACTTGGAGGATATCGATGAAAAGACGCATCCTGCTGGCTTTCCTGGTGCTTGCGGCGCCGCTTGCGGCCGTCAACGTCACCGGCTCTAACACGCTGGTTCATATTGCGGACGGGGGCCAGTGGACGACAACCTTCTCCCTGGTGAATCTGGATACCTCAACGGCATCCTACACGCTGAATTTCTACGCGGATGACGGAACGCCGCTTTCCCTCGGCATCGTCGGCTCCGGCACCGCCAGTGTTGTCACCGGCGCGCTTGCAGTCAACGGCTCGGCTGTGTTGCAGACCACCGGCGGAGGGAGTGTGCGTCAGGGCTGGGCGCGCCTGACCTCCAGCCAGAAAGTGGGCGCGCAAGCCATCTTCAAGAGTCATGTCGCCGGCCAGCAGGACTCTGAGGCGGCAGTGCAAATCGACCTCGCATCCCGAGCTTTCACCGTTGCATTCGACAACTCGAACGGTTACTTCACCGGCGTCGCCGTTGCCAACACGGACAATTTGAACCCGGCAACCATCGTCGCCACCTTCCACGACGCAACGGGAGCGGAGATCGGAGCCCCGGTTACCGTAACGACGTTGAAGCCGCTGGGGCATATCGCTGTGCTGCTGAATCAGACCCTCCCGGCGTCATTCGGGCAGAGGGGCACGGTCCAGATCACCTGCGTGAGCTTCTGTTCCATTGCGGGCCTGGGTCTTCGCTTTAATCCTGCGGGACCGTTTACTTCAACCACGGCGTTCGGTCTCTAGAAGACGCACCTGCCTCTCGACGGATATTTCGCTGCCGGCCGGGATCCCAATGCCGGTATCCGGGAGGGTAACCGGAATGGACACCCGGCAACGCCTGTCCTACGCTAGTTAGAACCACACCGATGAAGCCTCTGCTACGCCGCCTCGCGTACCTCGCTACCGGTATCGTGCTGACGTTCGTGATGGGTACGGTCGGGTTCACCGTCATCGAAGGCTATCCGATGTTCGACGCCTTCTACATGACCCTGATCACCATCACTACGGTCGGCTACGCCGAGATCCATACGCTCAGCCATGCCGGCCGGATCTTCAATTCGTTCCTGATTTTCTTCGGCGTCACCATCATGTTCTTCGCCATCGGCGCCATGACGCAGAGCCTCATCGAGTTGGAACTGGGAGAATACTTTGGAAAGCGGCGGACCAGGCGCATGATCCAGAAGCTCGATCAACATTTCATTATTTGCGGCTACGGGCGCGTGGGCCGGAACGCGGCGGGCGAGTTGCATCGCTCCGGCGTCCCGTTCGTGATCGTCGATGTCAACGCGGATCGCGTGGAGAAAGCCATGATGGCGGGCATGCTGGCGGTTGTCGCCGATGCCACGCGCGATGAGACGCTGCGCTCGGTGGGCATAGAGCGCGCTCGCGGCCTCATCGCCGCGCTGGCCACCGACGCCGACAACCTGTTCGTGATTCTGTCCGCCAAGAACCTGAACCGCCAGCTCTACGTGGCCACCCGCGCTGGTGAAGAAGAGGCCGAAGAGAAACTGCGGCACGCCGGCGCCGATGCCGTTTTCGCGCCTTACACGACCGCCGGATACCGGCTGGCGCAGGCGGTTTTGCGGCCGCACGTGTTCCACTTCTTCGACGTGGCCACGCGGAGCATGGGACTGGATGTCGACATCGAGCAGGTGCGCGTGCCCGAGTCGAGTGAATTCGCGTCGCACTCGCTCGAGCAGATGCGCATCCGGCGCGAGCTGGGCGTGATCGTGCTCGCCATTCGAAAAAACGACGGCCGCATGCTGTTCAACCCGCCGGCCGATACCGTCATTGCGACCGGCGATCATTTGATTGTCATGGGTCAGCCGAAGAACCTCCGCGCCCTGGAAAGCCTGATGTCGGTGGGGGTCCACGGATGACGCCCGAGATCATCGGATTGCTGGTCCACGCCGAGGCCGGCCTCGGCATTCTGCACCGCCTCACCGGGGTCATCGTCCAGCATCAGGGCGATATCGTGTCCGTCGAGATCCTCGAAAATAACCACCACGATTCCCGCATCTATTTCGAAATTGCGCTGCCATCGCCCGTGGCCGCGCTGGAGAGCGACTTGCGCGCCCTCCCTATCGTCAAGAGCGTCGAGACGGTGAACAGCTTTCAGCGGATCTATGGGAAGCGCATCATCATCGTCGGCGGTGGTGCGCAGGTGGGGCAGGTGGCCATCGGCGCCATCTCCGAAGCCGACCGCCACAATATCCGCGGCGAGCACATTTCGGTGGATACCATTCCGCTGGTGGGCGAACAGACGCTGGCCGACGCCGTGCGCGCGGTGGCGCGATTGCCTCGTGCCAAGGCGCTGGTCTTAGCCGGCTCCTTGATGGGTGGCGAGATCGAGCAGGCCGTCCGCGAGGTGCGCCAGTCGGGCCTGTTGGTGATCAGCCTGAACATGGCCGGCAGCGTCCCCGAAGCCGCCGACCTGGTGGTCACCGACCCCGTGCAGGCGGGCGTCATGGCCGTGATGGCTGTGGCCGATACGGCAAAATTCACCGTCGAACGCTTGAAGCGGCGCGTGTTTTAGTCGATCTGCAGCCCGTACTCGCGTAACAGCTCCTTCGTAGGCGAGTAGAGGCGCAGGAAGTAGATGCCGCGACGGAGCCCGTCCGGCACCGCGGTGTGGACGATCGACCGGTCTGCAGTCGCCTGCGACTCCAGTCGCAGCCGCCCCGATTCATCCACTAGTTTCACGAAATAGCGGGAAAACACCGGTAGGCCCGTCGCGTCCAGACCGAGCGCCAGCCTTCTGCCCGCGGGCGCGTGCTGCATTTCTGATCCGCGGCTGGTCTCGAGCACCAGGGCGAACGGCTCCAATGCCCGCTCCGGCTTATTGGTGGCGATGCGCAGCGCCACGGCCCCCAGCGCGAGCGCCGTCAGGGCCATCGCCCACCCCAATCTGCGAAAGGTCAGCGCGCGGGAAACCCGCGTCCAAAAGCGTTTCCGCGATTCGTCTTCCTGCTGCAGCCCTTTGGCCGCGCGGCGCATCGCGCTGACGTACGTGTCAATCTCTTCAAGTTCCTGCTGGCACTGGGAGCACACTAACAGGTGCTCCTCGATTTCGGCTAACGCCGGCTCTTGCACCATGTGCGTGGCGTATTGTTCCAGCGCCTCATGGCTGATGTGCTCACCCCTGCGTAGTTGCATGACAGCACCACTCCCGAATGTGGGACCGACCCCCACATTCCGGTAGTCCTCAAGTTTATAAACTTTTCTCAGGAAAAATGCACCGACCGGCGCTCAAGCCGCCGCTTGCCCAGCTCCCCAAACCGGGCCTTGGCTCGCGACTTCAGCAGCCGAAACTGTGTTTCCGTTAAGCGCATCTGCGCACAGATCTGGTCTTGAGACTCTTCTAACAAATAGAAGCGCGTCAAAATCTCACGATCGCGCTTCGAAATGCTGTGCAGAACCCGCTTGGCAATCTGCTCATGTTCCTGCTGGATAGCGGTTTCTTCCGGATCCCGATTGAGGTCCACAACGGTGGTTCCTGTGTCGAGCCCCACCTGCTGGCGCCGGGTATGCACGGCCTGATCGATGTGAGCGGCCACTTGCCTCCTCACCACCGTCCGCACGAAGCCCATCAACCGCTCGGGCTCGCGAAGTTCACCCCGGCGCACCGCCTGCACCACGATCAGAAACGTATCATGGACTTTATCTTCCAGGTCTTGCGGACCAAGTTGCCGGCACAGGTAGAAGCGGACGCCCCTGGAGAAGACGCGATACAGTTCCTCCATTCCGGATGGGTCTTCCGCCTTGATTTTCTTCACCAGATCGACCCAATGGGTCTCGGCGGTCAATGGGCTCGATCCCGACGGATCGGTGGGCGTGACAGTCGTTGCAAGTGGCGCGCTCAAAGTTTCAGCGTTAAATCCAGACATAGGTATCCCTACTGATCTCCTACAACAAAGTAAGTGGCCCAATACTGCGGAATCGACCGCCATCCGCCGGCGCGCAAGATATCGCGCTGCGCCCCTTGCAGAGCCCTTGCTGGCCCTGCGTCGGGCGTCTGGTGCAAGTGTTTGTAGAACGCAACAAAGAGAGGACCGTTGTCATCGGGAGTTGGCCAATGGCTGGCTACCACGGCACGCGCGCCTCCGGCCAGCCACGCCCGGGTCAGACCCATCAGGCCCGAGGCCGGGAGCACCTCGCCGCGGCCGGAGCTGCATCCGCTCAGCACGACCACCCCGGCGTGGAACCTGTAACGCGTGATTTCGAGCGGGCTCAGCATCTGCACATCGCCTGCTTCGCCCAGGCTCAGTGCGATCAAGCTTTGCCGCGGGGGAGCGTTCTCCTGGATAAAGTGCGCTGCAATGTGGACAATGGAGGGCTGCGTTTCGAGCGTCTCGCGCACGCGCTTGGGAGAAGCTTCTGGTCCTTCCAGCAAAATCGAGGGTTGCGGATCCCACGCGCGAGCGCAGGACTCGATCTCCCGCGCGGAGCCCGCAAGCCGTGCCAGGGCTGGACCGTGCGGCTGCGAATTCCCTGAGGCTGCGAATGCCACGCCTGGAAAGGAAGGCACGGGCTCAGGCGGCGTCTCATGCCAGCGCGGGTCGGCGGTATTGTAGATGGCGTCTCCGACTCCTACGAATCTTCCAGATAACGCTTCATCCCATCTCCGGTGTCTATCTGCCGCAAGCATGACCGCGCCTGTGGTGATGCGGAGCGAGTGCTGTTCCGCCACATAAACGGGTCTCGGTCCTGCGGCATCCACCACCAGTGCGCCAAAGGGGATGCGGAACAGTTGTTCATCCAGGGCGAGGATCCATTGGGGTTGTTCGCGGAAGGAAGCATCGATCTGTCCAAACAGCTCCCGGTAGAGTTGCTGGCCAAAGCGTGTGGCGGAATCCTGGCGTGAACGGACCGCATCCACGAACTGGGCAATGCCGGCCGCCAGATGAAACTTGTCCGGCAGTGCGTACAAGCGGAATCGCTTGCGGCTGGCCGCCCAAAGGAACGATTGCCGTTCACCCAAATGGAAACTGAGCAGCGCTGCGTCCGCCGGCAGGTTTTTTTGCGCCCGCTCCAGCAATCCATCGCTCGACAGATCAACGTTCGAGCCCGCGTTAGCTTCCGCCAGCAGCAGCCGCGATCGCAGCTGCTGCACGTTCTCCCGCAACTGACCATCGTCCCTTTGCAGCAGCAACATCTGAGCGCTGTGCAATTGCGCCAGCGTTTCCCAATACTCACTGGGCAGCGATGCGCGCCAGTCATTGGGATCACGCCGCAGTGCATGCAGGCTGGCTGCACGATTTTCTTCAGCCGCGCGAAACGATTCGCGTACCAGTTCGGAGGGCCCGCCGGACACCAGATACAACTGGTTCGCCGACTCAATGAACGAAGAATAGATTTCCTGCAATTCCGCTTCTGAACTGATTCTGGTGAAATCGGCGGGCAGGACCTCCAACCTCCATTCGCGCGCCATGTCGAGTGCCTTCCGGAAATCGGCGAAGGCGGCTTGGGGGTCGCCTGCCGCCATGCGCACCTGCCCTCGCGCATGATACAGGCTCCAGAGATTGGTCCAACTATCGGGTTGAGTTTGCCGGTTGACGGCTTCATCCAGCAGAATTGTGGCCGAGCGCAGGTCCCCCTGAGCCAGCCTCAGCCTGCCTAAGTTGAAGTATGAGTTCGTGAGATGGCTCAGCTTGTGAAGCTTGCGCACACGAAAGGCCTCGGTCAGAGCGGTCTGGGAGGGGGCTAGGTCTCGACGGGCCAGGTACTCCTCGCCAAGATGATCCCAGGCTTCCGCCACGGTGGTCAGGTCCCCCTCCTGATACGCGCCATCGACTGCTTCCTGAGTCAGCCTGGCCGATTCTGTCATCTTGCCCTGGCGGGCACGAATAATACCCAACTGGATCAGGCAGCGCGTCCTGCCTCCGGGGAAATTCTTTCGGTTGTAGCCGGCGAGAGCCTGTTCAACGGTGTGGGCCGCGCCGTCCAGATCTCCCATTTGCAGCAGCAGCGAGGAAATATTGAGGTTCAAAGTTGCCAGGTTGGCCCAGTCGTTGCCGGCCTCCGCGAACGTACGCGCCCTTATGTAGCTGTCGAGAGCGGCTCTGTACTGAAATAACAGAAATTGAGTGCCTCCCACGGAGGTCAGGCAGCGGCCGGCCATGGGCAGGTCACCTAACGCTTTGAACTGGGTAAAGCTCCTGCGGAACAGCTCCCGGGCTTGCAGATACTTGCCCTCGGCGGCCAGAGCGTAGGCGGATTCGTACAGACGTCTCGCGTCGGTCGCGGAAGAGGAAGGCCCGTTGAGCGCCTTCTTTGTGGCAGGACCGGTCCATTGCACCAGCCCGACGCTAGCGAGAATGAGAAACACGCAGGATGCCCTGCTTGCCTTGCTCATACATGCCAGCCTGTTGTGCGAAGTTGGAGGGGAGGTGTGGCGGACCTCCGGGAGTATTAACCTTCGGAATACCCCCAGAGGATCTTACCAAAGTTTGCCGTGGTTATGGCAATTTTATTTTGGTTGCAAGAGAAACGCGCGCTTCTGAACGCGCCGCACTACTTTGCTCTGACGAGCTGTCTCAACTGAATCAGAAGGCGGTGGGTGGAGGAAAAACGACGATCGGTTCCGACTTCATTTCTGGTTTGAGAGTACATGCCCGGTTTGCAGGTAACTGATGCCGAAAAGTTTAAGTCGTTAAGGGATGGGAGAAAACAAATGATGGAACGGCGTGACCGCTCAGAGTTGAACCAACCGGTGCTGGTCCGCGGAATCGCGCGCTGCGAGCACGATTTCATTTACGCGATAGATATCTCTTAGAGATAGACCGGAGGCGTGACCAGAATATACCGAGTTTAGAAAATCGATGAAGAGCGAACCGCCGGGCGGCAGGTCTGTAATCTGGCGCGGCGGGCGTTTTTCCGTCACCAGGGTCAGGCCCGAAGCCTCTTGAAATTCAGCGACGCCGTGCGTACCCGCCAGGCGCAGCCGGTCATCGCCCCATGTGGATGCGGTATCTGGCCGGAGGTAGTCCATGCGCAGCGCCGCAGTACCCCCGTTATCCAGCTTGAACAGACTGGTAGTTACGTTTTCCATGTCCTGTAACTCGGGGTGGCCCACCCGACCCTGATAGGAGAAGACTTCCACCAACTCGCGGCTAGTGGTCCACCGCATCAAATCCACCATGTGTACCGCGATGTAGGCGATAGTTCCCCCGAAAGTGGCGCGGTGGCGCATCCAGTCCGGCCGCTGGCCCAGCTTGTAGGATTTCTGGGCGCCGATCTGCGCGACCTCGCCGAGATCTCCCGACTCAACGATCTGCTTCAGGGCGCGGTACGGGGCTTGGAACCGCATTTCAATGAGCATAGTGAGATGAATGCCGCTGTCCGCGACGGCCTTCTTGATGCGATCGAGATCCGTCGCGGCGATGGCAAGCGGTTTTTCCGCGACGATGTTCAGCTTTCGTTTGGCGCATTCGAAGATGATCTCGGCGCGCTCGCCGTTGGTGCCACAGATACCGACGATGTCCAGCTTCTCGCCGTCGAGCAGATCGCGCCATTTGCCGTACAGGCGCGCATGCGCACCGTGTTTGGAGGCCAACACCTCGCGCATGAGCGCCGGGTCGCGATCCTGAATCGCCACCAGCTCGACATCCGGCAGGCGATCCAGGGGTTCGAGGATTTCGCCGATGTGTCCTTCCAGGCCGATGATGGCGACCCGCACCTTTTGCGGCAGACGCACGATGGACTGGTTGGCGGCCTGAGCCGCCATGGCCGCGCCCGCAATCCACGCGCGGCGAGAGAGCTTTCGCATGCTGCGATTCTGTCACACTTGCGGCTGTTGTAAGATAGTCCCTCGCCGGAACATATGGATCACATCCTTTCTATCGTTCTTTTCACGCCCCTGGTCGGGCTGATTGTCCTGCTCTTCATTCCCGGCTCGAACACGCGCGCCGTCAAGCTGTGGGCCAACGCGGCGTCATTCATCGGCTTTCTGGTTTCGCTGCCGCTGGTGTTTCAATTCGACCGCACGAAGGACTTCCAGTTCGTGGAGCGCGCCAACTGGATTCCATCAATCGGCGCTTCGTATCATCTGGGGATCGACGGCCTGTCGATGCTGCTGGTGATGCTGACCACGCTGCTGGGTTTTCTTTCGATTCTTTCCAGCTGGACGGCGATCACCGAGCGGCTGAAGGAATACTACGCGTTCTTTCTGCTGTTGCAGGTGGGCATGCTGGGCGTGTTCATGGCGCTCGATTTCCTGCTGTTTTTCGTGTTCTGGGAGACGGTGCTGGTGCCGATGTACTTCATCATCGCCATCTGGGGCGGCCAGCGGCGGCTGTATTCCGCGATCAAGTTCATGATCTTCACGCTGATTGGCTCAGTGCTGATGCTGCTGGGCATCCTGGCGCTCTACTTCCAGTACTACAGCCAGTATCAGGTCTATTCGTTCGACATTTTCGACCTGATGAAGGCCAACCCGCCCGCGGCGATGGCGTGGTGGATCTTCTGGGCGTTTTTCGTGGGCTTCGCCGTAAAGGTGCCGATGTTCCCGTTCCACACCTGGCTGCCGGATGCGCACACCGAAGCGCCTACGGCGGGCTCGGTAATTCTGGCGAGCGTTCTGCTGAAGATGGGGACGTACGGTTTCCTGCGCTTCTCGCTGCCCCTGCTGCCCGACACCTCGAAGAACCCGAAGGTCGTGACGGTAATGGCGGTGCTTTCGATTATCGGGATTGTTTATGGCGCGCTGGCCTGCCTGATGCAGAAGGACTGGAAGAAGCTGGTGGCGTATTCGTCGGTGAGCCACCTGGGATTCTGCACGCTGGGAATTTTTGCGCTGAATCCCGAGGGCATACAGGGTTCGATCCTCCAGCAGATCAATCACGGCATCTCGACCGGCATGTTGTTCCTGATTGTGGGTGTGGTCTACGAGCGCCGCCACACGCGCGAGATCAAAGAATACGGCGGGCTGATCCGCGTGATGCCGGTGTTCACGATCGTGTTTCTGATCGCCGCGCTCAGCTCGATGGGCATGCCGCCGCTCAACGGCTTCATCGGCGAGATCACGATTCTACAAGGCGCGTATCAGATGTCGCTGAACTGGGCGTTCTGGGGCGTGCTGGGCATCGCGCTGGGCGCCGCGTATCTGCTGTGGCTGTTCCAGCGGACCATGCTGGGCGAGATCGGCGAGAAGAACAAACTCTTGAAGGATCTTTCCTGGCGCGAGATCGCGGTCTTCGTACCGCTCATCGTGTGGGCCTTCTGGATTGGGTTATACCCGAAACCGTTTTTCAGCGTGCTGGAGCGGCCCGCGGCGCAGATTGTGGAGCGAGTGCGGCCGGGGTACTACGCGGAGCATCATCTGGTGAATCCGCTGACGAGTGGGGTGGTGGCGGAGCGGTGAGGAGGGTTTGAGCCCCGCGCGCACTGGTGGAGACTTTGGTTGAATTGACTTACGGCCCTCTTGCTAACGGTTTATCGTGACGGGCTATGCGTTTACGTCGACCATCGCGTTAGTCGCACCATTGGTCTGACGGCCATGTCTGAGGCATTTAATTTTTACGATGAAGTTGCCCTTTTGGAGAGGCTTTCAAAAGGGTTGAAGAAGAGGTCCCAGGAAGTCGTATTCTTGGTTGGATCCCCACTGTCTTCTCCAGTCGGACCTGGCATGCCCGGTGTTCCAGGAGTTGACGGGGTGATAGACCTAATCAGGCGAGAATTCGACGATGACCCCACACAGCTCCTGGCACTGGATCAAGCGCTGGCAACCGCTGGAGAGAAGCGCTACCAGGCTGCTTTTGTTTTCTTGCAGGGTCGCCGGGGGCAGCAGACCGCAAACGAGATCGTGCGTAATGCAGTTTGGGCGGCACGACTGCCAGAGTTCGCGCCTTTCGACGCGCATCTTAGAGATCCCGCGAGCACCGATGAAGACTGCAGCGCGCTCGACTTAGATAATTCCGGCTGGGCGCTCAATCCTGGTAACGAAAGCTTAGGGAAGCTCCTGGCAGCCTATCCAGCGCGGTTTGGGAGGTCTATACTGACAACGAACTTCGACCCTCTAATCGAAGTTGCTATCCGGCGGGCAGGAGGCCTGCACTTCAGGACTATCCTCCATACTGATGGGAATCTGTTGCAGACCGTAGGTGACGGTTGTCACGTGATTCATCTTCACGGCTATTGGTACGGATCCGACACACTACACACGACTCGGCAGCTAGGACAATCACGTCCGCGGCTGAAAGCTTCACTGAGCGCCTTGCTCAGGAACAAGGTTGTGGTCGCCTGTGCGTACAGTGGCTGGGACGACACATTCACTGAAGCGATGATGGACGTCGTTCGTGACGACACGGCATACCCGGAGATTATCTGGGCGTTCTACTCGGATCGCCCAAACGTCGGAGAGTTGCTTTCACAACGGTTGTCACCGGGGATCGACCGTGGTCGCGTAACTCTCTACGCGGGAATCGATTGTCACGACTTTTTCCCGAAGCTGTATAGCAGGTGGACAAGCCTGGACCCAGAAGTTCCTCTCCCTAGGGTTATTCAGTCAAACCCGGTCCGCGTCAGTGGACCTCTGGAAGAGCAGCTTCAGACGCGAGTGACGGAAAAAACGGTTATCGAGGGAGATGACGAGGACCGGCCGCCTGTCGTCGAAATTTGTGTCGGCAGAGAGGAAGAATTGCAAAAGGTAAAACACTCTACCGCTAAAGTAGTGTTTCTTACGGGGCTCGGCGGGCAAGGAAAATCGACGCTTGCCGCCCGATATTTTGCGGACTGCCAGAGCGAGAAACTCGGCTTCTTGTTCTATGTCTGGCGAGACTGTAAAGAAGAGAGCGAACGCTTTGAGAACCAACTCGCATCGGTCATAGAGAAACTCTCTGGCGGAAAAGCATCAGGTGAGGATTTAGCGAAACAGGACGCCAAGGTCATAGTAGAAATACTTCTCACATTGATCAGGGACCTTGCGGTTCTTTTCGTTTTTGATAACGTCGATCACTACGTCAATCTTGAAACCGAGAGAATGACCGGCAGCCCTGATATTCTAATCGACGGCCTGCTCCAGTCTGACTCACCGTCACGTGCCGTTTTCACGTGCCGTCCTTCGGTTTCTTACGGTCATCCGCGGGCCCTCAGTTGCCACCTCGAGGGGATAGGTCTGGAACCGACTGTCCGATTGTTTTCCGAGCGGGGGGCATCCTCCAAAGTCCGCGACATCGAGGATGCTCACCAGTTGACCGAAGGGCATGCGTTCTGGCTCGACCTCCTAGCGATCCAGGTTGCAAAGCCGGCATCTGGTGTTGAACTAGCCCGACTAGTTAGCGACATCCGGTCGGGTGGGGGACCGCTCCCCACGAAGACCCTGAATTCAATTTGGACCACGCTGAAGGATCGGGAGCAAACAGTGTTGCGAGCGATGGCCGAGACCGTGAGGCCAGAAACTGAGGCGGAGATAGGTGAATATCTTCGTCACGAACTGAATTACAACCGAGTGATAAAGGCGCTAAGGGCGCTGAGAGCACTCAACCTAGTTGTGGTCAAGCGTCGGCCTGAAATGCCAGATTTTCTGGAACTTCATCCCATGGTACGGCAATTCATTCGGCAGAACTTCAAGCCACAGGAACGGCGCTCATTTATAGACGCAATAATCAATGTATATAAACAGTTCATTGGGAGCCACAGAACGCAACTAAAAGAACGACCCCCCCTATCGGTATTGCAATATTGGACCCAAAACGCCGAACTGGATATTACAGCCGGGAGAATCGATGACGCCTTCTTCACGCTGGCCGAGGTTTGTGACGCATTCTTGTCGAGTGCCTATTCCCGAGAATTTTGCAGAGTAGTACGTCTCCTTTTGTCAAGTGTGGACTGGGTTGCTCAGCATAGTAGCTTCAAAGCGTTTGAGATCGTATTTAAGGTTCACGTGAGGATTTTGTCATACCTAGGCGAGTATTCCGAAGTCGACAACCTACTCGACAAGTACGAAATGATAGTCCCAGATAAAGATGCGCGATACATTAATTACTGCGACATGCGTTGTTATTCAAACTGGATTCGTGGTGAGTTCACGGCAGCCGTCAAATGGGGAAGGATCGGCCAGAAGCTTAAGGAGTCCTCGGGAGTCGATACGAAGTATGATGTCACGCATTCACTGGCCTTGGCTGAACGCGACGCTGGACAACCCGAATTTGCGCTTTCAGTATTTCTGGGTGGCAGGAGTCTTTCCGAGGTAGTAGACCCTGAGGAGCTTGACGAAAAAAGGGACGGTGCTCATTACGGTAACATCGGTCGTTGTTTGCACTTTATGGGACAGGTTGACAATGCACTTATTTGTTATCAAAAGTCCGCACTTCTGATCGAGAAAGGCCTGCAAAGCGAACACGTCCTAAATCAAGGGTACATCCGCCTGTGGGTTGGCGAGCTATTGGCAGCGCGCGAACAATTCAAACTGTCGCTGGTGTTCTTCCGGGCTGCCTATTTAAAATGGGAACAGACATCGCCCCCGAAAGCGTCTAAGGTGGCGTTGCTATCAAAGCAAATCAGCGCTCGGGCGCCTAATTCGCCTCGAATTGATGATCGAGACGTAGAAGGCATCTGTGTCCAGTGGATTCTCGGTCGGAGTGTGGACGCCCAATACCGCTAGTCCCACTTGGAAGTCCTGTGGAAACGCAGTGATGAGGGAACCCGGTCACGGGAGGCCAAAGGCAGCTGGAAAGGCGTCAGTATGAAGAAGCAATACGATTTCTCGAAAGGCAAGCGGGGGGCGGTGATCAAGGTGCCGCGCGGCAAGTCGCGCATCACCATTCGGCTGGATGACGATGTTTTGGACTGGTTCCGCAAGCAGGTGGATGATGCGGGAGGCGGGAGTTATCAGAACTTGATCAACCAGGCGTTGCGGGCGTATATCGAGCGCTCGCAGGAACCACTGGAGGCCATCCTGCGGCGCGTGGTACGGGAAGAACTGCGGCGGGCGAGTTGAGGGGCTGACAGGGCGGGGACAGGCAGCACCGTCCACGACGCGGGGGGGGCGGATAGTGGAGCGGGATTGGATTAGGGACGGTGAAGCCAGTCCCCTACGCGGTTTCGCAACTTGACTTCGCGGAAAGGCAGCGGCCTAAGCCGCCCCAACCTCGACCTCGACGGTGCGCAGTTTCGGCGGACGGGTGGCTTGGGGCGGTTCAAAGTGGAGTTCGAGGGCTTCTCTGAGATTCTCGAGAGCTTCTTCTTCCGTGGCCCCCTGGCTGGCAATATCGATTTCCAGGCACTGAGATACGTACCAGTTACCCTCACGCCACACAGTCGCGGCAAACGGTCGCTTCATGGCTTTATTGTTTCACAAGGAGGTTGGGATTCGGTTGTCCCGAGAGAGAAGCGTGCTCATCGGCGAGGACAAAACCGGCGACGACCGCTGGTATGAGACAAACGTGCCGTTAGCAGATCGCCTGTACGACGAATGCTTGCGGGATCTCAAGGAAAGGGAGAAGCGGCATGCTGCGGACCAAGAATTTCAAGACACTACAGAAGAAGATGACGCCTAAAGCCCGGCGGCTGGCGGATGCGAAGTATCGCGAGTTGATTCAGGAGATGGCGCTGGATGAACTGCGCGCCGCGCGAGACTTGACGCAGCAGCAGCTAGCCCGGACGCTGGGTGTGAATCAGCCGGCCGTATCGAGGATCGAGGGAAAGGCCGACATGTATGTAAGCACGCTCGCGAATTTTGTCAAAGCCATGGGAGGGAAGCTTGAAATTCGCGCTGTGTTCCCAGACGGCGAGGTGCGGGTCAGTCAATTCTCGGAGTTGGGGAAGCGGTAAGAAACGGATGAAGAAGCAATACGACTTCTCGCAAGGCAAGCGGGGAGCGGTGATTGAGGCGCCGCGGGGCGCGTCGCGCGTCACGATTCGCCTCGATGACGACGTTTTGGAATGGTTCCGGCGACAGGTCGATGATGCGGGAGGCGGGAGTTACCAGGACCTGATCAACCGGGCGTTGCGGGTGTACATCGAGCGGTCGGAGCTTCCTGGCGGTGACCACGGCAGAGCGTAGCTTAGTTTGGACCGCGCCGCGTGAGCTGTCTTCTCTGAAAAATGGGGACAGGCAGCGCCGTCCACGCGCCGGCGGGTGGGATAGTGTCGATTCAGCGCATCAGGCGGCTTGGGACGGCGAAGCCAGTCCCCATTTTTCAACGAACTGAGAAGCCGCATCGACCCCAAAAACGCTCGCGTTTCGTATCGCGGAGAAATCGAACATACCAACTCCCTCCCGGCTGAAGCAGGGGCAGCGGCTGGTTCCTGTTCCGCTGTGGATTGCGGGGAAACTCGCGCGCCGGCTGGGCGGGATAGTGTCGATTCAGCGCATCAGGCGGCTTGGGACGGCGAAGCCAGTCCCCATTTTTCCGACAAATTGTCCTTATGGGAAAATGAGCCGGTGATCGCTGCGATCGCTTTCTTCGGGATTTTTGCAGTGGCTTCGGCCTTGGCTCAAACGATCTCGGGAACTGTGGTGGATTTACAGAAAATTCCGATTCCGGGAGCGACGGTTTCGCTGGTCGTCGAGATGGGAGGGTGTCCATCCACGGTCACGACGAGCGGCAGCAACGGGCGCTTTGAGTTTTCCGGCGCCCAGCCGGGACGGTACCGCGTGAAGGCGGCGAAGATCGGGTACGTGACGCAGGAATTTGGCGAAAAGGAGAAGCGCACACCCGGTTTCGGCGCCACCATCCTTCTCACACCATCGACACCGAACGCGGACATCAAGATTGTCCTGTTAGCCGGGTCCGAAATCCGGGGCACGGTTTACGACGAGCAAGGCAGGCCGCTGGCAGGAGGCTACGTCTTCTTCAAGGATCCGGATAGGCCGAGCCAGAGTTTTTCTGCGCGCACGAACGGGAGCGGCGGTTACCACGTCACAGATCTTCCGCCGGGCAAGTTCTATGTCAGCGCGCGGCGCTTTTCCGAACAGGCGAACCAGGTGGTGGGCGACCTTTGGTACTACCCGGGAACCACGGACAAGAACCTGGCGTCGCTGGTGACGCTTAGCGAGAATCCCGCATTCGTGGATATTCACTTCGGCGGACTCGAGAGAGCCGCCGGTATCGTCCAGGTTCGAACCGAACAAGGGCTGCCGGTTGCGCGAGCGGAAGTCGCGGTGCGAAAGCGCGGCCAAACCTACTGGGAGCACCACGACACGCTGCGCACGGGCGCCGATGGGCGCGCGGAGATCCGCAAGCTGCCGCCGGGGGAATACTGCGCATTTATTATGAAGCTGCCGCCGCCGCTGGCGTCGTGGCGCAATCCGGCAGCAGAGGCGACTTCCGCGGATCGATACGGGAAACAGTTTCGTGTGGAGACAGGTGATGGACCGGTGTCCATCGATTTCGCAGTTGGCTCCGGGATCGAGTTAGCCGGCCGGTTTGTGATGCGAGACGGCGGACCGCCGCCACCGGGTCACGGGATCTCATTTGACCTGCTGAGCACCCCCGATGTCGCAGAATTCACAGGAAGCATGTCGTTTCAGGTTCCTCCGGCTCGCCTGGACGACGGCAGTTTTGCATTTCAGGGGCTGGTACCGGAGGAGAGGTACACGTTACGCGAATTTCAACGGGACCACCTCAAGACGTTCGTGACGGTGGGAATTCGCCTGAATGGAGCCAGCCTGCGTGGGGACGACATTGTGATACCGGCGCGCGCCGCGGCTCAGACTCTGGAGGTTGTTCTCGATCGCGGCGGGGTGATCAGCGGAGTAGTCAGCAGCGATACACACGCGAGGTCGGCGAAGGCAAGGCGCGTCGCGGGAGATGCGCCGGCAGCGATTTATCCGGAAAACACTACCACGGAAGTAGTGAACGGGCGTTTTGTGTTCCGAGGTCTGCCGGCCGGCACGTATGTGATCTCAGTGGCGGGGAGTGAGCGAAGCCAAGCGACTGAGGTAAAAGCAGGCGAGGTGGTAGAGATCGAGCTGTAGCTTGCGCTGCTAAGGATGCCTGGACGGCGGCAGCGGGTCCGCCCTAGGCGAGCGCCTGGATGAGACTTGCCACCTTGGCTTTCAACGCGTCCAGGTCTTTTGGAAACCGGAGCTTGGCGGATTCGGGCAAGTGCTCCAGAATCTGCTCTACCGCTGGGGCCTCGCGCGTCTCGACGGCGCTGAAACCTAAAGCGTCTGACAGCCGGCAACCGAGCCGGACAACGGCCATCAGGTCCGGCTTTTCTTTTTCGGCGGCCGGATCCTCGTGGTGGTGGGCGGCGATGGCGCTCAGCTCCGCGGGCAGCTTCCATTGATCGGACAGCCACGCGCCGGCTTCGCAATGATCGATGTCGAAGGCCTCCCGTTCGCAGTACAACACATCGAGTGAGTAATCCACTGCAACATTCAGGACGTTGGCATATTCCACCGGGTACGCGGCCAGCAAGCCCATCCGACCGATGTCGTGCAGAAGGCCGGCCGTGTAAGCCTCGTCGCTCTTGACGAAACACGCCATGGCGAGTTCCTGCGACAACGTGGCACAAGCCAGGCTGTGGGTCCAGCAGCGGCGAAGCACCGGCTCTTTAACGGCGGATTTGACATACGCGCGCAGTCCGACCGTCACCGCCAGCGCCTTCACGAAATCGAAACCCAGGGTAATGGTGGCATGGTGCACGCTGCGGACCTGTCCGAAAGTGCCATATAACGCCGAATTGGCCACGCGGAGCATCTCTCCGGAGAAGACAGGATCGGCTTGCAGCCACCGCACCACCTGGCGGAAATCCACGTCCTCTTTGCCCAGCAGTTCCAGCACCTTCATGGCGATGGCCGGGAACGGCGGCGGAGTACTCAGGGCCCAGGGTCTTTGTACGCTTTTCGACTCAACCACAACACTCATTGCCTCGCGAACCTCACTGTTTTCTTGATCGGCAGAAGGGAGAGGGGGCTGTAGGTCGTTTTGTGCAGGGCCTTTGAAGCGAAAGGCCCCTACGACGTGTACACCGCCACATTCGTGACGACGGAGTAGCCCATGCGCTGGTATAACTGGAAGCCCTGGGCGGTGGACTGCAAGATGGAGCGCTCGGTGCCATATTGCTCGCGGGCGCGATCGAGCGCATAGCGCATCACCGCCTCGCCGCAACCGCGCTTCTGGTAGTCGGGCAGGGTAGCCACGTTATAGACGCCCGTCGCACCTGCCGCGAACACGGTGGCCGCGGTCGAAACCGGCTCGCCCATAGAGTAACCGACGTATCCTTTGAATCCGTGTTCCCAGACTCTGGCATGGTCGAACACTTCCTGAAACCAGGCGAGCGGCACGTTGAAGCACAGGGCGCCGATCTGGCAGAAATGGGTCCAGGTCTTGCGGTCGTCCACCGAGCGCACGTCGAGACGCGGCAGCGGGCGCACGGGGCCGGTGAGTTTTTCGGCCAGCATTCCCGGAAGCACAATGGCGAGACGGAGGCCGTGCTTCTTGAAGATGTCACCGGCGCGGCGGCGGGCTTTTTTGTCGAGCCAGTCTTCGCAGACCCAGTACGACCACGCCAGTTGGCGCGCGGCGAAATGTACGCGGGCGAGGGCTATGCGGCGGTCGAGCTCCCGGTCGCCCTCGACCGGCGTCGATAAAAACGCCGCGTTGAACATCTGGAAAGTCACGCCGGCGGACGCGATGGTGACACCCGGCGCTTCGCGGACCTCGCCCGAAGGGCGCGACACCGCCAGCGCCCGGAACGATTCACGCAGATTTTCCTCCACGGTTCGGAAATCCACTGAGAGTCAAGTATCGCGCGTTGCGGGGGCGGGGGCGCAAGCAAAGACACCGCAGAGGCGCGGAGCGGCGGAGAGAATACAGTCCCGGCGGTGAGGAGCAGCGAGCTTGCAATGACTGCCCCGGCGTGTTGTGATGTCCAGGCTATGGCCACGCAGGCCCGGGATCAGGACCGCATGACTCGAGGTTCCACGCACGTCCGGTATTGGGTGATCGTGTTCGCGGTTACCCTGGCGGTGATTACCTATATCGACCGGGTGGCCATGTCGTTCGCGGCGCCGCAGGTTTCGCGCGACCTCGGCCTGACGCAGGTGCAGATGGGCATGGCGTTCTCCGCGTTTGTCACGGCCTACGCGCTATTCGAGATTCCCAGCGGCTTTCTGGGCGATTGGATGGGACCACGGAAGGTCCTGATGCGGATCGTCATCTGGTGGTCGGCGTTCATCGCGCTCACCGGCGTCACATGGAACTTCGCTTCGCTGTTCACGACGCAGACGCTATTTGGCGCGGGCGAGGCCGGTTGCTTCCCGAACGTAACCAAAGCCTTTACCATCTGGCTGCCGCGGGCCGAGCGGGTGCGTGCACAGGGCATCCTGTGGCTGAGCGCACGCTGGGGCGGAGCCTTCACGCCGCTGCTGGTGTATGTGATCTTTCAGTTCATGACGTGGCGCCACACCTTCATGGCACTGGGAATCGTGGGCGTGGTGTGGGCGATCTTCTTTTACCGTTGGTTCCACGACGATCCGCGCGACAACAAGAAGATCAACGCTGCCGAGCTGGACCTGCTCGGACCAAACCGGGAACTGGCTGCCGGGCATGCCCATGTGCCCTGGGCCAAGCTGGCGCGCTCGCGCACCACGTGGATGCTCTGCGCGCAGTACTTCTGCCTCTCTTACGGATGGTATTTTTACGTCACCTGGTTGCCGACGTATCTCCAGAAATCACGGGGCGTGACGCTCGGCAAGAGCGCGGTGCTTAGCATGCTGCCGCTGTTTCTGGGCGGCCTGGGCTCGCTGTTCTGCGGCCTGGTCTCGGCTCCGGTAGCGCGGTGGCTCGGGAGCGTGGCGCGCACACGGAAACTGATGGCGTGCCTGGGATTCACCGGGGCCAGCGCGCTCCTCATCATTTCCATTCACCTGCCGACCCCGCTGGCCACGATGGTGGTGATGGGTTTCGCCAGCTTCTGTAACGATCTGGTGATGCCCGGCTCGTGGGGCGCGTGCATGGACGTTGGCGGCAAGTATGCCGGCACGCTATCGGGCACGATGAACATGCTGGGCAATTTTGGTGGAGCGTGCTTGCCCACAGTTGTCGGCTTGATTCTGCAATGGACGCACGACAACTGGGACGTGGCGTTCTATGTCTCCGCCGCGGTGTATTTCTGCGGCAGTTTCTTCTGGCTGCTGATGGACCCGGTGACGCCGATCGAAGCTGCCGAAGGATAGCAGAATATCCTCCTCACCTGACGGGTAATTTTTACCTTCTCCAGCCAGGGGCCACCGGTAAGGCTCATCGGAAGTGCTCCGCTTTTATCGACTTGCATCTCACGCAGAGTGGCAACTGAGTTGCCATTTTAGGAGCATTCGAGATCCGGGAGGTTTCTCACAAATGGAAACACCGAACCAGAATTCAGCGCCAACCACCAAGAGTGTCCTGTTGCTTTTTGTCATCGCGCTTTGCGGCATTGCGGGCATCAGCACGTTCTATTTCGCCAGGGAGCACCGGCAGGCTCTGCAGTTGGCCGCCAGCAACCAGGCGCTTACCGCCAATTTGAACGAAGTGCAGGGCCAGTTGCAGACGCTTACGGACAAGCTCAATGCAATGTCAGCGCCACCGCAAACGCCGCCGGTACTGAGAGAGCCGGCGCCGGCACGTCCAGCCGCCACAGGCGAGAGAACGCATAAGAAGCCCATGCACCGGACCGCGACGGCGCGCAAGCAGGAGCCGGCGCCGGATGATCCCCGCTGGAGCCAGATGCAGGGGCAGCTCTCGGATCAGCAGAAGCAACTGGCGGTGACGCGCGAGGAAATGGAAAAGAACCGGTCGGAACTCGACGGCAGACTGAACTCGACGCGCGACGAGCTGAACGGATCCATCACGCGCAGCCATGACGAGCTGAACGGCTCCATAGCGCGGACGCATGGGGAGCTGGTCGCTTTGCAAAAGCGCGGCGAGCGCAATTACTACGAATTCCACCTGGACAAAGCCAAGACCTTCCAGCGCGTGGGTCCCATCAGCGTTTCGTTGCGCAAGGTCAACTTGAAGCACAAGAACTACAACCTGGCCCTGATGGTGGATGACAACCAACTCGACAAGAAAAACGTCAACCTCTACGAGCCGGTGTGGATCACGTTTTCAGACCGCCCGCAGCCGGTGGAGCTAGTGGTCAACAAGGTTCAAAAGGACCAGATCACGGGCTACATCAGCGAGCCGAAGTATAAGAATTCGGAACTGGCGGCCAACGCGGCGCCGGTGCCGGACAAAGCGAAAGAGGCGGTCGCGCAGCGGTAGCGGGCGCCGCTCAGTTAGTAATAGCTCACTTCCCGATGGTCTTCCGCGCACTCGGTAAAAGGGCCGTCGGGAAGTATGCCGTTGGCTGCGATTCGCTTGCGCGGGCTGGCGGCTTTCTTCGGTGATATCACCGAACTCGTTGTAGCTCCGTTTCAGGGTCTGGCCACCGTAATAGTCGAAGTACATGCCGGCTTCGATCTGCCGGCCTGGCGCGTCGTAACGATAGACGTTGCGGAAATCTTCCCGTATCGCGCCGCCGGGTTCCATCTCGCCTTCCTCGACGAGATTCCCCGAGTTGTCGTAGCGGAGAACGACGCGCCGGACCACCCTGTCATTCTCGTCATAAAACACCTTTTTGGCGGGCCGGTCCGCGTCATCAAACAGCGTCATGATGGCGACGGCGCCACCGGGGAAATGCAGCATCGCCTCGATGGAAAACCGACATTCTCCCGCGACGTTCCTGCCCGTCCGGGTTGCCGTGTTCCCGATCGGTCAATGCGTTTCCTGCCTTCAGATTAGCTCAGCCCAAACCGCATTCCCGTTGAGATAAGCTGATGGCGATGAGCGAACCGCGAATGGACCACATCATGCAAGTCGGCCTGGGCTTCTGGGCCTCGAAGACGCTTCTGAGCGCCGTCGAGATGGAAGTGTTTACGGAGCTGGCCAAGCATCCGGAGGATCTGCATACGTTACAGGGACGGCTGGGGTTGCATCCGCGCTCGGCGCACGACTTTCTGGATACGCTGGTGGCGCTGGGCTTTCTGGAGCGCCGGGATGGGAAGTATTACAACACTGCGTCAACCGATCACTTCCTGGACAAGAGGAAGCCTTCGTACATCGGCGGGATTCTGGAGATGGCCAATCACCGCCTTTTTGGCCACTGGAACCATCTGACGGTGGCGCTCAGAACCGGCGAACAGCAGAATGAAGCCAAGGGCGGCGGCCCGAGTCCGTTCGCCACGCTGTACGCCGAACCCGCGAGGCTCAAAGAATTTCTGGGCGCGATGACCGGAATCAGCCGCCGCGCCAACGAGGCCATCGCGGCGCAGTTTCCCTGGAAGAAATACAAGACGGCGGCAGACATCGGCACGGCTCAAGGCGACACCATTGTGCAGATCGCGCTGGCTAACCCACACATTTCCGGGATCGGGTTTGATCTGGCCGAAGTGGCTCCGATTTTCGAAGACTACGTAGCCCAACACGGTCTTTCCTCGAGGGTGGAATTCCGCGAGGGGAATTTCTTCAAAGACCCGCTGCCGACAGCAGATGTCCTGACGATGGGCCACATCCTGCACGACTGGAATCTCGACGAAAAGAGATTCCTGATTCGCAAAGCGCACGAAGCGCTTCCGGAAGGGGGCGCTTTGATTGTCTACGAAAGCATCATCGATGACGACCGGTCCCAGAACGCGTTCGGCCTGCTGATGAGCTTGAATATGCTCATCGAAACACCGGGCGGCTTCGACTACACCGGAGCGGATTGCACGCTGTGGATGAAAGAAGTGGGCTTCCGCGAGACGCGCGTCGAGCACCTGGTGGGGCCGGACTCGATGGTGGTGGGGATTAAGTAGGCCATGACCAAGAACTACAGCGCGGCCGTACCTGTGATCTCGACCTCCAATGTGATCGAGACCGTCCGCTACTTCGAACAGACCCTGGGATTCGAACAACAGTGGATCTGGGGGGATCCTCCGGTTTACGCGGGTCTGAAAGCAGGCGGCGCGACTCTTTATATCACTCACGATCCCGACACCGCCAACGCCATCGGCGAACGCGGCCTGGCGCCCGACATTTTTCTGTGGGTGAGCGATATCGACAGCGTCTACGAGCAGCACCGCGCCAACGATGCCGATATCGTGGAACAGCTCGCCACACGCGTCTGGGGCGCTCGGCAATATGTGATTCGCGAGCCAAACGGATACCGCCTGAAGGTTGCGGAGCCATACGAGAAAGAGGAGAAGCCAAATTCGGATGCGGTTTCTCCAGCTACTGCTTCACGCTGACGGGCGCGGGCGGAGTTGGCGATCCTTTCGGGAACCCCGCCGTGTGCAATTTCGTATCCAAATCCAGGAGCCCCATGAAAAACTTGCCGCGTGACGTGCGCTATGCCCTTCGCCAGTTCCGGCAATCGCCCGTCTTTACCCTCGCAGCCGTACTGACGCTCGCGCTCGGGATTGGAGGCACAACGGCCATTTTTTCCCTCATTCACGCCGTTATGCTGCGCTCTTTGCCTGTGGCCGACCCGGCCAGCCTGTACCGCATCGGGAACGGGAATTCGTGTTGCGTCGAAGGCGGCCCGCAGGACAACTGGGGTATGTACTCCTTCCCACTCTACCAGCGGTTGAAGGCGGCCGCGCCGGAGTTTGAGGAACTGGCGGCTTTTCAGTCGTCCCCGGCGCAGTTCAGCGTGCGCCGGGCCGGAGTGGAGGCACTGGCGAAACCGCTACGTGCCGAATTCGTGACCGGAAACTACTTTTCGACCTTCGGCATCCGCCCCTTCGCAGGGCGGCTTTTCACCTCCTCGGATGACCGGCCGTCGGCCCCTCCTGTGGCCGTGCTGAGTTACCGGTTGTGGCAGGAATCGTACGGAGCCGATCCGACCGTCGTCGGGGCGAGCTTCATCATCGAAGGACAGTCGTTCACCATCAGCGGCATTGCACCCCCTGGATTCTTCGGGGAAACCTTGCGCAGCGATCCACCCGACGTGTGGGTGCCATTGCAGCAGGAACCGTTGATCAGCGGTTCCGGCACGCTTTTGCACCAGTCGATTTCCGCCTGGCTGCGAGTGATTGGCCGGCTTCGGCCCGGCGCGACCGTAGCAGGCATGTCGCCGCGGCTCACCACGGTGCTGCGCCAGTGGATACTCAATGAAAGCGGCTATCCGCCGGAGTGGATGCCGGACATTCGGCGGATGATTCCGCGGCAGAATATCCGCGTCGTCCCCGCGGGCGCTGGTGTCGCGGAAATGAGGGAGGATTACACCCGCAGTCTGCAGATTCTGCTGACGGTCTGCGGGCTGGTCCTGCTGATCGCCTGCGCCAACATTGCGAACCTGCTGCTGGCGCGTGGCATGGCGCGGCGCAGCCAGACCGCGGTGCGTCTCGCCATAGGCGCTTCCCGCGTTCATCTCATCCGGCAATCGCTGATCGAGTGCGTTCTGCTGGCGTTGGCGGGAGGAGCCGCCGGGCTTTTGGTCGCCGATGTCTCGGGCCGCCTGATCCTCGCGCTCGCCTTCCACGGCGCGCACTTCCTGCCCATCAGCACCGCGCCCTCGCTGCCGGTGATGGCCTTTGCGTTTCTGCTGTCACTTGTAACCGGCGTTGTATTCGGCGTTGCGCCTGCCTGGTTCGCCACACGCACGGACCCGGTGGAGGCGCTCCGTGGCGCGGGCCGCAGCACGCGCGGGGGATCATCGTTACCTCGCCGGCTGCTGCTGGTGGTTCAGGCGGCTCTTTCCATCGTGCTGGTGGCGGGAGCAGCCATGCTGGCCCGTAGCCTGAGCAATCTCGAGCGGCAGAATTTTGGAATCCAGACCGCCAACCGCGTCACCATCAGCCTGAATTCCCCGCCCGCGACGTACACCCCGGATCATCTCACCGCTCTTTACCGTGATCTGGAGGATCGCCTCAAACAGGTGCCGCGCGTTCAGCAGGCCGGCCTGGCGCTTTACAATCCCTTCACGGACAACTGGGGCGATCTCATCTTCGTTTCGGGTCATCCGGCGCCGGGCCTCAACTACGATGCCGTGGCTTCGTGGGATCGCGTGAGCCCCGGCTATTTTAACGTTGTCGGGCAGCCGGTTCTGCGAGGACGAGGCTTTATGGAATCCGACTCCGGCACAGCGGCTCCAGTGGCGGTGGTGAACGAAGCCTTTGTGCGCAAATTTCTTCCTAAGGAAGAGCCGCTGGACAAGCATTTTGGAATCGATATGCCCGCCAACGCCGGGATGTTCCGGATCGTGGGCGTGGTGCGCGACGCCAAGTATACGGACCCCGGCAGCCCGGCGCGGCCCATGTTCTTCGTGCCCATGGCGCAATACGTCACATACAACCATGATTTGATGCAGAAAATCGAACTGCGCTCTCACTTTATCGGGGGCGCGGTGGTGGTAACGCAGGGCAGTATGGGCAACCTGGAGCCAATGCTGAGAAAAGCCTTCAGCGAAGCTGATCCGAATTTGACGGTCATCAGCGTTCGCACCATGCAGGAACAGATCGATCTGAATTTCGATCAGCAGCGCGCCGTGGCCAGCCTGGCCGGCCTGTTCGGCATCGTGGCGCTGACGCTGGCGGCGGTCGGGTTGTACGGCATCACGGCCTACGCCGTGGCTCAGCGCACGGGCGAGATTGGCCTCCGCATGGCTTTGGGCGCGGACCGCGTGAGCGTGATTCAGCTCGTGTTGCGTAGCGCGTTCCAGAACGTGGCCTTCGGACTGTTGCTTGGCATTCCCCTGGCCATAGGCGCCGGCCGCCTGATATCCGCCCAGCTTTATGGAGTTGTGAATTGGGATCCGATGGCGCTCCTGGTTGCTACAGGCTCGCTCGGAGCCTGCGCCTTCGTTGCGGCCATCATCCCCGCTATTCGCGCGGCATCGATCGCGCCGCTCGACGCGCTGCGGATGGAGTGAGCCACTCGTGTGATCTACATCATCCCGAAGCTGCCTTCTACGCCCTCGTCTAATTCGCGCTGGCCCAATAGCCGCGCTTGGCGCTGACCTGCATCCTGCTGTCTCGCACGCGGACGGAAATAGAGTGGAACTTCCCGTCCGGGTCAGAACGGCTTGGAACGTAAGCCAGCACATAATGTTGGCGGCCATCGGCAAAAGCCCGCTCCAGGCCGTTCAGAATGTTGTTGCTGTTCTCGAAAGCTGTGCCGCCCGTGGCGGCCGCGATTTCGGAGAGAGTATCACCGGCTGCCCTGGCACTTTGATCCATCACGTTGAGCACGGCGGGCATAACTGCGGCCAGGCTGCGGGGATCCGATGCTTCGAAGAACCCGGAAGTGTACAGGCCGCGTGCGTCGATGGTGTGGATGGAAATGTTGCTGTTTGCGGCCTGCTGGAGGATAGGCTCAAGGTCCTGTAGCCGTTCTTCGCGAAGTGTGAGCGAAGTCATTTCGGGAAAGTAGGCCGCCAATAATTCAAAGGCCCCCTTTGCCGGGCACCAGTTGGAAACCGTCGGAGAGAAGGACGATACTCCGCCGTTCCGTTCCGCGCGCGAGCGCTTCGACCAGCGAGCGGAATTGGCGCAGGAAACCGAGGGTTTGGATCCGGTCCCGTGAGGCGATTTCGTTGGCTTGCGCCGGCAAGCCGAGCTTCAACGATGGGCAAATGGGTTCTTGTTGATCGCACGCGGCACGAGCCCTGTCGAGTGCGCGACGCAAATCAAGCAGGTCGGCTTGCGTCGTGCCTTGCTGGCTGCCCACAAAAAGCTTCTCAAAATCCTTGCTTGCGATGGTCTTCAATACAGCCTCAGGATCCCTGGTTGGGCTTTGCATCACCTTCGTGGAAGTACCCAGTGCAACCACGATGTATTGCGAATCCCCCGCTTGCTCTGCCCGGAACAGTTTCGACAGGGCCTCACGAACATGCACGAGGTCGGCAAACGCGGAGTGGAAGCTGTCGATACAGATCAGATACGTCCGCCGGATCCGGGCCGGCTTTGCCGCAGTTCCTGTTCGCGGCACGTTGGACTCGGCATGGGCTGGCGCTGGCGGTTCGGTCGACGTCCCGGCGTCTTCCACGCTGAAACCCGAGATCTTTTGCTCAAAGCCATCGTCATACACTTTGAAGTCCGCCTGCGTCAGGCCGGTGACGTGATGCCCTTCCTTGTCGGTTACAATTACGGGAACCAGAACTTGTCGCACTTCGACCTTGATGGTGGTGTCCGCGGCCGGCGCTGCTGGAACATTCGAGGCACGCTCGAGTTGTTCGTGCCGTTGCTTGAAGCCGGCATTATCGGGCGCCAGCGTTGAAGCGGTTCGGTACTCGTCCAGCGCGGCCTTGCGATCGCCCAGTTTCTCAAGCGCCTGAGCCAGATTGAAATGCGCGATGGCGTCCTTCGGTTGGAACTGGACGCTGGTACGCAGTTCGGCCACACCGCCGGGGACGTCGCCGCGTTTGAACAGCAATATGCCCAGGAAATTGTGTGCCGGTCCGGAATTCGGGACGCGCTTCACGGCTTCTCTCAGCTCCGTTTCCGCGCCAGCGAAGTCCCCGGTGGCGCGTAGCGCGGCCCCAAGGTGGTAGTGGCCGACAGGCATGTCCGGATTGAGATTCAGCGCTTCGCGGAAAACGGAAATGGCATCGCCGGGCTTGTTTTCCCGGGCGAGCGCTATGCCACGGTCCAACAACTCCCACGGGTCTTCCGCACTGGTAGCCGACGCCGCTGGGACGCCCGCATCTTTCTCGTTTTCATCGACACCGAACAGCCGGTAGTCCGAATATCGATGGACGCTGTGAACCTCCCCGCCCGGGTAGTGTACATGCGCAGTCACTCTCGCCGGGAGCCAAAACTCAGTCCGTATGGATGGAGAGTTTATCGGACCCAGGAAGATTTCCGTCGTCAGCGCGTTGTCTTGGATTCGCTCTAACAGATCCAGCCGGAGCCGCGTAATACGATTGCTCGCGCTGTCAATCCACACCAGGCCCTGCAACAACGCGGTACGGCCGCCCCCCAGCGTGATGTTGCTTCGCAGTTGCGTACTGTCGGACCGCTGTGCAAAGGCCACGACAAAATACTCGTGTCCTGGCGTAGTCCAGCGGCCGAGGTAGCGGAAACGTGATTGCCCCCGATATTCGGGAAACAGGTAAAGCAGCAATCTGAAAAAATGCCCGGTAATGAGGAAGTCACCGTTGGAAGCCTCGACAGGGAGTCCGGTCTTGGGGTCCGTGCGAAGCTCCTCCAAGGGCGCCCGCGCGCCGTCAGCGACTGGCGTCACCACGTACCGGAAAGTCTCACGCCGGCTGGTCTCGACCATGGTGTCTTCAAACCGCATTTCGTGGATCTCTTCGGCGGCGGAGATACCCACCCGTTTTGCGAACACACCGCGGAGTCTTTCACCTGCGGCCTGCAGAAGGCCGTCCAGGTGATCCTGGCTCGGCTCGAACTGAATGCCGGCAAGTTCTGGGACGGCTTGTACCAGCTCGCCGCGGTCACATTCGATGAATGGTTTGGTATCGGTGGACCCCGGGGGTGCGGCGGTGCACGGAAGCGCAAGGGCAAGAAGGATCGCGATGTAGTTTACCGCGAGGCACCGAACGTTCCAGTCGAAACTCCGAAAGGAACACACCCTTTGATCGTAGCTCTGGTACGGCGGTTCTGCTTGATGTCAAAGCCACGCCGTCCGGCCCTCCTACTCCGTTCGCATCACCGTGATCGGATCAACGCGGATCGCGCGGAGTGCCGGCAACAGGCTACCCAGCAGCGTCATCACCAGGCACAGGCCCACCGCCGCCAGGAACGTGACGGCATCGCTGGGTTTTACTCCGGCCAGGAGCGCCTCGAGGGTGCGGCCCGCGACATACGCGAGTGCCGCGCCAAGGGAAATGCCGATCGCCGCCAGCAGCAGGCCCTGTCGCAGCACCATCCCCAGAATGTCGCTCGATTGAGCACCGAGCGCGATCCGCACACCGATCTCGTGCGAACGCTGCGACACCGCGAACGACAACAATCCATGGATGCCGATGGCGGCGAGCAGAAACGCGATGGCGGCGAACGCCCCAAGCACACGCAGTTGCAGCGAACGAGAGGCGGTCTGCTCCCCGACAATTTCGCTCATCGTACGAACGTCCGAAATGGGCTGCTCGCGGTCCGCGCTTTGCACGATACGGCGGATCGCCGGCAGCAACATCGCGGGATCCGTCGCCGAGCGGATGACCAGATCTTTCGGCGTGTGGAAGATAAACCAGCCGTCCTGGACCTGCTTGTAGGGAAGATAGACCTGAGGCTCACTGGTTCGCTCCAGGCCGCGAACCCGGATATCGCCCACTACGCCGGCCACCATCCGGTCATGCTCGGCGAACTGGAAATGCCGGCCCAGCGGATTCTCGCTCGGCCAGTAGCGCCGGACGAAGGACTGGCTCACCACGGCCACGAAGGGACGGTCGACGGTATCCGATTCACTGACATCCCTGCCGAGTTGGAGAGGAATCCCCAGGGCCGCGAAGAAGCCCGGCGTTGCAAACCGCAGGCTGGCGGTGTGAGATTCTCCGCGCTCGAGCGGCGCTTCAGAGATGCCGACCGGCCAGATACCGCCTCCCATGGCCATCGGCAGGAAGCTGATGTAGGCCGCGCTCGAAACTCCCGGCAGCTCCCGCACGCCGGTCAGCACCTTGGTGAAGAATGCCTCACGGAGAGCGGTCTTCTCATATTTCGGCATGGCGAGCGCGGTACGCAACGTCAGGACACGATCCGCGCGGAAGCCCGGGTCGGTTGCCTGGATTCTCCACAGCGCCCGCATCAGCAATCCTGAGGCAACCAGCAGAACCACCGACGCCGTGACTTCCGCAATCACCAGCCCGGAACGGAACCAATCCTTTCGTCCTCCGCCCTCGCGCACTCCTTCCCGCAATGCGCTCAGATCGGCGCGGCAGGCTCGCAGTGCGGGGACCACGCCGAAGCCGATGCCGGTCAGAACGGTAAGCAAGCCGGCAAAAATCAGCACGCGCAGGTCGACAGACGGCGCTTGGGCGATCGGCAAGCTGTCGGGAACGAGCTTTGTAAGCAAAGGCAACGCCGTCAGCGCCACCAACAGGCCCAGCGCGCCTCCCAACGCCGCAACCAACAGGCTTTCGGTCACCATTTGACGCACCAGGCGCTCCCGGCCCGCGCCCAACGCCGCCCTCACAGCCAGTTCTTTCTGGCGCACCAGGCCACGCGCCACCAGAAGATTGGCCAGGTTCGCGCACGCAATCAGCAAGACGCAAAACGCCGCGCCGCACAGCGCCACCAGCAGAAGGCGCGATCGTTCAGACAACTCATCGCGCAGGCGAACGACGGCGGCGCCGGTGTGGAGGTTCTCCTTGGGATACTGGCGCTCCAGTTGCGCGGTAATAACGCCCGATTCGGCGCGTGCCTGTTCGACAGAAACTCCGCGCCGCAGCTTTCCAACCGCCTGCAGGTAGCTGTCGGCCCGGTCTTTGAAGTCCTCTTCCTGAAACCGCTTCGCTGTCCAAAACTCGGACTGACGGTTCGGAAACAGGAAATCCGGCGGCATGATTCCGATGACCGTGTAAGGAGTATGATCCAGAATCACCTTGCGTCCGATGACGCTGATGTCTCCTCCGAATGCTGCCTGCCACAGCCGGTGGCTCAGCAGTGCAGTGCCGGGTGCACCTTCCCGGTCGTCGGCGGTGGTGAACAGTCGTCCGGCCAAGGGCTGAACGCCCAGCACGGGAAGCAGATCGGCGGTGACTTCCTCGCCTTCAAGGTGTTCCGGATCTCCCTGCCCCACCAGATTCGCTGAGATATGGCTGAACGCTCCCATGGATTCGGATGACGTGCTCATGCGCTTCCAATCGCGATAGTTGGCTGGGGACAGTTCCATTCGCGTATAGCCCGGAGTGGTCGCCCAGAGCTTCACCAGGCGCTCGGGCTCGGCGAAAGGGAGTGGCCGGATGAGAACGAAGTCGGTGACGGTGAATGCCGCTGTGTTGGCGCCGACACCAAGAGCGACGACAAGGATCGCCGTGAAAGTGAACCCGGGCGTGCGGGCGAGCGTGCGCGCCGTATAGCGAAGATCTTGCCGGAGGATGTCCCAGTGCACCGCCATCGAGTTAAGAAGAACATCCCAGAACGTCTCTGCCCACAAAGCGGCGACAGCCAGAAGACCGGATTTGCCACGCCGGCGCCGGGCGAAGATCCGGCACATCTCCTCGCCGTAATCGCCGCGGAATGACGCCGGATACAGGTGCAGCAAAGCTCGGTAAAGGCGCATCATGCCCTCCCCGGCGCGAAGCCGCTGGCGCGCGCCAGTTTCACCAGTTGCGTCAGGCGGCGGGCCTCGGCGCGGGCGACAGCGGTTCCGAACGGCGTGATCCGGTAATACCGTCGCCGCTCGTCGTCCAGCTCCGGTGCCGGACGCTCCTGAGTTTCAACGATCAGGCCCTGGTCGAGCATGCGCTGGATGGAGCGGTACAGAGTGCCGGCGCTCAGCTTCAGTTCGCCGCCCGTGCGCACGGCCACGTCCTGGATGATGGCGTAGCCGTGCCGGTCTTCGTCGGCGAGAGCCATGAGTATGTGAAAGGTTGCCGGCGGCAGCGGAAGCAGCGAATCCGGCCGAGGGCTGGGATCGGACATGGGATCATTATATCCGCAGTGGATATATTGTCAATGGCTATATGCAGGCGGGATACAGGCGACCCATTCGCCGGTTGAATCATTTGGGGAGCAGGAAAGTGCGCGTTGACTGGAGAGTGTTGAACAGGGATTCCCGGGGTAACTCGCGGATGATCGGATCAATGAGCCAGCCGAGGCCAGTGGGGACTCTGCGCGTAAGAGAAACTGCCTCGCACTCGATGTAAACCCCGCCGTCTCGTTCCTGAAAACGCCAATACGAGTTGAGACGCCACAGAAATCCGTGATCTTTCCCCGGTGGCAATTCGCGCTCATCGGCTTTGCCTGCGTTCTCCACTTCAGCGATATGGGTGGTGCAGGACCGGCTCTGCCACCGCGTATTATCCAGGCGCTCGTAGTGCACGGCATGTTCGGTGTTGAGCACCACCGTTAACACCTTCTTCTTCTTGAGCCGCAGAAAGACCTTATAGTCGTCGCCATTGTGCGCGAGTATTCTGGAACCGATCACCTCGGGTTGATAGACCTGAGGATGATGTTCGTAGTCTTGAACGAAGTTGATGGCGCGGTCGACGGTCACGCCCGGAATGAAGACTGCGCCTAACCAATCGTGGATCACGCCGTCCGGAACCTTGAGGTCAGGTTGATCGCCTGAGGGATCGGTCAATATCTTCCCTTCCCGCAACTGCTCTTTCCGGCCGGGCGCCTGATCCGCCCACAGGAACTTTCCACCCGAAATCCGATTGCGCAAATGCGCTTCCTTGCCCCGGATGTATTCGTCGAATGCTTTCACCGTCTGCGGCTTCAGGTCAGCCGCAGTGAGGTTCGCCGGCCATGCCAGCAGGCAGATGGACAGCGCGAGTACCCGCGTGGCGTCTTCGGTTGTCACTTGGGCGCAATCTTGAAGGCGTAGGCGAAGTCGCCCGGTTTTTCGGACGGCAACACGACCGTAAGGCCGGCCGCGTCACGAGTCCAGTTCAGCTTGGTTTTCGATCCCAGCATTTGCACGCTCTTGACTTCGCCCGCCATGTGAGGCGAGCCCTTGGCCAGTGACTTGATGATGAGCTTGCCATTCGCAGGCCAGGCGAGGGCGATGGCGTAGAGCGTGTCGCCTTTCGCCGTGAAACGAATATCCTCGCCGGTGAAGGGCTTGCTGGCCGTGTCCTTGAACGACCCTCCCACCACCTGTGTGGGCCCCTCGCCATAAATCTTCCAAGGCCGCGTGCCGTAAATCGCCTCGCCGTTGATGGAGAGCCAACGGCCCATCTCCAGCAGAATCTTCTGCGCCTGCTCTGGAATCGTGCCGTCGGGCTTCGGACCAACGTTCAGCAGCAGGCACCCGTTCTTGCTCACAATGTCCACCAGGTCATCCACCAGCGAGTCCGCCGAGCGGAACTCGTCATGTTCAATGTAGCCCCAGGATTTGATGCTGACCGACGTATCCGTCTGCCAAAACAGCGGGCGCATCTTGTCCAGTTTGCCGCGTTCGATGTCCAGCACCGCGGTCTGTTCGGGGAAGGCCTCATGCTTGTAGTTAATGGCCACACCGCGCTTCCATTCGGCTGCGCGATTGTAATAGTAAGCCGCGAACTTCTGGAGATACGGCTTCCATGCGGGCTCCTCGATCCACCAGTCGAACCAAACCACCTCGGGCTGGTATTTGTCCACGATTTCCGTCGACCGGGCCAGCCAGTTATCCATGTGCGCTTTGTTCGGCTGGTTGTCCTGCTTCGCGCCGGGAAGCCGCTGCGGCTGGGCCGGCCCATAGAAGCTTAAGTAGCGAGGGTCTCTGACGTCCGAGTCGAACTTCATCCCGCCTTCAAAAAAGAACCAGTGTTCGGCGCGGTGCGACGACGCGCCGAAATGAAGCCCCTGCTTGCGAACGGCCGCGGCCAGTTCGCCGGCGATATCGCGCTTGGGTCCCATCTTCGCGGCGCTCCAGTCGGTAAAGCTGCAGTCGTACATGGGAAATCCGTCGTGATGCTCAGCGACCGGCACCACGTATTTGGCGCCCGCCTTGCGGAACAATTCGGCCCAGGCGTTGGGGTCGAACTTCTCGGCTTTGAATCGCGGGATGAAGTCCTTGTAGCCGAACTTGGATTGCGGTCCGAAGGTTTCCACGTGGTGCTTGAAAACCGGGCTGTCCTGCAAATACATGTTGCGCGGGTACCATTCGCTGTCGAACGCCGGAACCGAGTAGAGACCCCAGTGGATGAAGATGCCGAACTTGGCGTCGAGATACCACGCCGGAACCTTGTACGCCTTGAGTGATTCCCAGGACGCCTGAAACGGCCCCTTGGCTACTTCTTGATCAACCGACCGCAGGGCGCTCTGGACCCTCTGTTCGTATGTCTCGGCGGATGCGCTGATGGTGATCGCCACCAGCGCGCACAGAAGTTTCCCTCGAATCATCATGGATGCGTCGAGGATATCAGAATTTGCTTATGGTGTGACGGCGTTATGGCGGCGTTGCAGCCTGGCTTTGACGTCCGGCCAGAATTCTTTCAGGACGTTGGAGATGGCGTCGGTGCCGAGCTGGAGGCCCAGCTTCTCGAGATTCTCCGATGCGTTCCGGGTGTCCGGATTATACGCATTGGAAATCGCCACTGCGGTCGAGTTGCCGGCGACCTCCGAAAAGTTGAATCGGTTCCGCCCGGCATCCGTCCGCGTGACCAGGATGCGCGTCAACGCATAGAATGTTCTCCCCAACGTGCCGCCCGTGCCGCGGCGGAAGTATCGCATGTCTTCGTGCAAAAGGCTGGGGAACACTCCCTCGGTCATCATGTTGCCGATCAGTTGATCGCCGTAACCGGCCGCATAGCGCATGGCGTAACCCTTGATGCCCTGGCCGAACGAGGGATTGGAATTCTCGATCTGCGAAATGCCCGCGAAACCTGCGGAGATGAAATAGATGGGATAGTCAAACGAATCCTTCGAGGCGATCCAGAATTTGCGCCGTACCGTCAGCGGCTCCACTCCGTCGGTGCCGTTTACCGTCCGGTAATTCGGCAAAATCCCATAGGCGCGCTTGTCGGGCGCGGTATTGTCACTGCCAGCTTCCTGTTTCGGCTGCTTTTCCACGTCGCTGGGCGTTGCCTGTTGCGCGGCGACACACCACGGGAAGACTACCGCCATGAGCAGAGGCGACAGGCAAGAGACGAGCGGCCGGGGGGAGATCAAAACCTTTGGCACTATCTAATAATGTTCTTAAATGATAGCAAGGTTACGTAAGTTCCTAAATGTTAATGTCCGCAAAACTCGGATAAAATGGTCCGATGGCGCCTGCCTGCACTGAAATGATTGCCGATCAGCTCATCGCCTTGCTCGAAGCCGCCGGCCAATCGGCATACTTTGGCGAGCGTGTGACCCAGCTCGAACATGCGTTGCAGTGCGCCCAGCTGGCCACCGACTCGGACGCCGACGAGGAAATGATCATCGCGGCGCTGCTGCACGATATCGGTCACCTCCTGGAAGACGAAGGCCTGCATCATCCCGAGGTTGGCGTGATTGACCACGACGCGGCCGGAGCACGCTACCTGCGCGAGCGGGGCTTTTCGGCCCGCGTGGCTGCGCTCGTCGGCGGCCACGTCGAGGCCAAGCGGTATCTCACCCGAACGAATCCGGCGTATTTCGCCAAACTGTCTCCCGCGAGTGTAACGACCTTGCAGTTGCAAGGAGGCCCGATGACCGAAGAGCAAGCCGCGGCTTTCGAGAGTGATCCGTTCAAGGAACAGAAGTTGCGGCTTCGCTCCTGGGATGAAACCGGCAAGCGCCCCGGCTGGATGGTGGCTCCGCTTTCTTCGTATCGGCCGATTCTCCTCGGCCACCTGAATCGCGCCGAGAACTAGGACCCGCATGCTCGTACGCAGCCTCGTCTGCTTCTTCGCCGTTTCCGTCGCCTGGGCGGAAATTGCGGACGCGACCGTCGAACAAACCGGCGTTCACCGCTACCACATCGCCTTCCGCATGGGGCCGGCCGATGCCCGCGTTTCCATCTTCGCCAGCCACTCACCCGATCAGCCTGAAGACGCGAAACCCATCACAGCCACCAGTGATTCCGCCGCCGACATCCACCTGCATGGCTGGACGGGCCGCGCTTATTTCCACCTGAAAACCGCCGATGGCCAGACCCGTGCCGTGTCCATTCGCCGGCTGCCGCTCGAAGGCCAGAACAATTTCCGGGACTTGGGCGGGTACCGGTGGGGCCGTCTCTATCGCTCCCGATGATACGATCGCCCGTACCGCGGTTTCGTATCCGGCGCCCACTCGCTCAATGCGAAGGGCTTCACGGCCGTGGTTTATGGCCTCAACCTGACCAACGAAGTTTTCGGATTTTACCAGGGCCGCCTATGCTTTGGCGCGAATAGCGCGACGGATACGGAAGCAGTAGATGCCAAGGATCGCCGCGCAAACGGCTGCGCCCGTCCAGGCGATCACGGTCTCCGGAAGATTGGGATAAATCAGCTTGTCCAGATAGTAAACCAGGAAGCCCTGGTGGGATGGCGTTGCGCCGGATCGGGCTTCGAGCCACTGCTCCATCAACGTGAGCGGGCACGGCCAGGGGCCCAGTTCCACGGCAATTCCCCAGACCAGCGACGCGATGTGCACCCATGCGAGCGTGCGGCGGCCGCGCGTCACAAGCCAGCCAAGCAGAATCCACGCGATCCAGAGCAAATGCAACAGCAAAACGCCGGATTCGAGTGCGGCGTAAATCGGCACACCTACACGGCCCGAGCGCTTCTTCGCCTGTCTTGAAGCAGCAGTTCCATGACAACGGTTGAGTCCGTCGGGCCCGAATAATACCGCGGAGTGGTTCGAACCACCCGGAATCCAAACCTTCGATTGAGCCGGATGATCGGGAGATTTTGTTTTCGCGTATTGGTGACCATCCGGGTGAACCCGTAATATCGGGCGTATGAGATTTCCCAGGACTTCAGCAACGCGCCGAAGCCCTGGCCTTGGAATTTGGGGAGAATGCCCGTGCTGCTGATGTACAGAGAACCTTTTCGAGAACGGTTAACACCTTCCTCGCTAATGTCTTCCCGAAAATCCACGTGCTTCTCGAATGCACAACAGCCTACCTTGACTCCGTCAACCACCATCCAATACGACTCGCAGGTCTTCCACGCGGTCACGTCGAACAGGTCGGAACGAGGAAAAATTTTCCGATCGAATGCCATCAGACTGCGGATCTCGTCGGGCAGGATTGCCTTCCTGAACTCGGTTCGCATAGGGAAACGTACACGAATTGCCATCTTACATCCGGCCATCTTGCGGTGAATTGCGTCATGATGGAACGTACAAAAGGATGCTAGTCTCGAAACATTGCATGACGCCTGACAATCGGTTCACTCGTCTCCTGGCCTTTGTACTGGCCACCGCGTCGCTGTTGCCGGCACAGCAGACGCCGCTGGCCGTGGTCGGCGCACACGTGATCCCCATCAGCGGGCCGGAATTCGACAACGGGGTCTTGGTCGTCGAAGGCGGAAAGATCGTCTCAGTGGGCCCGGCGCGTTCCACGAAGATTCCAGACAACGCGCAGCGCATCGATGCTTCCGGCAAAATTCTCATGCCCGGCCTCATCGACTCGCACAGCCACATCGGTTCACCAGCCGGCGGGGATGGGAGCGCGCCTATCCAGCCGGATGTCCGCGTGCTCGACAGCATCAACGTCCGCGACGCCCACATTCAGAAAGCGCAGGCCGGCGGCATTACCACCGCCAACGTGATGCCTGGCTCGGGGCATCTGCTCAGCGGGCAGACCGTGTACTTGAAGCTGAAGGATGGGCGCACCATCGAAGATTTGCTCATCCACCTCGCTGACGGACGAATCGCCGGCGGCATGAAGATGGCTAACGGGACCAACTCCCGCCGCCAGCCGCCCTTCCCCGGTACGCGCGCCAAATCCGCCGCGCTCGTGCGCGAGCAGTACGTGAAGGCCGAAGAATACCGCGACAAGATCCGCAAGGCGGGCGGCGACACCTCCAAAATGCCTCCGCGCGATCTGAACATGGAAGCCCTGGTCGAGGTGCTCGACGGCAAGCGCGTGGTGCAGTTTCACACGCACCGCCACGACGACATCCTCACCGTGCTTCGCCTGGCGAACGAATTCCACTTCAAGGTCGTCCTGCATCACGTGAGCGATGCGTGGATGGTCGCCGACCAGATCGCCGCGGCCCACGTGCCGGTGTCTCTGATTGTGATCGACAGTCCCGGTGGAAAAATCGAAGCTAAAGATGTTAGCTTCGCGAGCGGCGCGGTGCTCGAAAAAGCCGGAGTGCTGGTCGGTTTTCATACCGACGACTCCATCACGGACTCGCGCCTGTTCATGCGAAGCGCGGCTCTCGCCGTGCGCGCCGGCATGTCACGCGAAAAGGCTCTCTACGGTGTCACCATGGCGAACGCCCGCATTCTCGAGTTGCAGGACCGGATCGGTTCGCTCGAGCCGGGCAAGGACGCCGACTTCATCCTGCTCTCGGGCGACCCGCTGAGCGTCTACACACACGTCCTCGAAACCTGGGTGGAAGGTGTCAGAGTGTTTGACCGCTCCGATCCCAAGGATTACCTCTACGCGGTGGGCGGCTACGGCGCGAGCCATGACCAGGACGATATGAACTTTGATGACGAAGAGAAGGAGGAGCGGTAGAATGCGGCGCACTCGATTCGTTCTTGCCTGCCTTGCCTGTGCGTCAACTGCTTTCCTCGAGGCTCAGCTAGCCATCCGCGGCGACAAGGTCTACACGATGTCCGGCCCTCCCATCGCGGACGGCGTGGTTCTCGTTCGCGGCAGCAAGATCGAGCGCGTTGGCCGAGCTTCCGAAATTTCCATTCCTTCCGATTACAAGCTCCTTCGCGCCAAAGTGGTTACGCCGGGACTGGTGGACGCGCACTCGACCGTCGGGCTCACTGGCTATCTCAATCAGCCGCACGATCAGGACATGCTGGAAAAATCCGCTCCGATCCAGCCCGAGCTTCGCGCCATCGATGCTTACGATGGCCGTGACCGCCTGGTTGGCTATATTCGCGGGTTCGGCGTAACCACCATTCACACCGGCCACGGCCCAGGAGCGCTGATTTCCGGCCAGACGATGATCGCCAAGACGGCTTACGACAACGTGGAACGGGCCACCATGGTGCCGCTCGCCATGGTGGCCGCGACGCTGGGAGAGGGAGCGCGCGCCGAAACCGGTAAATCGCCCGGCACTCGCGCCAAGATGATTGCCATGCTGCGTGAAGAGTTCATCAAGGCGCAGGAGTACTCGAGGAAGCGCGAAAAGCCAGCAACCGAAAAAGAGAAAGATAAAGATAAGGACAAGGAACCGCCCGCGCGCGATCTGCGCACGGAGATGACGGCCCGAATGCTGAAAGGCGAAGTGCCACTCCTGGTGACCGTCCATCGCGCCAACGACATCTTGTCCACCATCCGTTTGGGGCAGGAGTTCCATTTGAAGATCGTTCTCGATGGCGTCGCCGAAGCCTATCTGGTCTTGCCGGAAATCAAGGCCTCGGGCTATCCCGTCATCCTGCACCCGACGATGTACCGCTCCGGTGGCGAAACTGAAAACCTGAGCATGACCACCGCCGCCAAGCTGCGCGACGCGGGCATCCCTTTCGCGCTCGAAAGTGGTTTCGAAGATTACGTGCCGAAGACGCGCGTGATTCTTTTCGAAGCTGCCATCGCCGCCGCCAACGGCCTCAGCTTCGAAGAAGCCCTGGCCACAATCACCGCGAGCGCGGCGAGAATTATCGGCGTTTGGGACCGCGTCGGCTCGCTCGACGCGGGCAAGGACGGCGACCTTGCACTCTACGACGGCGACCCGTTCGAATATACGACGCACTGTACCGGCGTGGTCATTGATGGGCAGGTGGTGAGCACCGCGCAGAACTGAAAAGCGTGTGGACAGAGTTGCGTTATTGCTCGCTAGCGCGGCCTTGGCCGCAGGCATCCTCAAACCCGCGGACGCGCCCTATCCGAAGCTCTTCTTCCAGCGCGGCGTCAACTTCACGGCCGAAGAACCCGCTGGCTACAATCCGCAATCCGCTCTACAGTTGCTCGACCGGTTGAAATCCTACGCTGTGGATTCGATTGCTCTCGTACCCTACGGTTTTGCCGATTCGAGAGAACCCACCGTGCGCTTCGGCGGCAGCAGTATGGAGCGCACCGAAGACATCGAAGCGCTCACCGCTCTCGCGCACCAGCGTGGCATGAAAGTCCTGCTCAAGCCCCAGCTTTGGACGCGAGGAGGTTTTCCGGGCAACCTCGAGTTCGCCGATCCACCCAGGCGCGCCCGATGGTTCGCCGAGTACCGCAAATTTCTGGAATATTACGCCACCGCCGCCGCGCGCATGCACGCCGATCTGTTCTCGGTCGGTGTCGAACTCGGCAAGATGACGCCGTACGAAGCCGACTGGCGCGCCTTGATCGCCCGCGCGCGCGAACTCTATCCCGGCCCGCTGGTCTACTCCGCCACGCAAGGCCCGGAATTTGAAACCATTCGCTTCTGGGATGCGCTCGATTACATCGGCCTGAACGAATACTATCCGTTGCCCGACGATCTCTCGACCGCCACCCTCGTCCGCACGGTCGAAGCCGTCCAGAAGAAATTCGCACGCCCCGTGATTTTCACCGAAGCCGGCTTTTCGAACCACGCGCATCCCAACCGCGCGCCCTGGGATGAAACCCCGCGGGCCCTCGCCCCCGCCGATCAGGCACGTTGCTACGAAGCCGTCTTCAAAGCGTTCTACGCGAAGCCCTGGTTTCAGGGAGTGTACTGGTGGAAAGTCGGCACCGACGGCTTCGGCGGCTCCGCCGACGGGTCACACACGCCGTGGGGAAAGCCGGCGATGGACGTGGTGCGCCGGTGGTATCAGAGTCGACAAAGATGACGAAAAACGGGGACTGGCTACGCTGTCCCAAGCCGGGCCAAATGCGCGCTCAACGAAAGCAGCCTCACCGGCAGGAGGGCGCGCGGAACGATCCGTCGGCAGGATTTCACACCGCGTGATCCACGATCTCCTCGGTGGCCGGGTTCCAGTAGAGCCGCTTCCCCGACCAGTAGGATTGCGCCGCCATGATGCACACGATGGCATGCGAAAAACCATGTTCCACCGTGGCGTTCGGCTGCGTTCGGGCCCGCATGGCGTTGAGCCAGTTCATCAGATGATTCACGTCGTCGTCGCTAGGCCCGCGCGAATTGGGAGCCGGCGCATCGGGTAGCTTGATAATTTCGGCCTTGTCCGCCTCCGGTCCCATTCCCGGCGGCGCGGTGTAGAACGGGCCGCTCGCGGACTCGGGATCCGCTTCGTGCCGGCCGCCTTCCCTGGTCACCACAAACAAAGACGCTCCTTCGCCGCCATAGTTCTCGATCGTGCCGTCGCGGCCGTAAATCCGGCTGAAGCTTCGGTAGCTGTTGGAAAAGCTGGTGGTGTAGGTGTAGAGAAAACCCTTGGGATAAAGCACCGAGACGGTGGCGTTGTCGGGATTCTCGCGCCCGTCCTTCCACGTGAGCACGCCGCCGGCGGCCACCGCGCTTACCGGAAAGGATTCGCCGGTCCAAAGGTGAACGAGGTCGCTGCCGTGGCTCAGCCACTGGTCGAAAATGCCCGAAGAAAAGTCCCGGTAGAGCCGGAATTCCAAATACACATGCGGATCGAAGGGACGGTCGGGCTTCCCCAAGAGCCAGCGCTTCCAGTCCGTGTCTGCTTCCTTCAGCAACGGCGGATGCTGGCCATCGTCGACACCTCGCTTGTTCCGCCAGCGTGGCTGATTCGTGTTCCACTCTTGCGTGATCCGCACGACGTCTCCGATGCGGCCCGAACGAATGAGGTCGCGGACCGCCAGCGGATAGGGCTGGCTGCGGTGCTGCGTGCCCATCTGGACCACTTGGCTGGAAGCCTTTACGGCTTTGCGCGCCGCCTTGGCCTCTTCGAGAACATTGGCGAACGGCTTCTCTACGTAGCAGTCTTTGCCGGCCTGCACGACGTCGATGCAGAGCTTGGCGTGCTGGAAGTCGCCGGTCGCAATCATGACGCCGTCGATGTCCGGGCGGGACAGCATCTCTTCGGAGTACTTGAAGACGGCTGGTTCAGCGCCGAAGAGATCCTTCACCTGCTTGGCGCGGCGTTCGCGAGCCACGCTCCAGATGTCGCACACCGCAACCATCTCCACCGGCGTGAGCCGCGATGCCATGTGCACCATGTGGATGTGGCCACCCCCGCGCCCCCCGCAGCCGAGTTGCGCCAGCCGTATTCGGTCGTTCGCGCCCAGCACCCTCGCGTAGGACTTTGCCGTGAGTGCTGCCGCGCCGGCCAGCTTCAAAAACTGCCTGCGGCCGGCCTCGTTATTTTGGGGATTTGGAACTGCCATGTCACTCAGTTTACACCCCGGACCGCGCACGCTTTGTGTGGCGCGCCGCCTTTGAGCGCCGGGGTCTTGCTGCCCCACTGTCTCCGGAAGATGATAACCTTGCGGACAGCATGCAGGGAATTCGATTTGCGACTGTGCCGGCATTTCTCCTTCTGTGTTCTGTCCTGATGCCAGTTGCATCTGCTCAACCCCCCGCACACCCGATTGTGCTGCACGCGGCGCGGTTGCTGGAGATTGAGAGCGGCAAGCTGCTAGCGCCCGGGGAACTGCTGGTGAAGGGCGAGCAGATCGTCGAGGCCGGTTCAGTAGTAGCGCGACCCTCGGGGACGGAGTTCATCGATCTCGGAGACCGCACTCTGTTGCCGGGCCTGATCGATGCCCACGTCCACCTGTTTTTGCACCCTGGCGCCGAGGATATGCAGACCATAGAAGAGTCGGTGCCGCAGCGCACGATTCTCGCCGTCCTGGCCGCGCGTGATGACCTCATGGCGGGCTTCACGGCGGAGCGCGATATGGGGACCGAAGGCGCAGGGTCGGCCGACACCGCTGTGCGCAACGCAATCAACGACGGGCTGATCCCGGGCCCGCGTCTGCGCATCAGCGGCAATGCCGTGGATATTCTTGGCGGGCACGAAGACGCGAACCGCTACAACCCCGCCCAGCGCGTCCTGCCGAACGCAACCCGCGCGAACAATGCCGCCGAACTGGTGGACGTGATCCGCGAGCAATTCAAAGAAGGCGCCGATTTCATCAAGATCTATGAAACCGGAGACGACTCGTTCGTTGACGGGCGGTTCTCCACGCCTTATCAATACACCGAAGCGGAACTTCGAACCGCCGTCGAAGAGGCGGCGCGAGTCGGGCGGCGCATCGCCGTGCATGCCACCGGAGAGCCGAGAACACTCTACGCCGCGCGGGCCGGCGTTGCCTCCATCGACCACGCCGACCAGCTCAGCGACGAAACCATGCGCCTCATGCGCGAGAAACAGATTTTTGCGGTGCCTGCTTTCACGATCTCTGAGCACTTCGCCGATCACGCCTCCACGCCTTCAGAGGCCAAGCGGCAGCGTTTGCTGGTCGATTTGCACGGACAGGAATTTCACAAACAACTTGCGGCCGGCGTACCGATCGCGGCCGGATCCGACGTCGGCCCATTTTCGCATGGCACGCAGGCGCGCGAGTTTGTGCTGATGGTGAAATACGGCATGACTCCCCTGGCTGCGCTGCAGGCGGGCACGCTGCATGGCGCGAAATTGCTCGGCTGGGAACATCAGATCGGCGCACTAAAGTCCGGTTATCTGGCGGATGTCATCGCTGTTCCTGGCAATCCGCTCGAAGACGTCAGAGTTTTACAGCAAGTTGCGTTTGTCATGAAGGGTGGTGTGGTGTACCGCAGCATCCAGTTCAAATAGGAGTAGCCCCATGCGTCTGTACTCGATTTTTTCGGTTTTCATTCTGGCCGCGATAACGGTCCACGCCCAGGGTTTGCGGGCGGGATACGCCAAGGTCGACATAACGCCCAGCGAGCCGGTCTATTTGGCCGGTTATGACATGCGGAATTCGCCGTCGGATGGAGTCTGGGGACACGACCGGCTGTACGCGCGTGTTCTTGTCTTCGAAGCCGGCGGGGAGCGCGTGGCGTTCGTCGAGGCTGATGTGATCGAGATTCGCGGAACGGACGCGTTCCGGCGCAAAATCGCGGATGCAACCGGGATCCCGCTGGAGCACATCCTGCTGGGCGACGCCCATAATCACGCCGCGCCCTCTCCGAACGCCAAGCTCGATACCAACTCGGACCGCCAGTTCGAAAAAGGCTTGCTGGCCGCAGCCATCCAAGCCGTCGCAAATCTCCAGCCAGCCAGCATCGCTGCCGGCACAGGACATTCCCATATAGCCATGAATCGCCGCCACGTAGTTCCCGCGGATGTGGACTCATCTCTCACTTTCGACGAAAACGACGTGAGCCAGTCGTTCGGGAAGTTCAAGACCGACAAGTTGGTCGCGATCCATGAGTTTGGCGGCGTGATGCGGCTGGGCGCCAATCCCGCCGGACCCATCGATGACGACGTGCAAATTGTGCGTGTGGACAAGACCGACGGGAAACCGCTAGCGGTGATGATTCACTACGCCTGTCACGGCACGTCGCTGGGCGGGCGAAACAGCAAGATCTCCGGCGAGTGGATGGGACGGATGCAGGAATACGTCGAGAAGCAATTCCCAGGCGTCGGCGTGATCTACCTGCAGGGCGCGGCCGGCGACATCAATCCGCGCGTTGTGGGTGGCCTCGACGGATACCAGGACAATATCGAGACTACCTGGGCGCTGGGCGAAGAGATCGGACGCGAAGTGGTCCGCATCTATCGCCCGCTTTCACCGGAGCCGCTCTCGTCGCCGCATCTGCAGATTGAGACCGCGGAAATTCTCCTGCCGCGGGCGTATCGCGAGCTATTCGATGATTTTACGCATACCGCCATCTCGGCGCCCACGACTATCGTTCGTGTTGGCGACCTGATGTGGACAACCTTCCCTGGTGAGATGTTCAGCAATATCGGCAAGAAGGTGAAAGCTGCATCACCGGCAACCCATGCGCACCTGATGGGTTACACCAACGGCTATATCGGCTATTTTCCGGAACGCCAGAGTTACGCCGAAGGCGGGTATGAAGTCGCCGCCACGCACCTCGATCCGGCAGCCGAAGGAATTTATCTTCGTTCCATCGCAGAGCTAATGAAACGGTTCCGATAAGCGGGGCCGCCATAGCAACACCACACCGCTGCCTCCACGCGGGGTCGGCAGCCGGTTTTCCCAGGGTTATTGGGCGCCTACCTCGCCAGTATTGAAACCCTTTACCACGATTCGCGGTCGTTCGCCTCGCGTGTCAGCGTACTGCAACTCCGTCCGAATCGTGCGCCGCTCCCCAGGCATCAGCGATATGTAGTTGTCGCTGTACAGCGCGGGTAAAATGCGGTCACCGCTCTTCTCCCGCACCGCTTTCAATCTCACCATCAGGGCGGGCGTTGTGGAACTATTGCGCAACTCGGTGGCAAGACTCCAGCGATCACCTTGCCGCCCGACTGATGTGGACGCATCGAGCCTGACCTTCGGCAGATCACGCAACGCCCGGTAGTCGCCTTCCTTGAGCCCACGCCAGTAGAAATTCCCGGAAATGACATCGCTGCCGCGTCTCAACTCCAGGCGCAGGAAATGCACGGGAGTCAGGCCGGATGGATACTCCATTTTTATGCACGACGCGGTGCTGTCTTCCGGGCTGTCCACCGTCGCTTTCTTCTCCCACTGGAGCGAGCCATCGAGATTGAGAACCGCGACGCGAGCGGTCAGATTCCGCGCGTCACCGCCACTGTAGTTCACCACCTCGATGCTCTCGGTTAGCGGATTCCATTGGATGTGCAACGGCTCCGATGCTTTCTTGCTGCCGAAATATGCAGCCGTTGGCTCGAGATAGTAATCATAGGTTTGCCAAACGAACGACGGCCAGGCCGGGTGACTCATCCAGATGAGCAGACCCATGCGGTTGCGGCTCTGCGCCTCGAACATGGCGCGATAACCCTCGTAGTTGACGAACTGTGCCAGCCACAACCAGTCCGCCACGTTTTCGGCGCCGCCATAACTGTTGCGGATGCGCTCCAGGAAAGACGCTCCGCCCTGCGCACCCTTCAGGCAGAAATCATGCAGCCCCCACACGCGCCCTTGCGGCCACATCGCGGCTTCCGGCATCATCAGCCGCAAGCTGTCCATGGTGACGATGTTGGGCATCCCCATCTCGCTGTGGAACCGGGCCGCCGCCCGCTGGCTGAAGTAATACTTCGTGGGCATGGCCTGGTAGGGTCCATGGCCGCTGACCACATCGTCGGCTGAACTCGAGATGTAGTGCAGGCCCGGGTGCAGTTCAGCCAGCACCGCTCGGATTCCGTCGTCCAGCGGTTTCGGAGGGTAGCCCTCATTGCGGCCGCAATACAACCCAATCGAAGGATGGTTGCGAATCCGCCGCACGTAGTCCTTCACCGCGCGAAGAAACATATCGTTGTCATCCGGGTCCGGGCCATCCCAGGGATTGGCAAGCCAGAAGTCCTGCCAAACGACGATGCCGTGACGGTCACACGCCTCGTAGAATTCTTCATCGCCGATCTGGCCAACCCAATCGCGGATCATGTTGAAGTTCATGTCGCGGTGGTAGCGGACGGCAGCGTCATATTCACGCGCGCGATACCGCAACATCGACTCGCCGAAGCCCCAGTTCCCGCCGCGAGGGATGAAACGCCGGCCGTTGATCCACATCTTCAGCACCCCTCCATCCTCGCTGTAAGCGAACTGGCGGATTCCGGCGTGAAACGCGGTGCTATCGGATAGTATTCCGTCCGCGGTTTCAAACTTCAGCTCCACTGGGTACAGGTTGGGATCACCGTACCCAGACGGCCACCACAGCTTCGGATTCTGAAGCCGCAATCCGGCGTTCGCCGACGGATCCAGTTTCACTGTTTTCTCCTCGGTGGCGTCCAGCGCCACCGGCGTCTCAAACGCTACGTCGCCAAAGCGCCCACGCAAGATTCCGTTCACCGGCTGTGCGACATGGTTGCGCAGCATCACGGTTACACTCACCTCGGCGCGCGTGGTGTCGGGCAACGGTAAGGAAGTGCTGATGAACGGGGATTCGATTGTGACCGGCCCGGTCACGGTCAAGTACACATCTTTCCAAATGCCGGTGTCCCTTCCGCGCACGGTCGGAATCCAGTCCCAGCCAATGGTGGCGTGGTAGGTGGGATTGTCGGCGCCGAGCGCGCCACCGTTCTTATCAGGATTCTCGTAGGTCTTCTCCTTGACGCTTCCCGGAGTAGCATTCTTCTCGACGCGGACAGCCAGAGCATTCTTCTGTCCCGGACGCAAAAGGCTGGTCACGTCGAAGCGCCCTCGCATAAAGCCGCCTTCGATGCGCCCCAGCTTTTCTCCGTTCAAGAAGACTCCCGCCTTCCAGTTGACGCCATCGAAGTTGAGCCATATGTGTTGTCGCGGTGCGGCGGGCGGTGGAATAAATTCGTTCCGATACCAGAAATCCGCGTAGAAGAACGAGTCTGAAATCATGAGCTGGTTGTCGCCGTAGTTCGGATCTGGCACCGCTCCCACGTTGTAGTAGCTGGCTAGAACCGTCCCCGGAACGGTGGCGATTACCCAGTCTTCGTCGTGAAAGGCGGATTTCGACAGCGTTGGACCGTCTGCGCCCGCGAGCGAATCGCGCTGCACCCGCCAGGCGCCGCCGGTCAAGTCCAGCCGCCCGCCAGCGCGCATACCCGGGGCCGGTTTGGGCTGCGGGACCGGGCCGCCCCGTCCGTACACTTCCATCTCGCTGAGTGCGTAACCATCGGGTGACGCGGGCTTTGTCATGAACACGCGAACGTACCGGCCACGCACGGTCGGCTCCAACTTCGCGTCGTCCGTCATTGCCGATGTCGCGGGCAGCGTCTGAACGAGTTTCCAACCGGCAGCGTCATCGGACACCTGGATGGACGCTTCCGCGGGGCGGCGAATCCAATAGAGTGCAACCCGATCGAACGTGCAGACTGCGCCAAGGTCGACGTAGACCCATTCTTCGCCCTTGCCGGCAGGCATCCATGCGCTTGTGAAATCGCCGGGGCCGCCCACTGGCAGACGCTGATTGCCGTGGAAGAAGGTGATCTCGCTCACCTGCCAGCCGGTTGCCCGGGGATCGTCAAACGCGATGCGATAGAACCGGCTGCGGGAAGTTCCATTCAAGGCAACGGACGTTCGCAGTTCGCCGCCGGGCCGCGCCATGCCGGCCGCGTGGCCTAGTTCTTTCCAAGTTTGCCCGTCCTCGGAACCTGAGACCACGCATGCCCAGTTTTCCGGCTCGCCCCTGGCCAGCACGCGGCCATCTACGTCCAGGCGGTCGACCTGCGGCAGTTCATCGCCGCCAATCTCGATCTCGACCCATCCGCGCGGCCCATTGAGACCGACGCCGGTTACCCAGTTGCCGTCAAGCAACGATTCGCGCTCATTCTTGGGAAACAGGCCTTGCTGGCTCGTCTCGACAGCCACCCACCGTGGCAGCCTCGTATCCTTGATTCCGTCGGTCACCAATTGCGCGGTGAGGTTGTAGTCATAGCTGCTGGAGTGATAGGCCGGCCGCCGCAGGGCCAGGTTGCGGTACGTGTTCGTATCTACGCGCAGGACGGGACCAACGTATTCTTTCGGATCACCGGGGTAGACACCGACACCGCGCGTGAACTCCTGAGCATTGAGAGTGGCAAGGGCCAGTAGCCCCGCGGCAAGGTTCGGCCTCATGGCTTAAGCTCGTTTCTCCAGCCGGCTCAAAGCAAACGCATACGCTCCGATGGCAGCAGCCTCGCTCGTGCCCAGCCGTGAGATGCCAACGCCCACACGCTGCAGCCCGTCGAATTTCACTTTGCGCGCGCTCCGGGGAACTGGAAGTTCCTTTGTTTCTCCGCTCAGGAACAATTCGAGTTGCGACGGGTCTTCGAGGTTGAACGCCCAGGGAATCAGGCGCCGGAACCGTTCACCGTTGGGCGCGGCGTACGTGGAGTTCATCTCGTCGATGATGTGCGGCAAAAACTGCTGGTGGGCGCCGGCGATTCCACCGCCGATCACCACCAGGCCGTCAATGAGAGTAATGGCGAGCGCAATGGCATCTCCCGCAACTTCGCCCATGCAACGGAAGGCCTCTCGAGCTGCCGCGCGGTCTCCGCCTGCGTGTCCTTGGGCGATTTCAAAAATCACTTTCGGCTCGGGCGCGTCTTCAAGCGAAATTCCGGCCTTGGCAGCGTAGACACGCCGCACGGCACGGATGGACGCGCCCTCTTCGGCGTTCGTGTCTTCGAGTTTGTGCCGCAACAGCCACATTTCACCCGCAACCGAGTTATCGCCAATGAACAACTCGCCGTCGCGCACGATACCGCCACCCAGACCGGTCCCGATGGTTACGCCCAGCAGGTTCCGATAGTGTTTCGGGCTCCCGGCTTGCTCGAGCAGGCCGTTCACGTAAGGGAGGAACCCCGCCGTCGCTTCGCCATAGGCGAACAGGTCCCCGTCATTGTTGATGAAGGTGGGCAAGCCGAAAGCGTCTTCCAGCATCGGCCCGAGGGCCACGTTACGGTATGCCGGCAGGTTCCTCGGCCCCACAATGATCCCGTTGAAGTAATCTGCGGGAGCGGGAAAAGCGAAACTGATGGCCACCGGTGGCGTCCACAGTTGTGCCTGCACCCTCCGAAATCCCTCGATGAGCGTGTCCAGCGACCGCTCGAGGTTGTCCGCGTTCGATGGCAACGCGAAACTCTCCACTATGGGACGGTTGGCTCGCATGGCCGAGAACACGAACTTCGTTCCTCCGGCGTCGAGCGTCATTACTGCGCGTTCGTCACTTGAGTACTTCTGCATAAGCTTTCGACTGGCCCTTCAGGTTCATCAAAGCGGTTCCGGTGATATACAAAATGGCCGCCAATGGCACAACAAAACTGAATTGCACGGTGCTGTGATCCGCCACCAGTCCCATCAACGGCGGCAACAGGGCTCCGCCCACGATGGCCGTCACCATCAGGCCGGACAGTTCGTTGGTGTGTTCCGGCATACTTTCCACCGCGATAGAGAAGACCAGCGGGAAAATGTTTGCGAATCCGAGACCGGCGAGAAAGAAGCCCGCCACCGCCAAGGTGCGCGCCGGCATGAACAAACCCAGCAGTCCGAGAATGGAAGCCGCACAGGTCGCGAGAAAAAGTTTTCTGGGCGCTGCCCAATTCAGGATCACTCCGCCGGACAGGCGTCCGATCGTCAAAGCGGTGAAGAACAGCCCCGTGCCCAGCAGTCCCACCCGGTTGATATCGATGTCAAATCGTTCCTTCAGGAAAAGAGGGATACCTGCGCTCACGCTCACTTCCGCGCCGACATACAAGAAGATCGCGCCCACCATCGCCAGCACATAGCCGTTCTTCAGCAGGGCCAGACAGGATCGCAGGGTGGCCGCTTTGTGCTCCGATTCCCGCCGGCGCACATGCAGGGCGCTCACGGCCAGCACCGTAATCAGAATAGCCACCGCGTAAATCGGAAAGATCAGCTTCCAGCTTGCGCCGAAGTACCTGGCGGCGATCACCGGAATCAGCGGGCCTGACAGCGATCCGATCGCCTTGACGAACTGGCCGAACGCCAGGTTCCGCGCGTATTTGCCCTCCTCGGATACATCGCGCATAATCGGGTTGCCGGCAACCTGGAGAATAGCCGCACCAGCGCCTACGAGTAAAACCGTGAGCAGAAAGCGCCCGAAGGAGTCGAGTCCGAAGCTCGCGTTCAGCAATCCGGCGAGGGCGACCAGCAAGCCCATCATCAGTACGAATTTCTTGCCGCGCCGGTCCTGAAACACGCCGACCGGCACCGACAGCAGGCCGAACATGCTGAAACCCGCGAGCGGCACCAGGGACGCGACCGTGTTGGTCAGTTGAAATTCGTTCTTGGCAAGGCTGACGAATGGCCCGACCGCATCCGCGAAGCCCATGGCCAAGAAGGCCAGGAAGACCGGCGTTGTTTGTAATCGCATGTTCGTTCTCTTATGCCGCGCGACTTTTCCGATGGTATTTGCGCGCGCCCGTCATCGCTTATGCTCTCGTTCGCCGAGGAGTTTCCTTGTAAGCAGGGCGCGGCGTCCGCACGTCAGCGCGAACGCGCAGCCGTGACTAGCCGTCTCGACCAAGCCGACGCAGAGCCGCGGCTTCGCCATCGCCCGACGGAACGATCTCCGTCCACCCGTGCCCACGTCATGTGGATGGCTCCCTCGGGACAGGCGGAAACGCAATGCTCCTCGCTGGTGCAGGCGCCGGCCTCTACCAAAGCACCCGCGTCGTCGAGGAAGGCCAGGCAGCCGCGGGGACAAATCGCAGTGCACAGCCCGCACGCTTGGCAGCGATCCAGGCGCACCGAAGGAACCCACTTCTGGGACCATCTCCCTCTCGTCCTGCGCACCGCTGCAAAGCCCATGATTGCGGCTACTCCCCTGGTCGAAACGATATAACTTTTCGCGCCCGGGCACAAGGCGGGCGCCAACCGAGATCATCCGGCCGGGTGTGGTATTGATTATTTTAATTTCAGGTACTAAACTCGATTAACGGATGAGAGTAGAAGACGAGGATTTGGTAGGCGGCGCCTCCGGGGATCCGGCAACCCAGGTCCCGGGTCAAATGCCTGAAACTACCCAGCATGAACCTTGCATCGCACTACACGGCTGGGACTGGCGAGGTCAGGTGTGGCACGGGCCGGACGAGCTGGAGTACGCGATCAGCGGCTCCCGGGAAATCCTTCGCAAGTTGCGCCCGTTGGCAAGCAGCTGGCACGGAAGATTGCACGCACAGATGCCGGGCCAAATGTCACTCGACTTTTGCGCCTCTATCCACGACTTGGGGGATGCCGGGCTGGCCATTATCGACCTGGAGGGCTCACCCGGCGGGCCGTTGGAAGTTACCCTGGTGGTTCCCGCGCATCGGCGGACCCGAGTCAGAAAAGACTTCGCCTTCGAATTCGCCGCGTTCCTGAGGTTTTTGGAAGGTCCGGAAAGCTCGGGCTCGGAGCTCGCGATTCATGATTACATCCATCGCGTGCTCAGCGAAACTGACGCCGCCACAACCCTGGTCTTCTCCATCGAAACATGCCTCGTCGAAAGGGAAGTGCAGATCCTGATCGCCGAGCAGGTCGAGCGGCTGGCCATAAGCATGGTCGCTTGGATGACCGAAAAAGACGCTTCGCCACCCACGCGCACGTCGTGATGCATCAGGCGGCGCCGTTGCCGCGTCTATCCAGTTGGGACGCCGGACTGAATACGTTCGGAACTCCGCCGGCGAGATGCGGCTCCCCAGTGGCTCAAATCCGTCCCTAACGCCTGCTCGCAGGATTGCCGTCGGCGACCTGCGCCATTTCCATGCAGTGGATTCTTCGAATGCACAAATTGCGCGCGGCGCGTTTTCTTAGGTTGTCAGGTTGTAAATCAATCCGAACGGATCCTTGACATAGCATCTTGGAAAATCAGGCTCGTCCTTAATGATTTCGCAACCCTTTTTCACAAGCCGGAGTTTGGCTTCTTCGACACTGTCAACAGTGACTTCCAGGACCGGCCCTAGCGCTGGTCCTCGCTCGATGGATAGGTTGATGTTGTCGCCATGGAGGCTGATCAAATCGGGCAGTTCGTCGGTGATCGCGAATCCGAGCTGCTCGACGTAGAAGGATGCCGCATTTTGAGGGTCTTGCGCTTGAATCAGAATATCTGTACCAAAGCTGTTTGCCATGTAGGGCTCCTTCGCGCTCTTTGAAGCCAACCGATACGTGTTTTTCTAAGCATTGGCGAGCTTAGCACATTGCGCCGATTTGACAGCGTCCGAAACGAGCGTAGCCTTGGCCGGTCTCATCTCATTCAGCCGTAGCGAGAATCTTGTCGAGTTCCGGGTAACTCGGAAAATGCTGCATCGCTCCCAAGGTTTGGCATCGAACGAAGGCTCGTCTTCCGCAACACAACCGTCCAGGATTGTTATACTGTGCAGGCTGATTTTCGCGGAACGCTTGCTTATCCGATCGCGTTGGCGCAACAGGAGACGATGAAACGGTGCTCACCGGCCCGCATTGTTCCTCTGCGTCCCTCCGGCGCGGAAGGATGGACGCGCTTCCGCGCCGGCTGTGGCAGGCCTTAGGGAGTGGAATGAAGCTCAGATTAGGCGGTAGTGTCGCTTTGATAACGGTGGTGGGGCTTGCGGGCGGTCTTAGTAGATTGCAGGCACAGGTTCCGGCTGAAGATGCGCGAAATACGTATGTGCCCAACACCGATACGCATTTCACGATGCCGGTGTACCGCACGCTGGCCGAGTGGGAGTCCCGCAAGGCGCATTTGCGAAAACAGATTCTCGCCGCGGCCGGCTTGTTGCCGATGCCGGAAAAAACTGCGTTGCATCCGGTGATTTTCGGGCGCGTGCAGAGGGAGGGCTATAGCATCGAGAAAGTGTACATCGAGTCTCTTCCGGGATACTACCTGTGCGGCAATCTCTACCGTCCGCTCGGCAGAACCGGGAAGCGGCCCGGCGTTCTTCTTACGCAGGGTCATTGGAGCTACGGGCGCCTGGAGAACCAGCAACTCGCTTCCGCTCCCACCCTGGGGGCGAGTTTGGCCATGCAAGGCTACGTGGCCTTTTCTTACGACATGGTCGGATACAACGACATGATCCAGACGCCGCACTCTTTCGGGTCTCCGCGAGAGCAGATGTGGTCTTTTGGACCCCTGGGGCTTCAGTTGTGGAACTCGATTCGCGCGCTGGATTTTCTGGAAGCGCTGGAAGATGTGGATCCGACGAAGATCGGCATGACCGGGGCTTCGGGCGGTGGGTCGCAGACGTTCCTCCTCACGGCCGTCGATGACCGGGTCCGTTGTTCCGCCCCGGTGAACATGGTCTCAGCCTACATGCAGGGCGGCGATTCTTGCGAGAACGCTCCGGGTCTGCGCTTCAACACATCCAACCTGGAGATTGCCGCCATGATGGCGCCTCGGCCGATGCTGCTGGTCTCGGCAACCGGAGATTGGACCAGTCATGTGCCCGCGGAAGAGTTTCCCGCCATTCGCAAAATCTACGAGCTTTACGGCCAGGCCGGCGCCATAGCAAATGTCCACGTTGACGCGCCGCATAACTACAACAAGGAGAGCCGCGCAGCCGTCTACAAATTTTTCGCTGAACATATACTCGGACATGGGGAAAAGGACACCTTTGAAGAGAAGGAGATCGAGGTGGAGAACCTGCAGGACATGCTGGTCTTCCACGGACGATCCTTGCCATCCGGCGCGCTCAACTACGACCAGGTCTTTGAGAAGTGGAAAGAGACGGGGGCGGGTTGGATCACCGGCGCGAACGACGCCGAGACCCTTCGCGAGACACTGCGCTACACGCTGGGCGTCGAATGGCCCAGTGAAGTGAAGACCAAGATAGAAGGGCAGCAGATTTTCTTGAGCCGCCCCGTGCGGGAAGATCGCATTCCGGGCCTTTGGCTCCCCGGGGGCCCGGCTGCGGCCCTGGTGATCGACCCCCGCGGAGCCGAAGCTGCCCGGAAGTCAGCCCGGGTCCAGGACCTGATCAAGGCTGGCCGGTCGGTGCTGCTCATCGACTGTTTTCAAACCGGATCGGCCGTGGCGCCGCGGGATCGCTCGCATCATTTTTTCACAACTTTCAACCGGACCGACGATGCCAACCGGGTGCAAGACATCCTGACGGCTCTTGCGTTCCTCGCTTCCCGCAAACCCGGCGCCCTGGAGCTATTCGGCACCGATGAAGCTTCGATCTGGTGCCTGTTTGCGGCCGCGATCGCTCCCCTCGATGTTTCTGTTCACGCTGAGACCGGTTGGTTCCGCGGATCTGATTCGGATTACTTGCACAGCTTCTTTGTGCCCGGAATTGAGCGTGCGGGTGGGGTACAGGCGGCGCAGTGGCTTGCCGGGCAGAAGAAGATCCAAAAAGTTCAGTGATTTCGTGTGGATGATTTCTTTCGAGCCGATGGGCGCGAACTGTAGGTGGCCGCGCCCTTGCCCCCATCATCACCGAAGGTCGTCGTGCCAACCGCTGCCTCCGAACTCGAAGTCGGCTGTTGCGCCAACAGCCGGGATTGTATGCCCTTTTTCGGATGGCGCCACGGGACTATGATTGGAGATCGTGCGTAATGCTATCGCTCTAATATGCGCATCTGCGGTCTCCTGTTTTGCCGCGAACCTCAGGCTGGTGGAAGACGGCAAATCGGACTACTCGATCGTGATCGCCCCGGATGCATCGCAATCGGAGCGGCACGGCGCGGAAGAGCTACAGAAATTCCTGGAAGAAATTTCCGGCGCGCGGCTGCCCATTACGGTGACGCCGCAGCGCAAGATGGTGCTGGTAGGCAACAGCCCGGCGCTCGAAAAGCTCAACCTGAGGATCCCGTTTGCGGACTTGGGGCCGGAAGGATTCGCGTTGAAAACATCCGGCGAACACCTGGTGATCGCCGGCGGCCGTCTGCGCGGCAGCATGTACGGCGTCTACACGTTCCTCGAGAAATTGGGCTGCCGCTGGTTCACACCGGAGGTGAGCCGCATCCCCAAGACCCGCACCCTCACGGTCGGCCCGCTCGATGAAACGCAGAAGCCTGCGTTCGAATACCGCGAGCCTTTCTTCAGCGAGGCGCTCGACCGCGACTGGGCGGCGCGTAACAAGACCAATGGCTCGTTTCAACGGCTGGACGCGACCGTGGGCGGCAAGGTGCAGTATTACCCCTTCGTCCACTCGTTCGACCTCCTGCTCCCGCCCAGCCGCTATTTCAACCAGCACCCCGACTACTTTTCGCTGATCGACGGCCAACGCCGCGCACAAGGCGGCCAACTCTGCCTGACGAATCCCGACGTGTTGCGGCTCGGCATCGAATCGGTGGAGCAGTGGATCGCCGCGAATCCCGACGCCACCATCATTTCGGTTTCCCAGAACGACCGCTACGGATACTGCGAGTGCGACAACTGCCGCCGCGTGGAACAGGAGGAGGGCGGGGCGCATTCCGGCCCGTTGCTGCGTTATGTGAACGCGCTGGCGGAGCAGATAGAGAAGAAGCACCCGGATAAGCTGATCGACACGCTGGCTTACCAGTACACCGAAGACCCGCCCTCTGTTACCCGCCCGCGCCGCAACGTGCGCATCCGGCTCTGCCCGATCGACGCATGTGAAGCGCACCCCTACGAGCAGTGCCCGTACAACGCGTACTTCATGAAGAACCTGCGGGCGTGGTCAAAGATCACCGATCGGCTCTATATCTGGCACTACAACACGAATTTCGCGCACTACCTGCTTCCGTTCCCCGATTTCGACGAGCTGGCCACGGACATCCCGATGTACAAGCGTCACGGCGTGGTCGGTTTGTTCATGGAGGGCGCGGTCAGCCAAGGGGGCGGCGCCGAGAACGCGGAATTACGCTCCTACGTGATGGCCAAGCTGCTATGGGATGTCAAGGCGGACGCGAACAAACTCGTGACCGAGTTCCTCGACGCCTACTACGGCAAGGCGGCCCCGCCCCTGCGCGCTTACTTCGACCTGATGCAGCGCCAGGTGCGCGTGGCGGCGAACGGGCTGGGCCGGCACCTGTGGATTTACGACCCACCCAGCGCCCCGTATCTCAGCGACGAATTCCTGGCCAACGCGCGCGAACTCTTCCGCCAGGCCGAGGCTGCGGCCGATAACGATGCCGTGAGCGCCCGCGTGCGCAAGGCGCGGATCGGGATCGACTACGTGGCGTTGACCCGCTCCAAGAAGTTCACGGTGGAGGGCGAGTGGTATCGCCCGGCCGATCTCGAAGGGCTGAAGAAGCGCTGGAGCACCTTCATGTCCAGCCTGCGCCAGTTCGGATTTACCAATATCAGCGAATCGACGGTCGCTACGCGGGACGACGAGGACTTCGCCCGGCACATGCGCCCGTACCGGGTTGTCACGCTCGAAAACAGCCAGTTGCGCGTGCACTTGGCGCCCGACCTGGGTGGGCGGGTCACCCACATCATCGACAAGGCTAACGGCAGAAACCTGCTTGCGGAGCCCGAACCCGGCGCCAAGCAGTACCCGGATCTGGGTGGCCTTAGGGTCTCGCCGTACATTGACTATGTGACGCGCATGCCGGGGACTACCACGTGGGCGTTGGATGCCGGGGCGTCGGCAAACGAGGTCTCGCTCATGGGGACATGCCAGAACGGGGTGAAGATCAGGCGCAGGCTGCGCCTGGACGGGGCCACGCTGCGCACCGAGGCAATCCTGGAGAACGCTACGCCCGCTCCCGTGACAGCCGCCGTCCAATCGCAATGGGACGTGAACCCCGGCGACCTCGCTTCCGTAGTCCTCCGATACCGCAAGCAGGCGGGCGGCGCACTGGAGAAGGCGTTCATCGAGCCGGAGAAGATGCCCTCTGGTTCGGAGGTCTTCAACGGCGGGGACCAGCCGGATGGTGTATGGCGCGTCGTGAACCGGCGGGGAGGGCCGATTTGGGTAAGCCGCTTCCCGAAAGAGCAGGTCGCCCGCTGTTACCTAAGCTGGACCGCGAAAAGCGATAACCGGGTGAGCATGGCGCTCTCATCTGTCAGCCGCCTGCTGCAGCCTGGCGAACAACTCACGCTGGCAGTGGACTACGGGACCGAATAGCGCGCTGCATCATATCTAGACCGCGGCAGCCGGACTCTCGAAAAATCCTCCAAAACACGGGCGTGGCGATACCCGTCGAGCGCTGATTACATCCTTGGGACAGGAGCGTTTTTTTTCGGTAGAGTGTAACTGCTATGACTACGCGCAGGCGATTCATCACAACCACCGCGAGCCTCAGCGCCGCGCGGAGGCTTCCGGCGGCGACCAGGAAGGCACCCTCGATCTATAGCCGGCTCGGCATACGTCCCGTCATCAACGGTATCGGAACAGTGACCATCCTCGGCGGCTCCATCATGCCGCCCGAGGTGACGCAGGCCATGGAAGAGGCCGCTCAGTACTTTGTGCCCTTGCCGGAGCTGCAGCGGCAAGCCGGCGCCCGCATCGCCGAACTGGTGGGCGTTCCCGCGGCCATGGTTACCGCCGGCGCCGCTTCCGCCATCACGGTCGGCACCGCCGCCTGCATCACCCGCGGCGACCCCGCCAAACTGGCCCAACTGCCCGACGTGACTGGCATGAAGTACGAGGTCATCCAGCAGAAGAGCCATCGCTGCGGATACGAAGCACAGATTCTGGTGACCGGCGCGAAAATCGTCCCGGTCGAAACCCGCGAAGAACTCGACCGCGCAATCAATGACCGCACCGCTATGATGTTCTTCCTCAACAAGGCGGACTCCGAAGGCCGCATTCGCCGCGACGAGTGGATTCGCGTGGCCAAGGAGCGCGGTGTGCCGACGTTCAACGACGCCGCCGCCGACGTGCCCCCGCCTGAGCGCCTCTCCGCATACGTGAAGGAGGGCTTCGACCTCGTCGCGTTCTCCGGCGGCAAGGGCTTGCTTGGCCCGCAATGCTCCGGTCTGCTGCTTGGCAGCAAGGAATTGGTCGCAGCCGGAATGCCTGCCATCAGCCCGCACGGAGGGATAGGCCGAGGTATGAAGGTCGGCAAAGAGGAGATCGCCGGTCTGCTGGCGGCAGTCGAACGCTACCTCAAAGCGGACCACGACGCTGAGCGCCGCGAGTTGGACCGCCGGGCCGCCTACATTATCGATTTCCTTGCCACGTCGCCGTTGAAAGCGAAACTCGACGTGCCCGAGATCGCCAACCACGTCCCCCATGTGCAGATTGATTGGGAAGGCAAACAGCCGGCCGCTGAAGTGGTGCGGCAGCTTCTGGAAGGCGATCCGCCCATCGCCGTCACACAGCGGGGCGAGCGCGGGCTGACGGTTTCCGTGTGGATGATGCGCCCGGGCGAGCACCGAATCGTGGCCAAGCGGCTGCTGGAAGTCTTTGCCTGAGAGGGCCACCATGCTACGCACCATCACGGCGTTCCTTGCGCTCACGTGCGCGTCAACCGCGCAGCCGCTCTACGATCTTCTGCTGAAGAGCGGCCACGTCATCGATCCGCAAAACAACGTCAGCCGGGTAATGGACGTGGCCATCGCTGGCGGCAAGATCGCGCGCGTGGCTGAAAACATCCCCGCATCCGAAGCACGCAAGGTCGTCAACTTGAAGGACCTGTACGTGACGCCCGGCCTGATCGATATCCACGTCCATGTATACGCGCGTTGTGGCGCAAAGAACTCCGAAAGCGTCGATCCGGACGCCTTCTCCTTTCGAAGCGGTGTCACCACCATGGTGGATGCAGGCACCGCCGGCTGGCGCGAATTCCCCGATTTCCGCACGCGCGTGATCGACCGCGCCCACACGCGCGTCTTGGCGCTGCTGAACATCGTCGGCGCGGGCATGGGATCGGACAAAGAAGACGACCCCGCCGAAATGGATGCAGAAGCGGCCGCGGGTATGGCAAAGGCCAACGCGGACGTAATCGTGGGCTTTAAGTCGGCGCATTACGCGGGTCCGGGTTGGGAATCCATCGACAACGCGGTCAAGGCCGGCAATCTCACGAATCTGCCGGTCATGGTCGATTTCGGGCGCATCAACCAGGTACGCAACATCGGCGCGCTATTTCTGGACAAGCTGCGGCCCGGCGACATCTACACGCACTGTTACTCCGGGCACCGCCAGGAATTACTGGAAACCGGCAATGTCAATCCAGCCATGTGGGCGGGCCGCAAGCGTGGCATCATCTTTGACGTCGGACATGGCGGCGGCAGCTTCTACTGGTACGTCGCCGTGCCCGCGTACGAAGAGCGTTTCTACCCGGACTCGATCTCCACCGATCTGCACACCGGCAGCATGAACGCGGGTATGAAGGACATGCTCAACGTAATGTCCAAATGCCTGAACCTCGGCTCTTCGCTGGAAGAAGTGATTCGCATGTCTACCTGCAATCCCGCCAAAGAAATCAAGCGGCCCCAGTTGGGCAACCTGAATGTAGGCGCCGAGGCGGACATCGCGGTCATCCGCATCGATAGCGGGTCCTTCGGCTTCGTGGATTCCGCCGGAGCGAGCAACGCCGGTAACCGGCTGATGATCTGCGAAATGACGCTGCGCAAAGGAGCAGTCGTCTGGGACCTGAACGGCCGCGCCAGCGAAGCCTGGAAAACGTTCCCCTATCAGAAGGAGTCGTGGAAACACTGAGCCGGACCCTCATCGCCGTCTCAGCACTGATCTGCTTCGCGTTGCCCGATCGCATCATTTTGGACGTCATGTTGTGTCGGCAAAACTGATCTTTCAGAAGTATTCTGGAGGAACGCCAGTGTCACGTGTTGGCTGTGCGGCACGGGGCCCGGTTAAGAGGGAAAGGATGCGACGCAGACATTCATTTCTACTTCCGCGCTTGCCTAGGCGCCGACGTTGCTGGACAGCGATCCCGTCGCTGTTCCTCATGGCCCAGGCCGCGATCGTTGCACAGCAGTTGCCGATTACCGGCATCGCCCACGTTGGATATCGAGTCGCGGACGCCAGTAAAGCCCAAGCATTCTACAACGGTGTGCTCGGCTTGCCGCGGGCTTTTGAAACACCTGACGGGACAGCCTTCTACAAAGTCAGCGATGAACAATACGTCGAAATCGATCCCGGGCTGAAGCCGGACGAAGACATTCGCCTTTCGCATATTGCAATTCAGACCACGAACATCCGATTGCTCCGGCGGATGCTGCATTCCCGAGGGATCGCTGTTGGCGTGCCGGCAAAAGATGTGACGGGGGATCTTTCTATTTCGCTACGGGCGCCGGAGGGCACCCGCCTCGATTTCATCGAAAACCGCGCAGGCTCACTCGAATCCGAGGCTCGTGGCAAATTCCTCGGTGCGCCCCGCATCTCAGATCATCTGCAACATGTTGGGGTGATCGTGGACCGTGCCAAGTTGGAGTCAGTCCTCCACTTTTATCGTGACGCTATCGGTTGTAAGGAATTCTGGCGGTACGAACCGGCACCAGGCGACCTGCGCCTGGTGAAACTCCGGCTGCCGGGAGAACGCCGCGACATCATCGAACTGATGATCCACTCCGCGTCTCTGAACCGCAACTCCATAGGATCCATGCACCACATCAACTTCGAGGTCGCAGACATTCATGCGGCAAACCGTTTCGTGGTGGCCCACGGGGCCATGCTGCCGGCGGATTTCCGCCCTCGCGTGAATGCGGAGGACATCTGGGCGTTCAACCTCGGCGACCCGGACGGCACTCGAATCGAAGTACAGGACCTGACCAAGATTCCGATGGCCACCATCCACGAAGAGACTTTCCAGGGCCGTCTAGCCTGGGTGCTCTCGAACGGTTGGATGCGCGTCAGCCTGCTGGGGGGCGGGGGCCACATCGCCGAGATTCGCTTGCTATCGGATGACGCGAAGAAGAACGTAAACCCCATGCGAGTGCCGCACTATCCCACGATCGAGCCATATGAATATGATGCGGCGCGGGACGATGCGATCTACGGCAACACGCCGCATCGCTGGCTTTCTAGCGGTTACATGGGCCACCTGCTTTGCTTCCCCATGTACGGGCCGCCGTCAGCGGACGAAGCGCGCGCTGGCTTGGGCAATCACGGCGAAGCGCCGATCGTGCAATGGCGCAAGATCAAGGAGGAGGTGAACACAGATGGCGTCACTCTCTGGTACGGCGCCGATCTGTCCAAAACGCAGTACCGCGTTGAACGCGCTGTCACACTGCCACGCGGTATGCGGACAATCTACGTCCAAGAATGGGTCGAGAACCTGGCACCCTTCGACCGCCCCATCAACTGGATGGAGCACGCCACCTTCGGCCCCCCGTTCGTCGAGCCAGGGAAGACTGCCTTCGATTCGTCGGGAACCACAGTCGCATGGGAGGAGGGCCATGTCTCGGCGAATACGCCCGCCGACTTGCGCGTGTTCCAGCCAGCTCCGCACTCGGGAACTTACTATGCTCTGCGGGCTGACCAAACGCGCAGCGAACAATTCTTTACTCTCTATCATCCGGATTACCGTGTACTTATCGGCTACGTCTTTCCGAACGAGGGTAATCCATGGATCGCGGACTGGCAGGAGAATCAAAGCATAACGGAACTCCCGTGGAACGGCCAAGTGATCGCCCGTGGTATTGAATTCGGATCATCCCCGTTCGCCGAGGGACTTCGCGCGAGCGTTGAGCGAGGCTCACTGCTCGGTCGACCGGCCTACCGCTGGATCGGCGGCCACCAGCGTCTCAAGACCGAGTTTACGATTTTTCTGGAAGAGATCCCAGGTGATTTTCAGGGTGTCAAAGACGTCCACACGCAGTACCGCATCCCGATTGTTACGCGGCGGTAAATAGCTACCGTTAATGTCACGTGGTCCCGGCTTTTCTGGGTGCCGGGCCAATTTACGGAGTAAGTGTTCAATTCCAAGGCTCTCAGCGGCGCTTCCATAAGCATAGCCTGCGCTGGCGGCCCCGGCCACCGGGTCCACGCTTGACGACGGATCCTATCGAGTCTTTGTTCCGCGGCAGGGACGTTGTACCTTCACTGTTACGAGCGGCAGTTTCCCAGGCCCGGTTCGCACCGATATCGTCTCCTTGCAAGATGCGGCGCGTTGAGGCTGGGCCAGCGCCACGCCGGCGTGTCAAGCCGTCTTGTTAGTGCTGGAACCACGTTCACAGCGCGCCATTGCCTCCCCATCACGATTCCCAGATCATCGCGAAGAATTCTGGTTGACCAACTAATTAGCGCAATGGGTGGTTGCCTTCGTCATCAGTGCCGATCTGGGTACTCAGTCTCAACGCCGCACGCGGCATAGCGCACCTCCGGCGGTGAAATCGCCGCCCGCTGATTAAATCGGTTCCTGGGAACGCGCCTGCCGCGCCATTTCCACAAGCACTCCTCTGGCATCGGCTGCATTTCTAACTTCCCTCAGAAAAGCCACTCTACGGCCGTGCATTCTGTCGCCGGACCTCAGCCGGAGATGGAAGCCAAGGCGGTCGACTGCGGTCACGACGGCCTCGTCGGCGGCCTCGCCTGCAAACCGCCGCACGATCAGAAGGAGCGCATCGGCGTGATCGGTATTCAAGTGCTGGATGATTCCCGGCGCGGCCTCGGCCAGAGGGTCGGGTATGGCGCTTCCGTAGTCCCCGGCGGAGATCCATCCCATCACGCCAAAACCGCCGATGAAGTAAACGCCCGAGACCTCCAGCCGGCGGTAGGCAAAGTCGTTGTAGTCCTGCCAGTATTTTGCGTTCTCATGCCGTGAGAGGTATAGGTCTCGAACCTCCGCCCCGGGCACTTCCGTGACGGTGCCCAAGAGGGCCAAGCGCGCGGCGCCCAGGGGATCGCCGGAAACATCCGTCTGGGTGATGAGCAGGCTGGCGCGAGCATCCTGCTGGAGATTTTGGGTGTGCATCGCCATGCTGCTGATGAAAAAGATCGGCCGACCAAGATCATCGTCGGCATAGGGCATCATGGAGCCGAATGGGAATCCTGGAAACTTCCGCGAATGTGTGGACAGACTACCGATGAGGCCGAGCGAAGCGAGCGTGCGCGCACGTTCGGCGAGTGAGGGCTCAGGAACGTCTGGAGGCGCGGGTCCCGGGCCGGCGTGTTGTCGGGTAGGCACGGTTCTATGGTAACCAACCTTTCTCACCAGGTCTGACGGCAACCGGAAAGGTGTGCGGATGGGCCGTCATCCAGGCGGGGCATCGAAAGGCTCGTTAGAACGCCGATCGATGCTCCGCGCGCCGCGCCACTCACTCAATAACCGCTCATGGCAGTGTTGATCACATCCCACAGAGGCTTGGTCTTAGGAACCATATCCTGCTTGTAATACCACCAAAAGTAACCCCCAACGTAGCGCGGCGCATCAATCTTCAACCCGTAGTAACGTTTTACATATTGTTCCTTGCGGGCCTTGTACTTCGTCCCGCACTCTCCGAAACCCAGTTTAGAATTCGGAAACATCACGGCAAGGCGTTGATATATTGTTGGCCAGTCCGGTTGTAGTCCTTTGCAGTCGTCTTCGTAATAGCTGACTAGTACATAGTCCAGTCCGGTCATCATCCGGCTTGGAATGTTGGCTTGTACCCAGGTAAACATCTCGTTCGATGGTTTCTTGGCACAGCCCTGGTTGTAATAGAGGGTGAGCTCAGTTGTTTTTCCAGCGTTCTTGATGATGTCGTAGGTGCCAGTCATTTTGGCCACAACATCGCTTGTATTCCCGAGCCAATCTCCGTTGATTTCATTTCCAATTTCCCAGATATCAACTTTATCGCCGAGCATATCCAGGTAATCATGAGTGCGGCCTATGTAGTCACTTACGGAGTACTTACGCATGGGAAAGGAATCAAGAATCTCTCCCATGATGTAACTGACCTTTTTAAGTTGGATAACCGCGTCCACGTATTGACTTGCCGGTACCTTTTCATCGAATACAATTCGAGTCGTGGGTTTTCTCCGGAGTCCACCTACCGAAGCCACGATGTCTTGTAAGTCTTTTGTGTTATCGATCGTTAGGCCGTACAGCGGATCTGGGACCTGGCTGAAAGCCGGCCCAGCGCAGGCCAGCCAGCCGGTTAAAAACAGAGAGAACAAGATTCTCATACGATCTCCTTCACACCGGCCGGCCTTCTGAACTGGAGCCTTTGGAATATCGCCTTCAGCTACCGGTAGAACTAATATACCCTCAAGCCTTCGGCACTTTCTGCCTCGGCATTTGGTTTTTCCAGAAAGCCTCGTATTCGAAAACCGCGTCCTTGAGGGGAACGCCGCGCACGTCGATCTTGCTGAGGTCCGCGGAGCCGATTCCCACAGCTTCGCTCAGCAGCATCATGTTGTCGGCATACTGGAAGGTCTCACCGGCAGGAGTCAGTTGCTCTTCAGGGTGATTCTCCGGGCCCTTGTAAAGGCGGTACGGGGCTTCATGCCGCCCGGCACGGGGATTGTAACCCATCGTAGCCATCCCCACTGCGTCGGTGTTCACGCAATTCCATCCGGCAACCAGCAATCCGGGCTTGATGGGCCTGGCGCCGAGCACCCACGGACCTTCTCCACCGACGGTGGATATGATGCCGTCGAGGATCGACAAATCGATCGGGCGCGCCCCGACAATGTCGACCAAAATGCGCGGCAGCCGCCAGCCCTCGTACCGGTTTGAGTTTGGGTCCAGCTCCTTTGGCGCGCCTGAAGGCGCCTGCACCTTGCCATAGTGGAATATGTCCTCGCGCCCTCCGTACAAGGCCGTAGGCGTGATGCCGAACATGTTCTTGATGGATAGGGTGACGCCCATCTCCTCGTGGTTCTTCATCTTGCCCAGGCTCACCAGAAAATCGCAGTCCTCGTAAGAGTGGTTCAGATTGAATGCCGGGAAAATGTAAGGTCGGGTCTTGACCTTGAAGGTCGCGTACTGCCCTCCCTGGCCGAGCCCATTGGTGTCTTCGAATTCGACCAGCGGCGCGGCGTTTCTTAGCGCGGTCACGTCCCATCCGCCGGCGAGCAGTTTGTCTTCGAGCTTATAGCCCGGACGTCGGCCCCCGGCACTTTCCAATATCCGGATACGCTTGGCACCGAGCTTGCCAAACACCGCCGTTACCGCACCTACCACATTCGGATGCACCCAGTGCGTCTCGCCCGGCGTGTAGCCGTCGAAACGGCCGGCGCCGGTCAGGTTCACCTTTATCGTGACGGTCTTACCCTGCACCTGGCTCCGAATCCCGCCAATCTCATCGAACATCTGCTCGAACCGGGCGACCAGATCCTCATCGTAGCTGCGAACCTTCGCAACAGATACAGCGGCCGCCGGAGCGGTACCTGCTGGGGTCGGCTGCATAGCTGCCTCAGCCCGCGTTGCAGCAATTGCACCTGCCGCCAAGCCGGAAACCATAAGCCAATCGCGCCGCGTGAAATTACCGTGAGCATCTTTCATGTGATTTCCCTTTCTGCCTCCCGCTCCCTGACTCGAGTCACACCAGTCCTCGAGCATTCCAGCGAATTCCTGAACGCTATCGAGCCGAGCAAAGCAAGCTGGTAGCCACCCGCCCATTTGGCCTGAACGGGTTGCTCCAGGTCGCGGGCGAATCATCTCCAAATCCTTGCAAACGCGACATTTACCACCGGCTGAGCGACCGCAACAAGAATCAAGAGAACACAACCTCAGCGAATCGGTGCAGGCGGGCGCTGTGCGTGGCGCCCCACTCCGACCGAGGACAACCGCGCGGGGGCGTGGCTGTTCGAGGCTCGCTATCTGAATGGGTTCATTCGACCGCCAGTAAGGGTTCGCGATCGAGTTTGCTCAGTTCTTCCCCTTCGAAACGACTTCCACCGGCATGTGGCTGAGCTTCGCGTAGATATGGGCCCGTCGACGCAGGGGCCACCAATCGTAAAGATATATCTGCATCGGGCGCCACATCGCGACCCAGCCCGCGATCGTCAGACTTTCCCGCAAGACGCTGGCCCAGGTGCCTGCCTCACCAGGCAACAACGCCTTGCTGATAACAAGGCAGGCGGCCAAGCACGACAGCCCAATGGCCAGACTGGTCCGGCCCTGCTTCATCAGGCCTCTGAACTCCAAGTTAGTAAGTTCGGCGCGGTGGGTGAAGTGGTTGTGGACGGCCTGCCGGATCAGTTCCTTCGGGTCCTCCGCCGGCCACTGCTCCAGGTGCACACGCAGCCTCACCGGCGCGTCACGCGGGAACTCGTTCGCCCAACTGACGATGAATTCTTCCGCCTTGTCGTCGAGATCCTTCTCGATGAAGGGCGAAGGGTCCATCGAGTTGAAGAGTTGATCTATGTCACGCAGTTTCAGCTTGATGCTGTGCCAGTCCCCCTGGTCAGCCGCGAGATTGCCCGTGAGTCCCTCCTTGTTGATGGTGGACTGCATCTGAAGACTGTCATCGCCTACGCGCAGCGCGAGTTTGACGAGGAGATGAAACCGCAGCGTGCGGGAACACCTATTCTACTGTGCGGATGGGCCAGAGAGGTCGGGGTACTCTGGGGCCTCCACCGAATACGGCACCATCGCCCCGTGAGCCGCGGAACAATCAGAAGAAGTCAACGCACCTAACCGCCACGCCCGCACCGCGGGCCTTCATTTTGCGAGCGGCGTGCCTCCGCTTCCGAGTCCCTATGCCTGTCCAGCAGCAGCGGCTTTCACTTTGCGGCGTTTCCGCCGAGCTGAGAGCCGCAAGAGCGCGCCCCAAGTTCGCCACGCCGCGCCAACTACCCGCATCATTTCCGTGCGGTCAAATGGCTTTGACAGCACATCATAGGCACCGAGGTTCAGGGCTTCGGCCCAAAGACGTTCGTCGGCAAGCCGGGAAGTGACGATAAGCGGCGGCGGATCGGGCAGAATGGCCACGTGCTCGAGCACGTTCTTCCACGAACCCGGCTGCAGATCGCGCTCGCAGACGACAACTTCGAATTGATGCTTCGGGAGAACGGCAAGTGCTGCGGCGAGAGTGGCGCAGGAGTTCACTGTGAATGTATAGCTTGGGTCTAGCGTTCCTTGCAGGCGATTGAGGATGTCTTTCAAAAGGAAGTGATCCTCTTCCATGGGGCTTATCGACAGGACCGGAACGATTCCGTTCGTCGTGATCTCGGGGGAGCTTTTCATCAAAACATCCTTCGCACCCACGTCCGGGTTCTATGACCGGAAAAGAACGCGGGGAAATAGGTGGCAGCTATGCTGTTTGGGTCTGTCCGTTTTTAAGGTCTTGTTCGGCTTGAGACCAATCCTCTTCGGGCGATCCGATTGGACAACCCCTATCCAGCCAATGCAGGTAAGCGAGCCGTGCGATCTCCTCGCGGTCGGAACTGACCGCGTCGGGAATTTCTCCTGATCTGCCGTGCCTGCGCGGTTGGGACACGCTCCTCGTTTGTCTGGGCATCCTCGAATTCCTTCTCCCTTCAAGAATTGTGGCGCCGGCGTGCTCAACCTAAGGACACGTGGAAGCATACGGGGAACCTAAGCACGCTATCGGTTCTCTGCTTCAGAATGCTTGCTGGGCTTGATTATTCCAATTGTCTGCTGCGCTGCTTGGAAGGTAAAGATTTTTTAATACGCAGTAGTCCGAATCGGACTACTGATCCGATTCGGACCAGATCATTCGAAGACGGCTTGCTTTGTAACACCAATGCAACATTCGCATGCGCGGTCATCTTTTCTTCCCTGGCCTTTGCACGCCTGTCATTGGATGCCGTTTGTGATAGCGTGATCGTCTGACGCCGACGTTTCTGTGTTCCAGTTGACGGATAACTTGCTCATCTTCAGTTTTCAAGGGCAAAGCCACACGGTGGATCGGCAAGTCCGCTTTAGCGAGAGATGAGTATGCACCGTGACTTCAGACTCGTCTTCGTGCTGCTCGGCACGGCTGCGGTACTGCAGGCCGCGGATGTACAGATCCGCTCCCCGCGCATCCTGATCCACTTTGATCGGCAGCTCCGCAAGTCTATTCAATGGCTCGGCCAAGATGCCGGCACCATCGTGGCCTTCGATCCCTCTGTCCAGGACGGTCTTCGCGTGTCCGGTGTGGAATGCACGGCCTATCCGCTGGATGCGGGCAAAACGTCCCAGAAGAGAGTGAGCGACCCGGAGTTCGGTCCCGCGCTCGAAACCATTTTGGGCGGCGCTCATATCGACAAGGACAGGGGGCTTCGGATCGAACGCGAGATTCGGGTGCTTCTGCCCGACCGGTTTCCCGACGCCGTTCTGATGCAAACCACCTACCGTAACGCCGGGCACAGGTCGATCCATCTCGATGAGGTCTACAGCCAAAGGTTGCTGCTCGACCGCAAGCTTGCCGAGCCGCAACAAGCCTCTTACGCCTTCGCATCGTTTCAAGGAGGCGCTTACAAATGGGGCAATGAATACGCCGTCATACGCCTGCAACCCGGATTCCGGCAATCGAACTTCCAGGGAGTGGACGATGTGACCGGCGTTGAGGGCGTCGGAGGCGGAATGCCGATTGTGGACCTGTGGAGCCCGGTCATGGGCGTGGCGGTCGCGCACGTCGAGAAGGCTCCCCAGTGGATTTCGCTGCCGGTCGACGTTCGCCCGGACCTGAAAGTCGAAGTGGCGCTCACCGAACGCCCGTTGGCGAAATTCCGGGAGCAGGAGTGGCTCAAGCCGGGCGAACGCTACCGTACGGTGCTCACGGCCGTCATCTTTCATCAACTCGATTTTCACGATGCGCTGCGCACCTACGGGAACTTGCTCCGGGCGCGCGGCGTCGCCATCCCCGAGACTTCGCCGCCATCCGCATACCAGCCCTATTGGAAAAGCTGGGGCTACCAGCGTGACTTCACTCTCCAGCAGTTCCTGGATAAGTTGCCCGAACTCGAGTCTATGGGTATACATATGGCCAATCTGGATGACGGTTGGCAGAATAACAACGGAGACTGGGAGCCCAACCGCGCTCCGGGTAAATTCCCAAAAGGCGCTCCCGACATGGTGCAATTCGTTCAGGAGGTGCACCGGCGCGGTTTCCGTACGGGCTTGTGGTGGTATCCATTCGGCGTGAGCCCTGAGAGCCAGCTCGCGAAACAGAGGCCCGACCTTCTCGTCCAGGCCGAGGACGGCAGTCATCCGCTCGACATCAACGGCTATTACCAGCTTTGCCCCGCGTACGAACCGGCGCTCAACCGCGTACGGGAACTCGTTCTCCGCGCGGTGAAGGACTGGGACTTCGACGGACTCTACACCGATTTTCAAGGCTTGTCCGCCGTCCCTGCCTGCTTCAACCCTGCCCACCACCACCGGTCTCCGCTCGATTCGTTTCGGGCGGTGCCAAAGCTCTTCGAAACCATCTCGACCACGCTCCACGAACTGAAGAAGGATCCTTACAACGAGGTATGCATTTGCTCGCTTCCCCACTCGCCCTACAACATGCCTTTCTACGACATCGCTAACGCATCCGATCCACTGACGCCCTGGCAGGTCCGCAGCCGCATCAAGGTGGAAAAAGCGATTCGCGGCGGCACGTTTGCCGTGGGGGACTGCTATCAGGTGCCGATCAGCGAATGGTACGGTTCGTCGGCGCCGGAGGCCTTCGAATCCGCCATTGGTACGGGCGGGCAGTTGACCACCTTTTACGCCAACCTGGACCAACGGCAGAAGGCCCTCTGGAATCGCTGGTTCCACGAATACCCCGAGCTCGGCTTGAGCCACTCGGAGTACGTCAATCTCTATGACCTGGCCTTCGACAAACCCGAAGCTCACGTAGTGCGCAAGGGAAACGAAATCTACTACGGCTTTTTTGCGGATTACTGGCCGCGCACGACCGCCATTGAATTACGCGGTTTAGACAAGGCACAGACCTATGAGGTGTACGACTATGGAAACCGCCGGATGCTGGGGCAGGTCAAAGGATCGGACCCGCGCATAAACGCCGGGTTCAAAGACAACCTGCTTTTGCGCGTCAGACCGGCCGCCTCAGGCGCGTCAACGCAATGATTTCCTTCACCCCGCGCTTAGAACTTTGACGCCAACTTTTCGTGCATTTGGCGCCGCCGTCGACGACGCGCCCGATCAACGGCTGCGTGAGGGCGCGAACCAGTGTCCCCGTCGAGCCTGTGATCCCATACCCCCGGGGGGGAGGCCCCTACTTGACTTGAATGCGGAACAAGTCCACACGCACGTGGCCGTTCTGCGCAACACCTGCGAGTGAATATACGCTCCCGTCCTTTGCCACGGCGATCGAATTCACGAGAGAGGGTTTCTGCCCATCCGAGAAGAAGACCGCGCCGTGGTCGGTATAACTTCCAGTCGGAATCTCGTAAGTGACCAGACGAAGGTCCTCCTGGCCACGCGCGCCGGCCGTAGCCTTTTCGTTTCCGGCCCTACGCCCTCCGTTTTCGGAGACGGGACCACCGGTCAGATAATACAGGGTCCGCCCATCCGGACCAAGGGTGAAGCTGAGATAGCCGTACGAAAACTGGTCGTACATGCCGCTTCGTTTCGATGGCTCCGAGGTGATCCGGTCCAGGACGTTCACACGCGCCGCACGCGGATCGAACCGGAACAGATAGCCGGAGTTGCCATGGATTGCGTAGATCGCCTTCTCCGGTGCGTACCAGACTGTCTGTCGCCAGTTGTAGCCCATATGTCCGGGCTTGGAGGGATCCCACACCCCGAAATAATCCTTGCGCAGGTCCTCCGCCTGAACGGTCTCAATGGCATCGTGATCGTACTGGTATCGCAGGATATCGCCGTCTGACGTGGTGAAGTAAACGGAGCCGTCTTCCGGATCGACGGCTAGCGACCGGCATAGAACCCGGTATGCCGGTCCGTTGCCGTTCTCGCCCTCCTTGGATACCGGGCCGAGATTCTTCAGGCTTCTGGTCTCCAGGTCATAGCGCAGGAAGTAGCCGGAGGGCCACGTCAAGCCGTAGAGGCGGCCGCGCTTCGTATCCATATTCATCGAGAGGATGCCTTGCCCGGCCGGAGCGGCCGCCAGGCTCTCGAACTTTCCGGACGCCATGTCGTACGCGAGAAAGTGACCGCCCGGATAAGGCTTGTATCCAGGCGGAGGCACACCCATCGTCTCGCGGCCGTCGCGAATCGTGTAATAGCCAACGTGCGTGGCGAAGTAGAGCTTTCCGTTCGCTTCGACGAAATTGACGTGGCTCTTGCCCTGCGGAATGGTCTTGAGGCCCTTCTCTCCCGAGGCTTCCGTCAGGTCGCCCAGGTGCCGAATTTTGTCGGTCGCCGGTTCGTAGGAATACATCTGGGCGCCGGTGTCGATCGAATCCGAACAGAGGACGTAATAGATCTTCCCGTCGCTCGCGCACAACATGCCGTTGAACGTGCCGTGTGACAGCGAGAAGCCCGAGTCAAAACTGCGGGCCGCCAGTTTCTTGGATGTTGGTAGAGCATCTGAGGCCCTCTTTGCACGGGGGCCATTGCAGGCCAAGAGCGCCAGTAGTACGGCGGCCAGAGTTGCAACGCGGTGAGTTAAGCCGAAAGCCATTTCTAAAAACCCGGATTACATCGCCTCGATCGTCACCGGGATCGTTTTCTCGGCGCTGCTTTCACTCTGTCGCGCCGTGGCGCGAATCTCGTAATTGCCGGGTGGAATCGCGGCCGCGGAAATTGTCATCACATACGGGATTCTGCCCTGAGCATCGGAAACCAGTCTCGGGCCCCCAAACCCACCCGTGGCGCGCTCGATCGCGCTCGCCAGCGCCGGCTTGTCATTCGTGAACGGCTGCACCGCCAGAAGCCGGTTGCTGATGACGACGACGGAGTAATACACATTGGTACCTTGTTCACCCTTCACCAGATCCATCGCCGCCGACCGTGCCAGCTTGCGCTGGTCTACCTCGTCGGTCGGCTCAAAGGCCAGGGTCACCAGGCGCAACTGCCGCAGCGGGTCAAGCGTTGTGGTCACGCCCGTCTGGCTGATCGCTTCCGCACCCCGCACTAGCCGGAAACTGGCCAAGGTCTGCTGTGCGCCGTTGTCGGTGACCCTCAGATCTTCCGGTTTGAGGTCCGTGACCGGCTTGCCCTCCTTGTCTCTGACAATGATATCCAGCAGCACTTCCTCAGCGGCCGCCTTCACGGCGGGCGACTGTGGCGCAGTGGCGGGAGCAGTCTGTGCAAAGGCTGGCAAACCGGCGAGCGCCGCCAGAACGACCAGCCCGATCGAACGACTCCAGTGCTTCATGGTGGATTCCTCCAGAATTTCAGACACCGCGGTCTGGTCCACGCCTGACGGTCGCGAGCAGGCCTATCATACTTGATGGTGAGAAGCTATCGCTCTAATTTTACTCCTTTGCGGTGAAAGGAGGGCCGAAATGCTCAGCAACCACGCCAAGCCTGCTCGCATCTCCCCGTCAGGCATGGGCACGCCATGGAGATCGCCGGAAGAACGATAATCAGAGGCGTGGAACCATGCGAAGCTTGCTGAAAGTTCTCTCCATTGTGTTCTACGCATGGATGGCGGTAGCGCAACAAACACGCCTGTCCAATGATGGAGCGTCGTGCGTCGCCTGCCACCCCGCAGAGGCCCGGTCCCAACCCCACACGGCTATGGCCCAGGCGCTGGAAAGCACGGCGGATTGTGAAATCCTGCGCGCGAACCCGCAGCTCACGTTTCGCGACGGCGTCTATACATTCCGGATCGTGCGCGAAGGCGATCGCAGCCTCTACACCGTAACCGATGGCAAGGAGACCTTGACCGTTCCCATTGCCTGGGCGTTCGGGTTGGGCTCGGCAGGCCAAACTTACGTTTACGAGCGCAACGGCACCTGGTACGAGAGCCGTGTGAGCTTCTACAAGCAGTTGCGTGGCCTGGATCTGACCATGGGCGCGCAGGATTCTACGTTAAAGAGCGTGGAGGAAGCGGCTGGCCGGCTGACCAGCCCCAGGGGCGCCCAGGAGTGTTTTGCCTGCCACTCGACCAACGCCACCCACGAAGGCCGGCTGGAGGTTAATCGCCTTACGCCGGGCGTGCAGTGCGAGCGCTGTCATGGCCCGGCCGGGCAACACGTGAGGGCGGTGAAGACTGGCGATGTGAAGGGTGCTGCGATGCAGCCGCTCGGCAAGATGACAACCGAGGAGCTATCAGACTTTTGCGGCCAGTGTCATCGCACGTGGTCTCATGTAGCCGCCAACGGCCCGCACAATGTCAACAACGTGCGCTTCCAACCCTACCGCCTCACCAACAGCCGTTGCTATGATGCCCTCGATCCGCGTATCCGTTGTGTGGCTTGTCACGATCCTCACCGCGACGTAGAGCGGCGTGCGGCATCCTATGATGCGAAGTGCCTGGCATGCCACGGGGCCGCGAAGGCGCTGGCAGGCGGCCGCCCCACCAAGATCTGCCCAACCGGCACTGCGGACTGTGTGCATTGCCATATGCCGAAATACGAAATTCCCGGCTCCCATAATCTCTTTACCGATCACCAGATCCGCGTGGCCCGTCCCGGCGAGCCGTACCCGGGTTGATTTTCGGAGTATGGCAGATGTCAGCGACAAACAAACGCGCATGGCGTGAACGCGGTGACGGCTCAGCGTAGGCCTTCAGCTTGGGCCAAGTAGGGAACCCCTGTTCACGAGCCAGGGCGAACTGCGCATCGTGAAGCGCCACCTGGCTCTCCCAGCACCCTGAACGTCCTCCCAGTCGCGCACGATAAGGCTGGGGCACGTTTCGGTCATTTGACGATTAGCGTATATGGTCCCATTTCCCAGTAGTTCTGCCGGTCTCGAGACAGGACGCGCACGAACAGCTGGTGGGGGCCCGCCGCTAAATGGCCCATTGGCAGTCTTAAAACAAAGCCGCTGTCAGCGTAGTCGGGAATACCGAAATATCCGGCGACATCAGGCCGCGACACTCCAACTTGAGCAGCGTAAGGTGTGTCGTCGATGACGATGTCCACTCCACCTGCCGCCCGCTTGGATTCATCGTCTACGGCCCATCCTGACACCACCAACTCTTGCTGCAACGAAAGTTCGAATGACTTGTTCTCCCAAGCTCTTTGATCGTTACCCACCGTATCCAGATTCCAGACGGGCCCTCCAGGCCTCTTCTTCGCGAAGTCGGCGAGCGGCTGTCCTTTGACTGCGGTGGCTTGGTCCTCTACTTCGCAGGGAGGCAGCGCAGCCCGTCTCACGATCCATTCGTCCTGATGGCCCCACCAAGCGCCAGAGCTATAGCTGATGATCTCCGCGGAGGTTTTGTGTATTTGGCGCACAGTATAATCAAAGTCGACCGACATTGATCCATAGTTCTCGCCTTCAATATCGCTCTGATCCGAAGCAGGCCCGTATCCGAATCCAGTCCTTGGACTATACAGTTGCGCCAAGTACTCATATTTCTTCATCGAGGTTTCGCCGTGCGTCGTGAACAACAGCACGCCTCCAGGCCGCAATGCTGAGTAAAGCAGGCACAGCCAATCCGCGAACGTAGCGTCCGGCGCGTGGGAAAAGAACGACAGCGCGAAGATGAAATCGTAGTAGCTATGTTCGATTGGCACGAACTCGGGCCGTGGCTCCGATTTGAAGCCCTCGACATCCAGCACGTCCTTGGCAAATTTCACTGCTGGCGCGTGGATGTCCGACATCCGAAGCTCGAAATGCGGCGCAATCCTGCGAAAATGGCGAGTAACTCGGCCAAATCCAGCCGCGAATTCAAGCACTTTCGGGCGCTCAATTTCGGGCAACAGCGTCTTCACCCGCGTGGTGATTCGTTCGGCATCGACCCATCCACTCGAGAAGTAGCGATCGAGCGCTTCGACGCCCGGCGTACAGTCGGCAAAGAACTTGAACAGCAGATCTTCGGGATGCAGGTCGACCGGCGCTTTAAAACGCACCGCCAAGTCATTGATTTTTTCTGCGATTTCTGGCTTCGATAGATCGACCGCGCTGTGCATTGGGCTGGACGCCAATAATCGCGGGGATAGCATAGGCTTTCGTGGGGTGTCCGAATAAGAGTATCACATGGTGAACGACAAGGGCATCGGCAATTGCCGGGAGAAGAATCCTGCCGGCTCCGCCGGTCTCTATATCACTGATCGAAGTCTTGGTCGTGCGTCTCTCATTCCCGGCGAGGCATTGAAGTGGGTAGCCAATCGTGACGCCTGACGACACGTGTATACTGATTCTGCAATCGAGAGCAAGGATGAAATCCCGCCTGAGACGAACTGACCATCGCTAAACCAGCAAACACGTAATGCAGGAGGTGCCATGAACATCCCGCGTCAATCCACCAGATGCTTGAGAATTCTATCCATCCTCGCCATGGTGTCGGTTCCCATGGCCGCGCAGGAACATGACCACGGGGCGATGGGGGCAGAGACGGGTAAGCCACCCGAGCAGCTCGGCAAAGTGCACTTCCAAACATCCTGTGCGCCGGCGGTCTCCGCGAAATTCGACCGCGCTGTTGCACTGCTCCATTCCTTTTGGTTTCCAGTGGCGATCGACGGATTCAACGACGTTCTCAAAGCCGACGCGAACTGCGCCATCGCTTATTGGGGCATCGCTCTCAGCCAATGGGGAAATCCGTTTGGCGCTAACCACCGTTCCCCACAAACTCTCGAGGACGGCTGGGCGAGCATACAAAAGGGGCTCGCTCTTGGCGCGACGACTCCGCGGGAACGTGAATATATCGGCGCGGTGGGCGAGCTATACAAGGACGGCGCGACTACCGAGCAGCGGAGCCGCGTGCTCAACTACGCAAAAGCCATGGAAGATCTCGCCGGCAGATACGCGGCCGACACAGAAGCCCAGATCTTTTATGCGCTAGCCCTTGATGGAACCATCCTGCCGACCGATAAGACCTACGCGGTTCAGTTCAAGGCGGCTGCAATTCTGGAAAAACAGTACAAACTGCAGCCGGATCATCCCGGCGTCGCGCACTACATCATCCATACCTATGACGTGCCGGCACTGGCGCCGCGCGCGCTTGAGGCCGCCCGGCGGTACGCCGTCATCGCACCGTCCGCTCCGCATGCCCTGCACATGCCGTCGCACACCTTTACCCGCGTGGGCGATTGGGAGGCGTCGATCGCCACCAACATTCGCTCGAGAGATGTTTCCGTGGCGACTAAGTCATTCGGCGACGCGCTGCACGCATCTGACTACATGATGTACGCCTACTTGCAGACCGCGCAAGATAAGGCAGCCAAGGCCGTGTGGGATCGTGCGCGGGAAATCATCAGCATGCAAAGTGGCGCTAACGCCTGGGCCATCGCCGCTATTCCGGCGCGCTATGCCATCGAGCGCAATGACTGGGGTGCCGCGGCCGCACTCGAGGTTCATCCCGAACCAAGGACGCCCCAAGCTGAAGCCATTACCCACTTCGTACGCGCCATCGGCTTTGCGCGCTCCGGCGATGCGGCGTCGGCTCGTAAAGAGATCGCCGAACTCGAGAGGCTGAGAGACGGTGAGAAGCAGCTCAACGATGCTTACTGGGAGGAGCAGGTCGAGATTCAGCGGCTCGGCGCAAGCGCCTGGGCTGCCCGCGCGGAGGGTAAGAACGATGAGGCGCTTTCACTGATCAGGTTGGCAAGCCAACGAGAGGATGCGACCGAGAAAGCCGCCGTCACCCCCGGACCGCTCAAGCCGGCGCGCGAGCAGCTGGGCGAAATGCTGCTGCTTGACCATCAGCCGGCGGAGGCCTTAAAGGAATTCGAGGAGACTCTCACTCGCGAGCCGCGACGGTTCCGGGCGGTCTATGGCGCCTTGGAATCGGCCCGGCTCAGCGGCGACCGCGTCAAGGCGCGCGCCTACAATCAGCAGCTAATCGGGATCTGCAGGAGTAGCGACACGGCTCGTCCCGAGCTTCAGGAAGCGCTTGAGGCAGTCCGGGAGCCGGATAGGGCGCAACGCTGATAGCCGTTTCTTCGAACGAGACTCAGGACAGTTCATCTTCTGAAAATCCCTTTTCCCCGGCGGGGTCTGGTGCGCGCATGTCGCGACGATTACCCGCGAGCAACGGCGTAATATTTACGAATTCACTTGGCTGCTTCTAGTCGGCAAAACGTTCTACCGAACGATTGTTGCTGTGACGGTAGGATAGAAGCAATGATCCGAACGCGTAGGCAGTGGTTGCAGGCCGCGACGATGTGGCCGGCGTGTCTCGCCCTGCGGGCCGCGCGGAAGGAATTCTGGGACAGCAAAGACCCCGCCAGTTGGAGCAACGATGAAAAGCAGGTTCTCCTCGGCCAATCGCCATGGGCGCGGGAAGGTTTCGTGCGCATGGAGATGGAAAAGAACCGGCGCACAACCCCAGGCTACGGGAACAACGGGAGGCCGGGCGTCGACATGCCGGACACGAGGCCGGGGGTTCCGCCCGGGGGCGTGCGGAGCGTACCGATCGGGGAGGCGCCGCCGCCGGTTCCGAACCCCGATCCGGGCCATCCGGTGCAGTTCCGGGTGCTGGCGCGATGGGAGAGCGCGAAACCGCTGCGCCTGGCGGGCGTACCGGAGGCGCCGGAATTCACCGGACAGTTTTACGTGATCCGGCTGCGGGGGCTGCCGTTGATGCCGCCGCCGAAGGCCAAGCCGGGAGAGGTCGCACCCAATCCGAACGAAAGCATGCTGCAAGCGATCAAGGACGGCAGCCGGCTGGAGCGCAAGGACAAGCCCGGCATTCCGTGTGCGCACCTGTTCACCGGGTCGGGGGATGCGGCGACTGAGGTGCTGCTCTTTTTCTCGCGGGTAGCGGACCCGATCACGATGGCGGACAAGTTGGTAACGCTCGAGAGCCGGTTTGCTCTGTTTCACCTGTCGCTCAAGTTTCCGCTGAAAGAGATGATGTACAAGGGCGAGTTGGCACTCTGAGCGCGACGCAGGGCCGTTGCGGACTAGACTCAACTGTGCCGCGGAATCGCCACGGCGCAACGTTCCGTTCAGCGGTTTGGTGTCCGCGACGCGGGCCGCAAATACAGTCCGGCAATGAGTATTGCCTCCTTTTCCGGATCGGCATGCCGGCATGACGCTGATTGGGTTCGGCAAGAGCCTCGCGCCCCGTTGAAACCGATTTGCTAACGTTGGTTAGCCTTGGCCGTTAACCTCGGAAGTATTGTACAGAGAGGCATCTACCAGCCAGACTAGTTCTTGAGTGCCCTTCCCTGGCAAAGGGAACACCGCCCCATACCGCTCACCTGCCAGAACGTTGCCGCCCGAGACAGGCGTAATGACGGACTCAGTCAAAACAAGCCAGGCATCCCCGATCAATGAATTGCGCCGCGCGCTCGTCCGAGTGCTCGCTCTGGTGTTCGCGGCAAACTCCGCGTTGTACGCGTTTCAGCCTTCTCCCACTGCGAGGACCCTTCCAACTCTCACCCGAACACAGCAGGTGAGAGAACTTTCCGCTGAACAGGCCAACCGCGGTTATCCAGTGCACCTTCGAGGCGTCGTCACGTTTATCGACGATTTCTCCTTGTTCGTTCAGGATGCAAGCGCGGGCATATTTGTCGAGGTGTCCGGACTGGCTCATCAGGTGAGTGCGGGACAGTTGATCGAATTGGACGGCGTCACGGAATGCCTCGATTTCGCTCCTCAGATCGGCAAAGCTCGCGTGCGAGTCGTGGGAACCGCTCCCATGCCCCCGGCCAAGCGTCTCGATTTCGACAGACTGGCCGCCAGCGAGGAAGACAGCCAGTGGGCCGAGGTCGAGGGCGTTGTCCATGCCGTCGTCCGGGATGAAGTTCCCGTTCCACCCGCGGTGGACAGCAGCCTGGCCCTGCAGGTTGCGATCAGCGGTGGCGAGGTGCTGGCGTGGGTTCCCTGGATGCCTGAGGCTCAGGCTGCGCGGCTGGTGGACTCGAGGGTCAGCATGAAGGGCGTAGCTGGCGCGATCTTCAACAAGACGAACGAATGGGTTGGAGCACGGCTCTACGTTCCGGCGTCTGCACAGTTGGAGGTTGTGGAGCATCCGTCCGCCGATGCGTTTGCCATTCCGCCAAGGACGATTTCCAGCATCCTGCGCTTCACCCCGACCGGATCATCCGGTCATCGTGTCCGTATTCAGGGTGTTGTGACGCTGCAGCGCACGGGCAAAGAGCTATTTGTCCAGGACGCGACCGGCAACATCGGGATTCTGACACGGCAAACGACCCGCGTGCGCGTAGGCCAAAGGGTGACCGTGATCGGGTTCCCAACCATAGGCGAGTACACCCACATTCTGGATCACGGGATCTTCCGGAATCTGGAGGGCATGGCGCCTCCGGCGCCACAGGTGGTGACGGCCAAACAGGCCGTGGGTGGCGACTACAACGCCGCTCTGGTGAAGATCGATGGAAATCTGATTGGACGATCACGCGAACGCGCGGAGCAGGTGCTGACGCTGCAATCCGGGCCTGTCACCTTCGAAGCCAGCCTGGAAGGGGCCCAGGATGCGCTCGATTTTCTCCGGGAAGGCAGCCACCTCCAGTTGGTCGGAGTATGCGTTACAGAAGCAGATGAGACCCATGTGGCGCGCGCCTTTCGGGTTTTGCTCTCATCCAGCTCCGACATCGTGATTCTGTCGCAGCCTTCGTGGTGGACCTTGAGCCGTCTGCTGGTGCTCGTTGGGTTGATGGCGGCATTGATCCTGGGGACGGCAATCTGGGCCGGGCTGCTCCGGCGCCGCGTGGAGGACCAGACCACGTCGCTTGACCGGGAGCGCAGTCTCTTGCGCACGATCATGGAAGCCATTCCCGATTACGTCTACGCGAAGAATACACGGCACGAATTTCTTGCCGCCAGCAACGCGCTGGCCGAGCGTATGGGCGCCGCAACCGGGGATGAGCTTTTAGGCAAGTCGGACTTCGACTTTTATCCAAAAGAGATCGCGGAGAAGTACGCCAACGACGAAGATGACCTCATGCGATCGGGCCAAGCCGTGATCGATCGCGAGGAGTCGACGCTGGACCCAGCCGGCAATACGGTGTGGCACTCGACGAGTGAGGTGCCCTTTCGAGATGCCTCGGGTAGGGTAGTGGGGCTGGTCGGCATCGGACATAACATTTCCGAGCGCCGGGCGGCCCAAGCTGCGCTCGTAGAAGCCAAGCAGGCTGCCGAGGCGGCGAGCCGCGCCAAGAGCGAATTTCTGGCCAACATGAGCCATGAAATCCGAACTCCCCTCAATGGCGTCATCGGCATGACCGGGCTGCTGCTGGATACGGATTTAACCGAGGAGCAACGCGAATTCGCGGAGACGGCGCGACAATCCGGCGACGCCCTTCTTACGGTCATCAACGACATCCTGGATTTTTCTAAGATTGAAGCCGGTAAGCTGGTAATAGAATCTTTCGCATTCGACCTTCGCCAGTTGATCGAAGAGGTGGCTGAGATGCTGGCTTCCCGGGCTGAGGAAAAGGGAGTGGACCTGATTGTCCAATACTCGCCCGGTCTGCCCCATCATTTTATCGGTGACGGCAGCCGAATACGCCAGGTGATCACTAACCTCGCCGGTAACGCGTTGAAGTTCACTCCCAGCGGCCATGTCCTGATTGCCGCGGAGTTCGAGGGCAAAGACGAAGAGGAACGCGCGCGGATGCGGATCTCGGTGAAGGACACCGGAATTGGCATTCCTGAGGAAAAGCTGGGATTGCTCTTTGACAAATTCATGCAGGTGGATACTTCAACTACGCGAAAGTACGGGGGCACGGGATTGGGCCTGGCGATTTCCAAGCAACTCGTCGAGCTCATGGGAGGATCCATATCCGTCAAAAGCCGTTTGCGCGAGGGCTCCACTTTTTCGTTTGTATTGCCCTTGCCGCTTGACCCGCAGCCCGCTCCGGCACCCGCGCCCATCCTGGATCTGGCCGGCTTGCGAGTCCTAATCGTCGACGACAACGAAGTGAATCGCCGTGTTGTTCATGAACAGATCTCCAGTTGGGGAATGCGCAACGGCAGTTATGCTTCCGGTGGAGAAGCGTTGCACGCGATTCTGTCCGCGCAAGCCGGTGGAGATCCCTATCATGTGGTGATTGCCGATTACCAGATGCCGGAACTCGACGGCGCAACGCTCGCTGCGATGATCAAAGCCAATCCGGCAACCAAGGATACGGTGATCGTCATTCTCACTTCGGTCGGCCACCGCAGTGACCTGATGAAGGCATCGAAAGGCAACAGCATGGATGCGTGTTTGGTCAAGCCGGTCCGGCATTCACAGTTGCTCGACACGATTGCAACAGCGTGGTCCAGCAGATTGCAGGAGGCGGCAGAAGGACAGCCGGAAGCGGGCTTCCAAAAGTCTTTGGGCGCCCTCCGGACAAGCGTGGCCGGCCGATTCGCCGACTCTGCCCTCAGAGTGCTGGTTGCCGAAGACAACGTGGTCAACCAGAGAGTCGCGATCCGGATGCTGGAGCGGCTGGGTGTCCGCGCAGACGTGGCGGGAAACGGCCGCGAGACAGTCGAGATGGTGAACATGGTCTCCTACGACGTGATCTTCATGGACTGCCAAATGCCCGATATGAACGGTTTCGAGGCGACGGCGGAGATTCGGCGCATCGAAGGACCGGAATGGCGCACGACCATTATTGCCATGACCGCGGACGCAAGCACTCGTTGCCGCGAATCATGCATCGCGGCTGGTATGGATAGTTTCATCGCCAAACCTGTCAAGCTGGAAGACGTGATTGCGGCGTTGACACAGCGCACGTCCGAATCTTCGCCCAGCAAGAGTCCCGCTCAACCGATGACACGGGATTAGGCGCGGTTCACTGCCGCCCCGGGCTGGAGGCTTTGCGCCTCGCAGTTCTGGAATGTGAGGCGACGCACGATCGAACCGCTGAACGGTGTATGATTTCCTCCGGCCCTGGCAACGTTGCCGGATCCAGACCTACCAGAAAAGGAATGCAGGGAACCGCCTCACTCCGCCGCGCACGGCTGGCAAGAATCCTGGCCGCGGCCGCGTTCTGCACCAGTGGCCTTCTGGAGGCAGACGAGCGCGAGCTGGACCGCGTGGAGCAGGTCCGGAACCTGTCGGCTGCCGAAGCCGCCCAGAAGCATCCCGTGCGGCTGCGAGGGATTGTCACGTATTACGATCCCGAGGCTCCCGATCTCTTCATACAGGATGCAAGCGCAGGCATCTACGTGTTTTGCGACGGGCGCTTGCCTATCGAGCGAGGGCAGCAGATCGAGCTGACCGGCATCACCGACGCGGGCGACTTTACGCCGGTGGTGATCCATCCGAAGGTTCGCACCCTCGGTCCCGGAAAACTCCTCAACGCGCCCAAGGTGTCGTTCGAGCAGCTTCTCACCGGGCGGCTAGACTCGCAATGGATTGAGAGCGAAGGTATTGTCCAGTCCGTGGTGTTTCTGGAAAAGGGCCTCAATCTGTACGTCTCCAACGGCGGCGACCGTATCCGGCTGGTCGTCCCCGGCACCAAGCAAGGTGATTTGCAGCATCTCGTCGAAGCGCGGGTGCGCTTTCGCGGAGTGGCCGGAGCAACCTACAACGGCAAGCGCCAGTTGACCGGGATTCTGGTATTCGCGCAGAACTTCGCCGACCTGACGTTCGTGGAGTCGCCGCACAACAACGCGTCGCAATATCCTCTGCGCAGGCCCGACGAATTGTTGCAGTTTTCCACCCAGGGAGAATACAAGCGGCGCGTGAGAGTTCGCGGCGTGGTAACACTGCAGCAGCTCGGGCACGCATTGTTTATTCGCGACGGGGATCAAGGTCTGATGGTGCTGACGCGCCAGGCCGTACCGGTCCAGGTTGAGGACGAAGTGGAGGCGCTGGGCTTTCCGGCGCTGGGCAGCTTTGCACCGGTACTGCAGGATGCCGTTTTCCGCCGTATCGGCCATGGTGCGCCAGCGGCCCCGCTTCACGTGAGTGTGGGTGACGTACTCAAGGAAGGAGATTATGACACCAACCTGATTGAAATCGATGGCAATCTCTTGAGCCGAACACGGGATGAGCTGGGTGAGTGGCTGGCCGTCCGGTCCGGAAACAGGGTGATCAATGCGCGGCTCGAGCGGCCAGAAGGGACGTCGTTCGCGGCGCTGCGCGAGGGCAGCATCCTCCGCCTGACAGGCATCTGTCTGGTGGAAGCGGGCGGGCAAGGCTATCAGGCCCAATCCTTCCGTCTGCTGCTTCGGTCCCCGACCGACGTTGTCGTACTTCAACGGCCCGGTTGGTGGACTCTGTCGCGCGCATTGTGGCTTATTGGATTGCTCGCCATCGTCGTTTTTGTGGCGTCAGGATGGGTGGCGATGCTGCGCCGTCGCGTGCAAGCGCAAACCTCAAAACTCGGCGCCCGCAATCTCGAACTTCACGAGGCGCTAGAGATGGCGGAGAGCGCTACAAGACGAGCGCAGGAAGCAGACAAACTAAAGAGCGAGTTCCTCGCCAACATGAGCCATGAAATCCGTACGCCCATGAATGCCATCATCGGCATGACGGCTTTGGCTGAGGACACGACGTCCCGTGCGGAACTCCGCGAATATCTCGGCGACGTGACGAACGCAGCCAAATCGCTGCTGGCTCTGCTGAACGACATCCTGGACTTCTCCAAGATCGAAGCGGGGCGAATCGAGCTTGACGTCCTTCCGTTCTCGCTGCGGAAGTGCCTGGCACATGCGGCCAAAGTGGTTGCCGTGAGCGCCGAAGCGAAAGGCCTGCAACTTACCACGGAGGTGCCCGACCACGTGCCCGACCAGGTAATCGGCGATCCTGTGCGCCTTCGGCAAGTGTTGCTCAATCTGCTCAATAACGCGGTTAAGTTTACCGCCGCTGGCTCAATCGAGCTGCTTGTGGTCCGCGACATTGGTCCCGAAGGAGCCGTGACGATTCATTTTTCCGTGCGAGACACCGGCCCCGGAATCCCGCGTGATAAGTTCGACACTATTTTTGAAGCCTTCCGGCAGGCTGACGGGTCGATCGCGCGCCGATACGGTGGCACGGGACTGGGGCTAGCCATCTGCTCACGCTTGGTTCACCTCATGGGAGGACGCATCTGGCTGGAAAGCGAACTCGGCGCGGGCAGCACGTTCCATTTCACAGTAACGTTTCGGGAAGCGGCTCAGGAATTGGAGAGCGTCGAAGCGCCTCCCGATTTCGGACCATTCCCGGCCGAAGCCTGAGTTTCCTGCACTCATCAGCAAGCATCCTGAAGATGATGACGGACCCAAGTGTTCCGGCGGGAGTCAAACCCAGAGCGGCTGGTGGGGAGGCTCCTGAAGACCCAGAACGACAACGCCTGCTCGAAGCCTGTCGAACGCCCGCCGACATCTTGCGGCTGCGCTTCCGAAAACCCAAGGCCCAGCCCTTAAAGTAGAGGCCGAGAAAACAACACAACCACGGAGAAGCTTGATGACAAGACGACTGCGCCGGCCCGGATAGCTGCCGATACATCGCCACGACAGCCCGCGCAGAGAGACCTTACAGCGTGTGCGGACTTAAGCCGGTCTGCGCTTGATGCGCAGGGCTATGTCGACGGCGTGCTTGGGTGTAGAGAGCGAACAATGCCCACCCGCGTGCGTGAACGTCTTCGTACCGAGAACTGCCCCCGTAGACGGATTGACCCAGTCGGCCTGGTAAGTGGCGGCTGGGAGGTCGAGGATCATGCGTTCCTCGTAGGCTCCTGGCACGACCGTGTAGACGTATGGTTTCAGTTTGCTGTGGTGATGGTAGAGGGCATACTGCTCACCGCGCTCGCTGATGCCGCGGTAGTAGGCGCCGGCGGGCATACCGCTCACGACAAAGCTGCGATCTGGCCGCATCCTCAGGAAATCGAAGCCCTCAATGAATTGCTTCAGGCTCTGCATGGTCTTAAGAACCGGCTTGTTCTCGTCGGCTATTCCGGCCGCGTCTCGAACGGTATACACGCCGTTCAGATTGTTGAAACTTGAGCCACCACCGACCATGAACTCCCAGGCTTCCACGCGGACATCACCGGCTTTGTCTCCTTCGTACCACGACGCGAGGGGGTAATAGCCCGTCTCGTTGAGGTCGATCGGCTTTGTTCCTGTCATACAGGTAGTCGAGGGCCTTCATCCCACCGACCTGTTCGTCCGGCGTTTGCCAGATATATTGCGTCACGATCACGGAGACATTCGGGTGGGTCGTGAAATCAACGGGCCCACCGATCGGCCCTTGGATCTGCTGTCCGAGCAGATGCTTCTGCGGGAGCGTGCTCTCGGTTTGCCTGACCACTTCCACGAGATGCCCGATCCACAGGCCGGCCAGGGTCCGCGGCGTACCGTAGGAGAACGGCTCGTCGCAGATCTCGAGGATCACGTTATCAAACGAATTCACCTCCTGCACAATCCGCCGCACGAACTCCTCCTGGCGTCGCACAAGGCTCGGATGCTTGAGCGTTTGGACATCGTTGTAGTCCCAACGGCTTTCACCCTGGATGTTGTTCTTCCAGTACAGGGGAGACATAGGCCAGCTACCCCGATTCTGCGCGTTGAAGAAACAGATCTCGACCACGATGCCACGCGCGTCGGCTTGTACGAGGAAGTCCTTGAGGCGCACGAAATATTCCGGATCCCAGCGGTCCAGATCGAAGCGGTTGCCGCCCGAACGGTAGCCCGGCGTTTGACCTCGGGCCCACGGCTGGATCAAATCTACCGAATGGGGCGCCAGCGTGTTTCCTGGGTCGAATGTGCCCTCTGGCTCGATGAACGCGGCTGGGTAGATGCGAGTGTAGTTCAGTCCGTAGGATTTCAGCGCGTCGAGGTAGGCGTTATAGTCGAAGGCCCGGTTGATTACTGCGCCATAGTGCTCAGCGGAGGTGACCAGAACGGTGGCCCGCCCGCGAAACAAATAGAAGTGAGGGTTGTCGGGATGCACGCGGATCGGCTCTGCCCATCCTCCGGCAACCGCACCCAGCAGCATCAGGGCACACAGCGTTTTTGGCATAGTAGATTATCCGTTCCAGAAGTTCCACGCGCAACAGACTCAAGCCTGGTTTTCAGGCTGCGTGAGTTCCTGCCGTATGGTTTCGATCTTCTTTTTGGGAACGAGGCGCCCAACATGATGCAAAGGAACCAGCGCCATCACGGCGAGTTCTCGCGGTGCTGCTGATTCTGCGTAATGCGTTAGAGTGGAGCACGATGAGACACCAGATTCTTCTGCTGACGCTCGGAGCCTGCCTATATGGAGCGGATCGCGTGCCCATGGAAGTGAACTACCAGGATTCCGCCTCCTATCGCTGGCTGAACAAGAAAGTGCTCGATAGACGCCTGCTGGACGACATGCACAGCCTCGACAAGTGGACTGCCATCACCCACGGGCCAGTCGGTCTGGTGGATGCTCGCGCTCCCTATCAAGTCCCCCAACCGAGCCAGTCTTCCACTGACATCACACTGACGCGGGAGAACTCGCGTGACGGGAGCCAGTCGCTGCGGATGCGCACGCCTACCAAGCTGAACGTCCCCGGCCCGAAGAGTGGACGTGGTTGGGGCGAGGCCGGCGTCATCCGGCACTTTGACAGCGAGGACTGGAGCAACTTCAACCGTATTTCCCTGTGGATCCGCCCGGATTGGGAGGGCGCTTACGTGACCGCGCTGGAGTCCATACGGATTCGCAATAACGGTGTCGAGAAACTGCCGGCGCCTTTCGGGCAGGAGGGCGAGCACACTCTGGTGCTGGGGAATCATGAGTGGAACCACGTGGTTTGGGAAATCGGCAATGTGGCGCGGGACAAGGTGAGCAGCCTGGAATTCGTCTACGAGATGGACGGCAACGAACCGGAAGCCGCTGACACAGTGACATTCGATTTCAGCCGTCTTGAACTCGAACGGGTCGAGCCGGACTACATCGAGGGCTGGGGCGTATGGGCCGGACGCATTTCCTTTAGCCACACTGGCTACCAGACCGGGGCGGCCAAAAGCGCCATCGCCAGTGGGCTGAACGCACACGATTTCCGTCTTATCGACCAGGCAACCGGGCATACAGTGCTCTCCAAGCCGATTCAGACCGCCAAGACTCACATCGGAACATTCCAGGTGATGGACTTCTCCGAGGTTCGACAGACCGGGTCGTACGCGCTGGAGGCTGGCGGGATTACGACGCGGCCGTTCCGTATCGATCCCGACGTCTGGCGCCAGACCATCTGGAAGGCGTTGAACTTCTTTTACGCCGAGCGCTGCGGGATGGCGATTCCCGGGGTACACGGCGTGTGCCACCGTGACTGGACCGCCGTGCACGGCGATAAGCGCATTGTGGTCAACGGCGGCTGGCATGATGCGGGCGACCTCACCCAGGGCTTGCAGGGAACCGCTGAGATCACATACTCGCTCTTCAGCTTGGCCGAGCGGTTACAGACCCGAGGGGAGGATCCACAGTTGTATGAGCGCCTCCTGGAAGAGGGCCGGTGGGGCCTGGACTGGGTTTTGAAGACCAGTTTCGGCGACGGCTACAGGGGTTCCGGCGGCGTGAATGGACGCCGGACCAACGGCATTATCGGCGACTTCGACGACATTAGCACGGCTGCCACCAACTCACCGTTGTCCCACTTCCTGGCCGCCACTACAGAAGCGCTGGCCTCCCGAGTCTTAAAGGACAGTGATCCACGTTTGGCGGCGTACGCCCTGAAAACGGCCCTGGCTGACTGGCAGTTTGGGGTAGAGGGCTTGGCAAGCGCCGGCGTCCCCGCGTCTAAAGAACGCTACCGGGTCACGTTCGACTCGGCCAACGTCGTGTACGAAGTTCCAGCGCAGGGGGTGCTGGCTTCGGTAGAGTTGTTTCGGTCGACCGGAGACCACAGGTACCTGGACAAGGCCGCTGAGTTAGCGCAGATCATCCTCGATTCACAGGAGCGCAAGCGGCCCAACTGGACCACTCCGCTGACTGGCTTCTTCTACACCAGCCCCGGCAAGGATAACGTGCTGCATTATTGCCACAACAGCCGCGAACAGATGCCGGTTTTGGCCCTGGCCCAGTTGTGCGACGCGTTTCCGGACCATCCCGATTGGATGAAATGGTATTCCGCAGTCGCGATGTTCTCGCAGTACGCGAAAACCACGGCGCAGTATACCGAACCGTATGGCATGCTGACCGCGTCGATCTACCGGGACGATGAATACCCGTTGGTGCCCGAGACCCGGCGCGAATCATTCCGCAAGCAGGTGCTGAACGGTGTTCCATTAGGAGCCGGATATTACCTGCGGCTTTTCCCTGTCTGGATGGACTACCGCGGAAACAATGGTACCGTTCTTTCCCGGACCCAGGCGCTAGCCAAAGCCGCCCATCTGCGCGGCGACCTGGATCTGGAACAACTTTGCCAGCGGCAGCTCGAGTGGGTGATCGGCCGAAATCCGTTTTCGCAGAGCACCATGTGGGGAGAGGGTTATGACTTTCCGCCACTGTACACGCCCATGTCCGGCGACATCGTGGGCGGCATTCCGGTAGGCATACAGACGCGCGGCGACAGCGATGTGCCCTACTGGCCGGTGCAGAGTACATGGACCTATAAGGAGATCTGGCAGAATCCCGTCGCCCGTTGGATGTACCTCATGCGAGATCTTGCGGGTCCGGCCCTAGTGGAGGGCCAAGCGGACGCCGATGTGGAATTCAAGGAAACCACTTCCGGTCAACTCGTCGACGCGAAGCCGGACTCGGCCACAGGACATTTCCGGATCCTGCTGCCGGAGGGCAAGTACACCGTTCGCAGTAAGGGCGAGGAGGAAACCCGAACCTTCCTGCCAGGTGCAACCTACCGTCTGGACCTGCGCGGCGGCCGCGCACTCGACTTTCAGGTTTCTAAGGAGACTTCCGGCGCATCGGACGTCACCATCAAGCTGACCGTACGAGGCAGCGGCAGGCATCGTTTCCTCCTGCGCTCCGACAACCTGACTGTCAAGGGCGACTCGAAGGAATTGGCCTTGCAACCCGGAAGCACGGGAACGCTGGAGTGGCGCAGTAATATTACGGCGCCAGATGCGCCTTGGGTGGCCGTAGTTGTCCCAGACGGCGATCTGGCGGCACGGGAGGAAGTCACTGGCGCAGCCTGGGAACGGTAGAATCGCCGTGAAAGCTCTGGATGCCACCCTGATGATTGCCGCAGATTATCCTCCAGCGGAAGAGTTACTCGGAACCATCTGGCTGCTGAAAAAAGAATATGCCCGCGCGCGGCGGCAGTTCGCGCATCTGGCTGCAATCGCTCCTGAAAATTTCGGCGCGCATTACAACCTTGGAATCCTCGCGATGCGCGAGGGCCGCATGGAGGAGGCTGGGCGGGAATTGCAGGCAGCTGCCGGGGCCGATTCCGGTGCCGCGCAGGCTCACGCGGCTCTTGGCGACTTCTATCGCGCGCAACGAGATTTGAATCGGGCCATGGATGAATTTCGCCAGGCTCTTGCCATCGATCCTCACGACGAGACCTCCTCACGCAAGGCTCTGGAACTCCTTCCAGGGACACATCCGTAGCCTTGCGCCAGCGGCACCCGGCGCGGCACGATCGACGCCGTTTTGATAGATTGTCAGGCTGCGCAGCGTAGTACACCAGCGGCCGAGGAGGACCTGACCTATGTTGAGACGCAATCTGTTTCGAGCGATGGCTGCGGGCGCTGTCGCTTCCCTGCGCGGACAACCTGCCGCCACGCCGCCTTCCAAACCGGCAACCCGCCGCATCGACGAGATGACCAGCCGCGAGGTGGAGTTCTATCTCAAGGAGGGCGGCGATCTGGTCTTCGTCCCCTTCGGTCCGGTCAGCGGGCACGGCGCGCTCATTCCCATGGGCATGCACGCCCACTGGGCCAGCGCGCTCAGTCTCCTGCTGGCCGAAAAAGCCAATGGCCTGATGTTTCCCACGACCTTCGCCTGCTTCGCGGGAGCCACCCGCACCTTCCGGGGGACCGTCTCGTTCCCCATTCACGAGCAGGTCTCGGTTCTGAAGCGCATCGCGAGTAGCTTGCATGCCGCCGGCTTCAAGCGCACGGTACTGGTCGCCGGAACAAATCCGGAAGACACCGGAGGGATCATCGCGGCGCGCTCCCTCTTCGATGAGACCGAGACACCCTACTGGTACCTGCAAGGCTCGCGCATCCTGGATGCCCCGGAGATCAAGGCGATGTACGAGGGATACCCGGGGAACTTCGGGGAGACCCTGGTGGAACTGGCGAGCCTGCGGATCCTGGGACGCGAACGTCCCATTCCGCTGGAGACCTGGTCGAAGGAAATCAAGCACGAAGACGGCGGCGACCAACCCGCGGAACTCGCCGATGACATCAAGCAGGCCAGAAGATTCGGGGCGGTGGGCTTTCGCTACTTCGAGGAAAAGAACCACGGAGACCACGGCACGGCGGGCATCATGTTCCGCGGGAAGTCCGACATCGACATGACGGTGGAGATCCTGCACAAGTGCGCCGATCTGGTGGTTCCGGCCCTGGCGAATTTCGCGCATTACCAGAAATGGCTGTCGGAGCACCCCATGGAGTACATCAAAGCCACCGACCGCCTGGACGAAAAGTAGCGCGGGCAGTTGCCGCCGGGACGGACGCGATATGCTGCCATGGTGACCGGAGAGAGCTTTTCAAATTGGCAGGCGCTGGCGCGCTGGCAGCACACGCGGGCGGGCAGACAGATGCTGCTCAAAGGCGATTCGAGCATGCGCATGCAGACGTGGGACGCTGTACGCAGCCTCGACTACCTGGCCGCTCATCCGCTGGTAGATCCCCGGCGGCTGGCCTCCACCGGGCAGTCCGGCGGCGGGACCAACACCATGCTGCTGGCCGCCGTCGATGACCGCCTCGCCGCCGCGGCGGTTTCATGTGGCAACACCGAGAACATCGCCAGTGCAGATTTCAACCCGCCCGGCTCTACCGACGACGGCGAACACAACCCCGTCGGAGGAGGCCCCGCCGGTTTCGACCGCTGGGATCTGCTCTACCCGCTGGCGCCCAAACCTCTGCTCGTGCTGAGCATCTCCACCGCGTCAAGGATGCGCACAACCGTTGGGCCCAAGGGCTTGCCGTGTGCTGCTAGTGGAGCGTATGCACGAACTGGGCAGTGCCAATTCCGTGTTGGAAGCTGTTCGGGTGGAAGGTCCGGCAGAAGGTCGATCTTATTTCAGCATCATCCGTCGCGCGTGCGTCCGCACTGCACAGCATGGCCGACAGAGCTGCGGTTTACTCGCAACGCAAGGCTATGATCGGGTCCACGCGGGTTGCACGACGTGCGGGGATGTAGCAAGCAAGGGCCGCGACCGCGGAAAGGACGACCGTTACGGCGGCGAATGTCACTACATCGGTGGCCTTCACGCCGTACAGCAGGCTGGACATCAGACGCGTAAGGCCGAACGATGCGGCAAGACCGAGGGCCACGCCAATAGCCGCAAGCACAAGACCGTGGCCAATGACCAGTCGCAACAACTGGCCCGTGCTCGCGCCGAGAGCGATGCGGATGCCGATTTCATTCGTGCGCTGCTGCACCGTATAGGACATGACACCGTAAATGCCGATGGCCGCGAGCAGCAGCGCGATCCCAGCGAAGATACCCAGCAGGATCATGTTGAAATTCTGGCGTGCGACGGATTTGGCAAGTATGCGGTCCATGGTCATCACCCGGGCGACGGGCAGGTCGAGGTCGACACGCAGCACTTCCTGCTGCAGCGCACGCGCTAGCGTGGCCGGGTCGCCAGCGGCCCGGACCGCCCAGGAGGACGGCAGGACACGGTTCCCCAGGGCCACCAGGCCGTTCGGTTCCTGGCCGACGGGGATATACATCACGGGCGGTGAGTCCTGGTCAATGCCGGTTTCGTGCACGTCGCCGACGATTCCGACTACCTCGCGGGGACGGTCCTCCATCTCCGGAGCGATTCCTGTGCCGATGGTCACCGTCGCGCCCACGGGATCTTCATTGGGCCAGTACTTCTTCGCCATGGCCTCATTGACGATGAGCGTCCATGGGCCTGTGCTGCTGTCGCGCTCGCTGAACAGACGTCCACGGCGGAGCGGAATGCCGAGCGTCTGGAAGAAATGAGTGCTGACGGGACGATACTGCTCGTCGCCGTTGAACGGCCCGCCGTCGCGCGGAGGTTTACCGGCGATGGTGAAAGGCAGATCGGGGCCGATCTGAAGCGGCAGTGCGAGGGCGTACGTGGCAGCCTGCACGCTGGGCAGCGACTCGAGGCGGCGCGTAAGCTCAGTAGCAAGCCGCTCCACGCCGGCCGCAGTTTCATATTTCTTGCCGGCGAGAGAGCTGCTCATGGTGAGCACGGAAGCCGTTTGAAACCCGGGTTGCACGTTGTGGAGGGCAAGGAAGGTCCGGATCATGAGGGTGGCGCCGACCAGGAGCACCAGAGCGAGCGCGATCTCGGCTACGACGAGGGCGCTGCGCGTGCGCTGCCGGACGAAACCGGCGGTGGTCCGCGCGCCTCCTTCGCGCAGCGACGCGTTCACATCGGGGCGGGAGATTTGCAGCGCTGGCACGAGCCCGAACAGGACGCCGGTAAGAACGGATACGGCAAAAGCGAACGCGAGGATGCGTCCGTCCATCAGGGCGAAGGGGTTAAGGTTCCCGGGCGCCGGGAGTCGAGGCAGTTCAGCCGGGGCGACAGCCAGGAGAACGCGGAGGCCGATGGCGCCGAAAAATACGCCGGCCACGCCACCGGCGATAGCCAGGAGCAAGCTCTCCGTCAGCAACTGCCGAAGAATGGCGACGCGGCTAGCTCCAATGGCGATGCGTATGGCGATTTCCCTCCCACGTCCGGCGGCGCGCACCAGCAGAAGATTGGCAACGTTGGCGCAGGCGATCAGCAGGACGAAGGCAACCGCTCCGAGGAGGATGAACAGGGGCGTGCGCAGGTCGCCGACCATCATCGGACCCATGGGCTGGGCGGCAAAGCTCTCGTCGGGAGAGATAACACTGGGATACAGTTTACGGAAGCGGTCGGCGACGACACGGAGTTGGGCGTTGGCCTGCTCGATGCTGATGCCGGGCTTGAGGCGCGCGCCCAGGAAGAGGAAATGGCCCTGGTTGGCGCTGTTGAGATCGGCCTGCTCGGCGAGGAAGAGGTCGGTTTCTGGCTCGCCGGCGAAGCCAGGGCCCATGACGCCGATGACCGTGAAGGGCTCGGAGTTGAGCCTGATGGCGCGCCCAATGATGCCCGCGTCGCTGCCAAAGCGCCGCTTCCAGAGGCCGTTCGTGAGCACCACCAGGCGCGGTCCGCCGGGGCGGTCTTCCTCCGGCGCGAAGGTGCGGCCGATCATGGGGGTGACGCCAAACAAGTGGAAGTAGGCCTCCGATACGTGGACGCCCCGGACCTGCTCGGGCGTGCCGGTGGCGCTGAGGTTCATGCCCGGTCCCATGAAGTCGTATACCGCGACAGCGTCAAGAAGGTCGGCTTGGCGGATGGCGGCGAACTTGGGGATGGACATGGAGGGGCTGGCGCCGGTGCGGAATTTCCGGACGACGTTGACCAGGCGATCGGCGTCGCTATAGGGCAGCGGACGCAGGACCACGCGGTCCACCACCGTGAAGATGGCTGTATTGGCGCCGACACCCAGCGCAAGGGCGAAGACCGCGATCAATGTGAATGCGGGATTCTTCAGAAGCGTGCGGATGGCATAGCGACTGTCCTGGCCCATACCAATCAATACGCAGCGCGCACGGCGGAGTTCCAGGAAGAAGGCTGGCTGAGTCTAGGCCGAGGCGCGAGTACGCGACCTTCGTTAGGGATTGCCTGCTTACCTCTCCTGCCGCGATGCGTTGAAAACGTGGCGCTTTGTGGCACGAGTGGCTTTGTGGTCCCTCCCGCCTCGCGAGGACGCGAGATGCCTCACCGCAGATCGTCACGCGACCTCTGCCCCCGAGCCCCCGTCTCGTAGTTGTCGTGAGATCATAGGCTGAGTAGTCGTGAACATCCAAATCAAACGCTGCTTTTGCTGACACGATATCAAGGCCCAGGCCGTCGGCCTGAAACTGGATATCGAGCGTGAATTGCAGGTGCCGGCTCGATTAAAGACCGGCGGCCTTGGCGCGTTCGACGTTTACGTTGACGGCGAGAAGATCTACTCCAAGAAGCAGACCGGCCGTATGCCGACCTCCCGCGAGATCATCCACCTCATTCGCGAAAAAAAGTGAGAAGCAAGAAACGAGAACAGGCCCCGCAGGTTTCGCGCAAGGACTCCGGTCCTGCAACGTCGAACTCGAAATCAGTGCCTCGCCTGGACGCACGGTTCACCGGCCGCGCGCCGCAATGCCGACTGTCAATAAGCCAGTTCCCTGATGGAGCCTTGCCGCCTTCAGGCTGGCGCAGTAGGCCAGATTCAGCGGCAACGTCCACCATAGCTGAACCGGCGATCGCGACAGCCGCTTGGCCACACTGAGCAGAGAATAGAAGCGCTCATTCGCATACGAGAATCCCGCCAACAGCTCGGATCTGCTCAGTCGCTTCGGCTGATAGACGATCTCGGTACGGCTATTGTATTTGCGCCAGTCTTTAGTTAGGATGCGCCCTTCGGCCTCCAGCCTTCGAAACAGAGGCGTTCCAGGATAAGGTGTCAGAATGTTGAAAGTCGCATTCTGAACTCCCGTCTGCTCCAAGAAATCAAGGGTGTCCTTGAATATCTCAGGCGTGTCATGATCAAAACCAAAAACAATCCCGGCCTGCACAGCAATCCCGTGCGCATGGATGCGCTCAATCGTTCTGGCGTACTCTTCCACCCGATTGAACCCCTTATGCACCTCGGCCATACTGCGTTGAGAGATCGACTCCAATCCCAGGAACAACTGCTTGCATCCGCTACGAGCCGCTGCCTCCAAAAGCTCGTCATCCTGACCCACGTGGATACTGGCCTGACTGCTCCACCACTTCCCGTAAGGCGTGATGGCACGAAACAAATCTTTCGCGTAGCCCCTATCCCCGGCAATGTTGTCGTCCCAGAAGATAATCACCTTCCCTTGGAACGAGGCATACTCGGCCGCGACCTCGGCGACGGGTCGCTTGCGCAACCCGTTCGGGTACAACACGGCGATGGCGCAAAAATCGCAACGATTAGGACATCCGCGAGTCGCAAACAAAACCCCGCTGGTATGGTCGTTTCTGTGAAACAACGCCTTGCATGCCATGGGAACATCCTTCAAAGACGGCACGCCGGTCTGCCGGTACGTACGACGATACTCCCCCGCTTCGAAGCCCATCAAGAATTCTTCCCATAACCCCTCGGCTTCTCCAATAAACACTACATCAGCGTGCTGGCTTGCCTCTTCAGGCAGCAGCGTCACATGCGGGCCGCCCATTGCCACACAGGCTCCGCGCGACCTGAAGTGGGCGGCAAGATCGTAAGCGTGGTAAGCGCTGGGGGTGTGAAATGTGATTCCAACCACATCGGCTTCAAGATTCCGGTTGACCTCCTCGGCTTCTTCATCAATGTGAATTACGCGCCAGTGGGAAGGAACCCTGGCTGCCAGATAAGGCATCGTAATCTGCTGAAAGTTCAGGAAGCGCGACCTGCGCACTGTTCGAATCTCCGCCGAAGAGGCTGTGATCAACAAAAGCTTGGGCATTGTCGCTGAAGCAGATCAAAGAAGTTCATGACAGCTAAATCACGATTATCGTCCGTGGCGAGGCCGACATCCAGCCTATCTGCGCGGCACATTGCCGGACGATAGCGAAACGCCACACCTCCATCCCATCACGGTTTGCCGATGCAAAACGTCTTAAGGAACGCTTAGGCTGCGCCTAAAGGTTCAATTACTGTCGATAAATCCTCTCGGTTGTATCGGGGGTGCGTAAAATCATTATTATTCAGGCGCAAACGGACGGCGGTCGAGGGCAGAATCTGGGTTGACACCCTGAAGCAAAAAGCGGCACGCTCGACTTGAATGCCGTCAACGCGCGTGCGCGTCATCACCTCGACGGCACGAGATCAAAAGAGAGAAGCTGTTACTATGATTCGCCGTAAGTTCATGAAGGTAGCCGGCGCCACCGCGCTGGCGGGGGCCACGGCCTCCAAAGTGGCGCGCGCGGATGTCCCTGATCACCTCTGGGCCGGATATGACTTCGGTCCCGGTCCGGTGCCGCGCGATCGTCTCAGCCAGGGCCCGTTCGGTGTCGAGCAGGACGAGGGCTGGCAGGTCATTGCGTCCACCACGCCCTTCGCTACGCTTCGATGCGGCCGGCATCAGTGACCGGGAGAACGGCGCCATGCATGTGCTGGACCTGAACGCCAACTACTGGGCGCTGTGGACCGAGGCCGACAACCTGTTGGCCTACTACAAGAAATACCCCAACGCATTCGACACCCTACACCGGCGCATGGGCTATCGCGTGCGGCCCTCCTGGGTCTGGCAGCGCAAACGCTACGGGACCAGCGAAATCATCGTTGGTATCGCCAACGACGGCGTGGCGGGCGTGCCCGGTATACTGCGCTTGTACGTTGAGAGCGAGGACAAGAAGGTGAGCCTCGGCGGCGGCCTGGATGCCGGGCAACCCTACGGCGGGCGCATCCGCCAGGCGTCATTCATTCTGCCCAAGGGGATGGAAGGGCAGAAGATGAGCCTCCGGGCGGAGATTGAAACGAAAGGGGTGCGGCGCCCAGTGCGCTGGGCCTGCGCCCAACCCGTCAATCCGGACGGCACGTTCAGCATCACCCCCCGCAAGTTCGACAGCCCCGGCTGGCGCAAAGGCATCTAGATTAGCAGGCTGCTGAAAAACACCGGAAACAAGTTACCACCGCTGTCTCTGTTCCGGATTGCTTATTTGCAATGTCAGTGGCCTCCTCGGAAAACCCTCGTTGCTTCCGTAAGACTGCTACCAGATGAACTTCACGCCGAGCTGGACGTAGCGCGGCGGGCTTGCCTGCTCGAAGCCGACGGCCGCCGGGCTGACGCTCCCAAAGCTCGACCTCCGCGGGTTATTGCCGAAGTTCGCTCCGTAGACGCTGTAGGAGTTGGTGAGGTTGAAGGCCTCGGCTCGGAACTGGATGCTGGTCTTCTCAGTGATATGCGTGACTTTGTTCAGCGAAAGGTCTATATTGCGCTGCGCCTCGTTCCGCAGGCGTCCGTCACTGGCCGGTGTGAAGGGCGGCGCGTAACGGGGCGTGATCAGGAAGTTATAGTCGGTACACCCGGCCGCCTTGCTGAAGGACTCCATGGTGATGGAGCCGTCATCATTCCACTGGGCCACACACGGGCTGACGCCGTGGACCCGGTTTGCCGACCAATCGATGTTTGGAATCTTAGCTTCCTTCACGTAAATCACGTTGGTGGTGGTCGGCAGCCTCCAGGGGCGCCCGGACTGATACATCAGGATCGAGTTGACCTCCCAACCGCCGGCCACACGTTTCAGGAATCCGTTGGAAGTGTTCAGCCAGCGTTTGCCGGGGCCGAACGGCAGCTCCCAGACGGCGGCCACCGAGAGGACATGCGGCCGATCTTGCGTGTAGAGCCCCTGGTTGAAGGTCCCCAGCAGGACGTCGTTCAGGCCGGTCCGGTCCACCATCTTGGACAAAGTGTAAGCAGCGATGATATTCAGCCCGCCCGTAGCGCGCATCTCGTAGGTGAGCTGCATGGAGTTGTACCAGACCTTTCCATCGTTGCGGTCGCGCTGGCTGAGGTTACCGAACTCAGGGTACGCCAGGGCCAGGCCGGCTCGCGAGATCGTCGGACTGGAACCAATGGAAGTGCCAGCGAACGGCGCCAGCCCGAAGAACGGGTTGGGAAGCTGCTCGTCGCAATAGAGCGGATCGCCGCCCACCATGAGGTCGCACTTCTGCCGGAAAGCCAGATCGGAGTTATTGAAGCTGGCATTCGACTCCAGATTGCTACTGCGGTTTCCGGCATAAGTGGCTTCAACCATGGAGTGATGGGGCAGCTCGTATTGGAAGCCGAAGGAGAACTGGTCCACGTGCGGAAGCTTGAAATGCGAGTTGACGAAAGAGAAGTCTTGGCCGAGGAAGGTCATCGCGCCCAGACCGGCGCCTGGCGGCGAAAGAAGCCCTCCGGGAAAGGGATTATTGATGAGGTTCTGGATTGGCGTCCGGCCGTCATCCAGAGAAGTCACCAGGGGCGTTGTAATGCTGAAGCCGTTGCTCTGCAAATAGTCGTTGCTGGGATTCACAAAGTAGCGTCCCCATCCGCCCCGCAGCACGAGTTTGCTGGAAAGCTGATAGGCAAAGCCGAATCGAGGCTGAAGGGCTCGCGTGTACGTGTCTGCTGCCGTCCGAGGCTGACCGTTGACGCCGGCGAACAGGAGGCTGCCGCTCAGCGTGGGCAAGTCGGGAAATTGCGTCCGGTCGATGGTTTTGTCGACGGGGTTGACCACGTTCGCATCAAAGCCCCGGTTGAGACGGTTATAGCGCTCGTTGGCTGGTACACTGAAATCCCAGCGTAATCCAAAGTTGATCGTCAGACGCTTGGAAACCCGCCAGTCGTCTTGCACCCACGGTGCATAGTACTTGTAAAGAAATGTCGTCAAAGCCATGTTATCGGCGCCGCCGCTGCTGGGCGTGCCTAACAGAAAGGAAGCAATTGAATTGCCGCTTAAGTCATCGCCCTGAGCGTAATCCTGCTGGGTCCAGCCCCGGTCGGCACTGAGTTGGAGCGGATTGCCATAGTTCCGGCTGATGAACTGTACCCATCGCATATCCGCACCCGCCTTTAGCGTGTGCCCACTCCAGGTCTTGATCAGGCTGGGCTGGAACGCCGCCGAGTTCGTGATGTCGCCGGAAGGGTACTGACCTAAACCGCTGTCTGTATAGTCGCTGAAGTTGTAATTCCCGAAGTAGGGGCCGCCGGGGAGCTGGCTGACCAGAGACTTGGGGAAGCCCAGCGTGGTCATGTCAAAACCCTGGTTGTGATCGCCGCGATCTTCGGCGATGTACCGGCTGAAAGAAACCCGGAGATTCGCAATGGTCTTGGCGTTGAGTATCCCTACCCAATCGAGCACGTAGGCGTCGTTGACGCGTTTCTCGGGCGCCGAGCCGTTCTCGCCGACACCGATAATGCCGTTATAAGTGACCATTTCCGTGCGGTCATTGCTGGCTTCCCGGAAGAACAGATGGTTGTTGTTGCCGATCTGCTGGTCCAACTTGATAACCATGTTGTAGAAACGGTCTGTGTCCACAGACGGGTCACCCGAGAAGAAGTAGTTTAAGGAGGTGTAGTTTTCCCCGGGCGTCGTGGTGTTGGGTTTGGGGAAGTAGCCTAGAATCTTCTGAGCGATGGGATTGAGGCGATCTTGCGGAATGACGTTATTTGGAAAGGGATCTCTTGTCCAGACGCCGTCCACATTGCGGCCGGTTTTCGGGTCGTAGATCGTAATGGGGGTGCCATCTCCAGTGACCAGCTTGCTGAAGTCGCCATTCAACATTTCCGGTGCGGGCACGGAATAAGTCGACGGGCGTGGCGTTCCCTCCCGGTAGTACTCGTAGTTGAACATGAAAAAGCTCTTGTTGCGGCCGTCATAGAGCTTAGGGATATAGATAGGGCCTTCCACTTCCCCGCCGAACTGGTCTAGGTAGTGGGCATCGCGAGGCGCACCCGCGGCGTTGTTCTGGAACGAATTGGCATCCCAGGCCTTGCGGCGAGCGAATTCGTACCCGGTGCCATGAAATGCATTCGTGCCGCTCTTGGTTGAGACATTGACGATTCCGCCGCCGGTGTGCCCATACTGCGCATCATAGGAGTTGGTTTGGATCTTGAACTCTTGCACTGAATCGACTGGAGGCACGAGAGCGATGTTGTTCTCACCCGCTTGTGAGTTGTTGGGCGCGCCATCCAGGAGAAAATCGTTGTTGGCCGCACGGCCGCCATTAATGCCCCAATTTGCGATGGCGCCGTTGTCGAATGGCCGCGTATAGATGGCCTCGCCGTTAAACTGCACGCCCGCCACCAATTCCGAGAGCATGAAAGGGTTGCGCCCGTTCAGCGGCAACTCAGTCACTCGCGCGCTGTCAATGACGCTGCCGCGGTCCGCTTTCGACGATTCCAGCAGCGGCGCCTCGCCGGTCACTGTGATGCTATCGGTGAGTGACCCGACCTCTAGTATGGCGTCCACCGTGGCCGTCTGGTTGATGACGAGTATCAGGCCCGCTCGCACAAATTTCTTAAATCCGGAGGCTTCCACAGTAACGGTATACGCGCCGGGCCGTAGATACGGCGCACTGTAGTGGCCTTGACCGTCGGTCACCACACGCGTTAACTGGTTCGTTTCGGTATCGATCACCTCAACGGGGACGTTGGGCACGGCAGCCCCTGACGAATCCGTAACCCGGCCCGTAATCGTCGCACGGAGTTCTTGCCCGAGCAGGCTGCCCGTTTGCAGCAACCCCAGCACTAAGCAAAGCCAGCCAAGTCGTTTCATTGCTTGCCTCCCAAAGATGCGAGCCCTAGAGATAACCAGATCTTCTAGTATGAATTATAGAGCAGCCCAACGGGCATTACAATCCCCCGTCTTTCTTACCGGAACACAGGGAGCCGCAGTTCAAAGGATAGGACGTCCGAGTGCCTTTGCCACGATCGCTCCACGGTGTCTAAACGTGTGCGACCATCGTGTGGTTGCCGGAAACCCGATCTGGTTGACGAGCCAGTGATGTTGGGCTACCTCGCATCAATTCCGGGCGGGCGTTCCGAGCGAGCGGTCGGCAATCCGGAAACTATTTTGGACACTCTGGACTGCACCCCAAAAATGAGACACGGAAATTAGGGACACTTTTCATTGAATGGAAAGGAGTCGGGATTGTCTGGAAAATACCGTGTCTTCGGCGTAGAGTTCAAACAGAATGTGGCGCAGCGGATTCTGAACGGCGAAAGCGTGACGGCGCTGCACTACGAACTGCAGATCAAACGCAGCGTGTTGTACCGCTGGCGCGATGCCTACCGCAAGGAAGGAGCGGCAGGCTTGCAGCGGCGGGTGGGA
>JAIQFK010000004.1 GCA_020073305.1 Terriglobia bacterium
GGCCCCGGGCGAAGCTGAAGGGCGCAGCCCAAGGACCACGCCCTGCTCATCGTCCGCGATGAGTTTCCGGGCTGGCTATTCCTTGGCGGGTTGCTCTCCAGCAGAGCCCGCTTCCGCTTCACCAACCGCCCTCAGTATTCACCGCGGTTTGAGCGCTGGCAACGACTTGTCAGCGAATGGTAACCTGTCCCTAATTTCTGTGCCTCAGCACAAGGGTGCAGTCCAGTACACTCAATTCACAATTTCCAACGCCCTTTGCTCCCGCCCTCGTTCCGTCGCCCTTTCTTCGTCGGCCGTCCGGCGCGCTGCGGTCTCAGCCGGCAACCCAACCGCTGCTCCAGCGCCTCGACGAACGATGCCGAGCCCATGGGCCGACCCCGGATCGTCGACTCCTCCAGCCTCCGCTGCCACGCCTCGTCCACCACTCCGCACCGCAGCACCACTTGCCACCTCGCACCGTCATATTCGCCAGCCCACGCGCTCCAGTCAATGAGCGCGAATTCATCACGGCCCATCACATGGGCCGGTGCACTCGACCAGCGCCACTGCTCGGCAGCCTCGGTCATCCCCGCACGCACAGGGTTGGTTTCGATATACCGAGCCACCACCCAGGCCGCATCGGCTTCGACCGGGCAAGAATAGAACCGGGCCTGCCAGACGTGCCCACAACTGCGCCGGCGTGCGTTCCAGTATTGAGCGTACTCGGCGTGCGTGCGGCCCAGCGTGCGAGCCAGAGAGTCCTCTCGCGTGGGCACCGCCAGCAGGTGGATGTGGTTGCTCATCTGACACCACGCCCAGACATCAAGCCCGAAGCAGCGACGGTGTTTCGCCAGCAGATCCAGGTAGACCCAGCGGTCATCGTCCGAAACGAACGTCACCTGGCGGCCGTTACCGCGCTGGGTCACGTGGTGAGGCACCCCCGGCACCACGACCCGAGAGATTCGGGACATCGAATCGGTAGTGACTCTATTGAGCAGTCGCTCTCAGAAATCTGATTTGAGTGTACTGTCCCGGGGGGGGGGATTTTCCGGGGGGGGGATTTCCGGGACAGTACACTCAATTCATGATTTCCAAATGAGCCGCGCGGCACGCGGTTGTCGTGCTACTCATATCGCAAAGCCACCAACGGATCGACTCGCGCCGCGCGCCGCGCCGGCAAATAACCCGCGAACATGGCGACCGCAGCCAGAATCAAGCTGGCCCCCACAATCGTGAGCGGGTCCGTCGCCTTCAAACCATACAACTTGCTGGATACGAAACGCGTGAGACCAAGGGCAACCGGTACCCCAACGGCGATGCCGATCACCACCACCACCGAGGTCTCACGGAGCACCATACCGAGCACGGTTCGCTGCTGTGCGCCAAGAGCCATGCGAATCCCAATTTCATTCGTGCGGCGTGCGATCGAATAGGAAAGCACACCGTACAGCCCCACCGACGCCAGCACTAGCGCCAGGGCGCCGAAGAACACGCAGAGCTGCGCGAGCAGCCGCTCCTGCGTGAGCCTCTGATCCAGCAGTTCGCCCAGTGGACTCGCGCTCAGTATCGGCAGGCTCCGATCGACTTGCTCCACCTGCTGGCGGATCGTCCGGATCAGGCTGCTGGGATCGGCAAACGTGCGAATTTCAAAGTTGCCTTCCTCCGGAACTCCGGCCATCCCTTGAAAGAAGGGAATGTAGAAGCGCCGCGAGATTTCTCCACGAAGTTGGTGGTCGCGGTCGTCTTTTGACACGCCGACAATCTGAAAAGTAAACCGCGTGTCAGGAAATTCATTCGTGATGTGTTTTCCGATCGGATTCTGGCCGGCAAAATAGAAACGGGCCATGGCTTCGTTGATGACGCAGACTCGGGCCGATGTGCCGACGTCTTGAGGACCGATCTCACGGCCCAAAAGCAACGGGATTCCAATGGTGGAAAAATAATTGGGCCCGATCTGGTCCCAGCGAACGTGATCGTCGCCGCGCTTTTGGGGCTTGTATCCCTCGACCGAAATCTGATCGCCCGATTCGTTGCCACTGAACAGGCCGTTTTCGGAGAGCGTCGCGCCGCGAACTCCGGGCATGGAGCGGAACCGTTCGAGCAGGTTCTGGAATACGGCCGCTCTTTGCTCCTTCTGATAGCCCGCGGCGAGCGCATCCACATGCACCAGTAGCAGCCTCTCCCGGGCGTAGCCCAAATCCACGCGTCGCAGGTTCTCGAGAGTGCGTAGAAACAGTCCCGCCCCGATCAACAAGACGAGAGAAATCGCCACTTGCGAGATCACCAGGGCTTTCCCCATGCTGATGCGCGCGCCGCTGCCAATGACCCCTCGAGCGTTTTCTTTAAGCGCGGAACTGACATCCACTCGTGTCCCGCGGAATGCCGGAGCCAGCCCGAAGACCAGCCCGGTGAGCATCGCGAGTCCGGCGGTAAACGCGAGAATACGCCAGTCCGGATGAATGTCGAGCGGCACGGGATTTTCGCCGCTCGCAACCATGCGCAGGAGCATATCGCTCGTCCAGAATGCGAAGAGAACGCCCACTGCGCCTCCGATGAGCGCCAGAACAAAACTCTCGGTCAACAATTGGCGAATCAGCCGGCCGCGGCTGGCGCCAATGGCGAGCCGGATGCCGATCTCCCGCTGCCTGGCGGCCGACCGCGCCAGCAATAGATTGGCGACATTCGCGCAGGCGATCAGCAGAACCAGAACCACCACTGCCATCAGCACCAGTAGCGGCTCGTTGAAATCGTCGCGCAGAGGAGATGCGCCTTTGTCTCCAGGCCGGATCTTGATCTTCTGGCCGGCCAATTGACGCAAACGCTCGGGGGGCAGATTCGATCCCGCGGTCTCGTGAACCACCTGCTGAAACAACACGTTGAGGCTCGATTCCGCCTGCTTTTCGCTCACGCCCGGTTTGAGACGGCCTGCGACGAGCAACCATTCCACCCGCTCAGCCTTTGACGGATCGTCATGCAGCCAGTCGCGGCCCGGCTTGACAGCCGGTTCCATCATCATGGGCAGCCAGGCGTCGGGTGCGTCGCCCACCGTCTCGCCAAAGAATCCCGGCGGCATCACGCCGATCACCGTAAGAAACGCCTCGTGGATCTGAATGGTCTTTCCCAGCACCGAAGCATCCAGCCCAAAACGCTTCTTCCAGTACGCATAGCTGATCACGGCGTATGGATCGCTGCCGGGACCTTTCTCGTCTTCGCCAGTGAACGTGCGGCCGGCAAGCGGCTTGACTCCCAGCGCGGAAAAGTAGTTTTCGGACACCAGGCGCGCGCGCAGCTCCTCCAGCGAGCCGCCGTTGATGCTGACGTTCTCCCGGCCGGCATTGCTTTCCGCCGCCAACATGCCCGTGAAAACCTGGTTGCGTTCGCGCATGCGTGCGAACTCGTCGCAAGTGAACAGGCTGCGTTCGCCGCCTTGGGTTCCAATGTTGACACCTGCCGCACTCGGATCTGAAATCATCACCAGGCGGCCGGGATCCTCCACCGGCAAGGTTTTTAGCAGCAGAGTATCGATGAGGCTGAAAATGGCCGTATTGACGCCGATGCCCAGCGCGAGCGAGAGAACCGCAACCGCCGTAAAGCCAGGGTTTTGCCAGAGCGCGCGCGCCGCGTGGCGGAGGTCCTTGAGCAGATTCTGGGTCATGGTGAGCTCTTCAGATTCGACGATGATTATAGGCGCCTGTTAGGAAAGGGAGCAATGGCCTTTCGCCCTACAGTCTAATAACACACGTCACGCAACATTTGTTAACGCCGCAGGACTTGCTTCACCCTTCCAACTGGGGTATAGTCAGAAAGTTTTTGACATCTGGGAGGAGGTAACTGCCTTGAAGAGATTTGTTATAGCGTCGGTATTGGCGCTGTCGGTATTCGCACTCACGTCCATGGCCGCTGAGCTGAAGGGCTACATTTCCGACGAGAAGTGCGGCGCGAAACACGCCAAGGACCACAATGCAAAGTGCGTCGAGGGCTGCGTCAAAGGAGGCGCGGCGCCTGTTTTCGTGACGGGCGGTAAGGTATATAAGGTCGACGACGCCGCCAAAGTGCAGGACCACCTGGGCCACGAGGTCACCATTACCGGTGAGCTGAGCGGCGACACGGTGAAAATAGAAAGCGTGAAGATGTAGCTGTCAGGCCTTCCGGGAGCGGAGGGGCCGGCTACTGCAGCTTGCCTCTCCCCTCAACCTTCCACACTTCCTCCACTCGATCTCCCCGATTCCCGTAGACGTATTCGTGCAGATTCACCGCTACGCACACGTGGCTGGGAATGATGTGCAGGCGTTCGCCCACGCTAAAGTCGCGGCCCGCCTGCGTAATATCGACGTAACCGTGCTCCTCGTTCACACGATAGAACGCGCACCCGGGGGCTTCTACCACGCGGCCGTGCACCGATGGCGGCGCTGCCGTGTCGGATGAGAAAGTCTTGGAACCGCCGTCCACAATGATTTGCCCCGGCCGTGCGGTGGAAACCACCGTAACCAGGATCGAAGCCGCGCAGTCGTCAAATGTGCACCCGCCGCTCGCTACCGTGTTGACGTCGTTGTAGACGTACGTGCCAGGGCGAATTTCGTTGAGCCCGCGGACTTCGTGGGAATGATACAAGGAGGGAGTGGAACCGCCGCTGACGATGCGAATCTCGATCCCTTCACGGCGAAAATCGTCCAGAATGCACTGGACCAGTTCACTCAGCTTGCGAATCTGCTCCGCACCGCGCTCGCCGCTGTCTCTGATCTGTCCTGGATAAAAATCGATGCCTTCGAACCGGAGATTCGGAAGACGCTGCATGCCCCTCGCCAGCTCGATCAGCTCCGGACCCGGTGAAACACCCACCCGGTTCAGCCCGGCGTCGACCTCGGCGAGCACCCCGACCTCCACCTGGGCGTCGCGCGCGGCGTCAGAGAGCTGCTTCGCCAGGATGATGTTATCCAGCGCCACCGTCACACGGGTCTTTTTGGCCACCTGCATCAGCCGCTCGAGTTTCGAGCGGCCCATCACCGGATAAGCGACCAGCAGGTCCGCCGGGTTTGCGCCCAGCATGACTTCCGCTTCTCCTACCTTGGCCACGGTGAGGCCCACGGCGCCCGAATCGAGCTGGCGCCGCCCTACCGCCGGAACTTTATGTGTCTTGGTGTGTGGGCGCAGACGCAGGCCATGCGCGTTGCAGTAATCCGCCACGCGGCGCAGGTTGCGCTCCATGATGTCGAGGTCAATGACGAGTGCGGGGGTGTCGAGTTCGGAGACTTGCATCTCCCATATTCTATGCGAACTGGCCGGTGTCCACCCAGGACTGTTTGATGACCGTCCACCAGTCGACCGCCAGACCCTGGGTCACGTACTTGTAGGAGAGCCAGCCATATCCCGCCATCCCCCAGCCCGTACCCCAGGAGTTGCGCACCAGAAGCGCGCCGGTGTCCGGTCCGACGGCGAGATGGTCGTCGTAGCCCACCGCCACGTTCGCATGGCCGCCGGCAAGCTGGCTGGTGGGGGAGGGAAACGGCACTTTTCCATCGACTCCCGCATTCATGTACTCGTCGTAAGCAGGAAAGCCGAAAATGCTCGGCAGCCCCGCCGCCAGATAGCCGCGGACGTTTGCCAGTGCCTGGTCCGGCGTGGCGTTCACCGGGTCGAGCCGCACATACTTGAGCGTCTCAAAACTTCGTGCGAAAGCGTAGCAAAACGCGCTGGGCTCCGCGTCGAAGCGCGTGTTGGAAGCTTCGGGGCTGCCGTCGTAGGGCCAGTAGCTCTCCGGCGGAGCGCCGAACACCGCCAGCGCCTCCATGGTGGTCCGCAGATACGCGCCCGAATCGCCGCGCGTGCCGGTCAGGTTCCGCGTGGCTTTGTAAATGAACAGTCGAGACACATCGATCGTACGGCCCAGCGCCTTCTCCTCAAAATATCCGACCAGCCCGGCCGCGGCATTCGCCGTGCACGCTCCCAACTGCTGTTGATCTTCGATCGGGGGGAAATGCGGGCGGAGATCGACCCGCGCCGGTAGCGCCGGAGCGGCCAGCGCCGCCGTCAAGCGCGTCTTGGCCAGCATCGGCCGGACTTCCGGATGCGCGGTGTGGTAATCGCGAATACTGGGGACATCAGGGATCCACCCCATGCCCCGAAGGACATTTTTCTTGGTCATTTTTTGTTGGATTGGAAACTTACTTGAAACGCAGAGAGAGTTTGCCTTCCGGCGTGGTGTAGATCAGCTCGAGGTCTTTCAGCTTCTGTTTCTCCATGGGGAAGTAAAGCAGGCCGGAAATCGGGGCGTCTGTTTCCTTTTCCTGAAGAATTTTCTCTTTGAGCACGTCGAGCATGGGATCCACTTTGTCCTTGGATCCGGATTTCATCGTGGCTCGCGCCTCCGTACCTCCACCGGAGCCACCGACCCCGATGCCGCCGCCACCCAAGGGTCCGTACGGGCCCCAACCACCCGGATCTCCAGCCATGATCGTACCGCCGGAAGAGGCGCCGGTACTGACGACCAGCACGGCGTTGCCCGCGATCTGGCTGGGAGCAAACGGCGTGGTTCGCTCGCCATCCTTGTCGGTTCGCAACACGAAATCATCGCGATGAATCGCGAGTTTCACGCCATCTCTGGGAGCGAGCCGGACCTTGACTACGATGTAGTGCCCGCCCAAATCCGACCCCAGCTCCTGCTTGACGGCCTCGCGATCGGCCAGCGCGGTGGCCGTCACTTCCACCAGGGCATTCTCGGTAGATCGCAGCGGAACCTTCTTGTCGCCGGCGCAAAGGACCGCGCCGCACATCAGTCCGATTGCTGCAACCCGCGCGCGCATGGAACCAAACCTCGACCGCATTATAGCGGTTTTTGCGACCGAAACGAACGGCCGGTCCGGCTAAGGCGTTTGCAGTGTTGTCCTAAGTGATTCGAGCTATTCACGTTCTCAGGCTTAGCGTCGAATGTTGCCATAGGTGTGAATGTCGACGATGAATCTCTTCACAAAGTGTTCGTTCTTGATCGTTTCCGCCTGCCTGACGGTTCGGGCGGCCACCACCAGCAGCACCATAGTCTACACGCAGCCGTCGGGCGCGGTCTTTTATGTCGATGGCCAGAAGTTCGACCAACCGGCTACGTTTCTGTGGCCGCAGGGCAGTAAGCATACGCTGAACATCGACGCGGTGGAGCCCGCTGCTTACACCAAGGTGCGATACACGTTTGTGGGCTGGTCGGATTCGACGGGAACGATTGCCGGGTCATCGCCCATGCTGATCGTGACCGCGGATCCAGCGATCACTTTCTATCAGGCGGCAGTCAACGTACAGTACGCGGTCTCGTTGAATTTCTTCGCCTGCAGCAACCCCGATCCCCTGGCTTGCGATTCTCCGGGCACGGTTATCGTCAATGACATTCCCTACGTGCGGAACACGGACGTTTACCTTGATGCCGGGAGCACCGTGGTGCTGAGGGCGGTTCCGAATCCCGGATACGTCTTCACCGGCTGGCTGCCGGGCTATGGCAACGGGACGCAGGCCTATGTGAACACGTTTCCTCTCAACCAGCCGGTGACCGTTTACCCGCAGTTCGTCCGCGCGGGCGCAGTCACGCTCGCCTCCAATCCAACGGGTCTCGCCGTGCTCGCAGACACGACGCAAGTGCTGAGCCCGAGCACGCTCGATTGGGGGATGGGCAGCACGCATGCCGTGGGCGCTGTAACGCCGCAGACCGATCCGCACGGCAAGCTCTGGGTGTTCGATTCGTGGAGTGACGCCGGTGACGCCACGCATAAGTACACGATGCCGGCAAAGCCCACGGTGACGCTCACCGCTACCTACAAAGCGGCCGGGCACGTGACCTTCACCACCAATCCGCCCGGCCTCAAGCTGGTGATCGACGGGCGCGACAACTGGCCGGGCTACAACTTCGTGTGGGGTTCGGGACAGGCGCACACCATTTCGGCGCCGCAGCAACAGGTGGATGCGAACGGCCACGGATGGTCGTTCAAGTCGTGGTCGAACGGGGGCGCCGCAACCCAGACACTGGCGCTCCGAGATGCGGATGTCGCTGCCGGCGTCCGTCTCACCGCCACCTTCGATCCATCCAGCCAGACAACGGGACAAACCACCATTCAGTCTTCGCCCTCCGGCATTGCCGTCGCGGTGGATGGCTCCGATTGTCTGACGCCGTGCACCCTGCAGCGCACCATCGGCTCGCTGATTCACGTGAGCGCTCCGGCGACCGTCGCGCTGAGCGGCGACACGCGGTTGCAGTTTACGGGATGGGCCGATGCGGTCGCGGGCGATCGCACGATCACGGTGACGGCGAATCCTCAAACCATCAGCGCGAATTATCAGACCGATTACCGGCTGGCCTGCACCTCGGACCCGGCCAGCGCCGTGACCTGGCGGTTGGCTCCGGCTTCCACCGGCGGCTTCTATCCCGCCGGGGCCGCCGTGACCGTGTCCATCTCGGTGGCGAGTGGGTTTCGATTCGACGGTTGGGGCGGCGACGCCAGCGGGACCGCCACCACCATCACCCAAACCATGGACCGCCCGCGCAGCGTCTGGCCCAAGCTCACCAAAGTGACTGCAAATGGACTCGACGGCATCCGCAATGCCGCCGGTGACACGCCGGAAGACGATCTGGCAGCGGGATCGCTCATCTCCATTTTCGGCGCGCAGTTCGCTTCCTCGGTGGAAGCGGGGCCCGACAGCCCCCTCGCGCAGACGCTGGCCGGTGTGACGGTAACGGTTGGGGACCGGCTGCTTCCGCTGCTGTTTGTCTCGCCGGGACAGATCAACGCGCAACTCTCATCCGGCCTCCCGGAAGGCGAGCAGACGCTCACCGTGCATTCCGTGGGCCAGCCGGATGCCACCGGCACGCTTACTGTGCAGCGTAACGCGCCCGGCTTGTTCTTCCAACAGATCAGCGGCAGGCCCTACCTGATCGCGCTGCACGAAGACGGGTCGCTGGTCACGCCCCAAAGCCCCGCGCGCCGCGGCGAGCGGATCGAGGCCCTCGGCACCGGCTTCGGCCCTTACCAGGTTCAGCCGCCGGACGGGTTCGCCGTATCGAGTGCGAACACTTACAAACTGGCCGATAAAGCTGAGTTGGTTTTCCAGGACAAGGTGATTGAGCCCGAATTTGCAGGCGCTGCGGCTGGCCGGGTGGGCATCACAGCCATTCGATTCCGGATTGCAGACCCCTTGCCCGCAGCTTCCACCATCGAGATCAAATTCCGGGTCAACGGACACGAGAGCAACACGGTGCTGTTGCCCACGGAATAGGTTTTAGGTGCCAGGTTTCAGGTGCTAGGTTTCAGGCGTCAGCCAGCCTGGTTCGATCACCGCGAGCGGTCGCAACAACCGGAAGCTAAAACCCAGAACCTAACACCTAGAACCTGAAACCTGCAGTTCGCTACCATCTTGAGGTATGGTCTCGCTCGATGGCGGCCGGCTCACCATAGAGGACGTAGTCTCGGTTGCGTCGGCGCGCGATGCGGCCGCGATCGCTCCTGAAGCCATTGAGAAAATGACGCGGTCGCGGGCCGTGGTCGAACGGCTGGCGGCAGGGGACGCGCCGGTCTACGGCGTCAATACCGGCGTGGGATTACTCGCGGATGTGCGCGTGCCGCCCGCGGACCTCGAACAACTGCAGCGCAACGTGGTTCGCTCGCATGCCGCGGGCACGGGCGATCCGCTGGATCGTGAAGAGGTGCGGGCCATGATGCTGATCCGCGCCAACGTGCTGGCCAAAGGCTATTCGGGGATCCGCCCCGTGGTGGCCGAGCGGCTGTGCCAAATGATCGAGCGCGGCGTCACGCCGGTAGTGCCTTCGCAGGGCAGCGTGGGCGCGTCCGGCGATCTCGCGCCCCTGGCTCACATGGCCCTCGTCTTGATGGGCGAAGGCGAGGCGGAGTTCGCGGGTGCGAGGATGCCGGGCCGCGAGGCCCTGCGGCTCGCCGGCATTGAGCCCGTGGCGCTGGCCTCGAAGGAAGGCATCTCGCTGGTGAACGGCACGCAGGCCATGCTTGCGGTCGGGTGCCTGGAGCTGGTGGCGGCGGAGACGCTCATCGATACCGCCGAGGTGGTGTGCGCGCTGACCCTGGACGCGCAGCGGGGAACGCCGCGAGCCTTTGAACAGCGCCTGCACGCAGCTCGTCCCCACCCTGGCCAGTTGACCAGCGCCGCCCACTTGTTGCGCCTGCTGGAGGGCAGCGAGATCCGCGCATCACACGTCTCCTGCCGGCGGGTGCAGGACGCATACTCGCTGCGCTGCGCCCCTCAGGTTCATGGAGCCGTGCGGGACACGCTGGCGGAGGCGCGCCGGGTATTCTCGATCGAGCTCAACTCCGCCACCGACAATCCTCTGGTTTTCGACAGTGAAGTTTTATCGGGAGGGAATTTTCATGGAGAGCCGCTGGCCCTCCAGCTCGACTATCTGGCGATCGCGCTTACGGCGCTTTCGGGCATTTCGGAGCGGCGCATTGACCGGCTCGTGAACCCGGCGCTGAACGAAGACCTGCCGCCCTTTCTGGCACAGCACGCCGGGCTCGAATCCGGGCTCATGATGGCGCAGGTGACGGCGGCGGCGCTGGTGGCCGAAAACCGCGTGCTCGCGACGCCGGCCTCTCCCGGCTCGATCACAACCAGCGGCAACAAGGAAGATTTCGTGAGCATGGGGATGACGTCGGCACTCAAATGGAAACGAGTGGTGCGCCACACGCGCGCGGTACTGGCGATTGAAGCGCTGGCGGCGGCCCGCGCGCTCGAGTTCCTGCGGCCGCTCAAGACCAGCCCGGTGCTCGAAGTGGCGCGAGCCCGCATCCGGGCGGCCTGCACCACCCTCGAAGGCGACCACCCGATCTCACCGGACATCGCGGCCCTGGAGAAATTGATTTCGAGCGGCCGGTTGACGGTGGGGAGCCTGGACGCCGGTTAGCGTTTCGGCGCCACACCTATCGAACCGTCCAACTCACGTCCTGATTGACAACTGTACATTGTATATGTACACTATACAATGATGGCGCAGAGGCCTCGAATCCGGATTGATCCTGCTTCCGGCGTTCCGGCCGTCCGGCAGATTGCGGACAGCCTGCGGGTTCTTTTGGTCGAGGGCCAGCTTGTTCCGGGCACGGAGCTGCCTTCGGTGCGCAGGATCGCAATGGAACTGGGGGTTCATTTCAACACAGTGGCGGAGGCCTACCGGCAACTGGCGGCCGAGGGATGGCTGGACCTGAAGCACGGGCGCGGCGCGGTGGTGGTTGCACGCGCCGTCCCTGCCGTCAACAACCGAGCCCGGACTGAGGATTTCCGCAACCGGCTGCGCGGGATGGTGGCCCAGATGCGCTCCCAAGGCATCTCGGCTGACCGCATTGCCGCCGAGTTGCGCGCCATGGCGAAGAGGGTGACACGGTCATGAGACTCGTCCTTTGTGCCGTTAACGTTTTCATGGGAGCGTTACTGTTTGCGATCCCGAACATGGCGCGGCGCGAGTTGCTCTTTGCGGTCCCGGTTCCGCCAGATCTCCGCGAGAGCCGCGCGGGCCGCCATGCGATTTCGATGTTCCGGGCCGTAATTGCGGCGGCGGTGCTGGCGGGAGTCTGCGCGCTGCTCCTGACGCCACCTGAACTTCTGAATGCGGTTGCGACCGCCGTTCCGGTTGCCATTTTGCTCGCGGGTGGGATCAGCTTCTACCGTCAGAATCGCAAGCTCGCTCCGGCCGCCGTTCAGTTTACGCGGCCGCGCGAAGCGGAGCTGAGCGCCGCGCCCGAGGAGTTGCCGCGGTTCGCATGGCTCGCGGCCGGTCCATTCGTAATCCTGGCGGCTGCGGCCCGGTTTCTGTATCTCAACTGGGAGCGCATTCCGCCGCGATTTCCGGTGCACTTCGAAACTGGCGGCCAGCCCAATCGCTGGGCGGAGCGGACCACCAAAGGAGTATACGGCCCGCTGCTGTTCGCCGCCGAGCTTTGCGCGCTGTTTGTAGCCATGGCGCTGGCCGGCTGGTTCGGATCACGAAGGTCGCGCTCCCGGACTGTCATGCTGGGTGGCATGATCGCGATCGAGTACCTGATGGCATTGCTGTTCGCGCTCATTGCCGTCCAGCCGTTGCTCGGTATTCCCGTTTGGATGATTGCGGTATCGCCGATCGCCATTCTCATTCCGCTGCTTATCGTGATGACCAAGAAGATGAGCGAGCCCTCAGAGCCGATGGACCCGACGCCGAACGAGTGTTGGAAGGGCGGCATCTTCTATTACAACCCGAATGACGCAGCGCTGTTCGTGGAGAAGCGCGAGGAGTTGGGATACACGTTCAACTTTGCGAACCGCTGGTCCTGGGTGCTTCTGCTGGGCCTTGCGCTGGTGATTGCGTCCGCGCTGTTCGTCCTGGCGTGAGAGGCGCAAGAGGGCCCCCCGCCCGCAGCCGCAAGACTCGCCTGTGCTAATATTCCACTGATTCTCCCGAGGAGGATACATGAGACGCATTGCGATTCTCGTGGCGATGATCGCTGCCTGCTTCGGATCCGGCGCGAACGCCCAGTCCAGCCCTCTGATAGATCCTCACGACGTAGCAAACCTCAACATACGAACGGGGCCGCAGGTTTTGATCGAAGCGCGAAATTTGCTTGATACGAACGAGAATGTCCGTGCGGCGGACGAGTACTTCAAGAAGAAGGGATTCACAATGAAAGTCGATGGCCTGACAGCCATTCGATTCGACAGGATCAGTACCAAGGAATCTGTCATGGCCGTGTACATCCCCTACGCCTCGGGGATGGACGAAAGGAGCTGGCTCCATCTGACGATCTGGGTGCAGTCTTCCAAGGGCACCAAGGTGTCGGCCGGATCGCTCAACATTGAGGGTAAAGAGCCCAAAGTGACGGAGAACCTTGCGATAGACAGCGGCAAGATCCAGCCCGGCAAGGGCAAGTTGGAAGAATGGGCCAAGTGCTTGCTCACCGGCTGCGGCCCGGCGGCGGTGAGTTGTGCTCTTTCGGACGGACTGTACCTTCAATGTGTAGCGCTCGGCTGTGGCGCGAGTGCTTTATTCTGCGGATTGGCTGCCCTGTTTTGACTGGCGCGAATCTGCGCCGGCGCTACAACAAAATTTCAAAATCGGTAGCGTTTGGGGTTGGCGAGCACGCTATCGGCGATGGAAGCGGCTTGTTCGGAAAGGTCAACCTGGGCCAGTAGTTGAATCATGCGCTCGCGATTGCGCGCCTTCACCGCCATATCCCATTCGGTGAGAAGTCCGGCCACGGAGAGCCGTTCGTTGGTAGTCATGCCGCTGTAGTCGGGGGGTTGCGCTTCGCCGGCACGCAGCTACTTCTTGGCGAGGACGCTCGCGAGGCGGCCGGGTTCGTGGCAGGAGAGGCACGCGTAGTCGCCCTCATTCTTGAGATTGGAGAGCTTCTGCCAATGGCGAGCGCGCGTCTCGTAGGGTGAGCCCTGGAGCTTGGTGAGTATCTCGCTGATGACGCGGTCGCGTTCGGCTGTTTCGCCCAAGCGGTCGGATGCAAAGGCGATCTGGGACCACAACTCGCCGCGCATGTGCGGCGGCAGAGTGTCGAAATAATCTTTCTGCAGGCCGGGAACCTTGTTGAGCAGATCCCGGCCATCGCGATACATTCTGGCGCGATCCGGTTCCGGGGCGGAAGAGGCGAGACGGACCAGGGCGCTGCCGACGATGATGTAAGGGCCCGGGTTTTCGGGATTCGTGGCGAACGTTTTCTGCAACACGTCGTTTGCCGTGGCCAAGTGGCGGCGGTAAGCGGCATCGTCACCCGCGGCGAGCGCCTGTCTCATGCGATAAGCAATGGCCAGGTAGTTCCAGGCCAGCGCCTCCGCGTCATCGGGGTGGTCCTGCAGATAGGCGTCGAGCTTGCGCACGCCGTGTTGGAAAGCGTCGAGGTCGTTCGCAATCCACCCGGCGAACAGGTCTTCGCGGACCCAGGTGTCGATGGAGATCTTATCGGGTTTGACAAGATTCTCGGCAGCGGGCAACAACGCAAAAGCCAACAGACACAAGATTCCAGCGCGCAGCATGAGGGGAGCGTAACAAAAGAGGCGGCGCCATTACAAGTTGTGTTTGCCCCATACCGCCGCCGGCTGGTAAAGTAGCCCTGCTATGTCCGACGTGTTGGCCGCCACACTTGTTGAGCCCGGAAGATACGAACTGCGCGAATACCCGCTGCCGGAGCCGCGACAGGGTTGCGTGCTGGTGAAGATGGCCCTGTCCGGCATCTGCGGTACCGACAAACATACTTATCAGGGATACACGACGCAGTATTCAGGCACGGGGGAAGGTAAGAAGATTCCGTTTCCGATCATCCAGGGGCACGAAAACGTGGGCACAGTGGCCGCCATTGGAGGCGATGGCAAGTACAACGACTTCGAGGGCATTCCGCTGAAGGTGGGGGACCGCGTGGTGGTGGGGGCGAACGTTTTTTGCGGCAAGTGCTACTACTGCACGCACGACTTTCCGTACTATTTCTGCGAGAACATGACGGATTACGGGAATAACTTGAGCGCGGCCGATCCGCCGCACATTTTCGGCGGCTGGTCGCAATACATCTACATTGTGCCCGGAAGTTTTCTGGTGCGCGTGCCGGACGATCTGCCGTCGGAAGTCGCGGTGCTGACCGAGGTGATCGCGGTGGCGGTGGGCCTGGACCGGGCCAAGCAGATGTCGGCCTTCCCCAGCGAGGCTTTCCTGTTTGACGACACGGTGGTGGTGTTGGGAGTGGGGCCGCTGGGCATGTGTTTCCTCATGAAGGCGCGCATGCTGGGCGCGGGGACGATTATCGCGGTGGACCTGTCGGATTACCGGCTCGATTTCGCCAAACGGCTGGGAGCGGATTACGCGATCAATGCCGGAAAGACCACGCTGGCGGAGCGGCTGGAAATCGTGCGCGACCTCTCGCACGGCCGCGGCGCGGATATGGTGATCGAGTGCGCCGGCGTGCCGCAGGCGATTCCCGAAGCTCTCGAGATGCTGCGGCTGGGCGGGCTGCTGGTGGAGGCCGGCAACTTTTCAGACCTGGGCGAGATCGGCATCAACCCACACCGGCACCTGTGCTCGAAGAGCGTGCGGATTCTGGGCGTGGGGGGCGAGGAGCCGGCAAGCTACGGGCCGAGCATGCGACAGATGGCGCGCTATATGAAGCACTACCCGCTAAGGGAATTCGTGACTCACCGGTATCCGTTACGCGAGGTGGAGACGGCGGTGCATAAAGCGATCGCGCCGGATTCAATGAAGGTAGTGATTGAGCCTTGGGGGTGAGTAAGGCCGCAGGAAATGAAAAACTCGCTTAACATCGTTGCCGCTGTTGGCCTTGCTCTTGGCGCCGTGTTCGGCATGGCAGGGACCATGGTCGACCAGCCGAATCTTCGAAACACCTCGTGGGGAATTGACAGCAATGGCCTGGTGGTGGCCGCCGCGCTGCTGACTTTGAAATTCTTTAGAAAGGGAAATGACATCGTCGGCGCCGGGTTTCTTGTCTTTGCGATTGGAGAAGGCGTCATGTTCTCGGGAACGGCCGCGGGCTTAGCCGGAAGCGTCCCGGCCTTTGCGGCAGGCACTGCCTTGTGGGCGGCGTCACTCTTGCTCATCAGCGTTCCCAAAGAGTTCGCTACTTGGGTCCGCCTAGCAGGCGTTGCCAGTTCGATTCTCTTTGCCATTGTGGCTGCAAGAATTTTGTTGGGCGAACGATTGTTGCCGACGGCGTCGCCGTTACCATACTTCGCATACCCGTTCCTCGTACTGACGTTCGCCGGCTGGATTTGGACCTTGTTGAAAGAACGGCCTGCGCGGTAATTCAATGGGCGCGTAAAGAGAGCCGTCCCGCATCGTTCGGGGACGGCTCTTGGCTCAATTCACTACGATCGATTCCACTTGAATCACGTCCGCGGTTAGAGTGCCTTTCACTGTAGCCGTAATGCCCCTATCCGGGTTCTTGGAGCGATCCGCGTTGTTCTCCTTGCCTTTCAAGGCCTCGGAGGCCTTGGCGTTACCGGCGGGGTCCAGTTTCAGCATCTTCCCGCTGGCGTCGAGGGCAAATGCGGTTGTGGAAGCTGTCGGTACGCAAGCTTCGGTCTTCTGCTGGTCCGCACAGGTTGCGTCGACCAATCTTCCGGACCACGTCTCCGCGAACGCTGCGATGGAGACGATGGTCAGAAACGCGCTCAGTCTAAATGCTCTTCGCATATTTCTCCTTGCCGAATCGAAATTGTCGAAATGGCTCGAGTCTCCGTGCGCTGCATTCTGCGTTCCAAAGCCGCGATCTGAACAACTTGCTGGAAATTCACCCTCGACGTGCGAACAGCGAGCCGGTGTAGGGACGATCTTAACTGGTAAAAACTTCCTGCAAGCTACTTGTATCTCGGATTCAGGTGAGGAAAGACACAGAGAGTTGCTCAGGCCGCGGCCGCCATGGTCGCCGGAGCCTGTTCCTTCATCACGGCGGCGGCGACGAGGCCCACACAGATGAAACCGACGATGCCGGTGGTCATATACGCTGCCGTATAGGTGGCGGGGAAACCGTACCAGTTCCAATAGGACACATTGGTTGCGATGGTGGCCAGCATGCCCGCGACGATCACGAATCCCAGTCGCGAGGTAAAGCCGGTGAGGCGCGTTTGCGAGAGCAGGATCACCACCAGCAGCGACTCGATCAGCTCGGTGAGAAACTCGGTGCCGAGTTGCGCGGCCGTCATGGGCTTGACGCCCGCGGGGTGGTAAATCAGGATGCCGGACGGATTGACGGCGAGCTTCTGCCCGTATTGATCCATGGCCGCCCGCTTCTGCTGCATGGTGGCTTCGGACCCCAGCCCGGTGCCGGGAAAGAAGTAGAAGCCCGGAGTTTCGCCGAGGGAAGAGTGCAGGGCGCTCAGCACTCCCTGTTCGCTCGGAATCTCCTTAATTCCGGCATCACCCAGCGGCAGGACCATGTGTGCCAATGAGGTCCAGGCAAACATGGCGATCCCGCCGAGCAGGGCCGCGAGAAAAACACGCTTAGTCATAATGCCTCCTGCGTTGCGGATATTATGCGACGGGGAGGCGGCGAGTTCAATGGGGTTGAAGGCCGATGATGCTCGGATCCCCGGGAGAGTACCAGGAGAACGAAACGTTTGGGCCCGCCAATGCAGTAACCCAATGAGCGAGCCTATGAGCGAAGAAAGTTTCCTTCGATACCGGTTGGAGGTCGTGCGGCGCATGCCGGAAGGGGCGTACAAGAGCGCCCTCATCGCGGCAATCCGCGCATCATTGGCCGCCCTCGGTGGCACCCAGAATTCGGCCCGGCGGGATTCCAACGCCGCGTGACCGCCTGATTTCAATCGGTGCGCCCTCGCAGACACGCGTAGTCAAACTCCCTTCGCAATCATTAGTAGCAGCCAGCCCGGCAGGGTATCATCGAGAAGTTGCACGGGCCTGAGTATCGAACCGTTGAGGGAGTGTAATGAACATTGCAGCCACGATGCTGTTTTCTGCCGCCGGCGGCTCCAACTCACGAATCACTGCCCTTGACTGGCTGACCATCGCGATTTACTTCGGCATTTTGCTGGGCGTGGCCTGGTGGGTGGTCCGCAAGGGCAAAGATTCGGCAGCGGATTACTTCCTGGCCGGCCGCAACCTGGGCTGGTGGATTATCGGCGCCTCGATCTTCGCTTCGAACATCGGTTCGGAACACATCGTGGGCCTGGCGGGGTCGGGAGCAACCAGCGGAGTGGCCTTCGCCCACTACGAATTGCACGCCTGGTGCCTGCTGGTGCTGGGGTGGGTGTTCGTGCCGTTTTACATGCGTTCCATGGTGTTCACGATGCCGGAATTCCTGGAGCGGCGATTTAGCGAGAAATCGCGGTACATTCTCTCGATCGTTTCGTTGATCACATTTGTCATCTCCAAGATTGCCGTCGGCATTTTCGCCGGCGGCGTGGTCTTTGGCACTCTTTTCCCGGAGATGCGCCTCGACCTCGGGGGGACTTCGATTGACAGTTTCTGGATCGGCTCGGTGCTGGTGATCTTGCTGACGGGACTCTATACGACGCTGGGCGGCATGCGCGCGGTAGCGTACAACGACGCCGTGCAGGTCACGGTCCTCATCGTCGGCTCGACGCTGTTGACGGGCTATGGGTTGGTCCGGCTGGGAGGATGGAGCGAACTCCGGCACTGGTGCGGTTCCGACATGTTCAATCTTTGGAAGCCGCTCATCCCAGCGGGAGTCCACGGCACCTGGGCGCCCGTCATCGAGACGAACCAGGCGGGGCAAGTGGTCAAAGAGGCATGGTACTTCAACGGAAATTTTCCCTGGCTGGGCATGCTGTTCTGCGCGCCGATCATCGGGCTCTGGTACTGGTGCACCGACCAATACATCGTGCAACGGGCACTGGGGGCGCCGAATGAGACTGTCGCGCGCCGGGGCAGCATCTTTGCCGCGTTTCTCAAATTGTTTCCGGTGTACCTGTTCCTCATTCCGGGCCTGATCTGCTTTGCGCTGGCCAAAAGCGGCAAGGTCCCCGAACTGGCCCAGATCATCGGGCCGGACGGCCAGGCGAATCCGGCCGCCTCGAACGGCGCTTTCCCGATGATGGTTCAGTATCTTTTGCCGCCGGGGATTCGCGGCATCGTGGTGGCCGGACTGCTTTCCGCCTTGATGGGTTCGCTGGCCGGCGTGTTCAACGCTTGTTCCACCCTCTTCACGGTGGACCTCTACGAGAAATGGAAAAAGGGGGCCTCGCAACATCAGATCGTGCGGACCGGCCGGATCGCCACGGCAATCATGGTGGTCATCGCCCTGGCGTGGATTCCCGTCATCAAGAACGCGCACGGTCTCTACAACTATTTGCAGTCCGTGCAGGGTTACCTGGCTCCGCCCATCTTTGTGGTGTTTTTCTTTGGCGTCTTTTTCAAGCGTCTCAACGCCCAGGGAGCTTTTTGGGCCATGATGGTGGGGTTTGCGTTAGGCATCTTCCGCATGGTGGTGGACACTCCCGTGACACTGGGCCTCGAAGGATTCCAGAACGGATATCCACAGGGATCGTTCCTCTGGATCGTCAACAACATCTACTTTCAGTACTTCAGCGTTCTGATCACGGTGGTGTCCGCCGTGGTCATGGTGGTGGTGAGCCATCTGACAGCTCCGCAGGACTACGCAACCATTCAGAGCCTCACCTTCGGAACCGCGACCCAAGAAGATCTCCACCGTACGCGCGCGAGCTGGAGCTGGAGAGAGGTCGCAGCCTCCGGAGTCGTTCTGATTTGCATCCTGGGGGGGTACCTCTATTTCCGCGGCTAGCGGATCCGTTCGGCGGGCGCGCGTTGGTGGCAAGTGGACGCTTCGGTGTATACTCTCCCGATCTGGTACGCTCAGGCGGAAATCTTGCGAGAGTGTGCAAGAGACTTCATGATATGCCAGCGATTGTGCCGCCTTACTTCTTCGATCCAAACCGCATCCTGGTAATGAGAAACTAGCGCCATCCTTATCGACCTCAACCTTCAGCGCACTTTGAAGAAAAAGGAGAATGAAAGCATATGGGAAAACTCGCGATCACAGGCGGTGAGCCTGTCCGGAAGAAGCGCTTCGATCCATGGCCGGTCTACACCGAGGCGGAACGCACCGCGCTCGAAGATGTCTTGACCAATGGCAACTGGGGAGGGCAGCCGTTTCCAGGCAAACATGGCGATGCGTTTGCCAAGAAGTTCGCGGAGTTCCATACGGCGAAGTACGGGCAGTGCGTGAACACGGGCACCGTAGCGATCCAGGCGGCGCTGATGGCGGTCGGAATTCAACCCGGGGACGAAGTGCTGGTACCGGCCTACACATGGGAAGGCACGGTGGGGCCGGTGCTGCTGGTGAACGCCGTCCCGGTATTCGTCGATGTGGACCCGGAGACGTATTGCATGGACGCCAAGGGGATTGAGGAGGTGCTCACTCCCAAAACGCGCGCCATTCTTCCGGTCCATTTGGGCATGCGCTTTGCAGATCTCGATGCCATCATGAGCATCGCTAAGAAGCACAGTTTGAAAGTCGTCGAAGATTGCGCGCACGTGCACGGCGGCATGTGGTGCGCCAAGGGAGCAGGCTCGATCGGCGACCTCGGCACCTTCAGTTTCCAATCGAGCAAGCTGATCACGTGCGGCGAAGGCGGCGCGGTCATCACCAACAACCTGGAATATTTCGAGCGCGTGCAGTCGTATATCAACGCGGGCCGCGCCAGCGTCACCGACCAGTTCAAGCACCGGATGATTGGCTTCAACTACCGCCTGGGCGAGTTTCAAGCGGCGGTTCTGGGGCCACAACTGGAGCGGCTGCCCCAACAGCAGAAGATCCGCCAGGCCAACTTCGAGTACTTCGAGTCGCGATTACGGGGCACGCCAGGTCTCGGATTTCTGAGGTCTGAGCCGCGAATCACGCGCACCGCGCCTTACTGCTATGTCCTGAAGTATTTCGCGGAGCAGGCGAAGGGAATTCCACGGGCGGCCTTTGTCGCGGCGCTGCAACTGGAGGGGATTCCCTGTGATGGGCTCTTCTACGAGCCGGTTTACCGAAGCTCGCTGTTTCCGGTGAAGCCTACCGATTTCCCGGCGCTGAGTTGGGGGCGCACCGAGCCGCTGGATTTGCGGAACAAGTATCGCTGCCCCGCCGCCGAGCGCGCCGCGTATCACGAGGCCATCTGGTTCCCGCACTATTTGTTCCTGGCCGCCAAGGAGGGGATCGACACCATCGTCGATGCGATTTTCAAAACGCTCGAAAACATCGAAGAGCTCCGCGGGCTCGAACATCCCACGATTCGCAATCAAGGACTCAGCCGCGCGGACCGGGAGAGCTGACATGAGGCCAGTTGGTTACGCAGTTGTCGGATTGGGTGGGATCTCGCAGCAAGCTATTTTGCCTGCCTTCGCGAACAGCAAGAATGCCAGGCTGGTGGCGGTGGTCAGCGGCGATCCTTCGAAAGCCGGGAGATTGGCCGCCGAGTTCCACGCCAAAAGCTGTTACGGCTACGGAGAATATTCCGATTGCCTGAAGAATCCGGAGGTGGAAGCGGTTTACGTCGCGACTCCGCCCGGCGAGCACGAGAAATACACGCTGCAGGCAGCGCGCGCAAAAAAGCATGTGCTTTGCGAGAAGCCGCTGGCGACCACGGTGGATGCATGCCGGCGCATGGTCCGAGCCTGCCGCGACCACAAGGTACTTCTCATGACCGCCTACCGGAAGTATTTTGAACCGGGCAGCGTGGCTTTGAAGAAGATCATTGCAGGCGGGAATCTGGGGCGAGTGGATATCATCCACACGGCATTTACGGAATTCCGGCCGGCAGGCGACAGCTCGCCGGACTGGCTGTTCAAACGCAAACTGAGTGGCGGCGGCCCATTGATGGACCTGGGCGTCTATTGCGTGAATACAAGCCGCTGGCTGGTGAATGAAGATCCCGTTCAGGCCACAGCGTTTCAATGGACCCGGGACCGGAAGCGATTCAAAGAAGTGGAGGAGGGCATCGCCTTCCGCTTGAATTTTGCGAGCGGCCTGGTGCTGCAGGGAACAGCAAGCTGGGGATCCGTACTCACCTCCTTCATTCAGGTGCACGGGCAGAAGGGATGGGCCTGCCTCTCTCCGGCATTTGCCTTCGAAGATGACCGGCGGCTGACGGGAAAAATCTCGGGTCAGTGGTTCGGAGAAGAGTTCAAAGCCATCGACGAGTTTGCGCTGGAACTGGACGCTTTTGCCGGCTCGATCCGCGAGAATCGCAAGCCGGAGCCCGATGGCGAGCAGGGAATGCGGGACATTGCAATCATCGACGCCATTTATCGATCGGCGAAAGCGGGCCGCACGGTTGCGATACGCTATCCTGGCGAGAGTTCCAAGCGGAGGAAATCGTGACGAAGCTGGGGATGGGCGTGGTGGGTGTCGGCGCCATGGGGACGCGGCACGCGGAGAACATCCGCCGGCTCATTCCGGAGGCGCACCTGATCGCCGTGGCCGATGCGGATCTGGCCCGCGCCCGGCAGGTTGCGGCGGAGCTGGAGATCGAGCACGCCTACAACAGCGTCGAGGCGCTGGTTGAGCGGAAGGACATTCAGGCGGTGGCCATTGTGACGCCCGCGAAATTCCACGGCGCCGCGATCAAGGCTTGCGCCCACGCGGGGAAAGAGATCTTCTGCGAAAAGCCTCTGACGCTTACGGTAGAGGAGGCGGACGAGGTTTTGCACGTCACCTCCAAGGCGGGCGTGCGGCTGCAGCCGGGGCACGTGCGCCGCTACGACCCCGCGCATGTCCGGGCGAAGAAGCGCATCGAAGCCGGCGAGATTGGTGATCCGGTTCTTTTCAAATCGCTGGGACGCGATCCATCGCCTCCGCCGGTGAGCTACATGGCGAGCGGCGTCAACGGCATGTTTTTCCAGGATTCGGGCGTTCATGAATTCGACCTGGGCCGGTGGTTCATGAACGATGAAGTAGCCGAACTGCACGCTTACGGCGGCGTTCTGGTATTTCCGGAGGCGGCGCAATTCAATGACATCGACACGGCTCTGGTGAACATGAAATTCTCGCGCGGCACTCTGGGGGCGGTCGAAAACTACATGCAGGCGGTTTATGGATACGATATCCGCACGGAGATTGTCGGCTCGAAGGGCACCATCATGCTGGGTTATCTGCAGCAGACTCCGGAGCTGGTGCTGACGGCGTCGGGAACACGGACGGATGTGGTCGATCACTTTCTGGTGCGGTTTGCCGACGGGTACCTGGATGAGATGCGGGACTTTGTTCGGACCATTCTTGCCGATGGCGAGCTGAAGGTGGACGGCTTTGATGGCAGGCAGGCGGTGGCGGTGGCGGCGGCCGCGGAGCGTTCGTATCGCGAAGGCCGGCCTGTGGCGATTCCACCGGCGGCGCGGCCGGCGAAGGCGTGACGAAAAACCGCAAATACCCTCAGAAACCAGGCGTGGTCATGCGTTTCGGAAATCCGGCGTTTGAAGGAGAAACATCACCGAATCCGCGATGAGCGACCAGCACCAGCAGATCAAACAAAGATACGGCCTGGTACGTGGTCTGGGCCTCCTCGAAGCCACGGCGCTGAACATGACCAACATGGTCGGTTTTGGGCCGTTCGTCACCATCCCCCTCATCATCGCCACGATGGGCGGGCCGCAATGCATGTTGGGCTGGCTCGCCGGCACCATCCTGTCCATCTGCGATGGCATGGTTTGGAGTGAGTTGGCCGCGGCCATGCCGGGATCGGGCGGCAGCTATTTGTTTTTAAAGGAAGCCTTCAAAACCAGCCGCCTGGCCGCCCTGTTGCCTTTTCTGTTCATCTGGCAGTTCATGGCCAGCGGGCCGCTCGAGGTGGCTTCGTCGTACATCGGTTTTGCGCAATACCTGACATACTTCTTTCCGTCCTTGGGCCCCTGGCAGAACCGCCTGCTGATCGCCGCCCTGGGCGCACTGACGATCGTGCTGCTCTATCGTCAGATCCACGCGATTGGGAGATTGATGCTCCTTTTGTGGGCGGGGATGCTGCTCACCGTGGTGCCGATCATTTTGGGCGGCGTGATTCACATCGCGCGCTTCGGGCCCGGTCCTGCGTTTGATTTTCCGCCGGGCGCCTTTGCCTTCTCCACGGGATTTGCGCTGGGTCTGGGCCGGGCCATGCTGATTGCGATGTTTGACTTTCTCGGCTATTACAGCGTGTGCTATGTCGGCGGCGAAGTTCGGAATCCGGAACGCACCTTGCCCCGAGCGATTTTTTGCTCCGTAATCGCCGTGGCGCTGATGTATTCGCTCATGAATTTCTGCGTGATCTCGGTGGTGCCGTGGCACGAAGCGATGCACTCGAAACTCATCATGGCCGAGTACATGCAAAGGCTCTACGGCGTCTGGGCGGCCCGCGTGATCACGATACTGGTGCTTTGGACCGCGTACGCGTCGGCTGTTCCAGTGCTGCTCGGCTATAGCCGGATTCCCTATGCAGCGGCGCTCGACGGATACTTCTTCAAGCCTTTTGCGCGGCTACACCCCAAAGAAAGTTTTCCGCACGTTTCGCTGCTGGTGATGGGCATCGTGTCGATTGCGTGCGGAATGGTCGATCTGGAAAAGGTCATTTCAGCCATGCTGACGGGCAGAATCCTGGTCCAGTTCATCGCGCAGATCTTCGCCGTGCACTACCTGCGAAAGCACCGGACCGACATCGAGCGGCCCTTCAAGGCCTGGCTGTACCCTTTGCCGAACGCGATCGCGCTGGTGGGATGGAGCTACGTCTTTCTGACCTCGGGCTGGGGGTTTATCCTGTTTGGCCTGCTGACGCTGGTGGCGGGCGTCATTGCTTTTTGGCTGTGGCGCAGGAGCGCGGGGCTGCCGGTGCTTTCGGCGGAGGGGGCGTTGGATCCGAGGGTTGCGGGAGAATGAGTTCATGCTTCCCAACGCTTTCATCGGGAAGGAAAAGAAGCCCACCGAGGCTGAACTGGCCGCGGAACTTGGTCCGGCCAAATCGCTCTGGGACCGGCTAATCGCTGAACTGGCGGACGAATCCAACATCGTGACGCAGGAGTGGAATTCCTACTCGCCCAAGGCCGGATGGTTGCTGCGCCTGAAGCGCGAGAAGCGGACCATCTTGTATCTATCTCCATGCCGAGGTTGCTTTAGAGCGTCATTGGCTCTTGGCGAGAAGGCCGTGCAAGCGGCGCGGCAAAGCGGGCTCCCCCAGCGAGTGATGAAGGTGATCGACGAAGCCAAGCGGTACGCGGAGGGAACCGGCGTCCGCATTGACGTGAATGGGCCCGGAGACATTCCCATCGTCAAGAAACTGGCCGCGGTCAAGCTGGAGAACTGAGGGCCGTGGCCGGCGGTTACACATGTGACGACGGCCCGCTAGCTTTATCTGGCATCTTTTCTGTAAAATACGCATGATTGTCGTTTGTTGACAGCCGGGGGGGGCGCTGTCTCACGATGAAGACCGTCGGCGTTGCGGTTTGCTCGCTGCTGTTGCTCGCTCTAGCTGCTCGCGGCGATGCCAACCTGCCGGAACTGGGCCCGCAGGTGATCTCGGTTTTCCCGCTGGGCGCCCGCCAGGGAGAGACCCTCGAAGTCCAGATACTGGGGCGCAATCTCAACGACACCCGCGACCTTACTTTCGCGCGCCCGGACATCCAGGCGCAGTTGCTTTCCTCGGATTTCTTTTCGGTGAAAGTCCGGATTTCTGTCGGCTCCAATGTGCCGGTGGGGCTGCATGATTACCGGCTGCGCACGCCGAGCGGTACACATGTGGGCGTGTTCCACGTCGGATCGCTGCCGCGCCTGAACGAAGTCGAGCCGAACAACGATCTTAAGCACGCGCAGAGCATTACGTTGCCGGTCATGATCGACGGGGTTGTGGATGATGACGACTACGATGTGTTTCGATTCCACGCCGAAGCGGGGCAGACTCTGATCTTCGATGTCATGGCAACACGCGCCGGCTCGCGTCTCGACAGCACCATCGCAATCCTTGACGAACACGCCGCCGAACTGGACTTCATCGACGACTATTACATCCACAAAGATCCGTACCTGTCCTTCGCGGTGAAGAAGACGGGTGACTACTTCGTGCGCGTCGCGGCCGCCACCGAGCCCATCGCGACTCTCGTCGACGGCAGCCGCTACAGCAGCTATCGCCTGGTGGCGGGCGCTGTGCCGCACATGTTGCACGTGCTGCCCGCGGGGGCGCGGCGCGGCGCCACCAGCGAACTCAAGATTTCGGGATTGAACCTGGGGAAGGTCGACCGGGTCGTGCTCGGCGAGTTGCTGGCCGAAGGCAAGGTGGTAAGCGCTACGGCCGATTCGCTGACTATTCGCATGGGCGTGCCGGGATCGGTCGCTCCCGGGCGGTATCCGCTGCGCGCGTTCGCGGGTTCTGTCGAAGCGCCGCTGCAGATTCAGATGGTGGTCTCCGACCTGGACGAAAAGCTGGCCACTCCGGCACGGTACCGTGAACATCCGCAGAACATTACTTTTCCGGTGGCGCTGAGCGGCGTCTTCGATGAAAAGAAGGCGCGTGACTTCTTTGCGTTCGACGTTCGCGCGGGCGAGCGCCTGGTTTTCGATGTCGATTCCATGAAGCTGGGCTTCCTGGATGATCCTCTGGTGGCCGTGTACACGCCGGAGGGCAAACTGCTGGCCTCGCACGATGACCGCCTGCAGCAGAACGGCGACGAGCCGCCGAATCTCGATTCCTACCTGGTGTACACGTTCGAGAAAGCCGGGCGCTACATCGCCATGATCCGCGACTGTGCGGAACGCGGCAATCCGAATTACGTTTACCGGCTCGCCATCTATCCCGCCCGGCCGGATTTCGACCTGAAGTCGCTCACGCCGGAGCTGACACTCTTCCGCGGCCGGACGGTGCCATTGCCGGTGCGCGTGAGGAGGTTCGGCGGGTGGTCGACGCCGGTTGAAGTCTGGGCTGAGAATCTGCCACCCGGCGTGACGACAGAAAAGATGACGGCCGAGCCGAAGGATACGATCGTTAAGGATAATTGCGCGCTTGACCGCCAACTCGACGGGACGAATGTTTACATTCCGATGCACGTGGCCGCGGATGCCCCGGCGGGCGATTACACCATTCGTTTGCACGCGCGGGGCGTGCTTTATGGAAGGGTTGTCGAGCGCACTGCCGAGATTGTCTACTGGTGGGAGCACGTCGGCAAAGTGACCGGTGTGGTGGAAGATCAGAAGGTGGTCGCCACGGTGACGGAGTTGCCGGCCGTCGTATTTGAGGCGCCCGAAGCGGTGTCGGTCGCGCCGGGCAAGGTCGCGCGGCTGCAGTTCCTGGTCAGGCGGTACGACGACGGGAAGTCGACTCTCAAAATCGAGCCGGAAGCGCCCATCGAAGGCGTGAAATTTGAAAATAACGAAGTACCGCCCGGCAAGCCCAACGCCGAGCTGAAGTTGACGGCAACCGGCGCGTTCAAACCAGGCTGGTTCAAGCTGCGCGCCGGCTCGTCGGTTTCTCCCCCGATTGAATTGAAATTGCAGACCTCGCAGGAGGATGAGCAGTGAAGTACCCGATCCTGATTGTTGCGCTGGCCGTGCCGCTTGCGGCCGCTCCCGGCGAAAAACCCAAGCTGAGTTTCGTGAAGGACATCGTCCCCATCTTTACCAAGTCCGGGTGCGCGAACTCGAATTGCCACGGGTCCATCCGCGGGCAGGCGGGCTTCAAGCTTTCTCTGTTTGGCTACGAGCCGGACCTCGACTACGATGCCATCGTGAAAGCGCAGGACGGACGCCGCGTCAACCGGACCGATCCGGCCAAGAGCCTGATCCTGATGAAGCCGACATTCAGCACGCCCCACGGCGGCGGTGAGCGCTTCAAAGTGGGATCGCTCGAATATGAGGCGATCCTGGATTGGATCAAAGACGGCGCTACTTACGACAGCGCGGGGTCGCCGCGGCTGCGCACGATTCGCGTCACGCCGGAAGAAGTGACGCTGGTCGGTCTGAACTCGAAACAGCAGCTTGCGGTTTCGGGAACTTATACCGACGGCACGACCGAAGACCTGACGCGCAAGGTGCAGTACACGGCGAACGATGAATCGGTTCTGGATGTGAGCGCGAACGGAGAGATTTCCGCCAAGCGCGCGGGAGAAACGGCCATCATGGTCCGCACCCTCGGCAAAGCCGTGGCGGCGCGCATCGCGGTGATTGAAACGCCGCTCATGAAGGAGTATCCGGACGTTGCCCGCAACAATTTCATCGACGAGCTGATTTTTTCCAAGCTCAAGCGAGTGAACACCGTGCCATCGGCGCTCAGCTCCGATCGCGAGTTTCTGCGCCGTGTTTATCTCGACACCATCGGCCTGCTGCCGACCCTTGAGGAGAGCGCGCGGTTTCTCGAGTCGCAGGATCCTCAAAAACGCGCCAGGCTGATCGATGAGTTGATGGAGCGGCCGGAGTTCGCCGAGGTCTGGGCCACCCGTTTCGGCGACCTGTTGCGCGTGGGCCTGCTCGATCAGCGCTCCAAGGGCGGGCGGCTGATGTACACGTGGCTCCGCAAAGCCATGCTGGAGGACAAGCCTTACAACCAGTTCGCGACCGAACTGATGACGGCGTCCGGCAATCTTTATTTCAACCCGGCGTCCAACTTCTACTACATCACGGAATTTTCCGAGCCCGACAACATCGCCACCAACGTGAGCCAGGTGTTTTTGGGAGTGCGCATCGAGTGTTCCCGGTGCCATAACCACCCCTGGGAGAAGTGGACGCAGGAAGATTTCTGGGGCTTCGCCGCATTTTTCGGGCGTATGGGCGTGAAGGATACATACGAAAACGATGAGAGCGAGATCACGCTGAAACCGGCCGGCGAAGTCATCAGTCCTAAAACCAAGAAGCGCGTCGACGCCAAGTATCTTGACGGCCCCACTGAGACCGAAGGCCTGGACGAAGACATACGGGTGAAGCTGGCCAAGTGGATCACGGCTCCCGAGAACCCTTGGTTCGCCCGCGCCATTGTGAACCGCGTGTTCAAACACTACATGGGGCGGGGGATCGTGGAGCCGCTGGACGATTTCCGCGTCACGAACCCCCCGACCAACGAAGCGCTGCTTGATGCCCTGGCGAAAGATTTCGTCGCCAACGGCTATCACCTCAAGCACACCATCCGGCTGATCCTGAACTCGCGCGCCTACCAGTTGTCGAGCGTGCCCAACGAAACCAACCGGGCGGATACGCTGAACTACTCGCATTATTACGTGAGGCGGCTGTTGGCCGAGGAATTGATCGACTCCATGAGCGAAGTCACCGGCGTGCCGGAGAAATTCCCGGGCTACATGCTGGGAACGCGCGCCATGACCATCCCGCAGGGCGCGCCCACTTATTTTCTGGCCACATTCGGCCGTTTAAAGGCGCGAGAAGTGATTTGCGAACGCGACAACTCGCCTGACGTGGCCCAGGCCATGCACCTGATCAGCGGACAGACGATCCAGACTCAGATCACGGGGAAAGATGGCACGCTCGACCGCTGGCTCGCCGACCCGTCCCTGACTGACGAAGCAATCACGCGGCGGCTGTTCATGGCCACCCTGGTCCACCCTCCCAACGAGCGCGAAGTGTCACAGGTGATTGCGTCGATTCAGGCAGGCGGTGGCGGTGCAGCCGCCCGGCGCCAGGCATTCGAGGACGTGCTGTGGACTATCTTCAATTCAAAGGCATTCATCTTCAATCACTGAGGTTTTTATGTACGAAGACTTCGATCGCCGCGCATTTCTGAAGGTTGGTTCGCTCAGTTTGTTCGGATTCCTGGGCTATGGCGATATTCTGCGGCTGCGCGCACAATCGCCCGCGCCCGCCAAGCGTGAGATAGCCGTGATCCATCTGCTGCTCAGTGGTGGCATCAGCCAAATAGACAGTTGGGATCCCAAGCCGGATGCCGACTCCAAGTACCGCAGCCAGTTCAAGCCCATCGAAACGAACGTCTCGGGCATTCGCATCTCGGAACACCTGCCGATGACGGCGAAGCAGGCCGATAAGTTTGTCATCATCCGTTCGATGACGCACAAGCTGGTGTCGCACGAGTCGGCGCTGGCGCTGATTTGCAGTGGCCACGAGCCTCTGGGCACGATTCAGTTTCCGGCGATGCAGACAGTGATTTCCAAGGAACTCGGCTCTAAGACCGACCTGCCGCCGGCCGTTTCTATTCCCTCCGTGACCGGGAGCTGGGAGAAATCGGGATTTCTGAGCACCAAGTACAACCCGTTCAACGCCGGGAATCCGAACGTCAGCAACTACAAGGTCCGCGACCTCGACCTGCCGATGGGCGTGGACTGGTCGCGCATGGACCGCCGCCGCTCCTTGCTCGCTCTGGTGGATGACGAATTTCGCCGCCTGGATACCAGCGGCATCAGCGAGAGCATGGATTCTTATTACCAGACAGCCTTCACGTTGATGCATTCCGCGCAGGCTAAGAAAGCTTTCCAGATCGAGAATGAGCCGGAGAACGTGCGCGACCGGTATGGGCGCACCTCCCTGGGCCAGGGCGTTTTACTGGCGCGCCGCCTGGTGGAATCGGGCGTGCGCTTTGTGACCGTGTCCCGCGGCTTCAATGTCTACGACCATCACAAGAACATCTTCCCGCTGCTGCAGAATGTCTTTTTGCCGGAGCTGGACCGCGCTTACTCGGCGCTACTCGAAGATCTACATCAACGCGGCATGCTCGACTCGACCATTGTGATTGTAACCGGCGAGTTCGGACGAACGCCCGAGATCAACGCCGGCGGCGGCCGCGACCACTGGCCTAGCGCCTTTTCGCTGACTATGGCCGGCGGCGGCATCACCGGAGGCCGCGTCTACGGTTCTACCGATGAAAAAGGCGGCTTCGTGAAAGACAATCCCGTACAGGTCGCCGATCTCGCCGCGACGCTCTACCGAAAGCTCGGCATCGACCCTGACAAGGAATACATCAGCAACATCGGGCGTCCCGTGAAGATCGGGAATAATGGGAAGCCGATGGAGTTTTTGGCGGTATAGGGGGCTGCCGAGCCGGGGGAAACCCTCACAATTGCTTGCCTCGCGCGGCCTGTCCGGCCATCGGCTTGAACGTTCCGAAATCTTTGAACCAGTCGCCGTCTGGCACGTCCGGATCCTGTGCTTTCCACTCTGCCAGTTCGAATAGATCCTGCTCGGAAATCTTCCGTTCTTTGGCGCGATCGCGAAGGTGAGCCCACTTCTCTCGTGGCAGCCGCTCCCAATGGATCTTGGGCATGCTTCAACGGCCCAGTATCAGGGCGCAAAACTCATCGACCAGCCGTTCTTGTTGCTTCGGGTCGTCGTTGGAGAGATTTTCCTTCAGTTTCTGGAAGAACGCGCGCTTTCGGTCGGCTTGGCTCTCGGTGTGATCGGCGCGGGCGGCATGTTCGGTCAGTATACACGATCGCGGCGACGCGCCATTCTGAAACTCACGTAGAGTAGAATGATGCGTCTCGCGCCTTGGAATCCTCTCTTTCTTCTGTGCACGTTGAGCCTGTGCATGTTAAGCCCGATGGCAGTTGCCCAGGATTCTCCCGCCGCGCTTCGGCAGATGGCGCACGAGTACTACGAATGGCAAACGCGCGAGCGCCCGGTTGCCACGAGCGATCAAGGTCTGCACACCTGGGACGACCGTTTGACCGATTACTCTCCGGCGGCGGTTGAGCGCCGCAGTCGGCACGTGCACGAACTCCTCGAGCGCGTGCGTGCCATGAAGACGGAGGGCTGGGCGAAGGATGATCGCATCGACCGCGTCCTGTTCCAGGCGCAGCTCGAATGGCCCGATTTCGCAGCGCGCGTGCTGCGACCTGACGAGACCAATCCGCTTACCTACGTCGCCGAGTGCAGCAACGCCGTCTTCTCTCTGTTGAAGAAGGACTACGCGCCACACGCCCAACGTGCGACCGCCGCCCTCGCACGTCTGCGCGCCATGCCGGCGATGTTGGCAACGGCGAAACAGAATCTGACGCGGCCGGTACGGCTGTACGCGCAACTGGCCATCGAGTCGGCGCGGAGTATTGACCCGCTGTTCACCGAGAGCCTCATGACGCTGGCGGACGAGATGCTGCCCGCGGAGCGAAGCGAATGGGTGCGAGCGCGAGATACGGCACTCAAAGCCATCCACGCTTTCGCCGACGACCTGGAGCGCCGGCTCGCCGGGATGCCGCCATTCCGACCGATGGGCGAGGAGAACTACAACTACCTGCTCCGCCATGTCTATTTGTTACCGCTAGACGCGACACAGCTGGCTATGCTCGGCGAAGTGGAACTGGCGCGGTATCGCGGTCTGGAGGCGCTGTTGCCGAATCCCGCCATGGCCAATCCCGATCCTTCGCGCAGCAAGGAAGTTCCTCAGAACCAGGAAGCGTTTCTCAAGGCGTACGAAAGCCGCGAACAGGAGATTCTCCGATTCCTCAACGATCAGAACCTGATCACCATTCCCGATTACATCGGCCGCTTCTCCATCCGGCAATTGCCGGAGGCGTTCAAGCCCACCAGTCCGGGAGGGTTCATGAATCCACCGGGCGTTTACGACGCCGACAACAGCGGGTTTTTCTTCATTCCCACCTACTCGGCGGACAGTCCCAACTTTTATATCCGCGCGGCTATCGAGGAGCCGCGGCCGATTCTGGGGCACGAAGGAATTCCCGGCCACTTCCTGCAGATTTCGATTGCGAACCATCTTTCCGATGAGATTCGCCGGCACCACGACGACAACGTGTTCATCGAGGGCTGGGCACTGTACACCGAGGAAATGCTGCTGCGGCGCGGCTTCTATCCGCCGGGCTCGGCGGCCGAAGGGCAGATCCTGCGTTTGTCCAGATACCGGGCCGCGCGGGTGGGCGTGGATGTCAACCTGCACACAGGGCGCTGGACGTTCGATCAGGCGGTCGAGTATTTCATGAATGCCGGAGGTCTGGACCGTGAGGCGGCCACAGGAGAGGCCGCGGGCGCCGCCAGCGAGCCGACGCAGAAGATGACTTACCTTACGGGAAAGTTCCAGATCCTGCGATTGCTAGGACGGTATCGCGACCATGCAGGCGCGCGGTTCACCTTGAAGCAGTTTCACGATGATCTGCTCCACAACGGAAGCCTGCCTCTGTCTATTCAATCCTGGCTGCTGCTGGACGATCCCAGCGAGTTAAAGACGGCGGTGGGTGAGTAACGCTAGAAAGACCGGACCAGCGAGCCGCGAAATTCGAGGCCAACCTGATACCTGGATTTCCGCTGCGTGCAGTGCCGGACGGTTGCGTTTCCGATGAGCCGCAGTTCCTTGAAATAGATGTACACGGGTTCGCCGATAGGAATCGGCGCCCCCGAAATGACCATCGCGCCCGCGATGCTCATGTTCGCGCCCTTGCATTTCACTTGTAGCTTGCCGCCCCGGGGCCCTTCCCAGCACACCGTGCCTTTTGAACTGATCGGCGAGCGAGCGTAGCGGCGGTCCTGGATCAGGCCGGTCGACGCGGCCGCGCTGCGATTCGGCGCGGTTTCCGGAAGGGTCAAAGTGGGCGTCGAGAACCACGACATGAAGCTTTCCAACTGCATCAAATTCCTCCGAACTCAATTTTGGTGGCAACCTACGCCACGGCCCGATATCAGACGGGCCCAAGGCTCTATGCATCCAGTAGGCCGCAGGCCGCCGGCGGGGCCGCCGCGCAGGATCAGCAGTTTACGCAGTTCGTCGCTGTCAGAATCTTGTCGGATGTCAAAATCTACAGTGACAGTGCAGCCTGCAGCATGGCTCTTGCATAACCCACGTTGTAGGCGAAGGCCGCATATCCGCCGCCGCCGGGATAATACGACTTGAAGCCGGCGCTTTCCCGATCATAATCGAGTGCGCGCGGATGCTCGGGGTAGACCAGGCGCGGGTACTTCTGCCGCACCAGTTCCTTCATCACCGCGAACATATTGACCTCGCCCTCATCCAGGAAGACCTCTGTATATTTCTCGTACGGCGCGCCCACGCGCACGTTGCGGAAGTGCACGTGATTTATGCAGTCCCGCTCTCCGAAGTAGCGGCACACTTCCACCGGGTCCTGGCCCATCTCCCGCGTAACGCCGCAGTCGAAGGTGATGCCGTTCGCCTTGCTTGGCACGATGCCGACCAGGCGCTTCCACCCCTCGACGGTCCCCATGATTTGCCCGGACCCGCGACTGAGAGGCGCCGGAGGATCGTTGGGATGGAGAGCCAGCCTGACGCCGCTCTCCTCGGCGACCGGCACCACCGCCCTGAGGAAATAGGTGACGTTGCCCCACATCTCTTCGAGCGAGTGCGCACCCTCTTGAGGGAGCGGAGGCAGATCCTTGACGCGGTCGTAATCAAACGCCGTCAGCCCCGCTCCGGCTCTTCCGGTTTCTTCGTAATATCCCTCCACAATGCGGTGCGCGTAAAAGTTGTACTCCACAACCGGCAGGCCGGCCCGCCCCGCCGCGCGGATGGACTGCTGAATCTTTTCAATCTCCTCGTCCCGCCCGGACCTCCCATAAAGCGTGTTTGGAAATCCGGAGATCATCATGTTCCCCAGGGTCAGGCCTCCGGACTTGAGATTTTCCATGATGGACCTGATCCGGCTTTCCTCCCACGGAATGCGCGGCCCGCCGCCCATGAGCACATGATCCACGCCAAGCTGTTTCACACGGCGCATGCCGGCGTCCACGAGATTGCCGGCCGATAATCCGCTGTCCCCGACTTGCAGGCAGATCTTGGGCGTATCGCGCCCTTCAGCGCGCGGCCCGGGGATTTGCGTCTGTCCAACGACCGGAGCCACGAAAGCCGTCGCGCCGGCGGCCTGCAGCAGCTTCCTTCGCGTCACTTTGAGATTCATGACTTGCCCCCGCTTCGCTAGTGTAGTGCTTCTCGGAGTCAATTGACACGCCATCCGCAAGCCATCGATTCCACCGCCCGCATGTCGTAATCTAGAAAATTCATGCCCGAATCCCCCATCACTCCCCGCGCTCAGGATTTCGCAGCGTGGTATCAAGACGTGGTTATCGAAGGCGACATGGCGGAACCCGCCGAGATCGTGAAAGGCTGCATGGTCATAAAGGCCAACGGCTACGCGGTCTGGGAACGGATCCAACGCGAGTTCGACGACCGGTTCAAAGCCACCGGCCATCAGAACCTCTACTTTCCGCTGCTGATCCCGCAGAGCTTCCTGCAAAAAGAAGCGGAGCACGTGGAGGGTTTCTCGCCGGAATTGGCGGTCGTTACCGTGGCGGGCGGCAAACAACTCGAAGAGCCCTACGTCATTCGCCCGACTTCGGAAACCATCATCGGCCATTTTTTCTCCAAGTGGATTCAAAGCTGGCGCGACTTGCCGGTGCTGGTGAACCAGTGGGCCAACATCATCCGTTGGGAGCTGCGGACACGCATGTTTCTCAGAACCACCGAATTCCTGTGGCAGGAGGGCCATACCGCGCACGCGAATCACGAAGAAGCCGTGGAAGAAGTGCTGCGCATCCTCGATATCTACGCCGAGGTGGCCGAAGACATCATGGCCATGCCGGTAATCAAGGGCGTGAAAACGCAAGCCGAGAAGTTCGCCGGCGCGCTGCGGAGCTATTCGATCGAAGCCATGATGCAGAACGGCTTGGCGCTGCAAGCGGGCACCAGTCACGACCTCGGCCAGAATTTCGGCAAAGCCTTCAACGTACAATTCCAGAGCAAGGAAGGACAGCTCGATTATGTCTGGCAAACAAGCTGGGGCGTCAGCACGCGCTTGATCGGCGGCGTGATCATGAGCCACTCGGACGACAAAGGCCTCGTACTCCCTCCGAAATTAGCACCGACTAAAGCCGTGTTGGTGCCCATTTATCGCAAAGACGACGAGAGAGGCCGCGTATTAGAAGCGGCGCACCGGATCGCCAAAGACGTGGGCGCTAAAGTGGACGACCGGGAGGGGCAGTCGCCGGGCGCCAAATTCTTCCACTGGGAGCGTCTCGGCGTGCCGGTGGTTCTGGAACTGGGGCCTCGCGATCTCGCTTCAAATAACATCGTGCTCAAGCGGCGTGACACCGGCGTCAAAGAGCCGCTGCCCCAGGCCGAACTGGCCACCCGCCTGCCCGCTGCGCTCGCTCAAATGCAGACCGGCCTCTACAGCCGCGCGCTCGCGCGGATGAAATCCAATACCGTTCTGGCAAGTTCCATCGGTGAAGTGGAATCGATTCTTAGGGACGTGACCGCCGAAAAAGGTGGAGGCCAATTCGTCATGGCGCACCTGAAAGACGACCCGGCGTGCGATGCCCGCATGAAGGAGTTCAAGGCCACCATACGCAACATTCCCCTGGTCGATCACTTCGACGGCCCCGGCAAATGCATCGTCACCGGCGAACCGGTCGACCGCCGTGTGGTGATCGCCAAGGCGTACTGAGCGGGCTGACCGTGACGGCGATCCGGCATTGCTACTCCTCTACCATCCGGTGACTGGCGCTGGCATCCAGATCGAGCTTATAGATCCGCTTCAATTCGGCGATCAGCTTCAGGTTTTCTTTGCGGAACGGAGGTTTTCCTTCGAAGGCGTGCAAGACGATGCCCTCAAGCAAGTCTCCGAGCGTCAGGTCGTGATATTCCGCCAGGGCCTTCAGCACCTTGAGCAGCCGCTTCTCCATCCGGACGCCCGTCTGGACGCGCTCAACTTTCAGCTTCTTCTTCTCCATAGTTAGAACCCAAATAGCCCAGCCTGCGCCGGCGCGATGACTTTCGCCGCCTCATTCAAATTCAGTATTTGGCCTTCCACCCTCATCTCCCGCACGTGTTCTTCTGACCAGAAGAATACGGAATTTGTTCAATAGTCTCCGATGATGTTCCGGCCGCGGAAGGAGTGCCAGTCGATGTGTGGCAGGAACAGTCGCGGGTCTGCACCGCGCTCGTTCGCACGCCATTGAAGCTGCTCGTCCACGACGATGTGCAGAGGACGGGCACAGTGCGCGCATTCGGTCGAGATTTCCACCGTGAGGCGCTCGTTTCTGAGGCGCCCTTCGACGAAGGGCGTGGCGAAAGAATCCTCCGCTCAAGCGCCGAAGATGCGCTCTCCGGTACTGAACCTCAGCCGGTGTGGCGTTCGGTCGCAGGTTACGGGAAAAGCCCAGCTCACCTCAACGCGGCGGTTCCGGACCAGGAAGAATAAGTGCTTCTCCAAGTCCTCGAGCAGGCCGGTTACGAGCTGAGAATCGAGCCGGAGAGCCTTCGCGATCTGCGTGGGACTCAGGGGCCTGCCGCTATTCCGAGGCAGCTCCCGGACCACAAAATTTCGGATCGCGTGGTGGTGGGGCGTCATGAAGGCCAGGTGATCGTTCATGCTTGAATTGTACCATGGTACATAGGTAGCAAATTACATGTCGATCTCTTGCTTCGTCTTCCGGCTGACGTACCAGCAGGGACTGAAGCCGAGCTGCGGAAACAGGGAGTGAACGCATTGCCGGGTTTCGGGGTCGAGGAAATAGTACTCGGTTTTGCGGTCCTTCTGGCGCACCGCGTAATAGCGCTGGATTTGGACGACACCCAGCGGCTCGCGGTTCGGGATCCGGTAGCGGACGGAGAGATAGTCACCGGCGTACAGAAGCACCAGCGCCATGGCTACGAACAGGATCGTGCGCTTCACAGTGAAACTATCTTCTGAGCCGCGCGCAAAGCAAGCGATTACGGCTCATTCAACCCCTAAAACCGCGTCACTTCCGTGAAGTTAAAATCCCGAACCTTCATCGCCGGCACCACCATGTCGAATGCCTCTTCGCCGGAGCCACGTACCACTGGCGACAACGCTTCCACGTTCGAGAGCAGCTCGATCAGGTTCTGGTTGAAGCGAAAGTTCTTCAGCCCGTGGACCACGCGGCCGCCCTCAATCAAAAACGTCCCGTCGCGCGTCATCCCGGTCATGATTTTTTGATAAGGGTCCACTTCCCGGATATACCAGAGGCGTGTGACCAGAATCCCGCGCTCGATAGACGCGATCATCTCCTCCACCGGCGTTTCTCCGCCGGCGATCACGATATTCATGGGTGCTTCACCAAACTCGTTCGGCAACGGAAATCCATGCCCCGTCGGTTTGACACCCGCTTGCTTGGCGGCCTGCCGGGAATAAACCACGTTGCGCACCACGCCCTTTGTGACCAGCGCGACGCGCTCGCGCGGAACGCCCTCTCCATCAAACGGCATGCCCGCTTGCAGCGCATGGCCGAAGTCATCGGAAATATCGATATTGTCTCCGAAGAGTTTTTCCCCAATCCGGCCGGTGAGAAAACTCCGCTCGTCGCTCAGGGCCGTGGCGCCGAAATCGCCGAACAATTGCCCCACCAGGTCGAGGACCGCGGCCGGCTCGAGGACAACCGTGTAACGGCCCGGAGCTATCTCGTGCGGAGCCGCGGAATCGGCAGCCTTGCGCGCTGCCGTCAAGGCCAGTTCGAGCGGGTTCAAGTCTTCGGCATCGCACGCGGTTCTCTTCGCCCAGCCGGAGCTATCCTTCGCCAGGGATGTGATCGAGAACTGCGCCATGGTTTCGGCGTGGTAGGCAGACACGCCATTGCTATTGAGAATCGCCAGTGCCGATTCCCCGGTTGAATAGATGCCCGCTGCCGTTTGTCGCCGGGCTTCCATCGCGCCGATGGCTTCGCGTACCGCCTTGGCCCGCTGATCCGGTGTGACCGCGGCCGTCCTGGCGAAATATCGATTTGGCTCGGCATACTCCGCGGCGGCGGCAAGTGGCAACAATTCCGGGTCAGGAGCTTGCAGCCGGGTAATCGCAATGGCCTGATCCACCACGCGCTGGATGCCTTCACGGTCCAGGCGGTTCGTGCTGGCGCGCGCCGTGCGCCCGTCGATCAGCGCACGGATCGAAAGGCTTCCCGTGCGGTCAGCCACGTTTTGGTGAATGGTGTTATTCGCGAAACGTGTGAGCGCGTAGGTGCTGGCCCCGATCAGAGCTTCGAGGTCACGGACGCCGGCCGCGTGTCCGGCGGCAAGCGCCGCTTCGAAAATCTCCTCGCAGCGCGAGAGCGGCAGCAGCGCGGATTCCTGCACGCTCTTAGCCGGCATACGCGCTGCCAACCTTGATCTTGCGAAATCGCGAGGGGCTCGCTCCGTGTCCCGTCCCCATCACCTGCTCGGGCTGCCCTTTGCCGCAGTTGGGTGTACCCCAGAGCGTCCAGTGTTCCGGCCCCGAAATGGCGGCGCAGGAATTCCAGAACTCCGTGCTGATGCCGCTGTAACTCGGGTTCTTCAGCATGCGCGTGCGCTTTCCGTTGCGGATCTCCCAGCCGATCTCGCAGCCGAACTGAAAGTTGTACCGCTTGTCGTCGATCGACCAGCTCTTGTTGGTCTCCATGTAAATCGCGTGATCCGCGCCGAACACCTCGTCGAGCGTTTGTTGGCCCGGCTTGAGGCTCACATTGGTCATGCGGATCAGTGGAATCCGAGACCAGCCGTCCGCGCGCATGGTGCCGTTCGAACGCTCCTGTTGCACGGCTGATGCGGTTTCCCGCGAGGTCATGTAGCCCACGAACCGTCCATCGCGGATGATATCTGTCGATTGAGCGGCGACTCCCTCATCATCGAAAGCAAATGTGCCCAGACCCGGACCATGCTCGATCCGTGCGTCGCACACCACGTTCACAATCTCAGAGCCGTATTGCAGGTGGTTCAGCTTGTCGAGCGTGAGAAAGCTCATGCCCGCGTAATTCGCCTCGGTGCCGAGCACACGATCGAGCTCGATCGGATGCCCGACGGACTCGTGAATCTGCAGACCGAGCTGCGAGCTGTCCAGAATGAGATCGAAGCGGCCCTCCGGGCACTGATCGGCGGAATGCAGCGCCACCGCCTCTTCCGCAATCCGCGGGGCGTTTTCCAGAAGGTGTAATTCTTCCAGCAGCTCATAACCCTTCAACTGGTGCTGGCCTCCAAATGAGTTCGGATACGAACGCTTCTGAATCTCACCGTCCCGGAAACTGTGCGCCGCAAATCCAGCGCCCGTCGTGTAGCGGGTCTGGTCAATGAGGCTGCCGGACGATGACGCGAGAATCTGGCGGTGCCGGGTGAAAACCAGGGAGGCCTCGGCCAGGGTAACCCCCGGATTCCGGCGCAGCTCGGCGTCAATCGAAAACAGCAGCGCGAGATTCTGATCGACGGGGATGGAAAATGGATCGATGCGGACGGGCGATGTCCACGCGGCTTCGTGCTTCGGCTCCGGAGCCAGCACGACATCGCTCTTTTTCGCCAGCGCGCTCGCCCTCGCGACCTCGACGGCCAGCGCGGCCGCGGCCTCTATGCCGGCCGTGCTCAGATCATCGGTTGCCGCAAAGCCCCAGGAACCTCGATCCAGAACGCGAATCCCCAAACCCAGGGAAACGGAGATCGAAACGTTGCCGATCTTTCCATTCTTGGTCGAAACCAGGCGTTCTTCCGTCTCTTCCAACCGTACATCGCCGTACGATATGCCGCGGCGCACGGCGGCGTCGAGCGCATTTTGAGCAATTTCTTTCATCGGGGTGTGATCAGCCCGCCCAGCTTGTCCTGTTCGCCTGAAGACTGGCGCGGGAAGCGCGTCGAATACGCCTCCAGATATTTCAAGCCTGCGCCCGTATTATAGATGACGATTTTTTCGTCCCGCTTGAGAGTCCCGTCAGCCAGCAGCTTTTCGAGCGCGGAAACGCACGCGGCGCCCTCCGGGGTGATGAACAAACCTTCTTCGGAGGCGAGTCGAATGCCCGCGTCCAGCAACTCGGCATCGCTCACGGCAATGGCCGTGCCCCCGCTTTCGCGAACGGCGTTCAGGATAAGGAAATCGCCCAGCGGCTTGGGCACGCGCAGTCCGCTGGCTACGGTGTGCGCGTTCTCCCAGAACTCGCTGCGCGCGCCGCCCTGTTGGAACGCGCGGACAACCGGCTGGCAGCCCTCCACCTGAACCGCGATCATCTTCGGCCGCTTCGCACCGATCCAACCCAGCGCCTCCATTTCGCCAAACGCCTTCCACATGCCGATGATACCGACGCCGCCGCCGGTCGGATAGAAGATCGCATCCGGTAGCTGCCAGCTCATTTGCTCCGCCAGCTCGTATCCCATGGTTTTTTTGCCCTCGACCCGGTACGGCTCTTTGAGGGTGGTTACGTCGAACCAGCCTTCGCGCGCGGCGCCGGACGCCACCAGCTTGGCGCAGTCGCTGATGAGACCGTCGACCAGCGTCACGCGGGCGCCATAAGCCTTGCACTCGACAAAGTTGGCTTGCGGCACGTCGCGCGGCATGAAGATATGGGCTTCCAGGCCGGCCGCCGCTGCGTACGCCGCCATGGCGCTAGCGGCGTTTCCTGCCGAAGGGATGGCCAGTTTCGGAATCCCCAGTTCCACCGCCATCGAAACCGCGCACGAAAGCCCCCGTGCCTTAAACGATCCGGTGGGATTCAGCCCCTCATCTTTTATCCACAGTTGATCTACGCCGATTCTTCGCCCCAGCCGCCTGGTACGAATGAGCGGCGTCATGCCTTCGCCCAATGAGATAATAGAAGATTGGCGCGTTGGAGGCAGCACCGGGCCGTATCGCCACATGCTGTTCGGGCCCGAGGCGACTTGGTCGCGGTTCCAGGTATGGCGGAGCTTCTCCAGATCGTAGCGGACCAGCAGGGGTCCGCCGCATTCGCACAGGTTGTGGACCTTGCCGGCTTCGAATTTCCGGCTGCACAGGCTGCATTCCAGATGCGTCAATGAGTTAGTAGTGGCTGGGCTCAATCGTCCATGATACTGAAACTAGCGGTACTTACGGTGCTGGCGGGGTCGTGCTGGGCGGGGGAATTCGCCGTGCTCTCCACTGGCTTTCGTATCCATGCCGACAGGCACGAAACCGTTGGTGCGATGGTGAGGCTCTATGCCAACGACGGCGTCACGGAGTTGGCCGCCACACAGGTCGCAGGGTTTGAGCCGGATGAGGAAGTGCCAAAGCCTGCTGAACTGCCGGTCACAACGCCGCAAAGCCCCGAGGAACTAGTCACCGAGGCGGCCAATCGCAACGGACTCCCTCCAGACTTTGTGCGTAGCGTGGTGGCCGTTGAGTCCGGGTATCGCGCCAGCGCGGTTTCCCGTAAGGGCGCCATCGGCCTCATGCAGCTCATGCCGGCTACGGCCCGCGAGTACGGGGCAGACCCCCACGATCCCAAACAAAACGTAGAAGCCGGGACGCAATACCTGCGCGACCTGCTCTGGAAGTACCGGAACGACGATCATCAGGTGAGCCGCGCGCTCGCCGCCTACAACGCAGGACCGAAGGCGGTTGACAAGTACCACGGCATCCCGCCGTATCGCGAGACGCTCGATTACGTGGAGCGAGTGCTCCGCAAGTACGAAAAACGCCTCAAGCCTTCGGCCGATTGAAGAACTCCTGGTCCACCTTGGCCGCCAGAACGAAGTCGCTCTCCGTCAACCCGTCAATCTTGTGCGTGTAGGTCTTCACGTCGACCCGTCCCCACGCCAGTGTGATATCGGGATGATGCCCTTCGGACTCGGCGACCGCTCCCACGCGATTCACGAAATCGAGCGCCGTTTTGAAATCGGGAAAAACATAGGTCTTGGTGATGTGGTGTTCATCAATCACCTTCCAGTCGGGCAATTGCGCCGATAGTTTCCGCAGTTCTTCGCCCTGGAGCGGCGGAACGCCGCCCTTGCAGGGCACGCAGTGTTTTGCGGCGAGGCCGCTTACTCCAGATCCACCCATACGTCTCCATCCCTCACTTCGACCGCGTAAATTTTGAGCGGCCGGAGTTGGGCTTCGAGCCGCTTGTAATCCTTAGGATAAACATACCGGGGGTAGGGCGCAAATGAAGTTAGATTATGTCTAAACTAGGGTACTGTCAACTCGTACCATAACGATCTGAACAAAAGTACCGCTGAAATTGAATCGGACGGCCCATTGTCGGGGCAAGGCGGACCTTTCATGATGGAGATGACAAAGCCATGCGCCTACAACTTGAAAACTCCTCTAACCCAGATCGCCGGAACACCGACCGGTTTCCCCTTGAAAATGCGCTCCGCTACAGGCTCCCGGACGGCAACCAGGCCGGGACCGGGCAGACGCTGAACATGAGCAGCGGCGGAATCCTGTTCACCGCCGATTCGCGGCTTCCCATTGGCCAGCAAATTGAGGTATCGGTCGAATGGCCCGCGCAACTCAACGCCCGATGCGGCCTGAAGCTGGTCGCTTCGGGAAAGATCGTCCGCTCTAGTTCCGACGCCGCCGCCGTTCGTATTGAAAAGTACGATTTTCGCACGCGGGCAACGGCGAAGGTCACCGTCGAGGCCAGCGCTTCAGCGCTGTAACGGGTCTTCCACCCACGGGGGCGTCGCCTCGATCCGCCGCCCCAGCTCCGGTTCCAATTGCTCGAGCTTGCCTTTCATCTGCCAGGCAATGTTCCGGTAGCTAAAGTGGCCTTTCACCCCGCTGCGCACGCGCGCGATATATTCGGCTTCGGCGAAGTCCATCTTGAAAAGAAAGCGGGAGCGGGCCCCGAAGGGAAGCAGATAGTGCGACCCTGGCGCGGGCAGGCTGTGCATCGCCACAAAGGCCGAGTGCATGGCGTTGTCGTAAATCTCAGCGGCTCCCGCGGCGGCGACCCCAGCCGGAGTGTCGTATCCGAGCTGTCCGGTGTACGCCTGGCGGAACTGGTGACAGCGACGATGCCGGTGCAGGTCCCGGTATGCGCCAATGTCCATCACGATGTCGAACGCGTAGGGCCCTCCACGAAAAGCGCGCGGCAGGTCGTCACGGCGGCTGCGTGACGCCAGCGCCACATCCATCACCTCCTGGCGACGATTTTGTGGCCAGGCCGCTGCCATTTCGTATAGCTCGCGAAAGGGACGGTCGGTGACGGAATACAGCAGCGTGGCGGCAATATCCGCCGCGACATCGGTGGGCCGCATCAAGTCCACGCAATCGGCTGGCAAGCCTGCGGCGGGCGATAGGTTCTGCTGGGCCCACAACTTAAGGTCCGCGCGTGAACGCAGCAGAAACTCATCCGGTTCCGCGTGGCGTGCCAGGGTCGGCGCCAGCGGTTCCCGGGCCTGAGCCTGCCACACGCAATCCGGCTCGGCAGCGCAGGCGGTTAAGATCTCCTCACCCAGGCTGCGCACCTCCTCGTACTCGGATACGCGCAGCCGCTTGATCTGTTTCTCCAGAGTGCGGATGCTGGTCACCTGGCCGATGTTGGTCGGCACACCCCAAAAGAGCAGGTATCGGGCGACATCAAATGCCCGCGCCGCGATGTTGCGCTTGTAGGCGTCGGGTTTCATCTCTTCCGGGCGCGGCAGCTTCTCCGAAAGATGGTCGAAGACGCGGGAGCTCACCTGCTGATAGGCGCCCAGCAGCGCATCACCCGCCGCGCGGTAGCTTTTGGCTTGCTCACCGGTAAGCTCAGGCGGAGTAATGAAGCCTGAAAGCGAGAAATCCTGATAGCGGGAGGACTTAGCCTGCCCGTCCCACAGGGTTTCGTCTTCAATCTCGCTCGCCGCCAGCTCCGACATGCCTTCGAAACATACGACCGTGTGACCCAGGTCCGCGATGGAAGCGTGCCCGTACTGGAAATAGAAGCTCTCGAGGAATTTCTGCGAATCGTGCGTGCGCACCCAATCCAGCGATTGCGTGATGGAATCCGGTGACCGGCTGTAACGCGCCAGCGCGTAGGCGCACTTTTCCGGGGGCATGGGCGAGACGGTGAAAACGCGCTTGGGTCTATCAGGCATGTCGATCACGCTATGATAACGAATCGCGCAGCCAAACACGCCTCGGAGGTTACCGCTCGCTCGCGGTCGGACAAGTAAGCAGTGGACAGAGCAAAGGGCGGCGGCGTCGCGGCGAAAGAACACGCCATGAAGATTAGAATCAAGCGGCTTCGTGAGGATGCATTCCTGCCCGCTTACGCGCACGGCCCTTTGGAAGACGCCGGACTGGATCTACAGGCGGTTGAGCCGAAGACGCTGCCGCCGGGGGTGCCGGAGCTGGTGGCGACGGGCCTCGCCATTGAGTTGCCGCCCGGCTACGAGGCGCAGATTCGCCCGCGAAGCGGCCTCGCTCTCAAGCATGCCATCACGCTCCCCAACAGCCCGGCCACCATCGACCCGGGCTATCGCGGCGAGATCCGCGTGATCCTGCTGAATTCCGGGAAGGAGGATTACGTCATCCACCGCGGGGATCGTATCGCGCAGATGATCATCGCGCGATACGAGGCGGTGGAATGGGAGGAAGGAGAACTGGCGGATTCGACGCGGGGCCCCGGCGGGTTTGGGTCCTCCGGAAGGTAGGCGTCGGGCTGAGTTCTCTAGCTGGCGGATGTGTTGGCGAGTGCGAGCTGGCAGTTGGTCGCTGACCAGATGCCACCGACGCTGCCGCCGGCGCTAACAAACAGCGCAGCCGAACTCAGACAGACAAATGCGAGGAGCAGTGTGTATTCGATGAGATCCTGGCCTTGCTCGTCGCGAAGAAATTCGTTGAACAGTCGCATTTTCAGTTTCTCCTTGCCCATTAACTTCGGGCAACACAACTAAAGCAAACGTCGTTCCAACCGCCCTGGGCCGGCAAAGTGCCAGCGCTGCCATGAGTTTGACTGCATTGTGGCCGGATCAGGCGGGCGATTTGCGGGTGACATTTAGTCACTTTGGGTAACATTATGTCGCTGCCGACGGTCGTAAGACGGAGAGTTAACGGTTTACATTGAGTGCCGATCACCACGACCTTCCGATCTCACATCGAGATCAATAGTCACGCGGCTTGCGCGGCGACGGGCCTTGTTACTTTCGCGACGAGATTGCGGCCCAGGATGGCCGATACCGCGGTCACGCCCCCGAACAGGGCGCCGGTCACGCCGAGCAGCGCGACGTCCTGTCCCGTGAGGAACAGGTTGCGCACGGGCGTCCGGGCGGACAATGAGCCCAAGCGAAAGCGCGCCGGCGTCGCGTTCAACCCGTAGGCTTCTCCTGCTTGGTAGTTGCTGAAGTGGCGCGTCGATAAAGGCGTCGAGATTTCGGCATGCACTACGTGGCCGCGTACGGCGGGTACGTGCCGTTCGAGTTCTTGGCACAGGCGCTCGGTGAAGTGGGTCTTCAGTTCGTCGTAATCAGCGCCGCGGTGCTTCCATCGCGAGTTCTCCCACTGTGAGAACCAGCGGTACGGGGCCAGCGTAATGACTTCGATGGTTGAATGCCCCGGATGTCTTGCCAGGAAATCGGGATCCTTGGCGGAAGGAAAGGAAATGAAGAGGACCGGAAAGGGCGCGGCCGGATCGGCGGAGAAGCGCGCCACGTTGGCATCGTGATCGGGTGTCGGATAAGCCCATATGTTCGTGCCCGTGAGGCCCAGGTCCGCGGCGCTCTTGTTCAAGCCCGCATATAGGCTCAAGTAGGACATCGAATGGCCGATGGCGCGAATATCAGCGGCGATTGCGGCGCATCCGGGCGAGTCTGGCGGGAGCAGGCGCCCGAAGGTATTCATCGCGCCGGCGTCGCTCACAATCACGGGCGCACGAAATTCGCGACCGCCAGGCATACGGACGCCGGCGGCGCGGCCGGACTTATCCAGCACAATCTGGTCCACATCGGCGCTTACCACGATTTTGCCGCCCGCTCGCTCAATGGCGGGAGCGATGGATGCGGCAATCTGCGAGGCGCCGCCCACCGGGTAGCTGGCGCCATTGAAGTAATGCTGGGCGATCATGGCGTGCGCCGCGAAGCTGCTCTCGGCCGGGGGCAACCCGTAATCGCCCCATTGTGCCGTGAGCACGCCGATCAATTCACGATTCGCAGTGATCCCGGCCAGCACTTGAGCCGTAGTGCGGCCGGCCCAACGCAGGAACGGAGCGCGCATCAATCCACCGGCGAGCCGGGCCGCCATCGGCGGAATCGCCTTCTCCGCAAAATAGAGACTGCTGGCCTTGACGCAGGACAAGACGGCGGCGAGATAACGTTCAATCGCCGTGCCTTCGGCGGGGAATGCGGCGAGCAGGCCTTCGCGGAACCGGTCGAGCCCGCTTCGGAATTCGTACACGCGGCCAGCGATGCGGATCTGGTCGTAGACGTCCGGTAGCGGATTCCACCTTAGGCGCCCCTCGGTGACGTGATCGAACGCTGCGCGGACGGGGGAAGCCGGGTCTTGCACCTGGCCGATGTAGTGGACACCCACGTCCCATTCATATCCGGGACGACGGAAGGTGTGCGTGAAGCCGCCGGCGGTGTAATGCCGCTCCAACACGAGCACACGCTTCCCGGCGTGCCGGGCGAGCAGGGCAGCGGCCGTCAGCCCGCCCATGCCCGAGCCAATGACAATGGCATCCCATTGATCCTCCAGCACCGTCTGCTTGTACGCCACTCCGATGGGTTTGCCCGGCATGTTTCCTCCCGAATGTTGACACCAGCAACATTCTAGCTCGCCAATGTTGCTTGTGTCAACATTTTTTGCTATTTCTTGAGATATGAGCGAGCCTGCACCTTATCACCACGGCCACCTGAAGCAGGCCCTGCTGAAAGCGGCCGTGAGGGTGATCGGGAAAGTGGGCCCCCGCGCCTTCACCCTGCGGGAAGTGGCTCGCCAGGCGAAGGTGTCGCACAATGCGCCCTACCGGCATTTCCGCGACAAAGAGGAGCTGCTGGCCGCGGTAGCGGCTGAAGGTTTCGAACGGCTGGCGCGTTCGATGATCGCGGCGGCAAAGCCGGCGGAGAATGCGCTGGACGCGCTGGCGATGAGCGGACGCGGGTATGTGCAGTTCGCGCTGCGGTGGCCGGAACATTTTTCGGCCATGTTCGATTATTGCGAAGGGCTGAGAGTCTACCCGGAGTATGCAGCCTCGGGCCGCGAGGCCTTTCAAGTTCTGGTGGACTATGTCACCGCCGCCCAGAAGGCCGGACAGTTGCCGGCGGTTGACACCAGCGCCCTGGCGTTGACCGCATGGTCGATGGTCCACGGCATCGCCAAGCTAGCCATCGGGCGGCTGCTTCCGGCTGAATCGAAGGAAGCGGTCTTCGAGTTCACCGCCTTTGCGACTCGGGCGTTGAGCGAGGGGTTGACGAACCTCTCGCCGTCCGGCGGTCTCCGGCGCTCGGCTCTGCCCTAGATGGCGATTTATTTGTGCAAACCGGCGGAACAGAGTATCAAGATTCCGTATAATGTTCTGTAGTCCCATATAATGGACTCAAACATATGGCGTTAACCTCACCCGATCAGGAGTGGAAAAAGGGAAGCGCGGAGCTTCTGGTGTTGTCGCTGCTGGAGGGCCGGCCGCGCCACGGGTACGACATCTGCAAGCTGATTCAGGCGCGATCTGGCGGCGCCTTGCGATTCCACGTCACCTCCCTTTATCCCCTGCTTTACCGGCTGGAGAAGCGCGGCTGGGTGGACGGGCGCTGGGTGGAGAAGGCGGAGCAGCGCAGGCGGCGCTATTACAACCTGACTCCGGAAGGACGAAAGGTGCTTCGCTCCCAACGGAAGAGCTGGAAGAATTTTGTGGCCGCCATCAGCCGGGTTACAGGAATCGAGCATGCCTGAAAATCGTTCGAGAGCGGGTTGCGCCGTTGCGAGCACCTGGAGGGTAGCGTCATAGCTCGGCCTGCCGCCAACTCCCTGAAACGCCAACCAACGGCGTTATGCCTTTTGTTAGTGGTTTGCGGCCGGCATACACGCCAGCATTACCCAACTTCAGCATTGGCATTCATGCAATCAAAAGATACCCTGGAAGAGACTCGATGCTGTAACGGGAAAACAGGAGAAAACATGCTTACCAATGCCCTATTGAGCTTTGCGAAGGACGAGCAGGGACAAGATTTGATCGAATACACGCTGTTGCTCGCCTTCGTTTGCCTGGCATCTGCCACCCTGTTTGTGAATGCAGGTCGTAGCGTCTCTGGTATCTGGAGCGCAACCAACTCCAGACTGGCTGCAGCCAACACATCTGCCAGCTAATCACCACATCGACTAGCAGCAGCCCACGAGGTCAGGTGTGTATGGGGCTTTCTGGCCCACTTCACTTTTTGGACTCGCAGCACGGCACCCCGCTGTCCTTCCCTGACACCGTACAACCGATCTCCATCACCTCCTGCAGCCTGCGGCGGGCGCGATGGAGCCGCATCTTGACCGTCCCTACGCTCACACTTAATAGTTCTGCGATCTCCGGTGCCGTGAGTCCGTGCGCCTCATACAACAGGATCACGGCGCGGTAGCTGTCCGGCAGGTAATCCAGGCACCGCTGCACACAAGCGCTTGTTTCCGCCCGCTCGACCGTCTCCTGCGCGGACGGTTCCAAGGCGGCCGGTTGCCCGTGATGCGCCTCTTCTCCGCCGTCGAGCGCGACTTGCCGTCCGCGTTTCCGCAAACGATCCAGACAGACGTGGGTAGCGATGCGATACAGCCAGCCGCGCGCCGCCTTGGGATCGCGAAGCGTTTCCTGCTGGCAGTACGCGCGCAGAAAGGTCTCCTGCGTGAGATCCTCCGCCTCCGCCGGGTCTCGAACCATGCCGGCGATGTACCGGCAGATCCTGTCGTGATAGGCCGTGAAGAGTGCGCCCGCCTCGTTCGCGGCGACAACTGGTGTCATGGCAGCAGCTCCACCCCGATTCTAATCCTCGGACGGCGCCAGGGGAACCCTACTTCCCGGCGTGATCGATTGCCTGCTGCAAGACCTTTCTTGCAGCCGCCAGCGGCTTCTCCAGTCGAGCGGCCGCCTCCGGACCGAACTGCTGCTTGAAACAGTCGAGCTTTTGCATGGCCGCGACCGTCTGTAGCGCGCGCTCGACATCTTCCGTCGAACTGCCTTGCTGCAAGGCCCAGGTGACTGCCTCGCCGGCACAGGTCTCACAGCCCAGCACGGCGACCACGCCGATGGGCATGAGGTTCTCAACACGTCCCACCAACATGGTTTCGTTCGTGCCCGGAACAAGCCGCGTAGAGACTGAGTCGGCCGATGCCTTTTGTGCGCACGCCGCGCAGCCCTTCCCTGTGTTCTTCGCGTCAGACGCCGTGACTCCAGCGTTGTCGGTCGTGCCTCGGGTTTGCGCCGAGACGGAGGACACGAACGACAGGGTCCCCGCGACGAATACGATTACGAAAAGCGTTTTCATGTCGATACCTCCTCCGGCCGCTTTCGAACAGCCGGTGTCGTACCCAGGACGAAAACGGCAGGGAAAAGGATACACTCGCCGGGCGCAACCGTTAGCGCTGAAGCCAGCCTACTGGCGCCATCGCGATCGAAGGGTCATAACTACGTTTATGGTTCACAAAATGATAGGAAGGTCAACCGTCAGCAGCCCGATCCCGCTTACCGGCGGCCTGGTGAGCGGAAACATGAATCCCTACTCGGCGCCGGCCGCCAAGCCTCTGTAGACGAAGGCTTCACCGCGTGAAACATGGCTCACTGCCGGACAACCACAGTCGTGACGCGTTTGTCGAGGGCGTCCCCGAGATAGTAGCCCAGAGTGGTAAGTCCCCCGCCGACTCCGGCTAATGTGGCGAGTGCGGTGCCCGCAGAATTGGCATGGATACCTGCGTATGTGCCGAGGCTCAGCCCTAACCAAGCGCCGCAAATCGTGCCAATCACGCGGCCGCGCTTCCGCTTGGATAATACGTCCAGAGTTTTGACTTGCGAGCGCGGCACTACAAATCGTCCATTGGGATAAGCCATCTTGTCCGTTGTCTTCTGGATTTGCAGGACCAGACCATCCGGTTCCACAGCCGTGAGTTTGCCGGTGATCACAGCCGCTTGCGGCATGGTCATGCGGATCGTCCGGCCATTAAGGGTCGAGAGTTCACCCCAGGTCAGTTCCTCCTTCTCCCCGGCCTTCGCCTGAACATGAAAACCGAACACGACAGTAGAAACCAACAACAGCGCAATTTGTCTATTCATAAAAATCTCCTGAGCGAGCCGGCCCGGCCCGCGTCTTGGTTGCCTGATTCGTCGTCCTAACGTTTCAACTGCCGCCCAGCCACCGTACCGGCGCCATGGTAATCCAGGGGACATAAGTGATCAGCAGGACGCCGAGCAGCAAGATGAGGTAAAACGGCGCCGTGGCGCGGTAAATACTGGTCATGGGCTGTTTGAAGCGGTAAGCGGCCAGGCACAGGTTCATTCCCACCGGGGGCGTCAGATATCCCAGCTCCAGGTTAGCGAGAAAGATGATTCCCAGTTGCACCGGGTCGATGCCGAATGCCGTGGCAATCGGTGTAATCAGCGGGACCACCACGATGATGGCCGAAAACACATCCATAAACGATCCCTTGAGCAGCAGGATCAAATTGAGCAGGAGAAGAAACTCGTACTTGGAGTGAATGTGGGCGTGGGTCCAAGCAATCAGCAGGGCGGGCAATTGAGCATCCACCAGGTAATTCGTGAAACCAACGGCCACGCCGATGATGAGGAGCACGCCACCGATCACAGTCGTGCATTCGACCGCCACGCGCGGGTAATCGCGCCGGAGGGAGAGTTCGCGATAAACGAAGCACTCCACAATGAACGAATACAGGACTGTCACCGCGCCGGCTTCGACCAATGTTCCGAAACCGCCAAACAAGCCGATCAGCACGAGCGCCGGGATTGCCAGTTCCCATTTCGCGTCCCAGATGGCGCGCACGGCTTCTACCCCGGAGAAGTTCGCACGTCCCGCATGATGGCGAACTCCCTGGAAAACTCCCCAGGCCGAAACCAGAAGGACCATCAGCAGACCCGGCAGAAACCCACCGATGAACAGTTTGGAAATGTCCGTATGTGCGTAGACTCCATAGAGGATCACCGGAAGGCTGGGCGGAAAGAGCAGGCCCAGCGAGCCGGAAGCGTTGATGAGACCGATGGAGAACTTCTCGGGATAGTGGGCTTTCACCAGCATGGGAAGCAACAGGCCGCCCATGGCCAGGATGGTTACGCCGGAGCCGGCCCAGGTGAAGATCGCGAGAACCACTACCGTGGTAACGGCCAGGCCGCCAGGTAACCAACCAAACAGCGCCGTATACACGCGCAGCAGCCGGCGGCTGGCGCCGCCCTCCACCAGTAAGTAACCGGCGAAAGTAAACAACGGAAGCGACGGCAATATCGGTGATGCAACCAGGCGGTAGGTTTCCACCGGTACCGAGGCCACGGGCAAGCCTTCATTCCAGAACAGCAGCAGCGCGATGCCGCCGAGCGTCGCGAAGATAGGCAGTCCCAGAAATACGGCAATCAGGATCAGTGCGATGCCTGCTGTCAGGGCGGCGGAGCCGGACAAATGCGGGCCAGCAGCGAGCGCTACCGGAACCACCAACCCAAGCGCGGCAACGAGGCGCCAACGCATACGCGGTGATGCACTCCACACCAGATACGCCGCCACCGCCAGGAACCCGACCGGCATAGCACTCTGCGCGACCCACCTGGGTATTCCTGCGGCCAGGATGAAGCCAGCCTCCCGCTGGGTGAGCACGAACTGCAGGCTGGCCCAGGCCAGGCACACCGCGACCGCGCCACCCACGGCGCAGGTGAAAATGCGAACCCGCGGGAGCCATTTCTCCGGCAGGAAAGTGTTCGCCGACAGCGCCAGCAGCCGGTCCGATTGAGCAGCCAGCACCGCGCCGATGAAAGCGATCCACAGCGTAAGGTGCTGCACGAACACCGTTGAGCCTGGAATGCCGGAGAGTTTGAACTGGCGAGCCACCAGCTCGGTAATGGGCAGCAGTGACATGACCGATAGCGCCGCCACGGCGAGAAATCTCTCTATGCCGCCCGGTGCACGAACCGAAGCAGTACCCACCTTGGCCATGACCTTTTCTGCGCGCGAGAACGCCTGAAAGCAGATCGCGCTCATTTAGCGCCTCCGTTTCCGCGTGCGCGGAACTCGTCACGCAGTCTATGGACTTCATCGAACAGGTCGGCCGGGATCGTGTGGCCGCGCAGGTTGGGATAGACTCCTTCGGCCTCGTTGCGCCATTGAGCGATCACGGAGGCATCGGCATGCACTACGGTCAGCTTCCGTTTCTGCATGGCGGCAACGGCGTCGTCACTCATCTTACGGATACCGCCCCGCAAGCCCTCCCCGGATTCACGCGCCGCCTGGAACAGTTCGGCGCGCTCGTTCGGCGGCAGAGCGTCCCACGTTCTCCTGGTAATGAGGGTGGCGCCGATCAACGGAGCCCATTTCACATCGTTCATGTACCTCGCCAGTCCGAAAGACTGGTTCAGCAGCGCGTACAACGGAGTCGTGGGAACTGCCTCGATCAGGCCGGTTTGGAGGCCGGTCAGGATGTCGGTTGCCGCCAGCGGCACGGCGCGAAACCGGTTGGCTTTCCAGAGTTCCAGCGTGTCGTTGTCTCCCGCCCAGGTGAACAGCTTCATCTGGCGCATGTCATCCAGGTGCGTCACCGGAGAGCGGGTGAAGAAATGCACCCATCCTGCATCGCCCCAGTTGAGGACGAGGAATCCGCGCGTCTCGATCATCTTCTCCAGGCGGGGAGCCATACGATCACGCACATAGTCGAGCTCGGCATACGATTCGAACATCATCGGAATCTGCAGGCAGGAAACCCCCGGCTCGATTTCCGCCATACCCGCTCCGGAAAGAGCTACGGCCTGGATCTGGCCAATGCGCATTTTGTTGACCAGGTCGGGCTCGTCTCCCAGCACGCCTCCGGGGTAGATCGTGAGCTTCACCTTCCCGCCGGAGATCTTGCGCCAGCGTTCGCCCATCTGCTGCAACACCTGGTACCACGGCGAGCCATCGGGAGCGAGTGTGCCCATTTTGACCGCGGTCTGTTGCGCCGCTGCGGGCGCGAGTGAACCGATCAACAGGAAAACGGAAAGAAGGTTGTGAGACATGACGTCCTCCTAGGGTCTAGCCGGCGCGGGATCCAGGAACAACTCATCGACCCGGCCCAGCAGCCAGCGGGCGCGCCGTTGGGCGACCAGATTGGCGAGGCGGCCCTCCGGCCGCCGGTCCGGATCGATTTCGAGCGCCCGGTGTAACAGTGACTCGAACTGGACGCGATCCTGGGCAGGCACGCTGGCATTCTCGGCGTACGAAAGATACAGGTCTGCCCGCAGGCCCTTCGAAAAATCGAGCGCCTGTTCGAAGTACCGGCGCATTTTCTCTTGCTTCTCGCCCGCTTTCGTGCCGGTGCGAGTGCCCTCGACACTAATCAGGAATTCCGGCACGGAGCCTTGACCCCAACTCTCGTCGAGTTCCGTTACGCGGTGGATCATGGCATCAACCACCGGCAATTGCGCGATCATCTCCGGGTTGTCTTTGGAAGTGGAAATTGCGAGACCCAGCGATGCCGCGGTCCAATAGAGCAGGGGCACGTCCTGCCTGCGGACGCGCGCCAGGGCACTGGCGGGCTCGCTCTCGAGCGCGGACCCGATGCCGGGGTAGCGCAGCTCGAGGCCGCGCAGGCCATAAGCGTGGGCGCGCAGATACAAACGCCGGGCGCGGGTGCGCAACGCGTTGCTGCGCTCCAAGCTCTCGGCCGCGGTCTCATCGGCACGCTGGTTCACGAAGGCGTAAGAGTATTCCGTGAAGCCGCTGGCTGCGGCCAGCAGCAGTCCGCGATGCTTGGGCGATTCGGCGAGCAGACTTTCGATCAGCTTGAGCCCGAAAGGCAGGGCATCGCCGACCAGGTCCGGGTCATCGTCGCTCTCATAGGTCGAGCCCCCCGATGCCAGGGCGTTGCCGATTTTGTTGACTGCCATGCGCTTGATCGAGCAGCCGGCTGTCACCGCCAGACACGTGCAAATCAGAAAGAAGTTTCGCGATGGATGCATGGCATTACCTCAATGTTCGCGATCCGGTTGTATATCGGTGGCCAAGTCCTGCGGCGTGTTCGGCTCCGCGGAGCGGAAACGCAGGATCTTGCCGGGAATCCGGATCTCTGTGATGGCCCAGTCGCGGGGTGGCGACGGCTTATAGATCACCGCGGTGGATGCGACGGCGCCACCCGCAACAAGGTCCACCGGCATGGTGAGCACGTGCTTGTATGCGGCAAAAAAGGAAACTTCACCCTCGCCCCCCTGCCGGTCCACAAGCAGCATCCTGTAAGAGCGGCGCTTGAGCACGGCTTCGCCGAGCACCACATCGTGCTTCAGGTGAACGCTAATACTGCTTTTCAATTGCCGCTTGAGCTCACGCCGGAGTTTCTGATGCTCTTCGGCGATGTCCCAGGATGGCTGTCCGCTGGCCGTGCTGAGCGCCGCTATGAACGCCCGATAATCGCGCTTACGCAGGCGGAATACGGCCCTCCTCATGCTGGAGTCTTCTCTCCAGCCGAGAGCAACGTAGTGCTTATGGCGTGTGAACGGCGCGAATACCGGCGCCAGCATGATCGCTACCGTGCAGTCGTGCGAGCAGGTATAGGCGTCCAAGTGCTCGCGGAAATACTGCAGGAGGATGGCGCCCCGGTTTCGCGTCGTCACATCGTGAGCGATCTCCACCACGCTGGAGAAGGGGATGTCGAAACCATTGCCCTTTTCAAACTCGCAGCGGATGCCGCCGGGAAGCGGCGTGAGCTTGACGGATCGTCCATCCACGTTGCTTTTCTCCGCCGGGATTTCACCGAACAACTTCGCCTTCCAGACCATGCCGGGCGTTTGAGCGCCGGTCACCGCGGGACGCTCGGCGGCGCAAGCACAACAGACAGCCAACAGAACAACAAAGCAGAAATTTCGTTGTTTGTACATAGCACGTCACCTCGCATAAAGCTTGATCACCACGCCGGCTCCCAGACGAAAATGGCTCTGCCACGAACGGGCCAGCGGGTTTATCAGGTAATTGCCGGCGAGCAACGGCTCGCGATGGAAGTGGGTCAGAAGGTAATCCGCCTGTAGGACCCGAATGGCAAAGTGCGGCCTGACATTCACGTCCAGCCCGCCGCCGAATGCCATGGCAAACCCGGAATCGTTGGTAATCACACTTACGTTGTCTTCGCCGGGCGCGACCGGGGTGATGCTGGGCACGGTTAGATGCGTTGTACCTACGCCAGCCAGCACGTGAGTGAAAGCGGTCGACTTCTTTGTCCGTTTCGTGAACTGCGGACCTAACAGAAACTGCCAGTTTCGGAATTTGGTATCACGTGACCACCATTGGATACCCGGTCTCCATGACTGCATTCCGAAGTCCCCGAGCAAGCGGATGTTCTTGTGCGGAGTGAAACTGAAGCAGCCCTGCCCTCCGAAGAAGTTGGCCCTCCTGTCCGATGGGCTGGTTGCTGGTGGCGCTTTCGGCGCCCCGTACTCCACGTTGGCGTACGATGGTCCGCCGAAGATCTCAATCACTGGTGTCTGCTCCGCGGGCTGAGCGCAGACAGGCAACGCAGAAACCAGTGCGAGCAAGATTCGTCTGTTCATCGCATCCTCTTCATGACGGCGCGATTTCGCCGGCGCGAAGACTAGTTGCCGATTTCCAGTGTCGCGACCACGCCTGCGTGGTCCGATGCCATCGCACCCCAGAAGCCGCCTACGCTCAGGCGCTGAATGGAGACCGGGGTCAGGCCGCGCGCGAAGATCAGGTCGATCCGTTCCTGATACGAGATGGGATAAGCGCGGGCCTGGTCTTCAGGGAACAGCGGCCATGTGTAGCCGGGATTATCCGGGTGCAGAGCGTGCCAAACGTCTTGGAAGCCTCCATTCACGAGTAGCTCAACAGCCCCGGTGTGATCTGCACCTGACTCTGCATTGGCATTGAAATCGCCGATTAGCACGACGGGAGCATCTGTTGTCTTGAGAGCATCGAGTATCTCTTGAGCCTGCGCCAACTGGACCAGCACCGTCTGCGGAATACCTGGAATAGGACCTTCCAGATGTGTGCTGACAAACCGAAATACCTGGCCGCCCATATTCACGTCAGCGGATTCCGCGCTGCGCAGAATCACGAGGCCGCCCAGCACGGGCAATGGCAAAAGCGTTTGGAAGCGGCGAGTTTGGATATTAAAGACGTCGAGACCGGACTGTTGGAGATCGCTCCTGACGAGGATGACATCCCGATCCGTCATCCTCAAGTTCAAGTTCTGCGTGGGGACCGGCACTTCCACGTCAAGCAGATTCTGAGCGACGGCGATCGCGTATTTGAGGTTCCGATGAGCCAGTTCAGACATCAACAGGTCGAGTTGATCGTAGAGGACATCGGCCGCGCCGGTGGGCTGCAACGAGAACGGCCCGGTCCGGTAGAGCGTTACCTCCTGCAGGCCGATGAGGTCCGGTTTCTGGAGGGCAATTTCTTCGGCTATGCGGGCAGCGCGTTGAGACACTCCGCTCGCGTGGATTTCGGCAAGGGTTGCAGCCACACCTTGTGCAAAGGACTTGTCGTCTGTGGCTGCGAGCACCAGCTTCAGATCGGTGCCCGCATCCATGTTGCGGGTCATGACCCGCACCGTTACTTTCTCGGACGCTGCTGCGCTCCAGCCAACCCCGCAGCAGCAAAGAAGGACGGAAATCGAGCGGAACCACGCTCCGCTCGTTTTTACTCTCGTTCCCATGGCAACCTCCATTCAGGGATCTTCCCTCTAAGTAGTGAATTCAAGTCGTTTAATGTTACAAACAGGTCCTTGACTCCTAAATACGTGGCTGAATTGCAGCTACCCGTGCCGTCGTACATCAAGTTGTAAAAGCGCACGTGCAACTCGGCGCGGCCAACCAGGCGGGTCTCCACCGTACTGTCGATCGACGTGGGGATCGATACGCCGTCGCGAATCCCGTAATCGCGAGCGAAACGGATCCGCTTCAGGAAAATTGAAGGAACCTTGACGAACTGGCCGGCCTCGTGGAGCGGCATGCCCGTTTCCGCGTCTAACCACAGTTCGCCCTTAAATAGCCCGACCCTCTTCTTCCTGGGCTTGAGCCGGAAAATCCATACCGCCTGTCCCTCCGGACCACGGGCGGCCTTCAGCCGGAATTCGTAGTTCGCCGGGGTGATGGCGATACTGCCGGCGTCACGCTCTTCGCTTTCAGCAGCCAAGTATCGGCTGATCACTTCCCTCTTCACGCCGGGATCCCCAGAGTAATCGAGCACCCGATATATCACCTGCCCGGCGCAAGAAATCCGGCGGTGTGCCCTAAGGGTCCCTGCCTTCTTGAGCTTGGGAAGCGTTGCTTCGATATCCGCTTCCATCTCCGCGCCCCGCGTGGCGGCTTGCCGTATCAGTTGAGAGTTCAAATACTTATGAATCACTTCGAGGCTGGAGCTTTCGATCCCGGTGGCGAAACTAGACTTAGCCGGTTCCGCCACGGCCGGCTGTACCGCCATCCAGGAAAGCTGGCAAATGGCCGCGATCAGGATTGAAGGTCGCATGGTCCTTGAACTCCGGCTGCCCGATTCGTCCCGAGTTTGCACCCAATACCAACGCCAGTCCTTCGGAAATGCTTACAAAAGCCTGATTGATTTCAGATCGAAAGCCCGGATAGCGATTCGTGGGTCATTTCACCCGGGGTATTTCCGCAGATCGGTGCAACTTGGGATCCACCGGTTCGGTGACATCGTCTGTGACCAGAGGATGTAGCAAGTCACCTAGCTGTACTACATTGGCAATAAAGGGTCCGGTACTCCCTTTTCACCGCCGTAATCGTATGATACGCTTCTGGTTAGATCAGGCGACCTGTAGTCGATTGGCGAGTTATGGCAATCTCGGAAGTTCAGGGATATGAGTTCGGGCCGTATCGTATCGATACGGACGAGCGGCTTCTGCACCGCAATGGGGATTTAGTCGCCTTGCCTCCCAAGGTCGTCGGCACTCTGCTTGTGCTGGTCGGTAACGCGGGCCGCATGGTCGATAAAGGCGACCTGATGAAGGCAGTCTGGCCCGACACCTTTGTCGAAGAGGGCGCGCTGACCCGGAACATTTCGCTGCTGCGCAAGACGCTTGGAGACACAGAGGACCAGGCCGTATATATTGAAACGATTCCCAAGCGCGGTTATCGGTTTGTGGCGCCTGTCCGGGCGGTTACAGTCGACTCCCACCACACGGTGGCGATCGATTCTGGAACGGCAGAACAGGTCGAGGCAGCAGTAGCCCGGCCGTCACTCAACGCCGCAACAAAGTGGCTGACCCTGGCGGTTGCGCTGGTGCTCGCCGTCCTGGGTGTGGCTGCATACCTGATTCGCGTTCGCCCCGTCCATTCCGTTGTCAGTGTGAAGGCGCCCGAGAGTGTTCTCGCCGTTCTGCCATTTCGGAGTTTCAAGAGCGACAACTCGCAAGACTATTTTGCCGAGGGCATCACACAGGCGTTGATTACTGATATCTCGAAGCTGGGGAATCTGCGAGTTATTTCCCTGGCTTCAGACGCCAGCGGACAGCGCGGAGCCGCGGCATTGAATTCCGTTGTGCGCGAGCAGTCGGTGAACCGGGTCTTGACGGGCACGGTTCTGCGCTCTGGGGGCCGTGTCCGGATTGATGCACAGTTGATCGACCCCAAGACGCGGGCGGTGCATTGGGCGAACTACTACGAGCGCGACATTGTCGACCTCCTGACGCTGGAATCGGCGGTGGCGGAAGCCATCGCCGGCGAGATTCAGGTAACCGTCACGGCCGAGGAGAGACAACGGCTCCAGCAAAACCGGAAGATCAATCCAACCGCGCTCGATAAATATCTGCGCGGCCGTTACTTCTGGAACCGGCGGACGGAAGAGGGGTTGAGAGGGGCTGCGCAGTACTTCGAGCAGTCGATTGCGGCTGACCCCACCTATGCGGCCGCTTATACTGGCCTCGCGGACTCGTATTCGCTGCTGGGCTCGATTGGTGTCGACGGCATGCCGCCGAACAAGGCGATGCCGCTGGCGAAGGCTGCCGCGCAAAAGGCGCTGGAACTGGATCCGCGCCTGGCGGAAGCCCACGTTTCGCTCGCGTACGTCAAGTTATCGTACGACTGGGACCTGCATGGGGCGGAGCAGGAGTTTTCACAGGCCTTGTCGCTGAACCCGTCGTCCGCGACGGCCCATCACTGGTACAGCCACTACTTGATGGCCGCCGGCGATCTCGGCAAGGCGACCGAACAGATGCAGGAGGCGTTGCGCCTCGAGCCTCTTTCCCCCAGCATCAACATTGGGGTGGGATGGTGCCTTTATTACTCAAAGCAGTACGACAAAGCCATCGAGCAGTATCGTGCTGTCGCAGAAATGGAACCGAGTCTGCCCCTGGCGCACCAAACCCTCGGCATGGCATACCAGCAGAAAGGAATGTACGCAGAGGCGATCGAGGAGTTCCAACGCGCGGCATCGTTTTCCGGCAACAACCCGGCATCGGTGGCCGCTCTGGCGAGTGCATATGGGGCCTGGGGCAAGCCGGTCGAAGCCCGCCGGGAGTTGGCGCGCCTGGAGGAGATGTCGCGTCATAGATATGTCCCCGCATTCTACTTCGCCTCGATCCACTTCGCACTGGGTAACACCGGGAAGACCTTCGAGTGGGGCTGGAAAGCTATCGGGGAACGCTGCGATTACCTGATGTATCTTCGTGTGGAGCCCCGCGTCGGTACGCTTGCCAGCCACCCGGAATTCATCAGAGCCATGGGCCACTTACACCCGTGAACGAATGAAGCTGCTTTCTACGTTGATGGCAGTAGCTTGGGGATTCGGAAGCCTCTGCTGGGGGGCCCGATGCACAACCGTCCTTGACTTCGCTGCGTTGCGCGAATATGAGGATTATGTCGCCACGGCGGAACCGGCAATGGCCGCCCGATTCGAGGCAGGCGAGCTGTCCTGGGTACCCGATTCCGCTCGCAGAGAAGCGTCCGCTCAACTGGCCGCCGGCAAGCTCGTCCGATGGAACATCAGTGACCCTGCTCTGAATCGGCGCATCGCCAGCCAGAACGGGACGATCATCGACTGGGTTGGCGCCGTTCGCATTCGCCGCACCAACCTCGCGGATCTGCGCGCGGTACTCGAAGACTACGGCCGCTATGCGGATGTCTACCGGCCGATGATCTTCGAATGCCATGCAGCGCAGACGGCCGCCACCGCCTACGATGCGACCATCGGCCTCAACAACAAGTTCCGCTTCGCTTCCGTCTTCCCGCAACACTATTCGTTCCGGGTGAAGGCGCGAATTTCCTACTCGATTGGAGGGCAACGCAGTGTCCCCGCCTCCGAGTTGCTCGTTCACCTGCGTTCCAATGAGATTCGTGAATCCGACAGCGGCGAGCCCGGGCGATTGGATTTCCTGGAGCCTTATCACGACCACGGTATTATGTGGGCGCTCAATTCCTGGTGGCGCATCCGTCAACAGGGGCCGGACCTCTACTTTGAGTTCGAGAGTATCACGTTGGCCCGATCTGCCCAGCAATTCGCCTGCAAACTCGGTATCATACCGGTGCCCAGATCCATCGTCTCCAGTGCCATGGATTCGATCCCCGCGGAGTCACTCGAGACCGTGCTGGTGGGAACGCGAGCGGAATGCGCGCGCAGAGCCTCGGGGCTTGGTGCAAGGGCATCTGCCGAATGACCATTGCCACACTCTCTGAACTTGTAGTTCGGCTGGCTTATTGGGTGGTCGCGCGCGGCTTGTTCCGGATCCGTGTTGTGGGGCGGGAGAATATTCCGCGCCGCGGCCCGGCTCTGCTGGCCGCCAATCATGTGACGTTCATGGACGCCTTCATCATCGGTTACTGCGTGCGGCCGGTTGTCCGCTTCCTGGTGTGGAGACCTTATTACCGCTTGAAGCTGCTCAACTGGGGGCTTCGTTTGGCACGGGCGATTCCGGTGGGAACCGGTCCGCACGATCTGGCTGGCGCCATCCGCGCCGCACGTCGCGAGCTGGGGCAGGGACAGATCGTCTGCATCTTTCCGGAGGCCTTCATCACGCGAACCGGCAATTTGCTTCCCTTCAGGCGCGGTTTGGAAGTGATCGCCCGCGGGCTCGATGTTCCGATCATCCCGATCCATTTGGATGGCTTGTGGGGAAGCATCTTCAGCTTCGAAGGAGGGAGAGCGTTTTGGAAATGGCCGCGGCGTTTGCGTCACCCGGCGATCATATCCTTCGGCGCTCCCATGCCAGCTTCGTCCACGACGAACGAGGTTCGGGACGTAATCCAGGAGCTCGGTGCCGAGGCGGGCGCCCTCATCCAACGTTGAGAGGTCCTGAGTGCAGCGGACCAACAGGAGAAACTTCAGAGCAGCAACTAACGGGCACGTGTACGGCACGGGGCACGGGCATTACACGGTACTGCTGGTCGCGTGAAGTCTCAGCTTCCGCCAGGACGTGCTGGTCGCCGGCTACGGCCGAAGCCGCGCCACAATCCGAAAACCTACGTCATTTGACGTGTGTTCGGGGTGAAACGCGTCGCGAAAGGACGTGCCTAAAAGAGCGATGCTCGCGCTGTACCAGGAACCGCCGCGCGCTACGCGCGCACCGGTCACGTCGTCGGCGTTACGATCATCATCAACGTAAGGATGATCGCGCGTGTGCAGCCGGAAGATGGACTGCGTCCACTCCGTCACGCTACCGGACATGTGGTACACGCCGTAGCGGTTGGGCGTGTACATAGCGCGGGAATCGTGAATGCCCACCAGCGTTACGGGGGCGCTGGGGTTCTTCCGCCAGTTGTAAAGGCGCGCCTGCTCGTCGCTGATGCTAGTGCCCAGCCCATAGTCGAAGTTGTCTGGGCCGCGTGCCACCTTTTCCCACTCGGCCACCGTAGGCAGGGCGAAGATCCACTTTCCGGCGCCGAGCTTCCGCGTCAGCCAGTGGCAGAAGGCATTCGCTTCGAACCAGCTCACCAGCACCACCGGTTGATCCGGCTGGCCGAAGCGCTTAAATTCGGCGTCTGATGGCGCAAGCAGCACGGTGGCTTCACAGCGATTCGCGCGTTTCCAACCCTGGCCTTGCGATGTCCAATTCGAGTCATCGCGATATCCGCCGGGATCATTCCAGAACTCCCGAAACTCCGCGTTCGTGATTTCAAATCGGCTGATATAGAGAGCGGAGAGCCACACATAGTGCGGCTCACCGGGATTCAATCGATCGCCGAGCAGGAACGGACCACTCGGAATGTAAGCGAATTCAAGGGGCTCTGGCGAAACGCGAGGCGGCGGTTCGCGAGGAACGGGACGTATCGTGATGGCGAGCGATCCGTCTTTCTCGGGGCCAGCGCGGTAGCCCGTAACGGGAACGGGATAGAAGACGGAACCGGCCGGAGTATCGGCTCTTAGAAAGTAATTGGCGGCGGGCAGCCACTTGCGGTCACGGAACTCGCCGGTTTCTTTCGCGTCCTGCAGGTTTGCGCCGGCAACGAACAGGTGCACTCGCGCATGGGCCAGGTTGGTGACGATAAGTTCGGTCTCGCCGCGTTGATAATGGAGTTCCTCGATGCGCTCGTGCACCGCAAACCTCCACGCTGCCAACCCGCCAACGGCGGCGACCGCCGCAAGTACGATCAGCGCGGCCGCACGCGACGTCTTTCGGGCAAACATGTCACGACTCCATAGGCACGCGCCTGGGCTGCGAGCCTTACAGGTTCTGCCGGTTCAACACACGCACCGCGGAGATGAGCGGAACTGCCACCCACAGTCCCAGCCCCATCAGGAGCATCAGCATGGCGCGCGCCTGCCCGCCGAGAAATTTCACGAGCGCCGCGCCGGCCGCGCCGAAAATGCTCGGGTCGCCGAGCGCCATCAAGCTCCCCACGCGCGCCATATCAACGGGATTGCCGAATAAAGAAAGAAAGATGAAGCGGTTGGCCGTATGCTCTTTCAGCACGAAGGTCATGCCGATCACCAGCAGATCGTAGAGCAGCACGAAGAAAAACCACACAAACAACGCGTGTCCGAACGCCTTGGCCTTCGACCCGCAGAACGCCGCCACCAGCGCTCCAATCACCAGAAAGATCAGCGCAAGCAGCAGGGCGAAGCCGGCGAAAACCAGAAAAGCCATCGACCCTTCGGCGCCCGCATTCGCGGCGATGACGCAGCCCGCCAGTCCAAAGCCGAAACACGTTGCTGCGGCCACAGCGGCGAACAGCCCGCAGATCTTGCCGGTCAAGATCTCGGCGCGCGTCACCGGCTGGGAGAATAGCAGCTCGCTCGCACCCCGCTCCCCGGTGAAACTTACCGCGCTCATGGTGAGCGACACCATCGGCACCAGGTACAGGACGAGGTTCAGCAAGCTGGCCGAAGTTCTGGTGAAGCCTTGAAAGCCGACCTCGCCGGCGGTAACCATGCCGAAATAGGAGATCGCCAACGCCAGCGCCGCAAAGATGCCGGCGAAGCTCACCGTCCATTTGTTCCGGCTGTTGACGCGAAGCTCCTGGCCCGCGATCGCGCCGATTGTCCGCAGATCCATCACAATTTCTCCCAGATCAGTAGGGTGCCGTGAAGGCGCCGGGCATATTCCTCGGCTGAGGACTTCTGCTTCACGGCGATCGTATGTCCGCCCATCGGACTGGGGATCGCGTCCGAGCGCACGTATTGCGCCTCGCTCACGGTCATCCAGCCACTGCCGTCGTAATCTCTCACGTAGAGCGCGGCGCCTGGTGTCCGGTGCGCCCGCAGAAAGCGCAACATGCAGCCGATGTCGTCGAACTTGTAGACGTTTTCGTCCCGGTCTACAATTTCCGCGGCGTAGCGCGCCTCTGAAATCGCCATCCGGCAGGAGGAGCACATATCCGCCGGCTCGATCTCAACCGGCTTCAGGGACGGCTTCCCGCAACCCCACCAGATCAGCAGGAGCGGGACCAGCACACGTCGCATTCACATACCTCAGGTAGATTTCTTCGAGCGATGGCTCTGCGGTGAAGAAGCGCTCGATGGCGCCTCCCGCGGCCTCGATTGCCCGCAGGATCGCCAGACGCTGTTCCGGCCGGCAATTGACCCATAGCGTCGGTCCAGCCAGTTCCGCCTCTGACGCCCCGGCCAAAACGGCCACCCGCGCGAAGCGTTCATCCGCGTGCCGCAGCGCAATGCGCAGGCGCGCTCCTGCCGCAAGCCCGCCTCGCAGCGCCTCGACCGATTCCACGGCCACGAGTTTGCCACTAACCAGAATCGCCGCCCGATCCGCCAGCAGGTCCACGTCCGAAAGCACGTGCGTGGAAAAAAGGACGGTCCGGCCGCGCTGCTTCACACCGCGGATCAGCTCGCGAAATGCCGCGGCGCCTTCCGGATCGAGACTCGCCGCCGGCTCATCGAGCACCAGGACCGGAGCATCCGGCAGCAGCGCGACAGCGACGCCCAACCGCTGCACCATGCCACCGGAGAACTGGCCCACCGGCTCGTGCTTAACGGCTTCGAGATCGAGCGCTTGAAGCACACCATCGATGCGATCCGGAGGCAGCTTTCGCAGCCGGCAATAAAACTGCAATACCTCCAGCGCTGTCAGATTGTCATCAAACGCGACGCGCTGCGGAAGGAAACTGAGCAGTGCCCGGGCCTGTTTCGGATGCCGGGCAACATCTATGCCACCCACCAGCACACTGCCGCCATCGGGCCGCGCAAGGCCGGTCAGGCACTTCAAGGTTGTGGTCTTTCCGCTGCCGTTCGGACCCAGCAACGCCACGGCCTCTCCCGTTTGGACATCGAGCGAGACTTTGTCGACTGCCACGAAGGTCCCGAAGCGCTTGGTCAGATTGGCGATTTGGATCATCGCAGCCTCCCCCAGCCCATGACCAGAAGCGACGCGCCCAGCATGGCCAGCGGCGCCCAGATGCTATATGGTTCCTGTTGCGCCGCGGGCCGCTCTTCCACATGCATGTCGATCGGCTTCATCAGCGGAAAACGATCATATTCTTCCGGCCCGCGGACCAACGGAACGATCTTTTCCGAGAACGCAAGCGCCTGCGATGCCGGGCTGAAAAGGTACAGCCGCAGGCGCGGGTAGTCGCCCTCCATGCGCTCGAACACGTTCCGGATCTTGAAGGGCACGTCACCCAAGCCATTCTCGTCGAGATCGTAGCCTTGGTAATCGCTCCAATAGTTGCCGCGGCCCGCTTCGTTCCAACGGCTTCCCGTCGTCCTTCCGACAACCTCGATAGGACTGAGGTTCGAGATGAAATTGTTCTGGCTAAACGTGTTTCCCGACGCGCTGCTGAAGGCCTGAATGGCGGTGTCGTTGGCCGCGATCAGGTTGCGCCGGAACGTGCTGGCCCGCAGCGCCTCCATGAAGATCCCAACCGCGTTGTCGACGAAAGCGTTCTCTTCGGCGCTGCAGTTCTCGCTGTCCTGGAACAGGATGCCGAACGAGCTGAAGCCGCGGTTGTGTCGAAAAATGTTGCGCCGGAATTCAATGCGCCGCGAATACATGATGGCCGCACCCGCCACGCTGTCATAGAACTGATTGTCCTCGAAACGGTTGTCGTTCGACGACATGTAGTGCAGCCCGTAACGCAGGTCGTGAACCCGGTTGTGTATAACCAGCGTGTGGTAGGCGTTCTGCAGATACATGCCGTCGCGCGCCTTACTGATGGTGTTTCCGGTAATCGTGTTGCCCGTCGAGTTCCAGATGTGGATGCCCGCGCCGCGCTCCCCCATCCCCAGCCATGCCCGGCCTCGAATCACGTTATCGAGCAGGGTGTTGTTGTCGGATTGAAAAAGATAGATACCGAACAGCACATCGCGGAGCTCGTTATGCTCGATGTGATTGCCGCTCGCATGTAGCAGGATGCCCGAGTCTTCCTCGGCAAGCATCTCGCCACTGTGCTCAACGATCAGGTTGCGGATTGTGCAACCATCCGCCTTCAGCGTGATGACGCTCGATCGGCCTTCGCCGCGGATGACCGGACGGCCCACGCCCTCGAGCGTGAGCTTCCGGTCGAGCACCACATTGCCCACATACGTGCCCGGCTCGATACGGATGGTGTCGCCCGGCCCAGCGGCGTCCACCGCTTGCTGGACATGTGCCATCGGCCCTGCTGGGCGCACCGTCCACACCGCCGCCGGAGCCGTTACTGTCCACAACGCGAGCAGAGCGGCCAGTTTCATTGCGCAGCCGATGGCTTCCTTGACATCCATATTGCCAGCGCCAATAGCAGGAAGAATCCAATCAACAGAAAAGACGCCGCGCCCGGATAACTGTAGACCGTAAAATTGGCGAGCTGCTTTTCGCCGAATATGGGCGGTGCGAAAGGCGGCACCTTCACCGCCGCTGTGGGGTCCAAGTTATGCCCGTACTGGTTCAGGCGGTGATAGAAGCTCCACAACGAAAACAGTCCGAAGTAGAGGAACATCACGGAAACATCCACCACGTTGGACATCTTACCGACCACCGCCGCGCGCAGCGCCAGAATGAAGAACAACCCGACGAGAAGCGGGATCCACTTGAACTCGCTGAAATCGCTTTCCAGCAGCGGCCGCATCCCGATGTAATGGTTCAGCGTGTTGATTTCGCGCAAATCGTCTCGATTCTGCGCGTGTCCGCCTTCCAGGCTGTACGAGTAAATGTAGAGGTTGAGCCCGTCTGGAAACTGGTTCGAGTACAGCGTCATGTTGTATAGCGGAAACAGGAAGCTCGGGATCAGCAGCAGCGCCGCCAGAACCAAGATGAGCCGGCTCCGCAAGCTCATCGGAAGATCGAAAAAAGCGTTGGCGCGATTCAGCTTCCTTGCGAAGCGTCCCGGTTGCGCCGCTGCTGAAGTTGCCGGCATGGTTGCCTCCTACTGGACCCCGCCCGCGACCGCCGCGCCGGTCTTGGCGCGCGCCGCTGAAGCACCACCCTTCGGCTTCACCAGCAGGTAGCCCTGCATTTCCTGGTGCAGCGCCGAGCAGAAATTCGTGCAGTAATACGGAAACACTCCCGGCTTGCTGGCCACAAAATCAATGGTCTTGGTCTCACCCGGATCGACGACGACGTTAATGTCGTAGTCGCCCAGACCGAATCCGTGCAACTCGTCCGTAGTCTGCTCGATGTTAGTCAGATAAATGGTCACGTGATCGCCCTGATTGACTTCGAAGTGGTTGGGTTCGAAGCTGCTGCGCACAGCCGTCATCTTGACTTTGACGCTGTTACCGGTGCGATCGACCTTGGTGTCTTTCACGTCCCAGATGGCGTTGGGGTCCTTGTTATCTTCCTTGGCGTAGACCTCTATAGGCTTCAGCTTGCTCGCCTGGATGATCTGCGCATAGTGCGGTTCGGGCTCTGTGAAGGCGTCATAGATCAGCTTCATTTTGTCGCCGGAGATGTTGATGAGCTGCGAACTTTCTGGCTGTGATGGCCCCACGCTCAGGTGCCGCCCGTGCGACAGCTTGTTCAGGGCCACCAGATACTTGCCCTTGGGATGCATGGTGTCGCCTTCCGCCGCGGTCAGGTGCCCGATGTTGTATGCCACCGGAATCTTGTCAACGACTTCCCACGTCCCGAGCTTCCACTTGGCAATAGCGCTCTCGACGAAGAGGCTGGTGTAGGCGAAGCCCTGATCGTCAAACTGCGTGTGCAGCGGCCCCAGGCCCACGTTGATCTCGGCGTCCTTGATGGCTTCGTACTTCAGAACCGGGATGCCGTCTTCGTCGCCGGTGAAATTCTTGGTTTGGATGGCGTTCTGAATCTTCTCTATATTGAACGCCGTCGTAATGGATTGCAGCTTGCCGCTGCCGATGATGTATTTGCCGTCCGGGCTGACATCCACCCCATGCGGGCTCTTCGAGCACGGCATCAGGTACACGACGCCCGGCGTGTCCTTGGGATCGATTACCTTGACGCCATCAAGCATCTTAAACTTGCCGCTTTTGATGGCCTGTTCGGCGTTCTTCCAATTGACGGCGGCGATGTAGTCGCGGTCTTTCTGGGTAGAAGTGACTTCGAGTTTGCCGGTGGCGCGCTCGGAGTTGTAGCAGGTCCAGAAGGCCCAGCCGTTGCTCGCTCCTTTGCCGGCATCGCCCAGATCGTAATCAAAGGGAGGCATCAGGATTTCCCACCCAACACTCATTTGACCCGTCTTTGGATCTATCGCCAGAGCTCCCACCACGCCTTTGTAAACGGTGGCGTATTGTTCCACCGGGGCATAAGTGTGGCGCGGCAGCGGAATTGAAAAGCGCGAGCCGACCAGCACGTATTCGGTGTTGGGTGTCACAAACGACGAGCCGTGATTCCCCGAAACGTTGGGAATCGGTCCGATGATCTGCTTGGTTTTGAAATCGCGCAGGTCGATCCGCGCCACGCGATTGTTGGCGTTGTCGTTGATGAACAGCCACCGGCCGTCGTAGTCGCCGTTGGTCTCGCTCAAGGCGGTGTGGTGCGCGTCGCCCCAGGTAAACCCGCCCAGCATGTCCTTGGTCTGCTTGTCGAATCCGTAACCGGTGCCGGGATACGGCGTGAATACCGGAATCGTCGCGATGTGCCGCATGGAAGGTACGCCCGCCACATACACGTTGCCCGATTGCCCGCCGGAGTAGAACAAGTAGTACTCGTCCAGATCGCCTGGCGCCACGTAGGTGGCGACCGCGGCCTCTGTTACGTCGCCGCCCTGCGCAAGCCGCTTAGGTTTGCGGGAGCAGCCGCCAAACATCAGGGCCAAGACGAGGGCCGCCAGCAGGCTCCCGCCGATCAGTATCTTGAGATGGGATTTGTTACGCATGAATTCGTCTCCTTACTTTTTCGCGATCTTGTTTTTCGCGTCCTGTTCCGTTTTCCTTTGATAAGCCACCTTGAGCTTCGCGATCGCCTCGTCTCGCTCGGCTTCGGTCAGGTGAATCTGGGTCGAAAGCACCACCGCCATGGTGCCCGTCGGCCCCTTGAGAAAGTCCTCGAGTGTCCGGCCGAAGCGGCTCTGCACGTCGCTGTACGCCATGGCCAGGTCCGGGCCGATTTTGGTGGCAGATTCGATGCCGAACGAGCTCACGTCATGGCAGATGAAGCACGTCTTCTTGACGAAGAACGCGCCTTCGCCCGTCAGCATCTGTTGGTCTTTAGCCATCTCCTCGGCTGTCCGTTGCGCCTCGGGAATGTGCACGCCGGGCATGTACGCCATGGGCAGGTTCGTGCGCTTCCAGCTCATCACCAGCATGGCCAGCGCTTGCGCCTCTTTACTGCCGAAGCCGAAGTTCGGCATCACCGTCTCCCGCACCGCCTGCTTGGGATCCTTGAAATGCGCTACGTGCCAGCCGAAGACCGACGGTTTGCCACTCATGCGGCTGTAGTCGAACTGCTCGGGCGCCAGATCGCCGATGTACGTCAGGTTCGGTCCCACCGCGCCGCCACGCTTGCCGATGGTATGGCAGGCGTAACACCCTTTTTGATCCACCAGCCTCTTGGCGTAATTGATGTAGTCCGCGCCCTTGGTTTCGCGATCGTTGCGATGGCAGATGTTGCAGTTGACCTGGATCAGCGCCTCGCGGTTGCTAATCAGGTTGGCCTTGCCCAACTCGCCGCCCAGCAGCGGCTCACCCCAGTTCGTGTTACCCACCGAGTGCGCCGCGTCCGTGTCGGTCGCATAACCCTGGCCGCCGTGGCAGAGCGTGCAGCCGTATTTCGCTACCGGATGCTTGTCGAGAATCTCCTTGGGATGCGACCGGTAGGGTTCGGGCGCGTTCTCCAGTCCCTTCCAATCGCCGCCCAGATGGCAGGTTGTGCAGCGATCCACGCGGTTCAGCTCTTTAACCCAGATTTGCTGGATACCGCTGGGAGCCTGGCGCGCGCGCGCCGGCCCGAATTTCCGCGTCACCAACTCGCGGAATTCTTCCTGGTATCCCTTCCACTCCGGCTGCGCGTAGTTCCAAAAAACCACGCCGACCAGAACGGCGACCACGCCGCCGAACGAGTAAACCGTAACCGTGTCTCGGTTTTTCCAGTTCATCGAAGATCCTTTAGAACGGGCCCGGCATCTCCGGCCATGCTTCCCACGGCCAGAAGAACAGCCAGTACGGACCGCGCAGGAACGTCCCCACCACGGTCAACGCCAGCACCACAACCAAAATGCCGAGGAACACCAGATTCTGCCGCCGGCGTTGGGCCGCGAACCACACGCCCACTGCTTGCACGGGACTCTTGTCCAGCCAGGGCCAGACAGCCAGCAGCGCAATCAGCAAGCCCGGCACCAGGATTCCGCCGATCAGCGCGCCGTTGATGGTGAAGTCTCCCAGTTTGACCGTCGTGTCGGTCACCAGCTCCTGGAGCCACAGGAAGTACCACGGGGCCTTCGCCGGATTGGGCGTGACTCTGGGATTCGCGGCCTCCTCGAGCGGCGTTGCCACCAGCAGCGCCAGCAGACAGATCACCGCCACCGTTGCCAGTGTCACCATGAGGATGCGCCGCGTCAGAAACGGCGACGAGTTCACCGTGTGCTCGTCTTCATTCACCAGCGCCGTCTCGACATGCACCGTGCGACCCTTGGTGATGCCCAGCAGCGAATAGGTCTTCGACTTCACCGGCGGGAGCGTCTGGCGCTTCTGTTCCAAGCTCAGCTTGTCCACCGACGCCAGGCCGCCGTCTTTGCGCACTCGCCACATGTGCCACAAGAAAAGGAACAGTACGAAGGCCGGCAGGAAGAAGCAGTGCAACACGTAAAAGCGCAGCAGCGTGTTCTGCTCGATCTGGTTGCCGCCCAGCAGCAGGAATCGGATCTTGTCACCCACCAGCGGAGCCGCGCTCGCGATGTTGGTTCCGACGGTGACTGCCCAGTAAGCCAGCTGGTCCCAGGGCAGCAGGTATCCGGTGAACGAGAGAAAGAACGTCGCCAGCATCATGGCGACGCCGATCACCCAGTTCACCGGCCGGGCCTGGTTCGCCGCCGTGCCGTTCTTGTAGGCTCCCGTGAAGAACACCCGCACCATGTGCAGGAACACAACGGCCACCATCAGGTGAGCCGACAGCCGGTGCAGCGCACGGATGAACCAGCCGAACGAAACTACAAATTCGATGTCCTTCACCGACTGGTACGCCCGCTCGACAGACGGCACATAAAGAAACATCAGTGGTACACCGGTGATGCAAAGGATGCCGAACAGTACCGCGGAGATGGTTCCCAGCCAGAACGAATAGCGGAAACTCAGGCTGCCGATCGTGACTTTGGCCGGAAACCAGTGCAGGAGAAGGTTTCGGACCACCGCATCGCCGGCGTCGCGCTCACTCGCCGGCTTCCAGGTCCACGTCAGTTGCCGCCAGATCTTGTTTTGTGCCGCCATCGTTACACCGTCAGCCGGAAGCCGCGGCTCACCGGCTCATCCAGATTCACCATCAGTTGCCCGTCCTCCGGCGCCAGTTCCACGCGGTAGCAGGCCAGCGGCTTGGGGGCTGGCCCGGCGAAGTTGGTGCCGTCGCCGTAGTACTTCGATCCGTGGCACGGGCAGTGGAACTCTCTGGTTTCCTCCACTTCGCGGCCGCCAATCGCCACCTTCTTCGGCTGGTTGAGGCTCACCATCTTGACGGTGCAGCCCAGGTGCGTGCAGGCCGCCGAGATGGCGTGAAACGTCCGCTGCTCCCGCACGATGAATACGCGCTGGTCTTCCAGGAATGTCGCACCCTCGGGAAACTGGTCCGGCGTGCCCGCTTTGAAACGCTGCGGGGCTTCGTAAAGAACGTTGGGCACCAGCGCGCGCACGAACGCGTAACCCATCCCCGTCACGCCAGCGAGCAGCCCGCCGATGCCCAACTTGTGCAACCAACCGCGCCGGCTATCGCCCCGCGCGGACGCTTCTGTCTGACTCTTCATAGAAAAAGATCTCCATGGTCATGGCATCGGTCGGGCAGCGCACCGCGCAGAGCCCGCACCGGATGCATTTGTCGTCGTCCTTGATCATGGCCGAGAGCGGCTCGAACTCATCCGCTCCGTAAAACTCTTTCGCGCGCGCCGCGGTCGCCGCATCCCAGTCGAGTTGCTCGAGAGGCACGAGCTTCAGGCAGTACTCGGGACAGATATCCACGCAGCGATTGCACAGCACGCATTTCTCGGCGTCGTAAACGGTCTGAATGTGGCAGCGCAGGCAGCGCTCGGCTTGCTGGCGAGCCTCCGGCTCGGTGTATCCCAGCTCGACTTCCGAGATTCCCGTGCGCCGCTGCAGATCCACGGTCTCGGGCGCCTCGCGTGTCAGTTTCTCGTAATCTGCGGTAACTGAATAGGAGCGGGTGGGGATTTTGTCGATCCACAGGCGCGCTTCGGGCTCGAGCTCCGCGCCGCGCAGAAAGTTGTCGATAGAGAGCGCCGCGGTCTTGCCGTTGGCGATGGCTTCGATCAGATTGCGCGGGCCGAACGCTACGTCGCCGCCCGCGAACACGCCCGGCGCGGAAGTGGCCAGCGTCTTGCGGTCCACTTTAATGGTGCGCTGCGGCGTCAATTCCACGCGATCTTCGGCGCGCAAAAACGAAAGGTCCGCCTGCTGGCCAATGGCCAGGATCACGGTATCGGCTTCGAGTGTCTCCGCGACCTCGCTGTCATATACCGGGTTGAACCGCCCGTTTTCGTCGTAGGTGCGCTTGACTCCGATCAGGTCGATGGCGCGCAGCTTGCCGTTGGCGCCCACAAATCGGCGCGCCCCACGCTGCGTGACGAACTGGATGCCTTCTTTGCGCGCTTCTTCGAATTCCTCGCGACCTTGAGCGGTGCGCATTACCGGCATTTCCTCGAAAGACTCGAGGCTGATCATCTTCACGTCAGCCACACCCGCGCGCACCGCCGACCGCGCCGCATCGAGGGCCGCCTTCATCGATCCGCCCGTGCTGTCTTCCTCGCCCTCGAGGGCCTGACGGAGCGCCATGCGCGCCGCATCGAAGGCCACGAATCCGCCGCCGATCACCACCACGCGCTTGCCCAGGGTCACCCGGTAACCGTGGTTGACATTCAGCAGAAAATCGATGGCTCGCACCGCGCCATCAAGATCCGAGCCCTCGATCGCCATGTCGCGGCCGCGCTGCGTCCCGATGCTGAGAAATACGGCTTTGTAACCCTGCGTCCGTAGCTCCCGCAGCCCGAACTTTTCGCTCAGCGGCACATTTAGCTTCAGTTCCACACCCAGGCTCAGAATCTTGTCGATTTCCTTGTCGATGACCGGGCGGCTCAGCCGGAACTCCGGGATGCCGTGACGCATCATTCCGCCGGCCTTTTCCGACGCCTCAAATACCGTGACCGCGTAACCCATGAGCGTCAGGTCATGGGCGGATGCCAGACCCGCCGGCCCGGCGCCGATTACCGCGACCTTTTCACCCTTCGCCACTTTGGCCCGGCTGACGCGCAGCATGGGCAGGTGCCACGGCGTCTTGTTTCCCGGTTCCGTCGCGATCTGGATCAGCTTGTCCTGCGTGTCCGGGGCGAGTGACTCGACTCCGAACTTTTCCGTCACGAAGCGCTTCAGCGCCCGGATGCTGACCGGCGCGTCGATCGATCCGCGGCGGCATTTGTCCTCGCAGGGCGCCGCGCACACCCTTCCGCACACCGACGCAAATGGATTGGGCGAACGCGACGTCAAATACGCCTGCTCGTACTGGCCTTCAGCGATCAGTTGGACATAACGGCCGGCATCTGTGTGGATGGGACAGGCTTCCTGACACGGCACCATCGCTTTCCAGAAGTCGAAGTCCGGAAGCCGAGTCGCATACTTGGCGGGAGGCGTCATTTCGAGGATGTCCCGTGATCTGCAATCGAAGATCCGAGCGGTTTGGCTTTTGCTTTCTGTTGCTTAGGGAAAAGCTTGGGGCAATTGGCCCAAATCCGATTGCGCCATAAATCGCAGGAGTTTCCTCGCATTGCGATGTCTCGCCGCGTCATGATGGGCCCGCCCCGGCAGAGATGTGAATCAGAACATTCGGAGCTGGAACACTCACGTGAACTGACGCCCGAAGCGCCGCGAGAAACTCGGTGCAATCCACATGCTTCAGACGGCAGGCTTGCTCAATGCTGATCGATCGCGCGAATACCCGCCGCGCGACGGGATTGTCGATCAGGGTGAATCCGAACCGCAGGAAGACGAGCCGGGTTTCCGGATGGCAGTCGATCACGTCGGCGACTTTCGTCTGCGCGTCAATGGAAACCTGCCCGGAGATGGTCCGGCTCTCGGGCGCATGGTTCATCGAACGCCACAGATCGACGGCCCAGATCGTGAGGCCGGTCACTTCGACCCAGGCGCTCACCGCCATCACCGGAAACGCCCAGGCCTGAGTGTCAGTGAGGATCTGGAACAACACGCGCATTCCGTTCCCGACGTTCAGCAGCCAGAACGCTACGCGAAGCGAGCGCACCTGGCGCGGGTCCAATCCGCCGAGCACTGGCACGATCTTGCTCGATACGCCGACAATCATCATGCTGATGAAGCCAACCGTGAAGGCGTGCCGGTATCCGCCGAAGTAGGCATGCGAAAAAACCACGTGGCGAGCCGCCGTGTAAGCCGGCAGCAGTGCGAAAAGCGCCAGCGCCACGAGCGCCCAGCCAAAGGCGGCCCGCAGAAACGGCAGGGAACGGTCGGCTTCAACGCGCGCGGAAAACAGCCGGAATGCCCGCACCAGCACAGCCATGGCGGCGAAGAGGCCAAAAATGCTGAGCTCGAGCGCAATTCCCCAAACGGGCCGCCTGGTGCGGATCAACATCGAGTAAGCGAGAATATTGCCGCCGACGGAAAGGTTCCAGAGGTAGAACACCATCCGCGACGTACGCGCCGGCACCTCGCGGAAGCCGTAAATAAACGGCAGAAATCGCTGGCTCACACCCAGGATCATGCCGCCGGCGAATCCGAGCAGTTGCGCATCGCGCCAGGGGGCGTCCCACAGCCCAATAAACTGCACCCAGGGCTTGTAGCCGCCAATGCTGCCCGATTTGGTGAAAATCCACAGATCGAAGGCAAATGCCGCCACCATCCAGGCCAGCGCCGCGAACAGAAATTTCTCGTAGGGCTCGGACGGCTGCGTTGATTTCCGGATGGTCTTCGTGATGATCCAGGCAAACAGCGCGACTACCGCGGTTTCTACAGCGCCGGCAATTCTTCCCGTAACGCTCCAGGCCGGATTCGCGATCCAGATGTCCGCGAGCGTGCGTAAAGTCAGCGCTACCGCCATCACCGGCAACGACCAGACGGCCAGCCGCGGCCCCCACAGCGACGTAAACTTGAACCGCGGAATTGCCTGGTAGGCGAATCCCATGACAAAAAACGTGACCCATCCCGCCACCTGCGCGTGCGCATGCGCCCAGGTGATGGCTCGCATATCGAGTGAAGCTAACTCGTGCCGGGCTGCCATGATGGCCAGGTTGATCCCGCCCAGCACGCAACCGAAAGTGAACATGGTCGCGATGCCGGCCTTGAAGAAGCGGCGGTAAATGGTGTCGGCCGGACCGGGACTGTACGCCAGAGACGCCGCCGGCACTTCCTGCGCAGCTTCTTCCAACTCGCGGATCAGACGCGCCTCGTCCACGCGGTGCGCCCGGGCGAAAAACTCCAGCGTCTCTGCGGGGCCCAGCGGCCCGCCGCAGCCCTTCAGACCATAGCGGTCGAGAACCTTCCGGCACGCCGGATACCGGCTCAGAATCGCCGGCACCATCATGTTGCGCTCAATCCGTTTTTCTGGCATGGCTCACAACTAAACTGATTCTCGGTCCCCAGTGACCGGAAGGATGTGACTGGAGTCACCCGGCGGCTGGGACTTCAGTCACTTACAAGCCTGGCTCGTAGTGGCAGCATGGAGGCATGCAGGACTCGCCAAACGCATTGCCGGCAGCCTGGCGCGAGGCCTTAGCGCGAGATCAGTTGCCGGGAAAGCCACTCCTGGCTGATCCCCTTCCGGAACGCCGGGTGGCGCGGCTGCTGGCCGCGTTCATCAGCGCCGGGTTGGTCTTTCTGGTTCTGCCGGGAACTCTGCTCGGGGTCTGGAACCTGATCACCATCAGTGCCGGGCGCCAGCCTGACGCCATTTCGACCGCCTGGATCCAGGCGCATGGTCACGCGCAGTTATTCGGCTGGGTGGCGACCTTCATGCTCGGAATCTGCCTGTACGCGTTCCCAAAGTTCCGTGGTGGTTCGCTCCGATCGCTGCGGGTGGGATGGATTATGTTCGCCATGTGGAGCTTCGCGGTGGCGGCCCGCTGGCTCTCCGCAGTGGCAGCCTGGCGCTGGCAATTCGTGTGGCCCGCGAGCGCGGCACTCGAGTTAGCGGTCGCGGTGCTGCTGGTCTGGCAGGCGACGCTATCAGGGACGACCCGCCGAAAGCGTGAGTTGTGGGAGGTGCTGATTTTTGCAGGCCTCTTTGGTTTCATCGCGACCCTCGCGGTGCAACTGGCGTTTGTATTGCGGGCTTTGCCGGCCCCGGTCATCCCGCACGAGCCGGATCAACTCCTCATCGGGATCGCGCTCTGGATCTTCTGTTTCCCGGTGGTATGGGGATTCAGTGCCCGGCTGCTCCCGACCTTTCTGGGCTTGAAGGGCTCCGGAACAATCAGTGGCTACGTGGGCCTTGGCATGCTGGCGGCCGCGGGTATGTTGCTCGCGGCGGGCCGTGCCCAATGGGCGGCCGCGCCTCTTGCCGGTGCGGTCATTTCCGCCTGCTGGTCGCTGCGGGTCTTCCATCCCACGGATCGCCCAGCCAAGCTGGTGGGCGTGGATCCACTCTATCCGCGGTTCGTGCGTGTTGCATTTGCCTGGCTGGTTATTTCATCGCTATTGGGCTTCGGTGTTACCTCTGCGGGGATGACGGGTGCATCACGGCACGCGTTCACGGTTGGATTTCTGGCCACCATGATCTTCGCCATTGGTCCGCGCATCCTGCCCGCCTTTCTCAATAGCCGGGAGCTTTGGAGCCGGCCGCTCATGCGATGGTCGCTGGTGTTATTGACTTCGGGATGCACGCTGCGCGTGCTTTCGGAACCCCTGGCCTACGCCGGCGTGGCTTCCTGGGCATGGCGTGTTCTTCCGGCCTCCGCCTTTATCGAGCTCAGCGGCGTGGTCCTGTTTGTTCTCAACATGGGCAAGACACTCGCGACTCCCATTCCGACATGGTTCGGCAGAGAGCAGATCAAAGGCACGATGACGCTCTATTGGTATGTCTCAAGCTATCCGGCGACGCGGCAACTTCTGATCGAGGCGGGCCTGACCACGCTGCAACGTGTGCGCACGGTCCCCAAAACTCTGACGCTGGCTGAGGCTGCCGTGGCCGATGGTGCCGACCTGGCAACGGTCTTGTCCAAGCTGGGGGATTTCTTCGATGCGCACCGGACTCGGACGGCTCGCGCCAATAGCTAGGCGGAGAATGGCAAGCCGGTGAGACTTCCTGTCCACAGCGACTTACAGGCCGCGCTTGGTGTTCAAAATGAGTGGGATAAGTTGGTGGACGGCATGGGATTCGAACCCACGACCCCGGCGTTGCGAACGCCGTGCTCTCCCAGCTGAGCTAGCCGCCCACTTTTGCTCGGGATGAATTCTATGATATCACCGCAGCGTTGAAGCGCGTCTTAAGCCTCGCCCTGCCCGAGATTCGGTTCCAGCACGTTGGTCCGCCGGCGGCGTGTCTCCCAATAGCGTTTCATCCGCTCCGATACTTGTTGACGCGCCTGCTCGTCCATCGATTTCCGGCCGCGTTTTTTCACGGGAGGCAGCACTACCTCGACGCGCCCGTTTCGCTGCATCTCCTCCAGCGTGCCGATGACGCGGTCGAGCCGTTTTTTCTCCTCGATGAGTTCGCGAATCGTTTTGTTGATGTTCACGACGCCTTCTCCCCGGGTAAGTACAGCGTCGACTTGATGTTACACCACTTTGAGTACTACTTTCCAGCGGGTCAGCGCGTCAGGAACGGCCAGTGGGTTACCAGGTGATAACCGTGTCTCGCAGCGAGGTAGTAACCCACAAGGGCTGCGATCAATAGAATGCCCACACTCCATTTGAGCACCGAGCGCCACGGGAACTTCTTGTGTTCGCGATGCAGCACTAACAGATAGCTCGCGAAAATTCCCAGATAGAAAAGCGCGCACATCGGAACGGCGAACAGCATCATGTTGAAAATGTCCGGAGTCGGCGTGACGACGGCGGCGATGATGGTGATCGCGAGGATGGCGTACCGGCTATGACGGATGAGAAAGCTTGGGCTGGCGATGTGCAGCAGCGTGAGAAAGAAAATCAACACCGGCATCTCGAAGATGAGGCCGATTCCGAGAATCACATCGACAAACAGGTCGAAATACTCGACCATGGAGACCATCGGAAAGACCGAATTGGATTGCCCGAGGCCCAGCAAAAACGTGAGGCCGTAGCGGAAGGCCACAAAATAGCCGAACAAGCCGCCGAGGACGAACAAACCGGCCGAACTGATGACGAACGGAGCTGCCCAACGCCGTTCGCGCTTGTATAATCCCGGCGCGATAAACCCCCAAACCTGGTAAAGAATCCACGGAGAAGCGATGAAGATCCCGGTCAGGATCGGCAGTTTCACCCAAACGATGTTGAAATAATCCATAGGGGCGATCTGCATGAGTGTGGGGTCACCGCCGTTCAGCCCCTTGTAATGGAGGGCTTTCAAGGCACCCACTGCCGGCGCGCTGACGATGCGCCACAGGTCGTTGCAGAACGTCAGACTGATGATGAAGGCGACCCCGACACCGCCAATGGCGCGCAGAATACGCGACCGCAGCTCCTCCAGGTGCTCCAGAAACGACATCCGCAGCATCCCTTCATCCTCCTCGTCGTTGTCGGAATCCGAGGGCGGAGGCGGAGGCGTGGAGCCGCCCGAGCCGCCGGCGGGAACCAGGGCGGTGGAGTGACCGGGTGAGGATACACCTTCCCCCTGGGGAGCTTCCGCTCCCTTTGGATCATCAGGTGATGACATGCTAACTCGTCAAGGCTCGTTGTTCGGTCGTCGGGGATTCAGTTCCTGGGTGAGAGGCCGCTCCGCTTTCGGAGGCGCCCGGCTCAATGGCCCTCGGGGTGGAACCTTCGGTTCCGGCAGAGGAAATACTCCCGTTGGCGATGGCCCCTTGCGGGACAGCTCCCGACGTTAACTCAGCGCCCTGAGGTGCGGATGCGCTTGTGGTGGTTACAGCAGTATTTGCGGTGGAATCGTGAGGCTCCGAACCATACGATCCGGAGTCGTAGGAAGAATAGTCGTAGTTGTAGGAGTCGTGCGAATAGCTGGTGGTCACTTCCTTGATCGATTCGTTTTCCCGCTCCAGGCTTTTCATTTCGCGCTCGAACGTAGCTTTCAGCTCGTTTTGCGCACGGCGGAATTCAGCCAGACCCTTCGCCACCTGCTTTCCCAGTTCGGGGAGTTTCTTAGGCCCGAAAAGGAGAAGAGCGAGGAGAAAGATGAAGGCCATTTCCTGCCAACCTAGCGGACCCATCTTGCTACTTCCTCCAGTTTTAGATTCTAACTAAGATCATAGCACTCACGGAAAAAGGCTTCCAATCGCCCTTTGCCGCGCCTTGCCCGCCGCAGGAAGGTGTGAAAAAATCGATCCGATTCTGGTATGGGGATCTGGCCGAGCCTGCTCGGCCCCTACGACGACGTACCGGAAGCGTCTGTAGCGGTCGGGGGCGGCCGCACACCTACGCCACTTGGGGGCCCTGCAAAACACACACATCTCTCAGATTCCTGTACCTTTCTGCGTAGTCGAGCCCATACCCGACCACGAATTCGTCGGGGATCTCAAAACCTACATAGGCGACTTTTACGGGCCGTAGCCGGCGGCTGGGCTTATCCAGGAGAGTGGCGATGCGAATGGACTTAGGTTTGCGCTGTTCGAGAACGTTGACCAGATAGGTGATGGTAACCCCTGTGTCTACGATGTCTTCGACCAGCAGCACGTCGGCGCCCTCGATCGCCGTATCCAGATCCTTGGTCAGTTTCACGGCGCCCGATGTCGTTTTGCCGCGCCCGTAGCTGGAAATCCCCATGAAATCGACCACCACGTCGCGCTCGATGGAGCGCGCCAGATCGGCCATGAAGAAGCATGCGCCCTTCAAAATACACACCAGATGCAGGGTGCCGCCAGGGTAGTCCGCATCAATCTGCGTACCCATTTCCCGGATGCGCTTTTGAATCTTTTCTTCGGAGAACAGTGTGCGGAGTGACGAGCCATCCATGCAGTTATTCTATGCTTGCCGGCCCGCCTCGGGCATGTCTGCATCGTACCGACCCCTGCACCGCTCCACGGGCCGGCTGTGATAGACTAAGCCCTTCCGCGAGTTCCCGAATCCAGATGTCCGAGCAGATCCTTTTACAAGGCAGAATTCTGGGTATTGAGCCCTTCCTGACCGCCGGCGGTGCGCAAGGAGCAGCGGGTGAAGAGCTGCTTGCCGGCCGCTCCCAATGGTTGACGCTCATTTCCGAAGTGCTGCCGCGCGCGCTACTTCGAGAACTGGGCCTCTCGCGTGTCCTGTTAGGATCGAGCGGAGGCGGGCAGTTTTTGCTGGTTTTGCCCGGGGAGGCGCGAGAAACCGCCAGCCAGTTTCTGGACGCCGCCGCCGGCCAGTTCAATGAGCTCGGGAATGGCCACTTGAAGCTGCTGTGGAGCGTCACGGAAAACCTGGGTGACTGGAGCGTCGTACGCAAACGGCTCAATGAAGAACTGCAGCGCCAGCGCAATATACCCCTGGCCGGAATCGGCGCGCAAGCTTTCCATCCTTTCACGGCGGCCGATGAAGACCCCAATTCGCAAGCCGATTCCTACTTTGCCACCGCGCTGGGCTTGAAATTCCGGGAGGCCTCCGTCATCGGCTGGTCGCCGGAATCGCCCGCGCATGTGACTCCGGGCGCGGGCAAGCACACGTGGAGCCTGTCCTCGAATCTCTCGCTCGATGGAATCACGATCGCGCGTCATGCAGCTCCAAGCGACGATGGCCGCGGCGCTGCCAGCGCTGCCGTTCTCGCGCGGCGCGCGCAAGGCCAGCACCTGTGGGGCATGCTGCGCGGCGACGTCGACCATTTCCTGGTCCGCCTGCGACGCGTCCAAACGATCGAGGAGCATGTGCAGGTTTCGGTTCTCTATAAACAATTCTTCGCGGGCGAACTCGAAGTACTGTGCTCCATGCCTGAGTTCTGGCGGAAGGTCACCATCCTGTATTCGGGTGGCAACGACTTTGCGATTTACGGATCGTGGGATGCTCTCATTCTGCTGGCTCGCGAGTTGCAGCGATTGTTTCACCGGTTTACCGAGGAGAATCTAAAGGATTTTCCCGGTCCGGAAGCCAAGACCCTCTCCATGGCGCTGGCGCTCGCGCTCGATCCGGACACAACCTTTGCCGCGGTCTACGAACAGGCGGGCCGCAATCTTGAACTGGCCAAATCCTCGGACAAAGATTGCATTTATCTTCTGGGGCGCGTGCTCGAATGGAAACGGCTGGCGGATGCGGCGGAGTTGAAGGATACGATCCTGCAGATGCTCGAGGAGTTCCGCGGGGCGCGGCAGTTCCTCGCGCAATTGCGCGGTTTTTACCAGAAGGAGATCGTTGTGGGCGGCTCGCCGGATGCCGATGCGGCCATTAGCCGGCTGGGCCGGTTCCAACGGCGCTTTCACCGCGCTCTGGGAAACTCGCGCCATCGCGAGTTCGAGAAGTTGCGCGCGCATCTCGTGAATGAGATCGTAGGAAGGAAAGCCCTTCCACAAGCCAAGCCCGGAATGCGGGTAAAGCTCAGGCCGGCCGGTCTGGTGGCGATGGAGTGGGCCCGGCTGGCGAGCGAGGTCTAATCAAGCATGGCACAAGAGCAGGAAACAAAAAGTCGCGAATCCAGGCCGCCCCGTGAAGGTCGTGAGGGGCGTCCGCGCGAAGAGGGCCGCCGGGACGACCGGCGCGGCGACCGGGGAGACCGCGGGCGCCCGGAGGGCCCGCCCGAGATCGATCTCGACAAACTCATCAGCGACAGCTTGTACCTGGACAACCAGGCTCACGGGATCGTCAGCCGCATGCGCGACATGGATTCCGCCACGAAAAGCCAATTGCGCCGGCTCTACAACGCGGTGCGCCGGGCTTACCGTGCGCCCGAGAATGAGCGCCAGCACCAGTTCGTGATGTTGCGCGCGCGCCTGGCCTACACCATCGCGCGGCACTCTCTGCGCAGCCTCGATCAGATGGAGAAGCTTTTGCTGCAAGTCACCCGCAAGAACGATAGCCGCGGCTATGAGCGCTTCCGAGACTTGTTCGAGGCCATCGTGGCGTACAACGAATAGTGGCCGGCAAACCGAGAATGACTACACGCGAGGAAGAATGAGCGCGCACACTACGCAAACAGAACTGAAACTGATCGGCAAACTCATCCTGGAAGGCGAGCTGCATTGCGAGACCGGGCTGCACATTGGCGCCGGCAAGGGATCGCTCGAGATAGGCGGATCGGACAACCCGGTGGTCAAGGATGCTCTCGGCCATCCGTACATTCCCGGCAGCTCTCTGCGTGGCAAGATCCGCTCGCTGCTCGAGCAGTTCTCGGGCGCGGCGGTGCCCTCCGAGCTGGTTTATCTCTCCCGCCGCAGGGGCCAGGAAGTGCGCATCCATCAGAGTGACCGGCCGGATGATGACATTTGCCTGCTCTTTGGCCGGAACTCGGGCCGCATGGAGCGGGTGACGGGCGAACCCGTGGACAGCCACAACGCGAGCCCCGCGCGGCTCGCCGTTTTCGATGCCCCACTCGAGTTGGAGAGCATCACGGTGTCCATGCGCGAAAACCTCGACGACGAGCTGACCGAAGTCAAGAACGAAAACGCGATCGACCGCATCACCTCCCAGGCCAATCCGCGGACTCTGGAACGCGTCCCCGCTGGCGCGCGCTTCCGAATCCGCTTCATCATGGATGTGCTGTGTGACGAGGACGCTCCCCTGTTTGGCCAACTGGTGCAAGGCCTCCGTCTTCTGGAAGATGATGCGCTGGGCGGCGGTGGTTCGCGCGGCAGCGGACGTGTGCGGCTGGCGAACCTGAAACTCATCTGGCGTAATCGCGAGTATTACGCCTCCGGCGGTCCGGCCAAGGAGTTAATCTCCGGCGCCGATGTGGCGGCGCTGCAAAACCTGGTCACCGAATCCGGCATGTCGTTTGTAAAAGAATGACGGCGGCGCCACAGCCGGGGCTGGTCGTCAAGTTGCGCCCCACCGGGCCCTGGCGCGTCGGCCCCAATACCGGAGCCCGCGATGGCGTGGACCCGGTCTATCACAGCGACTCGTTCTATTCCGCGGTCAGTGCCTCCATGCGCCTGCTGGGCCATTTAGACGAGTGGCTCAGCGCCACGGCGAACAACTCCGCGGGCTCGGCAGTCCGCTTCAGCTCGCTCTACCCGTTTCACAACGAGATCGGTTTCGTCATCCCCCCGAGAACCGTTTGGCCGCCTCCGGCTTCGACCAAAGTGCGTTGGAAAGGCGCGCGCTTCGTTCCGCTGGGTCTGGTCGCTCCCCTGCTGAGTGGCCGCGCTCTTGAAGAGGACCGGTGGGATGTCGACGCCACCAGCCAGTGTCTGGTACCCAACGGCCGGTCCGGCCCATTTCGCTTGAGCCTGCGCTCCGGCGCGGCGGTGGATCGCCTTTCGGGCAACGCGGAGCCGCATGCCGTGGCATGTATCGAATTTGTTCCCGGGGCGGGGATGTGGGCGGTCATCTCTTTCGCAGATGAGGAACAGCGGGAGCGCTGGGACGGACCCGTGCGCGCGGCCTTGCGGCTGCTGGCGGATTCCGGATTCGGGGGAGAGCGTGCTCGCGGCTGGGGCCGCTCCGAGCCACCGGAGTTCATTGAAGGCTCGTTGCCGCAAATGATCCTCTCCGATCAGCCGGCAGCGCCCGAGGCCGTGAACGGAGGCGGCGCGCCCCCATCCGGCGAAGTGCCTGTGGTGGTAGAAGCTCCCTCAGCCTACTGGCTGCTCTCTCTGTTCAATCCGGCAGCAGCAGATGCCGTCGACTGGAACCGCGGGAACTATTACGTTCTTGCGCGAAGCGGCCGCGTGGAGAGCCCGGCTCGCTCGGGCGAACTCAAGAAGAGCCTCAACATGGTCGGTGAGGGATCGGTCCTCGTCGCGGAGAATCCCGTTCAAGGCGCAGCGGCGGATGTTGCGCCCGACGGCTTCATCCATCCGGTTTACCGCTCCGGATTCGCGCTCGCCATTCCGGTTCCATGGCAGGCGGCATCATGATATACCGGCTCACGTGCCTGACTCCGGTGCTGGTCGGCGACGGCGGCCGGCTTTCCGCCATCGACTACATGGTCTGGAAGGACCAGGTGAATGTGCTCGACCAGGGCCGCATCTTCAAGCTGCTGTCCAAAGGCCCGCGCCTGGAGGGTTATCTCTCGCAACTCAAACGCGCGACAAAGCTGGATTTTGCATCATGGGGCGGGTTCGCGCAGAACTTCGCTCATCGCCGCATTCCTTTCGAGCACCCGGCCTACTCTGCTTACTGGAATCGCGCGATCGGCGAGAGCTTGAACATTCCCACCTTCGCCGCCGGCGCTTCGGGACCTTACGTGCCGGGCTCAGCGATCAAAGGCGCGCTGCGCACGGGCCTGTTGTTTTCGGGGCTGAAGGAAAGCGTCTTGCACGATCTCACTACGCGGTTGCGGAGCGATCGGCCCTCGCGCCGGCCCGCGGAGCCCGCCGAAGAGCATCTAATCGGAACCGGTGGATCCAGCCGCACGCGGTTTTTCAGCGTCGCCGACTCAAAACCGGTTGATTACTCGCGATTCAAGATCTACCTGCTGCGCATCGGTGTGCTGGTGGGGCGCGGCCACGACCAGTACTCCCTCGGCTGGAAACAAAGCCCGCGGGGCGCCACTGACGGCCGCAAGCCTGAAGACAGCACGCCGATCTTCGCTGAGATGGCTCCGCCCGGTAGCGCATTTGAAGGAACGTGGCAAGACAGAGCGTTCTTCGACGCGCCGGAGATCCGGCGGGCGCTGGGCTGGCGAGAGCCGATCTCCCGTGCCAACGTGTTTGAATCCGCCAACGATTATGCGGCCGCGCTCCTGGCGCTTCACAAGATCTACGCGGCGCGCACCGGACTGCAACTGTTTTCCAGGACTCTGGAAGAAATCGAAGCCCGCCTGGCGGAAGCGCGCAGCTCCGGAGCGTGCCTGCTTTCGCTGGGGTGGGGCGCCGGCTTGATCGGGAAGTCTGCCTGGCTCGATACCGCGAACGAGGACTACCGGCAGATCCTCAAGAGCATTGCCGTTTACAACAGCGCGCTGGCGTCCGGGCTCCCATTCCCCAAGACCCGCCACGTTGTTTTCGTGAACGACCAACCGTCATCCCTGCCGGGCTGGGCGCGATTGGAGGTTCTGCCAGAGTAGCCGCCGTTACTCGTCGCGAAGCGCGACGGCAGGCTGGATCCGCACGGCACGCAGCGATGGGAGAAGGGATGCGCACAGCGCCACCAGACCCAACGCGGCGGCCACGACCAGGAAGACAACCGGGTCCGCTGGTTTCACATCGTAGAGAAGACTCGTCATCAGCCGCGTCAGCGCAAGCGCGGCGGCGATCCCGATGCCGAGCCCAATAGCAGCCAGTCGCAAACCCTTTCTGAGAACCGTCCCAAGGATGTCGCGTACCGTCGCGCCAAGCGCGACACGGATGCCGAACTCGCGTGTGCGCTGGGTCACGGTGTAGGTGAGGACGCCATAGATGCCGATGGCCGACAGCGCCAGTGCCAGCCCGCCGAATATCAGGCAGAGGATCATGGCCGCGCGGCGGCTCAACACGGAGGCCGAAAGCCGCTCCGGCATGGTCTTGATGTCAAACAGCGGCAACTCCGAGTCCGCTTGCAGAATCTGGCGCCGGATGGCAGTGGCCAGTTGCGGATCATCCCGATTCGTCTTCACCACCAGGTACATCGTCCTCTCGACCGACTGTTTATAGGGAACATAAGTCTGTCCAACCGGGTTCTGATTGGCGAGATCACCGGTCTTCACGATGCCTACCACTCCGACAACCGTCAACACAGGGTCGTCACTATCAATGCCGCGTTTGATCTTGCCGCCAATCGCGTCTCCTTTCGGCCAATACTTCCGGGCGAGAAACTGGTCGATGATCGCGACCTTCAGTGACTTGTCGGCGTCGCTCTCGTCAAAAACCCTTCCCTGCAACAGCGGAATTCCCATGGTGTGGAAGTAGCCGGAGTCCACTGTGTTCCAGGCGGGCACCGGCGGATTCTCGCCGGGCGCGAGATTGTGGCCCACAACCGTCATCACGCTGGCGTTCTGGCTATTGCTGAAGGGCAGAAACGTGGTAGCTCCAGCCGCGGTGACGCCGGGAAGGGACCGAATGCTCTCCAGCAGCGCGGCTTCGAGATTGCGGACGCGCGCGTCATCTTTGTAGCGCGCTTCGGGCAGGGAGAATTGCGCCGTGAACACATTCTGCGGCTGAAACCCTGGACGGACGGAGAGCAGTCTCGCGAAGCTCACCGTCAGCAGGCCGGAGCCGATCAGAAGAATGAAGGCCAGTGACACTTGACAGACCACTAGAGCCGACCGGGTCCACACCGCTCGGCGCTCCAAAGTGCCGGTCCTTCCCGACTGCCGGAAGATATCGTTCAGATCGCGCCGGTAGAGCTGAAACACCGGAACACTGCCAAATATCAGTCCTGTCAGCACCGCTGCCGCGGCGGTAACCGCCAGTACGACGCCGTCGATGTGCAGGTCGTTGCCACGAGGCAGATCCTTGGCCCCAAGGTATGCGAGCAGGCGAATACCGGCGAAACCGACCAGGAGCCCAAGGGATCCGCCGAGCACCGCGACCGTAACGCTCTCGGTCAGGAGCTGGCGCGCCAGGCGCCATCGGCCCGCGCCCAGGCTGAAGCGGATTGCCATTTCCTTCATCCGAATGCTCGACCGAACCAGCATCAGGTTCGCGACATTCACGCACCCGATAAGCAGCACCAGCCCAACCGCGGCCTGCAGCAGGTAGAGGATCGCGCGGATCTCCTTCACCAGCTCGTCCTTCAACCCCACCACTCTCGAGCAGAATCCGGCGTCCTCGAGCAGCTTGCGGAACTTCGGGAACCGCTCGATGTTGTGTTTGTTCAGGATATCGATGCGCCGCTGCACTTGAGCTACCGTCACGCCCGGCTTCAATCTCGCCACCATTCCCCAGTTGTTGTTGTGGCGCGCATCATCCGTAGTCTGCCGTGGCTCAAAGGCGAAAGGAACCCAGACCTTGGTCTCGGTTCCCAGGCTCTGCACTTGGAAGGTTTCCGGCATCACGCCGACAATCCGGTACTGCACACCGCTCAACCGGATGTCCTTGCCAAGCACGTTCGGCTCACGGGCGAACATGTCTTTCCAAAGCCCATAACTCAGAATGGCGAATTTGTCGTTGCCGAATTTCGCGTCGTCTTCCGTGAAAGCGCGGCCGAGCATCGGCGAAGCCCGCAAAACCCGGAAAAATGATGGCGTGACGTAATCGCCATCAATGCGCAAGGGCGAGCCCACCGCGCCCACCTCGTAGCCCCGGTTCCCGACCAAAGCCACGGAGTCGAATACATCCGTCATCTGCTTGCGATCGATATAGTCGGGAACTCCGTTAGCCCCGTACTCCGCAACGCCAACGCCAGGGTAGAGGTTGTAGATCGAAACCAGGCGGTCCGGCTCGGCGAATGGCAGCGGATCAAGCACCACGGCATGCAAGACGGTGAAGATTGCCGTATTCGCGCCAATGCACAGCGCCAGAGTGGCTAGGGCAGTGAGCGTGAACGCTTTCTCCTTCAACAGCAGTTTGATTCCGAACCGCAGATCCTGGAACATAGGCCTCCTGACCGGATTCGTCCTATGTAAAGGAATACGCGCCAGCCCGCGCGTCGTTCGCAAAATTTGTCGTATCTTAGAGCAATCATGCCCGAATCCGAAACCGCAGTCTTAGGGGGCGGCTGCTTCTGGTGCCTGGAAGCCGTCTATGCCCAGATGGAGGGCGTCCTGTCGGTCGAATCCGGCTACATGGGCGGCAAAACGAAAGAGCCAACGTACCACGACGTGTGTAGTGGCGCTACCGGGCACGTCGAGGTGGTGCGAGTGACCTTCGACCCGGCCGTCACCTCTTATCGCGATATCCTCGAAGTCTTCTTCACGATTCATGACCCGACCACGCGAGACCGGCAGGGCAACGACGCCGGCACGCAGTACCGTTCGGTCGTCTTTTACAATGGTGACGAGCAGCGGTCGACCGCGGAGCAGGTTATTCGTGAACTGGACGCGGCCCGGATCTGGGACGCTCCAATCGTCACGGAGGTTCGGCCTGCTTCCACCTTCTATCGCGCCGAGGAGTATCACCAGAACTACTTTCGTGACAATTCCCACCAGCCCTATTGCACCTTCGTGGTCGAGCCCAAAGTTCGGAAGTTCCGCGAGAAGTTCGCCCACAAGCTGAGTCACAGCGCCTGAATGGAGAATCCGCGCCGCGGTCCCAGACCGTTGCATCCTTTGCGGTCGTCGCGGCATCATAACTGTTTCGTCGCCTAGGAGTGCTTCCAATCGATGGCCAAGCCCGTGCTGTTGACCGTGGATGATGACCCCGAGGTATTGCGCGCCATCGAACGCGATCTCCGGCGCCAGTACGCCGACCGTTATCGTGTGTTGCGCGCCGATTCCGGCGAGACCGCGCTCGAAACCTTGCGCCAGTTGAAAACGCGCAGCGATCCGGTCGCGTTGCTTCTGGCCGATCAGCGCATGCCCCAAATGGATGGCGTCGGTTTCCTGAGCGAGGCCTTGAACCTGTACCCGGACGCTAAGCGGGCGTTGCTCACCGCTTATGCCGATACCGACGCGGCCATCCGGGCCATCAATGACGTCAAGATCCATCACTACCTTCTGAAGCCCTGGGATCCGCCCGAAGAGCAGCTCTATCCGGTGATCGACGACCTTTTGGACGACTGGTTGTCTACCTACCGACCGCCGTTCGAGGGCCTGCGCGTGCTGGGCAACCGCTGGTCGCCCAAATCTTACGAGATTCGCGAATTCCTGGCGCGCAATCAGATTCCCTATCAGTGGCTGGATATCGAGTCGTCGGACCCGGAGATCCGCCGGCTCGCCGAATCGCTGGGCGAAGAGGCATCTCACTTGCCGCTGGTCCTGTTTCCCGACGGCACCCGCGTTTCAGCGCCGACGAATACCGAGATTGCCGGCCGGATTGGCTTGCGCATGCGAGCCGAGATGCCGTTCTACGATCTGGTGATCGTGGGAGGAGGGCCGGCCGGGCTCGCGGCAGGTGTTTACGGCGCTTCCGAAGGGCTAAAAACGGTGATCATCGAGAGCCAGGCTCCCGGCGGCCAAGCCGGCATGAGTTCGCGCATCGAAAATTACCTGGGGTTCCCCTCCGGCCTGAGCGGCGGCGACCTGGCTCGTAGGGCGGTGGCCCAGGCCCGGCGGTTCGGCGTGGAGATTCTCGCTCCGCAGAAGGCGGTCGGCCTGCGCATCGAAGGCCCTTATCGATTCGTGAAACTTGCCGACGGCAGCGAGATTTCCTGCCACGCGCTTCTGATTGCCACCGGGGTGCAATGGCGAAGTCTGGATATTCCCGGCGTGGAACGCCTGCAAGGAGCGGGTGTGTATTACGGTGCGGGTCCGGCAGAGGCGATTTCCTGCAAAGACGAAAACGTGTATATCGTCGGCGGCGCGAACTCCGCCGGCCAGGCCGCCATGTACTTTTCCAAATACGCGCGGCGCGTCGTCATGCTCGTGCGCAGCGATTCGCTTGCCAGCTCCATGTCGCAGTACCTGATTGACCAGATCAAGAACACCCCCAACATTCAGGTCGAACCCCATACCCAAGTCGTCGAAGCGCACGGCCAGGAGCGGCTGGAGGCCATCTCCATCCAATGCGGTGACAGCGGGCAGGTGGAGCGGGTTCCAGCCAGCTCGCTGTTCATTTTTATCGGCGCAGTGCCGCGGACCGACTGGCTCGACGGGATCATCGAGCGCGACGAGCGCGGCTTCATCCTGTCCGGATCGCTGCTGGTGCGCGAGGGCAAGCGGCCTAAAAGCTGGACCCTCGATCGTGATCCGGGGTTGCTCGAAACCAGTGTGCCCGGAGTGTTCGTAGTCGGCGACGTGCGCCTGGGATCCGTGAAACGCGTGGCATCGGGCGTTGGCGAAGGTTCCATCGCCGTCCAGTTCATCCATCAGTATCTGGCAAAGGTATGAGCCTGCTCGAAGATCTTCGCAAGATCAGCACCTTTGCCGGCCTGCCCGAGGACCATCTCGCATGGCTGGCGGAGCAGGGCCATGAGGTCCGCCTGGCGCCGGGTGAAGTTCTCACGCGCGTTGGAGACCCCGCCGACCGGATGTTCGTCATCCTGGAAGGCGAGATGCAGTTTCGCCGGGATAGTTCATTCGTGTCTACCGCCCGTGCCGGAGCCGTGAGTGGTCTGCTCCCGTTTTCGCGCATGACGCACTTCCCCGTGACCGGTGAGGCGGTGACGGCGGCGCGCGTCGCCTGGTTCAGCTCCAGTATCTTCCCCGAGATGTGCCAGCGGATGCCGCCTCTGATCGGCCGCCTGGTCGCGCTGCTCACCGACCGCGTCCGCGAAGTGACCCGAATGGATGAACAGCGCGAAAAGCTGGCGTCCCTCGGAAAGCTGTCGGCTGGGCTCGCGCACGAGCTGAACAATCCGGCGGCGGCGGCCAGGCGAGCTGCGGCCGGACTGGGCAATCTCCTGACAGCCGCCCGGGAAAACAACCTCCGGCTCAATCAATTTGCCCTCACTTCGCAGCAGCGCGAATACATTGCCCGATTCGAGCGCGATACCGGCCATCGGGCGTTCGAGGCGCCCGTGTCGATCGCCGCGCTTGAGCAGAGCGATCGCGAAGAAAAGCTGGGCGCCTGGCTGGAAGCGCACCAGGTCCATGACGGGTGGAAGATTGCTCCGGTATTTGTCGAGGCCGGTATCGACAACCGCGAGATGGACTCGCTCGTCGAACACATTGGCCTGGAGCCGCTGGGCGAAGTCCTCGGGCGCGTGGCGGCTCTGCTCACCGCCGCCGCTCTGGTCCGCGAGATCGAGCATAGCACCGCGCGTATTTCCGATCTGGTCAAGGCCATCAAAGAATATTCCTACATGGATCAGGCGCCGGAACAGGAAGTCGATCTCCACAGCGGCCTGGATAACACGCTCACGATCATGGGCCACAAAATCAAGAGAGGTAGCGTGGTAGTCCGGCGTGAATACGACCGCTCGCTGCCCCGAATCTGCGCGTGGGGTAGCGAACTCAACCAGGTGTGGACCAACCTGATCGATAACGCCGTGGACGCCATGAACGCCAATGGCGCCGGATCCGCAAAACAGTTGACGGTGCGCACCGCGCGTGATCCCATGGGCGTGCTGGTCGAAATTGCGGACACGGGCCCGGGCATTCCCAAGGAGATGCAAGGCAGGATTTACGATCCGTTTTTCACCACCAAACCGGTAGGCGAGGGCACCGGCCTCGGCCTGGATGCGGTGTCACGAATTGTGCGCAAGCATCGCGGCGACATCCGCCTGGATTCGAAACCGGGAGATACCCGCTTCCAGGTTCGCCTGCCCCTCAGCAGGCCTCACCAGTAAGGAGCACACAATGGCAGAGATTTGCACACATCTGGATCAGGTGCACAATGTGAAAGCTAAGACTCGCGGCTGCGAAGAGTGCCTGAAGATGGGGGACGTCTGGGTGCATCTGCGGCTTTGCCTCACCTGCGGCCACGTGGGCTGCTGCGATTCGTCCAAAAACAAACACGCAACCAAGCATTTTCACGCGACTCAACATCCTATTGTCCGATCCATCGAACCCGGCGAAGACTGGCGCTGGTGTTACATCGATGAAGTTCTGATGGAGTAGGATTATTTCTCGCCCTTGACGCTCCAGCCCGGCCTCTTCGGAGTGATCACGGCCATGTCACCGATGCTTTCCTGTTTTACCGTTCCCTGCATTTGCACTTCACGGCGGCTCAGCAGCCATAGTTCCGGAATGATCTCGCCCACCATCTTGCCGTGACAGAAAATGCGAACGGTGGAGCTCTCCGAGACCACGATCCCCACCGCTCCCGTCACGGAACTGATATTGGCTGCCGCCAGATGACGGCTTCCCAGACCGAGAGGGATCTCGATGCCCGCTCCCACGGTATTCAGATAACGGCAGGCGGCCACGAACACCCCGGAGTTACTGACGACGAACGCTCCATCCAGTTGGGCCAGCTCCTTGATGGTGCCCCGTAAGTTGGCGTCGTTGATGTGCCGCAACGATTCCAGATGCCTGGCGAGCGGGTCGAGGATCAGAGGGCGTGACTTCTCGAGCACCGCCTCTTCGTCGCCGAGGGTGAACAGCGTGCCGATCCGCCTGCCTTCGCGGCCCTCGCGCGCGATCTCCACCGCCAGCTCGATGACGGCGTCCAGCACCGCGGGATCATACTCCGGGACTTGGCAGAGGATCGACTCAAACATGAGAGGGTAGCCGCCGTTGAGATCAAGCCCGGTCCGCGGGCGTGTAGTATCGCTCCAAGGCCTGCCGGTCCCAGTTCGCGAGTTTCGCGCCCGCGGCATACGTGCTTTCCAGGAATTCCATCAGCGCGTGGCGTGGCGATTCTGCGCTGCGCATGTCGTCGTACATCAGAATGAATTCGGATAGCTGCTTGCTCCAGAATGCCGCGGCCGGACGCACGGGCTCCTCGGAGAGTCCGGCGGGCGAGGGCGCCGAATAGGCGTAGAATGCCGGTCCATCGATCCCGGCGCCAGGCCAGAATCCCGCGCTGATCACCTCATGCGAATAGGCTTCACTAGTGATGATCCCTTTGCGCGGTGGAGCCGCACGGCCCGAGAACCGCGTGCAACAGAGGTCGAAGCTGCCCCAGAAGAAGTGAACCGGACTTGACTTGCCGATAAAGGCAGACCGGAACTCTTTCAGGACGATGTCGGTCGAAAGAAGGATCCGCCAGAATCGGTGGGCGTACTCCGGATCGTAAGAAGCATGCTTGTTGTCTTGTTCGAACGGTATCGGCTCCGCTACTTCCTGCGGTTTTGTATTGATCGTCACCTGAATGCCTAGGGAGTGCAAAGCCGCCATGAGCTTGTCGTAATAGATGGCAACCGGCTGCGCCGAGAGGGCTAGCCAGCTCCGGGCGCCATGGCTCGTCGAAATCTCCAACTGGTGGTTCACAAAATCAAATTGGATCTCAAACGCACCGGAACCGTATGGGATGGGTGACGTACTGAGACCACCGGGGCTGACATACAGCGCCACGTTCCACCAATGGTTCACTCTTGGACTCAGCGTTAGCCGGATTTTGCCCACGATCTGGGTCCACATGTGCAGAGTCTGGTAGGTCTCCCGCCAGGCATCGAGCGGTAACGCAGGCCACGACACCTCGGCGTCAGGTTGGCTGGCGTAGACACCGGTCATGCGCGGATCCTCCTTTGGCACACCGGCCAGAAAGCGTACCCACTAACGACAGTGTGCCATAACGGGTCTGCTGGCGATACGCCGTGGGTATTTAGATTCCTGCCGGGCTCGGTTGGGTTCTACGCCGATACTCAGTGAGAAATCCGCGCTGCGGTTCAGCTGCGCATTTGTCCGGCTATGAAGGCTTCGATCTGCTGGACTAGCGCGGCGGTCGAGGGGGCTTCGAACAGCGAAAAGACGGCGGAGGTCGATCTCACCGGAAGCAGCACGGACCGGCTGTCGAGTTGCACCGTGCTTTCGAGCTTAGCCGAGGTCAGGTGATTCACTCTCGCCCGCACGCTTTCCGGCAGCGTGGCGCGCTCCATTAGTATCAGAAATACCGGCCCCGTCCATCGAAAGAGATGGTCTCCCGGTTTGAGGTCCTGGCGGAGGTGTTGCTGGAAAAGCACAAGAATCTGGTCGCCAACGGCATAGCCGAACCGGGCATTGATCAATTGAACGCGGTCGACCACAAACACTGCCACGTAGCCACTACCGCCTGCTTGTAGCACACGATCGATTGCCGCCTCTGCTTTAGCGCGCAGCGGCTGCGGGCTGGAAGGCCCGGCGTCTGGTGCGGCGCCGTCCGCCGATTCGCCCCAAGTCGAGGCCTGCACTTTCTGGCGGAGTTCCGACAGCATCTGCTCCATGCGCTGCTGGCGGTCAACGGCGTCAACGCGAAGCCGATCTAGAGACTCCGACAGTTGAGCGCCGAAGATCTTCACTTCCTCCATGGAAGGCGCCTTTTCAATGCGATGCTCGAGATCCCGAAGGTGCGAGATCGCGCCCTCCTGGTCGCCCGTGATGGCAGCCAGTGTGTCGGTGAGCTTCACGACCGCCTTCCGCATTTCCGCCGCGTGCATGCGGAGGAAGCGCGCCGCTTGTTGATTATATTCCTCGATGATCTTCGTTGCCGAACCGGCGGCCACCAGCATGGCTTCCGCGGACGGCTGTGCGAACGCTTTGCGAAGGCTGCGGATGTCAGCTTGAAATTTTTCGTAGTCGAACGGATCACCTGGAATGGCGTGCACTTCAACCGCGTGTAACAGCGTCTCGATCACCAGCAGCAGTGTGTTGCGCGCGTCCTCGCTGCTTGGGCCGCGGTTTTTCTTGAGGCTGATCACGTTCTCATTCCAGCGTTTCTGGGCCTGTCCAGCCGAATCCCTGGACTGCGGACCCGCAGTTCCCCTGCGGGTTTCATCCAAAGTTAAGATCGGCGGTTCACATGAATCGCTACAGGGAGCTAATCCGCCACCGGTTCAGTGCCGGGCTTGCTCCCCGATGAACGCATCCATGCGCCGGGTCAGGTCCGGAAGCCCCGCGAGTCCCGTCAGCGGCACCAGCAGCGGGAGGGTAGGGATGGGCAGCAGGACCGAGCCGTTTCCAATTTGCACCGTAACGTTGAGCTTTGCCAACCCCATATGGTTGATTTCCTTCTGAATCTCGGCCCCGCTCTCCACCCGTTCCATCAAAACAACGAAAGCCGGCCCGGTCCAGCGGAAGAAGCGGTCGCCCGGCGACAGGCACGCCGCTAGTTGGTCGCATACCGCGCGCAGCATCTGGTCGCCGGTCGAATATCCATAACGTGAGTTGATGAGGTGCAGGCGGTCTACCACGAACAGGGCGGCGTATGCCGGTACCCCCGCGTCGATGGCTGCTGCCAACGCTCGTTCGGCGCAACCGCGAGCTTGCAGCCCGGTTAAAGTGTCCGCCGCAGCCGGAACGTGGGCTGCCTTGCTGCTCTTCACCCCTTGCGCGATCTCCAGTTGGTCACGTAGCTGTGCCAGACCCTCGGCCATCTTCTCCCGCGGGTGCAAGGTCTGATCGCGCAACTGCTGCAGGTATTCCGTCAACCGGAACCGCATCACGCGAACGGCATCGATATTGCACGCCTCTTCGATCTGGTCCTCGATTTCGCCCAGCCGTTGAGTAAAATGTTCGCTGGCCAGGCAGAGACTGGTGGCCGCCTGGACGGCCGCGCTCAGCAGGTCTGCGGATGGATTCACGTTCTCCTGCGAGAGTTTATCCCCTGATCCGGTGCCGTCTGTCTGATCTACATTCACCCTGTCTCTCCACAGCCAGCCACTTAGCGGGCAGGCGGGTGACGCCCGGCTTGAGGCCGTTCGCCTTCTGCCTTTCATCGGCGGGCTTGGAAAAAAGGAGTAGGGTCGGTCTAAACTGCCCGCGGGTGGGCGATCAGGCGGCGGCCCTCAATGTGAAATTGGCCGCCCAGCACGATCCGAATGGCTGCGCTATAAATGCGGTGCTCTTCCACCAGAATGCGGGCCGAAAGCGACTCCACGGTATCGTCGTCCCGTACCGGCACGGCGGCCTGCAAAACGATCGGACCGGCGTCCAGAAACTCGTCCACCAGATGTACCGTGCACCCCGAGATCTTCACCCCATGCTCCAGCGCCTGTTTCTGAGCATCCAGGCCGGGGAAGGCCGGCAGTAGCGACGGATGAATGTTCAAAATGCGCTCCGGAAAGGCGCGCACGAACGAAGCGCTCAGCAGGCGCATGAAGCCGGCCAGGCAAACCAGGTCGACCGCGTGGTCCCTCAGTTCATGGATCAGCAGGGCATCATAGGCCTCGCGATCCATGCCTTTCGAAGGGATGCAAAGAGTTTTCAGACCGCGCCGGCGGGCTACCTCGAGCCCGCGCGCTTCCGGCCGGCTGCTGATCACCACCGCGATCTCGGCGTCGATCTGTCCGGCGGCCACCTGGTCGGCGATCGCTTCGAAGTTTGAACCCCGGCCGGAAAGCAGGATCCCCAGCCTCTTCACCGGTATTCCACGCGCGGCCCGCCGCGCCGCAGCTTCGTCACGCGGCCCACGGTGTAGTGCGTTTCCCCCATCCTCTTCAACAAGCGTTCGGCCGCCATGGCATCTTTTTCGCCCACCGCCAGGATCATTCCAATCCCCAGATTGAGCGTGCGGCGCCAGTCTTCCTCCGGCATGTTTCCGAGGTCGCGCAATAGCGTGAAAATGGGCGGCACCGGCCAGGCGGAAGCCTCGATAGCGGCGGCCAACTGGCTGGGCAGCATGCGCGGTGTGTTATCGGTGACGCCCCCGCCGGTAATGTGCGCCGCTCCTTTGAGCAGACCCGCGGCGAGCAGCGCACGGATCGGCTTGAGGTAGCTGCGATGGATCTTCAGCAGCTCTTCCGCCACCGTGATGCCCAGCTCGTGCCGCCAGGTGTTCGGCTGATACCCGGCGATCTCAAACAGCAGCTTGCGAGCCAATGAATAGCCGTTGGTGTGCAGTCCGGAGGAGGGCAGCCCGATCAGCACGTCGCCCGCGCGTATCGTCCGGCCGGTAATCAGATCGCTTTTTTCCACCGCGCCCACGATCGTCCCCGCCAGATCGTACTCGCTCCCCTGGTACAGCCCCGGCATTTCGGCCGTCTCGCCTCCGATCAGCGCACATCCGTTTTCGCGGCAGCCGCGTGCGATTCCGGAGACGACGCTGGCGGCTACCTCGGCATCCAGCTTGCCGACGGCCAGATAATCGAGAAAAAACAGCGGCACGGCGCCCTGCACCGCAATGTCATTTACACAGTGGTTCACCAGGTCCTGGCCAATCGTGTCGTGCCGGCCGGTGAGAAACGCGATCTTGAGCTTGGTGCCGACGCCATCCACCGAGCTCACCAGCACAGGCTTTTTCCAGCCCGTGAGCGCATAGCACGCTCCGAACGTACCGATGTCGGTCAGGACACCCGGTGTAAAGGTCCGCTGCGCCATTTTCTTGATGGCGCCGACCGTCCGGTCCGCTTCATCTATATTGACTCCCGCGTCGCGATAACGAATTCTCTTGGCTGTCACCATGGGTCGTGAGAATTTACCAGTATATCGAGTTGGGAAAGTATCTGGAGGTGTAGCGTGCACCTAAGATGCTTGAACAACGTGATTAGTCCGGCTGCTTTCTATCGGACACCTCCGAATCTTGCGCCTGCCGGATCCTGGGCTTCAGCACCGCCACGCCGATCTTGTGCAATTCGGATTGCAGTTCGCGATACATGTCCTCATTCTTGTAAGTGCCCACGATGGCGCCGCCAGAACCGGCAAAGTTGGAGGTCGCACTCACGCGTCGGGCCGCATGAACCATCTCCAGATTGCCCTGACTCAGTTGGAAAATCCTGGCACGGAGGTCGAAATTAGAGTTGATGAGGCTATCCAGAGTTTCATAATCGCGGCCGATGAGGGCCCGGCGGCCCCGTTCGGCGTAGTCAGCCCAGGTCTTCATAGCTCCCACCACTTCGGGATCTCCCGCTCTCCACCGCTCCCGCACATTACTATGGAATACTTCGGTTCCTTCGCTGAGACTCGTGCGGTAGGCCACGTATACTTTGGGCAGCAACCCGGGATCCAGGCGCTCATAATTCCCGTACCCCTGGCGGTCCATGATCTCTTTGCTGAAGTCCATGAACACCAGTCCTTCGTACGCCTGAATCACCCGGTCCTGCAACCCTGCCGGCACTCCCAGTTCGCGTGTCTCCGTCTCCAACACCAGATTCGCCTGGACCGGGAGCGCAATGTCTACGCCGAAGTATCGGCACAGCGCGCGCAAGGAAGCCGTGATGATCGCGCTCGATCCACCCATACCCAGACGCTGCGGAATATTGGACTCGTACTCCAAAGTGAAGTTACGATTGGGCAGAACCAGTCCCTGTTCCCGGCAATAGTCCATGAACCGCACCAGAAGCGCCTGAATAATACGGATTCCTCCGTAGTATCCGCGCCACCGCGTCGTGCGGTACAAATCGTCCATGTCTTCGAAGATGGGAAGGTCGGCTTTGGAAAACTTGATCTCCAGCCGCGCGCTAGGGTAGACCAGCACCCGAGCGCGAAAGTCCTGAAAGCAAAACGAAATCGTCTTCCCAAAGTAACCGTCGCTGGGATTACCTAAGAGCCCGGCCCGGGCGTAGCCGTAGGTCTCGATGAAGGAACTCATGAGCGATCCGAATCACATGATAGTGTTACCGGTCCGTCGTTCACAAGGGAGACACTCATCGAGGCCCGAAAAATGCCGGTTTCGACTTTGATTGACGAGGTGCGTGCGCGGCTGACAAAGTGCTGGTACAGTTCCTGCGCTTTCTCGGGATCCGCGGCTAAGTCAAAGCTGGGCCTTCTCCCCTTTCGGCAGTCTCCATAAACTGTGAAATTAGACACGATCAGTAAGGCGCCGTTGACCTCCACCACACTGCGGTTCATCTTTCCCAGGTCATCGGAGAAGATCCGAAGGTTGAGCATTTTTTCCACCAGATAGTCCGCATCCTGATATGAATCCGTCTTAGCAATGCCGAGCAACACGAGCAACCCGGCACCTATGGCGCCAGTAACTCGGCCCTCTGCCTCCACGCGGGCCTCTTTGACTCTTTGAATGATCATTCGCATAGAAAGGATGAAATTATCTTGACACACCTAAATAGTGCTTATGTTATAGTGTGCGAGGGAGAATTCATGCCTAGAGGCAGAGCATCATCCGATCCGACAATGTTGGCTATGGCGCTGGTCGGATACGAACTCGAGAAACAGAAGATCGACGAAAAGATCCGAGAGATCCGCGCACGGTTGGGCGGAGGCAAGGCGGGTGGCGCGGCTGCGTCCGCCAAGACCGGCAAACGCACCTTGAGTGCAGCTGCCCGCCGGCGCATCGCGGCGGCTCAGCGGAAGAGATGGGCTGCGCACCGTAAGAAACTTGCCCAAAGCGGTAAGAGCTAGTAAGTCGCACCACAGCCAACTGGCTACAGCCGGCTGCCGGCCGGCCGCTGCAGCGAGATTCGATCCCAATTGAAGCGCGCGACGACTTCTTGCACGGGTCCTTCTCCGGCGATCTTCCCTTTTTGAAAGAAGACGGCGCGGCTGGCAAGCGCCCGGGCGCAATCTACATCATGAGTTACTAGGATCTTGGCCTGCGGTAACTCGTCGAGCAGCGCAACTAAGGCGTTCTGCCCCGGCGGATCCAGAAAAGTGGTCGGCTCGTCGAGCACCAGGATTTCCGGATTCATCGCCAGGATACCCGCGATCGCCACGCGTTTTTTTTCGCCGGCGCTGAGATGATACGGCGCCTTGCTGGACGCGTGTGCCATTCCCACCGCCGCCAGCGCATCGCGCGCGCGTGTCTCCGCTTGATCCCGGGCCAGGCCGAGATTCAACGGTCCGAAGGCCACATCTTCGAGAACCGTCGGCATGAAAAGCTGGTTATCGGAATCCTGGAAAACCAGCCCAACCTTCTGCCGCACGTGCGTCAGCGTAGCGGGTTCGACCGGCATTCCGCACACCGTCACCGAACCTTTTCCCATGATCAGCCCGTTCAAGTGCAGCACGAACGTAGTCTTCCCTGAGCCGTTGGCGCCTAAAACCGCCACGGTCTCTCCGGGGAAGAGCTGGAAATCAACACCATCCAGCGCCACCGTGCCGTCGTCATACTGGTAACGCAGATCGCGGACCTCAACCAGCGGCTGCATCAGATCCACGCTTCCACCGCGGCGCGCGCGCCCACCACGATCACGAGCGCAGCCGCAACGAAAAACGCATCCGCCCTCCCAAAGGCTCGGCCGGATAGTGTGAGAAAGTGTCCCTGGAATCCGCGCGCCAGCATGGCTTGATGAATGCCCTCGGCATGAGCGTACGATCGCGCAAACAGCACACCCAGCGCTCTACCCGCCGCCCCAAATTTCGCGCGATCCCACAGGGTCCGCTTCAACGTTCCGCTCTTAGCCTGCAAGGCCGCCCGCATGTGCTGGGCTTCTTCGGAAATGACGAACAGATAGCGATACAGAAACTGAGCGACCATGAGCAGGTAGCGCGGAACTCCCATTCGCTCGAGGCCCCCGAGCAGCTCAGGCAGAGGAGTGGTTGACACCAGAACTAATACGGCCAGCGCCGACAGGTAACTTTTCCCGACCAGGGCCGCCGCGCGCATGGGTTCGCCCGCCGCCAGGCTGATGGCTGCGAAAACAGCCGTGAACGGCAGCACCACCGCAGCGCGTTTGAGCGCCGCCACAATCGGCAGGCCGGCTGCAAGAATCGCCGCCGCCAGAATTCCCAGGTAGAACAGGCTCAACGGCAGGAAGGCTCGTTGCGCCGTCCCGAGCGCGATCAAGAACACCAGAACGGCAATGGTTTTGGCGCGCGCATCGCGCCGGTGCAGCGCGCTCCCCCCGCGACTCCAGCGGTCGAGTACGACGTGGTGCACTACGCGCCCCTCTTGCGTGCCAGCAGTTTGCCACCCAGCAGCAGAGCGCCGTAGATCAGACTCAGGCCGGCCAGTCCAGCGCCCGCTTTGCGTACCCAGACGGAATGCATCGTGCCCAGTTGATAATCCGCCAGCGGCGTCCGCAGCAGCGTCTTGGCCTGTGACGAAATGCCCGTGGCGTCCGCCAGTTTCTGGATTCCGTCAGGATACGCAGAGGCGATTGCCACACCCGCGACCGCCAGAAAAATGGCAGCCACGCCGATCCACCCCAGTGTTCGCGCGCCATCGGATCGCGGCTGGCGCAGGAAGTCCGGATTGATCGACGCGAGCGCCTGTATGATCGCCAGCGTGATTGCTCCTTCGAGTACCGCGGAGATCACAAACAGCCCCAACGAAATCCTCAGCACCGCCGCGGGCATGGCCACGCCTGAAAGCAGGAGTTCGCTGAGGGCGAGCACCGCGCTGGTCAGCAAGGAAAGGAAACCGCCGAGAAAGATCGCCTGGCGCCGCCAGCGGCCGGCTCCCCAGAGGGAATACGGCAGGTACCCGGCCAGCATCCCTACGATGGCCATGTTGATTACGTTCGCGCCCAGCGCCAGGATGCCTCCGTCCTGGAAAACCAGAGCCTGCACAGCCAGGATCGCCGTCAGCACCACCCCTGCCGCCGCCGGACCCAGTGTGTAGGCCAGCAGCGCCGCTCCCACCAGGTGACCGCTGGTTCCCATGCCCACCGGAAAGTTGATCATTTGGGCGGCGAACACGAAGGCCCCCATCACGCCCAGCAGCGGCACCTTCGACTGCTCGAGACCCCGCTGCGCCCGCCGTGCCAGATACCCTACCACCGGCGCCGCCGTAACGTCGAGCGTGGCCCATACGGGTGTGGCCAGGAATCCATCCGGTATGTGCATGGGAAACCGTTTCCACAGTAGCACGATCGAAAAATTCGTGCCACCCGAGGCCTTCCAGCCTGCTCTCCTCTATAATCTGAATACGAATGAGCGGCCTCAGCCGGATTGGAGTGGCGATCGATTCCGAGCTTCTGGAGAAATTCGACCAGTTAATCTCCAAGCGGGGCTACACCAACCGCTCCGAAGCTTTCCGCGATCTCATCCGCGATGAGCTGGTGCAGAAGACCTGGGAATCGCCTGATGCCGCCGTCGTGGGCACGGTTACGCTGGTCTACGACCATCATGTGCGTATGCTGAGCGAGAAACTCACCGACCTGCAGCACGAGTTTCACCGCTCCATCCTCTCCACCCTGCACGTGCACCTGGATCATGACAATTGTCTGGAAGTGCTGGTGGTGCGCGGGAAGGCCGGGGTTGTTGAGAAAATCGCGGACGCGCTCATCAGCACCAAGGGCGTCAAGCACGGCCGCTTGACCATTACCACCTCGGGAGCCGAGCTGAAATGATCCTCGGCACCGGCGTGGATCTGGCCGAAGTCGACCGCATCCGCGCGGCCATCGGGCGCTATGGACGCCGCTTCATTGATCGTATCTACACGCCGGCCGAGATCGCCTACGTCGAGCGCAAGGCCAACCGCTTCGAGCGCTACGCCGGCCGCTTCGCCGCCAAGGAGGCCGGTATGAAGGCCATCGGCACCGGCTGGAGGCGCGGCGTCCGCTGGCAGGATTTCGAAGTCGCCAATCTCCCCTCCGGCCGTCCCACCCTCAAACTGCACGGCCAAGCCGCCCGCATCGCCGACCAACTCGGCGTAAAGCTGGTCTCGCTCTCCATCACCCACACCGCCGAGTTGGGCATGGCCCACGTGATCTTGGAGGGTTAAGAAATGGGGACTGACTTCTGCGTCCCCAACGCAGCCCACCTCAACCTTGCCCGACAGCCTCTCGGCGGACGCAGCTGTCTGTCCCCATTTCGCTCCGTGCTATACAATCGCTTGGAACCCGCGCAGGCAGGAATGCCCGCGCCACCTACCCCTTTGCGCTTCGCGCCGCTTCCGCCTGCGGCACCGCGCGCAACTGTGCCTCTTCCAACCGCCTGGCTTCCTGCCAGGTGTAGATCATACGGTGAATCACCGTGAGATTCGACAAAACCGCAATCACCCACAGCACCGGCGCCATGCGGTCGAACAACGCGCCAATGATGATCAGCACCACGCGCTCAGGCCGCTCCAGAAACCCGACCTTGCACTTGGGAATCGTGCACTCCGCTCGCGCTCGCGCATAGCTCACCATCACTGAGCCCGTCATCACGATCGCCGTCAGCACAATGTAGAAGAACCGGTTGATGGACGCGTAATACACCAGCAGGCCCATGAACAAAGCCAGATCGGAATAGCGGTCTAAAACCGAATCGAAGAATCCGCCGAAGCGCGTCACGCGGTTGGTTTCGCGCGCCACGCGTCCGTCCACCATGTCGAACAGGCCCGCCAGGATCACCACCACGCCCGCCCAGCGGAAGCTCCCGGCCGCGAACAGAAAGGCCGCCCAAGTGTTGATCACCAGGCCCAGAAAGGTCAGAACATTGGGATGAATCCGCGACAGCGCCAGTGCACCCACAATCCGGTCAATGATCTTACCGGAGACCCAGCCGATAGCACGGGTATAGGTCATCGCTACTCAGTCTTCTCGTGAATCGTCGTGAACTTCAGGATTTCAAACTCCCTCATGCCTCCAGGAATCTGCACTTTGACGACGTCACCCACTTCCTTTCCCACTAGCCCCCGCCCGATCGGCGAAGTAGTCGAAATGCGCCCTTTGGCTGCATCGGCTTCTTCACTTGTAACCAAATTATACGTGATCTGCTCGTCCTTCTGCACATCCAGCAGCACCACCCGCGACCCCAGTCCCACCCGGTCGTGTGGAATCTTCGAGAAGTCCACCATGGACATCTCGGCCAGCCGGTGTTTCAGTTGGTTCAGCCGCGCATTGACAAAACCCTGCCGCTCCTTGGCGGCGTGATACTCCGCATTCTCGCTGAGGTCGCCGTGAGCCCTCGCCTTGAGGATCTCTTTAGGAAGCTCGTTGCGCAGTTCGTATTCGAGTGCGGCCACCTCATCCTGCAGTTTCTTCTTGAAATCGGCCATGGAGCGAAAAGTGTCCTACCCGCACATTATAGGCTCTACCGAGCCGGCTTGCCGCGCGATCCGGCCCTATTGGCTGACGATCGTCACCGTCTGTGTGAGGCTGCCCACTTGAATCTGAAAGTCGTTGGCTCCCGCCGTCGGTCCGAGTTTGACATTCAGCCCGTAAACTCCGGGAGTGAACACGCTCGGGTTACTGATGGACGTCACCGAGCCGCCTCCATCGACGACCGTCGCGGTCGGGTGCACGCCCGGCACGGTAATGCCATTAGCGTCGGTTACGCGGAAAACCGCGGCATCCCGAAGCAACTGCCCGGGCTTGGGGTTCGGCGACGTGTCGAGTACCGTGATGTGTGCTGGAACGCTGGAGCCCACCGCGAACCAGTACGGCACCCGTTGCTCGATGCCCGAGTTGGTCCCCAGCACGTGAATGAACCCTTCGTACGCGCCCGCGGGCAGTCCGAAGCCGGTCATCGAGACCGACAGGGCAGCCGAAGTGCCGGCTCCCAAGGTCAGGCTGTGCGTCGAAACCGTCACCACGGGCTGCGTGGTTTCAATTGCGGCGGCGGTCCGGCTGTCCGGCGGGATGAGTCCCGTTGGCGCCTGCCTTCCGCTCACGAAGATGGTATATGTCTCCGCCGCGTTGCTCACATTCGATATCGTGAGTGTTTGGGAGATCTGCACGTTTCCGCTCGAAATCCCGTAAGACAACGCCGCCGGCGATGCGGTGCCGCTCGCCCGCAATGCGGCATCCATGTCGAGCACGCCCGTGCCCGCCTGCTGCACCCGTGCCGGAACTCCAGGCAGCAGAAACCCGGGACCCGCTGAGTTGACCAGCAATGACTTGTACTGCGCCGCCGTCAAGCCAGGCCGCGCCGCCTTCAACAGCGCCGCCGCGCCGGCCACAATCGGCGTGGAAAAGCTCGTGCCATCCGCCGCCAGATATCCGCTCGGACTGTAGAGCGCGCCTTTCGAGTTGGTTTTCTGCGCGGCCGTATACACACTGGTCCCAACCGCTACCAGATCGGGTTTAATCGACCCGTCCACATTCGGACCCTTCGAGGTGAAGTCGGCCAGGCGATCCGGATCGATGGTCCGGGATGCAACGGTAAAGTCGAGCGTCGCGCTCAGCGATGAGTTCGCCGCCAGCATGGCTTTGATCGTGCTTCCATCCTGGTAACTGACCATGATGCCCGGCAGCGTTGCGCTTCCCACGCTCATGGTGATGGGTTCGGGCCGGGCTGGGTCCGTGTAGACCAGCGCGGCGACGGCGCCTGCCGCCTGCGCGTGATTGAGCTTGTCGGTGAACAAACACGTGCCGCGAAGGATGAATGCGATTTGTCCCTTCAGGCTGCCCGCCGGAAAGCTCGCGCACGCAAGGCCGTTATGATCCAAAATGGAAACGTCGGCCACCTGGTTCGTGATAGCGCCCGACGGCGCCGGACCTGAGCCCGGAATCGCGACGAAAACGGTGCCGCCAACTGTAGCTGCCCCTGCGAACTCCCGGTTGTTCGAGGAAGCGCCGACCGTAATCGCCGAGGGCGCAGTCCCTGGCGGCCCGATGGTTTGCGGATCGGGCCCGGCATTCCCAGCCGCCACCACCACAATTGCCCCCGCGGATACCGCGTTCTGGACCGCCTGCACTTCCGGATCGTTGATAAACGTCACCGCCACCGGATCGCCCAAGCTGAGGTTGATCACGTCCATGCCGTCCGTCACCGCATCATCGATCGCCTTGAGAATCGCGTCCTCGGGAGCCCCGTCGTTCACGCCCGGAGAGCCGAACACCTTGTAGTTCCCAAGGTACGCCTCGGGCGCTACGCCGCGAATCGTCGCCTGCGGGCCCGCGTTCAACACCCCGCCTGCTGCCATTGCGGTCCCAGTCCCGTGTCCCACGTCATCCCGCGCCGATTGATCCGGGTCCGGCGTCGAGAACATCTTCGCGTAACTGCGCGCCACAATCACTTTGTTGTTGGTGTACGCTTTGTCCGAGTCGGCGTTGGTTTTGGGAAAACCCGCCGGGATCTTCAGCGATGAATCCTGAAAACCGGGATGCGTATCGTCGATCCCGGTGTCGATCAGCCCGATCTTCATCCCCAGTCCGGCGTGGTCGAGGCCAATCTGGTTCCACGCGTCCACAATCTTGTGAACCACCACCGCGTGATCCAGAACCAGCTTGAATTCCCGCACCGGAAGCACCCGCTTCACACCTGGCAGGCTCGCCAGCCTCGCCGCATCGCTCGCCGGCATCCGCACGAACAGCGCATTGCCCACCGTCTCGATGCTCTCGATCACCTGCCCGCCCGCCTGCTCGATGGCCAACCGCGCCGCGGCCTGCTCGGTTCGCACGCTCGCCCGGTGCCGCGCCGCCTCAACTTGATTGGCGCGCACTCCCTCCACCGCCATGCGCCGCGCCGCCGGTTCGCCCGTCAGTTCCACGATGTACCGGTCCGGCACCGTCCGTGCCCAACTCACAGGCAAAACGACAAATGCCAACCACCAGAAGGTGCGATTCATGAACCTAGTCCGTAAGTACTACTCTATCGCACCAAGTCACTTTGGGAATCAGTTTGGTTGCGGTTGCCTCTCGATAAGCGTGACTGGGCGCAGCGAAGGTTCGAGTTGGGGCAAGAAACCCAGAGCGGACCATTTTCCTCAGGCAGAAACAGACTCGCAACTCCGAAACTGGCTGAAAATACGCTGCAAAAGGAAATGGCAGGTGGCGTGCGGTTTAAGGGCAACCGCTTAGTTGGTTAGGAGAAAGTATGCTGAAAAGTTTTCGGATAGTTCTGTTCCTTGCGCTGGTGTTCGCCGGCTGGGCTCTCGCCCAGTCTTTCCTTGGTTCTATCACTGGAGTTGTGGTGGACCCGACAGGTTCTGTGGTGCCTAATGCCAGGGTCGAAGCGACCGAGGTGACGAGGGGCATCACGCATACTGCGACCACGAACAACGAGGGCCGTTATGCGTTTGCAGACCTGACTCCCGGGACTTATGTGGTGACCGTAGGTCTGGAAGGTTTCAAGTCCGTCAAAAGCAGCCTGCTCGTATTGACAGCCCAACAGACCGCGCGGTTTGACGCCACATTGGAAATCGGCACCGCCGCGCAAAGCATCGAGGTTACAGCCGCGCCGCCGACGATGAACCTGGAGAACGCCGAACTCGGCGATCTGCGCACGCACGAAGAGCTGGTCAACATGCCCACGCAGCGCAGCTTGATCCAGATGCTGTTTCTGAATTCTGCGGTTCCGCAAGGCGATGGTTCGAGCGAGATGGTGGGAGGTCTGCGCGGCAATTACACCAACTACACCCTTGACGGCATATCCACGTTTAACTCGCTCTGGGGCGGCCGCTCTGGACCGTTGACCGACGCTCAGTCGTTTGAGGGAATGCGGGAAGTGAAGGTCATGGAGAGCAACAACACCGCAGAGTTTCCCGGTGTCGCGACCATTATGACCGCCACCAAGTCCGGCGAGAACCAATTTCATGGCAGCGGCTTCTTCATTACCGATAACAGCGTGCTGGACGCCGTTCCGTTCCTGCAGGATCCCGGCTCCAAAGGGATTGGGCCGCAATTCCACTGGTTTGGCGCCAGCATTGGTGGCCCGGTTCTTCTGCCCAAGATCTACAACGGCCGCAACAAGACCTTCTTCTTCTTCGATTGGGAGGGCCGGAACTGGCCGCTGGCGGCGGGGAACATGGCGACTTTCAACACCAATGTCCCAACCGTGGCTTTTAGAAACGGAGACTTCTCCAAACTGGGTCAAGTGATCAATGATCCGACCACTGGAAAACCCTTTCCGGGGAACGTCATTCCTTCCGGTCGTATCAGTTCGGTTGCGCAAGCTTTTCAACAATACTATGTGGATCCCAACGCCGGGCCGGCGGACAGCTACGTCGGCAACTACCAGGGCACGAAGCCGAGGCCCGAGACCGCCAAGCGGTTCGACGTCCGCATCGATCATCATTTGAGCGACAAAGACGCGCTCTCAGGACGCGTGACTCGCCAGATAGACCCCATGCCGAATAACTTCGAATGGCAGAGCGGGACGCCTATCTTCGGGCATTCCTTAAACCGGAATGTGGCCAACGCGTATGTGTCGGAAACGCACACGTTCGCGCCCAACCTGCTCAACGAGTTTCGTGTGGGCTTCTCGCGCGATTTCTATGACCTCCGCGCTTACCACGACGGCGCCCAGGTGGTCCAGCAGGCGGGGCTCCAAGGCGTTCCCGCGGCGCCGGCTGGTTTTACCGGCTTTCCTGCGGTCTTCATCGACAATTTTGGCGGGCTGTACGATCGTCCGCAGAATCTCTCGATCGGCCAAACGTGGGAGTTGCTGAACAACGTGACCTGGCAGAAGGGTGCGCACAACATCAAGGCCGGGGTCTTGGTCCGCTACGCCCGTCCGCAGGCGACCGACACCAACAACCGGTTTGGAACATATGACTTCACGGGATTTGCCACGGGCTTCAGCTATGCCGATTTCCTCCTCGGCATCCCGCATGACTCAGCGCGTGTCATCAATCCTCCCGACCGGTATAACCGCCTCACGGACCCCTCGGTGTTCGTGCAGGACACCTGGAACGTCACGCGCAAATTGACGTTGAACCTCGGCGTGCGTTGGGAATACTTCATGCCGCCGGTGGACAACAACGACCGGCGCTACGCGTTTGATCCCAAGACCGGAGCTTTGGTGGTACCGAATGCCAACATCCTCCAGACCTACGTGACTCCGCTCTACCCAGCCGAGATTCCTATCCTCACGGCACAGCAGGCAGGGTTCCCCGGCCGCTCTCTCATGTACGGCAACAAAAAGAACTTCGGCCCGCGCGCTTCATTCGCATACCGTATCGACGACCGGACCGTCGTTCGCGGCGGCTATGGTATCTACTACGTCGATAACACGTATGCAGTGATGGACAACTTCGCGGGCGGTCCGTTCGGCACGCGGGAGTATTTCACGAACAGCATCACCAACGGCGTGCCGCTGTTCGCATTCCCGAATCCCTTCGCCGGGAGCTTGTCACGGCTGAATCCGGGTGACGTCAGTGTTACCGGGACTGATCCTCACCTGAGGACGCCCCGCACACAACAGTGGAGCCTGACGGTAGAACGCGACCTGGGCCGCTCGATGGTGGCGCGCATCAGCTACCGCGGCTTCATGTCCACCCAGATCCCCTACATCTCCGATCTCACGCTTCCAACGGCGAGCGCCAATCCCAACAACAACAACGTGTACCTCTATCCCAATTTCTCGCAAGTGACCTACTCGCAGGATGGTGGCATTCAGAAAATGAATGCGCTCGACCTGGCGCTGGAGAGAAAGTTCTCGAGCGGATTGACCTTCCAGGCCGGCTATACGTTGGCGAAGGACAGAACGGATGTGGGTAACGACGGCGAAAGCGATACGCCCGAGAATCCTTACAACCGGGCGCGGGACATGGCCAACATTCAGTTCGTACCCCGAAACCGGTTCACCGGCAATGTCCTGTGGGAGATCCCCTTCGGACAGGGCAAGCGCTTCGGTGGCGGTTTGCCGAAGGTGGCCAACGCCTTTCTAGGCAACTGGCAGACCTCGTGGATTACCGTGATGGACAGCGGCCAGTTCCTGACGCCGTCGTACGACGGCAATCAGCCCAACGTGCGCGCCAGCAGCTTGCGGCCGGATTGTGTCGGCAGTTGGAGCGTGTCGGATCCGTCCATGAACGGGTGGTTCAACCCGGCGGCATTCGCGATTCCGGCAGCCGGGCAGTACGGGAGCTGCGGTCGCGGCATCATCAACGGCCCCGGAATGGTGACCTTCAATGCCGGGCTGACCAAGTCCTTCAACCTGACCGAGAGGGTGAAGATGAAGTTTGAGGCACGTGCCATGAATGCCTTCAATCATCTGAACCCTGCGAACCCGAGCCTGGATATCAGCGACACCCAGGGCGTCGGGCGCATCACCGACGTGCGGACCATGTTCAACGCATCGGCCGCCGGCGGCAACGGCGAACGGCATATCCAACTGGGGTTGCGGTTCGACTTCTAGTTGGACGATCATTCAGGGCGGAGGTGCAGATGCGCCTCCGCTCTTTGATGTATTTGCGAACCACATTTCAGACTCTTCTCCTCGCCGCGTCGCTCTATCCTATGCAGGCGGCGCCGTCCATCTTTCCCCAACCCAGAGACGTCCAACCGCGCGACGCGAATTTCCAACTGGATGACTCCGTTGCGATCGTGGTTCCTACAGAGCCGTCCAAGGAAGACCTGCTTCTGGCGCGCCTTGCCGGCTCTGAATTAAGCGACCGCCACCATTTGGCATTGGCTACGCGGCGCGTTCCTTCCGTTCCGGACGCGGGGCGCTTTATTTTGATAGGTTCGATGCGCAATCCGCTGGTGCGAGCGTACTGTGCCCGCCTCGGAATTCAGAGCACGGTTGCGGAAGGGTACGTGATCGATGTCAGCGACCGCACCGTGCTGGTGGCAGGCGCCGACGACGCTGGGGCGTTCTACGGCTTACAGTCGCTGCGCCAGTTGATGGACCGGCGCCAAATTGCCGGCGCGCGCATCCGCGATTGGCCCTACAAACCGTTCCGCGGGATCAAAATGTACCTCCCGGGCCGCGAGAATATCCCCTACTTTAAGAGATTCGTCCGCGATTTTATGGCGCTCTACAAGTACAACAAGATGATTCTGGAAATGAACGCGGCCATGCGCCTGGATCGCCACCCGGAATTGAACGAGGGCTGGATCGCGCTCGGAAAGGATCTCAACTATACGCGGCGTGACCGTTCCTGGGGTCCTGGCCGGCAGCTTCAGGATTCGGCCAATGCCGATGCCGGAGACAGCGGCGTGCTCGAAAAGGACGAAGTTACCGATCTGGTCACCTACGCGAACGAATACCACATCGAGGTCATTCCAGAGATTCCAACTCTTACGCACAGCTATTACCTGCTGGCGCGCCACCGGGAACTGGCCGAGATCGCCAACGCCGAATGGCCGGATACTTACTGTCCCTCCGAGCCGAAGGTCTATGACCTGGTTTTTGATGTCCTCGATGAATACCTCGACGTGATGAAGCCGAAGATGGTGCACATCGGGCATGATGAATGGCGCATGCCGGTCGGCGCATGTGAGCGGTGCAGAGGTAAGAGCTACACCGAATTGTTCGCGCAGGATTTGAGCCGGCTCTATTCCCATCTGAAGGCGCGTGGCGTGCGGGTGGCCCTCTGGGGCGACCACCTGGTGGAGCCGGTGCGCGGCAAGCAGATCCGGCACGTTGCGAACTCCGGTGGTGCGCCCTACGACGTGCCAGGAGCGCTCTCGCTTGAACAAGTGGCAAAGCTCATTCCCAAAGACATCCTGGTCTTCAACTGGTTCTGGGACGACAGCGAAAAAGGGCTCGGAGAAGCGAACGAGGTTTCCCTGCGCGAATGGGGATTCGAGCAGGTGTACGGAAACTTCCAGCCGCAGATTCGCGACTACGACCGGCGAAGCGCGCCCGGCAGCATGGTCGGCGGCGCGCCATCGTCATGGGCAGCCACAACGGAATTCAATTTCGGCAAAGACATGATGTTCGATTTTCTGGGTTGTGCTGAACTGCTGTGGTCAACGCAACGGTCCGGCTTGCGTGAACTCTCGGAGAGCATTCAAAGAATGATGCCGGGCGTGCGCCGCCGTTTAAGCGCGGCGCTTCTGCCCAGCGACTCCGATCCGGTGACATCGGTGTTCACGCCCGCAGCGCCGGTGATGGTGGCCTCAGGAATCGGTGCAAGTGCTTCGCACGAGTCAAAGCCGATACCCATCGGACAAGACGTGAGTAGCATCATATTTGTGCATGCTTCGGCCAAGCCCGCGGGCAATCGGCCCGCGTATCAGGCCACTTGGAACTACGCGGACACCGCCGACCTCCTGGGATGGTACGACGTGACGTACGACGACGGCTTTGTTGCAACCGTTCCTGTGCGTTACGCCGTGAACATTCTCGAAGAAGGGTGGGGCAGGAGTCACGATCCGCGGAACGTGGCTTATGAAGCCGAACTCGTGGAGAGCGGCAAAAACGGCCAGACTTTTTTCGCGTATGAATGGCTGAACCCCCGATTCGGCAAAACAGTCCGCGAAATCCGCCTTCGAGGGACGTCCGCCGCTGGCCGTTCAGACAACGCCATCCGGCTCGAATCCATCAGAGTGGTGTCTAAGCGCGCGACTCCAGGCAAGCCGAACGAGACGGAGCACCAGGAGTTCGGGGCGAATTGACGGCGCTCCGCTCGACCATCAACTGCGCGGGCCGGTCAATGGACTTCGGCCATCCAGATACTCGACTGGGAATCCTGGAACCAGACCGCCAGACGCCCGCCGGCGATCGAAATGCCACTGTCGGGCCGGGGGATCGGCTGATAACGGTGGAAGTGTTGAACCGGGAACGGCTTCCCAGCCGGCCGGTGATCCGGCAGCGAAACGCGCTGCGCCCAGATGCAGCGAGCGCCATCCTGAGAGGAGAAGTAGTAAAGCAAATCTCCTTTTTGAGACCAGCGCAGTCCCCGGATCGAGCCCGACACCGGTAGAGCGATCCAGTCGTTGCAGCTTTGGCCGGACGTGCCGCCGAGCGGGACAATGAACGTCGCGGGACAGCCGTCCGGCGCACCCGGGGCGGAAATGGCGAGCCACCGGCCATCCGGCGACACCGCGGCGTCCGTGACCGGTCTCTTCAGTGCCGGAAGCAGAATCTGGCTTTCACCCGTGAGGGCGTTCCACACTTGCAAGCGGGCAGGAGCATCTGCGGCGATCAACAACCGCTCGCCATCCGGCAGCCACTCCATCGGCTTCCCGCATTCGTCGCAGAGTTTTCTCGTCGTGCCACCTGTGGCATCCCAGAGCTGGATAGCAGCGCTCCGGTTTGGCCGGCTGATGTAGGCAACGCGCGAACCGTTCGGCGAGATCAGCGGGTCTTCCTCCGGCCAGGGATTCGCTGCGACGGCCGTTTCTGTGCCGCTTCTTAGATCCTTGAGCCAAATGTCGCGGTTCCCGAGCCGGGTAGAGCAGAACGCCAGTTTTGAACCATCTGCCGAAAGCTGCGGTGATGCGCCGGGCACGAGCGAACTGTCTTGCGTAAGGCGATCCAGAACTGCGTTGTCCCGATCGGGGTTTGGAACGAAACTCGATATCTGCGCGACGATGTTCTCGTTGACGAAAACGACGCGGGCGCGGCCGGCCGCCAGGGAAGCCACCCGCGGATAGGTGTGAGCCCCTGGCGCGGAAGTCAGCCGTTGTGCGGCGCCGGCGACGCGAAGGGTCTTCCCGGACAGGGTCATTTCCCAGAGGCTGGCGGATTCTCTCTCGCCAGCGGAGAACACCACGCGGTTGCCCAGCCAGTCTCCGGGAACCGGCGGATAGGCCGGGCTGCCTAGCTGTTGCCGCCGAAATACATCCTTCGCTCCTGTGGAAAACGCCTGGCCGACTTCGAGCGGGAATACCAGCCAATCGAACTCGGCTTCCCCAGTCCTCACCAGCGCCAGCAAGTGCTTGCCATCGGGCGTCCAAAGGGGGTAAGTCGCGGTGGAAGTTGAGGAGTCTACAACCTGCGACGGACCGCTCATCGCCCCCACGGTGTAAAGCCTCCCGTGCTGTCCTTCATACGCGATCCTGGCGCCGTCCGGCGAAAAACGAGGGTTAAAGCCCAGGCCCGCGATCTTCGTCTCAGAACGGCTAAGCAGCGACAGTACGTAAAGTCCGCCGCCGTCGCGGTCCGATTCGAAGACGACCTTGGTGCCGTCGGGCGAAATATCGGTCTGACGGTTCTTGGTGCGTGAGTGCGTGAGCTGAACCGGCCCTTCTCCTCCAATCACCTGCGCAAACAACTCCAGATTCCCTCGCTCGTCGCGATCCGATGCAAACACAACCAGTTTGCCTTCGCGAGAGATGGAGGGGAAGGCCGATGTCGAGTCGGTTGCGAACGTGAGGCGCGTGAATGCCGGTGGAACCGGAGACGCGGACCATTTCTGCCAGATCACCAGAGCGGAAGCAGCCGCGAGAACGATCAGCGCCCCCACGACCCACAGAACGGTTCTGCGCCGGGACGAACCCGGTTCAACCGGAGGTGCAGAGGCTCCATTTGTGCGGAGATGGAAAACCGGAACATATCCACCCTTGGGAAACTCGATCACCAGGGTGTCGGTGCTCCCGTCGCCTTCGTAGTAGCGTTGCAGCCGGGTGCGCAGTTTTCCCGCCTGCACCCGGACGATGGGGTCAAGGCGTGGGTCGAAGGCGTCACCACGCCCGAAAAGTGTTGTGCCGAGGAGCGATTCCTTCAAACTGCCAGGGTCGCGATCAATAGCCTTTTCAACGGTGTAGGAAAGGAACCGGCGGAGGCTGCCCGAATGAACAAACTCTTTGCTGGCAAGGATCTTTTCCAGGTGGATGTGGACCGCACTGGAAGCGATCTCCGGCTCGCCCGGCAGACCTCCACCGTTACCGCCGAACTCCTTCACGACCCCTCCCAACACCTTCAGTAGTTACTGGAGCAGGATGGCTTCAATTTTATATCAAAGGCGAGGCTCCAGTCGAACCGGCAGAAAACAAAGGCCATTTACGGTAAACGAACCGTAACTCTACCTGGAATTACTTTAATCGGTCGGTCGCTTGGGTCTATACAGGTAGGAATCTAGCGGATAAGGGGTACTGTGTGCGCGCGGCAAGTGAGATTGTCACCGGCCCAAAGTGCACAACAACGAAGTGTGGAAAGGACCGCATATGCAAAAGTTGAGACTAGGGCTCATTTTTTTGGGTTTGGCGGCAATGGCCTGGGGGCAGTCATTCCTCGGGTCGATCAGCGGCACGGTCCTGGATGCGACCGGCGCCTCCATACCTAACGCAAAGGTTGTAGCCACGGAAACCCGGACGAATGTCAGTCGTGACACCGTAACGAATGCCAGCGGCGATTATGCGGTGGTGGACCTACTCCCGGGACGGTACACGATCACGGTCACGGCGGAAGGGTTCAAGGAGCTCAAGAGCGCAGAGATCATTCTCACGGGAAACCAGGTGCAGCGCTTTGACGGACGGCTCGAGGTGGGCGCGACATCGGAAACGGTGGAGGTCAGTGGGGTTGCGCCGACGATCAACACACAGGACGCTCAGATTGCCGGGCTGGAAACGAGAGAGGAGTTAACGCTGCTGCCCACCAACCAGCGCAGCACCATCACCCTGTTCATGCTGAGCTCGTACAACTACCACGCGGTAGGCTCCAGCTACTCGCTGGGAGGACTACGCGGGAACGATACGAACTTCACCATCGACGGCACGACGTCGAACTCGAACACCTTCGGCGCACAATCCGGTCCGCAGACCGAAGTGTCGTTTGAATCCCTGCGCGACGTTCAATTCCGGGTGAGCAACAACTCGGCGGAATTCGGGCAGGTGGGCACGGTGATTATGGAAACGCGTTCAGGCGAGAACCAGTTTCACGGCAGCGCCTTCTACAGCCAGGCGAACGGCGCGCTGGACGCGAGGAGCTTCTTCGCGTCCGACCGGCCTTCGCCGACTCCAGCGGTACATCAAATGGCCACCAGTTTCGGCGGGCCTGTCTTGATACCGAAGTTGTACAACGGCAAGAATAAGACATTCTTTTTCTTCACGTGGGAAGAGAACCGTTTCCCCGGCAGGTCGTTCTTTACGGCCAATGTGCCGACGGCTGCGTTTCGAACCGGCGACTTCTCCTCGTTGCTGCCATCCACGGTCATTACAGATCCGACAACCGGCCAGCCATTTCCAGGGAATAAGATCCCCCAGAACCGCCTGAGCCCGGTTTCCCTTAAATTTCAGGATCTGTTTTTCCTGCAACCCAATGCGGGGCCGGCGGATAACTATGTCAACAACTGGGGAGCGTACATCAATACCGCGGACTACACGGATCGTTACAGCGCGCGAATCGATCACGTGATCTCATCGAAAGACAATCTCTCCGGCCGGTTCACGCTGCGCAACGATCCTGAGCCAACGCAGCCTGACAACAACCAGGGTACGACGGCGCACCATCAGTATCGTCGCAACATGAACGCGTACTTGGGAGAAACCCATGTTTTCAGCCCGACGCTGGTCAATGAGTTCCGGGTTGGCTTCTCGCGGGATCATTCGAATCTGGTCGGCGTGCATAACGGAAACCAACTGCTCCAGCAACTGGGCATTCAGGGGGCGACTCCCAATGCAAAAACAGGCACGCCGGAATTCGATTTCAGCAACTTCGATGGCACCTTCGAATTTTCGGATTACTTCTGGACATCGCAGGCGCTGGAAGTTCTCGACAACGTGACCTTCACCAAAGGCCGCCACAATCTCAAAATAGGCACGAACGTGCGGCGCAATGATCCGAACATCAGCAACAACCCGAACTGCGACTTCGGCTGCTACGGCTTCGACGCCTCCATCACGGGGTTCGATTACGCAGATTTCATGCTGGGTGTTCCCGCAAATACGACGCGAAACTTCCGCGCGCCAAACGGATATTCCCGCTGGACGAATCTGGGCCTGTACGTACAAGACGATTTCAAGTTCAGCCCGAAGCTGACCATCGGACTGGGCCTCCGGTGGGAGTACATTCAGCCGGCGTCCGATAAGAACGATCTGATCTACACCTTTAACCCCGCCAACGACGGTGTCGTGGTTCCCAATCAGAAGGCTCTGCAATTTGTCTCTCCGCTGTACCCCTCTAGCATTCCGATTCAGACCGCGCAGCAGGCGGGATTTCCGCGGAACCTGCTCGCCTCTGACTGGAAAGACTTCGGTCCGCGCGTGAGTTTTGCCTATCTGCCCATGGCAGGGAACAGTCTGGTCATCCGCGGTGGTTACGGAGTCTACTATTCGCAGCTTATCGGCACCAACATCGGAGACGGGATCTTCCAGGGCGGGCCGTTCGGGTCAAGCGAACAGTTCTTCAATGAGGTCAACAATGGCGCGCCGTTGTTTCAGTTCCCCAATCCGTTTGTGGGCAGCGGCAGTGTCGGTGGACAGACAGCAGACTCGCTGTATAAGAATCTGCGCACGCCTTACATCCAGCAGTGGAACATCACGGCGGAACGGCAGATGAAGGGACAGATCGTGGTGCGCGCCTCCTACCGCGGTTTCCGGGCCAATCAGCTTGCCTGGTCCTACAATCTGAATGCGCCGCCAGCAAGCACCAATCCGAACAACGAGAACACCTTCTTCCCATATCCCAACTTCTACAAAGCCTACGAGACCTACAACGGCGGCATTACGAAGTTCAATGGAATGGACCTCGCCGTGGAGCGCAAGTTCACTTCCGGTTTGACCTTCCAGTCCGGATACACGGTTGCCAAGAATCAGAGTGATGTGGGAGACGACGGCGAACGCAACACGCCTGAGGATCCGTACAACCGTGCGCGAGATTTTGGGAATGTCATGTTCATGCCACGGCATCGCTGGGTCAGCAATGTGCTCTATGACCTGCCATTCGGAAAAGGGAAACCGTACGCCTCAAATTTGAATCGCTTCGCGAATGGTGTGGTGGGCGGCTGGACGGTCTCAGCGATCCTGGTGGAACAATCCGGACAGTTCCTCGACCTCAGCTATAGCGGCGTTGACATTCTGAACAACCGGAACAAGAGCGGCCGTCCGGACTGCATCTCCGGCCAGAGCTTGTATCCCTCGGGACAGTCGATTAACAACTTTCTCAACCCGGCCGCATTTACGCTTCCGGCGGCCGGCACCTTCGGGAGTTGCTCACGGAACGCGGTCAACGGGCCTAACTTCAACGATGTGAACCTGAGTGTGCAAAAGAGCTTCCATCTCAGCGAACGGGCGACGTTCAAGGTGCTGGGCGTTGCGACGAACGCCTTCAATCATCCGCTGTTCCGAAACGAAAACACCAATATCAGCAGCGGCGGGTTCGGGCAAATTACGAGTGTTCTTGGCTCTGGAACGAGCAATCGCGATACGCTAGGAGCTGCCGGATCGCGATTGATTCAGATCGGCGCGAGGATCGACTTCTAACCGGCGAATCACAGGCCGATTCCGCCGGGCACGGAGGCGAGACACTGCCCATTGGTGACGCGAACCGCAGTTCTATTCCTGATTGCTCTGTTGGCCGGCGGCACGCGGGTTGAGGGCGCTTCTCGCCTTCACGAGAACTTCAACAAGGGGTGGCTTTTCGAGCGGCAGTCGATTGGCTCGGGAGAGTTGGGATCTTTCGACCGGGACACGTCGGCTGCGGCGCGCACCGAGCCGCGCTTTCAGAAGGCCAGTGAAGCCGCCTACGACGACTCTGGGTGGCACGGAATCACGCTTCCTCACACCTGGAACGCCCAGGATGTGATGGACGAATGGCCGGGATACTGGCGCGGCATCGGCTGGTATCGCAAGCATTTCACATTGGACTCCGCGTGGCGCGGCAAGCGCATCTTCCTGGAATTCGAAGGCGTGAATCTGGTATCTGAATTCTGGCTGAACGGCGAGAGCCTGGGTCTCCACAAGGGCGGATACACCGGATTCGAATTCGAGATCACGCGGCTGGCGCAATTCGGCGCGGCAGAGAACGTCCTCACGGTGAAAGTGGACAACCTATATCACGACACCGTGCCGCCGACCGTGAAGACCGACTATAACTTTTACGGCGGCATCTACCGCGATGTCTGGCTGCGCGTAACCGACCCGGTTTCGATCGCCGCAGTCAACTGGGCGACACCGGCGGTGAGTGCGGAGAAGGCCGCGCTGCGCATTCACACGTCGGTCTCAAATCAAAGCGATGCGACGCGGGGCCTGGCGGTTGTGCACGAAGTTCTCGATCCCGATGGCCGGCTGGCAAATTCGTTTTCGGACTCGTTCGAGGTTCGGGCGCAGGGTTCAGCAGAGTCGGAGGCGGGTCCTCAGAACATCGCGGCGCCGCGGCTGTGGTCACCGGATACGCCCAACCTATACACGATTCGTACCACTCTGCGTGATGGCGCGAGGGTTTTGGATGAGGTCGAAACGCCGTTGGGCTTCCGTTGGTTTCGCTTCGACGCGCAGTCCGGTTTCTTCCTGAATGGCAAACGCGTCGAGATTCAGGGGACGAACTGGCACCAGTCGTATCCCGGGATGGGCAATGCGCTGCCGAATTCGCGCCACTGGAAAGACATGTCGTTGATTCGCGAGATGGGAGCCAACTTCTGGCGGACCTCGCACTACCCGCATGATCCGGCCACCATGGAGGCTTCAGACCGGCTTGGGCTGCTGGTTTGGGAAGAGCTGCCCGTTAACAAGGAACTGGGCAACGCGGACGAGTACATCGCCAACGTGGCGCAGATGGCGCGCGAGATGATCGCGAGAGACCGCAACCATCCGTCGGTTGTGCTGTGGGGCATCGCCGGCGAGATCAACGCGCCTATGGATATTTCGAAACGCGTGGTGGAGAGCGTAGCGAAACTCTACCGGCAACTCGACCCCAGCCGTCCCGTGGTGATGCACGCGCCGCGCGGTGAAGAGATCTCTTCACTGGTGGATGTGGTGGGGGAGGGTGTCGGCAAAGAGACAGATGAAGAACATCGTGCGCATCCTGAGCGGAGCTTCATGGTAGGAGAGTACTCAGCGGCGCTCGTGGGGCGCGGAATTTACGGAGGTGGACCGGACAGCGAAGAACTGGCGTGCGAGCGTCACGAGAAGTACCTTGCGGAAATTAACCGGAGGCCATGGGTGGCCGGCGGATGCATCTGGCACGAGTTCGATTATGATGGCGAAACCTACGACACAGTCACGCCGCACGTGACCGCTTTCGGGATGGCGGACATCTGGCGCATCCCGAAAGATGTTTACTACTTCTATCAAAGCCAGTGGAGTTCCAAGCCGATGGTGCACATCGCCGGCCACTGGACGTGGCCCGGGCAGGAAGGGCGCGAGCGCGCCGTGAAAGTTTACAGCAACGCCGGCAGCGTGGAGCTGTTTCTGAACGGCCGGCCGCTGGGCGCACCATCAGGAGACGGAGTCGATGGCTTGAAGCACCCGCCACGCGTATGGCGCGTGCCCTACCAGCCGGGAGTCTTGCGTGCGGTGGCGCGCGCGGATGGAAAGGAACTGGTGGACGAGCGCAAGACGGCGGCCGCGGCAGCAAAAATTGTTCTCGAAACCGACGCGGCGAAGTTGGTTTCCGGAGACGCGGAGAGCCTGGCTTACCTCACGGCATACATCACCGACGAAAATGGAACCATCGTGCCCGATGCGACGCCGGCGATCACCTTCACGCTCTACGGTCCGGGCGAACTGTTGCCGCAGACCTGGCTGGGACATGGCACCGGGCTAACCTGGAACGCGGTGGCGGGAATCACCAGGATCGCGTTGCGTTCGACAGGCCGTTCGGGCCGCGCAGTCATCAGCACGTATTCGCCGGGCCTGCGCATGGGTCGTATCAATGTGGAGATTACCGGGCCGGGTAAGCCGAACGAGATGGACTACAAGGAATTCGGGGCGGTGAAGAAATGAACTTTCGGAGGATCCTCTGGTCCGCTCTCTTCTTCCTGGCCTCGGGCACTGTCTTTGCCGCTCAGCCTGGTTCGGTACGGATCGATCATCGCGTATTCCCGAATCTCGAAGAAATGGATGGCAACTGGGCGGCCCTGTTAGCGGCCAGTGACGGGAAGGTTTATGTCGGGCTGGCCAATCACGGCGGCGGCGGGCATCTTGCCTGGTACGACGCCAAGACCGACACAATGCACGATGCCGGCAACTTGACCGAACTTAGCGGGGAGAGCGCTCTGCGCCGGGGGCCGCAGTCGAAGATCCACGCCAAATTCGGGGAAGGGAAGGATGGGCGCATATACTTCGGTACGCACGGCGGGCTGTGGTGGAACTACGCCCGCTTCGCGAGCAAGGAAGGCTATCCCGGCGCGCACTGGATGGCGTTCGATCCAAAAACCGGCCGCGTGGAAGATTTCGGGCTCGGCGTGCCGAACGAAGGCATCAACACCGGCGCTTACGACCCGTTGTTCAACCGGATCTACGGCCTGACGCATCCCCGCGGCCATTTGGTGTACTACGATGTGACGGCGCGCAAGACCGTGGACCTGGGCCGCATCAACAATTGGGAATCCATCTGTCGCACGCTGGGTATCGACGACCAGGGCAACGTGTACGGCAGCTTCGGCGAGGGGCAGATTTTCAAATGCGATCCGCGCAGCGACACGGTTCGCGAACTGGAAGTGCGGGTTCCGATCCGGCAGAAGGGCATCTCGCTGGGGCGCGACTACGATAAGTCGGAGACGGCATGGCGAACGGTGGTGTGGGACCGGAGCGCCAAGAAATTTTATGGCGTCGAAGAGAGCGCAACCAATCTTTTCTCCTTCGACCCGCATGCCGGGCGCGATGGCGAGGTGCGGCGATTGGGCCAGCTCTCGATTCCCGGTTTCGAAGACCGCCGGGATGTGCCTTACGCCACGCTGAGTCTCACGCTGGGACATGACGGCAAACTCTATTACGGCGCTGCCGCGAAAGAGTTCGATTACGAGGGGAGCGCGGGCGCGGCGGCTTCTCATCTGATCACGTACGATCTCGCAACCGGGCGCAAGCAGGATCTCGGTGAAATGCTGCTTGAGGATGGCAGCCGCGTGCTCGGAACCAATGCGGCCGATACGGGTCCGGACGGAACGATTTATCTGGTCGGCGCGATCGAAGTTCGACCGCATGCGGGCGCGCCCGTTCTCGCAGCCGGAAAAGTAGCCGGCGTGCCTTACCGTTTGGCCTTGCTGATGTTTCGGCCCCACTAGCTTATGCGCGGCCTTGCATTGATGATGCTGGCTTGCGCGGTGATCTCCGCGCAACGGACGGCGGATTATGATCACTCGGTCGTAAGCCAGGTGCGCATCGATCTGCGAGATCTGGGTTACCCCCCGAACGATGTGATCCCGCCGGATGAATCTGCCATTCGGAGCCTGGCGGTCGCGCCCGACGGAACCGTTTACGGCGCCACCAGCGGGCGGCGCAGCCATCTGTTCGTTCTGTATCCGCAACATGGATACGTGCAACCGCTCGGCTACCTGAAGGGCGCAACGACCGTGCACCGGTCGGTTGTCGTTTCGGCCAATGGTGACGTCTACGTGGGCGGCAGCATCGGTGTGGACAACAATGGGCAAGGATACAGCGGCTACGCAGGCGGGCACCTGCTTCGATATTCGCCGGGGCGAGGAGACGAGGAGAAGCAGATTCGCATGGACGCGGAATGCCCCGTCGAAGACCTTGGGATTCCTGTGGCGGGCGACGGGATTTACACACTCGCCATCGACCGCGAGCGGAATGCGATCTTCGGCCTGACTTATCCGTCGGCGCGTTTCTTCAGCTATTCGATTGCGGATGGGAAATTTGCGGTTCATGGCGGTGTGGCAGAGCGTCGGATTCCTGGGGAGAAGTTCGAGAAGGACCGCAACGTCGGCCGGGCCTTGGCCCTGGATGCCGACGGCAAGGTCTACGGCTCAGGCGACCACGGCGCCCTCTTTCGCTTCGATCCCGAGACGCGCAAACTGGAATGGCTGCGTCTGACGGCGCCGACCGTGGCTGGGCGAGAGCCCTATAATCGCCTCGACTGCTGGGCTGAGGGATCGAAGGATATTCTCTACGGCGGGACTTCCGACGGTTACTTGTTCCGGCTGGATCCTAAATCGTTAGCCCTCGAAAATCTTGGCAAGCCGCTGAACCAATACCGCATTCGAGGGCTCGCGTTTGCGCGCAACGGCAAGTTGTACGGCGCCGGAGGCGACGATGATGAGATGGCGCGGCTGTTTTCGTACGATCCTGCGCGCGGCGCCTATCAAATGCTCGGGATGGTGGACGTCAATCACCGTCCCTATTATTCCTGGCAGGCGTACGTGATCGATGCCGTCGCGATCGGGGCCGATGGCACGTTGTATCTAGGCCAGAGCGAGCGTAAGTCGAAGTTATATCTCTATTATCCGGAGTAACCACCATGAACCGGAGAAGCTTCTTAGGTTCGGCGTTGTCGACGCCACTGCTGGCGGCGCAAACGAGAGTCGAGGGCGTGCGCGATGCGTTGGGCGGTCTGCCGAAAGCGCATTGGCTGGAAAACGGTCTGATTGATGCCGGCGGCTCACACGAAGGGTATCTGTTCACGGTGCGCCGCGGAGGCGAGCGCGAGGATGCCCGCGAGAGTTACGAGCGCGCCCAAAGCGAAGAAGTGATTCGCCGGCTCAAATCGCAGGGCGTGGAGGTCTTCCACACGCATCTCTATAAGGGCTTCGGCATGGAAGCTGAGAAGCCGGAGATGGAGGATGCGCGCCGCGTGGCGGAGATCGCGCATCGCAACGGCCTGAAGGTGGACAGCTACATCCAGTGGAATACCCTGATGTACGAAACCTTCTTCGCCGAGGAGCCGCGCGCCAAGGACTGGATCCAGCGTGATATTTCCGGAAACCCGATCCTGCTGGTTTACGGATACCAGCAGTCGTTCCGGTATCGACCGTGCTTTGCGAACCAGCATTACCTGGACTATTTGAAAAAAATTGTGCGCTATGCGGTCGAGGAAGTGAAGACGGACTTCATCCACTTCGACAATTTCGACTTGAATCCCGAGCCGGATTCCTGCCATTGCCCGGTCTGCGTCGACGGATTCCGCCGTTATTTACGGGAGAAGTATTCCCCAGCGAAGCGGAAGGAGCGGTTCGGATTTGAGAACGTGGATTTCGTAACTCCACCCCAGTGGAACAAGGAGAATCGTCCGGAGCGGATGCAGATCATCTTCGATCCGGCGATTCAGGAATGGGTGGATTTCCGGTGCCAAGTGATGGCGCGTGCGCTCCGGCAAATGGGGGAATACGCCAAGAGCATGAATCCGGAAGTGGCAATCGAGTGCAATCCGCACGGCATCACAGGCGCCAACCGCGCGTGGGAAGCCGGTCTCGACCATACTCGCTTTCTGAAGTCCACAGAGGTTTTTTGGACCGAAGAAGAGAACACGCCCGGTGTAACTCCGGATGGCCGGCTCATCACCAAGATCCGCAGTTACAAACTCGCGCGGGCGTTCGGCAACATCCTGCTGGCTTACATTGCCGGGCATCCGCTCGAGGCGGCGGAGTGCCTCGCCTTCAACCAGACCATCGGCTACTGCGGGGAAGATCCGCTTCGACCGCATATCCTCCGATATATCGCGTTCTACCGCCGCAACCGCGACCTTTTCACCAACACGCAAGACCTTGCGGACGTAGGGCTCTTGCGGTCGTGTGCGTCGATCACTTACAACAACGCCAGCGCGCAATTGAGCGCCGTCTTGGCGGAGCAGGCGTTGATCCAGGCGCGGATTCCGTTCGACTTGATTTTCGACGAGCACCTCGCCAACCTCTCGAAGTACCGCATGCTCGTGCTGCCGGACTCGGAGTGCCTGTCCGATTCGCAACTGGCGTCTATCCGCCGGTTCGTTCAGAACGGCGGAGGCCTGATTGCCATCGGCCAGGCAGGGCTCTACGACGAATGGCGGCGGGTGCGCGTGAAGCCGGGTCTCGAAGACCTCATTGACGGGCAACCGCGGGCGCGAGGGTACGAAGAGCGTGTCGGGCGCGCGGAAAGGTCAGGCCAGCCCGTGCGGAAGGAAGTCGGACAGGGGCGCTCGGTGTATTTGCCCGCCTTACAATTCGATGGCCCCATGCCCGAGATGGTGAACTATTTCCGCATTGAGAATCGCTTCTGGAAACGGCCAAAGAATTGGCAAGATCTCGCCAACGCGATTGATTGGGTTGCGAAAGGGGATCTCGCGGTGCGAATCAGCGGGCCGGAATATCTGGTTGCGAACGTGGTTTCCCAGCCGGACAAGCGCCGCATGATGCTGCACCTGGTGAATTACGGCGCCCGCGCCGCAACCCCGAGTGGGCTGGTCGAAGTGAGGTGCCATGTGCCGGCGCCGGCAAAGGAAGTTCGTCTGATTTCGCCGGACGTAGAACAGCCGCAAGTCCTCGAGTTGAAGAACGAGGCCTCGGCCGTCACGTTCTCGGTGCCGCCAGTCAAGGTCTACTCGATCGCGGCCATCAGTTGGTAGCCCGCAGCAGCTCGCGGTAGAGATCGGTCTGAATCACCGCGGCCCGGTCCCAACTGATGGATGCCAACACCTGTTTGTCGGGCTTTTCCAGGAGGAGCCGCCGCTCCTCATCGAGAAGCAGTTCGTGAAGCGGTGACAGGAAATGTTCGACTTTTGGAACGATCAGCAGCGCATCCGAGCGAAGATCGCGAAATCCGCGCGCGCCTTCCTCGGTGGAAACACAGACACGGCCGAACCCGACTGATTCAAGCAGCTTGATGCTGGATCCGCGAACGCCCGTGAGCGGGTTGATGGTCAGGGCGCAGGCCTCCAGCCAGGGCGCGACATCGTCCACATGGTCCACGACTCGAACGCCCGGCTGATCGAAGTTCGCATACTGCCGGGCGATGGAGCCTGCATTGCGCCCGCCCAGCACCCACAGCTCGACATCTGGAATTTCGCGGCACAGAGCGGGATAAACGGTTTCAAGAAAGCTCAGGATGCCGGCCAGGTTCGGTTGGTAGCGAAACGGGCCGGTGAAAAGCAGCCTGCGGCTGCCTCGCGAGGGGACGTAACGGTCCGGGGCCATAACCGAATTGGGCACCACCACCAGACGCTTGTGCCGCACCAGGGCGGCATCCTCTCGAGAGCACGCGATTACGGCGTCGTACTGAGCAATCAGTCTGCTCTCAAATTGATCCTCGGCCGATTCGCCGGTTTCTGAGAGGAGCACGTCGTGCAGCGTGATACACCACGGGATTTGAGTCTTTTGTTTCTCAATCAGCGCGGCCAGCTCGACGTATTCAATCTGTACGAGATCCGCACCGTAGCTGGCGGCGAGCCGTTCGGTTTCCGCCTGGATTCGCGCGTGGGAATGCGAACGGATTCTAGCGATGCGCTGCGGCACGCCCGGCGCGTCCGCCCGGCTGCTAGCCGTCAGGTGAACCGCAATCGGGCCGGTTCCTTTCCTCATTGCCGACGCATCATAGAGCGACTCTTCATCGCTCAACAGAACGATGTTGAACTCCCGGGCCAGATGATGCAGCAAGTTCGCGATTCGCCGCGCGCCCCCGTGGCTGGGCGGATAGACGGCAAACGGCGAAACCACAATCACGGTGCTCCGCCCGGCCTGCGGGGGCTGCAGATAAAACTTCCGGTGAACTCGTTCCAGATCGACAGACCGTGCAGGCGACCGGGCTCTCGTCCACCAGGCCCTTACCAGGCTCAAGGCTTGGCGTATGCGCGTTAGGTCCCGTCGCGTCGCCGCATCCCAACCGCCCGCTGGTCCACCGACGAGCGTCCAGCGGGACCTCCGCAAGAAGCCATTGCGCATCGAAAACAGAAGCTGATTCCGCCACAGGATTCGCTCCAGCTCGCCTTTGGAGAAAACTCGAGAGACGGTTGCGCGGTGAAGATGCGTGGCGTGGGAAGTGGGGCAAAAGAGAACTTCGTAGCCCGCCTGCCAGGCGCGGACGCCCCACTCGACGTCCTCCCAGTAAACCGGGTTGTAGGGATGCGAACGCGGCAGAAAGCGCAAGAGGAGTTCACGGCGGAACAGCGATGCACCCCCACCCGCGTATAGGTGGCCGCGGACTGTCGTGGCATCTTCCGGCGGCACGTCGAAGATTTCAACCAGACCTCCTTCCACCCGGAATCCAGTCCAACCGGTTTCCTCCCGCCGCCGGCTCGCATCCGCGAAGAAGATCTGGGAGGCGATGGCAAAAACGTGCGCGGCTCGCCATGGCATCAGTTCGACGAGGGCATCTGCCGCCAGGAACATGTCGCTATTGAGCAGGTAGACCCAATCGAATCGGGCTTCTTTGATACCCCACTCGATGGCGCCACTGAAGCCGAGGGGCCTTTCGCTGTGTAGCCATCGCACCTGCGGGAAACGGTGCTGGAGCTGTGCATAGGCCGAGAGCGGCGCGCCGTTGACGGCGATGATGAATTCGGACTCTTCGCCCAGATGCTCGGCTGCTTCGGTCGCCGCCTGGATGGTGCGTTCGAGCACGTCGGGCGTTCCGCGCTCGGGAATCACGATGCTGATGCCGGGACGCCATCCCGGCAACCGGCGAATCTTCCGCGGGAATGGCTTGAGCACAACCTCAAGCATCCCGCCCAACCGCATCGCCGCCAGCAGCAGCCCGAAACGCCAGAGTGCGACCGGCTTCGGCTCCCGTTGTGGCATTTGCTCCTAGATCAGCCAGCCCGCCGACTCAATCGACAACCTCGACTCTTCCCATTGGCCATACCACCACAGAGCTTGGACGGCGAAGAGGCCGCTCCAGACGTTGACGTGCTCCAGGCACCCGGCGCTGTCTTTGCGGAAATACATGACGCCGTCCGAACCGCAATATCCCGACAGCACCGAAGCCAGGCGAGGAAGAAGCTCACTCCAGGGGTCTTCGGGCAGATAGCCTGCGGCATGGAGCAAACACCCGGCCCGCAGAATCTGCGCGAGCCCGTCTGACCGTGCGAAAACCGAAGCTTCATCCCAGAGCCACGACCGGTGCGCCATCACCAGGCGCTCGAGCGCAGCAGCCGCGTGACCCAGGTACATTTCGTTCTGCTCCGCAACACCGGCCATCAACAAGCCCTCCACAAAATAGAGATCGTGGTGCAGCAGCTCAGGCTGGAACGTTTCCGGCGACCACTGACAAAATCGCGCTAGCGTGGCTTCCGCGGGCGATCGCAGCATCTCCGGTGTGCTCGCGCCCGAAAACAAAAGTGCAGCCGCGCACTTCGTTTGATAGGGTCCGGAGCGGCTGGCCCAGGATACCTCATTAGGGCGGGCCATCAAGGGGATGCTGGCGCGCAGTTCACCTCTCGATGGAACGAATCGGGCGAGATGGCGCTCCACCGCGGCCAATGCCCGGTCGGCGAGCGCAGGCGCCAGCAGCACCGCCCGGCTTAACGTGATGCCGCGCCACATCATCGCGAGGTCGAAGGAAAAAGAATAACCGCTTCGCCAATCCGAGCCCTGGTCACCATTCACGTACACGCGCGCGGGTTGCAGTTCTCCCGCCGTACATCGGCGGCAAAGCCACTCGGCAGCCCCTTGCGCATAAATCCGGATGTCGTCCGACCCCAAACCTTGATGAGCCAGGAAAGCGAGGAACGTCAGATAGTAACCGGTGGCCTCAGGATAGAGGAATGGCTGAGGCGCCGCCTCGTCAAACCAGCCCAAGACACCGCCGGATTCCGGCCCGCTTCGCACCTGCGCATTGCCGGATAGAAGCCATCGCGTGAGTTGCTCACGGATCTGGCCGAACGCCGGTTTCCTAACGGCAGTTTTCCCTGGCATGCCCCTTCGATCTTCTTCCTACGCTACAACAGTGTGGTACCTTGCTCGTAGCGCTGCGGTCTGGCGGGCCGTCTCGGCATGTGGCGAACCATGAAGGGCTTCTTCGGCGCGGCAAAAACGCCGTCCCCGTCTCACTCGATGAAGTACGTCACGCTGGGACGCGCCGGATTGAAGGTGTCGCCCATCTGCCTCGGCGCGATGTCATTTGGCAGCCGGCAATGGCAGGCGTGGACGCTGCCGGAGCAACCGAGCCGGGCCATCGTGCAACGTGCGCTGGAACTGGGCATCAATTTCTTCGACACCGCCGACGTCTACTCGACCGGATTGAGCGAGGAGATCCTGGGCCGGGCGTTGCGCGACTTCGCCACCCGCGATCAGGTCGTAATCGCAACCAAAGTGAACGGTCCCATGGGGCCTGGACCCAACGATCGCGGCCTCTCACGCAAACACATTTTCGATGCCGTGCACGCTTCTTTGCGGCGGCTGGGCACCGACTACATCGATCTGTATCAAATCCATCGCTGGGACTATGAAGTGCCCATCGAAGAAACCCTCGAAGCCCTGAACGATCTCGTCCGCGCCGGCAAGGTGCTCTATCTGGGCGCTTCGAGCATGTTTGCCTGGGAGTTCTCCAAGGCGCTTCATGCCTGTGAACGGCACGGGTGGACGCGTTTCGTTTCCATGCAGAACCACTACAACCTGATCTACCGTGAAGAAGAGCGCGAAATGTTGCCGTTGTGCCGCCTCGAAGGCATTGCCGTGCTGCCCTGGAGCCCGTTGGCGCGGGGTCTGCTCGCCGGAAAATGGAAAGGCCAGGGCGGGGTCGAAACCGTGCGAGCGAAAAGCGACGAATATTCGCAGCGCCTCTATTATCAGGAGTGCGATTTCGAAATCGCACGGCGTACGGCGGATGTTGCGCGAGCCCGGGGCGTGACTCCCTCCCAGATCGCGCTCGCGTGGTTGTTGAGCCAGCCCGGAGTCACAGCGCCGGTGCTGGGCGCGACGGAACCCAAACACGTGGACGAAGCGGCCGCTTCCGTGGATCTTTCATTGGAACCGGACGAAGTCCGGCGCCTCGAGGAAGGTTACCGGCCGCACCCTGTGTTGGGGCACGAGTCCCGGAAGTAAGCGGCTATGCGACTCGCGCAGATTCTCCCGTGGACCGCCAGACCGGCTCCGTCGCCGTCCACATTCGATCGTTTTACGATCGATCCCGATTACGTGACGGCTCCCATGCCGAAGATCCTGTGGATCGAGTTGACCTCGAAGTGTCCCTTCGATTGCATTTTCTGCACGCGTAAAAGCCGGTTTGGAGCGGGGCGCAACCTCGATTTCGCAATCTACCAGCGTCTGATCGACGAGCTGGAATCGCCCGACTTCATCGGCCTGAATTATTCGGGCGAGTCCATTTACTATCCTCGGTTGCTCGAAGCCATCCGGCTGGCGGTCGGAACGGGAGCACTAACGGAAGTGGTGACCGCTTTTTCGACCGTCTCCAAGCCGTTGCTGGAAGGCATCGTCGACAGCGGCCTGGACCGTCTCGCGGTTTCGCTGCACACGATGGATCCGCGGCAATACCAGGATATTTACCAGTTCGGATCGCTCGACCTTCTCCAGCAGCGCGTCAACGATTTCCTGGAATTCAAAGCAACGCGCGGGCTTCAGAAGCCCCGGCTCGATTTCTGCTTCGTCGCCATGCACGAGAATATCGACCAGCTTTCGAAGGTTGTCGAATACGCCCGGAGCGTGGGAGTGCAGGAAATCTCCGTTCATCCCATCATCGGTCGGCACCTGGTTCCGCACGATTTCTCTCGCGAGCTGGCGGGCAACAATCTGCGCGACGGATTCAAAAAAACACTCCGGCAATCCGTTGCCGCGGTCAAAGCCGCGCATCCTGGATTCGCGGTCAACGTCCTGAACCCGGACATCGATCCGCATCCCCGCTTGAGCCACGCGCCGACCTATTTCGCCCCGCCTTTGCCGCAGGAAGCACGGCTGTTTAGTTGCGACCAGTCACCGTTCGAAAGCATGCACGTTTTGGCAAGCGGCCAGGTGGTCGTATGTGAAGTGCTGGACGAGATTCCGCTCGGCGACCTCCGTCAACAATCGCTGCGCGATATCTGGCACAGTGAAGCGTACCGGACGTTCCGCCGCAAGTATGTAACGGATCCATCTTCCCAATGCCGGAATTGCGTCTGGAAACTGGCGTACCTGCCCAGTGACTGGACCTCTTCTATTGCCGTGAGGGATGGCATGAGCGCGCAACTTTTGCGGGGCTGGCACGCGCACGAAGGCGCCGACCTGATCTGGAGCCGAAAACACGCGTTGCTTGCCTTGAGCAATCCTGAAGGGAGAAAGTGGATTCGCGTCGTGGGTACTCTTCCGCATGCTCCCGGCGGCCACGGCAACTCCGTCACGGTGACGTGCAACCGCTCGCCGGTCGGCGAACTCCGCAACGATTCAACTGAATTCTTGAGCTTCGATCAGAAGTTCGCCATTTTCCCGGAAGCTCCGTTTCTACACGTGGGGTTTTCAACGGAGCACGTCTTCCGCCCGTCCTTGCAGGGCGCGAGCACCGACGCGCGCGACCTCGGCCTGGCGCTGCGCCGGATCGAAGTCCTTTAGAACGGCGTGTTGCCAAGGTGTACTTTACCGGACGCTATTCCTGTTATTAACCCTGGGAAACTTGCGCTCGAAGGCTTGCGTCCTTATTCTTGGAAGAAGTGGGGATGCGATTGTCATTACGCCGTCTAGGCAGCGTCACTCTGCTGGCCGTCGCGTTGGTGTGCGGTTCGCTTTACGCGCAATCGGCGGACGCCAAAGTATCCGAGCCTGAGACCTTCACGTTTCGCACGGATCTCCGGCTGGTGGACCTGCATGCCACGGTGGTGGACAAAGCGGGCCATCTGGTTTTGAACCTGCCGCAGAGTGCGTTCACGGTTTACGAGAACGGCGTGAAACAGGAAGTCACCATGTTCCGCCATGAGGACGTTCCAGTGTCCCTCGGCCTGGTGATCGACAACAGCGCCAGCATGCATGACAAACGCGCAAAAGTGGCGTCGGCCGCGCTGGCCCTGGTGAAGGCATCGAATCCGGAGGACGAGGTGTTCATCTTGGACTTTAATGAAGAAACCTCGATCGTGGCGGATTACACCAACGACATCGACACGCTGGCGGCTGCGCTCAAGAACATCAACTCCCGCGGGGATACGGCCATGCGGGATTCGCTGCGCATGGGGATCGAACATCTCCGGCACGGGGGTAAGAAAGAGAAGAAGATTCTGCTGGTGGTCACCGACGGCGAGGACAATGCCAGCGTGGAGACGCTCGATCACCTGATTCAGTCGGCGCAGCAAAATGGAGTGATCATATACGGCGTCGGCCTGCTGAGCGACGATGAGCCGCGCGAAGCGGAACGCGCCAAGCACGCGCTCGATGCCTTGACGTTCGCCACCGGTGGCCAGGTGTGGTACCCGAAAGAACTTTCCGAAGTGGATGGGATCACGCACGAGGTGGCACACGAAATCCGCAACCAATACATCCTCGGGTATACGCCTACGAATCTGGCGCAGGACGGAAGTTTCCGCCGAATCCGGGTGACGGTGAACGCGGCGGGCGATCCGGCCGTGCGCACGCGCTCGGGGTACTACGCCAGCGTGGACCGGTAAGCCGCTTCCTTTCAAACTTCTCATCTCCTCAAAACGGCCGTGGGCCTGCGATACATTGTATGGGTAGATGACACGAAGACATCTGCTGGCCCTACCCGCGGCGGGCGCATTTCTGCGGCTGCCTGCGTTCGCCCAAAAATCGTTTCCGGGTGTGGCGTATCGCGATTATCCGCGCTGCCTTCCGGATTATCTGCGCGACCTGGCGGAACAGGCGTACCGGCGCCGCAATCGCGAAATCGCGCGTTTGAAAACGCCCGAAGCGATTCGGACGCGGCAGCAGTGGGTGCGTGAAACACTGTGGAAACTCGCCGGCGGCGAACTGGAACGCACGCCGCTTGAGGCTCAGAAACTCGGCTCGTTCGAACGCGCCGGCTACCGGGTGGAGAAGATCCTGTACCAGAGCCGGCCGCAATTTCATATCCCCGCGAACCTCTACATTCCGACGTCAGGCACGGCGCCGTATCCGGCGGTGTTGTTCCAGATGGGGCACTCCAATAACGGGAAGGCGTATGCCTCCTACCAGCGTTGCTGCCAGGGTCTGGCGCGGCTCGGATACGTCGTGCTGGCGTTCGATCCCATGGGCCAAGGCGAGCGCATCTATTACCCGGACGCGTCAGGTGCGCACACGCGTCTCCCTTCGTCGGATGACGAACACACGGTTCCGGGAAAGCAGATGCTGCTCGTGGGAGACACTTGCGCGCGCATGCAGTTGTGGGATGCGATCCGCAGCCTGGATTATCTGGCCTCGCTGCCCATGGTGGATGCGAAGCGCATCGGCAGCACGGGCCAGTCGGGCGGCGCCACGCAAACCATGGCGCTGATGGCCGCGGATGACCGTCTCGCCGCCGCTGTCGAGTGCAGCGGCAATACGGAGAACGTGGCGTGCGCCAATTTCATTCCGCCCGGTTCCACCGACGATGCGGAACAGGATTTCGTGGGCTCGGGTCCGGTGGGGTTCGACCGCTGGGACACGATGTACCCGTTTGCGCCCAAACCGCTGCTCGTCAGCGTGAGCGACAAGGATTTCTTCGGCACGTACTCGCCCGAATACATTACCAGCGGCTGGGAAGAATTTCAGAAGCTCCAGAGAGTGTATGAGGTGCTGGGCCACGGCGATCGCGTGAAGTGGGTGGACACGCCCCTGCCGCACGGGCTCGAGTACGACACGCGGCTTGCCGTTTACAACTGGTTCAACCGCTGGCTCAAGGGGCAGGAACAGCGCGTCGAGGAAGAACCGCCCACCATGCCCGAGCCGGATAAAACGCTGTGGGTCGCCGAATCCGGCAACGTGGTGCGGACATTTGGAGGGACGACACCGTTCGCAATGAACAAATCGCGAGCCGTGGAGAAGACCCCTGCTGACCTCAGGGTGCTGCTGGGGGTGCCGGTGACCAGCGAGCCGCCGATGACCACCCTGCGGCGCGTGCCTTCACGCACGGTGGACGTGGAAGCGGTGGAAGTGGCTTCCGCGCCCAAGGTGTGGGTTCCCGGCTGGCTGTTCCTGCCGCGAGGCCAGGTCCAAGCCAAGGCGGTGGTGGTCATCCTCGAGGCTTCGGGCCGGAACTACAACTGGCATGAAGAGGGGCTGTACCAGGCGCTGGCGGAGCGCGGATATGCGGTGTGCGCGGCGGACCTGCGCGGCGTCGGCGATCTGGCGCCGGAATTCGGGCGGGGCAATCCGGCTCAAATGCGCTCGCACGAGAACGAAGAAAACTACGCCTGGGGTTCGCTGATTCTCGGGCGCCCGCTTCTCGGGCAGCGCGTGGCCGACATCCTGGCCGTGGCGGCCGGGTTACGCAGGCATCCCGCGCTGGGGTCGCGGCCCGTGGTGGTGGCGGCGCGCGGCAAGATGACCGTGCCCGCGATCTTTGCCGCCGCGCTCGATAAGAACATCGCCGAGCTTTACCTGGAGCGGGGACTGGTCTCGTTCCGCAGCATTGTAGATACCGAGATCTACGATCACAGCTTCGCCAATTTCGTGCCGGACCTGCTGCGGCACACCGACCTGCCGGATGTAGTGGCCACGGTCGCGCCCCGCCGCGTGAGGCTTGCTGGAACCGTGGACGCCGGCGATAACCGGATGGATGCCGGCGCGGTGCGCGGCGTTTATGCGGGTGAGCACGTTTCCGTTTCCGAAAAGGCCGGCTGGGATCTGGAAGCTTTGTCAAGCTGGAATTTGTGAAAGCGTGTCTGCTACGCGCGCCCGCGCCAGTGAGCACCAATCCTTTGGTGCTGGCGGATGTCCCGATGCCCGTGCCTTCAGCGGGCCAGGTGCTGGTGCGGGTCAGCGCGTGCGGCGTGTGCCGTACGGATCTGCACGTGGTGGAGGGCGAACTCTCCCCGCGCAAATCGCCACTGATTCCCGGCCACCAGGTGGTGGGCGTGATCGAGCAGAGAGGCGAGGGCGCACGCCGGTTCCGCGTAGGCGACCGCGTGGGGATCGCCTGGCTGCACGAGACCGACGGGGTGTGCGAATACTGCCGCGCGGGGCAGGAGAATCTCTGCGAGCATGCCACGTTCACGGGATACGTAGTGGATGGCGGCTATGCGGAATACGCGCTTGCGCCCGAGGCATTTGTCTATCCCATTCCTGAGTCGTTCAGCGATCTCGATGCCGCCCCGCTGCTTTGCGCCGGGATCATTGGCTTCCGCGCGCTGCGACTGTCAGGGATAGGGCCAGGAGGGCGGCTGGGCTTTTACGGATTTGGCGCCGCGGCGCACGTGGCCATCCAGGTGGCGCGCCACTGGGGCGTTGAGGTTTACGCCTTCACGCGCGACGCGGCACACCAGCGGCTGGCGCTGGATCTGGGGGCTGCGTGGGCAGGCTCCGGGAAGGCGAACGGCCACGGCCCTCCGACACTACTGGATAGCGCCATCATCTTCGCGCCCGCGGGCGAGCTGGTGCCGGCGGCGTTGAAGGTGCTCCGGAAGGGCGGCACGCTGGTGTTGGCTGGCATCCACATGAGCACCATTCCAGCCATGGATTACGACCTGCTGTATTGGGAGCGTGTGATTCGCAGCGTAGCGAACAACACGCGCCAGGACGGCGAGGATTTCCTGCGCGTGGCGGCGGAGATTCCGGTTCGTACCCAGGTGCGGGTCTTCCCGCTCGCGGAGGCCAATCGGGCTCTCAATGCGTTGAAAAACGATGAAGTGCGGGGTGCGGCTGTGATTCAGGTGCGCGGGTAAACCAGGAAGATCAGAAGATAAAGTTCACGCCGCCGCGAACGCTGCGCGGGGTTTGCACCAGGAGCAACTGTTGCCCGTTGGCGAGCGAGAGCGGAAGATAACCCTGAGCCAGCAGGTTACGGAGGTCGGCGGTGGCTTCCATACGCCACGGCAGCGAGAAAAAGGTGGGGATCGGCTGGCGGACGTAAATGTTCAGCCCGGCCTCGGGCCGCAAGGGCTGCGTGGTGTAAATGGGACCTGGAGTGATGGCGCGCTGGTCTATCCACTGATAGCTGGCGATGAAGTGCGTACCGCTCTTGGAAATGGTTCCCGTGCCGCGCGTGGTAACGGCATTACGGCGGCTGGCGTGGATCAAGGAGCGCAACTCCTCCGGATTGTCTGTCGTCAGCTCATCTGACCTTGGCGCCAGCACCCCGACCGACCCATAGATCACCGTGACGTTAAAATTGTCGCCCAGGTTCTGCGTCACCGATGCCGTGTAGCCGAGGGTCTGAAACTCGCCGGCGTTGAAGATCGCACTGTCGGAGAACATATCCGGCAGAAGGTCGCCCGACGCAAACAGTCCGGAAGCGGGGCCGGAAATCGTCAAGGCGGCGTTGGTCACGCGCTCGCGATATCCGGAAACACGATACGTGCGCGAACCCATCTTGCGCGAATACCCGATCTCCATATCCTCGCCGCGCTGCACTTTGGCACGACCGTCGCGCAGCGAAATCCGGGGCAGAATGGAGAGCGCCTGGATATCGCGCTGCAGTTCCGAATCGGCCGCGGCCGGGGAGGCTCCGAGGTCCGGCCGCGCGTTCCCAGAGGTGTAGGCGATGTCCAGCTTGCTGGCATCGGGCAAGGTGTAGTCCAGCCGGGCATAAGGGCTGAAGTAATGCAGCCGGTCGAGGAATGAAACCGAATCGAGCGAGAAACCGTACTGCACTCGCAGCGCGTCGGAAATCTGCTCCTCATCGCCGACGTTAATGGACATGGTGCGTAGAGGCGGTAGATCGCCCACGGCGGGCCCGCCCGTGAACGCTTCCGCAAAGCGGGGCAGGAAAGTCTCGCGCATGGTCAGCGACACCGCAGGGCTCACCCGCCCCAGGTCGCGCGCGTAGCTGGTTCGAAAGCCCGCTGAGGCCATTCCCGATTGCGCCATGTACCCAAGGTTTCCGCTTACCGCCACCTGATTGCTGCCAAACAGGGAAGTTGCGAAGGCGAATGCAGTGCCAAGATCAGCTTCATTGCCGAAACCTGAAACCTGCCCGCCATCACCGCCCGAAAGCTTTACCAGGCCGCGCGTTTCGGAGAATACGGCTGTGCTACGCCGCTCCGGACGATCGGGATCGCCGGGGTTCCAATTGGGCAGGATGCGCAGGATCGGCCGGGTCGAACTGGCACTTCGCAGGACCCATTTCCAATCGTCGGTCATCAGGGCGCGCTCGCCCTCAGGGGGCGTCACCAATTGAATGGTGCTGAACAACGTGGTGAGGTTGACGCTCAAGAAGCTGCGCATGCCCGGCTGAACCTGAATGTTGTTGCGGAACACGGGCGCAAAACTGCGCAGGGTGACCCGCATGGAATAAACATCCGGCATGAGACTCAGGAAAGAAAAAGCGCCGTTCGCGTCCGTCAACGCACGGGCGAAGAGGCGGTCCTCGTGAGTAAACAGCAGGACGGTAGCCCCCATCTGAGGGATGCCGACGCCGTCACGCACCTGGCCGGTAATGGCGCCCGAGAGTCTCGCCGGAGCGACGGCAAAGGAAGGCGAAGCAATGGATAGAATCCCAGCCACGAGGAGAGCGGCTGCTTTGGGAGACCCGACCCTTGGGGCAAACGGTCTCATCTGCCGTGATCCTTCATCCATTGCCTTCAGGCAATATCCTGGATACCCTTTAGGTTACCGTAAATGTGGCCGTGGGTGTTAACGTCTGATTCCGGTTCCTATCGGTCACCTTCATCTTAAGAGTATACTGCCCCGGTTTCAGCGTTTGTAGGGGCAGGAGCTTCTCAATTGTTACTTGTTGCGAGGAGGCGTCCGGCAGTTTGGCGAGTTCTTCGCTAAAATCGAAGATCTTCTCATTTGTACCGTTCTTCACAACTTCGTACTCGACGATTCCATTGGGCTTCTGGGTCTTCTCATCCGGGCCGAAATTATAGAGCTGCAGGTAGATACCCATCTTTTCATCCTGCCTGAACGTATCGGACAGCCGGGGCCGCACTTTGGAAGTGCCGACCACGAACTGGCCCGAGCCGATGCTGCGGGTGGGAACCTTTTCGATCACATCCGCGAGGATGAGGCTGCTGGACGCAAGCTTTTCGTCGTCGTAATGCGGGACATTCAGGGCCACCTCGAAGTTGTTCATGTTGCCGCCGATGACATCCTTTGCCACCACATTCAGCCGGTACATACCGGGCGCCAGAGGAACGGACTTCCAGTACACACTCGGTTTCTTTATGATCTGCGCCAACAGTTCAGCCGGCGACTCAATCGACACCGTGTCCTCGAAAACGTTGACCACGCGGCGTGACAGGGTGGTGATACGCGCATAGATATTGACCACTGCTTTTTGCACGGTGTCTTTCATCTGAAACTGCAGATCTTTGTTCTCAAACTGCATCGTGATGTTGGTCAGCACGGAAGTGTTGGTGACCTTGATGAAATCGGCCCGCACCTTCATGGGAAGCAGGTTAAACGTGATGTGCGTGGTGACCGCGGCTTCCAGGTCTTTGAACTTAACCGCTGGCGGCTTTTGAATCTTGGCGAACCGTTCCAGACGTTCAAATTCATCCATGCTGGCGGGAGTGCCGCCGAAGGCGGTGCCCAAGTGCGTGCCGTCGGTGCGGTTGAAGCGGTCCGTCTTGCTGGCCATGCCCATCTGTTCCATCATGGTCAAACCGGCGTTGGGCACATACAGCAACGCGTCTTTTTCCGAGGGGTCCATGGTGTAGCGGTATTCGCCGCTCATGGTGGGATCGACGAATTCCAGGATGATGTTGTTGCCGATGCCGTCGATATAGCGATAGCGCCATTGTTCGAACGGATAGGTGGATGTTTCGCCGCCGCCCTCTTCCATGGGCCGCTCGTAGCTGCCGCCGGAGGGATGCGATTCGATCTCATCCGGAGGACCGTACATGATGTAGATGCGGCCGCGATCGCTTTTCCATCCGGGAATTCCCGAAGCGAAGCGCTCATTGGCGTACGCGATCCGCCGGTAGTGCTCTTCCTTGAACTCGTTCTCTACGGTGTCGGGTGTGGGGTCGCGCCGCAGCCAGAACTGCTCGATGAACTGCTCGCGCTCCTCGTCGGTTTGCAGACGTTTCCAGGCCTGGCGTTCTTCATCGGTGATGATGTAAACGACGTCCTCGTTGAGCCACTTCTTATAGGGCGTCTCGAGCTCTTTGCGCAGCTTGGCTTCGCGCTTCTTCTTTTCCTTTTCGCTCAGGGGCTTGGCGATAGTCCCCTGCCCCTGGGCATCGGTGCTCGAACTGTCCTTCTTGTCCGCGTAGCTGAGCGTGACCGGGAAAAGTACGATAACAGCTAAGCCGGGTATCCAAAGACGAGCCGGTCTCACTTGCACGCCGCCTCCTGAAACTAGTTTAACTTTAACTATATCAATTCTATTGCTGTAAAAAAATGGGCGTCAAGTGGGCGGATTCGGCCCACTGTGGCCCTATTTTTCCGCCACTACCAGGATCTCCCCGCAAAACCGGCGCAGGGAGGGGATCCGACGCAGCAGCCGGTCATCCACTGATTCGAGAAAGCGCAGGCTCCCGCGCACCAGGGGCGACTGAAATCGCCCGCGAAACAGCCGTTTGGCCATGGCAAAAAGATTCATGGGCCTTGCCTCCACGTGGTGAAAACAGGTACGCAGCAGATCGAGCTCGCGATCGCCGAGGATGATCTCTTCGCCCGCCTCGTCCGGCTGGCGGCTCAGCCACCAGCGCGCCCGCCGGAGCCAGTTGAGCAGGCGGTTATTGCCGTAGGTTTCGGCCAGCAGCAGCTTGCCGCCCGGCCGGAGCACCCGGACCAGTTCCGCGAGCGCGTTAGGGTACTTCAGCGTGTGATGCAGCGCGGCATTGGCATAGATCAGGTCGAACTCGCCATCCGCGAAGCAGCTCAGATCGGCCGCATCCCGGGCACAACCGCGCACCCGATCCGCGACGCCGCTTGCGGCAGCACGGCGGAGGCCGATCTGGACGGCGACGGATGAGAGATCGAGCAAGGCTACGCGCGCGCCTTCAGTGGCCATCAGCACCCCCCATTCGCCCAACCCGCAGCCATAGTCGAGCACCGAACGTCCCGCCAAGGGTTCGAACAACAGTTGCTGGAGCACGGCGGCGTACAGCCGGCGGCGTTCATAGAGGGTGCTGGAGGGCTGATCGAGGTCCCGGAGCATACACTCACGACTGATGCGCAGGTCGTCATCGGAAGCCTGGACATGCGCTCGATATAACGCATCGTAGAACCCGCGCTCATCGTGAGCCGTAATCTTCAAGGAGATCGTTACACCGCGCGGCGGACGCCTGCTGCCGCAATGAGCCGGTCCTCGAAGGCGAAATCCAGCTTACGGCGAGGCCGTCTCAGATACCAGCGATAGGTTTCCCGCAGGCCGGTTTCAAAGGCCATGGGTTTTACGCCCAGAACCCGCTGCAGTTTGCTGACGTTTTCGGTAATCGGCGAAACATCGAGATATTCGCCGAAGTACATGGGTGCGCCCATGGGGTTTCCACCGGCGGCCGCGATTCTTTCCCGCGGCACCCGGACCAGGTCGGGCTTCTTGGCGGCGGCGCGCGCCATTTCGCGTACCGCCTCCACCTGAGTCACGGGTTTTGGATTAGCGATGTTGAAGGACTCGCCGATGGCCTCGTCGACCTCGATGGAGCGCAGGCAGGCGCGCGCCAGGTCCTGGACGTGAATAAACTGCATCAGCCGCGTACCATCCCCGGGGATGATGATGGGCCGGCCGGCGCGCATCCGGTCCCAGAAGTAGGCCTCGCGGTAAAAGGGATTCTCGGGACCGTAGACGAATGGCGGGCGGAAAGTCACAATCGGAAAACCGGTTTTCCGGTGCATGCGCAGCAGCACCCTCTCGGCCATGGCCTTGTTGCGAACATAAGGCTCGGGATGGTTGTCGGGCGCGAGCGGATCGCCTTCGTAGTGGTTCAGCCCGTCGCCATACGCGGCGACGCTCGACATGAACACGTAGCGCTCCAGATGATTGCCCACTGCCAGCGCGGTAGCCTCCACTTGCGCGGCCGTGGTGCCGCGCTCCCAGTCGTAGGCGTTGTCGAAGACCACCTCAAAACGGCGGTCGCCGATCACGCGGCGGACGGCTGCGGGATCATTCCGATCGGCTACCAGGTTCTCTACGCGTTTCGACAGGGTATGCCGCGACCGGCGGTGCAGAATGGCGACCGAATGGCCGGCCTTGAGCAACTCGGCGACGATCCGCCGGCCAATGAATAGTGTTCCTCCGATGACCAGGACTTTCATGAATGGGGGGCGAAAACCTCAGTCGTAATATTCCAGGCCGAGATGCGTGATCAATGCTTCCCCGCGCATCCAGCGCAGTGTGTTCTTGAGTTTCATGAGCTGAATGAAGATGTCGTGCTCGGGATAGAGGCCGGGTGCGGTCATGGGAGCCTTGAAATAGAACGACAGCCACTCTTGGACGCCGCGCATGCCGGCGCGTTGTGCCAGATCCATGAACAGCACCAGATCGAGCACCAGCGGCGCCGCCAGGATGGAATCCCGGCACAGGAAATCGATCTTGATCTGCATGGGATAACCCAGCCAGCCGAAGATGTCGATATTGTCCCAGCCTTCCTTGGCATCGCCGCGCGGCGGGTAATAGTTGATCCGCACCTTGTGATAGATGTTCTTGTACAGGTCCGGATAAAGATCCGGCTGCAGGATTTGTTCGAGGGCCGACAGCTTCGACTCTTCCTTGGATTTGAACGAACCGGGATCGTCGAGGACTTCGCCGTCGCGGTTACCTAGAATGTTGGTGGAGAACCATCCGGAGACCCCCAGCATGCGCGATTTCAATCCCGGCGCGATCAGCGTCTTCATAAACGTCTGGCCGGTTTTAAAGTCTTTTCCGCAGATGGGCACATTGCGCTCGCGGGCCAGTTCAATGAGCGCGGGCGTGTCTGTGGTCAGATGCGGCGCGCCGTTGGCATAGGGCACGCCGGACTTCAATGCCGCGTATGCGTAGATCTGGCTGGGCGAGATTTCGGGATCGTTCTTTTGCAGCCCACACTCGAAGTTCCGGATCGTCGCGTGAACCTCCGCCGGCTTGTGGAAGACTTCGGTCGATCCGCACCAGATCATCACCAGGCGGGCCGCGCCGCTCGATTCCCGGAACTTCCGGATGTCGTCCATCAGCATTTCGGCGTGGTCCATTTTGGAGCCTTCAGGCTTCAGATTCGGACCGTGGATCCGTTTTACGAATTCGTGATCAAAGACGGCCGGCTGCGGACAAATGGCCTCCAGGGGCTCGCGCAACTGATCGAGCAGGGACTTTTCGAGCACCCCGGCATGCTGCGCGGCCTGGTAGGCGTTCTCTTCGAAAATATCCCACGTGCCGATGGTGAGGTCTTCGAGTGACGCGAGCGGCACAAAATCCTTGATGAGCGGTGACCGGCCGTCGGTGCGCTTCCCCAGGCGGATGGTGGATAGCTGGGTGACAGACCCAATGGGCTTGGCCAGACCCCGCTTGACGGCTTCTACGCCGGCGATGAACGTGGTCGTTACCGCGCCCATGCCGGGAATCAGCACGCCCAGTTTGCCGTCAGCGGGCGCGATACGAACGTTATCTTGCGCAGACACAATGCCACTCTCCCGGGGGATAGAAAGGTATTTGTTATAATACCAACTCATGCGAGATCGCGCGACAGCGACGCTCTCCACGCTGATTGTGGACGATGAATCGCTGGCCTGCGAAGAACTCGCGTACCTGCTCCAAGACTTTCCGGAAGTAGAGGTTGCGGCCACCGCGCGCAACGGTCTGGAGGCCGTGGATCTCATCCAGAAGCTGGAGCCCGACCTGGTTTTCCTGGATGTTCAGATGCCCGGTCTCGACGGCATGGGGGTGGTCCGCCAGCTACGCGAGCGCGGCATCGAACTGCCGCATATCATTTTCGTTACGGCATACGATCAGTACGCGATTGAAGCTTTTCGCCTGGAGGCCCTGGATTATCTGCTCAAGCCGCTGGACCGGGTCAGGCTGGCCGAAACCATCGAGCGCGCAAAACGCGTGACGCAAGACCGGCAAGAAAAGGCCGAAGTTGAGTCCCCTCCGCGCCAGACGCCACAGCGCACCAAACTGCTGGTGCGCGCCAACAATCACAACTTCATCGTGGACGCGCAGGATATGATCTATGCCACCATTGACAGCGGCTTGATCACGATCGTCGCCGCCCAAGTAGAAGGCCAGTCCAACTACCGCACCCTCGAAGACCTGCAGGCGAATCTCGACCGTGACACCTTTTGGCGCGTGCACCGCTCGTATCTGGTGAACATCAACCGCATCAAGGAAGTGGTGCCGTGGTTCAAGTCCAGCTACCAGCTCCGCATGGATGACAAGAAGAACAGCGAGATCCCGGTGAGCCGCGTGCAGACCAAGCGGCTGCGGGAATTGCTGAAGCTGTAGGGTTCGAGCCATCCGTAGCCTCGAATGATCCCCAGTATCTGCCGGTCCTCGGTCGCAACTGCATTAATCTTCCTACAGATGCCGGCCGGAGGTGCGCAAACACCAACAGGCGCGCAGCCGCCACTTGGTTCCTCGGCAGCTCAAGTGAGAACAGAGGTACAGGCCCTACCCATCGGCGGCAAGTTGACCGTGAACATGCTGGATGGCAGTGAATATTACGGCAACCTGAGCAGTATCGAAGCAGACTCGTTTTCAATTCGCGAGGTCGATCTCAAAAAGGTGCTGACGCTGCGCTACGAGGAAGTGAAGAAGGTACGGAAGGACTACGGCAGGCGAGGATTTGGCGGCCGGCGAGTACACCCTCGCACAAACCGGATTGCGGCGGTCTTGATCCTCGCGGCCCTGCTCGGGATCGTAATCGGAGCGCTACTCTCGGACAAATCATGATTGGGTCCCGCCTCATCGTTTCCTGCGGGCTTTCTTCGTTACTTGAAGCTTCTCAGCCGGAGCGCGGCTCTTCCGGCCCCCCTTGGCGTTCTTCTCGATTCGGAGCTTCCACGCCGTACGCAGGGCGCCAGCCAGCAAATCCTCATTCGCCGCGGCGAGCCGGATGTGGGTCGCTCCCGTCCTTCCCCATCCACCAGCAACGGGTAAGAAGACCTCCGGTAGCTCCTCGACGAATGCGGCCTGCTGCTCCGGGGTGAGCATCAGGTTCCCGTAGCCCTGACTTTGGGCGGCGAGGGTGGCAAATATCCTGCCACCCACACGGAAATCGGGCGAGCCCCTGTGCGAACGCCCTTCGGCGCCCTCCAGGCTGAGGGCAATCCGTCGAAAGTCCTCTGCGTCGATCGGGGCGTTCCTCCTTGCCAGCAGGGAGTATCCCACGGTTTCATCGTGCGTGAACGAGCCGAGCACTCGACGCACCGGCGTCCGGGCACCGGCTGCTGTGTTAACTTGTGGGGAGGAATGCGACTCTCCCATGCTATTCGAACCGGCGTCCGGATCAGCGTGGTTTTGATCGGCGCCCTCTGCCTCTGCGCACAGGAACCAGCCACGCAAAGTAAGGACGCGCGGCCCAACGAAGCTCCCGGGCTCCCGCCCAGACAGGCGCCGACCGATTATCAGGCCCAAACCAAAGCGGGCGAGGTGACGATTGCCGCAGACTTCGTGGGACACTCCGTCACCACGGCGGAAGGGCCGCTCTCTACGGAAGACTATGTGGTGGTCGAAGCCGGGTTGTACGGCCCGCCAGAATCGAGGATCCAGATTTCCCTGGACGACTTTTCTCTCCGCATCAATGGGAAGAAGGTACCGTTGCGCAGCCAGCCCTATGGGCTGGTGCTTTCATCCCTCAAAGATCCCGAATGGGCGCCGCCGGAATCGGCTGCTGCAGCGAAATCGAAAACCAGCATCAATGGCAGCGGTCAGGCCGATTCCCACAGCCCGCCCCCGGTGGTGCATATCCCCATCGAGTTGCAGCGCGCGATGGCACAGCGCACTCAGAAGGCCTCGCTGCCGTTGGGAGACCGCGTGCTTCCCCAGGCAGGATTGATTTTCTTCCAATACCGAGGCAAGACGGAGCACATCAATTCACTCGAGCTGATCTACAGCGGTTCCGCCGGCAAAGCCACCCTCACGCTGCAACCTTGACACACCGGCGGGGCCCTCAGCGCTGGTTGTGACGGCAGTTCTGCCGACTCCGTTCGGCGCTCGCCGGTATCCATACGCCACTCGCCGAATAAGGCGGGAAACCGGGCTGCCGCGGCGCTAACATCCAAACTGGAGTGAGATCAATGACGACGCATCATTCCAGTTCGCAAAGTTCCGGCGCCGGTGTAACGGCGGTCGCGTTTATGCTGATTTTGGCGGGCGTGTTACTTCTTCTGGATAATTTCGGTATGGTATGGATCGATCACGTGTGGGACCTCTGGCCGCTGACCCTCATTGCAGTTGGGCTCGCTGAGTTGTTGCACTGGAGCCGGCGGCGGGAAACGTGAGTCAGGAGAATAATCCCATGGCAGACAACCGGGGCGATGAACGTAGTCAATCGGAACGCGACTACGCCAAATCACTCGAGCAAGACATCCGCGAGCGGGTGCATGCGGACAAGCACGACCGCATTTGTGCGCGCCGCTGCCCTCCCACACCCGGAATCATCATCGCCATTTTGATTATCGCGGCCGGCGTCCTGTTGTTCCTGGATAATCTAGGCCTGTTTCACGTTTACGACATCTGGCGGCTTTGGCCGGTGGCGCTGATCGCAGTGGGTCTCTCGAAGATGTTCGAAAGCCAGGGGCCGGGGGGCCGGGTGTGGGCCGGCATGGTGATGGCCGCAGGAGTGCTCTTTCTGTTGGACAATCTGGGCGTCTGGCATGTGGGTTGGAACCTGATCTGGCCCCTTGCGCTGGTCGGAGTTGGCATTACGATGCTGTTGCACGCGTTCGAGCGCAAAGATTTGCCGGACATTGGCGGACACCAAGGGTGGACCCGCAGTTCCGGGGCCGACACGCTCAGGGAGTGGGCGACCTTCGGCGGTGTGAAGCGGAGGCTCAATACCCAAGACTTTCAGGGCGGTGAAATGATCGCGGTATTCGGCGGCATCGAAGTGGATCTGCGCGAAGCAAATATTCCCCCCGGCAAAGAAGTAGTGGTCGACGCCAACGCCACATTCGGGGGCATCGAGTTACGAGTGCCCTACAGTTGGCAGGTGGTGACGCGCGGGATGGGCGTCTTCGGCGGCTACGAGGACAAGACCGTTCCGCCTCGGCCCACGGAAGGCGTAACTGCTCCCAAGCTGTTGGTGACCGGATACGCGGTATTCGGCGGCGTCAGCATCGAGAATTGAGCCAGCCGGCCGCTACTCACTGCGATGCATCCGCTCCTCTCCAGCCGGACCAATTTCATCCTGTACCTGGCGGCATGGATTCCCCTGGGCCTGATGCTGGGACTTGTGCTCAGTATGCCCGCTAGCCTCAACTGGAGAGAGGCCACGGCCGTGACGGTGCCGCTAAGCCTGCTACTGGCGTCCGTCTGCCTGTCGCCGTGGTATTCCTGCCGTTTCCTTCCGCTGGGTTCGACACCTCTCTGGAAACTGCTCACCAACCACTTGCTGGCGGCGGTTGTTCTGAGCGGCGGGGTGCTGCTGGCGGGACGAACGCTGGCCACGAGCTTCTCAGACTTCTTTCCCGATCTTGGCCAGAGATTCCGGCCCGCGATGCCCGTGCTGGCAGGCATGTCGATTCTGTTCTACCTTCTGGCCATTGCGCTGCACTACGCGCTGCTCGCCGTGCAGTCCTCGCGCAAGGCCGAGATTCTGGCGCGCGAGGCGGAACTCAAGGCGCTGAAGGCTCAGATCAATCCGCATTTTCTGTTCAACAGCCTGAATTCCATTAGCGCCCTTACCGCGGTGGATGCCGGCCGCGCGCGCGATATGTGTATACGGCTGTCGGATTTTTTGCGCAATTCATTGCGGCTGGGCGAGCGTGTCACCATTCCGTTTAGCGAGGAGCTGGCGCTGACTCGGACCTATCTCGAAGTGGAGCAGGTGCGGTTTGGGCAGAGACTGCGCGTGGCACAGGAAATTGAAGAAAGTTGCGGGGATTGCGAGGTGCCGCCCTTGCTGGTTCAGCCGCTGGTCGAAAACGCCATCAAGCACGGCATCGCTACGTTAGTGGACGGAGGAGAGATTTCCATACGTGCGCGCCGGTCGGCGGACAACCTGCGCTTCGTCATCGAGAATCCATTCGATCCGGAAGCTCCCTCGACACGGAAGAACGGGATCGGCCTCGCCAACGTGCGCAACCGTCTGGAAGCGCGCTACGGCAACGCGGCGCGCATCGAGATTCAGGTGGAAAAGGACCGCTACCGGGTGACGTTGTCTCTGCCCTGCGTGGCGAAGCGATAACATCGAGAAGACCATGGAAACGGCGCTGGCTTCAGGCGACAGCATTGCTCACTACCGCATCGTCTCGCGGCTGGGCGAAGGCGGCATGGGCGAGGTCTATCTGGCTACCGACACCCGGCTCGACCGCAGCGTGGCACTCAAGGTTCTGCCCGCCGCGGTGGCTCGCGACCCGGTGCGCATGGAACGGTTCGACCGGGAAGCCAAGGCGGCATCGGCGCTCAATCATCCGAACGTCGCGCACATTTATGAAATTGGAGAGGCCGACGGCATCCATTTCCTGGTGATGGAGTTCATCGAGGGTGAACCGCTCGACCGGCGGATCGATGGGCGCCCGCTGCCGGTGGACGACATCGGGCAGATTGGCGCTCAGATCGCGGATGCGCTCGACACGGCGCATGCCAAGGGAATCGTGCACCGTGACATCAAACCCGCCAACCTTATGATCACCCCGCGCGGGATCGTGAAGGTGCTGGATTTCGGCTTGGCCAAGGTGATGGAGCGGCCGTCCTCTTCCTTTCACAGCCAGATGGCGACACGCACGCTCTCGGCTGCGGGAGAACTCATCGGAACCGTCGCCTACATGAGCCCCGAACAGGCGCTGGGCCGGCCCGTCGATCATCGTACCGACATCTTCAGCCTGGGCGTGGTCTTGTACCAGATGGCAACCGGCCGCATGCCCTTCGAAGGGTCGAGTCCGTCGGAAACGATCGCGCGCATTCTCGAAGCTCAGCCGGAGGCCATCGCGCGCTTCAACTACGAGGTGCCGGAGGATCTCGACCGCATTGTCCGCAAATGCCTGGAGAAGGACCGCGAGCGGCGTTACCAGTCGGCGCGGGATCTGATGGTCGATCTGAAAGGAATCGCACGGGAGCGGGAGACGGCGCCGTCGCACCGCCAGGCAAATTCCAAGATCCGCGCGGTGATTGTGGATGATGAGGACCTGGCGCGACAGCTCCTGTGCGAATATCTGCGGGGTGAGGAGGACATCGAGATCGTCGCCGAATGCGGCAATGGGTTCGCCGCCGTAAAAGCTGTCACGGAACACAAGCCCGACCTGCTGTTTCTCGATATTCAAATGCCCAAGCTGGACGGATTCGAGGTGCTGGAGCTGGTCGATCGCGAAGTGGCGGTCGTGTTTGTGACGGCCTTCGATCAGTATGCGATGAAAGCCTTCGATGCCGCGGCGGTCGATTACCTGTTAAAACCTTTTGGCGCCGACCGGTTCCGCACGGCGCTCGAACGCGTGCGCCGCCGTCTCGGCGAAAAGCAGCCCATGCCGGTGGCCGCCGATCTGAAATCCGCGGCGCGCGCACCGGGCCAGTACGTTGAGCGTATTGTGGTGAAAGACGGATCCAGGGTTCACGTAATTCCCGTCGGCAAGCTCGACTTTGCCGAGGCTCAGGACGACTACGTATCGCTGCGCAGCGAGAAGAAAAACTATCTGAAGCAGCAGACCATTTCGAGCCTCGAAGCTTCGCTCGATCCGGCGCGATTTGTGCGCGTGCACCGGTCTTACATCGTGAACCTGGAGCGCATTGCGAAGATCGAGCCGTATACGAAGGATGCGCGCCTTGCGGTGCTGTCGGACGGCTCGCAGATTCCAGTGAGCCGGGCGGGTTATGCAAGGTTGAAGGAGCTGCTGGAGAAGTAGGCCGGTCTACTGTAGCGCGATCAATGGTCGGAAGGGCCGGTTCGCTCCCCACCGATAAATTGCGAAGTCCTTATCCAGCGTCAGAACGTCGCCCGTTCGCAGTTCGCCGGCCAGGTAGATCAAGCAGGCATCGGCGAAGTCAGCCGGGAGGTCTGAATACTTTCGAATGATTCGCTGCACGTCGGTCGCAGAATCCGAGAGCCGGAACGGAATCTGGAACACTCCCGTCGCAACGTTCTCCAGCACTGCTTCGGCGGCTCCGCGCAGGTTACGAAGCAGATAGCAGCTTTCGGCAATCACGGCCTCGCACGTCACGAGTGGTGCTTCCAGAGCCTCAACTGTTTCGACTGCGCGCTCATGAAAATGCTCGCTGCGATCTAGGAGCGCGACGATCGCTCCCGTATCGAGCAGCGTGGGCTTCACCTACCGAAGTCCTTCAGGTGAGCCTTATTGCTTCCGAGATCGCGGAACTCCGAGCGAAACTTTCCCATCCCCACGATCTTGCCCCGCGCTCGACCGTGGCAAGCGGAGAGGAGTTGCAGGCCCTCGCGCACCACACGCGAAGGGCTCCAGCCAAGTTCGCGCACGAGCTGTTGCAGACGCCGCTGCGCATCGGCATCAAGCCTAGCCTGGACCGTAGCCTTCATATGCCCATTGTACTACAAACATTAGATTGTAGTACTGTCCATCTACGGCACCACCAGCACCTTTCCGAACTGTTCCTTGTTCTCCAGCCGCTCGTGGGCGGCGCGGATTTCGCTCAACGGATACACTCTGTCGATCACCGGCCGCAGTTCTTTCCGGAAGACGAATTTCAGCACCGCGTGCAGGTCGCCGAGCGTCCCCATGAACGAACCGAGCAGCGACCATTGCTTGCTGAACAGAAATCGCAGATCGAGCTTGACATCCCAGCCGGTGGTGTTGCCGCACGTGACCAGGCGCCCGGCGGGCGCGAGCGATTCGAGACTTTTCGGCCATGTGGCGGCGCCCACGTGCTCGAACACAACGTCAACGCCGCGTTTTCCGGTAATCTTCTTCACCTCCGCCGCAATGTCCTGCTTGTAGTGATCGATTACATGATCGGCCCCTAGTTCCTTCGCCTTTGCGAGCTTGGCTTCTCCTCCCGCGGTCGCGATCACGCGGCATCGGTGTAGTTTCGCGATCTGAATTGCCGCCGAGCCTACGCCGCTCGAGGCGGCCAGCACCAGCACATCTTCGCCGAGTTGCAGGTGGGCCCGGCCCACCAGCATGTGCCACGCGGTGAGAAAAACCAGTGGCACAGCGGCAGCTTCTTCAAAAGTGAGGTCGTCGGGGATCTGGATGGCGGTCCACTCGGGCGCTGCCAGCATCTCCGCATTGCCGCCGTCAATTCCGTAGCCGAAGATGGTGTATTTCCGGCAGAAACTGTCGCGGCCGGCCACACATTGATCGCATTGCCGGCAACTGACGCCCGGCGAGAGCAGCACGCGCCAACCGGGTTTCACACGCTCGCACAACTCGCCCACTTCAACCACTTCCCCGGCGATGTCGCAGCCCAAAATGTGCGGCATCGCGAACTTCAGACCGGGAATCCCGGCCCTGACGAACAGGTCCAGATGATTCAGCGAGCAGGCGCGAACGCGCACCAGGATCTGATTGGCCTTGATCTTCGGTTCAGGGACGTCTTCGTACACCAACACTTCGGGCGAGCCGTGCTGATGGATGCGGGCAGCTTTCATGCCTCACAGTATATCGGCGCGGGAGGAGTTGTCGCCGAACTACACGGCGGTGCGCTTCTGTTCGTGGATTTGCTGCAAGCTCCAGACGCGGATGGGGTCGCGTTTTCGAGCGGCGACGGCTTCCGCCGCGGCACGCGCGCCACTGAGCGTGGTGATGCACGGCACGCGAAACAGGATGGCGGCGCGGCGGATGGCCTTTTCATCCGAGAAAGAGAGCGCGCCAGCGGTGGTGTAGATGGCGAGCTGGATCGCGCCGGCCTTGAGCTGGTCGACCGCGTTGGGACGTCCTTCGTTCACCTTGAAGACGACTTTGCAGCGCAGTCCCGCGGCTTCGAGTGCCGCGGCGGTGCCGCGCGTGGCCACCAGCTTGAAACCCATCTCGGCGAACCGGCGCGCCACGTGCACCGCGTCGGATTTATACCGGTCATTGACGCTGATGAAAACGGTGCCGCTTTCCGGCAGCGGAGTGCCCGCGCTCAGTTGGGCCTTGGCGAAGGCTTCGCCAAAATTCTCGCCGACACCCATCACTTCACCGGTGGAGCGCATCTCCGGCCCCAGCGCGGGATCCACTCCAGGAAACTTGTTGAACGGAAACACAGGGGACTTCACAAAGCTCTGCGGCACCGCGAGCTGACCGGAAGCCACACCGTGGGTGAGATGCGTCAGGTCGCGCAGCTTGTGGCCCAGCATCAGGCTGACCGCGACTTTGGGCAACGGCACACCCGTCGCCTTACTCACGTAAGGGGCCGTGCGCGAGGCGCGCGGGTTCACTTCGAGCACATACACCACGCCGTCTTTGATGGCGTACTGCACGTTCATCAGCCCCACTACTTGCAGCGCCAGGGCCAGCCGCACGGTGTAATCCTCGATGGTTGCGACCTCCGCCGGCTTCAGGGACATGGCCGGAAGCACGCAGGAGCTGTCACCGGAGTGTACGCCCGCTTCTTCAATGTGCTCCATGACTCCGGCGATCAAGACATTTTCCGTGTCGGCCAGCGCGTCCACGTCGACCTCCGTGGCATCTTCCAGGAAGCGATCGATCAAGACGGGCCGCTCCTGCGAGAACGTAACCGCCTCCCGCATGTATTGGCGCACGGTATCTTCGTCGTAGGCGATCACCATGGCGCGGCCACCGAGCACGTAGCTGGGGCGCACGAGCACCGGGTAACCGATGCGCCGCGCGACCTCGCAGGCTTGTTCGACGCTGGTTGCCGTTCCGTTGGGCGGGCAGGGGATATTCAACTTGTCCAGCAATCGTCCGAAAAGTTTGCGGTCTTCCGCCAGGTCGATGTTTTCGGGATCGGTTCCGATGATGGGCACGCCCAGCTTCTTCAGCGGAACCGCCAGATTCAGCGGCGTCTGCCCGCCGAATTGCACGATCACGCCGTCGGGCTTTTCGGTATCGAAGATATTCAGCACGTGTTCGAGCGTGAGCGGCTCGAAGTAGAGGCGGTCGCTGGTGTCGTAGTCGGTCGAGACGGTTTCCGGATTGCAGTTGACCATGATCGATTCGACATCCTCCTCCTGCAACGCGAACGAGGCGTGGCAGCAGCAGTAATCGAACTCGATTCCCTGGCCGATGCGGTTGGGACCGCTGCCCAGAATCATGACTTTCTTGCGCTCGGACGGATCGGCCTCGCAGGCGTTTTCGTACGTGGAGTAGAGGTACGGTGTGAAGCTTTCAAACTCCGCGGCACAGGTGTCCACGCGATTGAACACGGCTCGCACGCCTAGCTCTTTGCGGCGCGTGCGCACAGCCACCTCGTTTGTCCCCCACGTTTTGGCTAGTTGCGCGTCCGAGACGCCGTACCGTTTGGCGGTTTCCACCAGCTCCCGCGATGCGGTATCGAGCGTGACCTTCTTCAGCGTGGATTCGAACTCTACGACCTCGCGGATCTGCTCCAGGAACCACGGGTCGATGGATGTTCTCTCGTGGATCTGCTCCACGGTGTAGCCGGATTCGAGCGCGAAACGGATATAGCTCAGCCGTTCCGGCGTGGGCGTGATGAGTTTCTGCGGAATCAGATTGCGGTCGTAGGTTTCCGATCCGAATGCTTTGCCGGTTTCCAGGCTCCGTACGCCTTTCCACAGCGCCTCTTTGAAGGTGCGGCCGATCGCCATCACCTCGCCCACGGATTTCATCTGCGTGCCCAGGGTGGGGTCTGCGCCGGGAAACTTTTCGAACTGCCACTTGGGAATTTTGACCACTACGTAATCCAGCGTGGGCTCGAACGAAGCCGGCGTGGTCTTGGTGATGTCGTTGCGGATCTCGTCCAGCCGGTAGCCGACGGCCAGTTTGGCCGCGATCTTGGCGATGGGAAAGCCCGTGGCTTTGGATGCCAGCGCCGAGCTGCGCGACACGCGCGGGTTCATCTCCACGATCACCATCCGCCCGGTCCCGGGATGGATGGCGAACTGCACGTTGGATCCGCCGGTATCCACGCCGATCTCGCGCAGGCAGCGGATGGCGGCGTCGCGCATCATCTGGTATTCGCGATCGGTCAGCGTCTGCGCGGGCGCCACCGTAATGGAATCGCCCGTGTGCACGCCCATGGGATCGAAGTTCTCGATCGAGCAGATGATGATGACGTTGTCGGCGAGATCGCGCATCACCTCCAACTCGAACTCTTTCCATCCGAGCACGCTCTCTTCGATGAGTACTTCGTGCACCGGTGAGAGCGCAATGCCGCGTTCCAGGATGTCTATGAGATCCTCGCGATGATAAGCGATGCCGCCGCCTGTGCCGCCCAGCGTGAAGCTCGGCCGCAGGATCACGGGATAGCCGGCACGCGCCGCGAATGCCTGGCCGTCTTCGATGTTGTTGACCAACTGCGATTGCGGCGTTTCCAACCCGATGCGCCGCATGGCGTCCTTGAACAGCAGCCGGTCTTCGGCCTTCTTGATCGCGTCGATCTTGGCGCCAATCAGCTCGACACCGTACCGTTCGAGCACGCCGGATTCAGCCAGCTCTACGGATAGGTTCAGGCCGGTCTGCCCGCCTACCGTCGAAAGCAGGGCGTCGGGCCGCTCCAGGCGGATAATTTCTTCCAGATAAGCGCGGCTGAGCGGCTCCACATACGTGCGGTCGGCCAGCTCGGGATCGGTCATGATGGTCGCGGGATTCGAGTTCACCAGCACGACTTCGTACCCGTCCGCCCGCAGCGCCTTGGCCGCCTGGGTGCCGGAGTAATCGAACTCGCAGGCCTGGCCGATAATGATGGGACCGGAGCCTACAATCAGGATGCGCTTCAGATCGTCTCTTCGCGGCATGTTCTAGCGCGCTTCCTCCGCCATGAGTTTTACAAAATCGTCGAACAGATAGTGCGAATCATGCGGGCCGGGCGCCGCTTCGGGGTGGTATTGCACGCAGAACACCGGGTACCGGCGGTGGCGAAAGCCTTCGAGCGTTTCGTCGTTCAGATTCACGTGCGTGAGTTCCACATCAGCGGGATTCAGTGAATCGCGATCTACGGCAAATCCGTGGTTGTGCGAGGTGATCTCGACCCTTTGCGTCGTGCGGTTGAGCACCGGATGGTTGGCGCCGCGATGGCCGAACTTCAACTTGTACGTCTTGCCGCCGAACGCCAGGCCCAGCAACTGGTGCCCTAGGCAGATGCCGAAGATCGGAACTTTGCCCACCAGCTTCCGAATGTTCGCCACCTGCGGCTCGAGCGGCTCGGGATCGCCCGGACCATTCGAGAGAAACACGCCATCGGGCTTCAGCGTCATCACATCTTCGGCCGAAGTCAGCGAGGGCACCACGGTGGTGCGGCATCCCACCTGCGCCAGACGGCGCAAAATATTCTGCTTGATGCCGTAATCGTAGGCTACGACGTGGTAGCGCGGCTCGGGGGCGCGCGCGATCAGCTCGGACGGCGAGCACGGGTCTACCCCGTGAGTCCATTCGTACGGCTCAGGGGTCGAAACGCGGCTGGCCAGATCGAGTCCCGCCATGCTGGGAATGCTCCGGGCCTTCTCCACCAGCTTTTGCGGATCGGCCTCGACCGCCGAAAGCACCCCGCGCATTACGCCCCTCGTGCGCAGGTGCCGCACCAGGGCGCGCGTGTCGATCTCCGTGACCACCGGGATGCCGCGCTTCTCCAGATACCCTTGCGCCAGCTCGTCGGACCGCCAGTTGCTGGCCACGGCCGAAAATTCGCGCACCACCAGGCCTTCGATGTACGCTTTCGACGCCTCATTGTCCTCGACGTTGGTTCCGTAGTTGCCAATCTGAGGATTGGTGAGGATGACGATCTGGCCGGAGTAGGAGGGATCAGTGAAAATCTCCTGATATCCGGTCATGGCGGTATTGAAAACCACCTCGCCGGATCGCTCAACGGGCGCACCAATACTGCCGCCTTCGAAGACGGTTCCGTCTTCCAAGGCCAGGACTGCTCGGTTCAATAGGCTGTTCCTCCTGGGATTGGTAACCCTTATTTTAGCGTAGGAACGGTATTTGTGCCGAGCTTTCTGGAGGCCGGTGGATAAGGGCGAAGTGATACACTGTTCAAAAGGCGCCGGTGTTAATCCCGCCACAGGGCAGACCTGGGTCGTCCGTCCGCGAGGATTCCAAAATGCCGATGCGTTCTTTGGTTGTCGATGATGCGCGCGTTACGCAATTGATTCTGGAGAAAATCCTCACCGCGTACGGCGATTGCCAGGTGGCGAGGAACGGGTACGAGGCCATGTTGGCGTTCGGTCAGGCCTTGGGAGAGGGGCGGCCCTACGACCTGATCTGCCTGGATATGGGCTTGCCGGATTTCGGCGGGCTTGAGGTCTTGATGAAGATCCGGGCCACCGAGGAAGAGCATGGCATTGCACAAGATCAATCAGCCCGCGTGATCGCCATCACCGCTTCCCGCGATATCGCCACGGTGAAAGCCGTCACGCAGATGGGCGACGGTTACATTCTCAAACCCATCAACCGTCAACGGCTGATCCGGGACATCGTCAATCTCGGGCTGATTGCGCCACCCAAAGAAGAAACGGAAACGGTGGAGGCCTTTTCCAAACTCTGCAAGAGTGACGTGGTTCCTGTCCATACCCTGGCGGAGTTGATGGGGCTCATGGCGAGTTCGATTGCGAGGCAGAGCGCCGCCAGATTCCCGAGCCATAACGCACCGGACGGCAATCATGCCTAGCCACCTGTAACTGCTGCTGGAACGGGACTGAAGTGATACACTCGTTCCCACGGGCATCGTTTGCCCCTACCACTAATAACTGATGCGTTCTTTGGTTGTAGAAGATACGCGTGTTTCGCAAATGATTCTGGAGAAAATCCTGGCCGCGTACGGTGAGTGCCACGTAGCGAAGAACGGTCACGAGGCGCTCCAGGCTTTCAATCAGGCCTTCGTGGAAAAACGGCCATTCGACCTGATCTGTCTGGACTTAGGTCTGCCCGACTTTGAGGGGAGCGAGGTTCTGACTAAGATGCGCGCCGCGGAAGACATGCGGGGCATACCTCCAGGCCAAAGAGTCCACGTCATCGCCATCACGGCCACCAGCGATATCAACACGGTCAAGACCATCACCGGGATGAGCGATGGCTACATTCTGAAGCCTATCAACCGCGAGAGGCTGATCCAGGACCTGGTGCGCCTGGGGCTCATCTCTCCCGGCGCACAGCCTGGAACGACGGCGCCCGCACCTTAGCTCACCACCAACTTGCCGGTCATCTTAGGATGAATCGAACAGTAGTAGGGATAACTCCCCGGCTTTTCGAAGCGGAATGAAAATGACTGATCCGTTTCCAGCACTGGCGATGCGAAGTGTTTCTCCGTGCTGATGACGTTGTGCGGGATGTCATCGTGATTGGTCCAGGTGACGTTCGTTCCCGCGGGAACGGTGGATACACCGGGGCTGAAGCTGAAGTTGTCGATATTGATCTGACTGGCTGACCCGGCCGCTGCCGTTGCGGTAGCGGCTCCTGCCGCTTCCATCGAGGCGCCCATCGCCTCACCGTCCCCCAGCGAGGAATCGACAATCGCGAGAGCGTGCTGGCCCTTCCGGTAGCTCACCTGGGTAAGCCCCAGCAGGCTGCGCAATTGCTCGGCGGGGACTTTCATGGGACCGGGTGACGGCGCCGAGCCAGGCTTCGGTTGTGGAAACGCCGTCGAGGCGGCGGTGTGGAAAGTGATGTTGCCCTCCACCTTCTGCATGGTCTGGTGAATGTGGCCGTTGAGCACCGTGACCGAGCCGAAGCGCCTCAGGTAACCGAGCGCCTGCTCGCTGTCGTCAGTGCCCCAGCCCCAGTCCTGATACACGACCCACAGCGGGACATGCGCAAACACGACGATCGGCGTGCTGCTGGAAAGGCGCTTGACGTCGTTCTCGAGCCACTCCAGTTGTTCGTTTCCTAGCGAACCCAAGCCCCCCGCCTTGAGGTTCATGACGTTCACCAGGCCTGCGAAGTGCACTCCCTTTTGGTCGAAGCTGAACCAGCCATCGCCTTTCGTCTGCTTCCCATATCGTTCGAGATACTGTTTGCCGTTGTCGCCTAATACATCGTGCTCACCGGGCACAAAGAAGACCCGGCCGACTTTGGCGGTCTTCAGAATCTGGTCCACCGTGTCGAATTCTTCCGGCTTAGATAGATGGCTGATGTCGCCCGTGTGGATCATAAACTCCGGCGGCGAGGCGAGCGCATTGATGCGCGCCACCGCTTCCTGCAAGGTGCCGATCACATTTTCGTTGGCCGGCTTATTGAAGCCCATATGGCTGTCGCTGATCTGCACGAAGCTGAGGCCGTCGTGTCCCATTGCGTGATGGGTTTCCTGGCCGAAGGCCACGCCGCCTTTCATGGCCCATAAGACTCCGGTGCCGGCCCAGGTCATGCACTCGAGGAAGCCGCGGCGATCGATGCCGTCGCGGCTCATCAGCTTTTCTGCGATGGTTTTCTTCATTTCGTTGTGCTCCATCTCTCCATACCGTCCAGCACCGAAAGTTATTCCAATCGTTTCGCGTTTGGATCGGTAAACTGGCGGATGGAATAAATTCGTCTCACGCGCAGTCTTCTGTTACGTGAGTTACAAGAGGTGGCCGCGAGGGTGGCGGAAAAAGCGGAGCTGGTGGAGTTCGAGCAGGCGGTGCTGCCGCATTTGAGTGCGGCGTACAACCTGGCGCGATGGCTGACCGGGAACGATCACGACGCGGAAGATGTGGTGCAGGAATCGTACTTGCGCGCTCTGAAGTTCTTCTCCGGATTTCGCGGCGGCAACAGCCGCCCCTGGCTGCTGACCATCGTGCGCAACACCTGTTACACCTGGCTGCGCCGGAACCGGATGGACGACCAGACCGAAGAGCTGGATGAAGAGATGCACGCCATCGATTCCGGAAGTCCGAATCCCGAAGCCGTCTTGCTGGCGGCTGCGCACCGCGATCTGGTTCAGCGCGCGCTAGAGGATTTGCCAGCGGCATTGCGGGAGATCGTGATTCTGCGCGAGATGGAGGGGATGTCTTACAAAGAAATCGCGGACGTCACCGCCGTGCCCATCGGCACCGTGATGTCGAGGCTGGCACGCGCCCGTGCGCGCTTGCAGCAGCTTCTGGCCGGCGCGAATCCAGCGGGAGCCCGCGCATGAGTTGCAGAGAGGCGCAGGAGTTACTCCACGGATATGCCGACGGCGAGTTGGACCTGGTCCGCAATCTGGAAATGGAGCGACATTTCCGCGAGTGTCCGGCCTGCGCGAGCGACTATGAGCGCCTGCGCCGAATGCGAGAGGCGATGAGCGGCAGCGTTCCGTACTTTCAACCGCCCGCCGGCCTCGAGCGGCGTCTGCGCTCGCGGCTACGTGCGGCGGCCCCGGCCAAGCGTAGCATCCATTGGCAGTGGGCGGCCATCGCCGCCGCGCTTGTGCTTACTGTGGCCGGCGTGTGGCGCGTCGCTCTGATGAGCCGGCATCCGGATTCCGTGGAGATCCTGGCCGCGGAAGCGGTTTCCAGTCACGTGCGCTCGCTCATGGCGGCGCATTTGACCGACGTGCCTTCTTCCGACCGCCACACCGTGAAGCCGTGGTTCAGCGGCAAGCTGGATTTTTCTCCCACCGTCGGCGATTTTCCCAGCCAGGGTTTCACCTTGGCAGGCGGGCGGCTGGATTATTTGGACGGCCGGCCCGTGGCGGCGCTGGTGTATCAACGCCGCCAGCACGTCATCAATCTCTTCGTCTGGCCCGCGCCCGGGCGCCTGAACTCCGAGACCAGCACCACAGACCGGCAGGGCTATCATGTCCTGCACTGGACCAAAGCCCACATGAACTACTGGGCAGTATCGGACCTCAATGGACGGGAACTGACGGAGTTCGCAGAGTTGGTTCGCAAAACAGGCTAAGAGACTGGTTAAGTTGTTTCAGGTTGAACTCGAACATAGGGACGCGCGATTCGAGATCGGGGTGCCGGACATTTCGTTGATTCCGCAAGGCAGTTCCCGGTTAGGGCGTTAGATGGCCGCTTGGTCTGTGCCTCGTCGACCTCCAAACAATTTGTTAGACTTTTGTTGTGGAGGTATCGGTTTGGCGGCCGAGTACGACGTAATCGGTCCCTGGACAGAGGTTAAGCTGGATATCCTGCGGGAGTACGCCGGACCATATTCTCAGATTGTCACTGCAAATGGCTTTCACCACCTCTACATTGATGCCTATGCCGCAGGTGGCGCACACGTTTCGCACACGACCGGCGAAGTGGTGCCCGGCAGTCCGCTCGTTGCCTTATCTACAAAGCCGCCCTTTCGGGAATATCATTTCATCGATGCGAACCCAGATCGCGTCGATCAGCTTCGGCAGTACTCTGGTGACCGCACCGATGTTCACGTCCACCCTGGCGATTGCAATGAGATCCTGATTCGAGACGTCTTTCCGCTCGTGCGCTATGAGGATCGAAAACGGGCTCTGTGCCTGCTCGATCCTTACAACATCGACCTTTCGTGGAACGTGGTCGCTGCTGCAGGCCGGATGAAGTCGATAGAGATCTTCGTCAACTTCATGGTTATGGACATGAACATGAACGTTCTCCTTCGCGATCCAGCAAGAGCTGAGGCTACGCAAATTGCTCGAATGGATCGTTTCTGGGGTGACAGTTCGTGGCGCGAAGTCGCCTACGAGGTGAGCAGGCAAGGCAGCCTCTTTGGTGAACCTGAGCAGGTGAAGGTGGAGAGTGCAAATGAAAAGATTGCCGAAGCGTATCGTAAGCGACTGATCAATGTCGCAGTTTTTGCCTATGCGCCGCAGCCCCTCCGATTCGTGAACAGCCTCGGAGCGACAATCTACTACCTCTTTTTTGCATCTCCGAACAAGACAGGCAACAAGATCGTCGAGGACATTTTCAAGAAGCATCGAATGAAACAGGGGCTCTAAACATGGCAAACACTTCCCACATCGAATGGACTGACGCCACGTGGAATCCAATGACTGGGTGCTCGAAAATCAGCCCCGGCTGCAAGTTCTGCTATGCCGAACGACTTGCCAGAAGGCTGCAAGCTATGGGCCAGTGCAACTATCGGGACGGCTTTAAGCTAACGTTACAGCCGCACATGTTGGAGCATCCATTGCATTGGCGAAGGCCACGCCGGGTATTCGTTAATAGCATGAGCGACCTTTTTCATGAGGCGGTCCCGATCGAGTACATACATAAAGTCTTCGACGTCATGCAGCGGGCCAGTTGGCATCAGTACCAGATCTTGACGAAACGTTCGGAGCGGTTGTTGCTGGTGGATCCAACCGTTGCGTGGCAGCCGCAAATATGGATGGGCGTGAGCGTCGAAAACGAGGACTATCTCTACCGTGTCGATCACTTACGACTCACAAAAGCCCACGTCAAATTCCTCAGCATCGAGCCGCTGCTCGGGCCATTGCACCGACTCTCATTGCGTGGAATTGACTGGGTAATTGTCGGCGGCGAATCTGGCCCCGGAGCTAGGAACCTCGATCCCGAGTGGGTTCGAGAGATTCGCGACCGGTGTCTACGCGCGCGTGTTTCTTTTTTTTTCAAACAGTGGGGAGGTGTTTTCAAGTCTCGCACCGGCCGCGCTCTGGATGGCCACACTTGGAGCCAGATGCCGACTACCCAAACGGCCAAACAACCCTCGCAGTTTGTTGTGCTCCAAAAGTACGGGCAGGTGAAACTGAACCAATTGGCCAATTAGACCCCGCCTCCGTCAGTGCCCGGATCACGTCTTGGCGGATGATTACATGAAGTCCACACCACTCTCACTCCAACCGCACCGGCTTGTTGTACCCTGTCATCTCCAGATATCCCACGCCGGTGGCCGAGCCTGAATACGTGACCGCGCCCTCCCAATAAGCCGGACCGGTCTTGTCGTCCAGTTCCTGGTCGTCGAGAACCCCTTTCGCGTCGATGGCGATGCCGAGAGACGGCACACGGATCTGCCACTCGACCGGATAGATTTTCCAGCGCCTCAGCGCGACAAGGGAAAACTCCTCATGCGTGAGATGCCGGGGATGGCCTTGGGGGTCGATATAGGTTCCTGCCGAGTGAGGATCGATGCTGCCGTCCTTGCGTCGGAGTTGGAACAGCATCAGCTCGGTCTGGTTGTCCAACTGCACGCTGAACCAGTCCCAGCCGATTTGATTCTTTGCGAGCTGGCTGGTGAACCATTCGTGGTCCATCCACGCGGTGCCGGTCACCGAGTGCGGCCCGCCCGCAACCACCAACTCTCCCGAAACCACCAGGCGGGGCAGGGAAACATAATGCGAGGCCTTGCCCGCCCCGTCGCTTTTCTGGCTGATTCCGCCGACGCCGTGGATGACCGGCGGCTTGACGGGATTGAGAAGCAGCCTGAAGTGAAACGCATCGGCTGTCGCTTCGAGCACCTGCCCCTCGCCTTCCCATCGCGCCGACCAGTTCCCGTTCCACACGCGCCGATCTGCAAACCGCGCCCCCGCAATCCCGGGGCCCGCGCGGTTCAGCCGGCGAGAGCTGTAAAACTTCCTGCCGTCAATATCGGTGAGCGCCAGGTGGGCCACGTAGAGGTCGTCGATGCGCCACGCCGACGGGTTGTCTCCTTCCCCGCGGCGATGGCCCTGGCGGAAAAACACCAGCTCGAACCCGAAGCGCTTCCCGGCGGAATCGCGCAGATTCCCTGTGTAGTACCACCACTCCGTGCGGAAATCCGGGTGCTCGAAATGGTCACGCGGAAACGAATAGCGATAACCCGGTGCGGCCTCTTTATAAGTCTCGACGGTGGCCGCCGGCGCCCAGCAGCAGCCAACCAGCAGGACACTCCATGAAATCGGCCTCAACATTCGCAACTGCTATCATAAGATCTCCCTGTAAATGACGGTCGAAACGCACACGGCGCAGTTCGAATCCATTTCTCTGGAGAACGGAACCAGCCTCTCGTCCGTGTTGGTGGCGTACCAGACTTATGGTGAGTTGAACGCGGCGAAATCCAACGCCATTCTGATCCTGCACGCTTTTTCGGGCGACGCGCACGCGGCCGGCATCAGCCACGAAACCGGGAAACCCGGCTGGTGGGACAACATGATTGGGCCGGGCAAGGCATTCGATACCGAGAAGTACTTCATGATCTGTTCGAATGTGCTGGGAGGATGCCAGGGTACCACCGGTCCTTCGTCGATCAACTCCGAAACCGGCTGCCCTTACGCCATGTCGTTTCCGGTAATCACCATGGGCGACATGGTTCGCGTGCAAACCAAGCTCATCGATTTCCTGGGGATCGAACGGTTGCTGGCGGTGGCGGGCGGATCGATGGGCGGTATGCAGGCGCTCGAGTGGGCGGTCACCTATCCGGACCGCGTGGCGGCCGCCGTTCCGATCGCCACCACCGCTCGGCACACCCCGCAGCAGATCGCGTTCAACGAAGTGGGCCGGCAGGCCATCATGGCGGATCCGGATTGGAATGACGGCAACTACTACAGCAGCCGTCCGCCCAATCGGGGCTTGGCCATCGCCCGCATGGTCGGACATATCACGTACATGAGCGACGAGTCGATGCGCGAGAAGTTCGGCCGCCGCCTGCGGGAGAAAGAGAAATTCGGATTCGATTTTTCGGTGGATTTCGAAGTCGAGAGCTATCTGCGCTATCGCGGCAGCCAGTTCGTCAGCCGCTTCGATGCCAATTCCTATCTGTACATCACCAAGGCTGAGGATTATTTCGATCTCACCAATGGGACCGGATCGCTCGCCAGCGCCTTCAGTAAAGCAAAGGCGCGCTTTCTGGTGATCAGTTTCAGCTCGGACTGGCTCTATCCCAGCTACCAGTCCCAGGAGATCGTACGCGTGCTCCGCCGGAGCAATCACGACGTGGCGTATTGCGAGCTGCCGTCCAACTACGGGCATGATGCCTTTCTGGTGGATGTGGCCGAGCAGAGCGAGGTGGTTCGCGGATTTCTCGCCAGCACGTACAAGGAGCGGGCCTGATGGCAGCTGCTGAACAAATCGTTCGCAAACCGTTTGTGGGCGAACTGCTGGGCCGGGAAGATTTCGCCATCATCGGCGACATTGTCGAGCCGAACAGCAAGGTGCTGGACCTCGGATGCGGCGAAGGTGAACTGCTCCAGTGGCTGGCCGAGAACAAGGGAGTCGAGGCGCGCGGGGTCGAGATTTCAGCCACCAAGGCACAGCGGGCCATTGCGCGCGGAGTGTCGGCCTATCAGGGCGACATCGACGAAGTTCTCGAGGACTATTCCGATCAAGCGTTTGACTACGTGATCCTGAGCCAGACCTTGCAGGAAACCCGCAACCCGCTCCGCGTGCTCCGCGAAATGTTGCGCGTGGGCCGCCGCGCGATTGTGGCGTTCCCGAACTTTGGCCACTGGTCGGTGCGGCTGTCCCTTCTGTTCACCGGCAAGGCGCCCAAACCCCCCCTCTTTCCCTACGAGTGGTACGATTCGCCGAACATTCACTTCCTGACCGTGGACGATTTCGATCAGCTCGCGCGGAAAGAAGGGTTTACCGTCGAACGCTGCTACTTCATCGCCGGCCGGCGCCGCATTACCCTTCTTCCGAACGTGTTGGCGGAAGAGGCTGTCTATCTCGTCAGGAAGTAAGAGCCGGATGCGGGGGCAGGCGAAACCCCTCGATTTCCAGAAATCCGCCTGAAATCAGTACTCGCAGGAAGTCCGCAAACTCTTCTTCCGATTCATCGGCCGCCAGCAACTCATTCTCCTTCAGAAAGGCCAGGAGTTCGCGCGCCGTCGTCTTCCCGTCGCAACGCGGGATGAGAAATGCCGCCCATGGCCGGATCGCGCACTCGACAGTGAAGGGGTATTTGGTCTCCAGGGTGAACTCTTTCGCAGCAAGCTCGCCATCCTGCAAGCGGTGGACAACATGCAACTCCAGATCCGGGGTAGCCACCGGCTTGGATTCGAGAATCGTGTGAACGAAGGTCGGGTCGGCAGCCGTTGTTTCCCACACGCGCAGCCATTCGATTTCGGCAGAACCGAATCGCCGGCCCATGCGCCGCCGGACGGTCACGGGCGGAGTCGGGCCGGTCTTTCTCTGAACTACCACGGCGCCATAGACCAGGTGCTCCAGCCGGTATCGATCAAAGAGCTTTTTCCATTGCTCAAGCTCGTCCAGGCCGCCACGCGTTCTCGCTGCCTGCCGATTGGCAATGTGGATCGGATCGAACAACTGGCGTTCCAGAACGAAGACATCAAACTCCGGGCCCCGGTCTCCCAGCCAGCTCCGCAGGCGTGTCTCAAATGTTTCTCCCTCCAGGTCGGGTCCGGCGGTTATACAGTAAAACCGTCCTCCCGGCCGCAGATACTTGGGCAGGCCTTCAATGACGCGGCGTGTCAACTCCTCTCCGAGCTCGCCGCCATAAGCGTAGACTTCAGCCGGCTTCAGCGACGGCATGTACGGTGGGTGGGCCAGGATGCGGTCAAAGGTCGCCTGGCCCACCGGTTCGTAGAGGTCCCCGCGCGCCATTTTTAGGTTCTCGATGCCGTTCAGCAAGCGGTTGAACTCCACGGATAGCTGGGCGGCTTCGGTAATGTCGGTCGCCAGAACCTCACGGGCGTATCGCGACGCAGCCAGCATCGCCGCGACCCCTGAGCCGGTGCAGAGATCCAGCAAGCTCTCACAAGGATCGCCCGGCAACGTCTCCATGAAGTGGGCGGTATTGGGCGTGATGGCGGGGTAAACTACGTCCGCGGCAACTCGGATGGGTGCCAGTTCAGGGCTCGTCCAGCGGTCTGAAGCGACCCAGAGCCCATAGGCGGGATACAAGGCGGTTGTGGCGTACCAGTTTTGTGGCTGTCCGGGGTACTGGGCCACAAGTCCCAAGCCAGTCATCGCTTCTCGTACCGGCGAAGGAACCCACGTTTGAATCTGCTGTTCCTCCACAATCTCGCCGATAAGAAATAAGCGCGCCAAAAGGTCGAGGTGGTCGTGAATTGCGCGCGGCGAAGCCGGATTGGGGCGGAGCGTCAGGTAATCCTTGGGCTGGTGGAGGCCCAGGCGCTGGCAGACCGCAGCTTCCGTGTAATTAGAACCTACTAGGAAGGCACGCAACTCGGAGAAGAGCGCACGCGGGCCGAGGACAAGTGGAGGCACTTAACCAAGATACTGAAATTTGACTTTTGGGGACGGGCCGGTATAGACTATCAAACTCACTCCCGAGACGGCCCCGAATTTTTCCTTGAAACTTTCTTAGGGTGAAACTCGTCATAGTGTTCTCGGCGCTCTCTTTACGCCAGAATATGGATGGCGGGTGTCGAAGGGTTTCACAATGCCAAAGACGATGAGCAAGAACGGAGCCAAAACAAAATTCGAACAATATCAGAAGGCTCTCGAGTCCAAAGCCGACGAACTGCGCCGCAGCATGTCGGCTCAAAAGATCGCTCAAGTGGTTTCCCGGCTGGATGTGCCTTCCGATGAAGGAGATCTGAGCCAGCAGAGCCATGAGGAGTGGATCTTCCTGAATCGCAACACTCTCGACATGAAACTGCTGCGCGACATTCAAGGCGCGCTGCGCCGAATCGAGCAGTCTACGTACGGAGTGTGTGCTGCGTGCGACGAGCCTATTTCGGCAAAGCGCCTGGAGGCAGTGCCTTGGGCCAAATTCTGCGTTCGGTGCCAGGAGAGAATCGGTTCCGAAACCGCAGAATTTGACGACGACGATTTCGATTCCGAGCGGTAGCGCCAGCGGCGCAGCAGTGACACGGCAGAATCCCCCCTAAAGAAGGCCGATTGTACTTGTTCATACACAGGCCTGTGCCAACATGGGTTTTAGTGTACAATTGGAAACCGGTGTACCCCCTTTCCCCAATATGGGAGATGCTATGGACAAGCCAGCGCAAAATATACAAGACAGCTTTTTGAACAATGCGCGCAAGGACAAAACTGCTATCACGCTGTACCTGCTCAGCGGCGTGAAGCTCTCGGGCCGCATCAAGAGCTTCGATAAGTATTCGCTAATTCTTGAAACCAATAACCAGGAACAGTTGATTTTCAAGCACGCTATTTCTACGGTTGTCACCTTGAAGGCCAGCCACGGCTACGCAAGTCCAGCCCAGGCGGCCCACAGCTCGGCCGCTGCTGCGCAGCCAGTGGCGGAGTCCGCTCACTCGGACTCATAGGACGCGTTTGGCTCTAGCGGAACCTCAAGGCGCTCCCTTCAGGTCGCGAGAACGGGCCATCCTGGTAGGCGTCGAGTGGAAAAGGCGGTGGCTGAGCAAGCGCTCCCCACCCAACACGGAACTGGACGCCGAGGAATCGCTCGATGAGTTGTCCGAGTTGGCGGAAAGCGCCGGCGCGGTCGTGGTCGAACGCGCCTTTCAGGTCCGCGATGCGCCAGAAGCCAGCACTCTGATCGGCGCCGGCAAGGTGCGGGAACTGGCGGCCCTGGCGGGCTCGGCGCACGCCGACATGGTCCTGTTTGATCACGATCTTACTCCCACCCAGCAGCGCAATCTGGAGGACCAACTCGGAGTCAAGGTTCTGGATCGGACGCAGCTCATTCTGGACATCTTTGCGCGGCGGGCGCGCACGCGTGAGGGCCGTCTCCAGGTGGAACTGGCCCAGCTCAGCTACCTGCTGCCGCGCCTGACCGGGCACGGCGCGGCCATGTCTCGGCTGGGCGGTGGAATTGGGACACGCGGCCCGGGTGAAACCAAGCTCGAGACCGACCGGCGCCGCATCGCCGGCAGGATCAAAAGTATCGAGAGAGTACTGGAAGGGGTGCGCGGCACACGAAGCGTTCACCGCCAGCAGCGCAGCGCCGTTCCTCTCGCCACTCTGGCTCTGGTCGGCTACACCAATGCCGGAAAATCCACGCTGTTCAACCGGCTGACCGACGCTGGAGTGATCGCCGATGCTCGCATGTTCGCCACGCTCGATCCCACCGTGCGGGCCGCCATTCTCCCTTCGCGGCGGCGGGTGCTGTTGAGCGACACGGTAGGCTTCATCCGCCGGCTTCCGACGACGGTGGTGAAAGCCTTCCGCGCCACGCTGGAGGAAGTTACCGAGGCTACGCTGATTCTGCACGTGGTCGATGTCTCAGCGCCGCACGCAGCGGAGCATCGAACGCACGTGCTTCAGGTGCTACAGGAAATCGGCGCTGAGCGGATCCCCCAACTGCTGGTGCTGAACAAGGTCGATCGCTTGCCCCAGCACGAGCCCCAGGCCGGCCGCGAGGTCGCGGCGCGCATGGATGCCCCGGCGGTCTCGATTTCGGCTCTGACCGGCGAAGGAATGGACCGGTTACTGCAAAAGATCGACGAGATTCTGCCCTTCGACCCGTTGTCGCGCGTCAAGTTCCGCTTTCCCCTCGGAGAGGGCGCCAGCATCTCGCTCGTGCACCAGCTCGGACGGGTGATCGGCGTGCGGTATACCGACAGATTCTGCGATGTCGACGCGGAAGTTCCGGAATCGCTGCGCCATCGGCTGGCTGCTTTCGTGACCTGAGGCGGACGCTGTTAAACTGCGGCGTGGCGCCGGCGCAGTTGTCCTGCAGGCTCGCGCCAGATTATAGTTGGGGTGGGCCCGATGAACCTCCCGAATGCACTCACCATTGCCCGCATCTTTTTCGTGCCGCTGCTGGTCGCGGCGCTGGTAGAGCAGAACGTTTCGGTGCGGCTTTTCGGGGTGACGGTGACCAACGAATGGCTCGCCCTTGCGATCTTCTGGATTGCCGCCGCTACCGATCTCCTGGATGGCTACCTGGCGCGCCGCTGGGGGCAAGTGACCACCATCGGAACCCTTCTTGACCCCATTGCCGACAAGCTACTCATCTCATCGGCCCTGATTTCACTGGTTCAGGTAAACGCGGTGCCCGGTTGGATGGTGATCCTGGTTGTCGGCCGCGAGTTTGCGATTTCGGGTCTCAGGAGCATCGCTGCCGCGGAAGGTTACACGATCCGAGCCAGCGACCTCGGCAAGACTAAGATGGTGGCGCAGGTCACGGCCATTTCATTTCTGCTCGTCAGTATCCGCCACCCGGAGATCGCGACGCTGGCGTACTGGATGATGTGGGTGGTGGTGCTATTCGCCGTGCTTTCGGCGATCGGCTACTTCCGGAAATTCTGGCGCAAGGTGGACATCCGCATCAAAACGCGGCGGCGGCGCGAGCTGTTGCGAAATGAAAGGCGTCGCAAGCTGTCCGCCATGAGTCAGCGGCGCCCGGCTTCATCCGGCGGCGCGGCCGTCGAATCCCCTGGAGTAGGTGGCGGGCTCGGTAACGTGCGTTGAATCACCCGGGCTCCCGTCGGCGTAAACATCAGTAACCGGATCTCTCCCTGAGAGCCGAATGGGCCAACCGGCTTGCCATTTAGGGAAATTTGCAGAGCTCCCGCATTGCCGACCAGAACAATCATCTTGCGGGCGGCGTCAAACTGCTTGCTCTGCTGGCTATCGATCACTCCGCTGTAAGCGCGGGTTCCATCAGACTTGATTGAGACCCAAACCGGCTCAGTCGCGGTAAAAGCAACCCGCAGGGCTCCGGCAGCCTCGTGTGGGGCGCTGGGCTCGCTGGGAACGGGCTGTCCGGAAATGGGTGGGACGGTAATCGTCCCGTTGTCCGAAACCACGGCGGGTCGAAACTCCGGTTTCGGGGCTTCGGGCGCCGGCGCGGCCGGAACACTCGGCTTCAACTCAGCAGGCTGGGCCTCGGTCGCCGGTTTCGAGGGTGAGACCGCGGTTTGCGTGCTGGAGGTAAGTCGCGGCCCCCTCTGCCACAGCGCGTAGACACCCGCGCACAGCAGCACCACGACCACCACCCACGCCAGAGCCCCAAGTGAGGAATCGGAGCGCAGCCGATCGCGAACATCCGCAAACGACGGCATTTGTAGAAGACTCGAGGACGGCTCGGGTGGCGGAGCGGGCAAGGCCTCCGGAGGCTCCTCAAACTGCTCTTTGAGCCAGGTGACGACTTCTTCTTCGTCCAACCCGAGCGCGTGGGCGTACTGGCGAAGAAAACTGCGCGTGAAAACGCCGCCCGGAAGACGATCGAACTGATCCGCTTCCATGGCTTCCAGCAGGTGCAGGCCGATTTTAGTCTCAGCGGCTACCTGTTCCAACTGCAAGCCGCGGCGGATGCGTTCACGGCGGAGCGTTTCGCCGATCGAGGTCATCGCGGACTCCTCTAGGCCCCTCTACTGCTATGATACAGCAACGCCATTTTGGCCCGTCTGATTCAGTCTGCCCTTCATGTGTGACGGACAATAGTTTGTGATGACGCAAACCCGGAAAGGTTGCACCAGAACAGGGGTATCACCAATTCAAATAAGGCGTTCAAACAAAGTGATCGTGACACTCGCCCTGCTGACGGTCGGGCTTCTGCCGGCGTCTGGCGGCGAATTCAGCGGCGCGGAGGCCCTGGTGTTCACCAGGCGCGTGGTTGCATTCGGTCCCCGGCCTTCCGGATCGGCGGAGATCCGGAAACTGCAGGACTACATCCTGGGTGAATTGAAGGCGATGGGCGTTCACGCCATTCAGGACGACTTTACCGCGTCAACACCGCTTGGACAGACCCCGATGAAAAACATCATCGCCCGGTTGCCGGGGACATCGGGAAAGGTCGTGGTATTCACCGGTCATTACGACACGAAGTCGATACCGGGCACGTATTTTGTGGGTGCCAATGACGGAGGCTCCTCGGCCGGGTTCGTGCTCGAAATGGCGAAAGCACTGGCACGCGACGTCCGGAAGGACGATGTCTACCTGGTGTGGTTCGACGGCGAAGAGGCAGTCGCGCGGTGGACCGATTATGACAGCCTCTATGGCAGCCGCCACCTTGCGGAGAAGTGGGCGGCCGACGCAACGCTCGCGCGCATCAGGGCGCTGATCAACGTCGACATGATTGGCGACCGTGATCTGGGGATTTTGAAAGACATGAACTCCTCGGGGTCCTTGCGCGAACTGGTGTGGCGGACAGCGGAGCGCCTCGGATACGGCAAGCACTTTTTGAACAATGACAGCGCCATCGAGGACGACCACATTCCGTTCCTTCGCCGCGGAGTCAATGCACTGGACCTCATCGATCTGGATTACGGCCCGGGCAACTCTCATTGGCACACGGACAAGGACACGATCGACAAACTCAGCGCGGAGAGTTTCCAGGTGGTGGGCCGCGTGCTGCTCGAGACCTTGAAAGAACTGGAGCGCGATGCCGGAGCCGATGGACGGGATCATCGTCGTCGATAAGCCGGCGGGCTGGACTTCGCACGACGTCGTGAACCGGATGCGCAGGCTCGCCGGCACGCGGAAGGTCGGCCATCTCGGCACACTCGACCCCATGGCAACGGGTGTATTGCCGCTGGTGGTCGGGCGCGCAACCCGGCTGGCTCAATTCTTCATGCGCAGCGACAAGGTCTATGACGCCCGCGTGCGCTTTGGTTACTCGACCAACACGTACGATGGCGAGGGCACGGCCACCTCGGACGCCGTGGAACCGGTTCTCACGCGTGAGAGGCTCGAACAGGCGTTGCACGCATTCCGGGGCGAGTTCCTGTTGCGGCCTCCGCCCGTGTCCGCCAAGAAAGTTCAGGGAGTGCCCGCGTACCGGCTTGCGCGGAAACACATCGAGGTTGAGCTGAAGCCGGTCCCGGTCACGGTGTATGAGCTGAAACTCGTCGAATGGGAGAGTCCGGAAGCCCGGCTGCTGGCCCACTGCTCAGCCGGAACGTATATGCGCACCATCGCGCACGAATGGGGCGAGGCGATGGGCTGCGGTGCGCATCTTTCCGCGCTGCGGCGGCTGCGCGCCGGCGATTTCTCCATCGAACAGGCGCACTCCCTGGATGAGTTGACCACGCTCGCCAGCGAAGGCCGGCTGAACGAAGCGCTCATTCCCGCGTCGGCGCTATTGCCGGAGTTTCCCTTGGTTGTCGTGGATGACACGACGGCGGGCCTGGTGCGGCAAGGTAGGGATTTTCCGGTGTCGCCGTTTCGCGCCGGGGCTGGCGCGCAGTATGTCAAGGCGGTCTCGCGGGAAGGCCGGTTGGTCGCGATCGGCGAGGCGAAGCTGCCGCACATTTACCATCCGGTGGTGGTGTTATAGCCGCCGCTTATTTACTCAAGAAATCGAAATCACACCCCAGGTTCGCCTGGGTGACGTGCTCCAGAAACAGCCGGCCATAGCCGCGCGTGTATTGCGGCGGAGCGGGGCGGAACGCGGAGAGGCGCTGCGCGATTTCTGTGGCCGGCACATGCAATTCGAGGCGCCGCGCGGCGACATCGAGTTCGATCTCATCGCCGGTGCGCACGGCATTCAGCGGCCCGCCCACCGCGGCTTCCGGCGCGACGTGCAGCACCACCGTTCCGAAACTTGTCCCGCTCATGCGCGCATCGCTGATCCGGACCACGTCGTCGACATTTCGGTCGAGCAGCGCCTTCGGCATGGGGATGTGTCCCCATTCCGGGAATCCAGGCGCGCCTTTCGGCCCGCAATTCTTCATCACCAGCACCGTGTCTTTGTCGATCGGCAGGTCTTCGCGATCGATCTCCGCCCGCATTTGCGCATAGTTCTCGAACACGTAAGCGCGGCCGCGATGTTGAAGAAGCCGCGCCGATGCGGCGGTTTGTTTCAGAACCGCGCCGTCCGGAGCCAGGTTGCCGTAGAGCACCACCGTACCGCCTTCTCTATGCAGGGGCTCGGCCGCCGTGCGGATGACCTCACGGCGATGACATTCCGCCCGTTCCAGATTTTCGCGCATGGTTTTGCCGGTTACGGTCATCGCGTCGGCGTGCAGGAGATGGAGAATCTCCTTCATGACCGCGGGCAGGCCGCCGGCGTAGTAGAAGTCTTCCATCAAAAATTCGCCCGAAGGCTTTACGTTCGCAATCCACGGGGTGCGGCGTGAGATGGTATCGAAATCAGGCAAATCGAGCGGAATGCCGAGCCGTCCGGCGATCGCGATGAGGTGCACCACGGCGTTGGTCGAGCCGCCGATCGCCATATCGACGGTCACGGCATTTTCCAACGCCTGCCGCGTCATGATGTGCGAAGGCCGCAAGTCTTCCCAGACCAGATCCACGATGCGCCGGCCGCTGAGTTCGGCGATGGCCAGGCGGCGCGAATCGGCCGCGGGAATATTGGCGCAGCCGGTCAGCGTCATGCCCAGGGCCTCGGCGATGCTGGTCATGGTGGAGGCCGTGCCCATCACCGTGCAGTGGCCCGCGCTGCGCGACAGTCCCCCTTCGATTTCCGACCATTCTTCTTCCGTGAGGCGGCCGGTGCGGAACAAATCGAAAAGCTTGCGGCCGTCGGTGCCGGATCCGAGTTTGCGGTCTTTCCACTGTCCGCTGAGCATGGGCCCGCCGGGGACCACAATGGCCGGGATGTCGGCGCTAGCTGCACCCATCAGTTGCGCGGGTGTAGTCTTATCGCAGCCGCATAGCAGGACCACGCCATCGATGGGATTCGCGCGGATCGATTCCTCGACATCCATCGCCATCAGGTTGCGATAGAGCATCGTGGTGGGTTTCATGAACATCTCGCCTAGCGAGATGGTCGGGAACTCGAGCGGCACTCCGCCGGCCGCCCATACGCCGCGTTTCACCGCTTCGGCGACGATGCGCAGGTGGGCGTTGCAGTTATTCAGCTCGCTCCAGGAATTGCAGATGCCGATGACGGGCTTGTTCTGGAACACGTCGCCGGGGAACCCCTCGGCGCGAAGCCAGGCACGCCGCGCATAGTTTTCGTACGCCTGGCCGCTATACCACTCCTGGCTGCGGAGTTTTCGGTCGGTCTTTGTGGGCATGAGGTTTTATTTAAACGCGCGGAGGCGAGGGAAGTCCAGCCAGGGGCTCTGGTAAACTGTACAACAGAAGGTACAGATGCCAGTACGTCTAAAAGCAACAGAAGACCTGATCGCCATTACTGATCTCAGGCAAAACTCGGCGCGCATCGTAAAGAGCTTGCGAACGGAGAGACGGCCGGTCGTGATCCTGCAGCGTGGCCGCGCTGCCGCAGTGCTGGAAAACGTGGACGACTATGAGATGCGGCTCCAAAGACTGGAACTGCTCGAAGCCATCGTGCGCGGCCTCGAAGCCACGCAGTCCGGCAAACTGGTGGACAACCGCGAAGTCATGCGCCGCTTGAAGAAAATAGCCGTTGACTAGAGCGCGATTTCGCATCCATTGGGCGGCGACTGCGGTCGATGACCTGCTCGAAGCCGCTCGGTTCATCCGGCGCGAGCAACCGGTGGCGGCACAACGTTTGTACGCGGAGATGGACCGGCTAACGAAGCTGTTGCGAACCCCTCCCAAGCTCGGCCGCATGGTACCGGAGTTTGACAATCCATTTCTGCGCGAACTTCTTGTCATCCCCTATCGAGTGATCTACCGCATCGTGCCCCCACAGCGCTCGATTGAAGTCTTGGCCGTTGTTCATAGCGCACGCCGGTTGCCAGACGCGTAGTCTGTCCCTGGCGCCTCCTCAGATAACCCGCGGAACTCCCGGTGTTCCTCTGGTGTCAAAGCTTTCGTAGTCGCGCGCGCGGGTCTTTGAAAGCACGATTCAGCCAAGAGGGAGGCGATCATGTTCGATCCGATTTTGAACGGAAATACCGCGCGCACGCGGCGGCCGCTCGCCGTTGCATTGTCTTTTACGGGCCAGGTTCTGGTGGTCAGTCTGGCGGTCCTGGTCCCGATTTTGCGCCCCGAAGCCATCGCGCTGGGCGGGTTGCTGCACATCATCACGGCGCCGCCAGGAAGAGGTGAGCCTGAACCCATAAAGCAGAAGCCAGCGCCTCACACGGCCGTTGCGAACACCGGCTCCCGCGTATTTGTCGATCGGGTTTTCCGGCAGCCGGCCCGAGTTCCGCAAGATATTGAAATCGGCGAAAGGGAGCCTCCAGCCTTTACCTCCGCAGGACCGGTCGGGCCAGCGATTCCCGGCTCTCCGGACGGCGTGCCCTGGGGTGTGGGAAACAATGCCAGTCAAGCCCCAGCGCCCGCCCCGCCGCACCCGGCTCCCCCGCCCTCCAGGCTGATCCGGGTAAAAGTTGGCGGAGTTGTCCAGGCGGCGAAGCTCCAGCACCAGGTAATGCCGGTATATCCGCCGCTTGCCAGACAAGCCAGGATCTCAGGAACTGTTCGTCTGGAAGCTGTAATCGGCCGCAGTGGGACCATCCAAAGCCTGCAAGTCACCAGCGGACACCCATTGCTGGCACAGGCCGCGCTGGACGCTGTCCGCCAGTGGACATATCAGCCGACACTGTTGAACGGCGACCCGGTGGAGGTGCTAACGCAGATCGAAGTGAATTTCAAGCTCGGGGAGTAGCAGCCACGATCGATCTGAATACCACAAACACCAGGGTTTACTTTTCGGCCCTCCGGGAATATATTGTTTGTACCCCACGGTAACAGATTCTAAAGGAGGAACGATGAGACGACGCAGTATTTTGACAACTTTCGCCTTGATCTTAGGCGTCCTGTTGGCCATGGCCGTTAGTCCGGCGGTCGCCAAAGACAAGAAACCGACCAAGGGTAAGATCAACGGGACCGTGAAGATGATCAACAAGGACAAGTCAACCCTTGTTGTCGCGAAGGGCAACGTGGAACGGCAGGTCGTCTATAGTGCTGATACCAAATGGATGTACGGCACTCAGTCAAGCAATAAGCCCAGCTCGTTGGACGAGCTCAAGGAAACATGGTACATCAACTGTGACGGCACGTTCGAGGGCGTCAAACTCAACGCGAGTGCCTGTCGATTCCGGGAGTCGAAGTAGGATCGTAACGGGAGTGCGAACCGGCTGAGGCCGCACTCCGCTTTTTCCCCCCAGCCATTCTCCAAAGCCATCTGCAGTTCTGACAAGATGGAGGGGTGTCGTCCGGCCCATTGAAACGCGGACTTCCCTTCCTGGCCGCGTTATTTCTGTTCGCGTGTAAACCGCCGGAGGAATCGGTTCAGAAGGCTATTATTGGGGCGGTTCTGATTGACGGAACTGGCGGCCCGCCTCTCTCTAATTCCGTCGTCATCGTGGCCGGCTCCCGCATCCGTGCGATTGGGAGCCGGGCCAACATGCCGATTCCGGCGGGAGTGGAGAAAATCAATGGTGCTGGGAAGTTTCTGGTTCCGGGCCTCATCGATCTTCACGTTCATCTGGGCACGCGGGCAGGCCCTGCTTTCAAGGCGGCGGATTACACGCGGGAACGCATCGAAGAGAACCTTAACACCTATCTGTACTTTGGGGTCACCTCGGTCCGCAGCATGGGGACTGACCGGCCAGCGGCATTCGACGTCCGCAACGCTGAGCGCACTGGCCACTTGCTGACTGCGCGCCTGTTCACTGCGGGACGCGGTTTCACCGCGCCCGGCGGCCACCCTTCGCAGGAAGTGGGCGATGTGGTGATCCAAACCAACAGCCCCGAAGAAGCGCGGCGCGAGGTAGATACCCTGGCTCGCGAGAAAGTGGACGCAATTAAGATCTGGGTGGATGATCTGGGCGGCAAGGCGCCCAAAATCAAACCCGCCGTGATCGACGCGGTGCTGGACCAGGCGCGCAAGTACCGCATCCCGGTGACTGCCCATATCTATTCGCTCGCTGACACACAGCACCTGGTGCAGGCGGGCGCGGCGGGATTCCTGCACATGATCCAGGACACCGAAGACATCGATCCCGCATTCATCGCGCGGCTCCGCGATCTACGTATGGTTTTCACGCCGACGCTGGTACGGCAGGAACTTGACTGGCTGTTTGCCGAGCATCCTGAACTTCTGGACGACCCCGACGTGGCCCGGTCAGTCGACGCTGATATCGTTGCGGCTGCCCGGCAATCCGCGCACTCGGCCCATCCGTCTCCGGCCGCACGACAAGATTTCGAGCGTGCCAAACGGAACACCCGGACGCTGGCGGCGGGTGGCGTGCTGATCGGGCTCGGGTCCGACGGTGGGTCCGCGCTCGACTTTCCCGGCCTGATGACCCACCGGGAGGTTGAGCTATTGGTGGAGGCCGGGCTTTCGCCTATGGAAGCCATTGTGGCCGGCACCCGCAGCGGCGGGTTTGCCCTGCAAAAAGGAGACGAACTAGGCACCCTCGAACCCGGCCGCCGGGCCGACCTCATGCTATTGTCGGCCAACCCCCTGGAAGATGTCCGGAATCTGCGTAAAATTGACCAGTTGATGCTCGACGGCGAATGGGTGGACCGGCCGGCTCTCAAGCTGAAGTGAACGCTCAATTTTCCCCGAACTTCGTGCTCGAGACTCTCGTATTGTTTGTGCTGAGGTGAGATATGCGCAGAAGCACCTTCCTGTTGATGGCTCCGGCCCTGCTTTTCATGGCGGGCTGCGATCTGGAGGATTTCGGCTCCTCGGACCGGTTTACCGCTGATTTCCATTACGGGCCCTACAAATCGGTCAGCCGGCTGTCGGTCGACAATTTCAACGGCTCGGTCGAGATTACGGGATCGGATCAGGACACGGTCGACATCTCGGGCAGCAAATATGCTGGTTCCCAAGACCTGCTGAACTCGATGAAGATCGACGTGGTTCAAACCGGCGATTCGATCCACATCCGTACCGTGCGTCCCTCGGAACGGCACGGCAACATGGGCGCCAAGTACATCATCAGAGTGCCGCGGAAGATCGAACTCGAGCGCATCACCAGTTCCAACGGCGGGATTCGTGTCAACGACACCGAAGGCCCGGCCCGGCTGCGAACCTCGAACGGCGGGGTACACGCCGACAATCTGAAAGGCACGTTAGATGTCCAGACGTCCAACGGAGGCATCGAAGTGCAGGACCTCGACGGGGCGGCGGTGCTCAAGACCTCAAACGGCCGCGTGCAGGCTGAAGGCGTTCACGGAGCGCTGGAGGCCCAAACATCCAACGGTGGCATCCGAGTGCACCTCGCGAAGGCCGAACCCGGCCGTTCGGTCAAGTTGGATACCTCGAACGGCAGCATCGACCTCACCATGGACCAGGCCAACCAGAACGATGTGTACGCCTCCACCAACAACGCTGGAATCAGCGTTCACATGCCGCCCTCCATCGCGGCGCGGGTGCGGGCGCACACCTCCAACGGCTCGATTTCTTCGGATTTCGACGTCAAGGTTGAAGGCCAGATCAGCAAGCACAGCCTGGAGGGGACGATCGGATCGGGCGGCCCGCTGTTAGACCTTTCCACTTCGAACGGAAGCATCCATCTGGAGAAGCTGTAAGTAGGGACAGCGCTCGCATGCGGTTTCCTGATCGGTTTGCTGGACGTCTATGTCGCGGCCGGCGTTTACAAACCTGTGTGCGCGGTCTTGCGTATTCTGCTCCACGTCTTAGATCTGTTTTGCTGGTAGGCGACGAACGCTTACATGCAAATCACAATCGACTTGCCGACTGCCGTGTTCCGCCAGCTCGAGTCCGTCGCCGCCCGACGCGGCATGACTCTGAAGCAAGTGCTCCGCTCTGCCGTTGAAAGGGAGCTCGGAGTCGCAACCTCCAAGACGACACGACGGAGGATCAAAGTGCCGATCCTCCGGTCGAAGAACCCGGGCACACTCAACCTGACGAACGCCGATATCGACGATACCTTGTCTCACGGCGATTAGCGGAGCAGGTCACCCGATCACCACCAGCAGATCCTTGGCTTCCACCTGCTGGCCGGTCTGCGCGTGAATCTCCGTGACTTTTCCGGCAACCGGCGCATAGACGGTGCTCTGCATCTTCATGGCTTCGATGACGAGCAGCCGGTCGCCTTTTTCGACTAAATCATTCACCTCCACCGCGACGGTTGTGATCATGCCGGGCAGAGGCGCGCCTACCTGTCCCGGATTGTTGGGCTCCGCCTTCAACCGCTCCGCGGCGGCGCGCTTGAGGGAGTGATCCCGCACAGTCACCTCGCGAGGCTGGCCGTTCAGCTCGAAGAAAACCGTGCGGCGGCCGTCGGGATGCGGCTCGCCGAGGGTGAGGAACTTGATCACCAGGCGCTTGCCGGCCTCGATGTCCACGGTGATCTCGTCGCCCTTTTGCATACCGAAGAAGAATTGCGGCGAGGGCAGTACTTCGACGTCATCCCATGCCTGCTGGGCTCGCGCAAACTTGACGAACACCTCGGGATACATCAAGTAGCTCAGCACTTCGTCATGATCGGGACGCCTGCCGATCTTCTTCTCGACCTCCTGAGTTGTCTCTTCAAAGTCCACAGGCGCCAACCTTGCGCTGGGGCGGCCGCGCTCGGGTTTGCGCGCCTGCAGGATGACCTGCTGCAGCTTCTTGGGCCAGCCGCCACCGGGCGTGCCAAGCGCGCCGGAAAACATCTCCACCACGGAATGGGGGAGCGATAGATGGTGATCCGGACCGAGGCGCTCAAACTGGTGGATGGTCATGCCGTGCGTGACCAGGAAAATGGCCATATCGCCAACGACTTTGCTCGACGGCGTGACTTTCACGATGTCGCCGAACGCCATGTTCACCTCGGCATAGGTGCGCGCGATCTCGTGCCAGCGCGGGCCCAGCCCCATCGCTTCGGCCTGTTCTTTCAAATTCGTAAACTGGCCGCCGGGCATTTCGTGAATGTAGACTTCCGCGGTCCCGCTGGGCGGCCCGGTATCGAACGGTTTGTAATACGTGCGTACGGCCTCCCAGTAGTCGGCGCAGACGTTGAGCGCATCAAGATCCAGGCCCGTTTCGCGGCGCGTATGCGCGAGAGCCGCGACCATCGAATTGAGGTTCGGCTGGCTGGTTTGGCCGCTCATGGAGGCCATGGCGCCATCGGCCACGTCCACACCGGCGTCGCACGCCTTCAGCACGGACGCCGCATTGATGCCGCTGGTATCGTGCGTGTGGAAGTGAATGGGAATCCCGACTTCGTCGCGCAGCGCCTTGATCAGCTTTTCCGCGGCATACGGCTTGAGCAAACCCGCCATATCTTTAATGCCCAGCACGTGCGCTCCCATGCGCTCGAGTTCCTTGGCCATGTTTACGTAATATTCAAGTGAATATTTCTGGCGGTTCGGATCGAGGATGTCGCCGGTATAACAGATCGCCGCTTCGCAGACCTTGCCGGTGCCGAGCACGGCTTCCATCGCCACTTTCATGTTGGGCAGCCAGTTCAGCGAGTCGAAGATGCGGAAGATATCGATGCCCTGCCGCGCCGCTTCGCGCACGAACTCGCGCACGACGTTATCCGGATAGGCCGCATAGCCGACGGCGTTGGAAGCGCGGAGCAGCATCTGGAAGCAGATATTCGGAATCGCCTCGCGCAGGCGCCGTAGCCGCTGCCAAGGGTCTTCGTGCAGAAAGCGCATGGAGACATCGAACGTTGCGCCACCCCACATTTCCAGGCTGTAGAGGTTCGACAGGCGGTGCGCTTTGAGATTGGCAATGGCGAGCATGTCGTAAGTGCGCACCCGCGTCGCCAGCAGCGATTGGTGGGCGTCGCGGAAGGTGGTGTCGGTGAGCAGCAGGCGCTTTTGCTGACGCGTCCAATCAGCGAACTTCTTGGGACCCAGCTCATCCAGCAACTGGCGCGTGCCGGGCGGCGGCTGCGAGGAATTGTGCGGGGGAATGTCGGGAATGGGGAAGCGTTCCGGCTTGGGTTTGCCGGCGACTTCCGGGTTGCCGTTCACAATCACTTCGCCGAGGTAACCGAGCAGCTTCGTCGCGCGGTCGCGCCTCGGGGTGAAGCGGAACAGCTCCGGATGATCGTCGAGAAAGGAAGTGGTGACATCACCCGCCTGGAAATGCGTGTTGTTCACTACGTTTTCAAGGAACGGGATGTTGGTCTTGACGCCGCGCACGCGGAACTCGCGCAGGGCGCGGTCCATCCGCTTGCAGGCCTGCTCGAACTCGCGGCCCCATGCGGTGACTTTCACGAGAAGCGAATCGTAGAACGGCGTGATAATGGCGCCGCTATACGCCGAGCCGCCATCGAGCCGGATCCCGAAACCCGCCGGAGAACGGTAGGTGTGGACCTTCCCATAGTCAGGCACGAAGTTGTTGCCCGGGTCCTCCGTAGTAATGCGGCACTGCAACGCGTGCCCATACAAAGGAACCTTGTCCTGCGCCGGGAGCGAGAGCGGGGGCTCGTGCAAGTGGTGGCCTTGCGCAATCAGGATCTGGCAGCGAACCAGGTCCATGCCGGTCACCACCTCGGTAACGGTGTGCTCCACTTGAATGCGCGGGTTGACCTCAATGAAGTACCACTCGCCGGTGTCGGCATCCACTAAGAACTCGACGGTGCCCGCGTTGTAATAGCCGGCGGCTTGGGCGAGCCGCACGGCGGCATCGGCCAGGGAATGCCGGATCTCGTCCGCCAGGCCCTGCGCCGGCGCCACCTCGACCACCTTCTGGTGGCGCCGCTGCACTGAACAATCGCGCTCGAAGAGATGGAGAACCTTGCCGTGGCGGTCGCCCAGAATCTGGACTTCCACGTGCCGCGCCCGGCGGATGTATCGCTCGAGGAAAATCGCATCATTGCCGAACGCTGCCCCAGCCTCGCGGCGCGCTTCCTCCAGGCGCTCGGCAAAATCGGCGGCTTTCTCGACGACGCGCATCCCGCGGCCCCCGCCGCCGAACGCGGCTTTGATGATGAGCGGGAAGCCGATTTCGCCCGCCATCTTGCGCGCCTCGTCCGCAGTCGCAATCGGTCGTTCGGTTCCGGGCACCACGGGGACGCCGGCATTTTGTGCGAGTTCCCGTGCCGCGCGCTTATCGCCGAGCAACTCGAGCAGGCGCGCATCCGGACCGATGAAGGTTATACCGGCTCGCTCGCACGCGCGCGGCAGCGCCGGGTTCTCCGCGAGAAACCCGTAGCCCGGGTGAATCGCATCCACTTGCTTTTCTTTCGCAAGCGCAACGATGCCGTCGACATCAAGATACGCTTCCACCGGACCTTTGCCCTCGCCGACCTCGTACGCTTCGTCGGCTTTGAAGCGGTGCAGGCTCAGCCGGTCTTCTTTCGAATAGATAGCGACGGTGCGCAGGCCGAGTTCGGTGGCCGCGCGCATGATACGGATGGCGATTTCACTGCGGTTTAGGGCGAGGAGCTTTTTCATCCGGAGAAGTCGCGCGTTTAATCCTTCAAAGTTTGATGGATGCGCTCGGTGAGCAGATCCACGAATCGCTCCGGAGTAAAGCCGTTCATCCGGCTGGCGATCTCGCCATGCTTGTCCACAATGATGGTTGTGGGAATAGAAGTGATTTTCAACATCCGAGCCAGGCCATTTTCGAAATAGACGGCATTGCTCCAGTGATTTTCCCGCAGAAATTGCGGCACCGGTTCGCGATCCTCATCGGTGTTGATCGACAGAAAGGTCACACCCGGGTTGCCTTCGAAACGCTGCTTCACCTGCTCGTAGAGTGAATGCTGCATGCGGCAGGGACCACACCAGGTGGCCCAGAAATCGAAAATGAGGGTCTTCCCTTTGAAAGAGGCCAGGCGCAGCTGATCGCCGTTCACTCCGTCGAGCGTGAAATCCATGAGTGAGGCCACCTGTGCATTGGGATCACTGGCGCGCGCCTGCAGCCTCTGTTCAGCCAGAAGCGCCGTGGTGCGATCGTACGATTCCAGAATCAAATCGCCCAGGCCCTTCTCCGATCCGTGTAGTTTCTTGTAGATTTCACCCATACGAATGCGGTCTTGCGTGCGCGCAGCGTCCGTATTGCGGCTGTCGACAATGGAGAACGCATCGGCCAGGTGAGGGATGGCCTCTGATTCGCGCCCCAGCTTGATGAGCCACTTTGCGATTTCTCGCGCTCCTTCCGCGGCCGGAAACTCCTCGTAGCTTTTTTGCGCCAGTGCCAGCGCCTCTTCATGTTTTCCCAGATTGCCCGTGGCGCGCGCTTCCAGCACGATGGCGCGCGCACTACCGCGGTTCACCTCCAAGACCCAGTCGCCTTTGGTGAAATGAGCCGGAGGCGGCTGTTGACGCAGACTGGTCAACTGCTCTTCATAGCGTGTCGCGTACTTGAGCGCTCGCTCGGAACTATCCCGGTCATCACTCGCGAGTAAAGCACGCACGACGCGGTCCAGGATCTGCGGATCGCCCGGCTCGCGATCCAGCACGCGCTCGCCATAAAGCACGATGCGCTTGTCGTCTTTCAGTTCGATTGCGGTCTTTACCAGCGCGCGCTCGATCTCGGGCTTTTTGGGCGAATGGGGATATTTGGCCAGGTGATTTTCCAGAGCGCGCGCGAAGTCGACTTGGCTGTTGCCTGCTTCAGCCAGCGCGTCATTGAGCGCCTTGTCTTCGGCGTCGGCTGCGGGCTGCTGTGCCCAGCCGAGCGAGGTCAGCAGAACGAGGAACGGGACGCAGAGCTTCATTTCGACGCGCGGATTGCGTCCCCTAACCCGGCGGCGCGCTCACGGTCCATGTGCATGTAGGTTTCGTTCTTGGCAATGCGGTCCAGCATGGGCAACAACTGCTGTGGCGCGACCAGGCGTTTGTGATCGAATGCCGACTGAATCAACAGCAGCGCGCGATCGACGCCGAGCTTGTCGTATTTAGCAGCGCGCTCAAGATTGATGAGATGCTGTTCGGTTTCGGCGATGCGTTCGAAGCCGTCGAGTAGAAGTTGCGCGTCCGCATCTTCGGAATAGTTGAATTTGACTTCCTTCTTTTCCGAGCCGTTCTCGAACCGGAAGGTCTTCATCCCCATGAATGCGACTTTGACCGGAGCCTCCAAGGGGTGACCGAAGTGCCCCAGTTTATCCGCCAGGCCGAACAGGATCGTAATTTCGCTCTCCGGAAGCTGGAACTTCAAGGGTTGATTATCATCGGGCGCCTCTTTATACGAGGCTTCGCCGTTGTGCTCGACCGCGATTTCCACATACGCGGGCGAGCTGCCCGGGAACGACTTCGAGTAAAACAAGCGCGGCCCATCGCCGGCGAATAAAGGAAGAACGGCAAGCGCCAGAGCCCATTTCATGCGCGCACACTCTCTAGCTTTTGCCGCATGGCGCGGCTCGTGACATGGCACATGGCCACCGCGAGCGCGTCACACGCATCCTCGGATTCAATAGGCTCATCGAGCTGCAACAGGGACTTGACCATCAACTGCACCTGGTGCTTTTCGGCGCGGCCGTAGCCGACCACGCTAGTCTTGATTTCGAGCGGCGAGTACTCGCCCAGCTCCAGGCCGGCTTCCGAGATGAGCAGCAAGGCCACGCCGCGCACGTGCGCCAGCTTTAGGGCTGTCTTGACGTTGGTGGAATAAAAAACCTCTTCGACTGCGGCAGCCTGGGGCGCGTCTCTGGCAATCACGCTGCGCAGCTGGCAGGAGATTTCGCGCAAGCGCGCGGCCAAGGACGACTTGGTGTCGGTGCGAATCACCCCCGCTGAAATCAGACGATGCGCGTGGCCGTCGCTGTCGATTACGCCGTAGCCGGTGCGCTCGGTTCCGCAATCGATGCCCAGGACGCGCATCTAGTGAGCCAGCGCCTCCAGGGTTTTCTCGTCCACGTCGAAGTTGGAGTAGACGCTCTGCACGTCGTCGTGCTCTTCCAGCGCTTCGCTCAAGCGAAGCATGGCGTCGGCGGTCTTGCCCTCGAGTTTGATCAGGTTTTTGGGAACCATGGCCACTTCGGCGTGAGCGGTTTCGATGCCGGCTTTGGCGACCGCGGCCAGCACGGCCTCGTGGCTTTCCGGGGCGGAAAGGATTTCCCAGTTGGGTCCGTCGGCCCGCAGGTCATCGGCGCCCGCATCCAGCACGATCGCCATCAACTGATCCTCGCTGGCCTTTTCCTGCGGAACCAGGATTTGGCTCTTGCGCTCGAACATCCAGGAGACGCTGCCCTGCTCGCCCAGGTTGCCGCTGTTCTTCGTGAACACATGGCGAATTTCGCTTACCGTGCGATTACGGTTATCGGTCGCTACATTCACCAGCACCGCTGCACCGCCGGGCCCGTAGCCTTCGAACATGACTTCATCGATCTGGCCTCCTTCCAGTTCGCCGGTGCCGCGCATGATGGCTTTCTTGATGTTGTCGGCCGGCATGCTGACGCCCTTGGCTGCGAGAATCGCCGTGCGCAGGCGCGGGTTGGAGTCCGGATCGCCGCCATTGCGCGCGGCGATGGTGATTTCTTTGATGATACGCGTGAAACTTTTTCCACGCTTAGCGTCCAGAGCGGCCTTTTTGTGCTTGATGGTCGCCCACTTTGAGTGGCCTGACATATGGATACCTCAGGAAGGCCCCGATCTCACGACCGGGAGACGAATTGTATCGATTCCAACCAATGAGGATAGCAGATTCGCAGCGTAATCGGCGTTTCAGCCGGTTCTCAGGTGCTTATTGCGGCTTACGTATCGAGATGCCCAGCTCGCGTAATTGGCGCTCGGGCACAGGGGCCGGTGCGTCACACATCAGGTCCGTGCCGCGCGCCGTCTTGGGGAAGGGAATCACGTCGCGGATGGAGTTTTCCCCCGCCAGAATCATGACCAGCCGGTCGAGACCGAGCGCGATGCCTCCATGCGGCGGCGCGCCGTACTCGAGCGCATCCAGCAGAAAACCAAACCTGCGCCGCGCCTCCTCGTCGCTGAAACCGAGAGCGGCGAACACCTTCGATTGCACGTCGCGCCGGTGAATACGGATCGAGCCCGAACCCAGCTCCACTCCGTTCAACACAATGTCGTAGGACTTAGCGCGACAGCGCGCCGGGTCGGCCGTCAGTTTGTCGAGGTCCTGATCGTGCACCGAGGTGAAGGGATGGTGTGCCGCTTCCCACCGCTTCTCGTCGGAATTCCATTCGAACATCGGGAAATCCAATACCCAGAGAAACTCGAACCGTTTCGGATCGAGGAGTTTGTGGCGTTCGTTGTATTTCTGCGCGGCGAACAGGCGCAATTGCCCGCACGCCTGATACGCCGTGTTCTCGGGAAGGTGTCCAGCCGGTTCTCCGGCCCACGAGGCCAGCATCAGCAGATCGTCTTCGGCGGCTCCGGTGCGCTTGCGGACCTGGGCCATTGGCTCCGGATGATCGCGCTCCAGCCGTTTGGCGTCGTCAAACACGCGCAAGCCCCGCTCGGTTCCAAATGCCTTCAGTTCATCGCGCTCCTTGCGGCTCAGCGCACCTGTCTTGGGGATGTGAATCGCCATCAACGGCAGTCCATGCGCACTCAGCGCATTCGCGGGGAATAGGTCCTCGACCGGATACATCGGCGGTACACGCCGGTCCGGCTTGTCACTGCCGTAGCTGCGCATGGCTTCCGCGTAAGTCAGCCGCGGGAACGGTGTCTTCACTTCATAACCAGCCACAGCGCACATCTTTTGTACCAGGGGCTCGATCACCTCGAAGATCTGTTCCTCCTGCGGGAACGACATCTCCAGATCAATCTGAGTGAACTCCGCCTGTCGGTCGGCGCGGAAGTCTTCATCGCGGAAACACCGGACGATTTGAAAATATTTCTCGAAGCCGCTCACCATTAAAAGCTGCTTGAAAATCTGCGGGGATTGCGGCAGCGCGTAAAAAGTGCCCGGTTGCACGCGGCTGGGCACCAGGTAATCGCGCGCGCCCTCGGGCGTCGAGCGCGTCATGAACGGCGTCTCGATCTCCAGAAAACCCCTGGACGTAAGATACTCGCGCACGGCAAACGAGATCCTCGAGCGCAGGATGATGTTGCGCTGCATGTGCGGGCGGCGCAGGTCGACGAACCGGTACTTCAGCCGCGTATCCTCGGAAACATCCACGTTCTCTTCCATGGGGAAGGGCGGTGTCCGCGACTCGTTTAGAATCCAAATCTTTTCGGCGACCACTTCGACTTCCCCGGTGGCCAGGTTGGCGTTCACCGTGTCGGGGGTGCGCGGGGCGACTTTGCCTTCCACCGCGATCACATATTCCGAACGCACCACTTCCGCCTTGGCGTGAACCTCCTGGTCCACGTCGTTGTGAAATACGATTTGCGTGACGCCGTCGCGGTCGCGCAGATGAATGAAAATGACGCCGCCCAGATCGCGGCGGCGATGCACCCAGCCCATTACCAATGCGCGGGAGCCCGCATCCTTGGAGCGCAACTCGCCGCACGTGTGCGTGCGGCGTAACTCCCCCAGAAAATCCAACGGTACAGTCTGCATACTATTTGTTTGATCTCAGACCCTCAGCAATGTTCTCGAACGCCACAGAAACGTACTCATCGGTGCGCATGTTTTTCACGCCAACTATTCCCGACAACAGTTCCTCATCTCCGACTATTGCGGCAAAGCGTGCGCCCGACTTGTCTGCTAGCTCCAGAGCGCGCTTCGGTCTGCGATCCGACACGATCTCAACTGAAAGTCCGAGACTCCGCAACCCACGAGCGAGTTCTGCCGAACGCTTCAGCGCCGCCTCTCCCAGTGCGGCAATTAATAAATCGAGCGCCTCGCCTTTCACCGCGTTCTCCACCGTCATCACCAGCCGGTCCTCGCCGATAGAAAAACCGATGCCCGGCGCCGCCACCTTTGACCCGATAGCCTCCGCCAGCCCGTCGTATCGTCCGCCGCCGAGCACGGAGTTTTGCGCGCCCAGCGCTCCGTGTACAACTTCAAAGGTCGTGCGCATGTAGTAATCGAGTCCGCGCACCAGGCGCGGCCGCACTTCAAACGGAATCTTGCGATCCCGAAGCAACTGCTGAACCGTTTCAAAGTGCTGTCGGCAGGCTTCGTCGAGATGATCCAGAATTGAGGGCAGCTTGTCGATGATGGGCTGGTCCTCCGCCACCTTGCAATCAAGCACGCGCAGAGGATTGGTGATCACCCGCCTCTGGCAATCCTCGCAAAGGTTCGGCGCCACTTTCGCCAGCGCTTCGCGCAGCTGGCTGATATACGCGGGCCGGCACTTGGAATCACCAACCGAATTCAACAGCAGCGTGAACCCTTCGAGCCCAACGCCCTCCAGCAGGTCCACCACCATCTCGATCACTTCCGCGTCCACCACCGGAGATTCCGATCCGATCGCTTCCGCCCCAATTTGGAAGAACTGCCGGTAACGTCCCTTCTGCGGCCGCTCGCGCCGGAACATCGGGCCCATGTAATAAAGCTTCTGCATTCCCGGCCGCTGGTCGAGCCGGTGCTCGATATAAGCTCTCATCACAGACGCGGTGGCCTCCGGGCGCAGCGTCAGCGAGCTGCCGTCGCGGTCCTCGAATGTGTACATCTCTTTGGTGACGATGTCGGTCTCTTCCCCCACGCCGCGCGCGAATAATTGCGTCTCTTCCAGCAGGGGAGTGCGAATCTCGTGATAGTTATAAGAACGAAATACCCCGCGCGCCACCGCTTCTACGTGGTTCCAGACCGACGTCGACGGAGGCAATAAATCTCTGGTTCCTTTGACTGCGCGAATCAACTTTCATCCTTAATTGTGCAACTGGGGGAATGAAATCCATGCTAGCATGCCGCGATACAATCGGGTTGATATGCACATCCGGATGGCGCGGGCCTTGGTGCCTGTGCCGTTGCTCCTTCTCGCGTCCGCTCTGGTCGCGCAAAAACTGCCATTTGACGTTCACGCGATGATGCAACTCGCGCGCATCGGCGATCCCCAGCTTTCACCGGACGGCCGCTGGGTCGCCTTTATGGTGCAGACCGTCGATCTCGAAAAGAACACGAAACCCAAACAGATTTACATCGTTCCGCTTGCAGGCGGAGAGCCCCGCAAGATCGCAGACGAGGCGGATCGGCCCCGCTGGTCGCCCGATTCGACGAAGATCGCGTTCGTCTCCGATCGCGGCGGCACGCCCCAGATCTGGATAATGGATGCCGACGGCGCAAACCCCAAGCAAATAACGAATCTTTCAACCGGAGCCGGCGGAGTGCTTTACTCCCACGACGGCAAGAATCTGGTTTTCACCAGTGAAGTGTTTCCCGAATGCGGCGCCGACGACAACTGCAACCGGCAGAAGTTAGACGTAGAGAAAAACGGTAAGGTTAAGGCGCGGGTCATTACTGGCTTGTTGTATCGCCACTGGACGACGTGGCAGGGAGCGCGACGCAGCCACTTGCTCACCGTGCCCGTCGGGGGAGGAGCGGCGAAAGATTTGACGCCGGGGAATCGCGACGTGCCGCCGTTCTCGCTGGGGGGCCCCGACGATTACGCTATTTCGCCCGACGGGACGGAAATCTGCTACGCCATGAATTCGGACGAAGTGCCGGCGGTCAGCACCAATTCCGATCTCTATGTGGTGCCGATCGGGGGTGGACCTGCGAAGAAAGTCACCATCAATCCAGCGGCCGACAATTCCCCGCAGTACTCGCCGGACGGGAAGTATCTCGCATATCGTGCCCAGATCCGCGCCGGTCACGAGAGCGACCGCTGGCGCCTGATGCTGCTCGAACGGGCAACAGGAAAGCTCACCAGCCTCACCGAATCGCTCGACCGGTGGGTGGAGAGTTTCGCCTGGTGGCCGGATTCGTCGCGGATTTTTTTCACCGTACAGGATCGCGGCCGCCAGTACATTCAGTTCATCTCCGTCAATGGCGGAGCGGCCCCCATCGCGCTCAGCGGTAACAGTGTGCTTGACGACATTCAGGTGGCGCCCGACGGCAAGATGATGATCTACACGCGCCAGAGCGGATCGAGTCCGGTCGAGATCTTTCGAGCGGCCTCCGGCGGCGGTGCCGAAACAGCGCTCACTCACCTCAACGACGCCGTCTTGAACGCACACCAGCTAACGGCGCTTGAGGAGTTCTGGGTTGACGGCGCGGAAAATGCGCGCGTGCAAGGTTTCCTGGTGAAACCGCCTGGCTTCCAGCCGGATAAGAAGTACCCCGCGCTGATGCTGATCCACGGCGGGCCCGAGGGTTTCTGGGGCGAGGACTGGACTTATCGATGGAACGCGCAGGTCTTCGCCGCCGCCGGATACGTTGTCGCTATGCCCAATCCCCGCGGTTCCACCGGTTACGGCCAGAAATTCATCGACGACATCAACGGTGACTGGGGCGGCCGCGCCTACGATGACATCATGGCGGTTACCGACTACGTGGCCAAGCTACCCTATGTCGATGGCGACCGCATGGCGGCGGCGGGTGGCTCGTATGGCGGGTATATGATTGACTGGATCCTCGGCCATACGCGCCGTTTCAAAGCACTCGTTTCGCATGCCGGCGTCTATGATCTGCGCACCGAGTCGACCGAGACCGAAGAGCTGTGGTTTCCCATCTGGGAGTTCGGCGGTATGCCGTGGGACAATCCGGAAATGTACCAGCGCTGGTCGCCAAGCCTCTTCGTCAAGGAGTTTCGCACGCCGACGCTCGTGATTGATGGCGAACTCGACTTCCGCGTTCCTTATGGCCAGGGCCTGCAGTTGTTCACGGCTCTGCAATTGCAGAAGGTCCCCTCACGCCTCATCGTGTTTCCCGACGAGGGCCACTGGGTTCTGAAGCCGCAAAACAGCCTGTTCTGGTACAAGAATTTCATTGACTGGATCGGCAACTGGACGAAAAAGTGAAACTCCTGCTCGTTGTCCTCATTGTGCTGGTGGTTGTCGTGCCAGTGTCACTGCTGATGTTGTCGGGAGGCACCGTACTGAAACTCGATCCTCCCGTCGCGGCCATCGGTAACCAAACACCCATTCAGGTGCGCATCGACAATCCGCACGGCGTTCGCCGGATCACCGCGGTCATCGAACAGAACGGATCGCGCTACACCGTTTTCGATCTTCAGGCGGCCCCCCACCGAGTCATGTTCTGGCGCAGGCACGAAGGCCCGCAGGTCAAAACATTCCAGGTGGGAAGACAGCAGGCGCCGGCCCTCCATGACGGCAAAGCGCGGCTGATTATTGAAGCGCAATCGAATGACCTGCGGGGCCGCACCGATTCGATCGAGTCTGAAGTCGAGATCATTACCCAGCCCCCGCGCATCTCAGCCGACGGCGCCCAGCACTACATCAACCAGGGAGGTTGCGAGCTGGTCGTGTTCACTCCTTCGGGCTACGTCACCGATTCGGGCGTCCGCGCGGGCAAATACACGTTTCGCAGTTTTCCGCATCCTTCGCAGCAAGCTCAACGATTTTCGCTTTTTGCGTATCCGTGGGATCTGCCGGAAAACGTGGTGCCGGTGGCGTTCGCCCGCAATCCGGCTGGCGCCGAAGCCACCGCGCGCTTCTGGTACAAACTGTTCCCGAAGAAATTCCGCTCGCGCGATCTGCCGATCGACGATGTCTTTCTGGAAAAGGTGGTGAACCAGATAGATCCGGGCGGCTCCGGCGACCTCATCACGCGGTTCCTGAAGATCAACGGCGAAATGCGCCGCCTGAATAACCAGACGCTTGCGGACCTGCGGCTCAAGACGGCGGACAAGTTCTTATGGTCGGGTCCGTTCCTGCCTCTCACCAATGCCGCGGTGGAATCCTCGTTTGCCGACAAACGCAGCTACATCTATAAAGGCAAAAAGGTCGACGAGCAGGTCCACCTTGGCTTCGACCTCGCCGTGACGCTGCATGTATCGGTTCCAGCGGCGAACGACGGCCGCGTGGTCTGGGCGGATAATCTAGGCATCTACGGCAACTGCGTGGTGGTCGATCACGGGTACGGTCTGCAGTCGATCTACGGCCACCTGAGCGAGTTCGCCGTGAAGGCCGGCGACACGGTGAAGAAAGGGCAATCGCTTGGCCGAAGCGGCTCGACCGGTCTGGCCGGCGGCGATCATTTGCACTTCAGCATGCAGGTGGATGGCGTGCAGGTGAATCCCATCGAATGGTGGGACGAACACTGGATCAAGGACCGGATCTTGAGTAAAGTGGCCGCGCAGTAGCTACTTGCACCTGGCTGCCGCAACCTCGATCCTAAGACCCCGCTCCCGCGTGGTTGCGCCACTTCCCGCGCTTCGGTACAACTGTTCCCAGTGAACTCGTTTCAGGAGAAGGTCAGCTTCATCTGGAGCCTCGCCGACCTGCTGCGCGGCGATTACAAGCAATCGGAATACGGCAATGTCATTCTGCCGTTTACTGTATTACGGCGCCTGGATTCTCTGGCGAACTCGACCGGCATCACTTTCTCAGCGCTCGCTAAACAGCCGGACCGTTTGCTGCATTATATCGGCGGATTTTCATCGGAAGTGCGCGATATCTTCGAGTGTTTCGGCTTCGCAAGGCAGATCGCACGGCTGAAACGCTCCGGCCTGCTCTCGATGCTGATCAATCGCTTTTGTGAAATCGACCTCCAGCCCCAAACCGTCTCCAATCACGAGATGGGCACCATTTTCGAGGAACTGATCCGGAAATTTGCCGAGCAGTCCAACGAAACCGCGGGCGAACACTTCACCCCGCGTGAGGTGATCCACCTGATGGTTCGCCTTGTGTTCGGAGAAGATTGTGGCGACGGCAAGACGCTTTATGATCCGGCCTGCGGTACCGGCGGCATGCTGTCGATTGCCGACGAGTTTGTCCGCCAGCAGAATCCCGCGGCGCGCCTAGAGTGTTACGGCCAGGAGCTGAATCCGGAATCCTACGCCATCGCGAGAGCCGACGCGCTCTTGCGCGGGCAGGAGATCCGCGACATCGCCCCCGGAAATAGTTTCACACAAGACGGTTTCGCCGGCCGCCATTTCGACTACATGCTCTCCAATCCGCCCTTCGGCGTGGAATGGAAGAAAGTGGAGCGGCAGATTCGCGAGGAAAATGAGAGGCTCGGTTTTGCCGGGCGTTTCGGCGCCGGGCTGCCCCGTGTGAGCGACGGGTCGCTGCTCTTCCTCCAGCAGATGCTCTCAAAGACGAAACCGGAGGGCTCGCGAATCGCAGTGGTATTCAACGGGTCGCCTCTTTTCGCCGGAGACGCCGGCGCCGGCGAGAGCGCGATTCGAAAGTGGATCATCGAGAACGATTGGCTGGAGGCGGTGATCGCACTTCCGGACCAGCTCTTCTATAACACCGGCCTCGCCACGTACATCTGGTTGCTGGCCAACCAGAAGCCCGCGGAGCGGAAGGGCAAGGTGCAACTGATTAATGCCGTGAGCTTTGCGGAAAGGATGCGCCGGTCTCTCGGGGCGAAGCGCAACCAGATCCCGCCGGCGAGCATTGACGAGATCTGCGGAATCCACCGTGAGTTTCGCCAGAGCCGGCATTCGCGAATTCTGCGCAATGAGGAGTTGGGATACCGCCGCCTCATCGTCGAACGGCCTCTGCGGCTGAGCTTCCAGGCAACTGCCGAACGCATTCGCTCGCTTGAAGGCAAGTGTGGGCCTGCCGTGCTCGATGTGCTCACCGCCGTGGACCCCTCGGCCATCTACCGCGATCAAACCGCGTTCGATGCCGCGCTTTCCACAACATTCCGGCGCGCGGGCCTGAAGCTCGGCCGCACGCTGGCGCGCCGCATCCGCGAAGCGCTCTCCCAGCAGGACGACGGTGCGGAAATCTATCGCGACGCCAAGGGCCGCCCCTTGCCGGATGCGGCGCTTCGCGATTCCGAAGACGTCCCGCTCGATCAGAAAGTCGATCTGTGGTTTGAGCGCGAAGTGCGGCCCCATGCGCCGGACGCGTGGATCGCGCCGGGAGAAACGCCCATCGGTTATGCCATCCCGTTCGCGCGGTTTTTCTTCGAGGCGGAGCCGGTGCGCTCTTTGGATGAGATCGATCGCGAGATCCGCGATCTCGAACAAGAGACGCAAGCTCTCCTGGAAAAGATCCACTCCGCATGATTGACCTGTTTGGTGAGGCTCCCGCACACTGGCGCACTATGCGGCTGAGGCAGACAGTGACCGCGTGCTCGAACGGCGTCTGGGGTGGCGAGCCGCGCGGCGATGCCAGCGACATCGTCTGTGTACGCGTTTCTGATTTCGATCGGCTACGTCTTCGCGTCGACCTCCGCCACCCCACGCTGCGGTCCGTCGCGCAAGTTCACCGCCGTGGAAGGATGCTGGCGCGCGGCGATCTGCTGCTCGAAAAGTCCGGTGGAGGCGAGAATCAGCCCGTCGGTGCAGTTGTGCTCTACGACGCAGACACACCGGCCGTCTGTTCCAATTTCATCGCGCGCATGCCGATGGCGCGTGGATTTGAACCCCGGTATCTGTGCTATCTGCACGCGGCGCTCTTCTACCTGAGAGTGAATTGCCGGTCCATCCACCAGACCACTGGCATTCAGAATCTCGACAGCGCCGCCTATCTTTCCGAGAAAGTGCGCATCCCGGACCTCGCCGAACAGCGCGAGATGGCGGCGGATCTCGATCGGAAAACCGCCTGGGTCGATCAGGTGGTCGAAAACAAGGAGCATCTGCTGGAGTTGCTGAAGCAGAAACGCCATGCCCTGATCAGCCATGCCATCGCCGGCGGTAAGGGTACTCCTGCGCACTGGCCTGTCACACGGTTGAAATTCATCCGCTCCGGTGCGTTCCTCTATGGCGCCAACGAACCCGCGGTTTTGGAAGATCGAGCGGCGCCCCGCTATATCCGCATCACGGACCTCAACGATGACGGCACCTTGCGCGATGATACTTTCCAGTCCCTGCCCGAGCCCCTGGCGGCGCGTTACCTGCTTCAGGATGGCGACATCTTGCTGGCGCGCAGCGGTGCAACAGTTGGAAAGGCGCTCCGTTACCGCGCTGAGTGGGGCCGCGCGTGTTTCGCCGGTTATCTGGTGCGGTTACGGCCCGACCGGCGCAAGGCTCTGCCTGATTACCTCTACTACTACACGCAGAGCCAGGCGTTCCGTCATCAAGTCTCAGAATGCGCTGTGCAATCGACCATCCCGAACGTGAGCGCCGAGCGATACGCTAACTTTTCGATTTCGCTCCCTCCGCTGGAAGAACAAGAGGCGATCGTGAGGTTCCTCGACCGTCGCACGCGTACGCTCGATTCAGCCTTGCGGGTCGTAAGCCGCCAGCTCGCGAAACTCCGCGAGTACCGCCGGGCGCTGATCGTCACTGCGGTCACGCGTGAATATCGTGGGGTTTCTGCTGAAGGCAGCGGCGTGGCTGCCGGAACCGCTAAAGATGGTGCTGGATCCCGCTAGTCGGCGCGGCTTCCTCAGCAGGCGGCTGCGGCGGCCAGTTGCCTGACCCCAAACAGCCGTGGGGCGGCATTGCCGCAATCGCAGCATTCACGCTGGATCGAGCCGGAAGTGCGCGTGCCGATTCGCAATGTCGGATGGCGCAGATCGGTAAGTGAGGTTAGTAGCAGCTCTGCGTCCGCGGTCTCCTCAAACGCCGCGTGCTCCGGCATGATGTGCAGCCCGCCGTGCGCTTCGCATTCATAGGCAATCACCCGGCCATCAAACCCCACGCGCTGCTCGAACAGGGGTACCTGAAACACCCGCCAGAAGCGTTCCCGATCGTCTTCCCCCAGCTCGCCCTGTTCGCCGCCTGTGAATGGAATGACAAAATGCTTCAGCCCGCCGATCTCCTGCTCACCGCTCTCGATACTGGTGGCCAGCTCGCGCAGCACCGTCAGGGGCGCGGCCAGCGCGCTGGCTCCGAACCGTTTCAGACCCTTGCTCCAGTCGTGGGCGATCACTCTTACCCCCGACGTCTGCTCGAACCCGGGCATCAGGATGGCCGTCTTCGGCGTGTGCTCGAGGGGTGATCGAAATGTCTGCAGCGCCGGATTTAGTCCGCCGGGACTCTCAAAGGACGCTGGCGAACTGCGAAACTCTTCCAGTGCAATGGCCGGGAGCCGTTCCAGCGTGCCTTCCACTGAATCCACCTCGGCCAGCGCTTCGGGGGTGGCCAGTCCGGCGCACTCCAACAAGGGCTGATATCTCTGGGTGAGTTGCGCGGCGCGCAGCACCCGCTTGAATCTGGCAACACGCACATCTGCGCCAGGTCCTGCCTGTGAGCAGGTCCATCTTAAAATGACTCGCATATAATGATTTCCCGGACTCGGCTGAAAACCTGTCTGCTGCTGCCTTGTAAAATGTCGCTTCAATTGTGAAGTGTGCGTTTCCTCACAATTCTCTCAGCGGGTTTTCGGGGCTTCAGCCTTCGAGGAGTTCGGCCAGATTGCCTCCGAAGATCCGGCGGGCATCCGCGGCCGAAACGCCGATCTCGAACAGGGCGCGGCTCTGGGCTTCGAATATGGCGGAATGCCAGCCGCGCGGAAAGTACGAGGAGTCCGTTCCGAACAGCAAGCGGTGCGGTCCAACGACGTCCAGGGAGCGGCGGAAGACTTGCTTCAAGTCGAGGGGCTCCGGCTGATAGCGCGTCCAACTATTGCTGCTCGACGTGTCCAGATAAACGTTGGGACACAGATCGCACAGCATCAGCGCCTCGCGAAAATATCCCGCGCCGAAATGCGGGACGACAAAGCGCAGCTTCGGAAACGCCAGCGCTACGGCGTGCAGGTCGATCGGATTCGAGAATCGCATGTCGAACTGCGAGGGCAATCCCAGTTTCGCGCGCACGCCGACGGTCAGCACTCCGCAGTGAACCAATGCGAAAGCGTGCGGTTGCGAGGCGGCGGCCTCCAGGAGCGCCCGCACACGCTCGTCCTGCATGGAAAAACGGTGCATGGCGGGGAACAGGCACAGGCAGCGAAGGTGGCCTTCGGCGAGTCCGGTGCGCACACGCTGGAGGGCGTCGGGCGCCGTGGGGTTCACCATGAAGTAGCCGTGGAAGCGGTCGGAATGACGCCCAACGGCCGCGGCCACGGACGCCTCGTCGCCCGGAATGCTGGCGATGAGCGCCGCACGCCGCACGCCCCATCGGTCCAGCTCTTTGACCCAGACGGCGGCCAGAGCCTCAGGTTCTGGCGGTGGAGCCTGCCAGCCGAGTGCGCGGGCTATACTCTCCACGGTCTCGGGGGCAGAAGGGCCCGCACCTTGGGCCGACTTCTGCGCGGCTAGAGCGGAGAAGAACCCGTGGGAAAAAAAATGAACATGGGCGTCGGCGACTTCGATTTCTCCCCACGGGTTTTCCATGTGGCTGCGATCGTGAGGTTTAAGTATAAGAGCCGGATCCGCTCTGCGTCCAGCGCGTGAGGCCTTCCTCGATCGCCACGTTGATCAGGCTGGCGATGTTCCGGACGCCCAGTTTCCTCATCATCGACTTGCGGTAACTGCGAACCGTCTCCACCGAAAGGCTGAGTCTCTCTGCAACCTCTTTGCTCGTTTTGCCCATGGTTACCAGCCGAAGGACTTCGAGCTCGCGGTTGGTCAGCCTCTTCGCAAGTGGGAGTTTGGTCTTGCCGTTTGGCAGACTCATCGGGTCATTTAAGTGATCGGATATCTGCGCACTGTAGTATGATCCGCCGCCAGCCACAACGCGGAGCGCTTCCAGCAGGTCTTGAGAGGAGTCTTTCTTCAGCACGAGCCCGCGTGCGCCGCATCGCAGGGCAGTCATGACCGCCTCTTCGTCAATCCCCAGGGAAAGCATCACCACTCGCACTCCCGCTGAGTGACCGAGAATCTGCTTCGCGGCCTCAACGCCATTAAGCGCGGGATGCCCTACGCCCACCACCACCACCAGTTCGGGGTTTAGCCCTCTGAGAAGCTCCTGGGCCTCAGTGCCGTTTGCAGCTTCCGCAACCACGCGAAATTCGCCGCTCTGCTCAATCAGCGCTTTGATGCCGTCGCGCAGGAGCCGTTGATCGTCAACCAGCAGCACGGGGTAACTCATAGGTAACTCAGGCGGTGCGCATTTTCTTGTTCACCCGGAACTCTCGGATTTGGTTCAGAGCCTCTTCGAGTGAGCGCTGAATCTCTCGCGTGCGATCCGGCAGTTCTATCCCCAAGGCTTCGAGTTCGAGCCGCTGGACTTCCATCTCTAGCCCTGTGCTGCTGAGGCACTGCGCGATCACATCATGGAGAAAACGATCGGTCCGTGCGCGCTCGGCGTCCAGGACCTGCAAAATCGCGAGTGCCGTAAATTCCAGTTCCGCCGGCGAAGGCACGGGTCGCCCGGCGCGAGAAGCGAATCCGGCTGCATACGCCACTGCGCCATCGGCTGCGTGAACAGGAAGATGAATGATCGCGTAGTCGCCGGGGGAGGCGGGTGGCGTGGTTTCGAATCGCGTCTCGCCGGAAAAGATCCGGTCAAGGCGGGTAGCCCAGCTCCGCTTCGCGTCGTCGATCGTCGAGACGTGCTGGCGTACCAGTTCCGGACCCGTCCGCCGGAAGACCGCCACCAGGTCGCCGCCGGCGTAATGGAAACACCGCGCTTGGTTAAAGCTCCATTGGCAAGCGGGGATCCAATCCGCAACAGATCGAGCCAGATTGGCAATGGAACCGGCTGTGCTCATACACTGAGACGCTGCTTCCTTATAAAAGGCGACAAACGCCATCCTTTAAAATAGTGCCAGAAATCGTCCAAAGGTTACACGACAAACTGCGTGGATTTATTGTGGGCAATCGGAAGATATTTCTGTAATTTCTTTTCTAAGCCAGTGGAGCGCTTGCTTCAGCTACCGAGTGGCGCGGCCGGCGCGGCTTTGGCGCCGTTCGGGGAGTTCAGAAAAGCGAGGAATTCCTTAGGGTTGCGAGTCAAGCTGGGAAAACTTGCCAAAACTTTACCTTGGTTATCAAAGATTGCGTAGAACGGGATAGCGATGGTCCCGAAAGTCTTGTCTTCGAACTCCTGGTTCTGCCGTGAAGCCTCATCGGTGCCATCGGTGTACAGGTCCACCAGCGCGAAGTTCTCCATGGCAGAGCGGATTTCCGGCCGGGTGAACATATTCGCTTTCATCCAGTGGCAGTTTGTGCAGGCATATCCCGTGAAATTTACGAAAACGAGCTTGTTTTCCCGGCGCGCTTTTTCGAGAGCCCCCGGAAACTGGTTCTTCATCCAGGCGAGGGGCGCCTCGCCCGCACCGGCACTGAAGCCCGACGATCCCGAGGGAAGGGGCACGTAGGCATCCAGTTCGCCCAGCTTGCCGCCGAACATTCCCGGCGCCAGGCTGACGGCGAACGCGACGAAAGACATACCGATGAGCAGCCGCCACAACCCGACCGGTTCGTCTTTCGAAATTCCTTCCAGACGGACATAGCCCAGCAGGTAAAGGCCAGCCATGGCGAATAGCACGATCCACAGCGCCAGAAAACGCTCGCGCGTCAGCACGTTCCACTGCAACACCTGATCGACACTCGCAAGGTACTTCAGCATGGCGGCCAGGATCACGAAACCCATGACCACCTTGACGCGCGCCAGCCAGCCGCCGCTCTTGGGCAATTTTTTCAGGTACGAGGGAAAGATCGCGAGGAAGAAAAACGGCAGTGCGAGGCCGGTGGCGAACGACACCATGCCGAAGAGCGGACGAATAGCGCCTCCCTGCAACGACGCCGCGAGCAGCGTGCCCACAAACGGGCCCACGCACGCAAACGACGCGAGCGAAAACGTAAGTCCCATGATCAGCGTCCCGGCCGCTCCACCTTTCTGGGACGCTCGATCGAGCCGCGTCAGAATCGACGACGGAATCGTGATCTCGAAGGCGCCCAGCAGGCTCAGTCCGAAAGCCAGAAAGATCGCTGCGATGAAACCGTTGACCCAGGGATTTGAACCGAGCTGCACGATCCCGAACGGTCCCAAGACCGCCGTGGCTAGCAGCCCGAGTGCTGAAAATAACACGATGATCCCGATGCAGAAGATTAGCGCCTGCGTGACACTCTCGCGCCGCGAACCCGATGGCCGGTTCAGAAAGAAAGACATCGTGATCGGGATCATGGGAAACACGCACGGTGTGAAGATAGCCGCCAGGCCGAATCCGAACGCGGTCAGAAGAAAGACCGCCATATCTCGCGGGTCAGAGCCGGCCACCGCCGGGGCGGCAGTTGCTGGAGTTATCACAGCTGCAACGCCCGGTTTGAACTCGATGTAGCCGGCGGGAACCTCGAATGCCGCTGTCTTGGCATTCGGGTCGATCGAGAGCATTGCGGCGGCGCGCCGCTTGACGGGCGGCAGGCAGCGCCGCGGATCGCAAATCTGGTAGCGGACTTCAGCCACAACCTCGAAGGACCCCGGCGCAGCGTCTTTCTTGGTTTCGATCTCAATTAGAAAAACCGGGTCGGCTTCATAGGTTTCCGTGTCCAGATTGAAATTCGGATCGAACGCGCGTTTGGGTGGCGGCTCGTACACCCGAAAAGACTCAACTGCCGCGCTGTTATCCAGGCGAATAGTCGTCGGAATCGGTCCACCGGCCGGCGTGGTCAGCGAATAAAGATGCCAGCCCGGCTCGATTTTCGCCTGGAGCCGTGCCAGCACCTTGGAACCCGGCGCCGCGGGTTGCAACTCCAGCGACCATTTCGCGGGATCCAGTTTCTCAGCAAAGCTCGAACCGGCCGCCAAAAGCAGGGTCAGCAGGAAGCGCGCGGATCTCATCCAGCTCATTAGATGCAGTAGATTGGACGAAGAATCCAGGCTTCAGTCACCGGCTTTTCCACCGTTCCAACGCCGGAATTCGCTCTCGATGCGCTGGTTAATCTTGCCGCTCGAGAACTCCGCCGCTACCCGGATCGCATTTTTGATGGCGTTCGCGTTGGAGCGGCCGTGGCAAATAATGCAGCCGCCTTTCACCCCAAGCAACGGCGCGCCACCGTATTCGGAGTAATCCACGCGCCGCTTGAAATCGGTGAAGGCGGCTTTGGACAGTACGTAACCGATCTTTCGCGTGATGGTCGCCTCTAGCGATTCCTGCAGCATGGTCTTGATCATCTCAACCAGGCCCTCGCTCACCTTGAGTGCCACGTTGCCGATGAAGCCGTCGCACACCACGACGTCGACCTTGCCGGTGTAAATGTCCCGGCCCTCCACGTTCCCGATGAAATTGATGGGCAGCGATTTCAGCAACGGCATGGCGGCGCGCGTCATCTCATTGCCCTTGTGCTCCTCCTCGCCGATGGAGAGCAGGCCAACGCGTGGGCTTTCACGGTGGAGAATCACCCGCGAGTAGATTTCGCCCATAATGGCGAATTGCGCAAGCATGGCGGGCGAGCAGTCGACGTTTGCGCCCACATCGATCATCACTACCGGGGCACCCGACGCCGTCGGAAACACGCCTGCCACGGCTGGCCGGTCCACTCCCGGAACCACACCCTGCACCATCTTGGCCGTGGCCATTACGGCGCCGGTATTGCCCGCGGAGACGAACCCCTGAGCGCAGTTATCACGCACCAGGCGGGAGGCTACGCGCAGCGAACTGTCGCGTTTCGACCGCACAGCCCTGGCCGCGCTGTCGTGCATGGTGATCTGTTCGCTGGCGTGATGAACTTCAATCTGCAGGGAGCCGCAGTCTGCGTGGCTTTCCAACTCCCGCCGGACCACGTCCTCGCGGCCCACCAGAATGACTCGCACCCCGAGGGCTTTTGCAGCCCGAATCGCACCATCGACCTCCGGTTTCGGGGCCTGATCCCCGCCCATGGCGTCGACTGCGATGGTTAGCATGGTTTCGGAATTGCGCAGTGCCGCGCAGGAAACATTCTATTCCTGTTCGACTTCGATAACTTCCCGGCCTTTATACTGGCCGCAGTGCGGGCACGCCCGGTGCGGCAACTTCTGCTCATGGCAGTTCGGACATTCCGACAATCCCGACTGCTTCAAACGGTCATGGGCCCGGCGGTTACCCCTGCGGGCGGCTGAATGGCGGCGTTTAGGGTTCGGCATTTCTGTACCTCAAAAATTTTAATCCAGTCTTCTACGATTTTGTTTTCTTCAGCCCCGTGAAATTTCACGGAGCGCATTCCAGCGGTCGTTGGCCGGCTCTACCCGGCAATTGCAGGATGTTTCATTGCGGTTCCTGCCACATACCGGGCAGATGCCCTTGCAATCGGCCGAACAGACACGCTGCAGGGGTAACAGCAGCACGACCTGCTCGCGCAAAATGTCCTCGAGTTCCATCCCCAGGCCTGCGTAGAATCCGATCTCGGCTTCGCCCTCGTCAATGGCCACTTCCGGTTCCACCACCAGGGTCTCGCTCGGACGATAAAACAGATCGAAACCGGTATCCAGGTGAAACTGTGCGCGGCCCAGGCACCGGTCGCATTCCGCCTCCAGCGTCACGCTTAAGCGGCCCTTGATGCGGATCTCTCCGTCCGTGTTGGCCAGCAATTCCGCCACGCCCTCGGCCCGCAGCGGGCCAGATTGAGTGACAGCATCACTGGAAAAATCAATTTCACCCGGCTGGAAGGTCTCCTCAAAACGCACCTTCCTTACTTCCATCTCCTTGACACTGAGGAACATAGAGTACCTTCTTGGGCCGGGAAAAATCTATTATAGCGCGTAGCGGAGGATCGCGCTGATTTTAGCTTGCCTCCACAAGTTAACGGTAAAAACTCACTTTAGTTGGACTGTATTCGCAAAGTCCATCCCCTAGAATGACTTGTAGCTGGTGATGTTTCCTCGATTCTGCCGTTGCCTGTGTCTCCTGTCGGCTTGCTGGCTCGTGCCGCATCTCGCGCTCGGGCAGCGCTATAGCTTCAAGTACTATTCGCACGAGCAAGGCCTCGAGGATCTGACGGTAAGTTGTCTGCTCCAGGACCGTACGGGATTCCTCTGGCTGGGCACCTTGAACGGGCTGTACCGGTATGACGGAGCGCGCTTTCAGCTTATCGACGGATTACCTTCGACGCGCATCTTTTCCCTGGCCGAGACCGCGGATGGCACCCTGCTGGTCGCCACTCTGGAGGGACTCGCAATTCGTGAAGGCACACGCTTTCGCAGGGTTGGCCCGCCGGAGATGCGCGCCATTCGCGGACCACAGAGCGTTGCCATCGCCCGTGCAGGGAAGGTGTTTGTCGCCGCACCCAGTGGTTTGTGGGTAAGCGACGGCAGGCCGAGCCCGGGTGCCATGGAATTTCGCAAATTCGTCCTGCCGCGCGGCATTGGGGATCAGGGAATCTTTTCTGCATACGCCGATGCGGCCAACGAGCTGTGGTTTGGCTGTGACAGCAAATTATGCCAACTGGCCGGCGGCGCGGTGAAAGTATTTGGCCCGGCGGAAGGCGTTCCTTCGGATCAATGGCGCGCCATCGCAAGGGACGGCAAAGGCCGTCTCTGGATCCGCAGTGCTACCCGCCTTCTGGTCCGCGCTGAGAACGGTGGACCGTTCACCGCGGTCAAAGGCATCCCGGACTCCACCAGCGTGGAAAGTCTGTCTGTTGACCGGCAAGGCAGGCTTCTGGTGTCCACACGGCTCGGCTTGTTCCGGGGTGACGGAACCCGTTGGGAGCACATCGACCATCGCAACGGGCTGTTGGTCAGGGATACATGTTTTGCCATGCAGGACCGCGAAGGCTCGGTATGGATCGGGCTGACGGGCGCCGGACTGGCACGTTGGCTGGGTGACGGCTCCTGGGAGCACTGGACCGAAAGCGAAGGGATTGCCGGCAGCACCGTAAAGGCAATCTATCGTGATCGCTCCGGCGTCCTGTGGGTGGGAACCGACACCAGCCTCCAGCGTTTCACTCCCACCGGGCAGCCTGGCAAATCTTGGGGCCAACGGCAGGGGCTGAGCGGAGGCCAGGTTCGATCCATCACCGAGGATGCCAGCGGGTTGATCTGGTTTGGAATGTGCCCCGGAGGTGTCGGGCGACTGAACCCCCGGAGCGGAGAACTGCGGATATTTGGGCGCGCGCATGGGCTCATGAACGACGCGGTCTTCAACCTCCAGTGGGACCGTGACGGCGCGCTGTGGGCAACGATCCGTGAAGGATCTGTGTACCGCGGGAAAGTGTCCGGCGGTTCCGTGCGGTTCGAGCCCGCGCGCAACCCCGCGACCGGAGAAGAAATCCGCCGCGTGGTCCCCGCCCGATCCGGCGGCGACTGGGTGGCCAGTCGCAGCGGCATCTTCCTTATCGATGGCAGCACACACAAGAGCTTCACCACGGCCGATGGGTTGCCCGTCGGCGACCTCCAAATCATGACTGAGGGTCCGGACGGATCTCTCTGGTTCTCGTACTTCGATCCGTTCGGCGTCTGGCGGATCATTCCCGGTGGGATTCCGAAGATCCTCCATTACGGCAGGCACAATTTCCTTCATTCCGACGATCCCAGCGCCGTGGCATTCGATGCCAAGGGCCGGCCGTGGATCACCTCGGACAACGGCATCGACGTGCTGTATGGCGAGCGCTGGCGGCACTACACGACCGAAGACGGGCTGCTTTGGAATGACTGCCCTGGCAACTCACTCATGGCGGATGCGGATGGCAGCATGTGGGTAGGTGTCAACCTGGGCATCTCGCACTACCGCCCGCCGCAGGCATCCAGTCCGGCTGAATCCAGGTTTCCAGTGGTGGCCACCTGGGTCAGATACGGAACCCGGACACGGGATGCGTCGGCCAACATCCAGCTGCCGTATAGAAATCGGTCCTTTCAAGTAGGACTGGCCGCACTTACCTTCATGCACGATGAAGACCGGGTTTTCCGATACCGGATGCCGGGCGTCCAGGATGATTGGGTGGAAACGCCTCATGGCGTCGCCAGCTTCTCCAACGTGCCGGCCGGCACTCATACGCTGGAATTCACGGCGAAGTCAGGTGACGCCGAGTCTGTTCCGGAGCATCTTTCGATTACGGTTTTGCCGGCATGGTGGCAGAGATGGTGGTTCAGCGGACTCGAAGGTATCGCGGGCGCATTCTTGCTCTGGAGCTTGCTGAACTGGTGGATGAGAGTCCTGCGCGATCGGCATCACCAATTGGAGGCCGCGGTTCGTTTGCGCACGCAGGAATTGGGCCGCCAGAATACGTTGATCGAGGAGAAGAGTCTTCAGATCGAGCTGCTATTGTTGCGGGCGCATGAGAACAGCCGCCTTAAGGACCAGTTCCTGGCCGGCATGAGTCACGAGATTCGCACACCGATGAACGCCATCATCGGGATGACCGAACTGGCGCTGGACACTCCCGAGATCAATGAAAAGCACGAATATCTGAACGACTCGCTGGCGGCCGCCCGCAACATGCTCACGATTCTGAATGATATTCTCGATCTGTCCAAGATCGAAGCGGGCCGCATCGAACTGAACGCAACGTGTTTTTCACTGCGTGAATGCGTAAGACATGCGATCCGTACTTTCCAGGCGGCAGCGCGCCACAGAGACCTGGACCTGCATGAGGCAATTGACGACCAGGTTCCCGATCGCGTGATCGGCGATCCGACCAGGGTCCGGCAGGTTCTGTTCAATCTCCTGAGCAACGCCATCAAGTTTACCGAGCGTGGGCGGGTTGCGGCTGAAGTGGGCGTTGTTGAACTCGGGTCTCGAACGGCGCGGATCTTGTTTACGGTTTCGGATACCGGCCCCGGCATCCCGGTGGACAAGCAGCAGCTCATCTTCGAGCCGTTCCGGCAGTCGGACATCCTGCATTCCAAGACCGGCGCCGGTCTGGGGCTGGCAATCAGCAAGAAACTGGCGGGCTTGATGGGTGGGGATATCGGGGTGAAGAGCCGGCCAGGGGTTGGCAGCGCCTTCTTTTTCACGGCGCAGTTTGGGATTCACGAAGACGCGCCGGTCTCAGACAGCGTTCTTACGCCGGCGGAGAACGAAGCTCTCTGAGCGAGCCACCGCGCCTTTATCGCTGAACGGTCAGAAAGACGTTCGGTTGACTCGACGTGCCAGCGATGTTCGCTACCACAGCCTGATCCCCATTGGGGACATCCGGGACGAGTACGTTGAACTGATAGAGTCCCTGGCCCACCAGGCCGGCAAACTTGATTGTGGCCGCCACCCCGCCGATCTGAATGGTGAGCTGGCCTGGAATGGCGAGCGGCGCCGCGCCCGCAAAGATTTCGTCCGTAAGCACGGCTGGGCTGGTCGGCCCGAAGCCGGTACCGAATAGCGAAATGATTTCACCAGGTTTGGCGGGTTGCGTGGTCGCGGCGCTACCGAACAAGCCGGACTTCCCTAGGAATGCCCCGTTAGCGTGAACCGCGGCCAGATATCTGCGGTTCTCCGGATCGAACAGGAAGAAACCCGGTAGATAAGTCTGCAATGTCGCCGCTGCGGCGGCGCTGGTTCCCTGAGCATTGGTGACAGTCACCCGGACCGATCCGAGTGCGCTATCGGAAGGCGCTAGCGCGTTGATCTGTGTGGGACTGATGAAGTACACAGGGGCGTCTTTGCCATTGACCTTGACGCTGACGCCGTCCAGGATGACTGGCAGCCTGTTGCCGACAAAATCCGCAGCAGTCCAGAGACGTGTGGTCGCCGAAAGATGATCGCCATAGATCGTAATCCACGAACCACTCGCAATGCCGGCCTGAAAGCTGGCGGCATTTGTGACGCCGCTGGGTGAAATTTGGGGCAAAAACGCGGCTGCGAGCGAGTGGAAGGCGGCTACCACCAGATTGCGGGCGCGCTGCCCTCCCACGCGGCCGGGGTTGTTGTCGTCGCCGAACGCGATGCCCGCCGCGCCATCGTCGGAACCGCCGGTGGCCGGGATCGACACCGAGGTAGAGGACGCGCCGTTCTGTATGAACGTCAGCAACTGTCCGTCCAGCGCCACTTGCAACTGGCTGCCCTGCGCGGCCATCTCCACCGTGTGGAAAATGGTGTTGTCGAACCTGACCTGCGGTGCGGTGGAAGCCACCACCACGGAGGAGCTGAGGTTTTTCACCTTAACCGTGCCGGTGCTGTCGAGCTGTGTCCAGTAGCCGGAGGAATCGCCGCCGATGATGCCATCGCGGGCGGCCGCGGCCCGGCCATGGAAATACGGGCCCGCCTGCGAGATATGGCTGGTCACGTCTGGGGGAACGTACAGTTCCGCCTTGATGTTGAGATCGTGGCCAACGTTCACGCCCCGCTGGCCAGAGCTGCAGGCGTTCGGAGAATCGGTTACCTGCACACCGCTGTATCCCTGGCCGTTATTCTGCAAGGCGCCGGAGACAATGCCGGCATCGGCTGTGAAGATGGGCAGATAGTAGTACGTGCCACTGCCGCCGAGTGAAAGATCCGCCGGTCCGAGCGAACAACTGCCGGAGTCCGCCCGGTTGAAAGTGTCGGAAAAGAGGACCGCAACGGGCGGCGCAGAGGCAGCCACGCCCTGCCCTGTGAGTGAGACGCTGACGCTCGGCTGAGTGGGATCGTTCGAGGCAATGGTGAGCGTTCCGTTCTTCGAGCCTGCCGTTTTCGGGCTGAAGCGAATGGTGACTGTTCGCTGGCCACCCGCCGGTAGGTCGAATGGCGTGGAGGGTGAGACAACACGGAATGGGCCTGTCACGATGGACAGCGAGCTGACCGCCAGCGACGCTGCGCCCGTATTCTGCACCGTGAGCGAAACATCTTTGGTTTGGCCCGCGCCGACGTTGCCGAAGGCCAGGCTGGTCGGCGTCACGGAAATGGAGGGTACGGGTGAAACTTGATTCTGCCCGCCGGTTACCGAGACGGTGGTTGTGGCATTAGCCGGATCGTTGCTCGAAATCGTAAGCGTTCCGGTTTGCCCGCCCGTAGCCGTTGGCGTGAACCGAACGGTAACTTGTTGCCGCCCCTGCGCCGGCAGGGTGAGAGGCGCCGCCGGTGAAACCAGCGTAAAGACGGGATTGTCAATGCCAAGCGAGTGCACGGTCAACGGCCCATTTCCTTTGTTCCGCACCCAGATAGTTTGGTTCGCAATCTGGCCCGGCGTAACGATGCCGAAAGCCAGGCTCGGCGGCGCTTCAATGCGCGGGGTGGCGGTGATTTCGATCGGTCCTACGATGGCCGAGGCCGTGGTCACTCCGCTTGTCGCCAGCACGCGGAAATAGGTCTTCGTGCCGGCTTGGATCTCGGCGGTATCGAAGGTGAAGGAAGGCTGCTGCAGATCCACTTCCATTGGAACCCACGAGTTGCCGCCATCGGCGGAGTACTGGACAACGTAAGAGAGCGGGTTTCCTTTGGGATCGGACCCAGACCAGGTGATGGTGTTTGAGCCATTCCATTTGTCGCCCGCGCTGGGTTTGAGGATCTTCAGCGAGGGCGCCTGGCTGCTGACCGTCAAGGAAGCCAGTTCCTGCGCCCGATGGCGAAGGGCGATACGGGTGGTCCCAGCCGGAAGAGCGACCCTGAAGGAGAAACTTTCTGCGTCGAGGGGTGCAAATGTTTCCCGGGACCGGAAGGCTAGCGTAAAGCAAAAGTCGCTGGATGCGCCGCCACTGGTGATGAACCGCAGACAATGATTGCCCGCGGGATCGGAGGACTCGCCGGGCGTCACGGCGGTGAGCTGATAGGCCGGATCCAGGCTGCCGGCCGTGCCGTCGGCGCGCGCTGAGCCGCCGATCAGAAGGTATTCGGACGCGATGTTTTGTGGCTGCGCGGCGGCCGGTTGCGCTGTGTCAGACACCGAAGGCGCCACCGGCGCCGATGCCGCCCGCTGCAGCGCCTGCGAGCTGATCAGCTGTCCGTAATGAAAGTCAGAGATCCAGATATTGGACAGAGGATCGTAGCAATACGACATCAGGTCCATCTTCGTGGAAGGTTTCACCTCCATAGTGAGGGGATCCATACCGATCTCTTGAATCGTGGCGTCCGGGAGCTTCCAATCACCATCGGGGTCCTCTGCCTTGCAGCCATCCGCCGTGTTGGTATGCCTGAGTCCCATGTTGTGGCCCGTCTCGTGAGCCAGAATCCACCCGATATTTTCCGTGGTCCCGCTGGTGTCTTCGTTGAAAGTAACCCGGCTCGTGCCTCCCTCTCCGGCCCACGACGCGTCCGCCATGCCGCCCTGTTCGGCGCCTGGAATATTCGGCAGCCAAGCTGCAAGCTGATCGACGTTGCCGTAGTGGGCCTCCAGGATCAGATAAGCCTTTCGCAATGTGGTGAACATCTGGTCGACGTCGTCGGAAGTGATCAGCGGCTTGGTCCAGGTCTTTTGCGGAATCTGCAGAGGCACATACCGCACACCGTCATCGGGAATAGGGTAAAGCTTCGGGATCAGAGTATCGGCGCCGCTCACATTGGCAGTGGGACATTTTTTTTCCTCCCCTGGCGGCTGATAGCAAATGGGCCAGTAGTAAATGTTCAAGGGATACGGAATGTTGGCGAGAGCCGTGAATGTCACCGGTTGTGGGAAAGTGTTGTTGGCCGTGTTCTGCTCCGTAACTCCGGCGGGCGGGCTGACTCCGGCCACCAGCCGGATGGACCCGGCCGCAGTCCAGTTCTTTGGCAGTAAAAAATTGAGCGAGTCGCCGGCGTTGGCGGGATTCCATTCGACCGGCACGGTGATGGCATGGTTGGCGGGTGCGAGCGGCGAGCCGGGCAACTCCACGCCGTTCCGGAAGCCGCGTAGAGTTCCGGAGACGCCCGCCAGCGGCTGCGCATTGTTGCCGCTCACCGTCGCGAACACGCGGACGGCCGTGCTCTTGTTGGCAATCAGCGGCATGCTGTTGTGCTCGTCCTGGATCACCTGCACGACTTCCACCGTGTCCACCGCCAAATCGAGCGCAGACGCGACGGGTCCTGTCGAGAGCGCGTATGTAGTCGTGACCGAGAAGCCGAAAGAGGCCCCCGTGCCGTCCGCTCGGGTCACGAAGATCGAGCCCCCGTATTTGAAGGTGAACTGTTGCGGGCTATTTGTGCCCACTGAGATCCAGTTCAGAGTGCATGGACTGCTGGCCGAAAGGTTGCTCGTGCCCTGCGGCACAGGGTCGTCGGTGTTCACGATCGTGCAAGCCTGGGGCTGGTATGGGTCGTAGTCCACAATGGTGATCTGGTCCGAGAAAGTGCCGTCGGCTGTGGTGAAGGTGCCGGACAGGCCGATCGATGCCTGGAATGGCGATTGAAACATCAGAGAACCAAAAGAGGCACCCATGCTGGCTGCCGGGGCGACTGCGGGAAAACTCAGCGTGACCTGTGCCTGAATGGACGCTCCTTTGCAATCAGCCGTGACTGGAAACGTCGCGTTTGGCGTCGTGTAGTTGGCTGGCGGCGAATCCGCAATATTACAGCTTTGTTCCCCGGAAACGGTTACCTGGTGGGATACGAAAGTCCCCGTGTAGCTTTGCCCATGCAGCGCTCCGCAGCCTGCAAGGAACCATAAAGCCAAGTTTCGGATCTGTTTCTGCACGCCGTCCACCTCTTCACTTGGCAGGGATGCCAGTACTCAACCGGCGCTCCCTGGCGAGAGAGTCCGGCTTAGAGTCAATCGGCGGAAAAGTGGAATGGATTAGATCTGCCGGCGGCGATCGGCTATTCGGTCGTGCGCTTCACTTCCGGCAGGAAGCGCCGCACGCCGTAATCGTAGGCCGCGGCTCCCAGGATGCCACCAAGGATCGGGCCGACGATTGGCACCCAGAAGACCTTGGGTCCGTTGGTCAGGCCGTTGTTCTTGAAACCGGCGACAGCGGTGAACAGGCGGGGTCCAAAATCGCGCGCGGGATTAATGGCGTATCCGTGCATGCCGCCAAACGACATTCCAATCGCCACCACCACCGCGCCGATCAGCACGGGCGTCAGGTTGGCTCCTGGCGGCTGGTTGCGTTCGTCAATAATCGCGAGCACCAGCAACACCAGAAGCGCCGTGCCGATGGTCTGATCCAGCAGTCCGGCTGAAGGAGAATCCGGAAAGGCGGGAAAGGTCGTAAACACGCCCGCCGTGTGGTCGAGCTGCGGATCGGTTGCGTGAAAAGCCGGAGCGTAGTTCCAGAACACCAGCGCGGCCGCGACGAAAGCCCCCAGCACCTGCGCGCCGATGTAAGGCCCGACCTTTCGCCAGGGGAAATCGCGATAAATGGCGAGCGCAACAGTCACGGCCGGGTTGATATGCGCCCCCGAGATGCGGCCGGCGATGTAGACTCCCATAGTTACCCCGAGGCCCCAACCGAACGTGATATTGGTGAAGCCGCCGTGCACCACCTCTCCCGGCGCCCCGTTACCGAACAGCACCACCATGGCAACCACGCCGTCGCCGAACAGAATCAGGACGAGCGTGCCGAAGAACTCCGCGATCAACTCAGGCAGCATGCCAATAGTAAATCACAAAAGGCGAAAGCCGCAGGCCCGTGGTTTATTCGGGGCAAAAGGCAAAAGTGGGAAGGCAAAAGGAAGGTGGCTTCGCTGCTTCTTCTACTTTTGCCTTTTGCCTTGTCGCTCTTTCCAAGGCATCTTCTTCAGCTTCTGGTAAGTAGTCCCCAAGTCTTCCGGCACCACGCGCGTTTCTCCGATCGTGCTCATGAAGTTGGCGTCGCCTGACCAGCGCGGCACCACGTGCATATGGATGTGGCCAGCCACGCCCGCACCGGCGCTGGCGCCGATATTCAGGCCGACATTCAGTCCGTCCGGCTGGTACACGGCCCGCAGATTGATCTCCGCACGTTGCGTCAGGCGCATCATCTCCAAAAGCACGGCGTCGGGCGATTGCTCGAGGGTGGGCACATGCTGATAGGGTGCGATCATCATGTGGCCTGCTGTGTAGGGAAACAAATTCAGTAGAACGAAATTCAGCTTGCCGCGGTAAAGGATGTAATTCTCCGCATCTTTGTCTTCCGAGGCCTTGATGCAGAAGATGCAACCGTCCGACGGCTTGGCTTCGCTGATGTATCGATACCGCCATGGCGTCCAAAGGTGGTCCATGGCTGGCGTTTCCTTAATGGGGCTGAGGCTGTTGATCGGCCGGTGCGGGCTCTTTGCCGGCTGCGGAGTTGTTCACCACGTCCTTAAGTTCTTTGCTGGGCTTGAAATAAGGAATCTTCTTGGCGGGTACCTCAACGCGCGTGCCGGTCTTCGGGTTGCGACCGATGCGAGGCTGACGCTGGCGCGTGCGAAAACTACCGAAACCGCGGATCTCGATCTTGTCGCCGCCGCGCAGGGCTTTCACGATGCTGTCGAAGATGGACTCCACGATGACCTCGGATTCCTTGCGGGTCATTTCCACTACGCGCGAGACCTCTTCAATCAGATCCGCCTTCGTCATTTTCACGCCTCCTTGCTAACTTAGCGAAAAACTAATGATCTTTCAACAGATTACAGTCCGAACAGTATCGCCTGCCACACGGGGCATTTGCAACGTGAACTCTGCCGGATGCACCCAAAAGAAGGGTGTCGGTCGTAGCTAAGTCTTTTTTTCTTTTACGCTTACGACCTCTTCTATGGTTGTTGTGGCCGCCGTCGCCTGGCGCTGATAATCCTCCAGGCGGGCGCGTTCTTCATCCTCCGTCACGGCCCTCAGGCTGAGCCCGATTTTTTTCTCCGACTCATTCATTTTAATGATCTTGAAGTCGTGTTCCTGCCCGACTTCGATGGGCGGCGCCTCGGATTTGCGGCCGGAGTAGCCCGGCACCTCCGAGTAATGGCACAATCCTTCCACGCCCTCGGCCAGCTCCACAAATGCGCCGAAGCCCGCGAGGCGGCAAACGCGGCCATGCACCATGTCGCCGACGTGATGGGTTTGAAAATATCGTTCCCAGGCATCGGGTTGCAGTTGTTTCAGGCCCAACGACAGGCGGTGCGACTTGGCGTCGATGGCCAGAATGACGGCCTGCACGATCTGCCCCTTCTTCAGCACCTCGGAGGGATGCTTGACGCGCTTGGTCCAGGAAAGATCGGAGACATGCACGAGTCCGTCAATGCCTTCCTCGATTTCCACGAATGCCCCGAAATCGGTCATGTTGCGGACGCGGCCTTCGACGACCGAGCCCACGCTGTAACGGTCTTCAATGGTCGTCCACGGATTGGGCTCGAGTTGCTTCAGTCCCAGCGAGATGCGGCGCTCCTTGGAGTGGACGTCGAGAACCACAGCCTCCACCTGGTCGCCCGGGCTGACCACTTTGGCGGGATGTTTCATGCGCCGCGACCAGGTCATTTCGGTCACGTGGATCAGGCCTTCCACGCCCGGCTCGAGCTCGACGAAAGCCCCGTAATCGGTGACATTCACGACGCGTCCGACCACGCGGCTGTTCACCGTGTAGCGCTCGACGACGCCTTCCCAGGGATCTGGCGCCAGTTGCTTCATGCCGAGCGACACACGCTCGCGGGTGCGATCGAACTTCAGAACCTTGACGGTTACTTCGTCACCGGGGTGCACGACCTCGGAGGGGTGACCTACGCGACCGTAGGACATGTCGGTAACATGCAACAGGCCATCGATGCCGCCCAGATCAATGAACGCACCGTACTCGGTGAGGTTCTTGACTACGCCGGTTACCACGGCTCCCTCTTGCAGGTGTTCGAGCGTGGTCGTCTTGCGCTCAGTGGCTTCCTGCTCCACGGCCAGCTTGCGTGAAACCACGACGTTTCCGCGACGGCGGTTCAGCTTAATGATTTTGACGGGAATGTCCTGGCCAATGAAGGAGTCGAGGTTGCGCACCGGCCGCGGATCGATCTGGGACCCGGGCATGAAGCCGTTGATCCCGACATCCACGGAGAGTCCGCCTTTCACGCGTCCGAGCACACGGCCAGAGATAATCAACTGCTCCTGAAACGCTTTTTCGAGATTCTCCCAGACCCGCAGGCGCGCGGCCTTCTCATGCGAGAGCAGAATGTAGCCCTCGACCTCTTCGCCATGGTCGATCATGACGTCGACCACATCACCGGGATGGACGTGAATCTCGCCGGCGGGGGAGCGGAACTGTTCGATGGGGACCAAGCCTTCGGATTTGTATCCGAAGTCGATAATCACTTCCTGGCCGGTGACTTTCAGCACGCGGCCTTCGAGGATCTCGCCTTCAGCGGGGGGAACAAAGTGGCTGTAGTCGTCGAGGAGGTGTTCGTAGTCCTCCGTGTTGGTTTGAACGGGCTGTTCCACCTTCCCGCTGTTCTGGTCGACGGCCATGGCCAATCTCCGGCGTCACTGATTTCTTAAAGGCTCGCGGAAACACAGATCGCGCGATGTGTCATAAAACTGGGAGTTGAATCGAGACTTCGGTGGGTACCCCTCCAGCCGAAATCGCTGCGCAAGACCACAAACAAACCAATAATAATCAGTATGTTAAACGAATATAGCCGAGACATTTACGGATGTCAACGCCGACTCGCTGGCAAGCTGGAGAGATGAAGGCCATGTTATCCGGGAGAACGGAAGCACAACGGTCCTACATTCCAGTTCGCGACACGCCCTCGAGATTGCCGTTGAATTTATGAGCCCGCGCTAATACAATAGAACGCCTGAAACGAGGTCCGCTCATGCATCACAACACGCGCTACTTAAGGTACGGCCTGCCGGTGCTTCTGGCGATATCGCAGCTCGCGCTGGGGGAGGAGCCCGCCAAGCACTACTCGCGCGCCGAGATTGAAGATTTTCTGTTGCACGCGAATGTGGTGGACAGGAAGGAACTGGGGGTCGGGGTGACCAACTCAGCACGCGCCACGCTTTCCGACGGCAAGCTGGAGCATCTTGCCCACATCCAGAGCATCGATGAGACGAAAGCGGAATACAAGACGGCACGCGGCACGGAACTGAATTTCAAAGATACCTACAAGTACAACATTGCGGCTTACAGGCTGGACAAGATTCTCGATCTGAACATGATCCCCGCCTCCGTGGAACGCAAGATCGCCGGAAAGTCCTGCGCAGTGACGTGGTGGGTAGACGACAAGATGTTCGACGAAATCGACCGCGTGAAACAAGGTCTGGCGCCTCCCGATCTCGACGCGTGGAACAAGCAAATGTACGTGGTGAGGGTGTTCGATCAGTTGATCGATAACACGGATCGCAATCTGGGCAATCTGGTGATCGACAAGCAGTGGCGCATGTGGATGATCGACCACACGCGCGCGTTTCGCACCACCACGAAGATTCGGAGCGAAGCCAACCTGGTGATGTGCGATCGCAAGCTGCTGGCCGGTATGCGCAAACTGGATGAAGACACGTTGAACGAGCAATTGCGGCCTTACTTGAACAAAACCGAGATCAAGGCGATGCTGGCGCGCCGTGACAAGATCGTGAAGTTTTTCGAGGAGGCGGTAACCAACAAGGGACAAGGCGCGGTGCTGTACGATATGCCGCCGCGGGAATGAGCGGCCGCGCGACCAGCCCCGCTGTTAGATGGGCAGCAGGACGTCGACGGTGGTGCCTTTGCCGGGCTCGCTGGTAATCTGAATCTCGCCGCCGTGCTCGAAGACGATCTGGCGCGCGCTGAACAGGCTCCAGTTTCCCGTGGAGACGCGGCCGGCGAGGACCCGGAAGCCCGGGTCGAAGATGGTTTCCAGCTCCAGGGCTTCCATGCCGCGGCCCGTATCCTCAATGCGGATGCGAGCCAGGGAATCCACTTTCCGTGTGGAAACGACGATGCGGCCTTCGCCGTTCACCGCGTTGATGGCGTTGCTCAACAGACTCGAAAACACGGTGGTGAGCTGCTGCGGGCGGCAGTGTAACGGTGGAAGCGGCTCGAAATCGAACTCGAGTTTCACGTTCTCCTGGAGCGCGGGTTTGAGCCGGACGGCCACATCTCCCAGCAACTCATTCAAATCGGCGGCCTGCCGCTCGGTGTGATCGAGATCAATGAACCTCTGCAGGCGGGCGATCACTTTCTTCAGCCGTTCCATGCCGTCGTTCACGGAGCGCCGGAGCTCGGCCTGCATGGTGACCAGACGGGGCTGCTGCTCCGGGGGCGCAGTGGCCTGCTTGGCAGCCAGCACGATCATGGTGTCGATAGAACTCTTGAGGGCTCCCAACGGGGTGTTCAGCTCGTGCGTCAAGGCTGCTGCCAGGCGACCCACAGAGATGGCGTTTTCCGAAAGCAGGGCGCGCACCGGCGCCGCCGCCAGTTCCTGGGCGATGCGAAGGCTCTCCTGCTGCGCGCGAGAGCTGGCGCTGCGCTGTGCGTAGAGAACGGCGGCCAAGCTTGTAGTCAGGGGGACGAGCAGGAACAGGAAGGCTAAATGAGACGGGTCCCAGGTATTCCAGTCGAGCACCCGCAACAGCGCTCCACCGATGAAGGCGACCACGTATGCCAACCAGATGGACCCACCCAGCAGGAAGGTGTCTAGCGGCCGCAGAGGACAGACGGTGATGGCCACCAGCAGGATAGTCGTAATGTGCACGGAGATGTATTCGTCGGAAGCATGGGGCATGAGGGCGAGCGAAGAACCGATGACCACCGCCGAAGAGATCCAGCCGGAGAGGCAGAGGAAAAACGCGGAATGGCTCCGCGCGGGCCGGGTCTCAGCGGTCCAGAGAGTGAGCACCGCGACCAGGACTACCAGCACTGCCTGCCAGGCGCGGGCCGCGATGGGCCCTTCGCCGGGGGCGAGGCCGGGCACCAGCGCATCGGTGACCATCCGTGCGACAAACACAAAGCCGGCCAGAGCCATTTCCGTCCAGCCCATGATCCGGATGGCCGCATGGCTCAGTTGGCGCACTTCGGACAGAAACCGGAGGTCCTGGTTTTCCAAGTCGGGAAGCAGAAGATCGCGCAGGCGGCGCAAATCCATAGCATTACTGTAACGCGCCCCGCATGCCGTGCGTGAAGAAATGGTGTGTTAAGCTACCTAGGCGCGGGTGAACAAGGGGAGACGGTTCCCTTCGGTCGCGGCTCGGTAAGCAACCGGGCCTAGGCAGACAGAGATGGCTGGACTCAACATTGTAGAAAAGGTGATTGCGCTCGAAGGTGTGGAGTTGCTGAAGAACTTGACGCCGGAGCAGCTCTCGCGCATTGCTTCGATTGCCCGCGAGGTAAAGCACCCGCCCAACAAGGTAATTCTCGATCCGTCGATTCCGATGGACGCCCTGTTGGTGGTAGTGGATGGCTCGGTCGAGTTGAGCCGCGACGGGGAGGTGTTGCACACGGCGAAGCAGAACGACGTGCTCGGCGCGTGGGCCTTGTTCGACAACGATCCCATGCCGGTCACGGCCAAGACCGTGGAGGACACGCGCTTGCTGCGGATCGGCCGCGATGATTTCTACGACCTGCTTTCGGACAACGCCGAAATCACAGCCGCCATTTTTTCCACGCTGGTGAAACGCTTCCGCAAGTTAGTAGGCCAATGACGGCGCCGATGGTTGTGAGGTGAGGAGCAGGCGCCGGTGAGCCAGCCTTCAAATCCGCCGGAGTTCGCGAACGAACTGGAGGAACTGCGGGCGAGGGCCGACAGCCTGGCCACGCAGTTGGCGCAGTCGTACAAGATGGCTTCGATCGGCCGCCTGCTGGCGGGCATCGTGCACGAGATCAACACGCCGATCGGCTCGATTCTCTCGAATAACCAGGTGCTCTACCGGTCGCTCGAACTGGTCAAATCGGCGTTGGCGAACGGCGATAAGGATTCGCTGGCAAAGGCCAACCGTTTGGTCGAGACGTGCTTGTCGCTGATTGCGATCGATAAGATCGCCTGCGAGCGCATCTCCGACGTGGTTCGCGGCCTGAAGACGTTCGCTCGCGCGGAGAGCTCCGAGGTGCGCAAGGCGGATCTGAACCAGCAGCTTCAGGACACCCTGAAGCTCACGCAAGGCGAGTTTCGCCAGCGCATCAAGGTGGAAACGGATTGGGGCCAAATTCCACAGGTCGAATGCCACGGGAACATGCTCAGCCAGGTATTTCTGAATATCCTGGTGAATGCCGGACAGGCCATCCAGGGCGAGGGAAAAATTACCGTGCGTACCCGCCACGAGGGCGACTCTGTTCATATTTCCATTGCGGACACGGGGCCAGGCATCAAGCCCGAGGATCGGCCCAAGATCTTTGCCGGCGGTTTCACGACCAAAGCCGTGGGCGTGGGGACGGGCCTGGGCCTCGCGCTGTCGAAAAAGATTGTGGAGGAAACACACGGCGGCTCGCTCCATTTCGAGAGCGAGATTGGGATTGGAACCACGTTCCATATTCTGGTTCCTATTGAGCAGAAGAAGAAAGCGGAAGGTTAGAGTTTTCTGGAGGCAGTACTTGGGGATGATTGAGAAGGCATCTGTATTGATCGTCGACGACGAAGAGATGGTGATCACCAGTGTGAGAGCCTATCTGGAGCTGGAGACCAACTTCGAGGTTCACGGCTTCACCGAACCCGAGCAGGCGGTGAAGTTCCTGGAAAGCAACCTGGTGGACATCGCCGTGTCGGACTACCTGATGCCCCGGATGAGCGGCATTCAGTTCCTGACGCGCGCCAAGCAGCTGCAGCCGGAGGCCACCCGCGTGCTGCTGACCGGCCACGCCGACAAGCAAAGCGCCATCCAGGCGATCAACGAAGTGAGCCTGTATCAGTACGTCGAGAAGCCATGGGAGAACGCGCAGTTGCTGATGATCATCCAGAACGGGATCGAGCGCGCGCAACTGCTGCGGGAGCTGCGGGCTACCATGTCCGAACTGTCCACCGCACACTCCAGTTTGAAGGACGTGCAGAAGAAGCTGCTGAAGGCGTTTCTGTAGAGGTGAGGTAGCCGGAGTTTGGTCTGCGTTGCAGAGGGTCGTTGCCGACTATACGGCCGAGGGGTAGGCGTTATGCAGGCCCGAATCTCGTTTGGTTGAGACGAAGAGCGGAACCACTGACAGGCGAGCATCCTCTCAACAGATTTGCGGGTAGACAAGACGCTTTATTATCTACTTCCCATCAAGTCCAGCAAATAGTCCTGGGCGATCCCTTGCTCCCGAATATTCCACCAGGCGGCCATTGCATCTTCTGCAACCGCAATCATCTCCCAAACCTGTGTGCGCGACCATACTTTGGAGTTGTCATAATCGGCAGTGTGTCGAGCCTGCTGAAGTTCGACGAATGAGTCCGCGACGAGTTTTAGATCCTTGGCGATGGGGATTTCGGCGGGATCGACAGGAAGAGGGCGCGATGAAACCCTCGAACAGCATGCCTTCATGCGTCCATGATCGAACATTCTGGCAAATCGATCCCGCTGGTTTTGGTGTTTCCAATTCTGGGCAGCCTCCGTGGTGAGCAAGTGGAAAAGACCCTAGTATGCGGCCGAAACGGCGCGGCGAAGATCGACCTGCCTCGGCTCTTCCGGCAGATTGAGTTCAGACAAAAAAATAGCGTGCTGAATCAGGTCGTCATGATACGCCATCGATCAGCCGAAAACCTCTTCCTTGAGGTTCGCTTGCTCGGATTGGCTTCGAAAATTGAAGTACGGAATCGCACAACGCCTAAGCCGTGGAAGTGTAGTGGTCACCAGGCCTGGGCGAATCATTGGCTGTTAGGGTTGAGAGTTCCGGACCAGATCCGCAACTAAGCGCAGATCTCGCGGACTGTCACCAGCTGCCCGCCGTTTTCGGTGAACTCACGCAAAGTCCTGGTGGAGGCGCCGGCGTCCAGCGTTTGAATGGCATCGGTGACCAGGCTCACGGGCTTGCCGGTTGCAAGCAGCGCGAGCGCGGCGAAGCGCACGCAATACTCGGTTACCACGCCGTAGACGACGTAACGGTCCGCGGCGAGTTTGCCAAGCAAGGGGCGGAAGTTGGGGCTGGCGGTGATATCGAGTTGGTGCTTCTCGAAGAGGATCTGCTGCGCGCCGTCGATGGAGAAGTCGCTGGGCGCGACGCCGAGGCACACGCGTTTCTCTAGCAGCAGTTCCCGCGGCTTGAGCTGTCCCACGGTGCCGATGACACAATGCGCGGGCCACTCGCGGAATTCCGGATCGTTTTCGGCGTGGGCGCACAGGCTCGAGACTAACGGAATCCCGCACGCCGCGGCGTGATGATTCAAGCGCTCGAGAGCTGGGATGAGCCGTTCGGCCGTCGGGACGTACAGGCTGCCGGCGGGGAAGAGGAAATCGATCTGGGTGTCGATGTCGAAGAACGCCGTCTTCATGTCCGATTCTTGGCCGTCTGTTCGATCAGCGTCTGTAATTCCTTGCTGTACTCGAGGGGGTAGGGGTCAACCACCTCGAGGCTGCGCAATTCGGGGGAGAGCCTGTTCACGCACTCCAAGGCGCGTGCGCGTGCGGCGTGCGCGTCGGGCAACGGTTCCAGAAGCTTGCCTTCCAGAATCACGGGCCGCAACAGGGCTTCGGCCCCGGAGCGGCACTCGGCGGAGCGGGCCAGCACGTCGCGGTCGGGCAGGCGAAAAAGCTGCTTGGCGCCAGGCAGGCTTTCCTTGTGTTCGCTGAACTTCGCGATGAAGCGCTTGATGCCGCAGATGTCGACCTCCACGAGCTTGTACACCGTGCTCATGGACGGGGCATCGGCGGAGGTGGCGAGTTCGGTGCCGACGCCAAAGACATCGATGGGCGCACCGGCGGCCACGATTTCATGGATTCGGTACTCATCCAGGTCGCCGCTGGCCATGATCTTGGCCTGCTGGAATCCGGCTTGATCGAGAATGGAACGAACCTGGCGCGCGAGCGTGACGACGTCGCCGCTATCCAGGCGCACACCCCACAGCGGCGGGCCGAGTTCCGCGGCGCGCCTGGCGCCTTGCAGCGTATCGTACGTATCGATCAGTTGGACGGTCTGCGGTCCCAGCAGTTTTTGTAACTGCCGGAAGGATTCCAGCTCGCTGGGGAAGGAAAGCACCCAGGAGTGCGCGGCGGTTCCGAACACCGGAACCCCGTAGCGCATGCCGGTCAAAGCGTTGCTAGTGCCGATGCACCCGCCGATATAAGCGGCGCGGCCGCCGAGCACACCGGCTTCGGGCGTGTGGGCGCGCCGTGTACCGAACTCCAGCACGCCGCGCCCGCGGCCGGCCGCCACCATGCGGGCAGCCTTGCTCGCGATGAGGGACTGAAAAGTAATGGCGGAGAGCAGGGCGGGTTCGGGAATTTGCGCCTGGATGAGAGGCGCGCGCACGGTCAGCATCGGCTCGCCCGCAAACAGCGGTGTGCCCTCCGGGACCGCGAACAGGTCCCCCGTAAATCGGAAATCGCGCAGGTAATCGAAGAAGGCGCCCGAGACCCGCGCGAATTGCGGCAGCCCGCGCAGATAATCGATCTCCTCGGCGGTGAAGCGCAGGTTGAGCAGATACTCGACGCATTGGGCGAGGCCGGCCGCGATGATGAAATTGCGCTGCCGGGGAAGCCTGCGGATGGAAAGCTCGAAAGTGGCTTTTTGGCTGGCCATGCCGGCTTCAAAATAGCCGGCTGCCATGGTCAGCTCGTAAAGGTCGGTGAGGAGTCCGGTCACGTTAGTGGCGCAAGATCCTGCCTGTCACGGTGCAATTTACTTTTTACCACTTTTTGGTGGTTGGAACTCTTTGACCTCGGTGGCGGCCTTCTGCAGGTCCTCGACGGCCTTGGCATCGATCTCATAGACGGTCGTCTCGCCCTCGCGGCGGGCCAGGCAGGTCGCGCCCATCTTCCAGATAGTGACCTTCTCGGTACGTTTGCCGTCGTTTGAGGTCACGGTGGCTTCGAAGATGGCGGGACCAGTGCCGAATTCGAGGAACTTGGTGGAAGTCAGGTCCCGCAGCTTGTCCACCAGCGCCTGGATGCTGGGAGCATCCATTTGCCTGGCGCCGGACATCCATTTCTCGCCGCTCTTCTGATAGGTGGCTTGCGCCGTGCCGTTGCGGATTTCCAATTTGCCCGGATCGTTAAAGCCGAAGTCGAAGAGCTTCTTGTTGCGGAAGTCGTCGAGGCCTTTGTCGAGGCCATCGCCGACGTCGCTCGTAATTTTGTAGATGCCTTCCACGACGGAACTCTTGGCGTAATAGTTTTTGTCTTTGTCTTTCCGGACCTCGATTTGTTGAGTGCCGCTGGCGTCGGTGACCGCGGCCATGGCGACGCGCGTGCCGATTGAAAAGCCCGCGATGGCCTTCTTGGCGTCTTCGTCGGAGCCGGACGCGTCCATCTTGGCGTCCTTGAGTTTTCGGACCAGTTCGTCCACCTGCAGGCCGTCGGCACGCAAGGGACGGGGCTTCAGAATCTGCCATTCATTCTGATTGTTCTTGCCGAATTCGACGCCGGGCCCCTTCGCGGTCAAGTAGACGCGCGTCAGTTTGTCGGAATTGAAGGTGAGCAAGCGTTTGTCGCGCAGGTCTTTCGAGGTTTTGTCCAGGTTGGTTTTGATGTAACTGGCGATGGTAAATACGCGCGGATCGCCGTCCACCTTCGCAAACGCGCCGGAGCCGGTGGGCGTGTCATCGCCGATGAGCAGCGTTTGCACCTTCCCGTCTTTGCGGGTAATGGTGATGCGCTCGGCCGGAGTGGTGAACCCGTAGGTTGAATAATCCAACGGCTTGTCCTCAATCAGGCGGTCTGAAGTAAGCGCGGCGAGTGAAGAAACCAGGGACATGACGGAGGCTTCGTCGGCGGCCAGCGGTTTGGGCTGCACGATCTGCCAAGCGCCGCCGGCCCTGCTCACCTCCGTGGTTTCACCGGACTTTCTGGCCAACTGAATCTGCTTGAACTGGTCCTCAGAAATGTTGAGGATCTTGGGCGGAGCGTCGGCCGGGGGCTTGCCGGCATCAGCCTTTTCTTTCCTCTCGGACCACCAGGCGGCGCCGCCGAGTGCCGCCAGCACGACTACGGCCGCAAGCAGGCCCCGGAATTTCATGCGCTACCTCCTGCGCCACCAGACCGCGAAGCCGGACGCGACCACGATCAGGGGCAGGAAGACCATACTCGAGTAGAACAGAACCGACATCTGGCGGCCGCTGATGTTCAGGCGGCGGTCTTCAGGGTCTTTGGGGCGAATCGAGATCAGATCTTCGTCGGAACTGAGCCAGTTCATCATGTTGAGAAACAGGTCGCGGTTTCCGTTGAAGCGCACAATGTTGTTGACCACCCAGTTGGAGCTTCCCACGACGACGAAGCGCCCTTCTTTACTCTTGTCGCCAGAATTGTTGTACGTGCCGGCGGCGGCGAGAGTCAGCGGCCCTTTCTTGTCGGTCTTGGGATCGATGCGAATCTCGGCGGAATTGATCCTGGTAGTGGCAAAACTATTGGCGCCCGTCGCGAACAGTTTCTCGGCAGTGCCCTTGTCCGGCGACTTGACCTCGAGCGTGCGCGTGAGCGGGAACGCGGTGGCGGTTTCCTTGAGATCGCGCACGATCGGCTGGGTCTCGTAACTCGTCACCAGCGGGACTTCAGGGCCAAGGTTGAAGAGCTGCCCGATGCCGCTCGTGTCCAGGGCGAGATCCTTGTTCAGCGTCACGCCCCAGGTCTGGATGACGGCGGCCAGCGCCGCATTGGCGGAAGTCTCTTCCCGGCCGAGCCGCAGCGGCGGATCGATCAGAAAGAGTGCGCGCCCGCCGTTTTCCACGTAGGCCTTGATGGCATCGACGGCCGGCTGCGTGTAGTCGTACTTGGGTCCGGCGACAACCAGAACGGTGCAATCCGACGGCACCTGGGGTTTGGCGGCATTGGCTGGAGGTGGTGTGGCGGGCTGGCCCAGTTTCACCGCTTCCGGCGTGGCAGCGGACCCGGCCTGGAGCAGGGAAATCGTGCGCGTTTTGTAGTTGTTCTTATCGAGTGCTTCCTTGGCGGAGGAATACCCCGTGCGACCGCTGTCGTCCAGACTGTGCTCGCCGCTGCCGCTCACAAAGCAGACATTGCGCTCGCCGCTTTTGAGCGAGCGAATCAGCGCGCCGGTGATCTCTTCTTCGGTAAGACTCTTAGCTTCTTCCTTGCGGAGGCCGCTGTCGATGTAGATGGTGCCATAAGTCCGCACGCCCGCGGCTTTGGCAAGTTGCGGCTTCTTATCGGGGTCGACGTAATCGATGCGCAGCCTGGTGGATAGATTGCTGTAACGATCCAGAAGGTCGCGGGCGCGTCCGAACTCGGTCGCCTTGTCGAAGTAAGTGACCTTCACATCGCGGTTCAGGCCTTTGACGACCTTGACGGTTTGTTCAGACAGGCTGAACCGCTTATTCGACGTGGCATCGTAGGACTTGTTGTGCCGGTTCGCCAGCCAGTTTGTGGCGCCCAAGATGGCGATGATGAGAACAAGATAAGTGAACAAATACGCGCCGTAGCGGGTTTGCCTTGCTTTCAACCACTCGGTATTCATTTATGACCTCCACCGCAAGGATTCCACCGATCGGGAGGTGAGGAAAAGACCGAAGAAGATCATGGAAAGATAGAAAATAACGTCTTTGGAATCGATCACGCCCTTCGCGAACGGCTCGAAGTGCGTAACCACGGAAAGATACGAAATGACCTTGGCCCAGGCCGACTGATCATAGGCGCTGACCCAATCGAGCACCCACAGCATCAGGCACACGGCGAACGTGGCGCCGCCGGCGACGATCTGGTTGCGCGTCATCGTGGAAATGAAGATCCCGATGGCCAGCAGGCACCCGCCTTGCAGCATCAGCCCCAGGTAACCCACCAGGATGGGTTTCCAGTCCGGCCGTCCGAACGCAAACAGGAGCCCCATGTTGATTCCGGATATTCCCAGGATGGCCGCGTAAAGCACCAGAGCCGCCAGCCACTTGCCCAGCACGATTTCGAGATCGCGAACCGGCGATGTCATGAGCAGTTCGATGGTGCCGGAGCGCTGCTCTTCGGCGTACAGCCGCATCGTGATCATGGGGATCAGGAACAGGCCGATCACGCTGGCATTGGTGAGCAGCGGCCGGATCACGTATTCGTTCACGTCCATCGGCATGCCGCGGCCCATCATTTGCATCTGCATGCCTTGCAGCACGAAAAACCGGGTGGCGCTATAGAAGAAGAACCCGAAAATCACCGCGAAGATGGTCAGCAGCAGATACGCGATGGGGGAGGCGAAGTAACTCTTCATCTCCTTCGTAAAGATCACGATTACGTTTCTCATCGCTACGCCTTGACCTCCTCTTTCTTTTCCACCGGTTCCCCCTTTTCGGCCGCGGTCAGTTGCAGGAAGATGTCTTCGAGGCTCAGTCCCACCGGACGCAGTTCGTTCAAGTCCCAACCCGCGCCCACCACGGCCCGCGCCAGTTCGGCGCGAATGGAGCGGCCTTGCAGGCTTTCGACTTCAAACGAGCAGCGGTTGTCCTTGGTGTCCTTTAGGACCACGTGGCTGACGCCGACAACCTGTTCCAGGCGTTGCCGCACCTCGGCGTGGTTCAAAGCGCCGTTCACGCACAGGATCTCGAGCGCCACCTGCTCGGAGCCACGCAGCCGGTTGGTGAGGTTCGTGACCGTATCCTGCGCCACCAGCTTCCCCTGGTTGATGATGATGACGCGTTCGCAGGAGTGTTCCACCTCGGAAAGAATGTGCGTGCTGAGAATGATGGTGTGATCGCCCGCCAGGCTGCGGATCAACTCTCGCGTCTCAATGATTTGTTTGGGGTCAAGCCCGGAAGTCGGCTCGTCAAGGACCAGGACGTCGGGATTGTGCAGGATGGCCTGGGCCAGGCCCACGCGCTGACGGTAGCCTTTTGAAAGCTTGCCAATCAGCTTCATTCTTACGTCGCTGATGGCGCAACGATCACACACCTCATTGACTCGCTTGGGGACATCCGCCGACGACAGACCCTTCAGCCGGCCCACGAAGGAGAGATATTCGCCGACCTCCATGTCCGGGTAAAGTGGCGGCGTTTCAGGGAGATATCCAATCCGTTTCTTCACTTCCAGCGGTTGCTCGAGCACGTCGAAGCCGGCTATTTGAGCGCTGCCGGCCGTGGGAGGCAGAAAACAGGTCAGGACGCGCATCGTGGTGGTTTTCCCGGCGCCGTTAGGGCCAAGAAAACCAACGATTTGCCCTTTCTCCACCTCGAAGGAGATGTCATCGACGGCGAGCGTGCGGGCGTAACGCTTCGTCAAACCTTCGACTTTGATCATAGTGAGTCACTTGCCGAAAACTGCGAACCTGCCGAAAAAAGGCATCAGGGAGATGCCGGAAAGGCGACAGTCGCCGAATTAAATATTAGATTTTATGATAGGGACGGCCGGCGAGGGTTGTCAAATCAGGTGGGGCGGCTGAGTCGAATGAGAGCTTTGCTTCTGGAATCCCACTAGCCCAGTTGTATATCCTGTTCTGGATAACGTCGCAGGCCGACCGGTGGGTGGCGGGATGCCTGGTCCCGCTTGCGCTCTGGGTGCTCTTAAACGGCCTGGACGATCTTGTGATTGACGTCGCCTGTGCCTGCTCCTGGCTGGCGGCGAAGTTCTCCCGGCGCGCGCAGTTCCACCGCCCCTCGGAATCGGAACTGGATGCCGTGCCGCAGAGGCGCATCGCCGTTTTCGTGCCGCTGTGGAAAGAGCACCGCGTGATCCAGAAAATGGTGGAGCACAATATCGCCGCCAACCATTACCGGAACTGGGACATTTTCATCGGCGCCTATCCGAACGACGCCCCCACTCTTGCAGCCATCCGCGAAGCCAGCAAGCAGGTCAAGAACGTCCACCTGGCGGTTTGCCCGCACGATGGCCCCACCTCGAAAGCCGACAATCTCAACTGGATCTACCAGCGGATGCTCCTCATGGAGGACGAAGAAGGCATCCACTTCGACATCATCATGACCCACGATGCCGAAGACATCATTCATCCGGATTCTCTCCGGTGGATCAACTACTTCGCTGAAAAATACGACATGGTGCAGATTCCCGTGCTGGCGCTGCCCACGCCTGTGATGGAGCTGACGCACGGCGTCTACTGCGACGAGTTCGCTGAATTTCAGATGAAGGACCTGCGCGCGCGCCAGGTGCTGGGCGGCTTCATCCCTTCCTGCGGAGTCGGAACCGGCTTCAAGCGCGAGGCGCTCGAGCGTCTGGCGGCCGCGCACTCCAACCGCATCTTCGAGCCGGTCTGTCTCACCGAGGATTACGAGAACGGGTTCCGCATGCACCGGCTGGGCTGCCCGCAGTTTTTCGTGCCGGTCTACCGCGGCGAACTGAGTTTCGTAGCCACGCGCGAGTACTTTCCGCGCAAGTTCAAAGCGGCGATCCGCCAGAAGACGCGGTGGATTATGGGCATTGCTTTGCAGTCGTGGCAGCGGCATGGCTGGCGCGATACCGCCACGCAGCTCTATTGGTTTTGGCGCGACCGTAAAGGCCTGGTCGGAAATCTGGCTGCGCCCCTTTCCAACGTGCTGTTCCTCTACGGAGCGTTGACCTGGCTGTGGAGCGGGTGGACGGGTGCGCCCTGGGGTCTCGCGCACGCAGCGCAAAACTCTCTGCTGCGTTACGCATTTTTCGGCACGCTGGGGCTGCAGTTATTCCACATGGTGATTCGTGCGTTTTGCAGCGCACGGATTTATGGGTGGCGGTTTGCCTCTGGCGTGCCCGTTCGTGCCATCTGGGGAAACTGGATCAACTGTTTCGCCACGGTGATGGCGTACTATCGCTACTTTTCGGCGGTGGCGCGCGGGCGGCCGCTGGTGTGGCTGAAGACCGAGCACGCCTACCCCAGCCGCGCCGCACTGATCGAGAACAAGCAGAAGTTGGGTGAGGTGCTTGTGTGGTGCCAGTATCTAGCCCCGGAAGAACTCGACGCTGCGCTCGCGGCCAAACCGGCCGGTGTACGTCTGGGCGACTTTCTAGTGGAGCAGGGCAAGATCACTATAAGCGATCTTTACGAAGCTCTGAGCCTGCAGCAGAATGTGCCGTATGGGAAACCCGGCTCGGATACCATCTCCCGCCCCGTAACCCGCTCACTCCCAGCCGAAGTCGCCAAACGCTGGAAGGTGCTGCCCTACAAGGTGGCAGCGGGGCACCTGTTTGTCGCCGGGTCCGAGCTTCCGTCGGACGCCATGCAAGACGATCTGCGGAAATTCTCTTCGCTCGAGATTCGGTTCCATCTGGTGACGCCGGACGAGTTCGAAGAACTGGCGGAAGAGTACCTGCCACAATAGCCGTTACCACTTAACCAGTTCCACTCTGCGATTTTTTGCCCGGCCTTCTTCCGACTCGTTTGACGCCACGGGTGCGTAAAGCCCGCATCCGAACGAATCCAGGCGCCCCGCGGCGACTCCGAATTTGGAAGTCAGCTCTCGAACCACGTTCGCGGCGCGACGCCGGCTCAGTTCGAGGTTGTAATCCGGCTTGCCCTGATTATCCGTGTGGCCCACGATATGGAGCTTGAGCTGGAGGTTGGCCGTCATGAGTTTGGCGATCTCCTGGAGGGTAGGCTGGGAATCCCCCCGGATGCTGTCTTTGTCCGTGTCGAAATAAATGCCGTAGAGGGCCACCTTGCCGGCATCGGAGAGAGAATGCGACATCTCGTCGGCATTCACGAACGTCATTTTCTCTTCCATATGTTCCGGGGCGATGACCACCAGTTGCGCGATGGCACGATCCTTCTGCACCATGCCGTTGAGCCGCTCTGGAATTACGCCGTCCTTATAGACGGTGACAAAGACGTAGTAGTAGGTGGGCTTGGGGTCCTTCGAACGGCCGACGAGAAGACGTTCCTGCGCTTCGTTGTAGGCAAGGATCTGGCCGATCTGATCCTGGTCGGAGATCTCATTCAGAGTGGGACCGAACCAGCCTCTATCCGCAACCCCTTTCTCGTACAGAGTCGTCAAACCCAGCCGCTGAAACTCGAGCTTGTAGTTGCGAAGTAGTTCGGTCGCTGAGCGGCCGGACGGGGCGAGGTAGGTGTAGCGGCTAACCAGGCCCTCAGCCTTGAGGCTCTTTCCGTAGGCGGGCGGAGATAGTTGCGAAGGCGGGGCAAGCGGCAGAAGAAACTCATCAAACTGCGCGGCGCGATAGCCGATGATTTCACTGCCCTCGTACCGCTTCATGCCCGGCGGATCCTTCGAGCCAGGGATATCCGCCGCAGGCGTGTGGACGACAAAAATCAGACAGAGAAGCGTTAGGCGATGAGTCAAGGTCACGAGTGGCTCCAGAATTTTTGGCCGATCAATGGCTAGGGATGCCAGTATACCGCGATAGTGCGGCACGCCTTATGTCCCCTGCGGTACACTCGACTCTTTCCGCCACTATGAAAAACTTCGCACGGCTTTTCGTGTGCTGCATCGGCTGGCTTTCCGCATCGCCGGCCGCGGATGCCCCCTCTTTGCAGGGTTTCTCGTCCGACTCGGCTACTTCGGAGCGGGCCTGGGAGGCCAAGTTCAAGGCCGTTCCCAGCGCAGACCGGTTGCGCGAGTATATGCAACGGCTCTCCGCGCGGCCTCACCATGTCGGCTCACCCTACGATAAGGACAACGCCGAGTGGATTCTCGCGAAATTCAAAGAGTGGGGGCTCGACGCGCAGATTGAAAATTTCGACGTGCTGTTCCCGACACCCCGTGAGCGAGCGGTCGAAATGATTGAGCCCACGCGTTTCGTTGCCAGGCTCGAAGAGCCGCCGGTTGCGGGCGACCCAACTTCGAATCAGAAACAAGAGCAGCTTCCCACTTACAACGCCTACTCGGTGGATGGCGATGTCACGGCACCCCTGGTGTACGTAAACTACGGCATTCCCGCCGACTACGAGAAACTCGACCGGCTGGGAATTTCCGTGAAGGGCGCCATTGTCATTGCGCGGTACGGCGCATCATGGCGGGGGATCAAGCCGAAAGTGGCGGCGGAGCACGGCGCAGTGGGCTGCATTATTTACTCCGATCCGCACGAAGACGGCTATTTCCAGGGTGACGTTTTTCCCCAGGGCGCGTGGCGGCCGCTCTATGGCGCACAACGGGGCAGCGTGATGGACATGCCGCTCTATCCCGGAGATCCTCTGACACCCGGCGTTGGAGCAACAGAAGGCGCAACGCGGTTGGCCATCAACGAGGCGAAAACCATCACCAAAATTCCGGTGCTGCCAATCTCCTACGGCGACGCGCAACCGCTGCTGGCCGCGCTCAGGGGTGTGGTCGCGCCGGGAGACTGGCGCGGAGCGCTGCCTATCACTTATCACACAGGGCCTGGGCCGGCGAAGGTGCATTTGAAAGTGGCTTCGAACTGGGACACCAAGCGGCTCTATGATGTGATCGCGCGTATTCCGGGAAAAGAGGAATCTAATCTGTGGATCGTGCGCGGCAATCATCACGACGCGTGGGTCAATGGCGCCGAAGATCCGGTCTCGGCCGCCATTGCGGAGATGGAGGAAGCGCGCGGCCTCGCGGAGCTGGTGAAGCAGGGCTGGCAGCCGAAGCGCACCATCATCTACTGCGTGTGGGATGGCGAGGAGGAAGGGCTGCTCGGTTCCACGGAATGGGCGGAAGCGCACGCCGATGAACTTCGCCAGCATGCAGCCGTCTACATTAATACTGATGGCAACGGCCGCGGCTTTCTGCAGATGAGCGGTTCACACTCGCTCGAAAAGTTCATGAACGGCCTCGCTAAAGACATACAGGATCCCGAGAAGGACTACCCGGCCTGGAAACGGCTGCGGCTTGAGCGCATTGCGAACGCACCTGCCGAAGACCGGGGTAAAATCCGCGATCGCGCTGACTTGCGCCTGGGAGCTCTGGGCTCCGGTTCGGATTACACGGTGTTTCTGGATCACCTCGGCATTGCCTCGCTCGACCTGGGCTATGGCGGCGAGGATGGCGGCGGCATCTACCACTCCATCTACGATGATTTTTACTGGTACACGCACTACGCCGACACCGATTTCCGTTACGGGCGGGCGCTGGCGCAAACGGTCGGGTTGGCCGTGATGCGCCTGGCGGATGCGGATCTGCTGCCTTACGACTTCGCCGACTTCACCGACACCATTCAGCAGTACGTGGACGAGCTGGAGAAGCTTTGGAAGACGAAGAGCGACGAGATCAAGGAGAGCAACAGGGAAATCGAAGAGGGTGTTTACGTGGCGACCGCCGATCCAAAGAAGACGATGGTGCCGCCGAAGATAGAAGAGGTTCCACCGTTTCTCAATTTTTCGCCGCTGCGCAACGCTCTGGAGAAATTGCAGCGCAGTAGCGAGCACTACGGCAAGGCCGTCGCGACGCTGAACCTGGGCCAGAAGCCGCTCGATGCGCTGAATCTGAAGCTGGCGCAGGCGGAGCGCGGTCTTACCCTGCCGGACGGTCTTCCCGGCCGCCCCTGGTTCCGGCACCAGATCTATGCACCCGGAATGTACACGGGTTACGGCGTGAAGACCATTCCCGGCGTGCGAGAGGCGATCGAGCAGAAGAACTGGAAGCAAGCGGACGAGCAGATTGTCCGCGCAGGGCAGGTGCTGGAGAAGGAAGCGGCGGTGATTGAGGAAATCGCGGGAGAGATGGAGCGGTAGGGGGAAAGCAGGCGCCAGGTGTTAGCGAGCGCCTACTCCAAAACCGACCGCACTGAAAGCTGGAATCCCGGAAGCAGTTCGCGGGCTTCCAGAGTGTCCTCGATACCGAGAGTGCGGATCGTCTTGTCCGGCATGTGAACCTCGATCTGCCGGGAACGCGGGTAGACTACCCACACCACCGAGGTGCCTGCATTCAAGTACTGTTGGATCTTCTCGCGAAGATCGGCGGCATCGTCGCCGGGCGAGACAATCTCCACCGCCAGGTCCGGCCCGCCTTCGAAATACTCATCAGGGTTTTGAAGCCTTGACTTGCGCACGAAGGAAACGTCCGGGCCTCGGACGGTGTGTGGCGTAAGGCGGTAACCGGACTCGGTGAATACGCTGCCCAGGTCGTGCTTCGCGACAAAGTCGCGGAGCGCCGAGCCGAGTCTTAACTGGCAGTCCCCGTGGCGTGGCTTCGGCGGCGGCATGACGATGAGCTCCCCTTCGTTCAGCTCGTGCTTCATGCCGTCATCGGGCAGGGCGGCGAATTCCTCAACAGACAAGACGGTCTTGGGCGTCATCGCGCGAGTCTACTCTTATCTTATCGAAGCCTACGTCGGTGGTGCGAAGAGGCTCAGAGGGGCGAGCGATGTGACCTTCCATCTCTTTTTTTCGCGTTCAAGGCGGCACTTCACGATTTCGCGTCTGCGCACGAGCGGGCCGCTTTCCGCTCGCGAGCGAATCTGCACAATCCAGTCCACCGCCACCCTTCGCGTGCGATCGTCGCCCTCATCGGTGATGACATCGATCGCCGACGTGATTTCATTTTGTTCAGTGAGCGCAAGGATGTTGCTGGCGAACTGCTCGTAATCGGGCATTGAATGATCGAAGTGACCGAGAAAGGCCAGCCCATTCCCCTCGCTGAGAGCCGATGCCAGGGCCGTGAAGAGCTCGAGGACTTCTTGCTCGGTTGTGGCCAGCAAGGGCGCGGCAAGCGCCATCAGAAGCGTCCGGCGTGCGATTTCAGGTGCGGTAGCTGGCATTGATGCGAATGTAGCCTTCCGTGAGATCGCAGGTCCAGAAGCGCGCCGCGCCTTTCCCTTTACCGCGAATCTGGAAGTGGATGGTGCACTCAGCTTGATCGAGTCTGTTCTTGAGTTCGTTTTCGGAAAACCGCGCGGCCAAGCCTCCGCGGCAGACCGTAACGTCTTGTATGGCTATATCGACTTTGGCCGGATCGAATACCACGCCCGCGTTTCCGGCCGCCGAGAGAATGCGGCCCCAGTTCGGATCGCTTCCGGCTATGGCGGTCTTCACGAGCGGCGAGTTCGCGATGGCTCGCGCGATCTGGGCGGCGGCGTCATTGTTGGCCGCGCCCGTGACGTCGATGGTCACCAGCTTTTTGGCGCCCTCGCCGTCGCGCGCGATCTGGCGCGCCAGAGTTTCCGCGACGATAGCGACGGCTTCTTCGACCGCGGCGTACTCTTTGGGATCGGGCCGTACGCCGGAGCAGCCATTAGCAACGAGAACCAGCGTGTCATTGGTAGACGTGTCTCCATCCACTGAGAGGCGGCTGTAGCTACGCTCGTTGGCGCGCTTTAAAATCTCGCGGAGTTTCGCGACGGGGATGCTGGCATCGGTGAGGACGAATCCGAGCGTGGTTGCCATGCGCGGCTGAATCATCCCCGAGCCTTTGGTCATGCCGGCAATGCGCACCGTTCCGCGCCGGAGCCGGAATTCGCCGAAAGCTTCTTTGGGAACCAAGTCCGTGGTCATGATGGCGCGCGCCACGTCGCTGAAGCGATCTTCGGCCAGCCCGGCAAGAAGCTGCGGCAGCGCCTTTTGGATGAGGGTAAAATCCAGCTCGACGCCGATCACGCCCGTCGATGCCGGGAGCACTTGCGCGGGCGGCAACTTGAGTTGCCTGGCGACGGCGCGGCAGGATTCGAGCGCCACGCGGTCGCCGGTCCGCGTCGCGCAGTTGGCGTTGCCGGCATTCACCAGGATGGCGCCCACCTGGCCGCGCGAAGCCCGCAGGTGCTGGCGGCAGAGCTTCACGGGCGCAGCCTGCACGCGGTTTTGCGTGAAGACCGCGGCGGCCGCGGCGGGGGCGCCGGAGACGATCAATGCCAGGTCGTCGCGCGCCTCGCGGCGGATCCCCGCATAAGTCGCGGAGTAGCGGTAGCCGAGCGGTAGGTTCACTTCCTTTGTTCTCCCAAGATTTCGTTTTCGCGCAGACGCTGGCCGTTGGCAAACGCGCCTGCACTCATGCGCTTGCGCCCTTCCATTTGCACTTCGAACAATTGCAGCACACTGCCAGAGCCACACGCCACGCGGAGTTCCGCGCCAGCCAGCACGTGCCCGGGTGCGAGCGCGGTTCGATTTTCGGCAACGCGTGCGCGCCAGATGTGCAGCAGATGGCCGCGAAACGAAGTATATGCTCCAGGCCAGGGCAGGAATCCGCGGATCCGGTTACGGATCGCTCCGGCCGGTTCGGTCCAGGATATGGCGCCGTCTTCTTTTTTGAGGATTGGTGCGAAGGAGGCCTGCGAATCGTCCTGTTTGCGTGGGGTGATCGCGTACCGCACCAGCCCGTCGAGAGTATCGACCAGGAGTTGCGCACCCATGGTGGCAAGGCGCTCACCCAGTTCGATGGCCGTTTCCTCCAGGCCGATTTCGGTCTCGCGCGCGAGCAGGATATCGCCCGTATCCAGTCCCGCATTAATCTGCATGGTGGTGACGCCCGTGCGGGTCTCGCCGTTGGCGATGGCCCATTGAATGGGCGCGGCCCCGCGATATTTGGGCAGAAGCGACGCGTGCACGTTGACGATGCCGCGCGGCGCAAGGTCAATCACGGATTGGGGAATGATCTGGCCGTATCCTACGACCACCATGATGTCCGGAGCGAGCGATGCGAGATACGCGTGCGCCTCCGGACGGCGGATCCGCTCCGGCTGGTAAACAGGCAGGCCCAGGCGCTCGGCTGCCTGTTTAACCGGGGAGGGCGACAATTCCTGGCCCCGACCCTTGGGACGGTCCGGCTGCGTCACGACCGAAAGAACATCGTGCCCGGCGGCGACGGCCTCCAGGGTGGGGACTGCGAAAGCGGGCGTTCCCAGGAAGACGAGGCGCATCAAAGAAGGCAAAAGTCGTAGACCCCTGGTTCATCCGGGGCAAAAGTCGTAGACCCGTGGTTCCTCACGTCCACTCCCCGGCTTTCGCCAGCTTGCGCACCTTGCGTTTGATGAGGTCTCGCTTCAGTGCGCTGATGTGCTTGATGTAGAGCTTCCCGTGCAGGTGATCGATCTCGTGCTGGAAGGCGCGCGCCAGCAAATCCTCGCCGGCCATTTCAAACCATTCACCCTTGGCGTTCTGGGCCTTGACCGTGGCGCGCTTCCCGCGCGTAACCAGTTCGCGAAATCCTGGGATGCTCAGGCAGCCCTCTTCGCCCTTCTGTTTTCCCTCGGTCTTCACGATTTTCGGGTTGATGAGCACCAGCTTCTCCTCGGGCCTTTCGCCGACCGAGCAATCGATCACCGCAATCTTCTTCGAGATGCCAATTTGCGGCGCCGCGAGTCCCACGCCCTTGGCCGCGTACATGGACTCGAACATGTCCTCGATGAGCTTGTGCAGCTCGGGTGTGTCGAATTCCTCTATGGCCTCGGCTTCCCGCTCCAGTACCGGGTCGAACAATTTCACGATGGGATAAACCATAGTTCAGAAAGTTTTTACTTGCTCCAGATATCCTTCGAAGTTGCGCCGTGTCTCGCCGAGCGAGTCGCCGCCGAATTTTTCGAGGAAAGCCTGCGCGAGCACGAGGGCCACCATGGCCTCTCCGATGACCGCGGCCGCCGGCACCACGCAAACGTCTGACCGCTCATAGGCCGCCGGCGCGGGCTCCCGCGTCACCAGGTCCACGGATTCCAGCGGCCGCCGGAGCGTTGAAATGGGCTTGAGGAGCCCGCGCACCAGCACGTCCTGGCCATTCGTCATGCCGCCTTCGAGGCCGCCGGCCCGGTTGGCCCCCCGGGTGAAATGATGAGCCTCGCGGTCATAGCCGATCGTGTCCTGCACCTTTGAGCCGAAGCTTGCCGCGCCCTCTTCTGCGAATCCGATCTCGACGCCTTTTACCGCCTGCATGGAGACGATCGCCTGCGCCAGACGGCCGTCCAGCCGCGTGTCCCAGGTGATATGTGAGCCCAGGCCCGGCGGCACGTGATGCGCCACAACTTCAAACACGCCGCCAACGGTGTCGCCTGTCCGGTAGGCTTCGTCGACAACGGCTTTCATGCGCTGCTCGGTTTCCGAATCCACGCAGCCGAGGAGCACCTCGGACTTTCCGTGCAGCGCGACAATCTCTTCCCAGGTGGCCTGCCGTTGCAGGCGTTCGTGGCCGACCGCGATCACATGCCCGCGCACTTCGATCCCGAACTCGCGGAGCAGTGCTTTTGCCAGCGCGCCGATCGCGACGCGCGCCGTGGTCTCCCGCGCGCTCGCCCGCTCCAGAACGTACCGGGCATCGTGAAAATTGTATTTAATAGCTCCCGCGAGATCGGCATGGCCGGGCCGTGGACGGGTGAGCGGCTTTTTCTTGTCTTCGGCTCCCTCCGAATCTTCCACCGGGAGCGCTTCGGTCCAGTTCTGCCAGTCCTTGTTGCGGATGATGATCGCCACCGGCGATCCGATGGTCTTCGAGTGACGCACGCCGGCAACGATTTCGGCGGAGTCGGTTTCGATTTTCATTCGCCCGCCCCGGCCGTAGCCTTGCTGGCGGCGCCAAAGTTCGTGGTTGATGGCCTCGAGCGAAACGGGCACGCCGGCGGGCAGTCCCGTCAGCGTCGCGACCAGGCATTCGCCGTGGGACTCACCCGCGGTCTCGAATCTCAGCATGCAGAAAAACTATGCTAGCAGGTGGACAGCGGCATCGCCCACTCAAGGTCCCGGAACTTTTCCAACAGAATTTGCGTACGATAAGGGTGAATCCATATAGGAGAAACCTGCCATGGTCAAGTTCCTGCTGTGGTGCATCCTGCTGGTGCTGTGCTGGCCGCTGGCGCTTCTGGCGCTGATCGCTTTCCCATTCGTTTGGCTCCTGTTGCTGCCGTTCCGGCTGGTGGGAATTGCGGTAGGCGGGGCGCTGGCGCTCGTGACCGCGATTATTTTCCTGCCATTCCGGGTGCTGCGAGCCATCTGATGCTGTAGTAGCATCACGATATTGTGATGCGTAAGGCGTTCTTCGTCTCTTTCCCTCTCTGCCTGCTCCTGGCGGAGACGGTAATTCCTCCCTCGTCCAATCTGCACACTGAAGGCGTGCCTCCGATTCCAGCCGCTCTGATGGAGGATCTGGACCACTACAACAACATCCGTGCCGCGAGCCTGCTCGATTGGCATCCGGTGAAGCGGGAGATGCTGATTTCGACGCGGTTTGCCGACGTGCCACAGATTCACCGCCTGGCCATGCCGGGCGGCGCACGCATGCAGTTGACGTTCTTTCCCGACCGGACGGCGGCTGCGCTCTATCGTCCTGGCAGCGGAGACTCCTTCGTATTTGCGAAGGACACCGGAGGCGGCGAGTTCTATCAGCTCTACCGGTTCGACGCGCGATCGAGCGGCATTACTCTGCTGACGGATGGCCACTCCCGCAACACCGCGCCTCTTTGGTCACATGACGGGAGCCTACTGGCCTATTCCTCGACTCAGCGCAATGGCCGGGACACCGATGTTTACGTGATGAGCCCGGATGATCCTAAGAGCGCACGCAGGGTCCTCGAGGTGGAAGGGGGCGGATGGTTTGCGGGGGCCTGGTCGCCGGATGGCAGCAAGATTGTGGTCGAAGACCGCCGCTCGGTTCACGACAGCTCTCTCTATCTGGTGGACGTCTCGACCGGCGCCAAGCAACTGCTGACGCGTGAAGAAGGTTCCTATGGCAACGTCCAGTTCGCGAAAAACGGCAAGGGTCTGTATCTGACCACCGATCGCGGAAGTGAGTTCGAACGCGTGGCGTATCTCGATCTGGCGACCCACGAGTTGACGTTCCTCAGGCCGGGCCAAAAATGGGATGCCGGAGAGCTGACCCTTTCTGAAGACGGCAGGCGCCTGGCATACGCGCTCAACGAAGACGGGTTTTCGAAGCTGGTCGTGATGGACACCGGGACCAGACAGGACCTGGTGCTGCCGGCCGTGCCGCGCGGCGTGATTTCCGGGTTGCGATGGCATCACAACGGGCGCGATCTCGGCTTCAGCCTCAGCGCGGCACGCCAGCCGGCTGATGTTTACTCGATTGACGTCGAGAAAGGCACGCTCGATCGCTGGACCGAGAGCGAGACCGGCGGGCTGAATGCACAGACTTTCGGCGAACCGGAGCTGATCCGTTGGAAATCGTTCGATGGCCGGATGATTTCCGGATTTCTCTACCTTCCGCCGAAGCGATTTGAAGGCCCGCGCCCGGTGATCGTCAACATTCATGGCGGCCCGGAGGGCCAGTCGCTGCCGAGTTTCATCGGCCGCAACAATTACTACATCGGCGAGCTCGGTGTGGCGATGATCTTTCCCAATGTGCGCGGCTCATCGGGTTACGGCAAGACGTTTCTGGCGCTTGATAACGGCCTGAAGCGTGAGGATACGGTCAAGGACATCGGCGCGTTGCTGGACTGGATCGCGGGCGATTCGCGGCTGGACGCCAAGCGCGTCCTGGTAACGGGAGGCAGTTACGGCGGGTATATGACGCTGGCCTCGGCATTTCATTTTAATGACCGGCTGTGCTGCACGGTGGACGTGGTGGGAATTTCGAACTTCGTGAGCTTCTTCGAGCGGACATCGCCTTACCGCCGCGACCTGCGACGCGTGGAATACGGTGACGAGCGTGATCCGAAAATCCGCGAGTTTTTCGAGAAGATCGCACCATTGAATCACGCGAGCGAAATCAGCAAGCCCATGTTCATCGTGGCGGGCCGCAACGATCCGCGCGTGCCCGCGCACGAAGGCGAGCAAATGGCCGCGGCCATCCGCAAGAACGGCGCGCCCGTCTGGTATCTCATCGCCGACGACGAAGGCCACGGTTTCGCAAAAAAGAAAAACCAGGACTACCAGTTCGCAGCCACGGTGATGTTCGTAAAAGAGTTTCTGCTGAAGTAGAGGCCGGGCATGCCCGGCCTGAAACTTCACTTCCCGGGCTCCAACTCCATCATCCAGATGTCGGAGTGGAACTCGTCAAGGTTGGTGACGATCTTGTCTTTGGCGACGCTCACTTCCATGTGATTCGACTCGGAAATGCCCGAGTAGATGCGCTGGGAGCCGTGAAAATGCTGAATGGCGAACGGAGCTCCCTGCGGATGTTTCGTCTTCGGGTCCAGCCGCAGGGCCCACAGACAAGTGAAGCCGTCGCGGTTCGAAGTGAAATACATAGTGTTGCCGTCGGGAGAGAACTGCTGCTTGTCGTCATGGTAGGAGCCGTCGGTGAGCTGGATCCAGCGGCTTGGCCCGGCGGGAATGAAATTCTCCACCGGCGTGACGTAGATTCCGTAGTGTTCCTGGTCAGCGCCGGTCTGTACTAGGAAGGACATCCACTTGTCGTCCCAGGAGTAGAACGGGTTCCAAAGGGCCCGCTGAGGGTCGCTCAACACATCGGTTGCTTTGCCCGTCGCCAGCTCCACGAGCGAGATCCGGTCAAGGCTGGTGCCAAAATTTTCGGTCAACACCCAGCCGCCGTTGGAAGAAAAGCCGCCTGGACCTCCGCACTTCTGGCACACACGCCGCGGCGCTCCCCCCGCGGTGGGAATCACAAGGAGGTCGAACACGGGCCCACCGCTTGGAAGGTAATAGGCCACCAACGAGCCGTCCGGAGAAATTCGCGCAGGGCTCCCGCGCTCTATGGGAAAGCCCTGAACCAACTGGGTTTCCTTGCTGGTGACAAGATCTTTGACGACCAGGCGATTATCCGAAAAATAAACGACCTTCCTCCCGTCGCGGGAAAGGGAGGGGGCATCATCTCGAACCCCTTCCACCTGGGTCAGTCTTTGCCTCTCGCCGGTTACGCGGGCGTGGTCTGCGTCGATGGGAATGCCCCACAGATTCGTGCTACCTGTTGAGCTGTTGAAGACCATCCGCCCGCCCACGGAAACGCTGGGAGTAGTGGCTAAGCCCGTTGCGAAAGTGAGCTGTTCGGGATCGGAAGTGACCTTGCCATCGCCGGTGATGGCCACACGAAACAGATTGTGGGTGTCGCCAATCGACCGCTCAAAGATGACCCACTGGTGATCCTTATCGGCCGCCGGCCAGGCTGACGGCGCCGGAGGTTGAGCCTCGCCTGCCAGCAGCGCTGGCGGAACAACTTTTTGGATACTTCCTCCGGAGATCGGGATGATCCACCAGAATTTTTGGTCCTCAGCCCGGTGGCCGTCGCGCGCCGCGATCGCGAGAAGCCTGGTTCCATCAGGGGAAATAACCGGGGAGCTACTACCGAGAGACAACTCGGGGTGAACGGCGACGGGTGTTCCACCCATGCGGGGGACGGCATACAGCAGGAATCTAATTTGGTCAAGACGTGTGAACACGATGGTCGAGCCATCTGCGGAATAGAGCGGGCCCAGGCCATTGCTTGCAATCAGCCGGGCGTCGCCGCCCAGCGCGGGCACTTCATAAATGCCGCCACGAGCGCCATAGGCGATCTGGGTCCCATCGGGAGAAAAAACCGGGAAAGAAGCGCCTTCCTTCTCATGGGTGATCTGAATACCTTTGCCGCCTCCGATCTGCTGGACCCAGATATCCGGCTGCGAACCGCCGGCGGATGAAAGGTACGCGACTAACTTTCCGTCCGGAGAGATCGCGGGACTGAAGGACACACCATTCGAGGTCAGGTGTGTTAACTGGCGAACCGCGGTCTTACCGGGTTTGGAGCCCCACCAAAGCCACGCGGCCACTACGCTCAGAAGAACCAAGCCGGCGCTCAAGCCTAGGGCGATCCAGGTCCGGCTTTGCGCCTGCGCAACGGGCTGCGCCGGCGTCAGCTTTCCCGAATCCGACTCTTCCTTCAGCTCCTCCAGCGCGACCTTGAGATCCACCATGTGCTGGAAACGGCGATCCGGATCTTTGCGCAGGCAGCGCACGACGATGCGATCGAGTTCGCGGGGAATGCGGGAATCGAGTTCAGCCAGCGGCTTCGGTTCCTGCTGGAGAATGGAGGCCAGCGTGGACATGCGGTTGTCGCCGGGGAAGGCGCGCCGGCCAGTGAGCATCTCGTAGAGCACGGCCCCGAACGAGAAGATGTCGGAGCGCGCGTCTACCGACTTGCCTTGCGCCTGCTCGGGCGACATGTAAGCGGCGGTGCCGACAATAGTGCCTTCTTCGGTGTGGGCTTTGAAGGTTTGTGTTGCGCCGTCGGCGTTCTCTTCCGGAGCTGTGAGCTTGGCCAGGCCGAAATCGAGCACTTTGACGATTCCGTTCGCGCCAACCATGATGTTGCCCGGCTTGATGTCACGGTGAATGATCCCTGCCGCGTTGGCTGCCGACAGTGCACTGGCGATGGGGATGGCATACTTCAGGACGTCCGCCACCGGCAGGCCGCCACTTGGGATCAGCTGCTGGAATGTCTTACCGGCCACGAACTCCATCACCATGAAATCAGTCCCCTCCGCGTGGTCGATCTCGTGGATGGTGATGATGTTGGGGTGGTTCAGCGAAGAGGCGGATTTGGCTTCCTGAATGAAGCGCTGCTTGCGCGATTCGTCTTTCAGTTGCTCGGGGCGGAGGACCTTGATGCAGACGAAACGGTCGAGGCGCAGGTCCCGTGCCTTATAAACCACACCCATCCCGCCCTCGCCGAGTTTAGCAACGATTTCGTAGTGGGATAAGGTTTGGCCGACCAAGCTACTGCCTTATAGGAATGTAGCGCAAATCAAGCGCGTCGGGGACTGGCTCCACCGCCCCTAATCGACCCGCTCACAAACCACCAGCCCGCTCGTCGTGGACGGTGGTGCCTGTCCCCTCTTGCACGAGCCTACCCAATCCCGAACGCCGCCCGGTACTTCTCCGGCAATCGGACGGGCTTCATCTCGCGGTTGCAGAAGACATGGCGGGTAGAGCCCGTGGCGAGTTTGCGATTGTTGTCCGCCCGGCGTATTTCGTACGTGAACCCGACGAGCCGCGAGCTGGCCTCCGCGAGGCGGGTTTCTATGATCACCTCTTCGTCAAACCGCGCGGGGTACAAGTAGCGGCACTGTGCCTCTACTACCGCGAGCAACACGCCGTCCTCGAGCTCCATGTCGCGGTAGCGGAATCCCAGGGCCTTGCACAACTCGACGCGCCCGACTTCCATCCAGACCAGGTAATTCGCATAGTAGACCACGCCCATCTGGTCGGTTTCGGCGTAGCGAACGCGAATGCGCGTGAGGTGAGAAGGCATTGCCATTTAGCTCCAGTAGTGAGAGATGAATCCGTAGGTCACGGCTACGGCCGCGCCGATCAGGGGAAAGGCGGCGAACGCGAGCGCCAGGCGGAACGGCCAGGCGAGCCAGGTAGAACCAAAACTGATTAGAGCCTGCGCAGCCAGGATCAGAACGAAGCCAACCACAAACCCCTGGCCATCGTAAATGCACCAGGGGCAGTGCTTTGCGTGTGCGAGATGGATGTTACAGGCGGCCGCAGCGCCCGCCCACCACGACTTGCACTCGCAGCCGAAAATCCACGAGCAGAAATTGATGGAAAACACCGCCGTAGGAGCGGCCGCGAGCACAAAGATCAGAGCCCGACCGAGAGACCTTGGAAGCGAAGGCATCGGCGCGATTATAAACCGGCGCAACCGGTTGGCGCCTGCGGGCGTCTGTTAAACTTAGCTACTGGAAATGCGCGTCAAAGTGCTGTTTTTCGGCATGTTGAAGGACATTGTCGGCTCGGCCGAGGAGCAGCTCAACGTGGCGGAGGGCGCGCAACTGGAGAATATTTTCGACCACTACGCTGGCCGCTTTCCGCGGCTCCGGGAAATGGCATCGAGCATCGTGCTGGCGCGCAATCACGAGTTTTCCCCCGTCTCAGCCGAAGTCAGCGAGGGTGACGAGGTGGCCTTCCTGCCGCCGGTGAGCGGTGGGTCGACGTCGGCGCAATTGCAGTACACGCACGAAATAGACGACGCTGCGGGTCATTTCTTCGCGCTGACTCGGCAGCCGATCGATACGCGCGCGATCATTACGCGCCTGGTCAAGGGTGAAGACGGCGCAGTCATTACATTCGAAGGCGTGGTGCGCAACAACAACAAAGGGCGCCGCACGCTCTACCTGGATTACGAGTGTTACGAGCCCATGGCGATCAAGATGCTCGCCGAAATAGGCCGCGAGATTGCCGGATCGTTCGCTATCGGCCGCATTTCGATGGTGCACCGTCTGGGGCGCATGGAAATCGGCGAAACCAGCGTGGCGGTGATCGTCACCGCGGCACACCGCAAAGCCGCTTTCGATGCGGCGCTCGAAGGAATCAACCGGCTCAAGCGGCTGGTCCCCATTTGGAAAAAGGAGTACTTTGTGGACGGGGAGGTCTGGGTGGAAGGGGAGTGGGACCGCAGTGCGCCGCTTGCTTCTCAACCTTAGTCTCGGTTTCGCCGCAGCGTTTGCCGCTCTCGCTCAGCAAGCGGACATCCGGGTGGATGTCAACCTGGTGCGCGTCGTGGCTACGGTAAAAAACGCGGCCGGCGAACTCATTGGATCACTTTCCAAAGAAGACTTCACGCTTGTGGACAATGGCGTCCCACAACAGGTCGCGGTGTTCGAGCGCCACACCGAGCAGCCGCTCTCGGTTGCGCTGCTGATTGACACCAGCGGCTCGACCGCCAAGGATCTCAAGTACGAAGTGGATTCGATCGGCCGGTTTCTGCACGCTCTGTTTGCGGAGGGGAACCCGAAGGACACCGTCGCGCTGTTCAGCTTCAATTATCAGGTGGTGAGGCACAACTATTTCACGCGTAATGCGGGTCCCATCGAGCGGTCCTTGCATACCCTCCACGGCGAGGCCGGCACTTCTCTCTACGATGCCATCTACCTCGCATCCAGGGACCTGGACAACCGGGATGGCCGGCGCATTATGGTGATTGTCACGGATGGCGGCGATACCACCAGCACCGTCGACTTTCATGCGGCGCTCGAAGCCGCGCAACTGGCCGACAGCGTCATTTATCCCATTCTGGTTGTGCCCATCGCCAACGATGCGGGGCGTAATGTCGGCGGCGAGAACGCGCTGACTACGCTGTCCGCGGGAACCGGTGGCCATGTCTTTGCCCCCACCATCGGCGCCGAACTGGATCGAGCGTTCACCCATTTGATCGAGGACCTGCGTACGCAATACCTGCTTGCCTATTACCCGCGGGAGGTTCCACTCACTAAGAACCGCTTCCACCGTCTGGAGGTCCGTGTGAGCAAGCCGCAATTGCGCGTGCTAGCGCGCAATGGCTATTATGGGGAGGCGGAAAGCAGTTCCGGCACTCCGAGCGGCAGATTCTCGGTAGCCCCCAAGGCATTGAAACACCAGGAGCCCTAGTGTCATCCAAGCATGGTGGAAAATCAGGCACGCGCGCGCCCGAACATACGTTTGAGGAGGCCAAATATCTCAAGCGTCTCATCGAGCAGCAAATTCCGGTGCGGGTCCGATTGAGCAACAACGAGGAGGTGACCGGCGTGGTCGAATACTACGACGCGTCGTTCATCCGTATCACCCGAAACGGCGAACCGAATCTCTTCATTTTCAAGCACGACATCAAATATCTGGTTGAGGCAGGTTCGTAGCCGCACATGCCTGCGTACCTCGAAACCGCGGTCGAGATCGCGCGCGAAGCCGGCGCTCTGCTGGCCACGTTCTTCGAGCGGCATGTGCCATTTGAGACGAAGGGCGAAAACGACCTGGTAACGGAAGCCGATCGCGCATCGGAGCGGTTGATTGTGGAGCGATTGCGCACGCATTTTCCCTCGCACGCCATTGTGGCCGAGGAGGGTGGGGGACACGAGAGCGCGTCCGGCTACCGGTGGTATGTAGATCCCCTCGACGGCACCACCAATTTCGCCCACAGCTTTCCTATGTTCAACGTGACCCTGGCACTCGAAGCCGAGGGCGAATTGGTCGCCGGGGTGATCTTCGATCCCATCAAGAATGAACTGTTCACCACCGAACGCGGGGCCGGTTCTTATTTGAACAACCGCCGTATCAGAGTCTCGCAAACCCGGAAGCTCACCGACGCGCTGGTGGCCACCGGCTTTCCCAGCCGCAAGCGCCACCTGAATATCAACATCCATTTCTACCACCAGCTCGGGATGCAGACGCATGGAGTGCGCAGATGCGGCTCAGCGGCGATTGACCTGGCGTATGTGGCGTGCGGCCGGCTGGAAGCGTTTTGGGAATTCGGCTTGAATCCGTGGGATATGGCGGCGGGAGTGCTGCTGATCGAGGAAGCGGGCGGCAAATGTTCGGGCATGCACGGCGAACCACACCGGCTGCGCGGACCGGACCTGGTTGCCGATAACGGACTGATTCACGAGGAAATCGTTGGCCTGTTTGAAGAAATTTTCTCAGGCCGCTATCGTGTTCCGATGCCCGCAATAGCGGGCTGAAGGCCGCCGAACCGTGCGCGGCAACGCTGGGGGAATTCAGGCTATTCCTTTACTTTCAGCGCCTTAAGATGTTAGCCTAGGTGTCTCATTTCCATGCGAACAGTTGATTTGATTCATCGGAAGCGTGACGGCGAGGAACTGGATTCACCGGAAATCTCCTACCTGATCGACGCTTACACCCGGGGAGAAATCCCGGATTACCAGATGTCGGCCTTTCTGATGGCCGTATATTTTTCCGGAATGACGGACCGCGAAGTGAGCACCCTGACGGAGTGTATGATCCGTTCCGGCGAGACCGTGGATCTGTCGTCGGTCAATGGTGTCAAGGTCGACAAGCACTCGACCGGCGGGGTTGGCGACAAGACCAGCCTGGTAGTGGCGCCTCTGGCGGCGGCCGCAGGGGTCATCGTGCCCATGATTTCGGGACGGGCTCTGGGGCACACCGGCGGAACGCTCGACAAGCTCGAATCCATTCCCGGATTTCGCACGGACTTGACGGTGGAACAATTTCACGCACAACTGAGCGAGATCGGACTTTGTTTCATTGGACAATCCGAGCGGGTTGCGCCGGCAGACGGCAAGCTTTATGCGCTGCGCGATGTCACGGCCACCGTGGAATCGATTCCGCTGATCGCTTCGTCGATCATGTCGAAGAAGATGGCCGAGGGACTGGACGCCCTGGTGCTTGATGTCAAGGTGGGTTCCGGCGCTTTCATCAAGAAGCAGGTGGACGCACGGCGCCTGGCGCAGATGATGGTGGGCATCGGCCGGCGCATGGACAAGCGCGTGCAGGCGCTGATCACCGACATGAACCAGCCGCTCGGTTATGCGGTGGGCAATGCGCTGGAGGTGATGGAAGTTTCGCAGACGCTCATGAACCAGGGCCCGCCGGATTTGACTAGGCTGTGCCTGGAGCTGGCGGCGCGCATGATCTTTCTGGCCAAGATTACACCGACGCTCGAAGACGCGCGGCACGTGGCGGAAAACAAGCTGGTGGACGGATCGGGCTACCGGAAGTTCAAGCAAGTGATCCAGGCGCAGGGCGGCAATGCGCAGGCGCTGGACAAGTTCGAGCTGCTCCCCAACGCCACGGGGATGCGCGAAATCACTTCGCCGCGAGCGGGCTATGTGAGCGCCATCGGTGCGGAGGACATCGGACGGGCGTCCACGCTGATGGGCGCGGGCCGCGACCGCAAGGACGATCGGATCGATCCCGCCGTCGGCGTCATCCTCGAAGTCAAAATGGGCGAAAAAGTGGATGCCGGCTCGGTACTGTGCCGCCTCTACTACACCAGCGAGGAGCATGTGGAGGAAGCATCGGAGATGGTGGAGGATGCCTTCCGCGTCTCTCAGCAGAAGGCGGAGGAACGGGAGCTGATCCTCGAGGTTGTAGGGTGAGAGTTCCGACGCGGCGACACGGCGAAGCGGCGACGCGGCGATTGAGAGTCCGCGTCGGGCTTTAATGGGCCGGTATACCGGACTCCTCGGCATCCTCGCCATCCTCGCGGTTGCATACCTGTTCTCCAAGCATCGTCGTGCCATCAAGGTTCGCGTGATTTTCTGGGGCCTGGGGCTTCAATTCACGTTCGCGGTGCTGGTGCTCAAGACCGATTTTGGAAAGATTTTTCAGGCGATCGGTGTGGGCGTCAACGCCATGCTCAATTACGTTGAGGCCGGCAGCCAGTTCGTGTTCGGTCCGCTAGGCGCCAAGAGCGGTCCGTTCGGAGTGGTCTTTGCGTTTCAAGTGCTGCCCATCGTCATCTTCATTGCTTCCTTTTTCTCGATTCTGTATTACCTGGGGGTGATGCAAGTGATTGTGCGCGCCATGGCGGTGGTGATGCTGAAAGTCATGGGCGCGAGCGGCGCGGAATCGCTGAACGTGGCCGCCAGCATCTTCATGGGCCAGACCGAGGCGCCGCTGACCATCAAGCCGTTCATCGCCGGCATGACGGAATCCGAGCTCTTTACCATCATGGTGAGCGGCATGGCACATGTCTCGGGCGCGGTGATGGCGGCTTACGTGAAGATTGCCGGCGTCGAGATCCGGCACCTGCTCACCGCGGTGATCATGACGGCTCCAGCCACCATTATGCTGGCCAAGATGTTCATGCCTGAAGTGGACAAGCCAGCCACCGCGGGCCGCGTGGATGTGCGCGTGGAAAAGACCTCGGTGAACCTCATTGATGCCGCGGCACGGGGTGCGGGAGACGGTCTGCACCTGGCGCTGAACATCGGCGCCATGTTGATCGCCTTTCTGGCGCTGATTGCGATGATCAACGGAATGCTGGGGTGGGGGCGGTCTCTGCCCGGCTTATTCTGGCTGCCGGTTTCGTTGCAACAGGTTTTTGCGTGGCTGTTCGCTCCGGTGGCGTGGCTCCTGGGCGTGGCCTGGAACGACTGCGCCACCATTGGGAACCTGCTGGGCACGCGGCTGGTGCTGAACGAATTTGTGGCGTTTCTGGAACTGGCCCCGCTGAAAGCGCATCTGGAACCGCGGTCGTTTACCATCGCCACGTACGCGCTGTGCGGTTTTGCGAACTTCAGCTCGATTGCGATTCAGATCGGTGGCATCGGCGCGATCGCTCCCAGCCGGAAATCAGATCTTGCCCGCTTGGGATTGAAGGCGGTAGCGGTCGGGTCGATGGCCAACTTCATGTCAGCTTGCATTGCGGGGATGCTGGTGTGATCTCGGAGGCCGCCGCTTGGATCGCCGCACGCACGAAATTGCGGCCGCGGGTAGCGGTCGTGCTCGGCAGCGGATTGGGTGGGTTTGCCGATGAACTGATGGGGCGCGAGGAGTTTCCTTACGCATCCATTCCGAATTGGCCGGCATCGACCGCCGTGGGCCACGCGGGAAAGCTTGTGCTCGGCCTGCTGGGCACGCTCGAGGCGGCAGTGATGTCCGGGCGCGTGCACCTGTACGAAGGGTATACGCCGGCACAGGTTGTATTTGGCGTTCGGGTCTTGGGCACACTGGGTGTGCGCGCCGTGGTGTTCACCAACGCGGCAGGTGGGATCAACCTTGCCTTTGAACGCGGAGCGCTGGCCCTGATTTCGGATCATATCAACCTGCAGGGTGCGAATCCGTTGGCCGGAGCGAACGCGGACGCGCTGGGACCGCGTTTTCCCGACATGACGGAGGCATATTCGGCCGCGTATCGTGCGACAGCGAAACAAGTAGCGCGCGAGCTTGGCATCCGCCTGGGGGAAGGAGTGTATGCCGCCGTGCTGGGGCCGAGCTATGAAACGCCCGCCGAGATCCGGTACCTGCGCGCGATCGGAGCCGACATGGTCGGGATGTCCACGGCTCCCGAGGTGATTGCAGCGAACCACATGGGCGTTCGCTGCCTCGGGATTTCCTGCGTGACGAACATGGCGGCTGGCATTCTGCCCAGCAAAATTAACCACGAAGAAGTCCTCGAGACCGGCGCGGCAGTGCGCGGCACGCTGGCGAAATTGTTGAAGGCGCTGTTGCCGCGGCTGGAGGTGTAGCGTGGACGGCCTGATCGAAGCGGCGCTGCATGTTCGTGACCACGCGCACGCTCCGTTCTCGGAATTCAAAGTCGGCGCGGCGCTTGAAGGGGACGACGGCCAGATTCACACGGGCTGCAACGTGGAGAACGCGACATACGGTCTGACGGTCTGCGCAGAACGCGTGGCGGTATTTAAAGCCGTCTCGGAAGGCGCGCGCAAGTTCCGGCGCATCGCCGTGGTGGCGGACACAGATGCGCTCACACCACCGTGCGGTGCCTGCCGGCAGATCCTGTGGGAATTCTGCGGCGACATAGAAGTGATTCTGGCGAACCTTCACGGCAAGACGGAATCACTGCGCTTGAAGGAGCTATTTCCAAGGCCTTTTGATGCGTCTTTTTTATAGCCTCTTTCTATTTGCGGCTTGCCTGGCTGCCGAACCCGTCGACTGGATCTGGAGCGCGCGATACGTCATCACGATGGATGCGCAACGCCGCGTCATCGAGAATGGCGCCGTGGCGATTCGCGGCGATCGCATCGTCGCGGAAGGCCCGCAATCGGAAATCGATCACAACTTTCAGCCCAAGCACCGCCTCGACCGTCCCAATGCGCTGATCTCGCCCGGCCTCGTCAACACACACACGCATGCGCCCATGGTGCTGTTCCGGGGTATCGCCGACGATCTGCATTTGCAGGACTGGCTCGAAAAGTTTATCTTTCCCGCCGAAGCGCGCAATGTTACGCCCGATTTCGTGCGCTGGGGTACGCGCCTTGCCTGCCTGGAGATGCTGCTGGGCGGCACAACGACCTTTACCGACATGTACTATTTCGAGGACGTGATCGCGGAGACGGCCAGAGAGTGCGGCATGCGCGGTGTGTTGGGGGAGACGATCATCGGATTTCCCTCGCCGGATTCGAAAACGCCGGCGGATGCGCTGCGGTTCACGGAGAAGTTTCTCGAGCGCTTCCGCGGCGACCCGCTGATCACGCCGGCCGTCGCGCCGCACGCCATCTATACGAACTCTGACGAGACTCTGGAGCGGTGCCGTGCCCTGGCCAACCACTATGCCCTGCCGCTGTTGATTCACGTCTCGGAGACCAAACGTGAGAATGATGAGTGCCTTGCCAAGCGCGGAAAAACCCCAACTGCGGCGCTGGACTCGCTGGGAGTGCTCAGCGGCCGCACGCTGGCAGCGCATGCTGTGTGGGCAACGGACGCTGATCTGAAGATTCTGCGCGAGCGTCACACCGGGATCGCCCACTGCCCATCGAGCAACATGAAACTGGCCAGCGGCGCGGCACCGGTCATGAAGATGCTGGCGCTCGGTCTGGCTGTGGGCCTTGGCCCGGACGGCCCGGCCGGCAGCAACAACGATCTGGACCTGTTCGAGGAGATGGATCTGGCCTCCAAGCTGCAAAAGGTGATCACCGGCGATCCGGAGGCGCTACCGGCGCGGCAGGCGCTGGAAATGGCAACCATGGGAGGCGCGCGGGCTCTTGGCCTCGAGAAAGAAATCGGATCACTCGAGATCGGGAAACGCGCGGATCTGATTACCGTCCGGCTCGACCAGCCGCACGCCGTGCCACTCTATGACGTGTATTCGCACGTGGTGTACGCGCTCAAAGGGTCGGACGTGCGCGACGTGATGGTGAACGGCCGGCTCGTGGTTCGGGACGCGCAGCCGCTGACGCTCGATTCCAAGCAGGTCATTGCGAAAGCGGAAGAGTTCGGGCGCAGAGTGCGCGACAGTCTGAGGGCCGGCGCTACAGCGCAGTGAGATGATCCGCGAAATCCCGTACGTAAAGAGTATTCTTTCGCGGACCCCGCTCGATGACGTAGCCTTCCTCCAGCAGATGCGCGGCTTGCCGCTTCAGCTTCGGATTGAGCGTTCCATCATCCCGCACAACACGCCAGTCCCGGTGGTGATTGGACAAGCAACGTCCGCCTTGTGAGCGTGCGCCAGTTGTTCACGAATCTGTGATTGCGTGACCAGCCGTCCACGGCCCACAGTACGCATCAGGGCATCGACGTCGAGAGGGCAGGGATCAGCCTAGCAATAGATGTTCGGTTTCGATGGAAGTGCTGTCCGATTCCTCGGCATAGAACCGCGCGGCAAAGATGGCCCGCCGCGCGGCTTCGGTGTACCGTTCGAACATACGCGCGGCCTCCAGGCACGGGCCGGGCTGGCCGCTACGCCCGTGTTAAAAAGATCGGCAACCCGATCTTGTTCTCATAATTGGGCCGGTAGCGTTCGGTGTTGTACATGGTCTCGATATCCACCTTGCGCGGGCCGAGCTTGGGATCTGGGATGGGCGCGGCCGCGTAGCAGCCGCCGCAGATGGCCATCATGACGCCGTGCTCCCCGCGCTCGATGCAGCCCATGGCCATGCCCGCGAAGGTGGAGGCGACCATCTTGTCCACGAAGTCGGGAGTGCCGCTGCGGAGGTCGTACGTCAGATCGCTGACGATGGTTTCTTCGCCCGTGCGCTTCTTGATCTCATCGCTCAGATCTTCGCCGACATTGGCTTTTTTCTTGTGGCCGTAGGCGTCCGCCTCACCGGTCTCACGCAGTTGATAGCCCTCCCACTCGGCGCCTTCCGAGAGAATCACCAGCGCGTAATTGCTGGGCGTATTCTTCTTATCGGTGAGCAGCAGATCGATCAGCTTCTGAAGATCGAACCGGTATTCGGGAATGCAGCAGCGGGTGGAGGTGACGTACGCAGTGTAGAGCGCGGTGTAGCCGGCGTCGCGGCCAAAAATGCGGAAAACCCCAATGCGCTCGTGCGAGCCGACAGTGGTGCGCTGGCGCCCAATAGCTTCGGTGGCGCGCGTAATCGCCGTGGAGAATCCAATGCAGTATTCCGTGTTGCGCACGTCGTTGTCCATGGTTTTTGGAATAGCGACCACCTTGAAGCCCGCCTGGTCCAACTTGGCCGCGTAACTCAACGTGTCGTCGCCTCCGATCGCGATCAGGTATTCGATCTGGAGCTTTTCCAGATTCTTGATCACCTGCGAGGTCAGATCGTAGACCGTGCTGGTCTTTCCGTCTTTGGTCGCCTGCGATGACGGGAAGCTGACGCCACGCAGAGAATCCGGCACTTTTTTCATCTTGGAGGGATTGGTGCGCGTGGTGTGCAGGAACGTGCCGCCAGTGCGGTCGATGGTGCGGGTATTGCCGCGGTCGAGCGGCAGAACGTACCGGGCTCGGCTCACGGGATCGTCCAGGTTGACATGGGTCAACCCTTCCCAACCTCGCCGGATGCCAACCACTTCACAACCGATTTCACTGCCCCTGTAGACGACACTCTTGATTACCGAGTTCAGGCCGGGAACGTCACCACCACCGGTGAGGATCCCCACACGTTTTACGGACATCAATACTCCTCTCTGAGTGGTAAACATCTATTATAGGTTCGTTGGCGGGCGGCATTTTCCTGGACCTCGGCTACTGCTCGGTGTGCGGGCTTCCGGCCGCGTCCAGGTAGGCGAGGTAGGCCATGAGGAGGGCGTACGAGTTTTGATACTCAGGCAAACGGATCGCCGACAATGTGTCCCGGGGGCTGTGAAGGATGGGAAGGGTCTCCTGCGTCACGGAGTGAAAGTCGATGCAGGGGATTTTCTTTTCCCTGAATGGACCCGCATCCGAAAGCCCAACCTTCTCGACGTTCACGACGGCCAGAGGCAAATTGAGGGAATGGGCGACTTTGAATGCGGCTGACGCCAGTTTTTTATCCGCGTAGCTGAGCCATACTTTCGTGTCCGATAGTCCCAGCGAATCGATATTGACCATGGCTCGGATGGCTTCTCGCTGGTCCTTTGTGAGGCGGCTCACATAGAACTTCGAGCCGACCAAACCGTTCTCTTCGGATGCGAAGCCGATGAAGACGAACGTCGTCCGGCGAGGTTTTGCCTGCAGGCCTTGAAAGAAACTGGGCAGCAGCGACGCGCCGCTCCAGTTGTCGACGACTCCATGGCCATTGTCCACCTTGTCGTAATGGGCGCCCACGATGATCGTGGCGTCTTCGGTCCCTTTCAGGGTGCAGACGACGTTCGGTGTGCGCGAGCCCTTAAGCGGTTGTTCCGCGAGCTGTTCTGCTTTGCAGCCAGCTTCCTCGAACAGGGCGTGGAGGGCCTGTTCACGCTCCGGGTTTTTGTCTGCGGCCCGGCGCAAGCGGTCCACGATGACAGAGGGCTCGACCTTTTGGTATTCGATTCTCTGCGCGACGCCTGAAAATGGACACGCGAGCAGTGTCCATAACAACCAGCCGCGAATAGCAGCGTTTTTCAATTCGCTTTGGGATTCGGAGGCACCGACTTCAGCAACTGCTCGAGCGCGGCGGCAATGCGCGGCGCGGCTTCCGGGCCAACGGAATTCACTTCACCGTACCAGGCCTGAGGCGCGTTCTTGAGCCAGGGCGCGGTCTCGTCCCACTCGGCTTTGGGAATGATATAACCGATCTCGTCATCGGCGAGGCCGACCAGCATTTTGAATTCGGCCGACATCATCTTCTTGATGGGCGGCTCGATGGGAGCATCGGGGAAGTCCGCGCCGCTGTAGCGCTCCACCCCGCCCACGCTCAACTCGGGATACAACTCACCCGGCACCAGCGCCGCCTCGAGCACCGCCTTGCCGCGCGCCCATAGCCGCACGACTCCCACTGGCGCGCTGGTGCCGCCGTCCGGCGTCATCTTCTTGCGGCCTTTGTACAGATCCGCCTGCGCGGCCAGTTGGAAGCCTTTGTTGCTGATGGGAATCGTGATGCGGCTTTCCTGGAACTCGATGCGGTCGGCCGGCACAGTCTGTCCGTTGAGGGCTGCACCCACCGCTACCTCCGCCACGCGCCGGCCAATGAGTTCCGCCTTCAGAAAGCTGTTTTCAGGCGCCGGCCTCTTGGTCGCGGGATCCGGAACCTTAGCTCCCAAAGGCGACTGCATCCCTCCTACGGCGCCGTTCAGAAAAACCGCTACACCATCCAGGCGCTGTTCCAGTTCCGTGCAGAGATAGTGCGGGTAGTCGGCCGTGATGAGCGTGTTCTTCGAGCCGAGCGTCTCCGGGTGATTGGCCCAATTCACGAGCGTGCCGATCGGCTTCCCTTTGGCGGTGGTGGCCTTGAGCACAATGACGCCCGCATCATGTACCTCCGGCGGCCGGTCGTCGTCAATCAGCGTGTCGAGGTCGGAGGGGTGCGCCTGTCCCAGCGTCACGATGGCCGGCTGTAAGTGGCGAATCGCGTCCACCGCCGCCTCCGTCACACGCGCTATCACGAAACTGTTGTAGGCTTCGTTGATGCCCGAGGTGCCCTGCGCCGGGCCCCAGAGGCCCATGGTGTCCTCGGCTTCATGATCGTGAGTGGCCGCGACGACCACCGCGGGATCTTTGGCCTTCGATTTGCTTTTGGCCGCGAGCTGCTTCCTCACCTCGGCGCGAATCTTTTCGACATCATCCGCAAATAAACCGATCGAATCGACACCACACAAAACCACGGTCTGACCACCCGCGCTAAGGGCGAGGCAGCGGGCATAAAGGTTGTCGTGGATCCCGGTAGCCACGCGGTTGTTGCCGAAGCCGGCCATATAGACCGGACCGTGCTTCTTCAGGTCCGGCGTAATTTCGGTTCGAGCCGCCCCGGCGCGGATCTGAGGGCCGAGTAACTGCGCCGACAGCGTACTGGCGAAGGCGGCCAGCAACATCAGCCGCATGCCGGGCACTCTCAAACCCACCATGCCGCCGCAGGCTGCTCTTTAATGACGAGCTGGCCGAGGAACTGAGTGGCTTTAGTGAGACCTTCGTTGGGCGAAAGGATACTGTCTTCGTGCTCGATCGACAGGACGTAGTCATAGCCGAACATGCGCAGCGTCGAGATGAATTCACTCCACCATTCCGCCCCGTGCCCGTAGCCGACCGTGCGGAAGATCCATGCGCGGTTGCGCTCGTCGGTGTATTTCTTGGTGTCGAGCACGCCGGTGATGGGCAGGTTGCGGCCGTAGATCTGCGTGTCTTTGGCGTGCACGTGGAAGATGGCGTTGCCCAAGACGCGAATCGCCGCGATGGGATCGATCGCTTGCCAGAACATGTGGCTGGGATCGTAGTTCACTCCGATGGCTTTTCCCGCGGCAGAGCGCAGCCGGAGCATGGTCTCCGGGCTGTAGGCCACGAATCCCGGATGCATCTCGATGGCGATCTTCACGCCGTGGTCTTCGGCGAACTTCGCGCGCTTGGTCCAGTAGGGGATGACCTTCTTCTCCCACTGCCACTCCAGCACGTCGAGATACTCCGGGGGCCACGGACACGTGACCCAGTTGGGATACTTGGCCTTGTCGCTGTCCCCGGGGCATCCCGCGAAGTCGATGATCACCGGCACGCCCAGCTTTTCCGCCAGCCGAATGGTCTTCTGGTTAGTGTCCTGATTCTTCTTGGCGATTTCGCGGTTGGGGTGCAGCGGATTGCCGTGGCAGCTCAGAGCGCTGATGGTGAAACCGTTGTCGGCCAGCTTTTGTTTGAACTCATTCAGCTCGGTTTTGTTCTCGAGCATGGAGAGCTTGCAGTGCGGATCGCCGGGATAGTTTCCGGTACCCAGCTCGACCGTGTTGATGTTCAAGCTCCTCAGCTTCTTCAGGACGTCGTCCAGCGACATCTGCGCCAGCAGGGCAGTAAATACTCCAACTCTCACGTGCTGTCTCCTTTTGTGGTTTTCAGATGGACGTAAGGGATCAGAATATCACGCACCGGCGCGTGGTACTAAAATGGGCGGCATGAAACGTCACTCTGCAATCGGCCGCCGTGGGTTCCTGCGCTCGGCGTCCGCGGCGCTCGGAGCCGGCTTCTGGGCTGATCAAACCCTCGACGGCGCAGTCCAGAATGTGAACCGCAACTCGCAGCCTTCGGACCTCAAAATCACGGATCTGCGCATTGCTGTAATCAAAGGCGCGCCTATGACGTGCCCGCTCCTCCGCATTGATACCAACCAAGGCATCTACGGTCTGGGCGAAGTGCGCGACGGCGCCAGCAAGACGTACGCCTTGATTCTCAAGAGCCGAATCCTTGCCGAGAACCCGTGCAGCGTCGACAGGATTTTCCGGAAAATCAAACAGTTCGGGGGCCCGGCGCGGCAGGCCGGCGGGGTCTGCGGCATCGAGATGGCGCTATGGGACCTGGCCGGCAAGGCGTACGGCGTGCCGGTCTACCAGATGCTCGGCGGCAAGTTCCGCGACAAGATCCGCTGCTACGCGGACACCACCGAATCCCATGATCCGAAAGTGTATGGCCAGAGGCTGAAAGAGCGCAAAGAGCAGGGATTCACGTGGCTGAAGATGGATCTGGGGTACGACTTATTGGAAAACGAGGAGGGCACGCTGACCCACCCGCTGGGAACCAAATACAACAGCCCTCCCAACCTGCAGCACATGTTCACCGGCCACGAGCTGACCGACAAAGGTATTGCACGCATGGCGGACTTCGTGGCGACCGTTCGCGAGTACGTCGGCATGGAGATTCCGCTTGCGGCCGACCACTTCGGGCACATCGGCGTCAATTCCTGCATCCGCCTGGGCAAAGCGCTCGAGAAATACAACATGGCGTGGCTCGAAGACATGATTCCATGGCAGTACACAGATCTCTGGAAGAAAATCACCGACGCCGTGGACATTCCCACGCTCACCGGCGAGGACATCTACCTTAAGGAAGGCTTCATCGAGCTGGCGAAAAACCATGCCGTCGATATTCTGCATCCCGATCTGGCTACGTCCGGGGGGATTCTCGAGACCAAGAAAATCGGCGATTCGATCCAGGAGTACGGCGTACCGATGGCCATGCATTTCGCCGGAACGCCGGTTTCCTGCATGGCCAACGTGCATTGCGCGGCTGCGACCGAGAGCTTTCTCGTGTTGGAGAACCACTCGGTCGACGTGCCCTGGTGGGACAGCCTGGTGGAAGGCATTCCGAAGCCCATCATCGATCACGGCTTCATCACCATTCCCGAAAAGCCCGGCCTGGGCGTGACGCTCAACGAGGAAGTGGTCAAGCAGCACCTGCTGGAGCCAGGCTATTTCGAGCCTACGCCGGAGTGGGACAAGGAGCGTTCCCACGACCGGACCTGGAGTTAACTCCCGCGCGTCTACGGCCGTCCTGCCCGACGCGCTGCGGTCGTCGTAGTGGCTGCCGGCGGGTCCTGGGTATCATCCGGTTCCACGGCGGGATTTGTGGCCGGGCTGGCCGGCGCCGAGCGCAGTACATCATTGGCAAAGAAAAACTTTCCGTCCGTCGGCACCATCATCACCTGCACTTTATCGGAAAGCCGCTCGGCGATGATCTTCTGAATCAGCAGTGGATTCTGCTTCAACGCGGCCGCTTCCGTCTTCATGCGTTCGGAATCCGCCGCCGCTGTAACCCGGATGCGATTGGCTTCGGCATCCGCCATCAGCTTGCGCTTTTCCAGTTCCGCGCGGCTGTCGATCACTTTGGCTTCCGCCTGGGCTTCGGCATTCTTCACCGTGGATTCCTTGCGCGCCTCGGCCTCGAGCCGCGTCTGTTCAATCTGCTTTTGTTTGAGCGGCAGCGTATGCTGCATGGCATCGGCCTGTGCCTTGGCGTTCAGCACCACAACTTGTGCCTCCCCTTCGGCCTGCCGCACGCGCCGCGCCTTTTCGGCATCGGCTTCCAGCTCCGCGGTCCGAACCATCTTCTGCTTGATGTCGACTTCCACGGTCATACGGTCGCTCTCCTGTTCCTTAAGCAGCAGGCCCTCGAGCCCTCTGGCGTACTCCGGCGGAAGCTGAATGTCGCGCAGGATGACCTCTTTCACCAGCAAGCCGTCGACGGCGAGCTTCTGTGCGATGGCCTCGGCCGCCATCTTGCGGACCTCCTCACGCCGCGTGGCGAACACGTCGCGGACCAGGTAATTCGGAACGATCTGGCGGAACACGCCAGCCACCACCGGCGGCACAATTTCCTGCTCGATGGGCTGCGGCAGATTCGAATGAATGTAATCCAGGCGGCGCGGGTCCAGCCGGTAGCGCACGGCAATGGCAAGACCCACGGGCAGGCCCTCCTTGGTCTGAACTTTAAGCGTTTCCACCTTGTTCTTTGGATCTTCGCCCAGCGAAGTGTTGAAGACCTTCTCGCGAGTATCGTAGACCACAACGCTTTGAACCAGCGGCACGATCCAATGCACGCCCGGGTACAGCGCGCCCGGGAGTGTCCCGGAGATCTGGCTCACCAGCACGCCGGCGCTTCCAGCGGGCACCACTACGAAACTCAAGCCCAACAACAGGGGGGCGACAGACAGAAGCGCCAGGCGCCCCCCGTCTCGCCAGCGAATTTCCACGGGCTGTCGAGGCTGGCCGCCGTCGGCGCGCCAGGATTGCCGGGTCCGGTACACGTCATAAATCACAACAGCAAGAGCGCCAGCGAACAGCCCGGCGCCGGAAAACAGCAACAAGTACTTCAACAGCAACATACGCGTCTTCTCCCTGAGCCAGCGCAGGAGATTGGTCGGGCGTGCCCGACCCCTAATCTCGTAAGAGGCCGGGCACGCTCGATGCGGCGCCGCTCACGACGCTCATTCGCACGACGATGGCCACGTGATACGTGATTGATTTGTGTGTCGGAGAAGAATGCCGCCGCCGTGTGCCGGCAGACACGGCGTGGCAAAGACCACTCAGCTCTTGCGCAATTCGCGGTTCAAATCCTCGATCGCATCCGAGCGGCGCTCGCCTTCGAGGTCCTTTTCCAGCCTGCGCAGGGCGACGCCGACGACATCGCGGTGATGTAGCCTGTGACCGAAATGGCCCTCACTCAACTTGAGCCATAGCTCGTGCAGGCGGTCGAGGTCTTCCGGCCAGAGCCGCGGCGGATGCGGCCCCAGGTTGACATACACGGAGGGTCTCTCGGGGCTGATGACCTCAAGGGAAAACGCGTGCCGCGGCTCCGGCAGACGCTCCCAGGCCTGGCCAATGCGGCGCGCCAGTTCTTCAGAATCCATGCGCGCCGAAACTCCGGTCACCAGCCGGGAGGCCTGGAGCTTCTGTGCGGTTTGTACCATCGGGTCGAAGAAATCGACACCCGGCACCACGAGCAGGTCCACCGTTTTCCCTTGCTTCTCGGCCATGGTCACCACGCGGGAAAACAGTTCTTGCTCGTAATCCGAGAAAAGCTGGTTAGGCCCCAGCTCGTATTCGCCGGCGCCGGTTGAAACCGGCCGAACGGTCATCACTACAATGTCATGCCGCCGCACGTTGGTCTTTTGAAGAACCGTTTCTAGATGCGCCATGTGACTGTAATCGCGGACCGCGACCAGTATGCATCCGGGCCGCGCATGAACGGTGTTCATGGCAATTTCCGGCCGCAGATCGAGATTGAACTCCTCAAGGCCAACTTTCTTTTCCTTGAGCTTCCTGGCGTTGATGCGCTCCGAGACTGTGAACAGCAGAAAGAACACCACGGTAAAGCTGATGCCCCAGATGGTCGCGATCCGTTTCGAGAACAGGTTGGCAATCGCCACCAGACCCAGCACAAGGGTGGTAAGCGCCAGTCCCACGGGCCATTCGCGGCCGGCAAAATGCAAGTTCAACGGCACTTTGTATTCCTGGTCGTGCCGGTGGTAGCGCAGCACCAGCACGCCCGCCCCCTTCAAGAAGAAGCTCCACACCACTCCGAAGGCATAAGCCTCGCCGAGCGTATACACGTTGCCGCGGCTGGCGAGGATCGTGGCAATCTGCAGAATCGTGATCAGGTTGATGATGCGAAACGTGGTCCCGAAACGCTTGTGCGGCTTGCGGAACCAGTCGAGCAGCACACCATCTTCAGCCACCCGGTTCATGACGCCGTTGGCGCCGATCATCGACGTGTTGACCGCGCCCGAAAGGATCAGGAACCCCACCGTGACCACAAAAATGTGGAACGCCAGGCGCAGCATGTAGGGGCCGGCCAGGTGCATGGCCAGGCCGCCCAGGAGGTTGTCGACATATTTGCCGCGCATCGCGTCGGGAATGATCATGCCGGCGAACACGGTGATGATTCCGGTGCATATTACCGCGTACCAGCAGACCAGGTTGCCGGTGCGCTTCAGGTTCTGCAATTTCGGATAGGCGATCTCGCGGTAGACCTGGGCCAAGGTTTCGAAACCGCTCATCGACAGCAGCGAGTGGCCGAACGCGATGATGATGGCGATGGCCGGAATGGACGGCCAGAAGGTACCCTTGAACCAGCCGAGGCCGTCTTCGCTGAACTGCAGATTTTTCGGCACGGGCGCTGGCGGCAAGTGGCCCCCGTTGATGAGCAGACTGACGGGACACCAGATCAGGAACGCCACCACCATCACGGTGGTGATCTGCATAATGCGCAGCGCTTTGGAGCTGGACTCGTGGATTCCTTTGATGTTGCTCCACCAGAAGTAGATGGTGACCGCAATGCTGAACCAGACGGCGAAACCGTTGGGGGAGACGCGAAAGTCCTCGTGCACCAGTTCGCTGATTTCGTTTAGCAGGCGTCCCAGATACTGTCCTGCGGTGACGACGCTGATGGGGCCCGTCAGGATGTAGTCGAAGATCAACGACGAGACCGAGAGCCGCGCCACAAACGGACCCATGGAGTCGCGCACCACGACATACACACCGCCGCGCACGAACATGCTGCTCGATTCCATGTAGACCGAGCGGACAGCAAAGCTGAACAGCATTACGCCCAGGATGAACCACGGAGCGCTTTTCCCAATGGCCTGCTCGGCAATCCCACCGGCGTAAAAAGCGGAGGAAGCGAGATCGCTTAGCACGATCGCCGCCGCGCGCCAGAAAGAGATGAAGGAGAGGGCGACCGTCGTCGCGACTACGATTTTGGCGCTGGTTTGGCGGTCCGTAACCGGAGAAGGGATGTCGGCCATTCCGAGTACTATTCTAAGACCTGGCGGCTTGGGGGCTCCGCCGTTGCTTCCGCCGAGGGAGTCTCCCATACCGGCGGCTGGCGGTGGCTCACCTCACGCAATACGTCCGTGAGCACTTCCTCAGACTGTGCCGAACGCAACTGCTCCTCCATCCGGCGCAGCGCAACGCCCACGACATCGCGGTGGTGCAATTTCGCGCCCGGTTCCCTTTCGCTCAACTCCAGCCAAAGTTGGTGGACCAGGTCTACGTCTTCGGGCCAAAGCCGCGGCGGGTGCGGGCCAAGATTGAAAAAGACGGAGCGCCCATTGTCGGTGACAATCTCCAGCGAAACAGAAGGGCGGGGGGCTGGCAACCGTTCCCAGGCTTGCCCCACAAGTTTCCCCTGCTCGGAAGGATCCATCTTCAGCGAGAGGCCCGTGACGATGCGCGCGGACTGGAGCCGCTGGGCCGTTTGCATCATGGCGTCGTAGGGATCCGTGCCCGGCACCACCAGAAGATCGACGTGTTTGCCGGCCTTTTCGGCGAGGAAAACCACCTTGGTGAAGACATCCGTCTCGTCCGTGGCAAAAAGCTGGTCCGCCTCCAGTCCGTGCTCCCCCGAGCCGGCCTGTGTGACGCCGCGCACCGACAGCATCACGATATCGATCTTCTGGGTATCGGTCTTATCCAGAACCTTCTTGACGTGCAGGAGACGGTACGGATTGCGTACCGCCACCAACACGTTTCCTGGACGAACGTGGACCGACTCAGCCGAGAGATCCGTGCGGCTGTCAATCCGGAACTTCTCTTGCCCCGTTTCGTGGGCGGACTCCCTCTTGCGGTTGTAGCGTTCCGAGAGTTCGAAAATGGTGAAGAACGTTATGGTAAAGCACACCCCCGAGATGGTGGCGGCTTTCTTGGTCACCACGTTAATGCTGGCCAGGGTGAACAGCACTAGGGTGATCAATCCCAATCCCACAGGTATTTCCCGGCCTGCGATATGAAAGTTGAGCGGCACCTTCCATTCCCGGCCGCCCGGCTGTTTGTAGCGCAGCACCAACACGGATAGCCCCTTCATAGCGAAGCTCCAGACAACGCCGAACGCATACGCTTCGCCGAGTAGATAGACATCCCCGCGGCTGATCAGGATGGTAACCAATTGCAGGATTACGATCATGTTGATCAAACGGGACGTTGTACCGTACTTGGGGTGCGGATGCCGGAACCAGCCGGTCAGTACTCCGTCCTCAGCCACGCGGTTGAGCACGCCATTCGAGCCGAGAATCGCGGTATTGACAGCGCCGGACAGGATCAAGGTTCCCACCAGCACGACAAAGCCATGGAACAGGAAACGGATCGAGATCGGGCCCACCAGGTACATCGAGAGGCCGCCGATCAGGTTTTCCAGATACTTGCCGCGGGTGGCGTCGGGAATGATCATCACCGCGAAGAACGAGACCAGCGACGTGAACAGCAGGCTATAAATGAAGATCACGAACCCGGCTTTCTCCAGGTTCTTCAGTTTGGGGTGCGCGATCTCGCGGTTCACCTGCGCCAGGCTTTCTTCGCCGCTCATGGCCAGCAGCGAATGTCCGAGGCCAATCAGAATCGCAATGAAAGTGATCTTGGGGGCGATCGTGCCTTGGAGCCAGCCAAGGCTCGTAGGATTAAACGTCAGGTTCGAAGCGCTCGGAAAGGGCACCGGCGCAAATCCCTGCTTGAAGATGGTCAGCAAGCACCAGACGATCAGCATGACCACCATCACGGTAGTAACCTGCATAATGCGCAGCGCCTTCTGGCTGGATTCATGAATGCCGATGACGTTCTTGCGCCAGAAATAAATGGTTACACCGGCGGCGAAGATCGCGGAAAAAGCGCCCGGCGGCAAGTAGTGGTTGTAATGAAGGTACTCCGCCCCTTCGTTGATCAAGCCTGCCAGGTACTGCCCCGCGGTGACCGCGCTGATGGGCCCGGTGAGGACGTAGTCGAACATCAAAGCAGAGACGGAAAACTTGGCGAGCGTGGGCCCCATGGCCTCATGGACCACTTTGTATACGCCGCCCCGGACAAACATGCTGCAGCTCTCGATATAGATGGCCCGAACCGCATAGGAGAACAGCATGATGGCCAGGATGAACCAGGGAGCGGATTTGCCCACCGCGGTCTCGGCAATGCCTCCGGCATAGTAAGCCGACGAGGCGAGGTCGCTCAGGACAATGGCTGCTGCCCTCCAGAACGAGATGAAGGACAGCATGACGGTGGTTGCGACCACAACCTTGGTCGCATTCGACCGTTCGGGGATACTCAAGCCAGGTGCTCCTTAATTTCCAGCCTGTGGGTCAGGATGGCTTTCAAATCTGCCTTCGAGGTCTACTGTCCGGATGGGGCTTGAAATTACCCGTCCACAACGCAGTGGACTGCGCCCGAATACGCGGTTCCCCCGTCTCGTAGCTGAGTTCGGCGATTTTCATCCTAGCATGACTGGGTAGCGGAGGATTGTATGACTGGGATCCGGATGGGTGTTTGCGTCAAAAGTGGAAACTGAAGTCGCCGGTTATCATGAACCCGCAGCTAGGCGAACGGGCTGCGCTTCAGGGCGTACTGCAGCGCTTCTTCCGGTACATGGAATTCGCTCATGGCGCTGTTACCCATGTAGCCGAGATCTTTGATGCCGATGGGGCTCGTGTAATACGCATCCGTCACCAGGTTCCGCGCCCAACTGAAGAAGCGGATGCCCGGTGCGTTCTCCGGCGTTTCATTCTTCTTGTACGCGATCACGTCAAGCAATGCCACCTGCTGCTCGGGTTTGGCGTCGATGAAATCCACCGCATGGTGCTGCTGCATGTGGTGGTCCAGCCAGCCGAATCCACCGGTGAAGATCTGGGCGAGTTCCGGGCTGTTGCTGGCCATGTAGTCGATCCATTCGGCAGCACCCGCCGCAAGGGCGCCGGGCGAATGATCATCGGCCGGAATAATCAAGTCGGACAGGCGCTGGAGTGTCTTGAATTCATGCGCGGTGAAGCATTTGGGTGCGTACTCGCTTTTTGGGGCAGCGGTCTTCTCCTGTGCAACCGCCTCGTGCACATGTTGCGCCACTTGTGCGCTCACCAGGCCCGCGCGCGGCGCCGCCAGCGCCGCCGAAATGCCGAGATTGCGCAGCAGTTCGCGCCGCGACAACGGATTATCAGACATTGCCTCTCCTCATCTCCTCGGCCAGATGTTCCGCCGTGCGCCAGGCCAGCGCCACGATACTCAGCGTGACGTTCTTGTCCGGATTGCCCAGGAAGGGAGCCGCGTCGGCCACAAAAAGATTCTCGGCTTCGTGTGCCTGGCACCAGCGGTTAAGAGGCCCCTGCTTGGGATCCTCGTGCATGCGAACCGTGCCCGCTTCATGGATGATCTCGCCGCCAATCGAAACCGCATCCACGCCGCGCTCCGGGATCTCCTTCTTTTCGGGCTTGCCGCCCATAGCCTCGATGAGGGCGGCGAACGTTTCGTGCATGTGGCGAACCTGCTTGCTCTCGTGTTCGCTCCAGCGGAAATGGAACCGCAAGACCGGAATACCCCACTGATCGACCGTCGTGGGATCGATTTCGCAGTACGAGTTTGCGTTGGGAATCATCTCGCCCCGGCCGGAGAAGCCCACGAAGGCGCCATATTCTGCACGCATTTTCGACTTCAGGGCGCTGCCGTATCCTTCCTCGCCGTGGGCAAACCCAATTTGCGGCATATCGAACCCGCCACCGACCTCGATGTGATAGCCCCGCGGAAAGTCCTTCCTTTTGTCATCCAGCAGCCACCACGGGATGTAGACGTGCATCCCGTCGATCCCGTCGCAATTATGCCGCGGCAGATCCGCAAGCGCTGGAACAAAGCCGCCAAGATCGTAACCCGTGGTATCGGTCAGGTTGCGGCCCACCATGCCGGAATTATTGGCCAGCCCGTTGGGAAACCGTGTCGACTGGGAATTCAGCAGCAGTCGCGCCGACTCGCAGGCGCTGGCCGCCACTACCGCTGCCCGGCAGCGGATCTTTTTTTCCGAGCGCGTAGCTTTCTCAACGTAGGAAACCGCCGTCACTCGTCCGGTATCATCGGTGATCAGCTTGCGCGCCATCGCCCCCGTGATGATTCTCAGCTTCCCGGTTTTCATCGCCGGAAAAATCATGGCCTGGCTGGAGCTGAACGCCGAAGCCGTCTGGCATCCGCGCCCGCATTGTCCGCAATAATGGCAGGCCGCGCGCCCGTGCACCGGCTTGGTCAGCATCGCCATGCGCGACGGAACACACGGCATATTCAGCTTCTGGCAGGCCTTCTGGATCAGCGTTTCATGGACGCGCGGCGCGACGGGCGGCAGGAACTTTCCGTCCGGCGCCGTTCGAAGTCCTTCCTTGGTGCCGGTGACTCCGATAAACTCTTCCGCTTTGTCGTAGTAAGGCGACATCTCCTCGTACGACACCGGCCAGTCCGTCCCCAGTCCATCGAACGAGTACGGTTTGAAGTCGTAATCCGAGAAGCGCAGCGAGATGCGGCCATAGTGATTCGTGCGGCCGCCTATGATCCGCGACCGGAACCACCGGAACTTCGAATCCGGCGCAACGGTATACGGTTCGCCAGGGACATTCCAGTAGCCATTGGGAGCGGTGAAATATGAAAAACCCCACGGAGATTTCCCGAAATACCCCTCCGCATGCGGCCCCACGCCGCGATGATCCACCTGGTAAGGCCAGACATGCTCCTTGAAATCCTTCGCGGGATTGAGCATTGGCCCGGCTTCCAGTAGCGTGACGTTGATGCCGAGATCGGTGAGGACCTTCACCACCGTCCCGCCGCCGGCGCCCGAGCCGATCACAACTACATCGTGCACCTCGGGACTGCGCTGGATTTGGAGCATGAGTTCCCAAATATAGCACCAGCGGCGGGGGTCGTTTCAGGCGAAATCAGTATCTGAGCGGCGTGAACTCCTGGTTGTGCATCACCTTGACCAACCAGGCTCCGCGTTGCCGCGTGACGATCCAACTGAGCAGTCCCTTACGAATCAGAATCTCCTTCCCATCCCACTCGAGGGCTCCCGTCATCTCCCACCGGATGTCCACCACGGCAATCTCCGGGCTCAGAAAACGCACCCTGATCTCACCAGGCTCAAGGTGGCTCTTCCTGAAGATGGTCTCGAAGATTTCGGCATGGTGGTCGTGGATGGCCTTGCGCCCGCGCACGGTTGTGCCGATCACGTTGGTCAGATCGGCATCGTCCGCATACACGCGCGTAAAGGCCCGGACGTCATGGCAGTTCCAGGCCGCAACCGCATCGAGCGCCAGTTGGCGGATCTGTGCTTCGTCAAGATCGATGGTGTCTTCGTGCGTCAGTTTGTAGGGTGTGGGTGCGGGCATTTTCCTCAACCTCCCATCGGAATAACGCGTAAGGAAAGCCGGAAAAGGCTCAGGTGTTGCGGACTACTGGTACAATAATAACAAGGGGGGGCGCAACGGATTCGACGGGATTGAATCGTTATGGAGAGGCGTGCCGGGTTCCGAGCTCCCGTTAAACGATCGGAAAAACACAACTGCCAATACGCAGTTTGCATACGCTGCTTAATTAATTAAGTAGCCGCTCCAGCCGCTGAGCCCGCGCGGCGGTGAGTGAGCGTCATTTTGCGGGATAGGCAGCAGGCTTCGGTCCGGAGCCGAGGGCCGAGATCAATCGGACTAGGTGGCGGCTGTTCTCGCCGGCTCTGACGGCCGCGACCGAATCATTCGAGCCGGATACGCATCGTAGTCTCTTCATGGCGGGCTTTCTCGGACGCGGGTTCAACTCCCGCCGCCTCCACCATACCTTGTTCTTCAGGCACAACCTTGGAAGGCTGACACCCTAAACGCATGTCGCAAAGGCTCGCGGAAGGAAAGCCGGGCCGACTCCTGATTCGAAACGGCGCAGGGAGACCGTACGATCCGCGCTTGATTGGTGGTCTGAAGGGACTTCAAAAGTCGCGGCGCCCTCGACCCGGTCGTAGTGAATCCCCAGCCGGCGCAGTTGGGTCAGTCCAACCGTCACCACGTAGCTGCCCGGCGCGAGTCCGCAATCCAGGGTGAACAACGCATAGCAGTCGCGATCCGGCGCGTTTTCGACCACCCGCCGTTCGACGGCCGTATTTGTGCTGTACACCCATTCCCCATCCGCGCTGTGGATAGTCACTCCGGTGACCAGATCATCGATTCTTTCCCTGGTCCGGAACTTGATCGCAATCTCCAGGGTTTGTGAAGCCGCACCGCCCTGCCACCCCGCGGAAACCTGATGGACGGCCGCGGTTCGCTCCGTCACGGGTTTCAATGGAAATAGCACGAAGCGGCCTGGCTCAGTTCGGCCTAGTGCGGACCGGTCTGGCCGTTGTGCAGCACGGCCGGCTTGGTCGCAGCGTTGGTGAAACAGCGTACGGCCGTATTCGTACAGCTCGAGATCCAGCCGGTTGCACTCGACAAGCAAGTCCATCGTTTCGCGATCGATCTGTTCGACCGTGCGCTCAGAGCCGGATACGTTTTCGCGTGGCGCCTCGGCAGGCATGCGCCAGTCCAGTTCTCTACATAACAGTCGTGCAGACGCTTCAAGCTCCTCGCAGATGCCAACGAAATCGAACGCCGCGAGGTTGTGCCTGGCGGTGGCAAGCAGGGTGTCGCCATCGGCAAGCGTGCCCAGTATGTTGATTCTCAGTGCCGCGAAGTGGTGGGTGTATGGGTTGCAAACGACCACAGGGCTCTCCGCGTAATACCGGACAAACTCCGCGAAGGACGATTCGCGGGCTTTGGCGACGGCAGCGTTCTGATCGGAGAGGGTTCGCCAGTAGCTATATAGTGATGCGGTTCGCCGAATGGGGTCCCGGAGCAGGGTCATGGAGTAACGGTCCGGAGCTACTCGCATCTGGGATACGATACCGAAGTGCCCTCGAATCAGGCGATAGCGCTGGAACCGTTCCACTCGCGCTTCCCGGATCTGATTCTCAACCAGAGGGGGACTGATCTCCGATTCGGCGAGGTTCTGCCGGCAAAGAGCCATGAAGGAGGATCCGGCCGTCTTCGGAAAGTGGTTGAAAACGTAACGGTACGGGGGCATCACCCCAAATTACGTCATCGCACCGATCCCGGCAAGCCGGCGCTGCAGACGCGCTCGCTTCCTTCCGCGTACCATAGACGGGAGGCCCATCAGCCCCTTGATCCTCTCCGACCTTTCGCTGTCTCGCCGCCTGGAGCGCGCGGAGGCCGTCGCAAACGCACGTTTCGTGGAAGCGCGCGCGCGAGTCATGCCGGACTCCGGCGCTCAGTGGATTGACGTCGCGGGCACATACGCCATGTACGACGGCGTTCGTTCGCCCTCCACGCAGACGTTTGGGCTCGGCCTGTTCCAGATGCCCACTACTGCGGACATGGACAAGCTCGAAGAATTCTTCAAAGAGCGCGGAGCGCCGGTGTTCCACGAAGTGAGTCCCTTTGCCGATAAGGCGCTGCTGGCGGTGCTGAACGAACGAGGTTACCGGCCCTTCGAATTGACCAGTGTTATGTTCCTGCCGCTGGACGCAAAGGCTCCGGCTGCGACGGTTCGAGAAACGTCTGTCCAGGTACGAATTGTAGGCGAAGAAGAGCAGGATCTCTGGGCACACACGGCGGCCGAGGGCTGGCGGGAGTTCACCGAAATCGCCGGACCGATGCTCGACCTTATGCGCGTTTCCGCTGCCATACAAGACTCCCACCCATTCCTGGCGGAGTTGGACGGGCTGCCGATTGCGGCGGGCAGTCTCGCCATACACGATGGCGTCGCTCTGCTCGCCGGGGCGAGTACCATCCCCGAGTGGCGCCGGCGGGGCGCGCAGCGCGCATTGCTCGATAGCCGTGTGGAATACGCCGCGCGCGCCGGCTGTGTCCTGGTTATGATCTGCGCCGAACCGGGCAGCGCCTCTCAACGCAACGCGGAGCGCCAAGGTTTTCGCATCGCCTACACGCGCACAAAATGGCATTTGATGGGCTCGTAACGCGCTACTGCGCCGGTTGCTGCTGGCTCAGGCAATGCAAGGTGCCGAATCCCAGCACCAGATCCACGGCGTGAATTCCCACAACGGCGCGATCCTTGAAGAGTTCGCCGAGGATGCCGAGCGCGACGCGGTCATACGGGTCGTTGAACGTAGGCACGATCACGGCCGCGTTCGAGATGTAGAAATTGGCGTAGCTCGCCGGCAGCCGGTAGCCGTCAAAGAACAGGGGCCGCGGCACGGGAAGCGCCACGATCTCCGGCTTTGAGCCGTCCTCGAGCCGGAAGTCCCGGATGCGCTCCCAGTTCTCCTTTAGAGGCCGGTAATTCGCGTCCTTCGGGTCGTCTTCGTCAATCAGCACCACGGTCTTGGAATTGACGAAGCGGCAGAGATCGTCGACGTGGCCGTGCGTATCATCACCTGCGATGCCGCGGCCCAGCCAGAAAATGTTAGTCGCGCCCAGGAATTCCCGCAAGCCTGTTTCAAACTGGTTACGACCGAGACCCGGATTACGAATCTGTTTCTTTGGCGACAGGTAGCACTCTTCGGTGGTGATCAGCGTGCCGCGGCCGTTCACGTCGATGCCGCCTCCCTCGAGGACGAATGGGCGTCCGTCTATCTGCGCGGGGAACAACAGCTTTCCGAGCCGGCGTGCCGCGAGGTTGGGTACCCGGCGGTCCTTCTGCCAGTCCGGGTACTTTGCCCATGCATTGAAATGGAAGTGAACGATCGCCGTTTCGAGTTTAGAGTTTGCACAACGCCGCACAAACAGAGGGCCGCTGTCGCGAGTCCAGGAGCGGTTGGTCGGAAGCACGATGAGCTCGACGCGCCGCACGTCAGCGCCCGCGCGGGTCAGATAGCGGCGGGCTTGCGCTTTCTCCTTCTCGGAGTTGACCAGCAGGCGAACGATCTCGCCCGGCGCGATCTGGCGCACGATCTCGGCGTACACCCACCGGATGATGTCGAGCTTATCCGGCCAGTCGGTCCGGTGGTGCGGCCAAGCCAGCCAGGTGGCTTCGTGCGTCTCCCACTCGGCGGGCATCGAGAAGCCAAGCGAGGCCGGCCTGTCAGCGGTGGTTTGCGAACGCGCCATATACGTCGAGCATAAATGTCCGCTCGAAATCTGTCTATTCCGATTCGGGGTGTTTTAAAGTAGTAGAGATCTTTTCAAACGCAATCATGCCCAAGACTCCGAATCAACACCGCCGCTACCGCGAAGACCTGTCCGAAATGCCGGACTGGATGAAGAAGAAGCACTGCCCGAACCGAGACAAATACCTCGCCGGCAAACGCATCCTCCCCAAAAACCTGACAGGCAAGGAAAAGCTCGCCGACGTTATCGACAGCGCGTTTCTCGCCTACAATAGCGCGCGCCTCAAAGAGAGCTGCCACCTTTTCACCGAGAAGATGCTGGAACCGGACGTAACGATCGGCATGAGCTTTTCCGGCGCTCTCACCCCTGCAGGCCTCGGTTGCTCTTCGATCGTCCCGCTCATTAAGGCCGGTTTCGTCGACTGGATTGTCTCCACCGGCGCGATTCTTTATCACGACATGCATTTCGCCCTGAACTATCCCGTGCACTCCGGCAGCTTCAAGATGGACGACACCGAGTTGCGTGACAACGACATCGTTCGCGTCTACGACGTGCTGCTCGGTTACAGCGACTGCCTGATGGCAACGGACGAGATCCTGCGCAGCATTCTAGTCCAGCCTGAATTCCAGAAGGAGATGGGCACCGCCGAGCTGCACCACCTGCTTGGAAAATATGCCGCCGAGTGGGAGCGGAAGGCAGGCCTCAAGAATGTTTCCGTGCTGGCTGCCGCCTATCGCGCCGGCGTGCCCTGCTACACCTCTTCCCCTGGGGATTCGACGATTGGCATGAACGTGGCCGGCGTGGAACTGCGCGGCAACAAGCTGCGCCTCAACCCGTCAATCGATGTCAACGAAACCACAGCCTACGTGCTGGCGGCGAAGCGCTCGGGCGGCAAGAGCGGGGTGGTTCTGTGGGGCGGAGGAAGTCCCAAGAACTTCATGCTTCAGACCGAGCCGCAGATTCAGGAGGTCCTGCGCATCAAAGAATTCGGCCAGGATTACTTCATGCAGGTGACCGATGCGCGTCCCGACACCGGCGGCTTGAGCGGCGCCACGCCAAGCGAAGCCGTGAGCTGGGGCAAGGTGGATCCGGACCGTCTGCCCGACGCCGTGGTGTGCTACACCGACACCACGATCGCCATGCCGCTCCTCACCCATTACGCGCTTTCCCGGCACAAACCCCGCAAGCTGAGACGCCTCTATGACCAGCGCGGCAAGATGATGCAGGCGCTGACCCGCGAATACTTCACCCATAACAAGGTGAAGATGCTCGACGGCTCCGACCCGGTCCTCGACTGACCGATGACCAAGAAACAATTGCTGGCCGTCGCCAAGGAGCACGGTACGCCTGTGGTGGTGATCGATCACGAGGTCATCCGGCGCAGCTACGCGGGCTTTCGCCGGCACCTGCCGAAGGTGCAGGCGTACTATGCCGTGAAAGCCAACCCGGCACCGGAAATCGTCCGCACGCTGTACCAGGCCGGAGCCAGCTTCGACGTGGCTTCACTGCCGGAATTCCTGCTGGTGCACGAGAACATCAAGCGCCTGCCGGCCAAAGAGCGCCAGGACTTCATCTGGGACAAGATCATCTACGCCAACCCCATCAAGCCGAAGGAAACGCTCGAGGCTCTCGACGAGTACAAGCCGCTGCTGACCTATGACAACCGCGATGAGCTGATGAAGATCAAGCGATACGCACCGCACGCAGGCCTCGTGCTGCGATTGCGCGTTCCCAACACCGGTTCCATGGTGGAACTGTCTTCCAAGTTCGGTTGCGACTCGGGCGTTGCCGTGGATCTGATTCTCGAAGCCTTTCGCACTGGGCTGGTGGTGGAGGGCCTGAGCTTTCACGTGGGCAGCCAGTGCACGAATTTCGAGAACTTCGTGCAGGCCCTCAATATCGCTGCCGCGGTAATGGAGGAGGCCCGGTCACGCGGTCACGAGATCAAGATTCTGGACATCGGTGGCGGCTTTCCGATTCCGTACGACACCCATGTAAAACCCTTCCGGGAACTCGCCACGAAGATCAACGTGGAAATCGAGCGCCTCTTTGCCGCCGACATCCAGATTTTGGCCGAGCCCGGCCGGTTCCTGGTTGCCACCGCCGCCACTGCCATTGCCAGAGTCATTGGAAAAGCCGTCCGCGACGGCAAGCCCTGCTATTACATTGACGACAGCGTATATCACACTTACTCCGGTATCATCTTCGACCACTGTCAATATCACCTGAAAGCATTCAGGAAAGCCACGACCGAAATCTGCACGGTCTTCGGGCAGACCTGCGATGGGATGGACACGATATCCCAGTCCGAAGCACTACCAAAGCTTGAGATCGACGATCTCCTTTACTCCGAGAACATCGGCGCTTACAGCAGCGCTTCCTCGACGTGGTTTAATGGCTTCGCCCCCGCCCACGTCGTGCACGTGAATCAGTAGCCGGGGCAGGCGGACGTGTGAGTACAGCCCAGTGCGCGACGAATGATACGATGCGGGAAGCAACTTTGAAATCCATAACACTCATATGCGCCCTGCTCGGAGCCAGCTTGCCGGCGTGGAGTGCCGACAAGCTGTTGGGCGGACCCTTCGTGGTGCACGCCGGGCAGCGATCGGCTACAGTCGTTTGGATTCTAAAGGACGGCGAAGCCACTCTGGGCACCGAGCCGGGTAAGGCCGACAAGACGGCTCCCGTGCTTCGCGCCGAAAAGACGTCGTATACCGGGATTCAACCCGGCACCACTTACTACTACGACGTCCTGGGCCGTGATGAGGGTCGCGGTTCATTCAAGACTGCTCCTAGCGGACCGGCGGATTTTCAGTTCGTCGTTTATGGCGATACGCGCACCCGCCATGACATGCATCGCCGCGTGGTTGCCGCGGTGATAAAACACGGCATCCCAGACTTCGTGATGCACACGGGTGACCTGGTTGCCAATGGCGCGGACTCCGCGCAATGGCCGGTATTCTTCGACATCGAACGCGAGCTGTTGAGCAAGACAGCGTTCTTCCCGTCGCTTGGGAATCACGAACGCAACGATCGCCAGTTTTACGATTTCTTCGACGTGACCACGCCGTACTACTCGTTCGACTGGGGGCAGGCTCATTTCATCGTGCTGAATAGCGACATCGGCAATGTGGCTACGAGTCAGGCGGCCAGAGAGAGTTTCTGGAGCGAGCAGGTACGGTGGCTGGAGGAAGACCTGGCCAAGAGCCAGAAGGCCGATTTCCGTTTCGTGACAGCGCATCATCCTCCGATAACGGCGGTCGCGCGGCGGCAAGGCGACAACCCCCAGATGACAGCGCTGATTCCGTTGTTCGAGAAGGAGCATGTCACCGCGGGATTTTTCGGTCACGATCACAACTACCAGCATTACCTCAAGAACGGAGTGCACTACGTGATCACGGGTGGCGGCGGTGCTCCCTTATACGACGTCGACACACCGCCCGCCGGCATCACGCAGAAGGTTATCAGCACTGAGCACTTCGTCTCGGTCAAGGTAACGGGCAAATCGGCCCACATCGAGGCGTTCGCGCTGGATGGCTCGGTCCTGGACCGCATTGATCTGAAGCCGTAGCGGCCACTGCAGCTTGTCTCAATAGAAATACATGACTTCCGGATGGATGTGTCCGTTCGCCTGAGCGCAGTATCCACACTCCGCCCGATAGTCGGACTGGACGGCGTGGACCGCGTTCGGTATGGCCACCTCGTCGTCTGGCTTATGTTCCGTCGCGATGGCGAGCCTTGGCCGGAACTGCCGCAGAGTCTCGCGCGCGCCCCGGAGAGCGTTCACCTCTGCGCCTTCTATGTCCATTTTGATGAAATCCACTCGCGGCAGCGCGAGTTCGCCAACGATCTTATCGATGGTCGTGAGCTGCGCAATGTACGTCGCGTGCGCGCCGGGCGCGTTCAAAACCACGCTGTTGGCGGCGAAATTCTTATCGGCGACATTGAGTGGCAGGGTATCGTCCTTGTTCCAAACGCCCTTGGGATACACGATGGCTCTTCCCTGAGCGATCTCCGGGGCGAGATTGCGCCGCAAGCATTCAACGCTGGCAGGCGAGATCTCGATCGCGACCACCAGCTTGGCGCCGGCATTCAACGCTTCATGGCTGAAGTCGCCATCGCTCGCGCCACAGTCAAGAACAATGTCTCCCGGCTTCACAAAGTGCTCGCCCGACCCGTAGATGTGAGATTCCATTTCGGCGAGATTGAACGGAAGCACGTATCGATTGCCTTTGGGGATCCAATACCGGCCCTTTGGAGTGTCCCATAGCTCCAGGCCATCTTTCTCGGCCACCAGGCGACTAGCGCTTAGAATGCGGTCGTGGATCGTCTTCAGTCTCTCCAGGTGGCCTTGCGTGTCCACAGCCAGCCTTAGAGGGCAGACGGGACTGCCGCCAATCAAAACCAATGTCAACAGACGAAACCGAGGTGAGATTGCATAGGCAATCCCTGCCGCAATACCCAATATCACCAGCGCCGTTAGTAACCTCTTGAACAGTTGCATCGCTCAGCATTGTACGACGGCCCGGCGTGACGGGCAGCCACGTTTGTGATCAGCCGATCCCTGCTGCCGCGAATGCCCGTTCGAGGTCTTCCTTCAGGTCGTCCACATCTTCAACACCCACGGAAAGCCGGATCAGAGTGTCGGTGATACCGGCTGCCTGCCGACGTTCGGCCGGCAAAGACGCGTGCGTCATGATGGCGGGGTGCTCGATCAGGCTTTCCACCCCCCCAAGACTCTCGGCCAAAGCGAACAGGCGGCAGTGCTCGAGGAAACGGCGCGTCGAGTTTAGATCGCCGTGCAGAATCGCGGTCACCATGCCACCGAAGCCATTCATCTGCGACGCGGCGAGCGCGTGTTGCGGATGCGACTTCAACCCTGGGTAGATGACGCGTGAGACGCCGGGATGGCGCTCCAGCCAGGCGGCAATCGCCGCCGCGTTCTCTGAGTGCCGCTGCATTCGCAGATGTAGCGTCTTGACGCCGCGCAAAGCCAGGAAGGAATCGAACGGCCCGCCAATGGCGCCCACGGCGTTTTGAAGGAATGCCAGCCGGTCGCCCAAGTCCCGATTTTCGCCGGCGACCACCACGCCGCCGACCATGTCCGAGTGTCCGTTGAGATATTTCGTTGCTGAGTGAAGGACCAGATCGAATCCGAACTCGATGGGCCTTTGAATATAGGGGCTGGCAAAAGTATTGTCCGCCACGGTCAGTAATCCATGGGCCTTGCCGACCTCGGCTACCGTCCTGAGATCAATCAGCTTCAACAGCGGATTCGATGGCGTCTCGACCCAGATCATTTTCGTTTGAGGCTTCAGCGCCTCGCGCAACGCCAGCGGATCGGACATATCCACGAAAGTGAAGTCGAGGCCCGCCGACCGCCGCCGTACCCGCTCAAACAGCCGAAAGGTCCCGCCGTAAAGATCATCGCAGGCCACCACGTGATCGCCGGTGTCCAGCAGGTCGAGAAGGGTCGCGGTGGCGGCTAATCCCGAGGCGAAAGCAAATCCGCGCGTGCCGCCCTCCAGGTTGGCGACACATCGCTCATACGCCATCCGCGTCGGATTCTGCGTGCGCGCGTACTCGTAGCCTTTGTGCACCCCGGGACTCTGCTGAACATACGTGGAGGTTGCGTAGATCGGCGTCATAATCGCGCCGGTTGTGGGATCGGGTTCCTGGCCCGCATGGATGGCTCGTGTCGAAAAGCGATGGCTCATAAATTGATTATTTCAGGCGGCGGCGTAGGTGCCCGAGCAGATCGGAGCGTGTGATCAGGCCGAGAAAATGATCGTCCTCCACTACTAACGCTACCAGCCCCTGGTCGAGGATGCGGCGCACGTCTTCGAGCGACGCGGTGGGCGGCACCGTTTCCAGACGGCTGGTCATGGCGGTTCGCACCGGCTGGCGAAAGTGCGACTCATCGTCATGCACCGCCAGAAGCAGATCGGACTCGTCCAGAATCCCAACGGCGCGGCCTTCTTCCACCACCGGTACCTGTGACACATCCGCGATACGCATTCGCTGGAACGCTGTCAGCAGAGTATCGTCGGGACCCACGGTGATCACCGCGCCTTCTTCATAGCGGCGCGTCAGCAAATCGCGCAAGGTGCCGGTCGCCGGGCGCTTGAGATATCCCTGGTCGATCATCCAGTAATCGTTGAACAGTTTCGATAGGTATTTATTGCCGCTGTCGCAGACGAAGGTCACAACGCGTTTCGGGGCGCTTTGTTTTCGGCAATAGCGAAGCGCGGCTGCCACCAGGGTTCCGGTCGAAGAGCCTGCCAGAATGCCGGACTTCCGCAACAGTTCACGGGCCGTCAAGAAACTTTCGGCATCGCCGATGGCGAAGGCCTCCCGAACGCGCGAAAGGTCGGCGATCTTGGGCACGCAGCTTCCGCCGATACCTTCCACTGCATAGGAGCCCGAAGGGCCCAATTTCCCGGTTTGTACGTACGGGGCCAGGGCGGAACCTTCCGGATCCGCCAGGATCATCTCCACCTTGGGTGCAACTCGCGCAAAGTAGCGGCTCAGCCCGGTCATCGTCCCCCCGGAACCCACGCCGCAGACGACCGCATCCACTTCGTGGCCCATCTGTTCCCAGATCTCTGGTCCGGTGGTTTCTTCGTGCGCCCTTGGATTGGCGGGATTCGAAAACTGGTTGATGTTATACGCGCCCGGCGTATTTGCCGTGATCCGTGCGGCCATGTCCTGGTAGTAGTCGGGATGGCCTGGCCCAACGTCAGATCGGGTAATCCGGATGTCCACCCCTAGAGCCCGCAGGTGGGCGATTTTTTCGGTAGACATTTTGTCGGGGATCACCAGAATCAGGCGGTAACCTTTGACCGCCGCGACCAGCGCCAAGCCGATGCCGGTGTTGCCCGCCGTCGCTTCGACGATGGTGCTGCCGGGCCGCAAGTCGCCCGACTGCTCGGCGGCTGTCACCATGGCTAACGCCATCCGGTCTTTGATCGAGCCGCCAGGATTGTTGCATTCGAGCTTAAGAAACAACCGGCACGGGCTGGAGTCGAAACCCTGGAGTTCGACCATGGGAGTGTTGCCGATCAGCTCAAGAACGTTTGACGGAACCGGTAGGGCAGGCACCTCCCCAGTCTCTCTCGAAACCTTGCCCGGCGACGGCACCTGTTGTTACCTCATGTGCGTTTCCAGCATGTCTGCGAACTCCTTCCAGCTCTTCCGCAGCGAATTCGTCTTATTTCCGCGGGGCCACCACTCGACACTGCCACGCCCCAGCATGAGCGTGCCCAGCAGGACCTCGTGGCTGCGGACTTGAACTTCCAGGCCATTGCCGCTCTTCAGCTTGGTCAACTCGATGGAGCCGGGTAGAAGAGCTTTCACGCTTGTGACGCGAGTGGATCTGCGATGTTTCGCCATACGACTTTGCCTCTGATGGATGGTTCCGTCATCTCCTGCCAACGAGATGGTCCGTCCGTGCAAGATCACGTGCAGCATCGACATTTTCAGCGACTGGCGTAGTCCAGGCACGGACCGGCCTCGGAGGAATCGCTCCCCTTGAGATGCTTCGGCGAGTTGGCTTTTCAGGAGTTCGATTTCCCACGGGCTCACCCGCGGGGGGAGGCTGGGCCGCGGGTTTCGAACGCCAAGATCCTGAAAACCGGTGCGTCATGAACCTGGAAGCGTAACATAAGGCTGCGCAAAATACATTTTCTGGTACAACATGGCACGCTGACAACTTTCGTTAGCATAGCTCCAATAACTAAGTACATATTGAGACCCGTAGACGCCTGGGCGCATAATCGGCTAAACGGTGCAGAGGATGACTGTGCTTGGCGTTCACCGGCTTATTCCAATGCCTCCAAGATTGGCCGCAGCGGTTCTTATGATGTGGAGCCCGTCAGCGGACGCAGCCGATCATGCCGTTGCGCGCTCATCGGCCGAGCCGTCTACGGAGAATCGTGCCGGACAGAGTCTGGCACAGTGGATTGATGCGCTTGCGTTTGCGGAATCTGGCAACCGGGATTGGATTGTCCATCAGGATCGCGACGGGCGGAATTATTACGGATGTCTGCAGTTCCGCGAAAAAACATTCCGGCACTACGCGGAGAAATATCACCTCATTCAGGCGGACGAGTCCGGGGAGTTCATGAACTTCATTTACGATTGCGCGTTCCAGAAGCGCCTGGCGAGTCGCATGATCCGCGAGAATCCCCAGAACTGGAAGCACTGGAGAAAAACCGTCGAACGCATTGGATTACCGCCGGGAGCCCGAGCACCGGTGGATGTGGCGGCGGCTACGCAACCCAGCCGCCCCGTGAAGTAGGGAGAGCCGAAGACTGGTCGTCACGCAATGAGTTTCGCCAACGAATTCCAGAAACTGAAGAACCTCCGGGACTCCGGCAGCATCACTCGAGAAGAATACGAGGCGTCCAGGAACCGCCTCCTCGAGGACTGCGTCCGCCGGATTGAATCGGTACACGATCGAATCCCCAAACCTTCCCCGTCGGGGACCCAGCCGACTAGCGCGCTGAACCATTCCGGCGAGACCAGTTCCCAGAGCCAGTGTGAACCACACGTGAAGCTCATGGACACAGCGGTGGTAGCCAAGAGATCTTCCACGTACTCCGGGGAGTTGGATTACAGTCTCGTCAAGCCGCCAGCGCGCCGTGGCCAGGTTTCGAGCGATTCGAGCGCAACGGCTTACGCCTTGGCTAGAAGCGGTGTTGAGAGCGTCCCATCCGCGCCGAGCCGTGAAGATGGCCAGGGTGCAGTTTCTCCGGAGCCGAGTGTTCCCCGAGTGAAGTTCAGCGCCCCCCCGCCTTTCGCGGAGCCGGATCGCAGTCAGCAACCCACGCAACCAGTTGAGGCTGTCGTGAACGAGAGTCCCGCGTTTACCCCCGCGCAGCTGCCATCCGTTCGCGTCGCTTATGAGACGGTGAAGATCAACCCGGCGGCGCTGCTTGTGGATAACAGACAGCACGCCGTGTCCCCGGATGGAAACGCGAAGCGGCCGCCAGTCAGTACTCCGCCGCCCGCCGAAGATCTGAAGCACAGCGTGCCGACGCCACCCACGCCCTCCGTTGAGGCCTTCCAAGTCGAGAACCGTGTCGCGGACGCTCCGTTCAAGCCCGCCCCCATCGTGCCGGCGCACCAGCAACCGGATCCGGAAGCTCAAAGCGTACCCGTTAGCTCCCTGTTGCGAAGTGAGCAACTGGGCTACGGTTCGCCGAAGTCGCCCGCCCACGTCGCCGTCAAGCCTGTTGAGATCATCCCTCCATCTCCGCCCAGCGAACCGGATGCCGAGATCCGGCCTGTGGAAGCCGCCTCCGCGGCGCAAGCCGAAGAAGTGAGTGACCCCGTCGCGGAAGAGTTTCTCCCCCGGTTTGTCAAGCCCTACGACACGCCCGCCGAAAGAAATCGCTGGGGCCTGCCCCGTTTCAAACTCGTGACGGGCGCCGTTCAGGATGTCCGCCTCTCGTTGTGCCAAAACAGCGAAGCGTACGCTGCATCCGTCAACGTGGATGGCCAGCGCATGGAAATCACTTCATCATCGGAAATCCTCATTACCGCGGGCGATCGCGTTAGCCTCGGGGGATACGAGCGCGACGGGCAACTACTCGTCCTCGGCTACCGCAACGAAACCAACGGAAGCCATTCGGATTTGAGCCGCTTGCGCAAACGCTACCGGTTCCTCCTCACCGCCGGACGGCTGAGCTTGTTGGTAGGACTGGCTGTCCTTGCCGCCACCGTGATGCTTTTCCTCCACAAACCGCTGTGGGCCTCCCATCTCGCGCGATGGGGGTATGTGCCCTACGTGCTGTCCGGCTTGGTGGCCGCCGCTGTTTCCTACGTTGGCCTTGCTCTTTCGTTTGTGGGAAAGTGGGCAAAAGAGTTTCACAGTGCGCTTGCCCCGGCCTCCGGCGACTCGGAGCCGGCGCCTTATGATCCGTCTTCACTTCCGCTGGCGCTAAACTGAATCACGCGTTCCAGGAGCGCAGACCCAGCAACCGCTCTCCCAGTTCGGTCAGCTCAGCGCGGCCGTAACGTGTCTTTTCCCACTCGCGCGGGTCGCCGGGAAATGCAGGGTCGTTGGGAATCTCGCGCTCGCGCCACGATCGGACTCGCGTCTCGCACGCTTCCGCGTTTCCTTCGTCTGCCGGGTACATCGAAACGTACTGCGCCATGCGAGCGCGATCGCTGGAAACGTTCGGCTTGATGCCGTGGGCGAGCAACGTGTTCCAGATCAACAGATCGCCGGCTTTCATGGGCACGAACCGGATTTCGAATCCCGCCGTGTCCGGAAAAAAAGGATGGCGGTCTGGCGGCTGGCTTGCGCTCCACTCCTCCAGCGTACGGAACAGTTCCGGAACGCACTGGAATCCGCCCACCTCCTCGTCAGTGTCGACGAGCGATAAAACGCCCTGGACGTTCACAGGCAGGGGACGGGCTGTGGTATCCGCGTCCCAGTGGATGAAGCCCTGGAATGGCCTGGCCCCCCGGTTTGGCGTATTGAGGTTGGCGCGGTCAAGGGTAACCCACAGATCCTCCCGGTCCCAGATGTCGACGAACGCATTGTAGAGCCGCGGATGCTGCCGGTTGTCCCACAGGTACTGGTGGTTGTAAATCTCGACCATGCCGCTGTGATTCAGTTCCGGCATCTGGTGATCGCGAAGCTGCGGCTTGTTCCAGGTCGACGGATCGGCCGGCTCCATTTCCTGAAACTCCCAAAGCAGCGCCTTGAGACGCTCGATGTTTCCCAGGGGCACTGCATTCGGCACGATCACGTAGCCCCAGGTGGTCCAATGCCGCCAGTCTTCGCCGGACAACACTCGCAGCGGCAAACGCTTTTGAATATCCTTGAGTGGGACGTCGAAGGCGAGAGACTTATTGCCCTCGTGCGTGTAAGCAAAAGCCGGTTCCGACATGCCTGTCCCTCCGTGCGAACTCTCTCGGGGTGTTCGGGGCCAAGTATCGCAAAATCACCAGCGGCGCTGCAAACGCCCACCCCCTCGGTGCCGGACCAGCGCATCGTGCTCAAAATTGGATTAGAGTGTCCATATGAACGCATTCCATACACGCCGGGACTTTTTCGGCTGGAGCCGGGGGCTGCTCGCAGCCGCGGGCCTCGCCAGCCAAACCGCATCGCTCAACGCAGAGCCTGCGCCGCGTCCTTCGGTGGACGAGGGTGAAGACTACTACGACAAACTGGGTGTCACCAAGATCATCAATGCCGCCGGCACCTACACCATGTTCACGGCTTCAATCATGCCCCCCGCGGTTCAGGCGGCCGTGGCCCGCGCGGCAAAAAGTCCGGTCCGCCTGGCGGAGTTACAAACCAAAGCCGGAGAATACCTGGCCAAGCGGCTGCGCTGCGAGGGCGCCGTGGTCACGGCCGGCGCGGCCTCAGCGCTCACGCTAGGCACGGCGGCTTGCATGACCGTGGCCAACAAATCCGCTCCCCACGACATGCCCACCGACGTCGCCGGGCACAGGAATGAAGTGCTGGTCCAAAAGACGCACCGGTACGGTTATGATCATGCCCTGCGCAACTGCGGCATCCGATTTGTCGAGGTAGAAACCCTGGCGGATTACGAAGCGGCCTTTAATGACCGCACCCTCCTGGCGCATTTCTTCAACGCAGCCGAGCATGGACAGATCAGCCGCGAGGACTGGATTCGCGTGGCGCATAAGCACGGAGTGCCATGTTTCAACGACGCGGCAGCCGATGTTCCGCCCATTTCGAACCTCTGGAATTACACTCAGATGGGCTTCGACCTGGTTACTTTCTCGGGCGGCAAAGGCATTCGCGGGCCCCAGAACGCCGGCCTCCTGCTAGGCCGGAAGGACCTCATCGCCGCCGCTGTGATCAACAACAACCCGCACGATGATTGCGTCGGCCGTGGGATGAAAGTGGCCAAGGAGCAGATCGTGGGCATGGTCGCCGCCGTCGACTGGTTCCTGAGCCAGACCGACGAGGGGATGCAGGCGGAATTCCAGCGGCGGGCCGACCGGATTACCGCACATTTGAAGGACGTGCCGACCGTGACGTCCCAGACGTTCGTCCCGCCCGTCGCCAACCAGGTACCGCACCTCGTGATTCGTTACGACCAGCAGCGGATTAGGATCTCGCCGCTCGACGTGGCTGAGCAACTGCGTCGCGACACACCCAGTATTGAGCTGAATCCCGCCACCGGAAGAAACGAAGGGAGTACCGGGTTGCCCTCGGATGCCGGCACGATCGTGGTGGGCGTTTGGATGCTCGAACCAGGTGAGGATATGATTGTCGCCCGGCGCCTGCGGGAAGTTCTCACGAAAGCGGCCGCCGCGTAATGGATCGGCGCAACTTTTTTGGCGGCGCGCTGGCCGGGACTCTCTTGGGCGCGTCTCAAGCCGCCGCCCAGGCGCCGTCCGGCGATGTCGTGATTGAGCGCGCCGCGTCCGGGACGCCGCACCAGGGAAAAGTGCTCGCGCTCATCACCCCGCACCTCGATGACGGCCCCTTCTTCGCTTGCGGCACAGTGGCCAAGCTCTTGCGCGAGGGCTACACCGGATATTTCATCCGCACCAGCAACGACGAAAAAGACTCCTACAACCTGAGTCTTGGCGAAACCGTCGCCGCCAACGAGCGCGATGGTGCAGAATTTTTGAAAACCACCGGCTTGAAGCAGATGTTCGATCTCGGCTATCGAAATCATCGCATGGATGACGTGGCCCGCACGGAGATTCGCGCGCGGCTGATCTTCCTGTTTCGGCTGCTGAAGGTCGACACCGTCTTCAGCTACGATCCCTGGGGCCATTACGAAGAGAATCCGGATCACTACATCACGGCTCAGGCTGTCGAGGCAGCGTGCTGGATGTCAGGCGGCCATCTGGATATGCCCGAGCACTTCGCCGCCGGCTTGAAACCGCAAAGCGTGTCCGAGAAGTACTATTTCGCCCGCGGCCCCCAACTTGTGAACCGCGTGGTGGATATCGGCCCGGTATTCGACGCCAAACTGGCTTCGTTGAGGTCTTGCCGGACCATGGTGACGCACATGATCCGGGGCTTGAACGCTTCGCTCGCGGATCAGAAACTCCGCGTGCCCGCGCTTTCGGGTGACGAGAGCGCCGCCGTTCACGAGTACGCGAGAGTGGCTCTGGAAAGCCGCGACCGCACCAACGGCCGGAAGTATGGCCTCGACTATGCTGAGCCGTTCCACTACATCGGTCCCGACCAGTCGCTGGCCGAATACGTTTCACGCAATGCCGTGCCTCTCTAAGCCATGAAACTTATCCCAATCCTCGCCGTCATGATCGCTTCGGCAAGTGCTGCCGACAAACTGAATGTCTTCGGGAAGGAGTGGAGTGTGCCCGTCGCCGCCGACTGGAAGATCGACCAGCAGGACGGGGGCGAAGTGTTGCACCTCGTCCAGCATAGAGGCCCGGTGCCTGGGCCCCGCCGCCCCATTCAGTTCGCGCTGGCGGACCTCGTGAACTACGGCACCCTGATCGTTGATGCAGACGTGAAGCCCCTGGGTGGGTCCCTTCTCATCGTCTTCGCCTACCGCGATGAAGCGCATTTCGACTACGCTCACCTTTCCGTTGACCCAGGCTCGAAGCAGCCCGTGCACAACGGCATCTTTCACGTCTACGGCGGCGAACGTGTCCGGATCAGCTCGGAGCAGGGTCCCGCGGCGTTTGCGGCCAGCGGGCGCTGGTATCATGTCCGGCTCATGCACGACGCGACCACGGGATCCGTCAGCGTAACGGTAGACGGACGGCGTGTGCCGGCGCTCGACGCTGTGGATCGCAGCCTCGAGCCCGGCAAGTGTGGTTTCGGGTCCTTTGATGAGACCGGCGAATTCAAGAACGTCAGGATCACCGAAAAACGGTGACTGGCTTCGCGGCGTTTTCAACTCAATTTGTAAGGCGCCCGATATTCGTAATGCAGTAACTCGTTGGCCCGGTCGTTATTGGTGAACCGCTCGGCCCTGGCATCCCATTCCAGATGGCTCCTGGTCTTGTGGGCGATATTGCCGATCAACGCCGCCGAGGTGGAAATGTGGCCCGTCAGCACGTCGGCATTGCATTTGCCGCGGCTCTTGATGCAGTCCAGAAAGTTCCGCGCGTGAGACGTTGTATCGTACTCCGAGGGGCCTTGACGGCTCTTCGGCTCCATGGCCGGTCTTAGAGACGCTCCGACTTCCCGCCCGCCGGCGCGATCGAGTGGGTTGCCGTACCCCTTGCCCCGGTCGTATCCTTCAGGCGCCTGCGCGTTCTTCTCGGGCACGACCTCCCAGCTCGCATACTTGATGTACATCGTTCCTTTAGTGCCGCGCAGTTCCATCTCCGCGTCGCGGTTGGTGCCCGGTGCGGCGTTGGCGTTGTATTGTTCGAACACCACCAGCGTCGGCCCGTCAAACTCCCACAACACTTCGAGCGTGTCCGGAATCTCGCGATTGTCCTGAATGCCGGCATATTTACCGCCGATGGCGGTGACCGACCGCGGCGAGTCCTGGCCTAAACACCATCGAATAACGTCCACATAGTGCACGCCAAAGTTGGTGAGTTGGCCTCCGGAGTAATCGTAGAACCAGCGAAAGTTGTAGTAGCTCCGGTTCGGGTTGTACGGCACCTTTGGCGCCGGGCCCAGCCAGTGATCCCACTCCCACTCGCTGGGAGGCGGTGAGTCCGGTGCTGCTCCGAGGCCGTTGGGCCACTCGTTGCGGATGTGAAAGCACCGCGCCACGCTGACGTGGCCGATGCCGCCTGAGCGAACGAACTCGGCAGCTTCCCGATACGACTTCCAGGAGCGTCGGTTAGTGCCCACCTGTGTGACGCGCTTGGTGCGCTCGGCCGTCTCCACCATCTTTCGCCCCTCGACCACTGTGAGGCTCAGGGGCTTCTCCACGTACACATCTTTTCCGGCCTTGCAGGCCTCGATGAACATCAGGGCATGCCAGTGGTCGGGCGTCGCGATCACCACGGCATCCACGTCCTTGTCTTCGAGCAGTTTTGCGTACTCCTTGTACTTCTTCGGAGTGGCGCGCGATTTTTTCACTGCGAAATCCATGTAATCTTCCCGAAGATCGCAAACGGCCACGGTCTGGCAGTCGCCATGCTCCAGGAAGGCGTCGTGTACTTGATCCCCCCGATTGCCCAGGCCGATATAGCCCACACCCACGCGATCGTTGGCGCCGAGGATGCGAGAGTAGCCGAGCGCCGTAGCCAGACCGGCGCTTCGAGTGAAATCCCTGCGAGTCAGTTCTTGCATAGCGTCTCACCTGCCGAGGATTAGTCTACAACTTTGTGACGGTGAGCAATGATGCCGGCGATTCTGCCATGCCGGCAGAATTCACAGGCGGGCAAAACTGTTCCACCGCCCGGCTCCGATAGAATGGCTTTGTGCCCACCATGACCTTCGACGAGGCGCGCGCGTGCGTGATCGAGCGTGTTACCGCCGGGCGTGTGTTGCCGCCGCCCGAAGAGGTCGTGCTCGAAAGCGCGTCGGGCCGCGTGCTCGCGGAGAACATTCTTGCGGATCGCGATCTTCCGGCGCTGGCGCGCTCGGTGCGCGACGGGTTTGCGGTACGCGCGGTGGATGTGCCGGGAAAATTAGCGGTGATCGGCGAGGTTCGCGCCGGCGACTGCTTCGAGGGCACGGTGCGACCGGGCGAGGCCGTCGAGATCATGACCGGCGCACCGGTGCCTGCCGGTGCGAACGCGATCATCATGGTGGAGCATGTAACCCGTGGAGCAGACGGCTCAATCACCACGGACCGCGCGGCCGAACCCGGGCAGTTCATCAATCCTCAAGGATGCGAGGCGCGCGCCGGAGAGGTGCTGTTGACTCCAGGCAAGCGGCTGGGGTTCGCCGACATCGCCCTCCTTGCGGCGGTGGGGAAAGTCCCCGTTGCCGTGTGCCCCAAGCCGCGAGTCGCGCTGCTGGCCACCGGGGACGAGATCGTGCCCGCTACGGAAAAGCCGCGCGATTTCCAGATTCGCAACTCGAACGTGTACTCGCTGGCCGCACAGGTTGCACGCGCGGGTGGGATCCCGGTGATCCTGCCTGTGGCAAAGGACGACTCCGAAGACACCATGCGGCGGGTGGAACAGGGGCTGGCGTCGGACCTCCTCCTGCTCTCCGGAGGCGTGTCCGCCGGCAAATACGATATTGTGGAACGCGTGCTCGCCGATCTCGGTGCAGAGTTTTTCTTCGACCGCGTGTTGATCCAGCCGGGACAGCCGCTGGTTTTCGGCCGCGTACAAGACAAGTTCTTCTTCGGGCTGCCGGGCAATCCAGCCTCCACCATGGTGACCTTTGAATTGTTTGCTCGAGCCGCGTTGGAGCTGCTGGGCGGCGAGGCGCGGGCCGAACTTCCACTGATGCTGGCTCCTCTTACGCGGGATTTCCGCCACAAAACCGGGCTGACTCGCTTTCTCCCGGCCACGGTCTGCTGGACAGGCGGCGGCCCGCAATTGACCCCCATCGGATGGAGCGGTTCGGGCGATGTGCCGGCGCTTACGCGCGCCAATGCGTTTCTGGTGGCCGATGCCGATCGCCCGGAATGGAAGGCAGGCGAGTGGATGCGGGTGCTGCTCAAATGAAAAAGCTCTCGCACTACGATTCCGCCGGCAGCCCGCGCATGGTGGATGTCTCGGCCAAAGCCGAGACTCGCCGTACGGCGCGCGCGCAGGCATTCGTCCGCATCGCACCCGCCGTGCTGGCCAGGCTGCCGGACAATCCCAAGGGCAACCCTCTCGAAATTGCACGAATTGCCGGTATTGCTGCCGCTAAGAAAACCTCAGATCTGATTCCGCTATGTCATCCGCTGATGCTTTCCCACGCCGACGTCGAGGTGCGGGTGGAGACCGAGGGTGTCCGTATTACGGCCAGTGCTGCCACTATCGCGCAGACGGGCGTTGAGATGGAAGCGCTCACTGCGGCCGCGGTGGCGGCGCTCACCGTTTACGACATGACCAAGGCGCTTGATAAATCCATTTCCATAGAGGATCTTTGTTTGCTCGAAAAGACGGGCGGCAAGAGCGGAGATTTTCGGCGGGCTCCTGCGAGGAAGTCGCGTTGAAGCCGGTGCTGGTCATCACGGTGAGTGATTCTGTTTTTGCGGGAAAACGCACGGACGGCTCCGGGCCCGCGGTAAAAGCACGTTTGGAGCAACTGGGATGGCAGGTAAGCGCCGTGGACGTGGTCCCGGACGATCTGCCGGCGATTAGTAATCGCCTGGCCGCCGTCGCCGATGCGGACCAGGTGGGCGCGATTTTCACCACGGGGGGCACTGGCGTTGCCGCGCGCGATGTGACTCCGGAAGCGACACGGGCCGTCATTGACCGCGAGATTCCCGGGATCGGTGAGCGGATGCGCGCCGCGGGCCGCAGCGCCACTCCGTTCGCAACCCTCTCTCGCGCCATCGCCGGCATCCGCGGCCGCGTGCTCATTGTGAATTTGCCGGGTTCACCCCGAGGCGCGGTCGAGTCGCTGGATGCTATCGTGGAAGTGGTGCCGCACGTGCTTGAGCTTTTGAGCGGCCAAACCGAACATCCGGCTGTTAAGTAACGCGGCGTGGAGCCGCAACGTCGAACATTCATGATACGTGCTGGAATTGCCGTTGCTTTATTTCTGTGCATCGCTCCGGGCGTGCCGATTTCCGCGCAGGAACTCGACCAGCCGTTCCGCGTTGGCGTCAACGTCGTAATGGCGCCGGTTACCGTTCTCAACCGCCAGGGCGAGTACGTGAGTGGACTCCAGCCTCAGGATTTCCGTCTGCTGGACAATAGCAAAAATCAGAACATCCACGTGGACGTGACGTTCGTCCCCATTTCCCTGGTGATCGCGGTTCAAGCAAACGATCACGTTGAGGGCATGCTCCCCAAGATCGCCAAGATTGGTTCCATGATCCAGCCGCTGATCATCGGCGATCAGGGAGAGGCTGCCGTGTTGGCCTTCGACCACCGTTTCCGCTGGTTGCAGGACGATTTCACTTCCGACCCCAACAAGATCCAAACCGCGCTCAAGAAAATCACTCCAGGTAGCGGAAGCAGCCGCATGATCGACGCGGTGATCGAATCCGTGCGCAAGCTGCGCTCACGGCCTGGCAACCGCCGCCGTATTCTGTTGTTGATTTCCGAAACACGGGACAAGGGAAGCGAAGGCAAGGTGCGCGATGCGCTCATGGATATTCAGATGAACAACGTGAGCGTCTATTCGGTGGATATTTCAAAAATGATGGCGGGCCTCACCTCGCGCCCACCGGATCCGCGTCCCGATACGCTGCCACCGGCTATGTATCCCGTGCCGTCGCAGGTTCCGGCAACCCCTACTACCGTCATGCAGACGACCGGCGGTCAGGGCGGTTCTGCCCAATTCGTCCCGTTGCTGGTGGAAATCTTCAAGGGCACGAAGGCGATCTTCGTGGACAATCCGGTGGAGGTTTTCACCAAAGGCACTGGTGGCACCGAGTTTGGTTTCGGCAAGCAGAGAGGCCTCGAAGAGGCGATCGAAAAAGTCGGCAACGAGATCCACAGCCAGTACTTGATCAGCTATAGCCCCAACAACACGGCAGAGGGCGGATTCCATGAGATCGAGGTTGAAGTGAACCGCCCGAACCTTAAGGTACGTACCCGGCCCGGTTACTGGCTGGCGTCGCTGACGAAGTAAGTGGAATAAGTTATCCCACCCACGCGTTCATCTTAGGTGATTTTTTAGGTAGTATGCCAGGATGAAGCCTAGAACAATCAGAAGAGAGATCACATTCAGAATTTTATTGTGATGGCCCATAGCAGTTCAACTGGCTTCAACGCGCTTTTCGCGTTTGCCTTTCGTTGACGCCGGGACCGGTAGGCTTGCGAGATAGGCAACAGCATCCTGATCGGTAAGCACGCGCGGTGGTAACTCTTCGAGGGACGGCTCCAAACCGTCGTTTTCCAGCATCAAGGTATGTAGGCACAAGGCTGGCCCATCCTGCACGCGGATTCGATACTTAAGAAACAGGAACATTTCCGCGCTCACTACAACCCGCATACCCATCTCGCCCCTCAGACTTCGCCGAAAAACATAGTGCCGGGTGTTTTCTTTTTGATCGAAGCCGGTATATCGCAGATTCAGCGCCAGCCGCGGTTTTGCAGCCGGCCGTATTTCGTTACTGGGGCTGACTAAGGGCGTCACAATTCACCTAGAGTGATTCGCTTCCCGGAGTACGATCAGTTATCGACGGCATAGATAGCCGTGGCGGAGCTTGTAAGGCTGATAGCGAATATATGAATATCAAGATACAGGCTAGGTTGAGGCCAAGAATCACTGTGGGAGAGACAGGAAGAGGTAAGAGCGGATTGAAGAGCACAACTATGGCGCTCAGGCCCGCAGTCCAATAGCGCTTCCCCATGCGCACAGAGCGTACCAGCACGATTAGGGCGCCTACACACACCACCAAGCCGACCATCGTGAGATCACGAATACTAGAATGCGAAAAGACTGCGACCAGAAGCGCCGAAATCGAGAGCCATGTCATTACCTTCGTGAACATTAAGCACCATTTCCTTACCCTGGTCATCACATGGATGTCAGCAATTCGCCCGCGGGTTACACGAGCAGAATCCTGAGAAATACCATGCTCTATAGAGTTTGGTGGGCTAAGATGTCGGATTCGAAAGGCCTGACTTAGCTCAGAAGATCCGAAGAGAGAGTAAAAATGCTCAGCTCAGTTAATATCATGAGCTATTTGGCTCCGTTTGTCAAGTAGACGCTGGCGAGCCTGACTGAAAAGAGTTACTATGGATAGTATGGTAAAGGATGAATCGGCGAACTTGCTCGGTAAGCCCCTCATGGGCAAACCGTCATGCGAGCTACGCGAGACCTCGCGGTACACCAAAGGCAGCGGGGCAACCATAATCCGCTACGACGGAACGGACGGCTGCGAATATCATTGCACTATCCATACCAATGGGTTTAGGACTTGGTCTGGTTTTGGGGGCGCACTGATTCCACCCGAACGCAACTCAGCACGCTAACCGGATTGCCGCAAGGGAATCAAACCGGCTAAGCGATAATTCCCTTCCTCACGGCGTACAGAATCAATTCGGGTACACTATGGAGATTCAGCTTCTGCAGAATATGGGTTCGGTGCGTTTCAACCGTATAGACGCTCAAGTTGAGCATCCCGGCCGCTTCCTTGTTGGTTTTGCCCTCGGCCAGCAACTGCAGAAGCTCCCGCTCCCGTGCAGTGAGTAGTTCGTAAGTGTCCTCCACGTGCTGCTGCTCGAGCTGGCGCATGTAATCTTGAACGAGGATCCGGCTAATTGCCGGGCTAAAGAAAGATTTGCCTTCGGTGATGGCGCGGATGGCGGCGATGAGGTCGCCCTCTGCCGAGTCCTTGAGCAAGTAGGCGCGCGCCCCGGCTTTTAGGGCCCGAATTACGTAGCTCTCATCTGAATGCATGCTGAGAATGACGATGGCAATGTCCGGATTCGCCGTCCCGATCTGGCGCGCTGCTTCGATGCCGTTCAGGTTAGGCATGGCGATATCCATCACCACCACGTCCGGTGACAGCTCTTGGGCCAGACGAACGGTTTCGCGGCCATCCGAGGACTCGCCCACGACCGTCAGGTTGGGCTGGCGCTCGAGCAGAAGGTGCAGCCCGTTGCGCATCACGGTGTGATCGTCGGCCAGCAGGATTCGAATCGGATTCATGGGCTCAGACGCTATGCGCTACTGTCGCGGTTTGCTCTGCCCCGCTGAGCGGGAGTTCCACCAGCAGTAGCGTTCCATGGCCCGGCTCGGATTTCATCCGGAAGTTTCCTCCTAAATGATGTACGCGTTCCTCCATTCCTGCCAGCCCCAGGCCGCGAATGTGCCGCGCGTCAAAGCCCTTTTCCATCGTCCTGGACCGAAAGAGCGACTCGGCCCGGATCCTGGCGCACGCGAATTCGCACCGAGTGCGCTTGCGCATGGCGTGTGCAATTATGCAGGGCTTCCTGAACCACGCGGTACACGCAAGTATTGTGAGAATCGGGCAGAGTGTCGGAGACCGTGCCTGCGTCCACGCTGACGGCCATGCCCGTGCGCTTGGAAACCTCGCGCGCGTGCCACTCCAGCGCCGGAACCAGGCCGAAATCGTCGAGCATGGAAGGTCTGAGCAGCAGCGCCATATTGCGCGCCACATTTACGCTGGACTCCGCCAGCTTCCTTATCGACTCCAGGTGTCGCTGCAACGGCTCGAGATTCCGCGGCGCCACCGCCGCCAGATTCCCAAGCTCCATCAGCAGCGCGCTCAGCGACTGGCCGACCTCGTCGTGCAGTTCTCTCGAAATCGCGCGGCGTTCCTCCTCCTGTGCTTTCACCAGCCGCGCAGACAGCTCTTTCAATTCGGTCTGGGCGCGCATCACCTGTTCGTAACGAAATCTCGATTGCTTCTCGAGCCGCAGAATGTGAGAAGCCACCAGGCCTGCCAGTAGCAGGCCAATGCTGAGCGTGGCGGCCAGCATCAGAAACAACCGGCGCCGGAAACGCCCGAACGTCTCCTCCAGGCGCTCATCTCCGCCATTCAGTTCCTGTTCATTGATGGCGCTGATCCTGTCCGCAATCTCGATGACAGTGGCGCGGCGCGGGACCAGTTCGTCACGAAGAAACACATAGCCATGCTCCCGCCTTTCCGCGGGCGACCAGCGCAGAATGGGATCGAGTACCTTCCAGTAGCCCGCCAGTTCGGTACGCATCGCCCGCATGGGATTTTGTTCGTCGGGGCTGAGAGAGCCTGAGTACTCATCCAGCGCCGTCCCCATCTCATGGCGCAGTCGCTCGAGGTTAATGCGTTGGACTTCCGCTCCCCCCGGTTTCGGATCGAGGAGATAGTCCCGCACGAACGTACCCGATAGGTAAAGCGACGATCGGATTTGTTCGAGCGCCCGGTTACGGGCCAGAAAAACACGCCGGATTTCGACGTTCCGCATCTGGATCTGCCGCAACACCTGAATGGCATCGAAGCCCCCGACGGCCATGAGGGCGAGTAGTCCCCCAAAACCGGCCAGCAACACGAGCCCCGTCCTCGCCTGAAAAGTCGGCTTTCCTGGTCCCATCTCCTCGGTGAAATCGTCTGTGATGCTTTCAGTTTATAAAAGCGTGGGCCCGGCGCGAAACCACCGCGACGTTGTGCCCGCGCATCACGAGTGCGCATCCTGCATGCGGTGAGCACTCATGGCTTTGATCCAGTTGTAGAGCAGCGCAAAAAGATAACCGCCGATGGCGCCGTCTACGAACCCGTACACCGTGCCGAGGAGCACCTCGCCTACGGTTCGTGTTGTATGGAACCCTGGGTACACCGAACTCATCATCCGCAGAAAATCAGCTCCATATGAGGGCGCCGCCAAGTTGATGATCCCGACAAAAAGCAAGCACCCGCCCCAAAGAATCGCCGTCACCAGCGACATGACTTTTGCTGACAGTCCCGTCATGGGTTTGACTCCTTTCCTGATTTCAGGATAAGAACGCCTGCCCGCGGGCAACATCCCGCCGGCCCGGTATTTTCGCGTCTCCTTGACAGGACTGGAATGCCAGGCCGCATCAAGCCCTCCCGGGGCACAAAATACGGCCCAGACTGTATATCTCTGGCCGCTCCTTTTCCATCTAACTAGTTGTAAGTGGCCGCTTACAGAAAGAGAGCAATCACATGAGTCTGTTTGGCAGTCTGAAGTTGGGTGGCTGTTTGTTGGGCGCGGCGCTGCTTCTGCCCGCCGCCACTCGATCCCAGTCGCTTTCGTGCCGGGTCGATGCACCCACCGCCGAATCATACAGATGGAATTTTCAGACCGAAGCGCAAGGGTTGTTGGACAATGTCGCCTCTGTAGCCCGCAATACGCGCGGGCACGCGGACCAGCTCCAGAGCATGATGTGGCGCCACGACATCAGCTGGGAGTCGCAGGCCCTCGAACTCAACCAGATTCGCGACGAGGTAAACGAACTGGGCCAGAAGCTGTGCCGGCTCGAAACCATCCGCCGCGTGACCTCGCCTTGGGAGCGCAAAGCGATTGACCAGGCTGCTCCGCTGATCTCGGAGCTGGCGAAGGATACTGAAAACGCCATCACACTCCTGAAAGACAACCACAACAACCTGTTCATGCCCGCATACACGTCTTTGGGGACGGACTTATATCGACGGTCGCAAGAGTTGACGAAGTCGGTCACCGAGTTCGATACATTTGGCAAGATTCACCAGCAAGATATGCACTTAGAGAAGTCGTTGGGACTTACCAAGAGCAGTTGACCGATTTCGAGGCCGCGGCAGGTGTCAGGACCGTCGCGGCATGCCTTCAACAGAAATGACAGGAGAAGAGAAACGACATGACCAAGCGAAAATTAGAGTTACTCGCGCTACTGATCTGCTTCACGGTGTTCGCGTCCGCTTGCAAGAAGAAAGTGGCAGCCGTTCCACTCCCACCCCCGTTACCCGCCGCCAAGGAGTCTGCGCCTCCGCCGCCAAAACCGGAGATCTTGAGCTTTACTGCCTCGCCGGCCGCCATTGAACGGGGCCAGTCGTCGAGCTTGAGGTGGTCCGTTCGCAATGTCACGAGTGTCACGATTGAGCCCAGCATGGGCTCCGTGCAGCCCGGCGGCACCCGCCAGGTATTCCCCAACAGCAATACCACGTATACGCTCGTCGCCAAGGGACCCGGTGGGACGGCGGAAGATACGGCTTTGGTGAGGGTGACCATTCCCGCGCCAACCGCTGCAGTGGCGCCGAGGAAATCATTGGGCGATCTGCTCGGCGAGCAGACCCAGGATGCCTACTTTGACTACGACATGTCCAATCTCCGGCCGGATGCTCGCACCGCGCTGCAGCATGACGCCACGGCGCTGAGGGACATCTTCAAGAGTTTCCAGTCCGCCAAAGTTGCCGTGGAGGGCCACTGCGATGAACGCGGGTCAGCCGAGTACAATCTGGCGCTGGGTGATCGCCGCGCGAAGGAGGCCAGAGACTACCTGGTCGAGTTCGGCGTTCCAGCAGTTCAACTGACGACTATCAGCTACGGCAAAGAGCGTCCGCAGTGCACCGAGCACAACGAGGAATGCTGGCAGAAGAATCGCCGGGCGCACCTTTCTGCCTCGGCGAATTGATCCGGGCAAGCGCCGATCTTTCCGCGAATCTCAAGTGACCCGGTGCCGCCGCCGCGCCGCAACTGGCTACACTGAAGGTGATGCGCATGGGTCAGAGGGTCGCGCTCGGCAGCATGATCGTGAGCGGCGGTCTTGCCGTCGTCAAGATTATCACTGGCCTGATGGCCGGATCGACTTCCGTAGTCGCTGACGGATTGGAATCAGCCGGCGACGTCCTCTCATCCGGCCTGGTCTTCTTGGGACTGACTGTCGCCGCCAAACCGGCGGACTGGAACCACCCCTACGGCCACGGCCGCGCCGAGACGCTTACGGGTCTTCTGGTGGGCCTGATGCTGCTTGGCGCCGGCGTTGCTATCTCGTTCCACGCGCTGCTGCGCGCCGGCGAGGTCCACCAGCCACCCGCGGCTTATGCCATCTGGCCGTTGATCGCTTCGATTGGCATTAAGAGTATTCTCTGCGGCGTGAAATTCCGCTTCGGGAAAAGGATCGGCAGTACGGCTCTGGTCGCGGACGCCTGGAACGACGCCGTGGATATCGTATCGGGGCTCGCAGCTCTGGTCGCCGTTGGCCTGACGCTCTACGATCCGGGACGGTTTCTTGCTGCCGACCACTATGGTGGTTTCGCCGTGGGACTCATCGTGGTTTTCACGGGACTGCGAGTCACGCGCGATACCGCCCTGCAGTTGATGGACACCATGCCCAACGACCGCATGATGCGGACCATCCGTGACGTGGCTCAGCAGGTTTCAGGAGTCGAAGGCGTGGAAAAATGCTTTGCGCGCAAAACCGGGCTGCAGTATCACGTGGATCTGCATCTGGAGGTAGATCCCGAAATCACGGTGCGCTCCTCACACGACATTGCGGAACAGGTGCGCAATCGCATCCGCCGCGACCTGGATTGGGTGGCCGACGTGCTGGTCCACGTTGAACCTTCGCCGAACCATCACCGCAGGCCCGGAATGTAGGCACGCACGCGGGAACGGTACGCCACGAAAGTCTCTTTGAACCGTCCCTCGAGCAGACGGTCTTCGGCGCGCACGCGGACCTCAGTCCCGGCCAGATACGCAATGACCCCGGCTGTAAACATCGGCCACCACGTCCAGGCGAACCCGGTTGCTAGGAGCATGCCGAGCATCGAAGTATAAATCGGATGCCGGATGGCCCGATAGGGGCCCGTCTGTACGAGCTCGTGATCCTGAATGAGCGCCGCTTCGTAACGCCACTGCTTTCCAAGGTGTCGCGCGGCACTCCACCCCAGCGCGACCGAGGCTGGTGCGAGAACCATGGAGGTGATAAGCGATGCTGCCGATTTCTGAAATCCCACTGGCCGGACATAAGCCCAGACCAGGGCAAAGCCGAACATCTGAAGCAGAATGCCCCATCTCGACACGGGCGCAGCGACCACGGGCTGCCGGCCCGCCGCCTGCCTTCGAGGTGCCAGGAACCCGAGCGACCACACGATCCAGCAGCCAATCAGCTCGGCGAAAGCTACGATTTGCAGCACCGTCATATCAGATCCGCGAACGATTTCCTCAGTTTGTAGAACCACGCATGGCCCACCACAAAAACGACAACTGAGATTACGTACACCTTCCACAGCGAGTGGAACGCGGGCGCGCGCCCTTCGAGCAGTACGTCGCGATACCCGCGCACCAGCACGAACATCGGATTCTTTGAAAGGACGCGCATCGCAGGACCGGGCAGGGAAGTCTCCGGGTAGCAGATCGGAGTCAGGAAAAACCAGAGGGTCAGCAGGAATCCGTTGACCTGCGCCAGATCGCGCACGAAGACCCCGAGTGCCGCCAGGAACCAGCAGATGCCGGCCGTCAACAGAATCTGGGGAATGACGAGCACCGGCAACCAGACCGCCGAGGGCCGGACATACCCGCGCGCCAGGTAGCATCCCAAAAGAAACAACGCCACGCCGAACACTTCGCTCACCAGGCCGGCTGTTACCAGGTTCACGGGCAGAGTTTCCACCGGAAAAACGAGCTTCTTGACGAAATTGCGATGCTCGATCATCACCGTCGGCGCGCGCCCGGCCGCCTCGCTGATCGCCAGCCACGGCAGCATTCCCGCGAGAAAATAGAGCGCAAACCCGGCGCGGCTCGGGTCATTAGGAAAACGCGCCTGAAGCACCACGCCGAAGACAAAAAAATACGTCAACATCAGGATCAGCGGATTGAGCACCGTCCAGAATGCGCCGCCGAACGACCCGCGATATCGCCCCAGTACATCCCGGCGCACCATCGTGCGGATCAGGCTGCGGTGGCGCGCGATCGTCTCGAACGGCAGCGTGAACGAGCGGCGCACCGAGCGCAGAAACCTTTCGCGCCGCACCTGGGCCTCCGTGGCTACGCGGAAACCATCTACACGCGCTCGCCCGCCGTCCACGGCGCTATCGATCAGCAGGAACTCCGCCCCGCGCTCATATAGCCAATAGGCGTGCTCCTGCATCCCCGAAACAAACACCCGGTAGCGCCCGGGCTCGGGCGGAAGCTCGAAGCGTAGTTCGAACCGCCGGGCTTCACCGGGCGCAATGTCGGCTTCCGGCGCGGTCCGCGGCCCATCCATCACCAATGTGCCCGTTTCCGGGTCGAAGACGTGATAGCCCATCGCGAAGCCTTCTGACGGCCGCCAGCTCTCAGAAGAGAGATTCCGAATCTCGAAGCTTGCGGTAATGGAGCGGTCGTGGCCGGCTCGGACTTCGGCGCGATGGACGCGAGCTGTCACGTGTAGAGCCAGGACGGGTAGCGCTCGCGAACCGGTCCGGTCTTCTTGCCCACTGCGTAGATGCCTTCCCCGCGCAACCCGGTATCGAGATTGTAGCGCTCCAGCAGGTGCACCACCCACGCATACTCGGCGGTCGGCTCCTCGCGGAACGGGCCGGTCTCCAGCCGCACCACGGCGAAGCCGGAGTTTTCCAGCAGCCTGTAGATCTCGCGTGGTGCGTATTCGCGGTTGTGGCGGGCGGCCGTCTCACCGTCCGCAGAGGGCTGGATGTAGGCGTGGAAAAATCCGGGATGATACCCCTGCAGGATTGCCGCGATGGCGCGCAGGCCCGCGATATTGGGCGTGGTGAGCACCAGGTGTCCGCCGGGCTTCAAGATGCGGTTCGCTTCCGACATCAGGTGCATCGGGTCGTGAAACAGATGCTCGATCAGCTCGCAACAAAGAACCGTTGAGAAATACTCGCCGTCGTAGGGGAACGGATCCTTCTCCGCGTCGAAGAGGTCGATGTCGCATTGAAACTGTTCCCCTTCGGACGACACCACGGTCCGCGGGTCCACGCTACCTGCGGGCCCGTAGTAGCAGCCGCGAACCGTGCCGTAACCCAGCTTGGTCCGGAGGGCGGGCGTAATTTGCAGATAGGCGCCCATTTCGAGGATGCGGTCCTTGGGCCCGCCCGGCGGCGTAATTTCGAGCGTGCGGGCCAGCCGCGTCTGGTGCGTCCGGATGTAGCCTTGTGCGGCGCCGTCTTCCGCCCATCCGGCGATGTATTCCGAAGGAACCGGCTCGGATTTGGGCGGCGCCTCTCTTGGCGTGCGGGCGGCCGGCTCCTCCCATTCGCGCCCTTCCGTGACCGCGCAAAGGAAAGAAGCATACTGCCCGGCTACCGTCTCCCAGTTGCATTCTTTCTCGACGTACGATTTCGCACGCGCCCCGAGCGCCTTTGCCAACTCAGGCCGGGAGACCAGCAGGTTGAGATACTCGAAGATCGCGTCCTCCTCGCCCGGCCCCACCGGCGCCTTCAGGCACAGGTCATCCGGCAATTCGGCAAATGCGCCGACCTCGGATACGATCACGGCTCGCCCCAGTCCGAGAGCGCGCAACAGGCTGCCCGACGTTTCCCCGACGGTGGGATAGCGCAGATTCAGCACGATGTCGCTGGCGGCGATGTAGCCCGTGAAATCCTCGATGGGCGTGAAGCCGAGCGCGCGCACCCAGGCTGAAAGATCGAGTGTTCGAATGACGGAATCGAGCGGGAAGTCGGGATGCTTTTCACCCACCAGGATCATTTTGGCCCGCGGATCGACGCGCACCAGCCTGCGAAATGCACGCAGCGACTCGGAAATGCGCTTGTACGGTTTCAAGTGTCCGAAAATCCCGATGAGCGGCGTCCTCTCGTCCACGCCCAGCCGGTGGCGATATTCCAGCCGGTCAACTTCGGGAATCCACGCGCCATGCGGGATGCGCGCTATGGGTCCGGCAAAACCCTGCTTCCGCATTTCGCACCGCATGAACTCGGAGTGAACGATGAGCGCTCGGGCCGATTCCAGCAGCCGGCGGGTCATGGGGATTCCTTCGTAGTCGGGCCCGGTTTCGAGCGCCTGGACCCGCCGCGCGTACTCGAGCGCCGCGCTGCCGCCGTTGTATGCGACCTCTTCCAGATACCCGTCCCAATCGCCACGCTTGATGGTGATGTCCGTTATCAGGTGGTGGACATTCGATTCGTGCATGACCACGACCCCCGGATGCCGCAGCGCGGTCTCGTATACGAAATCGTGATGGGGATTGTTGCCGATCTGGTACAGCGCCAGGTCGAAGTCATCCGCACGAAATTCGCGCCCGGCATCGGAAAAAACCTCGACCTCAACCCGCCGTTGCAGCGGCTCCAGAAGAGCCTGCGAGTAATCGGCGATGCCGCTGCGGGAGGGAGGCAGCGGCGAGACGAACGCGACGCGCATGTTGCCCGTCAGCGCGCCAGCTCCAGGGAAAACATGCCGAGGCTCAATGGAACCCGGATCACCAGGGGCGTCCGCGCCGCGTCGCGCGCGAAGAACATCTCGAACGTGATCTCCGATGCGGGACCTTTGAGCGTGGCAATGACACGATCAGCCGTGGACGGCTTGTCATTGGCTTTCACCGTTTGCTCGCCCGTATATTCGAGCCTCACTTGGTACGGCCCTCCGAAGAGGATGTTCTCATGCGGGGGTACGCGGCCCTGGCCCAATTCGCGCCTCGCGAAATAGAGGAAGGTCAGTGCGTCGTGGGCGCACTGAGAAATGGAAACATCCGATTTTCCCCCGCCCACCGTCTCGCGGTGAGCTACGCCTTCGTGTTGGTCGAAAGCGACACGTTCATGCGATTTCCTAGCGCCGTGCGTGAAGTCTCTGTCGAACATCGCCGAGCAGAGATCCACGGAAGCGGTCGCCTGGTAGCGGTCCGTTACGCCAAATCCGGGAATGGCGGCATCCAGAGTCATGTTGAACGCCCATTGCTCCCCGGCGTCCTTGGATGGCCGATTCTTGGTGGCGCTCAGGTGCGCTTCTCCCAGGCTCAGACCGGTCGGCCAGTTCACGGTGTAATTCAGGGTCTCATTGGTGAAAGGGAAACCCGTGGGGTCCGCCACCGGTCCGGCCAGAGCCGTGGCTGGAACCAACAGAGAGCAGAGGAAGCCGGCTATCGGCCGCCGGCGCGCTGGCGAGACGGGAATCATTGTTCGGAAATCGATGCGGATACCGCCCTGGCTTCCACCGGCTGGCGTCGCTCCAGGACGTCGTAATAGACATCCAGAGTCTCCTGGGCCGTCTTCTGCCAGCTAAAGTGCGTGGCGCGCTGCAGGCCCAGCCGGCACATGCGTGAGCGCAGCTCCGCGTGCAGAATCAGATCCAGCATCGCGCGCGTGATCTCGTCGGCGTTATACGGATTGAACAGGAGTGCTGCGCCGTCCGCGACTTCTGGAACGGCTGACGTATTCGAGCACGCCACGGCTGCGCCACATGCCATGGCTTCCAGCACCGGGAGCCCGAAGCCTTCATAGAACGAAGGAAAGCAGAACAACTCGCACGCGTTGTAGAGGTGCAACAGATCGTCATCCGAAACGAAGCCAAGAAAGCGGATGCGGTCCGCGACCCCTGAGTCTTCCGCCGCCTCGTGCACCCGCCGGCCAAACCACGTCTCCTTCCCCGCCAGAATCAATTGGTGCGGAAGGTGCGGATGGGCTTGAACGAGGCGGCCAAAGGCCTCGATCAACCCCACGTGATTCTTGCGCGGCTGCAGGTCTCCCACCGAAAGGACGAACGGCGCGGCGATTCCGAACCGTTCCCGCACCTGCGCCAGAGCCGTGTCGCGCCGCACCGGATGGAAGCAGTCGGCGGCTGCGTTCGGCACCACCGCAATGCGATCCGGGTCCAGGTGATAGGCGCGTGCGATGGAATCGCGGGAAAACTCGCTTCCCGTCAGAATCCGGGCCGCTTTACGGATGGTGTGTTGCACCGTCAGACGCAACTGCATCGCCCGGTGGAAGGGGAAGTAGTCCGGGTGTTCGAGAAAGCTGACATCATGCACGCTGACCACCACCGGTACCGGGCATCCCAGAGGTGCTGTGTATTGAACGTGCAGCAGCTCGGGGCGGTCGCGGCGGAGCTTCAGTGCGAAATCGCACCCCAGCCGGACAAACGGATTGCCCGCAATGCGGCGGACAGGGAATCGCGACGGGACCCAGGCCTCCACCTCATCCATCGACAGGTACGTGATGAATTCCGACTCCCGGTCGAGCGCCGCGAAGCCGTTCAAGAGGCTGCGAACGTAAACTTCGTTTCCGGTGAGATGACGGCCTATTGCGTGAGCGTCAACAGCAAAGCGCATTCGGACCTTACCAGTATATAGTGAGCCAAGGGTCCCTTAATCGCCAGTTTCTCATAAATCGAGGCTTTGCCACGCCCGGTCCCATGTAAACTCTGACTCAAATAATGCCCGGCCCGCTCCACCCAGGCGTGCACGGAGATCAGGAGAAGTTAACACGGCCGATACTTCCTTGGCGAAATCCTCGGCGCCGTCAGCGATTAGTAAGTTCTCGTTGTGCCGCGCCGGCAGACCTTCAGCGCCGATGGTGGTGGATACGATAGCACGGCCCGCGGCCCACCCTTCGATCACCTTAAACCGCGTGCCGCTTCCCGCGAGCAGTGGAACCACCACGACTTTTGCCGCCGCCAGCTCTTCGATGGCATCCTCGACAGCTCCCGACTTCTCGATGCGGGCGTCGCCGGCCGTATATTTCTCGACGGCCTGCGGATTCTTCCCCACCAGGCGCCACACCAGGCTCGGCCAGCGGTCGCGCAAAATCGGCCAGATCTCGTTGCGGAAAAACCGTACCGCCGCGACGTTCGGATGGTATTCAAGGTTGCCGGAAAAGGCCACCATGTCGCGCTCGGGAACCTGCGGCCGTCGAACCAGTGGAATCGTATTCGGATAAACGATGATACGGGAACGCGGAACGATCGCCCGTGCCAGTTGAGCGTCGGCGCCCGAGGCCGTCAAGAGGCAGTCGTAACGCGGCAGCCAGTGCGCCTCGAGCTCGCGCGCCGATTGGCAAAAAATCTCGTGCGCCAGAGCCTCCGGCCCTTGTTCGGTGCGAGCGCATCGCTCATGCAGCACCGATTCAATGTTATGCAGATCGAGTACGGTTTTGGCGCTTACGGTCGCCACCTGTTCCCAGTAAGGGGCGCACCAGAAGTGCTCGATGACCGCAACCTGGTAGCTCCGGCCGCGTACCAACGCCGCTATGCGATCGGCGAATCCTGCGAACCGGTCGACTAGCGGCGGGACTCCCCGAGCCAGTCTCCCCGTATTGCGCACCACCCGGGAAATCGCGTCCTTGCGATGATGCGGCAATTCGAGCACATGAATCTCCCGCGCGATTCCTCGGGGAAAGAGCTCCGTGGGGTCTGCCGCCCCAGGCTCGCGAAAGACGATGACGTCCACTTCGTATCGCCCGGCAAGGTATTCGAGCAAGGAAGCCGAACGCAGCGCCCCGCCGCCCCGCGCGGGATACGGCGCCTCCGGAACCAGAAAGAGTGCGTACCGGTCGGGCATATCACGATTCGAAGCGGCGCTTGGCTTCCAGGTAGACTTCGCGCGTGCGCTGTGCGGTCGAAGTCCACGAGAACTCGCGGGCGCGTGCTAGCGATTTCGTCCGCTGCTCATTCAGCCATATGGGATGAGTGGCGGCGGCGCACATCGCTTCAGCCCACTCTCGGTTTCCGTCCAGACAGACTCCCGCCTCTCCCGCCACTTCGCGCAGTGCCGCATCGTGCGAGATCAGCACGCAGGCTCCGCATTGCATGGCTTCGAGCACGGGAAGGCCAAAGCCTTCGTACCGGGATGGATAAACCGCGGCCACAGCGCCGGAGTAGAGCCGTGGAAGATCGTCATCGCTCACCTCGCCGAGGATGCGCAAACCGGGCTCCGGAGGCAGTTCGGCGAAATCCGCGCGGCGCCGCCCGGCCAGCACGAGATCCACGCCATGGCGGCCGTGAACGGTTCGCCAGGCCTCCACCAACTCGTGCAGATTCTTCCGCGGCTCAAGCGCGCCGGCGTAGAGAAAATAAGGTGCCGAGGGCGCGGGCTCGGCGGGCCTGAATAACTCGGAAGCGCCGTGGGGGACGGCCGCAACTCGTGATGAGGGCACCCCAAAAAATTCAATCACCTGCTTTCGTACGGCATCCGTCGGCGTAATGACCATCGTCGCGATTCCCAGCCCAACCAGTGGCGGGGTCCGCCGTCGCACGCGTTCGGCGTCGTGATGCCATTCCGTATTCATCCACGGCGATAAGTCGTGAATGGTGACCACGCTGGGCCGGCGGGGGATGTATGGTACGGCGAAGTTTGTGCCATGAAATAGCTCGGAGGACTGACGGCTCATCTCGCGATCGACGCCCCAGAGCCACCACTTCCGCTCCAATCGATTCCGCGGCAGCCCGCCGCGTTTCAGGTTGCCTGGCTGCGGCTCTGGCATGGGAAACGGCTGGTCGCTGAGCAGCGCGAATTCATCGCCGGGGTCATTTTCGGCGAGCGCCCGGCTCAACTCGGCCGTGTAGCGGGCGAGCCCGCCGCTCGCCAGCGTCAGCGGGGTGGCGTCCAGGGCCACGCGCATGGTCAGGGTTTGGGAACACGGCGCGCGCTACCGGTCCGGCGCAGTTCGCTTCCCCGGTTGTCGTAATTTCGCGCGTAATAGCTGCGATACTCGCCCGACTTCACCCGCTCGACCCATGCCCCGTTCTGCCGGTACCAGTCGATCGTGCGCGCCAGGCCGTCTTCGAAACTCGTCAGCGGAGCCCAGCCGGTTTCGCGCATGATCTTGACGCTCGACAGCGCGTAGCGGCGGTCATGGCCCGGCCGGTCTTCTACGTACCGGATGAGCGTTTCCGAGGCGTCCGTCCCGGCCAAAATTTTGCGCACCACCTCCAGATTCGGCAGCGAGCGGCTGCCCCCGATGTTGTAGATCTCGCCCTCCCGCCCTTTCTCCACCACCGCGCGGATCGCCCGGCAGTGGTCATCCACGTACAGCCAGTCGCGCACCTGCAGGCCATCCCCGTAAACCGGTAACGGCCGGCCCTCCAGCGCATTCGAAATCATCAGCGGCAGCAGCTTCTCGGGAAACTGATACGCGCCGTAGTTGTTCGACGCTCGCGTGATCAGCACCGGAAGCTTATAGGTCGTGAAGTAGGAGCGCGCCAGCAGGTCCGACCCCGCTTTGGACGCCGAATACGGGCTGCTGGGATTCAGCGGAAAGCTTTCGTCGGCTTCGAGGGGCGCTTCCAGGCTGCCGTACACCTCGTCAGTTGAAACATGAACGAACCGCGGCGCCTGGTGCGCGCGTGCAGCTTCGAGCAGCGTAAACGTCCCGCGCAGGTTGGTTTCAAACGCCGGACTCGGCGAGAAGATGCTGCGGTCCACGTGCGACTCGGCCGCGAAGTGGACAATCGCATCGGGCTTTTCTTCCGTAAGGAGCGCATCCACCAGCGCGGTATCACAGATATCGCCGTGCACAAACCGGTAGTTGGTATGCGCCGCTACCGCCTCCAGGTTTTCCAGATTCCCCGCGTAAGTCAGCTTATCCAGATTGATGACACGCGGCGCGTCCGCCGAGCCCAGCAACAGCCGCACAAACGCCGAGCCAATAAATCCCGCTCCGCCCGTGACCAGGAGTTTCATAGAGGTGGGGCAGGCCCCCTTCTCGCCCTACTTATGCTGTGTCTCCCAATCGTACTGGATGTGCGGATCATTGTAGGGAATGCGGCCTTCGTCTTTGGGGTCGTAGATGCGGTCGGTTAGATACACCAGCATGGCCGGATCGGAGCCGATCACTTTGTAGCCGTGCGCCACCCCCGGCGGAATCAGAATCTGCCACGGCCGCAGCACCCCGGTGTACAGCGTGTTGCGCGCGCCATAGGTGGGCGAACCCATCCTCAAATCGATCAGTGCCACTTGCAGCAGCCCCACCACCGGCGCCCAGCAGTCGGTCTGATGCAGGTGGTAATGAAACGCCTTGATCGATCCCGGATAATTGTACGCGGCTGAAATCTGCGTCGATTGCGGCGGAAACGCGCGCGCCAGCCCCTGTCCCAGACGCTGGATCTCGAGAAAATAGCCGCGATCGTCCGGCCACAGAGTCACCGGCTCCAGCCGCACTCCGTCAATGAGCTGCGGCGAATCAATTTTCAAGATCACAGAGCCGAGGCCCTTCTCACACACCGGTAGCACCAGCTCCAATGCGCCTGCCCGCGCTACTCTGCGCGCCTCGGTAATCGACTCTGCTGAGCTCGCCATTTAAGCGTTCACTTTCTCCCGCACGCGGGAAGCCGGCTGGCGGCTTTGTGCCACCAGATTACCGGCGCGCAGCAGTGATTCGAACGTGCCCGCATCCGTCCACCAGCCTTCCAGGAACGAAAAGGTCATCGTGCCTTCCCGGATGTACGCGTTGTTGACATCGGTGATCTCCAGTTCGCCTCGCCCGGAAGGCACCAGCGTCGTGATCTTCTCGAAAACCGTGGCGTCGTACATGTAAATGCCCGTCACCGCGAAATCCGACTTCGGCCGCTTGGGTTTCTCTTCGATATTCACGATGCGGTTGCCGGCGATCTCCGCTACCCCGAAGCGCTCCGCGTCCGGCACTTTCTTCAGCAGGATGCGCGCTCCCCGGGCCTGCTCGCGGAATTCATCCACCGCCGCGCGAATGCTGCCCTGAATGATGTTGTCCCCCAAAATCACGCAGATCTTGTCGCCTTCGGAGAAGTGTTCGGCCAGCGCCAGAGCGTCGGCGATCCCGCCCTCGCCCTCCTGATAGGTGTAGCCGATGTGCTTCAGGCCAAAATGTTTCCCGTTGGCCAGCAGACGCAGAAAGTCCCCCGCGTTCTTGCCCCCCGTCACCACCAGAATGTCGCGAATCCCCGCATCCACCAGCGTCTGGATGGGGTAGTAGATCATCGGCTTGTCGTAGATCGGCAGCAGATGCTTGTTGGTGATCTTGGTCAACGGAGCCAGCCGGCTTCCGCTCCCTCCCGCCAGTACGATGCCCTTCATCCGTCCCATGATAGAATACCGGGTCGCCGTGATGCTTCACAACTGGTCGCTGCTACCTGAAGAGCAGTTAAATCCCAGCATTTCCCGCCAGGTCATCCACGGGGAAACCATGACCGTCGCGCGTATACGGCTCCGCAAGGGGGCCGTGGTGCCGCTACATCACCATGTGAGCGAGCAGATATCGATGATCGAGCGCGGGCGGTTGCGTTTCGTGGTTGGCGGCGAGGAACAGATTCTCAGTGCGGGCGAAACCCTGACCATTCCGCCCCATGCGCCGCACCTGGTCGAGGCGCTGGAGGATTCGCTCGCCACGGATCTGTTTTCTCCGCCCCGCGAGGACTGGATTCGCGGCGACGACGCCTACCTTCGCGGCCAAAAGTAAAAAAGGAGGACAACTCGTGCAACATCGGCTACTACGGATTGCCATGCTGGCTATTGCCTTGGCGTGTGCTGCTCTCGCGGCGGACATTTCGGGGTCCTGGCTGTTCGCAGTCGATACCTCCCAAGGCAGCGGCAGCCCGTCGTTTGAGTTCAAGCAGGAGGACGAAAAGCTCAGCGGGACATACTCGGGTATGTTCGGCACCGCCAAGCTCTCAGGAACGGTGAAAGGCGATCAGGTGGAGTTCACCTTCGAAATTCCCGACCTCGACGGAAAAGTGCGTTACAAGGGAACGGTAGAAGGCCCGACGCGCATGAAGGGCGACGTCGAATACGGAGACGTGGGGAAGGGAACGTTTACCGCTAAAAAGAAGTAACGGCGTTCTAGAGCAGCCGGAAATTCACTTCGATAGTCGCCATCACTGCCACGGGCTGCCCGTTCTTGTAGCCCGGCCGAAATTTCCATTTGTTCACGGCTTCGATGGCCTTTTCATCCAGGCCGAGACCCAGGCTGCGAACGACGCGGATGTCTCGCGCCTTTCCAGTGCCATCCACGACCAACTGCAACACCACGGTTCCGGAATATTTCGCCTTGCGGGCTTCTTCGGAGTACTCGGGATCGACCTTGTAAAGCACGACCGGTGCGGAGACGCCGCCGCCTACGCGGAACACCCCGCCGCCCATGCCGCCGCCTTCACCGGGACCGAACCCGCCACCCTTGCCAGACCCGACGCCGCCGCCGGAGCCCGATCCGATACCGCCACCGGAGCCAGGGCCATTCGAGGGCGGCCCCATTTTAGCCAGCGGATCTCCCCAATTCGGGAGGTTTACATTGGGTAACGGTGTATCCGGCGGTGCAATGATTGTCGGGTCCATCACCAGTTTCGGGTTGGGGTTGTTGATCACCGCCATGGGCGGCGTAAACTGCTTCATCGAAGGCTTGGGCAGACGGCCCTTACTGGCCGGAAGAGGTGAACGGTCGCCGCCACCGCCGCCGCCCTGCATCTGGTTCTTTTGTTCCGCCATTTTGGGGATGTACGGAGCGATGTCGGGCTGGATCAACGACACCACTTCCTTGGCTTTCTGCTGCACGGCTTTGCTGGAAGCAACGGTAAACAGCAGAACCACCACCGTGGTATGAATCGCCAGCGACATGGCGTTCGATTTCTTGTCCCTGCCGTAAAGGCCCCAGATCTCCTTTACCGCCACGGGCCTGGAGGTTACCTGGAGCGGAGGAAGCTGCGGCGGATGTATCGCCTCGCGTATGTTACGGATAAAAGAGCGGTACCAGGGTTCCTCCACCGTGGCAACATACAGCCGGGCAAGGTGGTCTTCCGCATCGATCACGTGCGGTGCCGCGTTTGTTTCTGTCACCCCCGAAGAAGGGGTGTTTTGTAACAGTTCAGGCATTCAAAATCCCAGGTGTTCGCGTCTCCGCTACTAACCTTCGACGCTAATGGGAGATCCGTCGTTACAGGTTTTGGAAGCCTGCGAGTCAAGATCTGTAAGAGTGTACCACATAAGAGTTCACTTCGGATTTAACCCTCACGTATCTCACAGTATGGACAGGTTGTTAATTTTTGTTTGCCGGATTCCAGTTTTGGAATTTCCTTTGCAGCCTTCCATGTGGTACACGTACCGATGATGATTACGCGAGACCAAGCGCTTCAGATTTTGTATGAGTTCACGAAATCGGAAAACCTCCGCAAACACGCGCTGGCTGTGGAAATTTGCGTTGCCGCTTATGCCCGGAAGCATGGCGAGGACGAAACCAAGTGGTCGGTTACGGCCTTGCTGCATGATTTCGACTACGAGATGCACCCCGACGCGCCCGACCATCCGATGAAGGGCGAGCCGATCCTCGCCGCTCGTGGCATTCCCGAGGACATCCGGCGCGCCATCCTATCCCACGCTAACTATAGTGGGGTGGCGCGCGCGTCGGCTCTCGAAAAAACCTTGTTTGCCTGTGACGAGCTGGCAGGATTCATTACGGCGGTTTCGCTGGTGAAGCCGGGACGCTCGGTGCACGAAGTGGACGCCAAATCCGTGCGTAAGAAGATGAAAGATAAAGCCTTTGCGCGCTCGGTGAGCCGCGAGGACATCGTCAACGGCGCGGCCGAGCTGGGCATCGATCTGGACGAGCACATTGCCTTCTGCATCAACGCGATGCAGGGAAGAGCCGCCGAGATCGGCCTCGCAGGCGCGGCGCCTCAAACCACCACGACATGAATCTCGCCAGGCCCGTGGACGCCTCGGACCAAAATCTGTTCGATATCGGCGGTGCGGCTCGGGCCGGTGATCAGCACCATGGAACTGGTTTGTTCGGCGGGGAACGGGAGAATCGAGAGCAGCTCGTCGAGCCCCGTCAGGAGTCGCCCGCGCTCGACGAGGGCGATGTGCACGGGAGGCAATAGCGAGATCAGGCGTGCTTCCTGAGGGCTGGCGAGCATAACCAGCGTGCCGGTGTCGGCAAGCGCGTAATCGGCTCCGGTGATTCCGCAGGCGGCGCTCGCGCATAGCGCGCGCAACGCTACCGGATCCATGACGCCGCTCTCAACGCCTGGGAGCGCCGTGATACCGCATTGGCGCAGAATGGGAGCATTCGAAGCAGCCGATTTTCTGCCCGCAAGAACGCCTTCGACGTAACTGCGGGCCCCTTCGAGAGAGGCCGCGCGATGCGTGTGGCCCGCTAGCGCCTCAATGCGCTCGCAGAAAACAGCGATGCGGGATTCGATGCCGGCTGCCGGAATGTTCAAGCGAACCGGAGGCGGCTGGTCAACTGGCTGTCCGGTGCTGCGGCCCAGAGCGGTCCGAACCTTGTGGAGCACATGTTCGCGCGACATCAGCGGCGCTCCCGCCACAACTGCCGGAAGCTTTTCGCGGGCGCGGACGGCAAATCTCTCTGGCTGAGCCACGCGTCCAACGGCGCCACCTTAATCCCCGATGGTGCGCTGCGAACCCAGCCTCCACCGTCTCGCGAGGGCGCGAGCGACGCGGCCGCCATTCCCGCCATCTCGTACAGGCGTGGGTGACGCATCACCCAAGCCCATGCGCGAAATGCGAACCGTTCGAGCCGGCTTGCGCCTTCGCGCTCTTCGGACTTCTTCACATCCGAACGCAGGTCCAGCAGAATCTTCGGGATGTCGATCTTGACCGGGCAGACTTCGGCGCATGCCCCGCACAGGCTCGACGCGAAAGGCAGGCCGGGCTCATGGTTCACGCCCAGAAACTGCGGCGTCAGGATAGCGCCGATGGGCCCGGAGTAGACCCACGGGAAACTGTGGCCGCCGATTTTGCGATACACCGGGCAGTGATTCAGGCACGCTCCACAGCGGATGCAGTACAGCGATTCGCGCTTTTCGCGGTCGGCCAGCACTTTCGTCCGTCCGTTATCCAGCAGCACGACGTAGAACTCGTCCGGCCCGTCGATCTCGTCACCGCGGCGCGGCCCGGAAAGGAACGAAGTGTACACGGTGAGCGGCTGTCCGGTGGCGCTGCGTCCCAGCAGCCTCAGGAACACCGCCAGGTCCTGGGCGCGGGGAATCATTTTTTCGATTCCCGCGATGGCGATGTGAACCTTCGGCGCCGAAGTGGTGAGCCGCGCATTGCCCTCGTTTTCGACCAGCACGATGGCGCCCGAATCCGCCACCAGGAAATTGGCGCCGCTGATGCCAATGTCCGCGGCCAGAAACTTCTCGCGCAAAACGGCGCGGGCGATCATGGTCTGCTTTTCGATGACCGTCTCCCGCGGCACGCCGAGCCGTTCGGTGAGCAGATCAGCCACCTGCTCTTTGGTTTTGTGCAGTGCCGGGGCCACGATGTGATACGGCCGCTCATGCGCCAGTTGAATCAGGTATTCGCCGAGGTCGGTCTCGACCGACTCGAGTTGATGGTGTTCGAGCCGCTCATTCAGGTCGACCTCCTCGGTGGTCATGGATTTTGACTTCACGATCAGGCTGGCGCGGCGTTGCCTGGCCAGACCCAGCACGAAATCGGCGACCTCGGTGCCATCTTTGCAGTAGACCACCCTGCCGCCGTGCGCCGAGACGTTGCGTTCGAACAGCTCCAGGTAGTAATCCAGATGATCGATGGTGTGGCGTTTGACCTCATGAGCCTGGGTCCGCAGCTCCTGGTAATCCGGGCAGGCGTCGGCGTTGACGGCTTTGCGGCGCTTCTCCATGAGGCGGCCGGTAGCCGCGAAGATGGCGAGCTGCAGTTTGGAATCGGCCAGCGTCTGATGAATTTTTTCGTCAAAGATCGCGGACATGGATCACCGGCTGGCCAGCACTTCGGCGAGATGCAGGGTGCGAATGGGCAGGCCGACGCGCGAGATTGCCCCCTGGATCTGCATCAGGCAACTGGAATCGACCGAGACTACGGCCGATGCTCCCGTGCGCACGATGGAATCGATCTTGGTGCGCGCCATGCCGCCTGAGACCTCGGCGAATTTCACCGAGAACGTTCCTCCAAAACCGCAGCACTCTTCGGCGGCATCCATTTCACGCAGCTCGAGCCCGCGTACCTTGCCGAGCAGGCGGCGCGGCCCGTCCTTGACCTTCAGCTCGCGCAGCGCGTGGCAACTGTCGTGATACGTGACCACTTCGTCCAGCCGCGCTCCCACGTCATCAACGCCAGCCACCTCCAGCAGAAAACGTGAGAACTCGTACACCTTCGATTCGAGCCGGCGCGCTCGCTCCAGGTTTTCCGGCTCTTTGTCGAAGATGTCTTCGAAGTGATGAGCAATCATCGACGTGCACGATCCCGAGGGCACCACGATGTAGTCCGCGTCATGAAATACATCGAGAAAATGGCGCGCTACCTGCCGCGCTTCCTCGCGGTAGCCGCTGTTGAACGCCGGTTGCCCGCAGCAGGTCTGCTGTTCCGGAAAGTCGACCTGGAACCCCAGGCGCTCGAGCACATCCACCACCGCGAGGCCCACTTTGGGAAACAACTGATCGACGATGCAGGTGACGAAGAGCGAAACGCGCGCGGGCATGTTGAGAAAGAGAAATTGTATCAGGTGGACGGCGGTGGCTTCGGCCGGCGGTAAGATATGAGGGTGCGTCTGTTTCATATCCTTCTGCTCGCAGTGTTTGCCTCGGCTTGTTTTGCCGATTCGCCGAAGGGCGTTGACACGCCCGCGACCACCGTTCGCGGCAAGCTGATCCAGCGCGAAAATCAGACTCCCGCCATCGAATCGGCAGATCATAGGTTGATCGTGCTTGAAGGCGACGGATCGACGGAGCATGTGCTGCACGACAAGCGTCTTGCCGGGGTGGATCTGGAAGCGAAGGGCCACCTCACTGCGGCGGATCATTTTCAAGTAGATGCGTTTTATACCCAGGCGCTCCACGTCATCAAAGACGGCAAGCGTTTTCGCATCACCTATTGGTGCGACGTCTGCTCCATCCGCCAGTATGAACCTGGCCCGTGCTGGTGCTGCCAGCGCGAGACGGCGCTCGCTTTGAAACCCGAAGACGAATGAAGCGTCTGGCCTGGGCGCTGGTCCTCCCCATCATGACTGAAGCCGCCAATTACTCCACCGGGAAAGCAGTGATCGACGGCTTCGAGATCGTTCAGCTCGCCGATCGTGCGCGCGGAATCGAAGTCTCCATTGTGCCGTCCATCGGGAACATCGCCTATGCGATGTCGGTGCATGGAAAGAACATTTTGTGGTTTCCCTTCAAGAGCCTGCCCGAGATGAAAGCCAAGCCGGTGCTGTGCGGCGTGCCGTTTCTCGCGCCATGGGCCAACCGCTTCGATCAGGACGCATTTTACGCCAATGGCAGGAAATACCTGCTGAATCCGGCGTTGGGCAACCTGCGGCGAGATCCGAATCAACATCCGATTCACGGGTTGCTCTTGTTCTCGCCATATTGGAAGGTGACGAAGATCGAGGCGGACGGCGAGTCGGCGCGTGTGACCAGCCGTCTCGAATTCTGGCGCTATCCGGATCTCATGGCGCAGTTTCCCTTCGCGCACTCCATCGAGATGACGTACCGGCTTGCAGGCGGCGCGCTCGAAGTGGAAACCGCACTCGAAAATGAATCGAGCGAGCCCATGCCCGTCGCGGTGGGCTACCATCCTTACTTTCAGGTGCCGGATACCGCGCGCGAGCAGTGGAACGTACATGTGGCGGCGCGTGAGCACGTCGAACTCCTCCCCAATTTGACGCCGACCGGCGCGCGCAATGCGGTGACGCTGCCCGATCCTGCCCCTCTGGCCACGACGCCTCTTGACGACGTCTTCACGAACCTGGTTCGCGGCAAAGACGAGCGCGCCGAGTTTTGGGTTGAGGCCGGCGGTCGCAAAATTTCCGTGATCTACGGCCCGAAATACACGGTTGCGATCGTCTACGCACCGCCCGGGAAAGACTTCATCTGCTTCGAACCCATGTCGGCCATCACGAACGCGTTCAATCTGGCACATACGGGAGTTTACAAGGAACTGCAGAGCATTCCGCCGGGCGGCACGTGGCGGGAGAGTTTCTGGATTGTGCCGGGAGGATTTTAGTCAGAGGCGCGGACTTCGGCGAGACGCTGTCGCAGCGGTTCCGAGAGCCCGGCTTCGATTTCCGGAGTGATCAGGCCGACGCCGTCGAGATCCTGGATATGGACCTTGTCCTTGAGGCGGAAGCTGGTGAGTTTCATGCGGACAAGGTCGGCAACAGGGGCGACGAGCAAGCCGTGAATTGTGGGCGCCCCGGAAAATCCTGGGACCGGTTCCGTATATTCGGGACGCACCTTCTCCCGAACACAGACAAGATGCACGGCTCGTCGTGCGGTTGGCCGCTCGGCATCGACCAGCATGTCGACGCCTGCGGCATGGCGGAATTCCAAGCCAAACGGCCTGACAATCTGGGCTATTTTTTCTATGTCGGCGCGACTAACCGCAGCGTCGATGTCCCGTGTTAGACGCGCTGCGATCGGATCAACCTCGTTGATATGCAGATATACGGCTAGCCCACCGATGATTCGATATTCGATGCCGGCATTGGACAATGCCGCTGCAAAACGGCTCGCCAACTCTATCAGCTCACCCACGTGTTTTTCATAGTGCGCGTTGATCAACACTTGTCTCAGTATCTCACCACCGTCACCCGGCTGAACCCTTCCTCGACCGCCGGCGGCACGAGCTTTGCAGCCATCGCCCGCACCGCTTCCTCGGGCACGACGCGCGAGCGGCCGCGGTTGCGTTCCATGCAGACCTCTATCGGAACATCAAAAAAAATGGCTTCCACTTCGCACCCGTAACTGCGAGCAATGCGAATGTAGGGTTGGCGCTCTTCGGGCGTCAGATGTGTGGCGTCCACGTACGTCACCGGGCGCCCGACCGCCAGGCGGTGCCGCAACAGATAGCGGATGGAGTTGAACACGCGCGCGTGGATGGTTTGGTCCGTGGCGTCATCGGCCAGCAACTGGCGGATGGCGTCCGAGGAAAGCGGCGTGACGCCCAGCCGCTCGAGGTAAGTGGATTTGCCCGAGCCAGGCAGTCCGACCAAGACCACGATGCGCTGCGGCTCAGACGAGGTATCGTTCGGCATCGAGCAGCCGGCCGGCGATCTTGCGTCGCAGTTCGATCGCGTTCACCGGCTCGTATTTCGCGAAGCGGCGCAGCACGGCGAGATTCGCCCGCAGGTTGTCGCCTTCCGAGCATGCCGCCAGCACCGTGCGCGCCGTGGCCTCGATATGCGCCATGGCGTCGCGCAACAGCACCGCACACATGTCCGCCGCCTGTGCGCCTTTTCCCCCAGCCCGTAGTTTCCGCGTGCGCAACAGCGCGGATTCCGCCGCGAACACATCCATGATGACGTCGGTGATGCCCGCCAGCACTTCCTGCTGCTTATCGAGTTCCGCCAGGTATTTCTGGTACGCCACTCCCATCAGGAGCAGCGCTATTTTCTTGGCGTTGCGCACGAGCCTGGTTTCTTCCACGAAGGGTCCGTCGATTGCGCCGTTCGAGAGGCTCGGGCCGCCCAGCACTTCGGCCAGGACTCCCTGCGCGGCCTTCACCAGGCCAAGCTGCCCGCGCGCGGCGCGCTTGAACAGCATGCCGGTCACCAGCATCCGGTTGATCTCATTGGTGCCCTCGAAAATACGGTTGATGCGCGAATCACGGTATGCGCGTTCGACGGCGTAATCCTGGTGATAACCGTAGCCGCCGTGGATTTGCACGCCCTCGTCCACGACGTAATCGAGCACCTCGGACGCATAGACCTTGATGATGGAGCACTCGGCCGCATATTCCTCCACGGCCTTCAACATGGTTTCCGAAGCGTTCGACTGGTTCCAGGAAAAACCTTCGAGCTGCGATTCGATCTGGCCGGTCACGCGGTAGGTCATGCTCTCGGCTGCATAGATGCGGATCGCCATCTCGGCCAGCTTGTGCTGGATCATGCCGAATTGCGAGATCGTGGTCCCGAACGCCTTGCGTTCCTTGGCGTACTTGATGCAAACGGCGAGCACGTTTTTCGACCCGCCCACCGCAGCGGGTCCCAGCTTGAGACGGCCGATGTTCAGAATGTTGAACGCGATGATGTGCCCGCGGCCGATCTCGCCGAGCACGTTCTCCACAGGGACATGGACATTCTCAAAGTAGACCGCGGTAGTGGAACTGCCCTTGATGCCCATCTTCTTTTCTTCGTGGCCGGAACTCACGCCGGGATACGCGCGCTCCACCAGAAACGCCGTGAACTTCTCACCGCCAACTTTGGCAAACACCGTGAACAGATCGGCCGAACCGCCGTTGGTGATCCACATCTTCTGGCCATTGAGGATGTAGTGCCGGCCATCGGGACTCAGGTCCGCACGGGTTTTGGCGGCGAGCGCATCCGATCCCGCATGGGGTTCGGTCAAGGCATAGGCGGCCAAAAGCTCGGCCTTGGCCAGCCTCGGCAGGTAGCGCTGCTTCTGCTCTTCAGTGCCGAAGTAAAGGATGGGCAGCGTGCCAATGCCGGTGTGCGCTCCGTGCCAACCGGAGTACGAACCGTCGCGCGAGATCTGCTCCGCAACCACCATGGCTGAGACCAGGTCCATTTCCAGGCCGCCGAATTTTTCGGGAATCACGATGGCTGTCAAGCCGATTTCCGCCGCCTTGCGCAGGATGGAAAGCGCCACGCCGGGCTTGTGCTCGAGGATGTCACCGAGATTGGGCTCGACTTCCTTGCGCCAGAACTCGTCCGCGGTGCGTGCGATGTCGCGGTGCTCGTTGGTCAAATCCTCTGGAGTGAAAATCTCCTCCGGCGCCCGGTCTTCGATGAGAAATGCGCCGCCTTTGGTTTTGGGGAGTGTGGCTGCCGCTGTGGCCATACGTTAGATCCTTTCGAAAATTCCGGCGGCACCCTGCCCGCCGCCCACGCACATCGTCACCATGCCGTAGGTTGCATTCCGCCGTTGCATTTCACGCAGGATGGTGGCCGTGAGTTTCGCACCCGTGCAGCCGAGCGGGTGGCCCAGCGCGATCGCGCCGCCATTGACGTTGATTTTGGTGAGATCGAGCCCCGCGCGCCGGATCACTGCCAGTGCCTGCACGGCGAATGCCTCGTTCAACTCGATCAGATCGATATCGTCGAGCTTGAGGCCGGCCAGCGCCAGCGCTTTGGGAATGGCCACCACCGGGCCGATGCCCATGATCTCCGGCGGCACTCCGCCGGCCGAGAAACTGACGAAGCGCGCCATAGGCTTGAGCCCGAGCTCGCGCGCTCTCTGATCCGACATCACCAGCGCGACCGCCGCGCCGTCGCTGGTCTGCGATGAGTTGCCGGCGGTCACGGTGCCGCTCGAGTGAAACACCGGCTTCAACTTGGCGAGCGCTTCCGCGGTGGTATCCGCGCGCGGGCCTTCATCACGGTTGAAAACGGTCCTCGATACATGCGGTTTGGCGCCGTTGGGAGTCACGTTCTCGACTTCAAACGGGACGATCTCATCGTCGAATTTCCCCGCTGCCTGCGCGGCCAGCGCGTTCTGGTGGCTGCGCAGCGACATGGCGTCCTGGTCTTCGCGCGAGATACCGTACTTTCGCTGCAACTGCTCGGCGGTCAGCCCCATGTTGAGGTAAACTTCGGGCCGGTTGTCGACAAACCAGGGGTTGGGCGCGAGCTTGTTGCCGCCACGCGGGATGAGGCTCATAGACTCACTGCCTCCCGCCAGGATGATGTGCGCGCCACCTGAGCGGATGCGGTCCGCGGCCATGGCGATGGATTGCAGCCCCGAACTGCAGAAGCGGTTGATGGTCACGCCCGGAACGATGTCCGGCAGTCCCGCGCGCAGCGCCGCTTGGCGGGCCATGTTGTTTCCCGATTCGGCTTCGGGCATGGCGCATCCCAGAATCATGTCATCCACTTCGTCCTTCGGAACCTGCGGATGCTTTTCGAGAAGCGCGCGGATGCACGCCGCCGCCAGATCGTCGGGCCGCGAATTGCGCAGAGCGCCGCGCGGCGCTTTGCCTACGGCCGTGCGCAAACAATCAACGATCACTGCTTCTTGCATTTTCAGTTCCTCAACGGCTTGCCGGTTTTCAGCATGTGCTGCATGCGTTGCTGCGTTTCGGGCCGGCCGCACAGACTCAGAAACGCCTCGCGCTCGAGATCGAGTAAATACTGCTCGGAAACCATCTGTTCGCCGGTGAGGCGGCCGCCGCTCAACACGTATGCCAATTTTTCTCCAACTACGGTATCGTACTCGGTGATGTAATCGCCCTGGCGCGCCATGTACACGCCGACCTTCATGAGCGCGTAGGCGCTGGCGCCGCCCACCTTGATATCTTGCCGCGGCACGCCCAGCGCATGTGTCTCGGCGAGCAGCAGGGCCTGGGCTTTGGCGTCCTGGATGAGCCTTTCCGGGTTCATGGAAATGGCATCGCCGTCACGCAGCAGGCCCAGTTTGCGCGCATCGTCGGCGCTCGCAGAGACTTTGGCGTAGCCGATCAGCTCGAAGGCATGTTTGGCATCGCCCGTCCGCAGCACCGCCTCCTTGCAGCCGCCGCCCGCCGGAATTACGCCGACGCCAGTCTCGACCATCCCCATGTACAGTTCCGCGGAAGCCTGCACACGCGCCGCGTGCAGAGCAATCTCGCAGCCGCCGCCGAGCGTCATGCCGAACGGCGCTGCCACCACAGGGCGCGGCGCATATTTGATGGCCATGTTGGCTTGCTGGAACGCATGGATCGCGGCGTTCAGCTCATCCCACTCGCCCTCCTGCGCGGCCAGCAGGACCAGCATCAGGTTGGCGCCGGCGCTGAAGTTCTCGCCTTCGTTGGCGATGATCATCGCCTGGAAATTGCGGGCGGTCTCTTCGATTCCCGCCTGGATCATGGAGACCTGATCCTGGCCGATCGAGTTCATCTTGCTGTGGAACTCGAGGCACAGCACGCCATCGCCGATGTCGATGAGCGAAGCCCCTGCATTTTTCTTCACCACGCCGCGCGCGCGTTTGATGTCTCCGATCGCCAGGATGCCAGGCCGCTCCTCGAGCGTGTGGTAGCTCGCGCACCCCAGGTCGAAATACTCGGTGTGGGGGCAGCTCTCACGGTCCGCCGGCCGATAGAACGATTTCGCGCCCGAGGAAAGCATGCGCTGAACATTTTCCGGCAAGGGGCGGCCCTCGCTCTCTATGCGCCGCGCGGTGGCTTCAAAGCCCAGCGCATCCCACAGCTCGAAGGGGCCGAGTTTATTGGCGTATCCCCAGCGCATGGCGCGGTCGATCTCCACCACGCGGTCGGAAATCTCGGGCACCACGCTGGCCGAGTAGAGAAACAGGTCGCTGAACAGCTTCCACAGGAACGAGCCGGTGCGGTCCTGGGCTGCCACCAGCATGCGCAGGCGCTCCGCCAGGTCCTCGACGTTTCGAGCCGCATCCATCGAAGGAAAGTGCGGCTTCCGCGCGGGATGATATTCAAGCGTCTTCCAGTCGATGGCCCAGATCTCTTTTTCGGCGCCTTTGCCCACGCGCTTGTACAAGCCCTGGCCGCGCTTTTCGCCCAGCCATGCCCGCTTCACCATCTCGTCCAGAAACGGCTGCAGCACGAAGCGCTCGCGCCATGGATCGTGGTGCGCCATGTCGTGCAGGTTGCGCGTCACCAGCGCCCATACGTCAAGACCGACGATGTCGAGCAGGCGGTAACTGGCGCTCTTGGGCAGCCCGATTGCCGGTCCGGTCAGCGCATCCACTTCTTCGATCGTGTAGCCGTCTTCCACCGTGATCTTCTGAACCGTCGAGCCGAAGAACGTGCCGATCCGGTTGGCGATGAAGTTCGGTGTGTCTTTGCAGAGGACGACGCCTTTGCCCAGCCGCCAGTCGCTGAATTCGCGAACGTAGCTCAGCACCTCGGGTAGCGTTTCCGCCCCGCTGATCACTTCGAGGAGATGCAGATAGCGCGGCGGATTGAAGAAGTGCGTCCCCAGAAAATGCCGCCGAAATTCGCTGTCGAAGCCTTCGGAGATGGCGGCGAGCGGGATGCCGCTGGTGTTGGTGGAGATGATGCTTCCAGGCCTGCGCAGGCTCGCCACCTTGGCCATCAGCCCGCGCTTGATGTCCAGTTTCTCGGTAACGGCCTCGAGAACCCAGTCGCAGCGCCCGATTTCCTTCAGATGGTCTTCAAAATTGCCCGGGGTGATGAGCCTTGCGCCGTCCGGGGTAAAGAACCCGCCAGGTCTTTGCTTGGCAGCGGATTCAAGGCCGGCAAGCGCCGCCGCGTTGCGATTCGCGCTGCCCGGCACGACGACGTCCACGAGCAGGGCCGGGATTCCGGCGTTCGCGAAATGGGCCGCGATGCGCGACCCCATGGTACCGGCGCCCAGCACAGCTACCCGTTCGATTGGCTTCACACGGGGAGTTTACCGCGAACCGGGCTTGGAGCGGAACTTCGGGCGATCGTGTGGCCGGCGCCACCCGCTGCGGATTATGGGATCGAAGCAACGGTGATGGTTTCGCCCGCAAGCGTGCCCGATACCTTAGCGTGAATAGGCTTGCCTTCACTGAGGTCCTTGGTCCAATTTGCTTTGCTCTTTAGCATTTCTGCGGCACGAATGTTGCCGACCGAGTCGAACTTCAGCACCTGGCCCCCGTCCGTTTGCAGCGCAAAAGCGCTGGTCGAGCTGCTGACGGCGCAGCCTGCCGGGGAGCTTTCTCCTTTGGCGTGGCCCTTTTTCGGCCGCCCCGAATCCACCGCGGGACCCGGCGCAGCAGGAGCGCTGCTCTGATCCGCGGTCTTCGTGTTAGAAGCGCCCGGGCACGCGGCGTCGACCAAAGTCCCGCGCCACTGTTGGATGTTCACCGCAGTTGTAGAAGGGGGATGATTCTCGGCTTGCGCAAAAGCCGGTACGCATGCAAGTGCAAGTGCGGTCAACAACCCTGCAAATTTTTCCATGGAAGGTACCTCCGGGCGGATGTGAGCATTTTCGTGACCTCCGGCCGGTGTGCGGACTGGGGGCCGTGAGAAACCTCACAAACGTCCGCACTGCAATCCGTTTGAGCCACGCCGGCGGCGGCCCGCAAAGTGGCTGCTATCATGAAGTTCTGGACAATCGGCCCAGCATGGCTTCCCTCCAGGCGAAATCCGCTCGCCGCAAGATCCCCGGATGGCTCGTGATGACGGTGACCTACGCGGTTTCCGCCGGCAGCCTGGTTTGGGCTCTGCATGGATACGATTTTTCCCAGATCCAAGCCGCCATCCTCTCGGTGAAGTGGGCGTGGGTGCTTTTGGCGGTGGTCTTGGAGCTTGCGGTGTACGTGATTCAAGGTTGGCGATGGAGAGTGCTTCTTAGCCCGGTCGAGTGCATGAGTCTAAGAGAAACGGTCCAGGCTATCTACATCGGCCTGTTCGCGAGCAATGTGCTGCCGCTGCGGCCGGGCGAGATCATCCGTGGCTACCTGTTGGCAAAGTGGGGAGAGATCCCGTTCTCGTTGACCCTAACTTCGATGGTCATCGAGCGGGTGCTGGACGGCATCTGGTTGGTTGCGGCATTTTGGATCGCTGCGTCACAAATGAACATGCCGCCAGCGCTGGTCGACTTCGCGCAATTTCTGGCGTTTGGCGTATCGGTTCTGGCGGCGCTGTTCCTCTATATCCTCTTCCGCAAACAGCACGCGCATTCGTTTCTGTCGAGCCAGCGCTGGGGCCGCGAGTTTCTCCATGTTCTCGATCAGATCCATCAGCTGGGCAACTGGCGCACGCTGGCGGCTACATTCGGCATCACGTGTCTCTACTGGGTCGCGCAGGTTCTTCCGGTGTGGGCGTTGTTCCGCAGCTACGACATGGACCTTTCGTTCTGGCCTGCCGCCGGAGTTCTGGTGATCAAGTCGATCGGTACGGTGATCCCCAGCGCTCCAGGCAATCTGGGCGTGTTGCAATCCGTGGTCAAACTGGCGCTTACACTCTTGGGGGTGGAGCTCAACGTAGCGGTTGAGCTGTCATGGATGGTTTGGGTGGTGATGACGCTGCCGCCTTTGGCTGTCGGCTTCATCGCGGTCCTGTTTACCGGCGCTAGCATTGGCGAGATCCACCGCCATGCCCACCGGCATCTCGACTCGCCCGCGCCTCAACCAAATCCTAAATCCTAAATCCCGCTGTTATAATTCTCCCGTCATGCTCAAACCAACTCTGCTGTCATTCCTCTGCGCCGCCGCGCTCGCCGCCCAGGGTTCTGATGGCAAGCTGCGCGTCATCGCGTTTGGCGCGCATCCCGATGATTGCGACATTCGCGCCGCAGGCACCGCGGCCAAGTTCGCCGCCATGGGCCACCACGTGAAGTTCGTCGCGGTGACGAATGGCGACGCCGGCCATCAGAGCGAAGGCGGCGGCATGCTGGCCAAGCGCCGCCGCGCGGAAGCCATAGAGGCCGGAAGGAGGCTAGGCGTCACTTACGAGGTCCTGGACAATCACGACGGCGAGCTGCTGCCCACCCTCAAGGTTCGGGAGCAGATCATTCGCCGCATCCGGCAGTGGAACGCCGACATCGTGCTCGCGCCTCGCCCTAACGACTACCATCCCGACCATCGCTATACCGGCGTGCTGGTCGAGGACGCGGCCTATATGGTCGTCGTGCCCAACGTCTGCCCGGACACCCCGCCGCTGCACGACAATCCGGTTTTTTTCTATTTCGAAGATGGATTCCAGCGGCCGAACCCGTTTCGTCCGGACGTCTCCATCGCCATCGACGACGTCTTTGATAAAAAAGTCGACGCCTTGGATGCGCACGTCTCGCAGGTCTACGAGTGGCTGCCGTGGGTAGATCACACTCTCGATCAGGTTCCAAAAGACCCGGTGGAACGCAAGAAATGGCTCGCCTCCCGCCGCGAACCGCGCCTCAGTCCCGCTGTTCGCCAGGCTTTGGAGAAATGGTATGGGGTTGAAAGAGCTGCCCAGGTGAAAATTGCCGAGTCCTTCGAAGTCTGCGAATACGGCCGCCGGCCCACTGACGACGAGCTGCGCAAGCTGTTCCCCATGCTGGGGAAGTGACCATGCAGTTGCCTTGACCAGGGACGTTTCGCCCCTCGGCGCGTCATAAAACGAATATGGAAACTCTCTGGCAGGACGTAAGGTTCGGTTTCCGTTCTCTCGCCGGCAACCCGGCCTTCACCCTGGTGGCCGTGTTGTCGCTCGCCCTGGGCATCGGGGCGAACGGAGCGCTCGGGCTCGTGCTCGCGGCCATCGGAATATACGGCGTCATGGCGTTCACAGTGGCGCAGCGCACCAATGAAATCGGAATTCGGATGGCTTTGGGCGCCGCGCGCGGCGACGTGCTAGGGCTCGTCGTCCAGCAAGCTTTGCGCCTCGCTTTCGCGGGTATCGGCATCGGCCTGGCGGGTGGCCTGTTCGTCACGCGCCTGATGTCGAGTCTGCTGTTCAGCGTCTCGCCCGCCGACCCGCTGACTTTCTCCGCGGTCAGCGTGGTGCTTGGCGCATCCGCGTTCGCCGCCGCCTGGATTCCCGCCTGGCGCGCATCCGGGTATCGACCCGGTGACGGCGCTGCGCGGATGAACTGATCTGCCCTTCGGGGACAGGTGTCCAAACAGTGGGGTCCACCTCACTCACCTACGCCCCACTTCGCGCCGTTGCTGATCTCCGATCGCTACTGGAGGAATACGGATCGAGTTTATGGAAATCCTCTGGACAAGCGTGTCAAAAATTTCCCTGGCTTTCTTTCCGTGGGGCTAGTTCGGAAAACGCCCTCGCAAGGGTATCGTGGTAGAAAATGAACTCCTGGCCGTTACTCGAAACTGCCTTCAACGTTAGGGCGCTCGATCCAGTTGTTCCTTCAAGTCCGAGGCAATTACATCCCAGGCCGGAATTAAGGAACTTTGGGTCATTGAAATACTCTGCAACGTCCGGCCGCTCAGCGAAGGGCATGCACTTTTGCACGATGCGTCCATCAATACGGATCTGCACCTCGTCAATATAAGTATTAGGGGTGGCATCCCCGGCCCATCCGGTGACAGACATTACCTTTGGTGTCACCCGAGAGCAAGTTTCAAGATATCCCTGAGGGCCCAGGCCGAACCGGAAGTTCGTCGGCGTCAGGAAGCGGTCGCTCGTGACCACATAAAGATCCTGGCGCCGGCAAAGGCCCCGCTCGATGTGCAAATAGGAGCCTGCGCCTCCGGTCGCTTCTTGTATCGCGTTCCTCACGAACGATTCCGTCACCAGCGTGGACCCGTAATCCTTCTTCGGTAGCGTTTCGATCTCGCTCGTCTCTTCAAACCAGAAACCGGATGCTGGCATAGTCACGTTAGGATTGATGGCGGGCCCATGTACCGAGAACACGAGACAACCCCAGGGCATTTTCAGAAGTGACCACAATTTTTTCAGCCACAGAGCAAACACCCGTTCCGGAAGATGAGTGAACAAGGACGCCACGAAAACGCAGTCGAAGCGTTCATCACAATTGAAATCCTGAGGGTCGGCAGTAGAGGCCAGTCCGTGCACTCCGAATTGTTCCTGCTGAAAGCGCACCGCGCCCACGGAGATGTCCGAGGCCCAAACACGTTCCGGAGGGATTTCTTGTATCAGAAACCGCGTGGAACGTCCATATCCGCAGGCAAAGTCGAGGATGGAGGAGACCTTCTCGAGCGAGCCGAACCGCGCCAATAAAATCTGCGCGGCAGCATCGAAAACCTGCTTTCCCAACCCGAAGTACGAACACAGTGCCTTTAGGACGTCTCCACCAACCATTTTCTTCCTGAACAAGAACATCTCATCGTCTTGGTGAACCGCGGTGTTAAGGGCGTCGCTTCGCCTGAGGAGTGTCTGCAGATACGGCCGGACGAACGCATCGTCGTCTGCTGGCCCGAATACAAGTGGCCGCGAACTGCTCGCGCCGGTCATGGGGATTGGCGCACAATCGTCACAGGACGAGTCCGAGATCTCGGATCGCACCCGCCAAGCTTTCGGCCTCAGAGATATTTTCATGCATCACTGCGGGAAAATGATGGAATGTCCAAATCCACCATCCAACCAGCGTTGGTACCTTGCGGAAAACCATGGAACATTTTGTTGACGTCGGGACGCTTGACGCGCCGATGACACCGTCTTTCAAAAAAATCCGGTCAACGTAAACTCTCTTGATGCCGTCCCGCCCATGAGAGGTAACCTTGCCCTGGGACCGAATCCTGAACTGCAGCCGCACCTCAAACCAGCCGCGAGAAGTACTCCGAGCAATTCTGCGCGTGATTTTTGCACAAGTCGATCCGGAAATCAAGTGTTATTCGCCAGGCGAGCGTTGGGAGCCGCGCGCGGGGACGTGCTCGGGCTCGTGGTCAAGCACGCGCTGGGCCTGGCTCTGGCGGGTATCGGGATCGGCTTGGCCGGCGGCCTGTTCGTCACGCGCCCGATGTCGAGCCTGCTTTTCAGCGTCTCGCCGGGCGGCCCGTTGACCTTCTCCGCAGTCAGCGTCGTGCTTGGCGCATCCGCCTTCGCCGCCGCCTGGATTCCCGCCTGGCGCGCATCCGGCATCGACCCGGTATCCGCGCTGCGCGATTGAGTGCACTGTCACGACTGGTGTGAACGCGGTGAACGAATGTAACGTATTGCTAAGATAGAAAGCATATGAAATGGTGCGCAAGGGTGGCTACTGGCATCGTCGCCATGGCTCTCGCGGGATGCAGTTCCACGACACCCGCCGTGTCGGCAGCCGACAAGAAGTCCGTCTCGAAGAGCAGCGGCAAGGGGTTGCAGGGCGGCTGGAAGCTGGATGAACCTTCCCGCGCCACATCGTTCGCCGATGCTTCGGGCAATGGCAATACCGGCACCTGCTCGAGCGGCGCCTGCCCCACTATGGGGGTCGCCGGAAAGCAGGGGACGGCTGCGAGCTTCAACGGAACGAATAACCAGATCATCGTTCCGGACTCCCCCTCTCTGCGCTTGAACCAGTTCACAATCGCGCTCTGGGTGTTCCCGAAACAGATCAAGAACAACACGCAACCGCTGGTAGTCAAGGAAGA